>NZ_JBIMKU010000001.1:0-94779 GCF_051860965.1 Microbacterium sp.
CTTTATGAGAGTGCTCTCATCTCGCGCCAGGGTAGGACGACGCGAGTGATGCACTTCCACTCCCCGGGTGCGGATTCCGCCCACCCATTCGCAAAGTTCGGCCGCTGGCTACGGCTTTTGCCAGCCACAGCACGCAGACGGGCTGCGAAGTGGGTTCCTCCGGGCCCACCCACGTTTGGTTGTTGAGCTCGCATGTCCTCCCTTTACAACCGCCCATCCGTCCCGGTCGCTATCGAGCGCAGACGTGCCCCCCCCGCTAAGCGTGGCCACGACTCACATTGGGCGGATGTTCAGCCGTCGTGCTTCTTCGCTGGCAACGGAGCTGCCTGCGGCGATCTGCTCGACAGTCGTGAGTGCGTAGCCCCAGGCGGCGAGGGTCTGCAGGTACCAGCCGACATCGGCGCGTGGGCTGCGCCAGGAGTCGCGTCCGGTGGTCCGTTCGATGCCGCCGAGGACGACGGCGAGGGCGACGTGTGTGGCGCGGGTGGGGTGCGCGTCGAGGTAGCCGGTGATGACGTCGCGGGTGCTGTCGTCGAGTCCGAGCAGCGAAGCGGCCCTGCTATTGCTGCGTTCCATGGATGCGCCGACGAGGTGTCGCGCCCGGGTGAGGCCGGTGGCGATCACGGCGGTCGCGTCCTTCGGGAGGGTCTTGCGGGAGAGGAGGGTGGTGATCCATTCGCGGCGGACGGTTTCGGCGGCGTCCCACTCCGTGTTGTTGGCGATGATCTGCTTCCGTTCGGCTTTCTGCTCGTCGCTCATCGGTCCGGCCTTCGGCTCACTCACGAGCACGTCGTCCCGCACGACCAGCCCCAATGCTTCCGGGTCGTCGACGTAGTACTCGGCTCGGGCTTCCCCGCCGTAGTACGTCGCGACGTGCACCGAGACGCCCTCCTTGCCTTGCACGTCGCCGGCGGTGACTCCGTCGCCGTCGGCGGTGGTGAGCATCCGCAGCCGGTACGGAGTTTCGTTCCACCCGGGTCGGTCGTGGAGGATCCGGTGTCCCTTGGCGGCTTCCTCCTGCTCGACCCGCGCCTTCGCCTCCCGCGCGACGCGCTCCTGGCGTGCGCGTTCGACCGCGACGGGGAAGTACCCCGGCTCGGTGGTCGCGGTGCGGGTGAGTTCCTGCACGGTGTCGTCGTCGCCGTCGAACTCGAGGAGGGTCGCGGCCTGGTCGAGGGTGATCCCGTGTTCACTGACGAGGGCAGTTGCGGTGTCTCTGGCGGCGACCGTGAGGCCGGTCTCGACCCGGTCGCGCTTGGTGCCGGTCTTGCGGGCGATCGCGGTGACCGACAGGCCGGCGAGTTCCATTTGCCTCCACGCGGCGACGCGGTCGGTGTCGGTGAGGGCGGTGCGCTGCTCGTTCTCGACCATCTGCTCCACCAGTCGCCGCGCCTCATCTTCCGTGTCGGCGTCGACGAGGTAGACGGGGACGGTGGCGATGCCTGCTTCGCGGGCGGCGAGGGTACGGCGCTGTCCGGCGCGGACGTGCACGGTGCCGCCTTGGTCGCGCCAGCCTAGGAGCGGGGTGAGCACGCCGTTCTCGCGGATGCTGTCCACGAGTCCCTTGTCGGTGGTGGCGAGGGTGCGGACGTTGGTCTCGATCGCGAGGGTCTGCGGGTCGAGGTGTTCGAGGATTCCGGTGGTCATTTCTTCTTCTTCCTTGTGTTGTTTGCCGTGAAGGCACGCAGTGCCGAGGGAGGAAGGTCGGGTGGAGCGCAAGGGACCGTGGAATACCGGACGCAGCGCAGCGGAGGAGGATATGCCGCGAAAGCCCTTGCGCGCAGCCCGGCCGCCGGTACGATGCCGAAGGCTTCACGGCAAACAACAAACGCGCGACTCTCTAGGTGGGCGACCCCGTTGACCCGAAAGTCCTGGGACGACCGATTTCGGGTGAGTAGAATCGCGGCGGAGGGATGATGCGAGTAGCTGTGCCGTCGTGGCGACCTGGGGATGCCGTCGCCTACGACGAACTGCTGACCAGATCTTTCGTCGTTGGCGACGCGACGGAACAGGATCCGATGTGGTCGCGCGCGCTCGGCACGAACGGATTCGATCGGCGCGCGGTGACGGCGATGGCCGAGGAACCCCTCTCGCCTCGTGTGGAGCGATCAGACCGACCGTTCGACTCTGCGCGAGTTCTTGCGGACGAGATCCTTCCGATCCTGTTCGCAGGAGCTCAAGCCTCCGACACACCCCGTCTCGTCCTCCTGAACGGCCTGGCCGGTTCAGGCAGCGCACGCGCGATCGCACAGCTCGTCACCGAACGAACGGACGGCATCGCGGTCGTGTCACCCGCCATCCTTCGCCGGCTCATTCCAGAATCGGAATCCACCGGCTCCGACATTGCCGTCGATGCGAACGCGATCGTTGCGGAGTGGCTGAGCGCGTGCCTGCGACACGCGCGCGACAACCACCTCCCCCTGCTCGTCGATGCGCCCTTCCGATCAGCGGACGCGACCCTCGGCCTCGCGAAGAACTTCGCGAGTCAGAACTTCGAGCCCGTGGTGGCCGTCGTCGCCGTATCACGCGCCGAGAGCCTCATGGCGCAGACATCGGCAGCGCTCCGCTCCCCCGGGCGCGAGGTCCCCACCGTTGCGATCGAGGCACACAACCGAGATCTCGCACAGACCCGCGCCACGCTCGAAGCATTCGCGCAATCATCGACAGAGGCCCGTGTGGTCGTCCTCGACCGGAACGGTACCGCCCAGTTCGACAGTGCTCAGAGCGCCGAGAGGACAGGCGCGGTCACCGCTCTTGACCGCGCTGCGGGGTCGCGGATGTCGACCTTGCAGGCGACGCAGTGGCTCAGCGAGCTGCGCCACATCACGGAGTTCGTGAAGAACCCGGCCACCCGCCGCAGGGACATGACCGACGCGGTCATCGCGCTGAACGACCTGGCCCTCCGCGACGTCATCCCCCGTCTTGCGCTGCCCACCGGCTCGCCGGTGGCGAAGATGCTCGAGACCCGGATCGCCGGCGAACTGCAGCCGTTGCGTGAGGTCGCACACAAGCGTCCCCGCCGTGATGTCGACGTCGAGCGCGGCACGGGTCCGGCCGTTCCTCCCCCGTCGCCTGACCGGTCGGGTCCGTCCCGGTGAGCAAGGTCGTCGGGTACACACGCGCACTGCTCGAGGACGACACCTCCGCCGACGCCGCGGCACTCACGTCGTCGGGCGCGGCAATCGTCTTCACCGACACGTCACCCGACGTCCCCACAGCGTTCCCCGAGCTCGAGCGGTGTCTCGCCGAGTTGAGCGAGGGGGACACGCTCATGGTCACGGCAGCGGTACGACTGGCACCCTCGTCCACGCGATTCGTGAAGATCGTCGCAGCCCTGCGGGCGCGTGGCGTGCGATTCCGCTCACTCGGTGAGACGGCGCTGTCGACGGATGCCGGCCCGGTCGATGCGGCGGAGGTGTTCGCGGCGCTCGAGTCGCTGCGGGTGGACCTGGCGCGCGTGCGAGCACGGAAACGTCTCGGCGAGGACGGCGCGTCTGGTCGTCGGCGCGGACGGCCCTCGGTGGTCACGCCGGAGCGGCTCGCGATCGCGGTCGAGCTGCGACGGCACGACAGGTCACTGGCACATATCGCTGGAGTGCTCGGGGTGAGCGCCAGCGCGGTTCAGCGGGCGCTGGCTGATCCGCCTCGTGACTAGCCGGTGAGGACCGCAGCCGACTCGACGGCTGTCCCTACGACTAGACCGGCCATGGCGGCCAGAGCAACCAGCGCAGTCAGAGTCAGGAGCAGCCGTCTCGCATGGCGACCGTGTCCGCGCAGTCCGGCGACGGCGACCGCCGGGAGCATCACGACGATCCCCGCGGGGAGCAGGACGGTGCAGACCATTGCGAATGGTGCGACGGTGTCGACGTTCATGGCGTCGCCTCCTCCGGCGCTACGAGGTCGGCCAGCGCGCTGTTGAAGGCGACTCGGTGGCTGGTTGGGTCGACGATGGTTTCCTGGACGAGGTGGCGGAGTCGCTCGAAGGTCTCGGGCTCGATGCCGCGGAGGGGCTGGATGCACCAGTCGACGTCTTCGTCGATCGTGTATCCGGGCTCGGTGGCGGCCTTGTCGGCGCGGTAGGTGAGTGCGGCGACTCCGACGCGGAACGTCGCGGCTTCGGCGTTGGCTCGATCGATCATGGTGATCTCCTTGGTTGCGATTGTGGCTGAGGTGGCGGACAGTGCGCGAGGTGAGGTCATCGGGAGAGTCCTCCGGAGTGCGGTGCGGCGCCGGGGGTGTGCGGCGCTGCGGGGTCGGGTCTGGGCGGGCGTCGGCGCCCTGTCCGCAGTTGGCTGTTGATGCGACGTGCGATCGCATCCATCCGCGCTTCCTCCTCTGCCTCCTGCGCTGCCTGCTTGGTGGCGTGCCGTTCGTCCACGAGTTGATTGACGCTGCGTCGCGTTACGTGGGAGGTCAGCCGCGCCTGCGTGTCCTGCTGGGTAGCGAGGAAGTGGGACGCGCGGGCACGCGCGCAGTCGCGCGTCCATCGCGCGATCAGCTCGGGAGGAGTGGGCAGCCCCGCGCGGTTGGCGTGTAGCCGCTCGTCGGAGAGGGGGTGTGTGAAGAAGGCGTTCGCGGCGGTGCGATGCTCCGCGCGCTCGGCAGTCGTGGTTCGGTGACGACGGTACGGAGGAAGACCCGCGTCGTGGCGGCGACGCTCGCGCATGCGGTACTGTCGCTGGCGGTCGCGTGAGGCGATACGGGCGGCCTTGCGCTGCGCGAGGATCCGTTCCCGGTTCGCGGCATAGTACGCGCGCGCCTTGTCACGGAGTTCGGGGGCGTTGTCGCGGTAGTGTGCGCGCAGCTTCGCGTTCTCGCGATCCTTATTCCGATCGCGCCAGCGCTTGTTGCTCTCCCGCCGCTGAGCGAGATACCGCTCGGGGTCCTTGATCTTCTGCCGCTCCCGCCAGATCCGCGTCGCCATCGCAATCCGATCCCGGTTCTCGAGATAGTACCGCCGCCCGTTGACGCGACGACGCTCAACGCGGTCCCGTTCCTGACGAGCCTCCGCGGCGCGGCGACGCCTGTACTCGCGGTTGCGTGCGTTCTCACGCTCGCGGAACTGCTCGTGATAGCGACGGTGGTACTCGCTCACATGCTCGGCATTCCGCCGGCGCCATTCGCGCTTCCACGCGTTCAGTTCGTCGCGGTGCTGCTCCCGATATGCACGGCTTTGTTCCCGCACGCGATCCGGATTCTTCTTCCGCCACACACGTTGCGTCTCGCCCGCTCGCTCGCGGTCGCGCTCGCGCCCGGACAGTTGAGACTCGCGTGACGGCTCACCGCTCGATATCGCGCTCTCGTCTCGGGGAGAAGGCTCTGGCTGGTCAGACATGCCGCGTCGCCAGTTGCTCGATCAGGTCGGGGCGGAAGCCGCTCCAATGGTGTTGATCGTCATCGTCCACGACCACGACAGGAGCTTCGCTGTACCCGAGGTCGTGGGTGATCCAGTCGCGCGCGGCGCTGTTGGTGTCGTCGCGCAGATCGATGACGGTGTAGTCGAGCCCTCGATCATCGAGACAACGACACGTCAATGTGCACCGCATGCACGACGGACCGGTCGAGTACACGATGATGTAAGTCATCGCCGACCGCCCAGGTTGGCGATCTTGGGGTTGCATGTAGTGACCCCGGAGTCGATCCACTGGCGGATCGCATCCAAGTCGTAGAACACGCGACGGCCGACCTTTACGAAGCTCGGACCGCGGCGGTAATGCCGCCAGATGGTGAGAGTGTTCTCGGTCATCCCGGGCAGCATTTCGCACACCTGCGCCGGAGTGACGTACGTGACCTTTCGTGGCGAGCTCTGAACCTTGGGCACGTCGCCCTCCTTTGCGCATTAGCTCCGCGTTTCATCCTTAGTGTGACATTATTTGATACACTCGGCAAGACCGATCCGCGAAACCGCATCGCGATTAGGCAAACTAAGGGGGTGAAGGTAGACGTGAGTACTCCCGAGGGCACGCCCATGACCGTGGACGCGGCCACTACGGCCGTCGGATCGGCGTTGCGGATCGTCCCACAGTTCGTCGCTCGAACGCACCTCGACGACCTCGATGTCGACGTCACGATCCAGAGCACCTACTCCGCGGAAGCTGGCCGCTACGTCGTCAGCCAGGTCTCGACAAGCGCAAGCGAAGCCGGGACAGATGTGAATCTGAACGTGCTTCGCAAGCTGCCGATCGGCTCGATCGTCCAAGCTGCGGCACCGCACTGCATCGCGTGGACGCTCGACGACGAGAGCGATCCGAAGGCCGAGTGGCTGACTGTTGCGGCGCTCTCGACAAACGATGAGCGCGTCATTCCAGCTTGGCTCGCCGAGTCCGTCGTCGCGCCCGGGAACGAACAGGCACGCATGGAGGTCGTCGAACTGCTCTACGGCGCCAGTGCTCTCGCCGGCATCGCCCCGGTCAAGACCATCGCGGACGAACTCTCCATCCCCCACCGGACCGCCTCCGACTGGATCAGGCGCGCACGGGCGGCAGGACGACTCGAAGGCATGAGGTACCACGTCGGCCGAAAGGCGAATGGCTAGCATCCATGCCTACAGGACGCGCGACGGACGTCGCTATCTAGTTCGGTATCGCAACCCTGATCGCAGCCAAGCGGCGAAACGGGGGTTTCGCACAAAGCGCGAGGCCGAGCAATGGCTGGCAGATCTTGAGTCCCAGCGCAGCCGCGGGACCTACGTTGATCCACAGGCCGGTCGCGCTACCGTGGGGATGCTCGGTGAGCACTGGATGCGGGCAAAGCAGGCGTCGTTGAAGCCTTCGTCGTATGCACCCGTCGAGACTGCCTGGCGTTTGCGCGTCCAACCCAAGTGGGGCAACTGGCCGGTCGCGGACATTCGATTTACAGACGTGCGGGCTTGGGTTGCCGATCTCAGGCGTGAGGCGGGGGCGACAGTGGTCCTTCGGACGCTCGGGGTTCTGGCGGGCATTCTGGACGACGCGGTCCAAGACGATCGCATCGCACGCAATCCCGCTCGAATCGGAGATGTGGGTAGGCCCAAGAAGATCCGTTCTCCGCACACCTACCTCACCCACAAGCAGGTGCAGGCACTCGCGACCGCTGCTGGCGACAGGCGACTCGTGATCTTGATGCTCGCCTACACCGGCATCCGGTGGGCGGAGCTTGCAGGACTCCGAGTCGGCGACGTCGACCTGACGCGTCGTCGCATGACCATCAGCGTCAATGCGGTCGAGGTCGACGGTGAGATCCATGTAGGGACGCCGAAGTCCAACCGCAATCGAGTAGTACCCATCCCGGGCTTCCTGGTCGCAGAGCTCACAAGCACGTTCGCCGGCCGCAAAGTCTCATCGCTGGCCTTCCCCGGGCCAAACGGCGACTACATGCGCCGGGTCCGCGCGAGTTCAGGATCCAAGTCCTGGTTCAAGACAGCCATCAAAGAGGCTGGCGTGCCGTCAATGACCCTCCACGACCTCCGCCACACCGCCGCATCTCTCGCAGTCCAGTCGGGCGCAAACGTCAAGACCATTCAGCGCATGCTCGGGCACAGCTCTGCTGCCATGACCCTCGACGTCTATGCAGACCTTTTTGATCACGACCTCGACGCTGTCTCCGCGGCCCTCGACGGTGCAGTGCGTGACGCTGGCTACCAAGCTCCCACTGCGCCAAGCGGCACGTCCCTCGGGCTGTAGCAGCGGGCGCAACAGAAATCGCTTCTGGCACGACGCGTCTAGAGTCGGTTGAAGCGGTGGGCCGAACCGGGCTTCAACGACCGCAGAACAGCGGCGCGAGAACCAGTTGTTCCCATTTTGTTCCCACGCGGCGCCGTCGGATGATCTCAGATGGCTCGACTCCCCAGTGGTTTCAAGGGAACTAGCGGTGGATCTCGTGGCGGAGACGGAGGGATTTGAACCCTCGGTCCCCTTACGAGGACTCCACCTTAGCAGGGTGGTGCACTAGGCCTGACTATGCGACGTCTCCAGGCATCCGCCGCTCGAAAGCGTGCGCATGCGCCCAGCAATCATAACCGCTCGGCGACCGGTACTCTAACGGCGCAGCGGTGGTGCCGGGCATACTGGGCCGCATGGCTCGATTCGCTCGCGCGGTCGCTGTGGCCGCAGCATCCATCCTTCTCCTCGCCGGCTGCACCGCGCCGGCTGCCGACGAGACACCGTCGCCGACTGCCGCACCGGCTGCGCAGACGGTCGAAGACTCGTTCACGCCTGTGCTCGCCCAGACGCTCGCCGTTCCACGCGGGCTGCCGACGAGCGACGGACGCGTGCATGTCGCGTACGAGCTCCTCCTGTCGAACGTCACGACCCAGACGGCGACGGTCGAGCAGATCGATGTCGTGGACGAGAGCGGGGATTCCGTGGCGACCCTCGACGGAGATGAGGTGACGGGGTGGATGCACGTGTCGGGCACGACCGCGCCGGGTCGAGTGATCGGCCCGGGCCAGAACGCGCTGGTGTGGCTCGACGTCGTCGTCGACTCGATGGACGCGCTCCCCTCGCGGCTGACGCACGACATCACGTTCGCATTCGAACCCGGGGCGCCTCCGGTGATCTCGAACCGGATGACGGAGCGCGTCGCTGAGACCGAGGTCGATCGGTCGGCGCCGATCGTGATCGGACCGCCCCTGCGCGGGCCGGGCTGGCTCAACGGCAACAGCTGCTGCGCGGTCACACCTCATCGTGGCGCCGTCAACGCGATCAACGGCAGCTTCCACGCGCCCGAGCGATACGCGATCGATTACGTCCAGCTCGACGCAGACGGGTCGTTCGTGACGGGGCCGATCGACGAGCTCGAGAGCTACCCCTACTTCGGAGCCGACATCGTCGCCGTGGGCGACGGGCCCATCGTGTCGATGCGGTTCGATCTGCCCGAACAGACTCCGGGCGCCAACCCGACCGGTCTCACGCTCGACGAATACGGCGGAAACCACGTCGTCCAAGACCTCGGCGACGGCGTGTACGCCTTCTACGCGCACCTCCAGCCCGACAATCCCGCAGGTGTCGAGGTCGGTCAGGTGCTGAAGAAGGGAGACGTCCTGGGCCTGCTCGGCAACACGGGCAACACCGACTCGCCGCACCTTCACTTCCACCTGATGGATTCGCCCAGTCCGCTCGGCTCGAACGGCATCCCCTTCGTCTACGACACGTATGAGCTCGAGGGAACGATCTCGGCGGCTGAACTCGACGAGAAGATCGCGGCCGGCGGTCCGTTCGCGATCGACGCCGCAGGAGCAGGTTCCCAGACCGACCTCTACCCGATCTGGCTGACCGTGACGGGCTATCCCGAAGGCTGACTACTGCTGCGGGCGGGTGCAGGTCACCTGTGCGGCCGTCTGCCCGGCGATGATCGACGGCAGCTCGACACGGTCCTCGGGGACGACGGGGTCGACCGGCGCGGTGGTCTCGCCCGGGGTGGCCGACGGATCGGGCGTCGCCGTCGGGGTCGGCTTCGCCGCCTCGCCGGTCACCTCGACGCCCATCCCCTGGCTCGCCTCGCCCGTGAGCGTCAGGGCCTTGTTCTCGCGCAGGGCGGCGAACAGGACGTCGGCGGCGTCGGTCACGGGCAGGACGCGGCTCGCTCCATCGCCCGACGCATACCGCGTGGGGTACTGCAGGAACACGATGTCCTCGTACGGCACGTCCTTGACGGCCATCGCGATCTGGACCATCAGCGTCGGGTTGGTGAGGGACTGACTGAGCGTGAGCTGGCCCGCCGACACCTGCGAAAGCAGAGCGGTCGCGAGGTTGAAGAGCACGGGCGGGTTCGCCAGCACGGCGTCGCTCTGGAGCTTGCGCACCATCGACGACATGAACTGCTGCTGGTTCGAGATGCGGCCGAGGTCGGAGCCGTCGCCGATGCCGTGGCGCATGCGCAGGAACTGCAGCGCACTCCACCCCATCAGCGTGTGCTGACCGGCGGCCAGGCTGAGGCCGGTGTGCGGGTCGTTGACATCGCCGGCGACGCACACGTCGACACCGCCGATGGCGTCGGACATGTTGATGACGCCCGTCCAGCGGATGGATGCCGCGAACTGGATGTTCTCGCCCGTCAGAGCCTCGATCGTCTTGACCGTGCATGCGAGTCCGCCGTACATGTACGACGCGTTCAGCATCTGCGCGCTCATCGCGGAGTAGTCGCCGCTCCCGTCTTCGCGGGGACAGGCCGGGATCGGCACGATCATGTCGCGGGGGAACGACACCACGGTCACGCGACGGGGGTTGTCGGAGATGTGGAGCAGCATCGTGACGTCGTTGCGCTCGCCGGCCGTGTCGCCGTTCTGGCAGGCCGCCGAGATGTTCGCGTTCGCACCCTCGCAGGAGTCGGTGCCGACGACGAGCACGTTGACCCCGCCCTCGATCGCGCCGATCGACGGCGGGAGCACCTCGTCCTCATCGAGGACGACCGCGCTGGCGACGGCCGAGTTCGCGGCATCCCACACGGCGTACGCGCCGACGCCGACCGAACTGATCGAGACCACGCCGACCACGACGAGAAGGAAGGCGAGCGCGGTGCGCAGCGGATGCCGCGTCGGCAGCTCGCCGTGTCGCGCAAGGGGTGCACGGCCCGTGCGTGCGGGCCTGTCGTTCGAAGTCATGTGCCGTCAGCCTCTGAGGTTTCCGGCCGAACACGTCTCGTCCGCGGCAGTGGTGCCCGGGATCGAGTTCGGAAGCTCGACGGCCGTCTCGGTCGGGGGTGGGGTCTCTGTCGACCCCGGCGTCGGGGTCGGAGCGGGTTCGGCGGGTGCGCTCGGCTCGACCGTGATGACTCCGCCTCCACGGTTCGGGTCGTTCGTGACGCTGAGCGGCACGTTCGCGGCGAGCGCCGCCCACAGCTGATCCGCTGCGGCGTAGTTCGGTACGACGCGGTTCGGATCGGCGGGATCGGCGTTGACCGGATACTGCAGGAACACCATCTGGTCGAACGGGACGTCCTTCACGGCGAGGGCGATCTGCACGAGGGTGAGCGGATTCGTCAGGCTCTGGCTCGGCGTCACGTTGTCGACGGCGGTGGTGGCGAGCTTGTAGAGCGTCGGAAGGTCGGTGAGGACCTCTTCGCTCACGAGCTTGCGCGCGAGACGTGACATGTACTGCTGCTGGTTCGAGATGCGCGCGAGGTCGCTGCCGTTCTGCAGACCGTGGCGGGTGCGCAGGAACTGGAGAGCCTCGACACCCGCGACATTGCGGGGTCCGGCGGGCCAGTTGATGCCGGTGTAGCGGTCGCGGATGCCGCCGTTGCCGATGCAGACCTCGACACCGCCGATCGCGTCGGTGATGTTGATGACGTTGCCGAAGCTGACCTTCGCCGCCATCGGGATGCTCTGACCGCTGAGCGCCGAGATCGTCTTGGCGACGCAGGAGAGGCCGCCGTACGACCAGGCCGTGTTGATCTGCTGCTTGCTCATCTCGGACGTCGTCGAGCCGTCCGCCCGTGTGCACGAGGGAATCGGCACCATGAGGTCGCGCGGGAACGACACCACTGTCACCCGACGCGGATTGTTCGAGATGTGCACGAGCATGTTGACGTCGTTGAGCTGGCCGCCGGCATCCGCCCCCGTGCAGCGGTCGCCGAAGTAGCCCGCGTACTCGGGCTCGCACTCGTCGGTGCCGACGATGAGGAGGTCGACACCCGTCTCGATCGCGCCGATGTCGGGCGGCACGGCTGCTTGCCCCTCGAGCGGGACGGCGTCTTCGGCGTAGCTCTGCGTCAGATCGGTCAGCGCGTACGCCGCGACGCCGAAGCCCGAGACGAGCACGACCGCGACCATGACGCCCACGACCTTGAGGAGGAAGGACAGCGGATGCGGCGACTTCAGCGATCCGTGCCGCGCGAGGGGTCGACGACCACGCCGTGCGGGCTTGGTCGTCGTCTGGCTCACGGGGTCCTCTCGGGGCAGGGGGCCGCTACAGCGGAGGGTGTGGGATTCGAACCCACGGGACATTGCTGCCCACTGGTTTTCAAGACCAGGTCCATCGGCCGCTCGGACAACCCTCCCGATCGTGCGCACGCGCACGGTCGAACAGTCGTCGAGTCTAACCGACAGCCCTGTCGGCCCATTGTTCCAGCCACGGCTGAGGAAGCTCTGAAAGGCACGCCCGGAGCGCGCCGAGCCTCACAGCTCCCGCAGCACCGCCGCGACCCCGCCTGCCTCGACCGAGAGGGTCGTCTCGCCCGCGGCATCCCGCACCTCCTGCGGACCCTGCTCCATCGCGACCGCGCGTCCGCCGTTCTCGAGCGCCCAGCGGAACATGCCGAGGTCGTTGCGCCCGTCACCCATCACGAGCACGTGCGCGGGGTCGAACCCGAGCTCGGTGCGGACGAGCTCGAGACCCGTCGATTTGTCGACGCCCTGCGGCGCGATGTCGAGCCAGGCGGTCCAGCCGACGGCGTACGACACCTGATGGAGCCCGATCCGCTCGACGAGCTCGACGAAGTCCTCGGCGCCCTGCTCGGGCGCGACGACGACGATGCGGCAGACCTGCTGCATCCCCAGCTCCTCGAACCGCACCTGCCGCGCGTTGGTGAGCCTCCAGTCCTGGAGGTACTCCGTGTAGAGCCGCTCGCCGTCGGGGAGCTCGACGAGGTAGCGCGCATCGGGCAGGTGCTCGCGCAGCAGCGTCAGCACGTCGGCCGGATCGAACGTCTCGATGTGCCAGCGCTCGTACTGCAGGTCGTCCGCCCCGACGCGAGCGAGCACGACGGCGCCGTTTGAGCACACCACGAACTCGGGGGCGATTCCGAGCGAGCGGATGATGTCGCGCGTGCCCTCCCAGCTCCGGCCCGTCGCGATCATGACCTCGTGCCCCGCGCAGTGGGCGTGTGCGATCGCGTCCACGACCCCGGGACTCAGGCTCTCGTCCTCGAGCAGGACCGTGCCGTCGATGTCGAGCACGATGAGCAGGCGCTCCGTCGGGACACTCGGGTCGTCGGTGTCTCGCGCGACCCGCTCGACGATCTTGGCGGCCTTCCTGGCCTTCACGACCTCGATGCCGCCCGTCGGGGGCAGGTGCGCTTCCGTCACGCGGTCGGCTCCATGACTTCGAGGCCGCCGAGGTAGGGCCTCAGCACCTCCGGCACCGCCACCGAGCCGTCGGCGCGCTGGTGCGTCTCGAGCAGCGCGACGATCCACCGCGTCGTCGCGAGCGTGCCGTTGAGCGTCGCGACGGGCTGCGTCCTGCCGCCTTCGGGCCGGAAGCGGATGTCGAGCCGTCGGGCCTGATAGGTCGTGCAGTTCGACGTCGACGTGAGTTCGCGATACGCGCCCTGCGTCGGCACCCACGCCTCGATGTCGTACTTGCGAGCGGCGCTCGACCCGAGGTCGCCGGCCGCCACGTCGATCACCCGGTACGACAGGCCGAGGTCCTGCAGCATCCCCTCCTGCATCTCGACGAGGCGCAGGTGCTCGGCCTCGGAGTCTTCGGGGGTCGTGTAGACGAACATCTCGAGCTTGTTGAACTGGTGCACCCGGATGATGCCGCGGGTGTCCTTGCCGTACGAGCCGGCCTCGCGCCGGTAGCAGGTCGACCAGCCGGCATAGCGCTTCGCACCCTTGCCCAGATCGAGGATCTCTCCCATGTGATACCCCGCGAGCGGGACCTCGCTCGTGCCGACCAGGTACAGGTCGTCGTCTTCGAGGTGATAGACCTCGTCGGCGTGCTGACCGAGGAATCCGGTGCCCTTCATGACCTCGGGGCGCACCAGGGTCGGCGGGATGATGGGCGTGAAGCCGTGCTGGAGCGCGCGGTCGAGCGCGAGCGTCATGAGGGCGAGCTCGAGCCGGGCGCCGATGCCGGTGAGGAAGTAGAAGCGGCTGCCCGAGACCTTCGTGCCGCGCTCCATGTCGATCGCGCCGAGCTTCTCGCCGAGGGCGAGGTGATCGAGGGGCTCGAAGTCGAAGGTCGGCGTGCCCCCGTGCGTGCGGAGTGTGACGAAGTTCTCCTCGCCGCCGGCCGGAACACCGTCGATGACGATGTTCTCGACGCGGGCGAAGGCGGCGTCGGACGCTTCTTCGGCCGCCGCGACGGCGTGCTGCGCCTGCTTGACCCGCTCGCTGAGCTCCTTCGCCGCGGCGACGAGCGCCGCCTTCTCGTCCTTCGGCGCCTGGGCGACGCGCTTGCCGTGGGCGTTCTGCTCGGCGCGGAGCTCCTCGAATGCCGTGATGGCCGCTCGGCGGTCTCGATCGGCGGCGAGGGCGTCGTCGACGGTGTCGGGCGACTCGCCGCGCGCTTCCTGCGAGCGCTTGACCAGCTCGGGATTCTCACGGAGGAGTACGGGATCGATCACCGGTCAAGTCTACTGAGGGCCTGGAACAGCCGAGAGCGCGGCCTCGGCATCCGGGGCTATCGTTTCACCATGACGCCTCCCCCCGCCGATTCGCCCGACGTCGGCGGCACCCGCACGGACGATCGCCACGCGGCTCTCGTCTACAACCCCATCAAGGTGGACGTCCCGGCGCTGCGGGATGCCGTGTCGAAGGAGTCGAAGGCGGCAGGGTGGGGCGATCCCCTCTTCTACGAGACCACGGTCGAAGACCTCGGCGACGGCGTCACGAAGGAGGCCCTCGAGGAGGGCGCCGATGCGGTCCTCGTCGCCGGCGGCGACGGCACGGTCCGCGCGGTGTCCGAGGCGATGGCGGGCAGCGGCGTGCCGCTCACGATCGTGCCGAGCGGCACCGGCAATCTGCTGGCCCGCAATCTGCGGCTTCCGCTCACCGATCGCCAGGCGATGATCCGCGCGACGTTCGACGGCGATTCGCTGACGATGGATGTCGGACTGGCCGAGCTCCGTCGCGCTGACGGCTCACTCGACAAGCACGCGTTCGTCGTCATGGGCGGGATGGGTCTCGATGCCGCGATGATCGCGAACACCAACCCCCAGCTCAAGAAGTCCGTCGGCTGGGTCGCGTACGTCGACGGCGCGGCGCGCTCGCTCGTCAACGCCAAGCCGTTCCGGATCATGTACCAGCTCCCCGGGCGGCGCCTGCACAGCGCGCGCATCCAGAGCGTGCTGTTCGCCAACTGCGGTTCGCTCCCCGCGGGGCTCGAACTCGTGCCCGACGCGTCGGTGACCGACGGATCGCTCGACGTCGTGATCTTCCAGCCCAAGGGCGCGTTCGGCTGGCTCTTCGTCTGGCGCCGCGTCGCGTGGGACAACAGCGTGCTGCGCAAGACCAAGACGGGGCGACGGATGCTGGCACTGCGCACCAAGGACAACTCGGTGCTCTACTCGCGGGGCGACGGCATCGACCTCGCATCCACGGATCCCAAGCCCGTCCAGCTGGACGGCGACGAGTTCGGCGAGGCCGTCGCCGTCCGCACGCGCATCGATCCGGGCGCTCTCATCGTCGCGGTGCCGCGCGGGCACGACGTGACCGGGCTCTAGCCCTCGGAGCCCTCAAGATGGACACATGAAGACGTTGCGCACGATGGCCCTCCTGGCGGCGGTCGCGATCATCGCGACCGGGTGCACCGCGACGACCACCGACGCCGAGTCGGCAAGACCCACGCCGACTCCCACTCCGACTCCCACCCCGGCGTGCATCGTCGGTGCATGGTCCGTCGGCGCCGACCAGCTCCAGCCGATCTACGACGCCCTGCCGAGCGGTCTCGAATATCCCGCAGCGGTCATCGATCCGTCGGCGTCCGCGAGCATCGACTTCGCGGCGGACGGCACGTTCTCGTTCACGCAGAACGTGCCGACGTCCGTCACATGGCTCGGCCGCACCGCCGCGGTCGCCCTGGGCGGCACGATGTCGGGCGACTACACCGCCGACGACGAGAGCCTCGCGCTCACCGCGCGCGAGAACGGGCTCACCGTCGTTCCGACCGACGACGGCACCGCCAGCGCGATCTTCGCCTCCGAGACGGCCGAGACGCTCGCCGAGTGGCCGGTGTCGGCATCCTCGTTCACGTGCACCGGTGACGCGCTCGTGCTGCACCTCGGCACCGAGGGGTACGCCGCATCCGTCCCCTTCGCACGCCGGTAGAGCCTGTCAACCCCGCCTCACCCGTGCGGACGGGTCGACAGAATGGGCTCATGACGTCGACCATCGTGTGGTTCCGGGACGATCTGCGTCTCGCCGACAACCCGGCGCTGCGAGCGGCCCTGGACAGCGACGAGCCCGTCATCGGTCTCTACGTCCTCGACGAGGAGTCGCCCGGCATCCGTCCGCTCGGCGGAGCCGCGCGGTGGTGGCTGCACCATTCGCTGGCGTCGCTGGGTGAGCGGTTGCGTGAACGCGGGTCGACGCTCGTGCTGAGGCGCGGGGCCGCCGAACGGGTCGTGTCCGAGATGGTGCGGGATGCCGGCGCCACCGCCGTCTTCTGGAACCGCCGCTACGGCGGACCAGAGCGGGAGATCGACACCCGCATCAAGACGGGGCTGCGCGACGACGGCATCGAGGCGCAGTCGTTCTCGGGCTCGCTGCTGCACGAGCCCTGGGAGGTCAAGACCGGCGGAGGCACGCACTTCTCGGTCTTCACGCCGTTCTGGCGCGCCTGCCTCGCCCTGCCGGCTCCGCGGGCGCCGCTGCCCGAACCGCGCGAGATCCCCGGGCCGGGCCGGGCTCCGGCATCCGACGCCCTCGACGAGTGGGGACTGCTGCCGACCAAGCCGGATTGGGCGGAGGGTCTCCGCGAGACCTGGGAACCGGGCGAGCCGGCCGCCCGGCAGCGGCTGCGGGAGTTCCTGGCGGACGACCTCGGCTCGTACGACCGTGCCCGCGACGAGCCCTCGGCGGGAGCGACGTCACTGCTGTCGCCGCGGCTGCGGTGGGGCGAGATCAGTCCCTACACGGTCTGGCACGAGGCCGTCGAGGCAGGCGGAGGCGGACGATTCCTGTCCGAGCTCGGCTGGCGCGAGTTCGCGTGGCACACGCTCTTCCACTTCCCCGACCTCGCGGAGAAGAACCTGCGGCGCGAGTTCGACGCGTTCCCGTGGCCACGGCTCAAGCCGTCCCACCTGCACGCGTGGGAGCGCGGGCGCACGGGCATCCCTCTCGTGGACGCCGGGATGCGGGAGCTCTGGCACACGGGCTACATGCACAACCGCGTGCGGATGGTCACGGCATCCTTCCTCATCAAGAACCTGCTGGTCGACTGGCGGCGCGGCGAGGAATGGTTCTGGGACACGCTCGTCGATGCGGACGCTGCCAACAATCCGTTCAACTGGCAATGGGTCGCCGGCTCGGGAGCGGATGCCGCGCCGTACTTCCGCATCTTCAACCCCGAGCTGCAGGCGAAGAAGTTCGACCCGAAGAGTCGCTACATCGACGAGTGGGTCCCGCAGGACGAGCGTGTCGAGCCGATCGTCGATCTCGCCGAGTCCCGGAAGGCCGCGCTGGAGGCGTACGAGCACGTCAAGCGCGCGCCCCGCGGCTGAGTCCCTCCACCGAATGCACGGGTTCGCATCGAATGGACGACCCCGCGCATGTCGTGAGGTCGTGCGTTCGCCGCCAAGCCGTGCATTCGCGGAATAGCGCGGATGCGACGACGGGTTGTGCGTGAGGATGAATGCTTCACTCTCCGTCCTCGACCTCGTGCCCGTGCGCGCGGGGCAGTCCAGCGCCGAGGCGGTCGCGGCCTCCCTCGCCGTCGCGCAGCGCGCCGACGAACTCGGCTACGCGCGCTACTGGTTCGCCGAGCACCACAACATGCCGGCGGTCGCCTCGACGACCCCGCCCGTGCTCATCGCCGCGGCCGCGGCTCGCACTCGGCGGATCCGCGTCGGATCGGGCGGCGTCATGCTCCCCAACCACTCGCCGCTCGTGGTCGCCGAGCAGTTCGCGGCGCTCGAAGCCCTCGCGCCCGGGCGCATCGATCTCGGCATCGGCAGGGCACCCGGGAGCGACCCGGTGATCTCGCAGCTGCTGCGCCAGAGCGGCACGACCAGCGACGTCGAGCGATTCCCCGACAACATCGCCGACATCCTGTCCCTCGTGTCGGCCGACGGTGCGACCGTGCGGTTCACCTCGGGCGGCACCTACGAGGTGCGCGCGACGCCGGCCTCGACCACGGTCCCCGAGGTGTGGCTGCTCGGCTCGAGCGACTACTCGGCGCAGCTCGCAGCATCCCTGGGACTCCCCTACGTCTTCGCGAACCACTTCTCGGGCGAGGGCCTCGAACGGGCACTCCAGCTGTACCGATCGCAGTTCCGCGCGGGCGTGATCGCCGAACCGCGGACCTTCCTCACGGCGAACGCGATCGCGGCACCCACGGCCGAAGAGGCCGAAGCGCGCGCGCTGCCGCAGCTGCGGATGATGGCGCGGCTGCGCACCAACCGCCCGCTCGTCGCGCTCGAGACCGTGGAGCAGGCGATCGCGGGGGCAGCCGACTTCGACGGGCTCGCGGAGTCGATCATGGCCCAGTCGCGGTCGAAGTGGTTCGTCGGCACCGGCGAGACGGTGCGCGCAGAGCTCGACGAGTTCGCGGCACGTCACGGCGTCGACGAGGTCATGATCTCGCCCATCGCCGGGTCGTATGCCGACGAGGGAATGGATGCCGCGCCCGGCCGCATCCAGACGCTCGAACTGCTCGCATCCTGAGCCCTCACCCGGTTCGGGGCGGGGCGCTACCAGGCGATGAGCTTCTCGGGCGTGAACTCGATCACGGTGGAGTATCTCTGCGCCATCGAGGCCGCCGTGAGCTCGAGGCCCCGCAGCCCGTCCTCGTATTTGGCGGTGTAGTCGTCGCCGATGTCGGCGACCCACTCGATCGCCGCGTCATCGTGCAGCACCGCCGTGCCGCGCAGCACGGTGAGCTGCTCGCCGTCCGCCCCCGCTTCGAGGTGCAGGGCGACCTTGTCGTCCGTGCGGATGTTGGCGACCTTCGCCGTCTTGGGCTCGCTGAAGACGATGGCCTTGCCCTCCAGCCAGAGGAACCACACGGGAACGGCGTGCGGGTAGCCGTCGCGCCCCGATGTCACGATCCAGGCGATCTTCTCGGACTCCAGGCGCGCGAGCGAACGCAGGTGCACCTGGTCATCGGGATCGAATTCGAAGCTCATGATTCGGGCTCTCCGCTCAACAGGCCGCGCAGCCAGTCCCGCGCTTCGACGAAGACGTCGTCGGAGTACCGGTCGGGATAGTGCACGACGGCTCGGTCGGCTCGCGGGTACGAACCGAGGAACACGACCTTCGGGCTGAAGCGCCTCAGGCCGAGGAGGGCATCGGCCATGCGCTCGTCGTGCACGTGGCCGTCGGCGTCGATGACGAACCGGTAGCGCCCGAGGGCGTCTCCGATCGGCCGCGATGCCAGCAGCGAGAGGTTGATGCCGCGCGTCGCGAACTGCTCGAGCATCTCCATCAGGGCACCCGGGTGGTCCTCGGGCAGCTCGACCATGAGCGACGTCTTGTCGGCGCCGGTCGGCGGCGGTGGGGCGACCGTGCGGCTGACCAGCACGAAGCGCGTGAGCGCGTTGGCGTTGTCGCCGATCCGCTCGGCGAGGAGCTCGACGTCATGATGCTCGAGGATGCCCGGCGGCGCGATCGCGGCATCCGCCTCACTCGTGCCGTCGAGCAGTCCCACGGCGCTCGCGACGTTGCTCGCCGCGGGGACGTGCGCGTGCGACGGCAGCGTGCGCGTGAGCCACTGCAGGCACTGGGCATAGGCGACGGGGTGCGCCGCGATGAGCGACACGTCCTCCAGTCTGGTGCCGGGCCGCGCGACGAGCACGAAGTCGACGGGCACGAGGTACTCCCCGACGATCCGCAGGCCGCCGACGGTCGCGAGGGCGTCCTGCGCCGTCGAGACACCGCCGTCGACCGAGTTCTCGATCGCGATCATCGCGGCATCCGATCGCCCCTCGACGACGTCGGCGAGCGCCTCTCCCACGTTGCGGACAGGGCTCCAGCGCTGCCCGCGCGCTTCGGGCACCTGCGCGAGCGCCGCCTCTGTGAAGGTTCCGGCAGGCCCGAGGAAGCTGTACGTGCGGATTCCGGATGCCTCGGGCTCGACAGTCACGCGGTCCAGCCTAGTCACGGGCGGACGGTGCCGTGTCGGACTCAGCGACGAGCGCGCTCGCGCGGGGCGGGAGGCCGCTCCTGCTCGGGCAGCGGGGCCGCGAGGTCGGGCAGCGCGGCTCGCGCGGTCCTGCCGCGGAGGTTGGTGACGAGCACCCCGGCCACCAGCACGACGCCGCCGACGGCCTCGGCGATCGTGGGGATCTGTCCGAGCAGCAGCGCCGCGGCGATCATCGCGACCACCGGCGCGAGGAGCACCCACGGGACGACCGCTGCAGACCTGTTGCGCGCCAGGAGGCCGTTGAAGATCGTGTATCCGACGAGCGTGCACAGCAGGCCGGTGTAGAGGGTCGACAGCGCCGGACGCCATCCGAACGCCGCGAGTCCCTCGGCGATCGCCGCAGGCCCCTCGAAGGCGAACGAGAGCGCGAGGGCGGGAACCGGCACGACCAGCGCCGCCCACACGGTGAGCGAGAGCGCGCCCAGGCGCCCTCGTCCGCGGCCGACGCCGGCGCGACGGGAGATGACGTTGCCGATCGCCCATGAGAGCGCGGCCGCGAGCGCGAGGACCACGGCGATCGCCGGCGCGTCGCCCCCGCGCCCCGCCGCCACGACGGCGAGGCCGATCACGCCGATCGCCACGCCGACGGTCTGAGGCAGGGTGGGGCGCTCGCGCAGCACGCCCGCCGCCAGGACGATCGTGAAGACCGCCTGCGCCTGCAGCAGCAGCGCCGCCAGTCCGGGCTGCAGGCCGAGCGCCAACGACGAGTAGAGCAGTCCGAACTGGCCGAGGCTCATGAACAGGCCGATGCCCACGACGGCTTTCCATGACGCCTTCGGTCTCGGGACCACGACGACGGCGGCCGCCACGACAAGGAAGCGGATCGCGACGAAGAGGAGCGGGGGGATGCCGTCCATCCCCCAGTCGATCACGACGAAGTTGAAGCCCCAGAGCGTCGCGACGGAGGCGGCGAGGATCATGTCACGACGGGTCATGCATCCAGTTCATCCCGCCCCCGGATGAAGGACAAGCGATGGTTTATCGCGATCATTCGGTAGCGTGGCTGCATGATCGATCTCGAGGCCGTCATCTCGCTGCGTGCCGTGGCGATGCAGGGCAGTGTCGTCGCGGCCGCGACGACACTGGGCTACACGCCGTCGGCGGTCTCGCAGCAGGTGAAGCGGCTCGAGAAGGAGACCGGCGTGGCGCTGCTCGAGCGGGCCGGGCGCGGTGTCGTGCTGACCGAGGCGGGCACCCGGCTCGTCGTGGCATCCACGCCGATCCTCGCCGACCTCGAGCGCCTGCGCGCCGACCTCCACGTCACGGCCGCCGAAGACGCCCGCGTCGTGGGCGAGATCCGCCTTGCCGCGTTCTCGACGGTCGTCCGCGGGCTCATGACGACCGTGCTGACCGATCTCGCCGAGCGGCACCCGGGCCTCGCGCTCTCGCTGCGCGAGAGCGAACCGTGGGAGTCGATCGCTCTGGTGGCTTCGGGTCAGCGGGACCTCGGCATCGTCCACCGTTGGGGCGGGGTCGCGCTCGCGATGCCGGACCAGGTCGTCGCGACTCCGCTCTTCACCGATGCCGCCGACGTCATCCTGCGCACGGATCATCCGCTCGCGACGCGCGATGTCGTGCACCCGGAAGAGCTCGCGGGCGAGAAGTGGGTCGCGACGTTCGAATCCACCATCTGCCGCCAGTGGCTGCGACGCCTGTTCGACGGCGTCCCCAACGCCCCGCGGATCGTGCACGAGTCCATGGAGTTCGAGAATCACCTCGAGCTGGCGCGCGCCGGTCTGGCGGTCGCGCTGATCCCCCGGCTCGGCCGCGGAGAGCTCGGACCGGGAGTCGTGGCGATCCCGACGGCGGGACCGGCCTCGACGCGGGACGTGCTCGCCATCCATCGCCGCACGCAGGCGGACTCGCCGGCCCTGCGCGCGACGCTCGACAGCGTCATCGCGCACGCGGCGCACCTCGCGAGCTGAGCCGGACGCGACGTCCGTCAGGCGAAGCGGAGCCATTCGTCCCGCGGGGTGAGCGGGACGAGCGCAGGCCGCACGGCCGTCGACTCGAGGGTGACCCGCGAGCCCGAGCGAGCCGACGCGAGGAGCGCCGTCATCGCTTCGAGCACGTGCAGCGCCAGTGCGCCCGCCGCGCGGGCCGGGCGATCGGGCGTCGCCGTGACGAAGTCGATGAGCCCGACACCCCGCGCGCTGTCGGCGTACCCCGCCGACGGGGCGAGGGTGCGCCAGTCGGGGTCGCCGGTGCGGATGAGCCGCACGTCGCCGGCGAACGTGTTCGGGTCGGGCACGACGAGGCTGCCCTCGTCGCCGTGCACCTCGATCGGCGCCGCCGTCGTGCGCGTCGCGTCGAAGCTCGTCGTGAGGGTCGACAGGACGCCGCTCTCGTGCTCGAGAACCCCCGACACGTGCGTCTCGACGTCGACCTCGATGATCTCGCCCGCGCGCGGCCCGCTGCCGATCGTGCGGGTCGTGCGGGGCGTGCTCGCGGAGCCGACGACGGAGCGGATCGGGCCGAGCAGCTGCACGAGCGCCGTCACGTAGTAGGGACCCATGTCGAGAAGCGGGCCGCCGCCGGGGCGGTAGTAGAAGTCGGGATTCGGATGCCAGCGCTCGTGCCCCGGCGTCACCATGACCGCCGTCGCCGCCGTCGGGCGCCCGATCAGTCCGTCGTCGATCGCGACGCGCGCGGTCTGGGTGCCCGTGCCCAGCACGGTGTCCGGCGCGCTGCCGAGGCCGCGTCCGGCGGCCGTCGCCGCGGCGAGCATGTCCAGAGCCGCAGGCAGGTCGGCAGCGAGCGGCTTCTCCCCGTAGACGTCCTTGCCGGCGGCGAGGGCTGCGAGGGCGATCTCTGCGTGGGCCGCGGGGATGGTGAGGTTGAGCACCGTGTCCACGTCGGGGGATGCGAGCAGTTCCGCGACGGTGAGGGCCGCGGCATCCGGAAGCCTCTCCGCCAGCGCGTGCGCGCGCGACGCGTCGAGGTCGGCGACGGCGGCGATGCGGATTCCCTTCGCGAGCGCGAGCGTGTCGAGGTACGCCGCGCTGATCGCGCCGAGCCCTACGATGCCGATGCCGTGCGGCTGACCCACAGGATGCTCCTCTCGACGATGGTGCGGACGTGCTCGTTGCGCAGCACGTCCGGACTGTGGCCCGGGGTCGCGACGGCGATGCGACCGCTCCCCCAGCGGCGCGTCCACACGGCGGGGGTGGTGAGAGCGCGCTGCCAGGGATGCCACGCGGGGGCGGGATGCGTCGTCGTCGCGAGCACGTCGTTGAGCTCGTCGGTGAGCACCCAGTACTGCTCGGTCTCGAGTTCGAAGTCCGGGATGCCGCGGGTGATGGGATGCTCGCGACCGAGGTCGGTCATCTCGACCGTGTAGCGCAGGAAGTTGTCGGTCTCGGCGCCGATGACCTCGTCGGGGTGCTTGCTCGGGTGCGTGGCGAACTGGCCGCCCACGAGCTGCAGGTAGTCCGACGATGCGCGGAACGAGTCCGCGATGCCGCCGTGCCAGCCGGTCAGGCCCGTACCCGCGGCGACGGCGTTGCGCAGGCCCTCGAGCTCGGCGCGTTCGATCGTCGACATCGTGACGGACTGGACGATGACATCCACCTCCGACATGACAGCGGCGTCGGCGTAGACGGCCGGCGACGGCTCGATGCGGATGTCGTAATCCTGCGCCTCGAGGAAGGGGACGAACAGGTCGGTGCTCTCGACGGGCTTGTGTCCTTCCCATCCTCCGCGGACGATGAGCGCCTGCTTGCTCACGATGTGATTCCTCCGTCGATCGGGGCGCGACGGCGCGCCGTCTACATCGTTGCATGCCGCCGGGCCCGTCAAGGTCGCGACATCCGCCCTCGAAAGCGGCAGACTGAAGCCATGAGCCGCGCAGGACAGCCCGCCGAATCCTCCGACCTCATCGACATCGATGAGCTCATCTCCGCGTACTACGACCGAGTGCCCGATCCGACGGTGCCCGAGCAGCGCGTCGCCTTCGGCACGAGCGGCCATCGCGGCTCGTCACTGTCGACGAGCTTCAACGAATGGCACATCCTCGCCACGACGCAGGCGATCGTCGACTACCGGCGGTCGCAGGGCATCGAGGGTCCGCTCTTCCTCGGACGCGACACGCACGGGCTGTCGCTCCCGGCGGAGCGCAGCGCGATCGAGGTGCTCGTCGCCAACGGCATCGACGTCCGCGTCGACAGCCGGGATGCCTGGGTGCCGACCCCCGCCCTCAGCCACGCGATCCTGACCTACAACCACGGCCGGGCGCTGGACGACCGCGGCCGCTCCGACGGCATCGTGGTGACCCCGTCGCACAACCCGCCCCGCGACGGCGGGTTCAAGTACAACCCGCCCAACGGCGGACCCGCCGACACCGACGCGACCGGGTGGATCGCCGATCGCGCGAACGAGCTCATCGCCGCGAAGCTCGAAGGGGTCGCGCGCACGCCGTTCAAGGATCTCGACGGCGACGCGATCGGAGACTACGACTTCCGCGAGGGATACGTGGCGGACCTCGGCTCGATCATCGACCTCGACGCGATCCGCGAGGCGGGCGTGCGGATCGGCGCCGACCCCCTCGGTGGCGCCTCGGTCGAGTACTGGGCGCTCATCGGCGAGAAGTACGGACTCGACCTGACGGTCGTGAACCCCGACGTGGATCCCACGTGGAGGTTCATGACGCTCGACTGGGACGAGAAGATCCGCATGGATCCGTCGTCGCCGTCGGCGATGGCCTCGCTCGTCGAGCGCCGGCACGAGTACGACATCCTGACGGGCAACGACGCCGACGCCGACCGGCACGGCATCGTGACGCCCGATGCGGGCCTCATGAACCCCAACCACTACCTCGCGGTCGCGATCGACTATCTCTACTCGCACCGCGAGGGGTGGCCGACGGATGCCGCGGTCGGCAAGACCCTCGTGTCGTCGATGATCATCGACAAGGTGGTGGCGGCGCTCGGCCGCAAGCTCTACGAAGTGCCGGTCGGGTTCAAGTGGTTCGTGCCCGGGCTGCTCGACGGCTCGATCGCGTTCGGCGGCGAGGAGTCGGCCGGCGCCTCCTTCCTCCGCCGCGACGGCTCGGTCTGGACGACCGACAAGGACGGCATCCTGCTGTGCCTGCTCGCCGCCGAGATCCTCGCCGTGACGGGCAAGACTCCCTCGCAGCGTTACGCCGAGCTCGAGGCCGAGTACGGCTCATCCGCCTATCAGCGAGTCGATGCGCCGGCCACTCCCGCGCAGAAGGCGCAGCTGGCTCGCCTGGCTCCCGAGGCGGTCGCCGCGACCGAGCTCGCGGGAGAGCCCATCACGGGCAAGCTGTCGCACGCGCCGGGCAACGGCGCCGCGATCGGCGGGCTGAAGGTGCAGACCGAGCACGCGTGGTTCGCCGCGCGCCCCTCGGGCACGGAGGACGTCTACAAGCTCTACGCCGAGAGCCTGCGCGGGCCCGAGCATCTCGCCGAGGTGCAGGCCGAGGCCCGCGCGGTCGTGTCGGAGGCTCTCGGCGCGTAGCCCGCAGCATCCACCCGCGTCGTCGAACCCAACCACTCTCGCCGAACCCACGCAGTTCTGTCGACGAAAGCGGGTGGGTCCGCGCGAAGTGAGTGGGTTCGGGGGCTACCAGGCGATCGCGGCCTCCCAGACCTTCACATAGTGCTCGGCGCCCGACATGAGCTGCTGCTTCAGCAGGGGGCCGTCGGCACCGGCGGCATGGACGACATCCACCGTCCAGTCCGCCTGCAGCCCGTACGTCGCGACGCCGTCGACATTGACGTCGTACGTGCGCTGTCCGACGGTGTACTTGCCGAGCGTCACGCCGTTGAGCGCCGTCAGCGGGTAGACGACGGGGTCGGATGCCGCACCCGCCCGTGCCGCCGCCTGCGCGCCGAGCCCGTTGACATCCGAGCCGAAGCCGTACGCGGGGATCGCGCCGGGTGCCGCGGCGGCACGGTTCTCGCGCCACTCGTCGACGAAGCCCTCGCGTCCGCCCTGGTCGAAGGCCGCGTTCGCGTACGAGCCGACGAAGCCGCCGACGTTCGCGATGCGGGCGATCATCGAGCGGTCCGACCACGTGTGCGACGTCAGCACACCCGGGTACCCGCGCTGTTCGGCCAGCTGCAGCACGGCGTCCGCCGTCTTGACGCTCATGTGGTCGATGTTGATCATGATGCCGCGGTCCATGGCCCGATCGACGAGGTAGCGGCCGAGATCGGTGAGGCCTCGGATGTTGCACACCGGTCCGTTCGGATACACCGGCACGATCGTTCCGGCCGGCAGTCCGGATGTCGAGAGCAGACCGGCGACGAGGTCGCTGCGGAGGGGCTGCTCGTTGTCGTGCGCCGCCGTCGGGCACGACTCGACCTGCCAGAAGTTGCCCGTCGACACCTTGTTGCCGATGTTGACCGCGGCACCCTGCGTACCCGAGTCGAACCGCGTGCCGCCGAAGGCGTTGTCGAACTTGTGGACGGGGTAGATGTTGCTGACACCCCACGACTGGATCTCGTCGAGCCCGGCGTCGATCTGCGCCGTCGTGCACTGCGGCGCGTCGAGGATCTGCCGGCAGCCGAACAGCTCGGAGTTCTCGACGCCGACGATGACGGCGAGTTTGCCCTGAGCGGCGATCGCGCGCACGTCCGCCGGCGTCTTGGCGATGCGGAAGAAGCCCTTGCCCGGCCCGCCCGACTGCGCGTCGATGTAGTCCTGCATGTCGACGAGGTACTGCGCCTGCAGCCGGAGCTGCTCCATCTCGTCGCAGCTCGTGACCTTCTCGGGGTAGACCTCGCAGATCACGCGGTTGGCGACGAGGAGGGCGTTCATGACGCGCTCGCCGGACTGCCAGGTGCGCTGGATCCCCTTCCAGTACGCCTGCTCGTGCAGGAGCGTCGTGGGGGTCGGCCAGTCCTTGAACGTCGGCCAGCCCTTGTAGTCCATGAACGGGTCGGTTCCTGCGATCAGCGCACCCGTGTATCCGGAGGCCCCGATCGCGGAGTGGGAGAGGCATCCCTTCAGTGCCTCTTCGACGCCACCGGGGTGGAACGGCGTGCCGCAGCGCATCTTGCCGCCGAAGCCCACCGCGGCCGTGATGTGCGTGTGCGCGTCGATGAAGCCGTTCAGCGTGCCGTCGGCGTTCACCGCGGGCTGCGGCGTGCCCGACACGTTGGTCGCTACGTCGGCGACCCCCGCGCAGCCGGTCGCCGGGACGAACGTGAACGTGCCGTTCGCGGCGACGAGTCCGCCGAGGAAGGAGCCGATGCGCTTGCCGTAGTTCGTCGCCGTGATCTGGTACGTCGACCCGTCGCGGGTGATCGTCCAGTCCGCGCGGTCGCCGTAGCGCGAGCCCGGCATGACGGTGTTGACGACGCTCAGGTACAGCACGCCGCCTCTGTGATCGATGAGGCGGTACCGCCCGAGGTCGGTCGCCTCGAAGCGCACCTTGGTCGCGGCCGACGCCGAGCCGTTCGTGCCGTAGCCGACCGAGCCGCGCGTCACGTAGTTGTTCGTGCCGGATCCGACGCGCAGGACGGCGCACGTGTCGTCGAGATCGTTCGCGGGCGCGGGGGCCGCGTGCGCCGCCGTCAGCGGGGCGATGATGAGCGCGGCTGCAGCCGCGACGGCGATCAGGGTGCGGCGAAGGCGGGCTGTCGATGAAGTGCGGGGGGTCACTGTTCCTCCTCGAACGGCATTGTGCGAGATGTTCCGGACCCTATCCCTCCGCTGTGAGGGCGTGCGGAAACTCTGTCGCGTCGGGACAGACAGCGTCCGCCGGGTTGGTGGGGTTCCTACAGCGAGCGGCGGGCGCTGGTCACAGCGAATCCGCAACCTCGAGCGTGGCGCCCACGGCGGTCGACTCGCGCTCCACGATCGAGAACTCCGGCTTCAGGGTGCGAGGCGGCCGTCGGGTGCCCTTCTCGTTGATGCGCTCGACGAGGAGCTCCACCGCCATCTCGGCGATAGCCGCCCGGCCGGTGTCGACAGAGGTCAGCGACGGCAGCGAGAAGCGCGCCTCGTCGATGTTGTCGAAGCCGATGACGGCGACGTCCTCGGGGACTCGGAGACCCTCCTCGCCGAGAGCCCGCAGCACCCCGAGCGCGAGCGTGTCGTTGAGCGCGAAGACGGCGTCGAAGGACACCTCGTCGGCGAAGAGATGGCGCATGGTGGCGAGCCCGGACTCGCGGCTCCAGTGCCCGCTCCCGCGCACCAAGCGAGGATCGAAACGGATGCCGGCGGCTTCGAGACCGCGTCGATAGCCGAGAAGGCGCAGACCTGCAGAACTGATGTCATCGGCATCGCCGGTGCTCGCGCCGACGAGCGCGATGCGTCGGCGGCCGAGAGCGACCAAATGCGCGACGGCCGCCTCGGCCGATGTCGTGTTGTGCATCGTGACGTGGTCGGTCGGTCCGCCGAAGATGCGTTCCCCCAGAAGCACCAGGGGGAACGGGACGTCGAGCACGTCGACGTCCTCCTGCCCGAGGGCGACGGGGCTGAAGAGCAGTCCGTCGATGAAGCGACGCGGTCCGCCCGATACAGCGAGGATCTCGCGGGATCTCTCCTCGCTCGTCTGCTCCACAACGACCCCCAGGCCGCGTCTCTCAGCGGCACGGATGACGGAGTCGGCGAGCTCAGCGAAGTAGTTCTCACGAAGCGCGGGGACGGCGAGGCCGATGATCCCCGTGCGCCCCGAACGCAATCCGCGCGCCGAAAGATTGGGCCGGTAGTCCAGTTCGGCGATAGCCCTCTCGACGCGGTCACGCGTGTCGCGGCTGACGTGCGGATAGTCGTTGACGACGTTGGAGACGGTCTTGATCGAGACGCCGGCCGCGCGGGCGACATCGTGCATCGTCGCACCCATCGCTTTCCCCCCGTCCACGCGATTCCGCAACTCTAGCGCCCACGGAGCCCACGGCCGCGACGCTCCCGCCGTCTTCGCGATAGAGCGCGAGGACGGTGGCGCACGTCGATCCTCTGAGATCTTGACATGCACGAGCTGCGCTGGGATCCTCGGTGTACAACGTTGATATACAACGTTGTACACCAGGGCCAGCACATCAAGGAAGAGCTGCTGAAAGTTCCGAATGCTCGCAACGTGGTGTTGCACCGACAGAGAAGTCCAGCATCCGAAAGGAACACCGTGAAGACGAAACCAGTCATTGCTGCGGGGGCGATTCTCGCTCTCGCGGCCGCGCTCGCCGCGTGCACCGGCGGCGGGGACGAAACCACCGACGGCGGGAACGACGCGACGAACTGCACCAACACGATCTCCAAGACCGACGCTCCCGTCGTGACGATGTGGGCGTGGTATCCGAACATGGAGACGGTCGTCGACAACTTCAACGCCGACAACGACGACGTCCAGGTCTGCTGGACGAACGCCGGCGCCGGCGGAGACGCCTACGACAAGTTCCAGACCGCCATCTCTGCGGGCAGCGGCGCGCCCGACGTCATGATGATCGAAGCCGACCGCGTGCCCGCCTTCCAGATCCAGGAGGCGCTCGTCGACCTCACCGATCTGGGCTACGAGGACGTGAAGGACAACTTCAGCGAAGGCGCGTGGAAGGACGTGTCGGTCGGCGACGCCATCTACGGAGCTCCGGTCGACGGCGGTCCGATGGGGATGATCTACCGCACCGACATCTTCGAGCAATACGGTCTCACCGCTCCCACCACCTGGGCTGAGCTCGAGACGACGGCGCAGGCACTGAAGGACGCGGGCGGACCGGTCTTCGCCAGCTTCGCGGCCAACCAGCCCGCGACGGCCACGGCGTACTTCTACGGAAACGGCGCCGAGCCGTTCACGTACGACCCCTCGGCCGAAGGCGAGATCGGGATCAACCTGAACAGCCCCGAGATCAAGGAGGTCCTCGACTACTGGGACGGCCTCGTCGACAAGGGCCTGGTGGGCACCGAAGACCAGTTCACCCCCGAGTACATCGCCGGCGTGATCGGCGGAGACTACGCCACCTACCTCTCGGCGGCGTGGGCCCCGGGATACCTCCAGGGAGCCGGAGTCGGCGAAGGCGCGGATGCCGGCGTGTGGGCCACCGCCCCGATGCCCCAGTGGGACCCCGACAATCCGATCGCCATCAACTGGGGCGGTTCGGCCTTCGTGGTGAGCAGCCAGGCGCAGAACCCCGAACTCGCCGCCAAGGTGGCCTTCGGCGTCTATGCGGATCAGGCGTCGCTGGATGAGGGCTGGCAGGACCAGATCATCTTCCCGCTGAACGTCGACGTGCTCGACTCGACGGAGTTCCAGGACTACGAGGTGCCCTTCTTCAGCGGCCAGCAGGCCAACAAGGAGGTGTACGTCCCGGCGGCCAACGCCTACACGGGCATGACGTACACGCCGCTCGGACAGTACTACTACTCTGCGCTGACGAACCAGATCGCCGCCATCATCGATGGCTCCGCGACCGGCTCCGAAGCAGCGGATGCCCTCCAGGCGGATGTGGTGGCCTACGCCGAGGAGCAGGGGTTCACCGTCAAGTGACCCCGAACCCGGGGGCCGGCCCGCGCTCGCGCCGGCCGGCCCTCGGGTCGTTCCCTTCACACACTGGAGAAGAAATCATGACCACCACGCTCGAAGACGTCGCCATCCCGACGAAGCGCCGCAGGTCTACCGCAGCCCGCCAGAACCTGATGGGCTGGCTCTTCGTCGGGCCGTTCGGGATCGTCTTCCTCGCCCTCCTCGTGCTCCCGATCGGCTACGCCCTCTACTTGAGCATGTTCCAGAAGTCGCTGATCGGCGGCACGAAGTTCGTGCTGTTCGGCAACTACGCGAAGGCCTTCACCGACCCGTCGTTCCTCGACGGCGTCTGGTTCGTCATCAGGTTCTCGCTCGTGCTCATCCCCCTGCAGATGGCCGTCTCGCTGGCGATCGCTCTCATCCTCGACATCGTGGTCACCCGCTACGCCCGCTTCTCACGACTCATGATCTTCCTGCCCTACGCGATCCCGACCGTGATCGGCGCGCTCATGTGGGGGTTCCTCTACAGCGACAACTTCGGCCCGCTGGCCGAGATCTTCGAGGCCTTCGGCCAGCAGGCCCCGGATTTCCTCAGCTCGAGCCTGATCTTCTACGGCCTGCTCAACATCGTGACGTGGCAGTGGGCGGGCTACTACATGATCATCATCTACGCGGCATTGCAGGGCATCGATCCGACGCTCTACGAGGCTGCTCGCATCGACGGCGCCTCGCAGTGGCAGATCGTCCTGCGGATCAAGATCCCGCTCCTGACCCCGGCGCTCCTGCTGATCCTCGTCTTCGCGCTCATCGGAACACTGCAGTTCTTCAACGAGCCGCAGATCCTCCAACAGCTCGCCGCAGGTGCGATCCCGAACGACTTCACCCCGAACATGTACGCCTACCAGCAGGCGTTCTCGCTCGCGAACTACAACTACGGCGCGACCATCTCGTTCGCTCTGGGTGCCGTGGTGTTCGTGTGCGTGTACATATTCCTGTTCGCGACCCGCAAGCGAGGGAGCTTCACCTCATGAGCGTCACGCCCATCGAGCGCACCGACGCACGCCGCTCGCCCCGCAAGGGCCTGGAGCGCCGCACGTCGCCACGCAAGCCGGCACGCGTGCCCCTGAACATCGTGCTCGGGCTGCTGATGCTGTACTTCCTCATCCCGTTCTGGTGGCTCATCGTCAACAGCTCCAAGAGCTCGGCCGGTCTGTTCGGCGGAGGCAGCTCGCTGTGGTTCGCCGACGACATCAACTACGTCCAGAACTTCATCGACCTGTTCACCTACGGGGGCGGCATCTACGCGCGGTGGCTCGCCAACTCGGCGCTGTACGCGCTCGTCGGCGGCATCGGCGCTACGGCGCTGGCCGTCCTCGCCGGCTATGGACTGGCGAAGTACAGCTTCGCCGGCCGGCGTTTCTCGTTTGCGATCCTGCTGGGCGCGGTCATGGTGCCCACGACGGCGCTCGTGATCCCGACGTTCGTGCTGTTCGCTCAGGTGGGGTGGACGAACACGATCTGGGCGGTGATCTTCCCGACACTCCTCAATCCGTTCGGGGTCTACCTCATGAACGTCTACGCGCGCGACGCGGTTCCCGACGAGCTGCTCGACGCCGCACGCGTGGACGGGGCGGGAGAGTTCCGCTCGTTCGTCCAGGTCGCCCTGCCGCTCCTGCGGCCCGCCATCGTGACCGTGCTGCTGCTGTCGGTCGTCGCGTCGTGGAACAACTACTTCCTACCGCTCGTCATGCTGTCGGACAACCGGCTGTTCCCCGTCACGGTGGGCATCGGCCTCTGGCAGTCGACGGCGTCCACGTACGGCGCGGCCGGCGGTCAGAGTCTGTGGAGCATCATCGTGCTCGGCTCGCTCGTCTCGGTGATCCCGCTCATCATCGCGTTCCTCACGCTCCAGCGCTACTGGCGAGGTGGGCTCGCCATCGGGAGCCTCAAGTAGCACCGCCCGCCCCCGTCTCCACGACTACTCGAGAAGAGGACCATGATCTCCGCACGTCTCACCATCGACCCGCACTTCGTCGTCGGGCCCATCAACCGCCGACTGTTCGGGTCGTTCGTCGAGCACCTCGGGCGCTGCGTCTACGACGGCATCTACGAGCCCACGCACCCCCGAGCCGACGACTCGGGCTTCCGGACGGACGTGATCGACCTCGTGAAAGAGCTCGGGGTCGCGACGATCCGCTACCCCGGCGGCAACTTCGTCTCGGGCTATCGTTGGGAGGACGGGGTCGGACCGCGCGCTGAGCGCCCCCGTCGGCTGGATCTCGCGTGGCACTCGACCGAGACGAACGAAGTGGGCCTCGACGACTTCGCGCAATGGTCGCGCACCGTCGGCAGTGAACTGATGTACGCCGTGAACCTCGGCACCCGCGGGGTGCAGGAGGCCCTGGATGTCCTGGAGTACGCGAACCATCGTTCGGGGACCGCACTTTCGGATCAGCGTGTGGCCAACGGCGCCACCGAGCCGCACAACGTGCGGATGTGGTGCCTGGGTAACGAGATGGACGGTCCCTGGCAGCTCGGCCACGGGACGGCGCGAGACTATGCGAGGCTCGCATCCAAGACCGCCCGGGCCATGCGTCAAGTCGACCCCGACCTGGAGCTCGTGGTCTGCGGCAGCTCTGGCGCCCAGATGCCGACTTTCGGCACGTGGGAGCGCGTCGTGCTGGAGGAGACGTACGACGACGTCGACTTCATCTCGTGCCACGCGTACTACGAACCGGTCGATGACGACTACGGCAGCTTCCTCGCGTCAGCGGTCGACATGGATCGCTTCATCGACTCGGTTGTCGCGACCGCCGATCACGTCAAGGCCGTCCGCGGCAACGACAAGACGATGCGCATCTCGTTCGACGAGTGGAACGTCTGGTATCAATCGCGATATCGAGACGTCGACAAGATCACGTCCGTGGACCAGTGGCCTGTCGCTCCGCGGCTCCTGGAGGACTCGTACTCGGTGATGGATGCCGTCGTGTTCGGCAACCTCCTGATCTCCCTCATCCGCCATGCCGATCGCGTCACCTCGGCGAGTCTCGCGCAGCTGGTCAACGTCATCGCACCGATCATGACGGAGCCAGGAGGGGACGCTTGGCGCCAGACGACGTTCTTCCCCTTCGCGGTGACGTCGCGCCTTGCGCGGGGAAGCGCACTCGAGCTCAAGCTCGAAAGTCCCACGTACGAGACGGGGATGTACGGGCCTGTCTCGGTCGTGGACGCCGTCGCGACATTCGACGGTGCGAGCGGTCAGACAGCGGTGTTCCTCGTCAACCGCAGTCTCGACCAAGACGCCACGGTCACCGTCGACATCTCGAGCCTCGGGCCGGTCTCTGTCGGCGAGACCTACATGATCCATGACGAGGACATCCACGCCGCGAACACCTTCGCAGACCAGACTCGCGTGCAGCTGCGGGACAACGACTCCGTAGACATCTCGAGCGGAACCCTGACAGTCAGCCTTCCCCCGGTGTCCTGGACGGCGGTGACGCTCCGCTGATCAGTTCGCGGCGTCGAGCGCGGCCGCGAGTTCGGCGCCTGCGACGCGCAGCCAGTGCGCGGGGTCTGCGAGAGCGGCAGCGGGCGAGCCCGCGAGAGCCGTGAGGGAGACGGATGCCGCGAACGCCGAAGTGTCGGCATCCGCAGCGATGCGTCCTGCGACCAGTCCCGCCCGCGTGCCCGTCTCGGCCGCGATCGCGGCGACCTGAGCGGGGGCCTTGCCGCCCGCCGACTGCGCGTCGAACGAGCCTTCGCCCGTGATGACGATGGATGCCTCGGCCACCGCCGCGCGCAGGCCGATCAGGTCTGCGACCTCGGCCGAGCCGGGCACGAGCGACGCACCCCACGCGAGCAGGGCGAAACCCGTCCCCCCGGCGGCGCCGGCGCCCGGCGTCGCCGGGTCGACGTCGATCAGACGAGCGAGGGAAGCCAGCGCGGCATCGGCATCGGCGATCCCGACGGCATCCAGACCCTTCTGAGGCCCGAACACCGCCGCGGCCCCTGACGGGCCGAGGAGGGGATTCGTGACGTCGGACAGCACGAGCACGCCGCCTGCGGGCGCTGGGCGAAGACCGCCGAGGTCGATCCGAGCGATTCGGGCGAGCCCCCGAGCGCCTTCCGGCGCATCGCGACCCTCCCCGTCGAGGAACCGTGCGCCGAGGGCTGCCAGCAGGCCGGTTCCGCCGTCGGTCGACGCGCTCGAGCCGATGCCGAGGACGAGTCGGGTCGCCCCCGCATCGAGTGCCGCCGCCACGGCCTGCCCGAAGCCGAGAGTGTGGGCGTCCCAGGGGAGCCGACGATCGCCCAGCAGCTCGATGCCGGAGGTCGAGGCGAGCTCGACGACGGCGGTGCCGTCGGGCAGCCGGAGCCACGAAGCATCCATCGTCGCTCCGTCGGGCCCCGTCACGACGACCGGCATGCGGGTCGCGCCGGGAACGGCCGCGGCGAAGGCGTCCAGGGTTCCCTCGCCGCCGTCCGCCATCGGGAGCAGCACGGCGTCGTCGTCGGGCCGCACGTCGGCCCACCCCTCGGCGAGAGCGGCCGCCGCCGCGGTCGCGGCGATGGAGCCCTTGAAGCTGTCGGGGGCGAAGACGACCGTCATCGCGGGGGCGTGCTGTCGCGCAGCTCCACCGAGAGCTCGAGCGCCGCGGGATCGACCGTCCAGTCCGCGTCGACGGCGGCGCGCAGCGTCTCGTGGCCGACGGCCTCGAGCGGCACCCGCACGGTGGTGAGCGCGGGCGTGACGTCGCGGCCGGTGGGGATGTCGTCGAATCCCGCGAGCGCGATGTCGTGACCCACGGAGCGTCCGGCGGCGCGGATCGCGGCGAGGGCGCCGATCGCGACGACGTCGTTGACACCGAACACGAGGGTCCCCGGCTCGATCCCGTCCTCCAGCGCCTCGTGCATCAGACGCTCACCCGAATCGCGGGTGAAGCCCCCGCGGTAGACGCGCGGCGGCTCACCGCCCCCCGAGGTGAAGCCCTCGGTGAAGCCCGCGACGCGATCGTCGGAGGTGCGCATGCCCGCGTACGCCGCGAGGATGACCGCCCTGCGGTAGCCGAGTCCCGCGAGGGACGAGGCGAGCGCACGCGCCCCCGCGAGGTTGTCGATGATGACGGTGCGGACGTCGTCGATTCCGCGACCCAGCGCGACGATGCGGCCGCCGGATGCGGCCAGTGCGTCGAGCTCCTGCTGGAGCTCGGGCGTCGTGCCGCCCGTCGTGCGCGATGCCGCGAGGATGAGCCCCCGGGGTCGCTGGCCGCGCAGGGCCCGCACGAGCCGGACCTCGCGGTCGGGATCGCGCTCGGTGATCGCGATCGTGACGATGAGGCCCGCCTCGTCGGCGCCGCGTGCGACACCCGAGGCGATCTGGCCGAAGTAGGGGTCGGCGATGTCGGCCACGAGCAGCGCGATGATCCCCGACGTCCCGCGAGCCGTCGCCTGCGCGGAGAGGTTCGCGCTGTACCCGAGGCGGGCGGCGGCGGCCTCGACGCGCTCGCGGTAGGACTCCGCCACTTTGCGGGTCGAGCCGTTGAGCACCCGTGAGGCGGTCGCGAGCGACACCCCCGCCTCGCGCGCCACGTCGTGCAGGGTCGCGGCGACGCCGCGGGGGCGCTCGCGACCGGCGTCGACGGTGGTCTCGGACATCAGGCCGAGTCTAGGGCGGCAGAGAGGTGTGGTGAGACGACCTCGCCGAATGCCGAGGCGGTGCGGCGTACGACTTCGGCGGGGTCGGCGGCCCAGATGTCGGCGTGGAAGATCTCGACTTCGATGTCTCCCGTGTAGCCCGCGGCTTCGACGGCCCGGGTCAGCGAGGCGAAGTCGATCACGCCGTCACCCGGGTAATGGCGGCTGAGAAGGACGTCGGCGGGCAGCGGTGTCTTCCAATCGCACACCTGGTACGTGGCGATCCGGCCCTCGCGTCCGGCGCGGGCGATCTGGGTGTGGACATCCGGATCCCAGAAGACGTGGAACGTGTCCACTGTCGCTCCGACGACCGACGCATCGAAGTCGGCCGCGATGTCGAGCGCCTGGCCGAGGGTCGACACGACGGCGCGGTCGGTGACGTACATGGGATGCAGCGGCTCGATCGCGAGCGTCACCCCGGCGGCCGCGGCATCCGGAGCCAGTTCTCCGATCGCGTCGCGGACGCGCTCGCGCGCGCCGACGAGATCGCGCGAGCCGTCCGGCAGCCCCCCGGCGACGAGCACGAGGATCGCGGTGGATCCCTCGGCACCGGCCGCGGCGAGCGTCGCGGTCTCGTCGATCGCGCGGCGGTTGTCGTCGAGTGCCGCGACGCGCGCGGCGCCGTCGGGAACCGTGAAGAACCCGCCGCGGCAATGGGTGGTGACACGCAGTCCGGAATCGGTCAGCATGCGGGCCGCCGTGTCGAGACCGACCTCGTTGACCGGCTCCCGCCAGAGGCCGATGGCCTGGACACCGGCATCCGCCGTCACCCGCAGTGCCGTGGCGAGGTCGGCGCGCTTGATCGTGGCCTGATTGATGGACAGGCGCGGGTCGACGGTCATGAGAGCACCCCCGGGATGTCGATTCCGGACTGGCGGAGCATCCCGTGCCAGCGGGCAGCGGCGAGCTCGGGCTGCTCGAGCGCGTGCGACGCGTTCGCGAGTTCGACGATGCGGCTGAGGTGGGACAGGCTGCGGGCCGAGTGCAGGCCCGCCACCATCTGGAAAGCGGGCTGGTGACCGTTGAGCCACGAGAGGAAGGCGACTCCGGTCTTGTAGTAGAAGGTCGGCGCCGCGAAGATCTGGCGGCTGAGCTCCTCCGTCGGGCCGAGGATCGCGAGGTAGCGCGCCGGGTCGCCCGCATCGAGCGCCTGGATCGCCGCGGAGGCGACGGGGGTGAGGGCGGCGAACGCGCCGAGCAGGGCGTCGGAGTGCTGACGAGAGGATGCCGGGTCGCGCTCGGGCTGCGCCGCCTCGGGCACGTCGGCGCCGGCGATGAGGCCGACGTAGTTGAAGTCGTCGCCCGTGAACATGCGCACGCCCTCGGGCAGGCGCTCCCGCACCGAGACCTCGGAGGCGGCATCCAGCAGGCTCATCTTGACGCCCGACACCGCGCCCGGGTTCTCGGCGATGATCTCGAGCAGCACCTCCGACGCGAGTCGCCAGTCGCTCGAGCCGAAGTAGCCCTCGAGCGACGGATCGAACGCGGTGCCGAGCCAGTGGAGGACGACCGGGACCGTCGCGGATCTCAGGACCTCGCGGTACACGCGGCGGTAGTCGTCGGCGGACTCGGCGACGCGGGCGAGGTGCCGCGAGGCCATCAGCACGGGACCGGCGCCCTGTTCCTCGGTGAAGTGCAGCTGCTCCCTGTACGCGTCGACAACTTCGCCGAGAGAGAGGTGCTCGGCCTCGACATGGTCGGTGTTGACGCCGACGACGACGGAGCCGCCCGCTTCGCGCGCGACCTGCGCCGATCGGGAGATGAGCTCGCGGGTGGCCGCGGCATCCAGCCCCATGTTCCGCTGCGCCGTGTCCATCGCGTCGGCGACCCCGAGGCCCCACGAGTAGACCGAGCGGCGGAAGTCGAGCGTGGCGTCCCAGTCGACCTGCGCCGGCTGTCCGGGAGTGTTGTCGCCCCACGTCACGGGTACGACGTGGGCTGCGGCGTAGGCGACACGCGACCGGAGCGGCCCGGTCGGCTTCGCGAAGTCCGGTGCGCCGGCGAGCTCGACGCGCGAGACGACGCCGTCGGCCGAGAGGAGGTGCAGCATGCGTCAGTCCAGCGACAGCGTCGGCAGGGCGATCTTGCGACCTTCGCGGCTCGACTGCAGTCCGGCTTCGGCCAGCTGCACCCCGCGCGCACCCGAGAGCAGGTCGAATTCGTAGGGGGTGTCGAGCACGTAGGACTCGAGGAACTCCTCCCACTGCTGGCGGAACCCGTTCTGGAAGACGTCGTTCACCGGCACGTCCGCCCAGTCGGCGTCGTAGTCGTGGTCGTCGGCGAGGTCCGGGTTCCACACCGGCTTGGGCGTCTGATTGCGGTGCTGCACCTTGGCGCCGAAGAGGCCCACGACGGCAGAGCCGTGCGTCCCATCGACGTGGAACTCGACGAGCTCGTCGCGGTTGACGCGCACGGTCCACGAGGAGTTGATCTGGGCGACGATGTCGCCCTGCTCGCTCGACAGCTCGAAGATGCCGTAGGCGGCGTCCTCGGCCGTGGCGGTGTAATGCTCGCCGTTCTCGTCCCAGCGATCGGCGATGTGCACGGCGGCCTGCGCGTAGACCGAGGTCACTTCACCGAAGAGGTTCTCGAGCACGTAGTTCCAGTGCGGGAACATGTCGACGATGATTCCGCCGCCGTCTTCGGCACGGTAGTTCCAGGACGGTCGCTGCGCGGGCTGCCAGTCCCCCTCGAAGACCCAGTAGCCGAACTCGCCGCGCACCGACAGGATGCGCCCGAAGAAGCCCGAGTCGATGAGCCGCTTGAGCTTCTGAAGGCCCGGCAGGTAGAGCTTGTCGTGCACGACGCCGGTCTTCACGCCCGCCGCGGCGGCGAGGTTCGCGAGCTCGAGGGCCTCTGCGGCCGTCTCCGCCGTCGGCTTCTCGGTGTAGATGGTCTTGCCGGCGGCGATGGCCCTGCGCAGCGCCGAGGAGCGCGCCTTCGTGACGAGGAAGTCGGCGTAGATCTCCCACCGCGGGTCGGCGAGCGCGGCATCCAGATCCGTCGTCCAGTCCTCGATGCCGTGCTTCGCGGCGAGGTCGGCGAGCTTCGCCTCACTCCGCCCCACGAGGAGCGGCTTGACCGTGACCTTCGTGCCGTCGGACAGCTCGATACCGCCCTGGTCGCGGATGGCGAGGATCGACCGCACGAGGTGCTGGCGGTAGCCCATGCGGCCCGAGACGCCGTTCATGATGATGCCGATCTCGCGCACGTCGGGGCGCGTCTCGGCGGGGGTTGCGGCGAGGGTCGTGTCGGTCACGGCGTCTGCTTTCTCGAAGGACCCGAGATAATCGGGTAAACGTTTTCCAATAGTGAATCACAGGATCGGGAGAACGCGCAAGCGCTTTCCGAACGGCTCAGGCGAACCGGAGGGCCGCCCAGCTGACGGGCGGCAGAACGGCCGTGAGAGTGGATGCCTCGAGCGTCGCGCCGTCGATGGGTCGCACGCCGACGCGCTCAGGGTCGGCGAGCGTGTTCGCGGCGTACGGGTCGTCCTCGTGGAGCAGATGCGACTCCACCAGTGCGAGATCCTCGCCGAAGGCCGACAGGTCGATGCGCAGGTCCGCGGCATCCGTCGTCGACCGATTCACGACGAAGAGCGAGACTCCCCCGTCGTCGACGGTCGCGACGGCGTTGACGTTCGGGACCTCGCCGAACTGCGCACTGGCGAACGTGCCGGTGTCGACGGGAACGCGGATCGCGCGCTCACCCGCGAGGCGCGAGGTGATCGAGAAGGGGAAGAACGTCGTCTGACGCCAGGCGATCCCGCCGGGCTCGGTCATGATCGGGGCGATGACGTTCACGAGCTGGGCCAACGACGCCGAGCGCACGCGATCCGCGTGCTGCAGCAGGGTGATGAGCAGATCTCCGAAGACGACGGCGTCGAGGGCGTGGTACTGATCCTCGAGCTGACGGGGAGCGACGGGCCACTCGTCGGGACCGTAGGTGACAGCCTGCTCGTCCCACTTCGAGAGGTACCACACGTTCCATTCGTCGAACGAGAGCATGATGCGCTTGTCGCTCTTCTTCACGGCCGCGACGTGATCGGCCGTCTCGACGACCGACTCGATGAACTTCGACATGTCGACCGCAGAGGCGAGGAACTCCTGGGCGTCGCCGTCGCGCTCCTGGTAGTAGGCGTGGCACGAGATGAAGTCGACGTCGTCGAACGTGTGCTCCAGCACGGTGCGCTCCCACGATCCGAACGTCGGCATGCTCCGACCCGACGAGCCGCATACCACGAGCTCGATCGAAGGGTCGAGCTGCCGCATCCCCTTCGCCGTCCGCGACGCGAGCTTTCCGTAGTCGTCGGCGTTGCGATGACCGAGCTGCCACGGACCGTCCATCTCGTTGCCGAGGCCCCACATCTTCACCGCGAACGGAGCGGGACGCCCGTTGGCCGCGCGCTCCGCGGTGCGCGTTGTCGCGACCGACGTGTTGGCGTACTCGAGCAGGTCGAGAGCCTCGGCGGTGCCGCGCGTGCCGAGGTTGACGGCGAGCATGAGGTCTGACCCGACCTTGTCGAGCCAGTCCTGGAACTCGTGCAGGCCGACCTGGTTGGTCTCGGTCGCGTGCCAGGCGAGGTCGAGCCTTCTCGGGCGCTGGTCTTTCGGGCCGACGCCGTCCTCCCACCGATAGCCCGAGACGAAGTTGCCGCCCGGGTAGCGGATCGTGCTCACGCCGAGCTCGCGGACGAGTGCGACGACGTCGGCACGGAATCCATCGGCATCCGCGGTCTCATGACCCGGTTCGAAGATGCCGTCGTAGATATGACGGCCGAGGTGCTCGACGAACCCGCCGAAGACGCGGCGATCGATGTCGGCGATCTCGGCCCGGGGATCGATGCGGGCGCGGGTGATCGTCATGGTCGCTTCCTTCATGAAGACGGATCAGTGGATGCGGCGGCGCGGCCGCTGCGGGACGGCCACGACGGCCAGGGCCGTGCAGCCGATCGCGGCGATGAACAGGGGTGGGAGCACCCACGTGAGTACCACGACGAAGACGGCCGTCGCGAGCAGATACACGACTCCCACGATGTCGGCACGGGCTGCCGCGGGCACCGTCCGCAGTGCGGCACGCCAGCCGGTCTCGGGCGACCAGGACCCGGCGGCGAGGAGGACCGCGATCGCCACGGATGCCAGCCCGGCCCAGCCGACGATCTCGATCGCGACTCCGCCCGGGAGGAATCCCGAGCGGGCGAGGTCGATGTCCAGGAGCAGGATGCCGGCGAGGATCGCCGCGACGATTCCGACGACGGCCCCGCCGAGGGCACCGCGCAGGGTGTCGCGCCAGAATCCGGCGACGGGGGCGTGCTCGGCGGCGATGAATCGACGCATGTGCCGGATGCCCGCCGCGAGAGCCGCGGGCAGCGTCACCACCGGGAGCGAGGCGACCGTGATGAGAAGACCGATGAGGAGCACCTCGCCCAGGAGGGCGAAGGCCGCCGTCGCACCGGGGAACCGGGCGGGCGGGCGCTCGTCGATCGTGGGTCCCGACCCGTCGCGGTCGGCACGGACGGCGGCGCGATAGGCGCTCCTGGTCGTCGTGGCCACGCGCTCAGCCTTTCAGACCCTGAGTGGCCACGCCGTCGACGAGGAAGCGCTGGAAGACGAGGAAGAACAGCAGCACCGGGACGAGCGCGAGGAACGACGCCGTGACGGTCGCGCCGTAGTCGCTCGACGACGACTGGTCGACGTAGAGGCGGAGAGCGATGGGGAGCGGGTAGTTCTCGGGGCTGGTGAGGTAGAGCAGCGGCCCGAGGAAGTCGTTCCACGCCCAGATGAACGCGAAGATCGAGCACGTGATCAGTGCCGGCCGCACGAGGGGCAGGATGATCGACCAGAAGATGCGGATGTGACCGGCGCCGTCGATGCGGGCGGCCTCATCCATGTCGCGGGGCATCTGACGCATGAACTGCACGAGCAGGAACACGAAGAACGCTTCGGTGGCGAGGAACTTCGGCAGTAGCAGCGGCCAGAACGTGTCGACCATGCCCAGATTGTTGAACAGGATGTACTGCGGGATGATCACGACGTGGAACGGCAGCAGCAGCGTCCCGATCATCGCGGCGAACAGGATGCCGAGACCCTTGAACTGGATGCGGGCGAACGCGTAGGCGGCCAGCGCTGACGAGAGCACCGTGCCGATCACCGAGCCGACGGCGATGATGAACGAGTTGAGGAAGAACTTCCACAGCGGGATGCCGGCGATGCCCTCGAGGACCTTGACGTAGTTGTCGAGCGTCGGGCTGTTCGGCACGAGCCCCATGTTCTGGCCGAACTCGGCGTTGGGCTTGAACGTCGACAGGAGCAGCCACACGAGCGGGTAGAGCACGACAGCCGTGATCGCGAGGAGGACGACGAACCACACCACGGTCTGCCAGGTCTTGCGCTTCACGCGTCGGCGCGGCGCGACGACTGCGGGCTTGCTGTCGGGGTCGGTCTGGTTCTCGGTGAGGATCAGCGCATTCTCGCCGAAGGAGGATGTGGTGGTCATCGAGTGTCTCCCGAGTAGTGGACCCAGCTTCTCTGGGTGCGGAAGAGGATGAAGGCGATGATGGCGACGACCACGAGCAGCACCCAGGCGATGGCCGCGGCGTAGCCCATCTGTCCGTCGCTGAAACCGCGCTTGTAGAGGTAGAGGGTGATGAAGTTCGTCATTCCCGCCGGGCCGCCGGAGCCGTTGCTGATGATGTACGCGGAAGAGAACACCTGGAACGCGCCGATGAGGCCGAGCAGGAGATTGAAGAAGATGACGGGCGACAGCAGCGGCACGGTGACGGCGCGGAACCGGTGGAGCGCACCGGCGCCGTCCATCTCGGCCGCCTCGTAGAGCTCTTTGGGGATCTGCTTGAGGCCCGCGAGGAAGATCACCATCGTGGCGCCGAACTGCCAGATCGCCAGGAGGATCATCATCGGCAGCACCAGCGACGGGTTGCCGACCCAGCCGCCCAGATCGATGCCGAAGATCGAGAGCGAGTTGTCGACGGGCCCGTCGGCGGAGAACATCGCCCGCCAGACGATCGCGACCGAGACCGACCCGCCGATCAGCGACGGCGCGTAGAACGCGGAGCGGAAGAACCCGGCCCCGCGGTCGCGGTAGTTGAGCAGCATCGCGACCAGGAGAGCCGCGATCAGAGTGATCGGCGTGCCGACGAGCACGTAGATCAGAGTGATCTGCGCGGACTGGATGAACGCCGGATCGCTCGTGAACATGCGGACGTAGTTGTCGAACCCGATCCACTTGGGCGGGGCGAAGATGTTGTAGCTCGTGAACGACAGGTACAGCGAGTACGCCATCGGGATGATCGTGAGGCCGAAGAAGCCGATCAGCCACGGGATCAGGAAGCCGTAGCCGGCGAGGGTCTCTTTGCGTGACCGGGCCCGGGCTCCGGGACGGTCGTAGTGCTCCGGGCGGCTCTTGCGGAAGATCGACGTGCGCGAGGGCTTTCCCGTCACGATGACTCTTGTCGCAGTGGTGTTGCTCACGTCGACTCTCCGATCCGTGGGGCAGGTGGTGTTCCGGACCCGGGTGGGACTGCACCCGGGTCCGGAAAGGCGTTACTGGTTGAGGACGACGTCCATCTCAGCGAAGAACTGCGTGACAGCGTCCTCGACCGTGATGGTGCCGAACCCCAGCTCGGTGCCGAGCTGGCGGAACTTCTCCTCCAGCGTGCCGTACCCGACGATCGGCACGGGCGGGGCGTCGCCGAGGCGGTCGGCGATCGACGCCTCGTAGTCGCGCACCTGCTGGCTGAGCGGATCCAGGTCGGCGCCTTCGAGAGCCGTCTCGGAAGCCGGGAGCCCGCGGTTGGTTCCGAAGATCTCGCCCGACTTCGGGGAGTTGACGAGGAAGTTCACCAGCGTCGCCGCAGCCTCGGGGTGCTCGGTCTTGGCCGAGATCGTGTGCAGCATCGAGGGCTTCAGGTAGAGGTCCTTCGCGCCTTCCTTCGTGACGGGCGGCGCGACGAGACCGATCTCGTCGATGCCGAGATTCGCGAGGTAGCCCGCGCCGAAGTTGTCCCACGTGAGCTCGGATGCCGTGATGCCGGCGTCGAACCCGGACTTGGGGAGAACTTCTTCGAGGCGCTGCTGCGGGGCGCCGATGCCGTCGCGGAAGTCCGCTCCCGACTCCCAGAACTCGGTGAGGCGCTGCTCGTCGAAGCCGGGCTCGCCCTCCTCGCTGAAGAGGTAGGACCCCTCGGAGCGCAGCTGGATCTCGAAGTTCTGGATGCGGCCGGTGTAGTCCGTGCCGCCCCACGTCGCGCCGCCGAGGGCATCGGTGATCTCGCCGGCCCAGTCGGTGTAGTCCTGCCAGTCGCCCGCGAACTCATCCACGCCCGCCTGCTCGAGCAGATCGGGGTTCGTGAAGAGGCCCCACGCGTTGGTCGACGTCGCGATGCCGTAGGTGACGTCGCCGACGACGCCGATGCCGAGGATGTTTTCGGGCAGGGGGTCGGTCTCGATGATGTTGCCGAGGTACGGGTCGAGGTCCAGGAGCAGGTTGTTCTGCGAGTACTGACGCAGGTACGAGTAGTCGAACTGCATGACATCGGGCAGGTTGCCGCCGGCGGCCTCGGTCTGGCGCTTCTCCCAGAACTCGGGGAAGCCGAGGAACGAGGTGTTCACCGTGATGTTCGGGTACTCCTCGTTGAACGCGGCGATCGCCTCGTTGTAGAGCTCTGCGCGTACATCGTTGCCCCAGAATGCGAGGTCGAGCGTGACCTTCTCGTTCGGGTCGAATGTCGGGGCCGTGTCGGGTGCATCGCCGCCGGCGCAGCCGGCGAGTGCGAGGGCGGCGCCGGTCGCGATGGCGATGCCGGCGAGTGCCCGCTTCTTGCTGAACATCCTTGTCCTCTCTTTCGAACGTCTGCGTTCTGTGCTCCGCGAGACGTTCGTCGTCCGTGTGTGCGGTGTGCGCGCTTCATGTGGTGCGTGCTTCCGAGGGATGCGGGAAAGCGCTTGCCGGCAACCGTACTATGCGATGAATCGTTTCGCAAGCGGATAGTGGAAAACGTTTCCCCGCAGTGACGGAACCCGTCATCCGGGCGTCAGCACACCGCTTTCGACCGTGAGCCGCGTGCGATGGACGGCGCAGCGCCGATCTTCGATCTCGCCCGCGCCGACTCCCTTCTCAGGATGCCCGAAGTAGTAGAACCAGACGGCATCGCCGTCGCGGACGGCGGCGCCGTGATGGCCGAACCCCGGACAGGGGACACTCCCCTCACCCAGGATGACGGCATCCCGATCCCCCTGCCTCGTCCAGACCTGGGCGTCGTCCGACCGGTAGACGGCCATCCCCCGCCACTCGTCGACGACCATCCACCACACCCCGGCGAGCTCGAACGCGCAGGGTCCTTCGTGCGCGCGCCCGCCGATCGCGATCCCCTCCACCAGCCAGCCGTCGAGGTCGTCCGAGGACGCGACCATCGTCACGGACTCGGCCGCTTCGTCCTTGTACCACAGGCGCCAGCGTCCGTCGGGGGTGCGGGCGACGCAGGCGTCGATGACCCGGTCGCTCGAGAGCCGGAGCGCGCCGATGCGCTGCCACGATCTCAGGTCCGTGGAGCGGTACTCCACGATCTCGCGCGCGAAACCGGGCCACCGGTCGGGCACACCGTCGATCTCGGTGAGGTACATCCGCCACTGCACGCCGTCGTGGACGACCTCGGGCGCCCAATGCGTGCGGTCGACCTCGACCGGGGGCGGTCCCGCGCGCAGGGCGAGGCCCGCGGCATCCGGCTCCAGCGTCCCCGCGTACGCCCACGCGATCCCGTCGGTCGAGCGCGCGACGCCGACACGACTGCCGTGCACCCACGCGACGCCCGGCCCCGGATCGGGATGCGTCGCCCGGCGCTGCGTGTAGAACATCCACCATCCGTCGTCGGCGATCACCACGAGCGGGTCGGTCGCGCCGTCGTAGACGGGATCGCGGTACAGCTCGGCTGCCGTCATCGGCCGTCTCGCGCGGGGAGCGGCCGGGAGCGCCCCACTGCGCGCATGTCGGTGACGGGACTCGCGAACGAGCGACGATGGGTCGGATGCCGCGCGATGTCGGCGGGCGTGATGACCGCGCCGTCGGCGGCCGCCGAGGCGTAGATGGCCGCGACGATCTCGAAGGAGCGCGACGGATCGGACGCCGTGTCGGGCAGGGCTTCACTCGCGAGGAGGGCATCGAACACGTCGCGCAGGAGCGGCGCGTGGCCGCTGCGCTCCTCCGCCCCCGGCATCGCCCACGACTGCGCGTCGACGTCGGACCCCGGCGCGGGAGTGATCGACCAGTTCTCGTGCCCGTGTCCGTAGAGGTGGTCGACGGTGATCGTCGCCTTCTGCGTGTCGATCCGGATCGAACTCGTCTCGCGCGGCGATACGGCGCTCGTCGTGATCTGGGCGACGACGCCGTTCGCGAACGTGACGGTCGCCGTCGAGGCATCCTCGGTCTCGGTGTCGCGATCGAGCCTCCAGAGGCGTCCTTGCACGCTCGCCCAATCCCCCAGCAGGTAGGAGAGCAGGTCGATCTGATGGATGCCGTGCCCGAGCGTCGTGCCGCCGCCCTCGGTCTGCCATCGGCCGCGCCACGGCACCGCGAAGTACTCGGCGTCGCGATACCAGAGCGTCTCGCACACGGCGATCAGCGGCCGGCCGAGCGAACCGTCCCGAAGCAGGCGCCGCGCGTGGGCGGCCGCCGTACCCGTGCGCTGCTGGAAGACGACCGCGAGTCGCCGATCCGCGGCGTCCGCCGCCGCGCGCATCTCGTCCAGGTCGTCGAGAGACGACGCGGGGGGCTTCTCGACGACGACGTGCGCGCCCGCGGCGAACGACGCGAGCACCTGACCGTGGTGAGCGCCCGGCGGCGTGCAGACGAGCACGACATCCGGATGCTCCGCCGCCAGCAGACCGTCGAGATCGTCGTACACGGACGCCACCCCCCACGTCGCGGCGAAGAAGTCCGCAGCGTCGCGCGAGTGATCGGTCACGGCGACGAGATCGGCCCGAGGGTGTGCTGCGACGGCTTCCGCGTGCAGCCGGGCGACGGAGCCCGTGCCCACGAGGGCGACGCGCAGGATCGTTGTCATGAGGACTCCTCGTCGGGGTCGATGGATGCGGCGGCCCGCAGCCGCTCGGCGAGCAGCGCGTGGCGGGCCACCTCTCGATCGCCGACGATCACGGCCGCGGACAGCAGGATCGTCTCGTTCGGCGCGAGCACGGTCTCCTCGAAGAAGAACGGCGCCGAGGCGAGTCCGGCGTAATCGGCGCTGCGCGCGAACCACGGCGCCTCCGGATCCCCCGCCATGAGCACTCCGACGTCACCCGCGACAGCGGCGAGCCACGGAGAGCGCCTGCCTCGCGCGGTGTCGTCGACGCGTCCCGACGGCCCTTCGATGGCGCAGTCGGTGAAGGAGGACGCGCCGCGCCAGAATATGCCGGCGTATCCCGCATCCGGGCGACCCTTCGTCGTGGGTGAGCCCAGGGCGAGCGCCGCGCCCGATGCATTGCGCAGAGAACTGCACCATGTGAGCGCCCAGGTCGCGTCATCCACGATCCGCACGCCCACCGTCCGTCGCTCCGTGAGCACGAGTTCGCCGCGTTCGGCGATCCATTCCAGTCGCTCGTCGATGCCGGGCGAGGGGGCGAAGGAGCGGTGCACCTGCGCACCGTTGTTCGGCAGCTGCATGTAGCCCTCGCCGGCGACGAAGGTGGGTCCACCCCAGAAGTTGTGCGGCCCCACGTTGGGCAGGGCGAGCGAGAGACCTTTGTGCCACACGTGGTCGGCCGGCCGATACGCGGTGACGTCCGCTCCCGTGCGCGTGCGCAGCAGCGCGTAGGGGCGGGGCGACTCGACAGCGGCATCCGTCGGCGCGAAGACGTAGTCGAGGAGCACGGTGTCACCGTCCCGCACGACGACGCGATCGTGCGTGCGCTCGAATGTCGGCGTCGTCATCGCGGGGCCTCCTCGCCTTCCATCTTCGCCCGCCCTCGGGGATCAGCACTCACGATGTCGTCGTCATGCGCGGCCGGCCTGGGTGAGATGCAGCTGCGCGTAGCGGCCGTCGTGCGCGAGGAGCTCATCGTGGCTGCCCTGCTCGACGATGCGCCCGCGTTCGAGGACGACGATGCGATCGGCCTGGCGGATCGTCGAGAGCCGGTGAGCGACGACCAGCGTCGTGCGGCCCTGCATGAGACGCGACAGGGCATCCTTCACCAGCTCTTCGGACTCCGGGTCGAGGGCGCTCGTCGCCTCGTCGAGGAGCAGGATGCGCGGGTCGCGCACGAGCGCGCGGGCGATCGCGAGGCGCTGGCGCTGACCGCCGGAGAGCCGCGCACCGCGCTCGCCCACGACGGTGTCCCAGCCTTCGGGGAGCTCCTCCACGAACGCGAGCGCGTTGGCGTCGCGCAGTGCATCGAGGATGCGCCGATCGTCGACGTGCGGCAGCCCGTAGGCGATGTTCTCGCGGATCGTGCCCTCGAAGAGCACCGACTCCTGCGGCACGACCGAGACGAATCTGCGCGCCGTGCGCATGTCGAGCTGCTGCACGTCGACGCCGTCGAGCAGCACCTCGCCGCTGGTCGTGCGCACGAATCCGAGCACGAGGTTGAGCAGGGTCGACTTCCCCGATCCGGACGACCCGACGAAGGCGATGGTCCGGCCCGGCTCGATGTCGAGATCTATGTCGTGGAGCGCGTCGGAATCGGCATCCGGATAGCGGTGCGTCGCATGCACGAGACGGATGCCGCCCTCGACCTGCTCGACGGGGCGCTTGCCGGCGTTCAGCTCGAGGTCGGGCTCCTGCATGACCTCGGCGATCGAGCGCACCGACTCGAGACCGCGCGCGCCCACCGGGATCAGCATGAGCAGCTGGGTCAGCCCACCGGTGAGCGTGAAGTACGTCGACAGCAGGACGACTTCACCGGGCGTGATGGGCAGGATCCCGGTGAGCGAGAAGATCGCCGCGAGGACGAGGCACCCCACCCCCAGCAGCTGCATCGAGACCCACGACAGCGAGGCGACGTGGCCGTTGAGCATGTCGAGGCGGAATCCGGCGTCCCGCACGCCCTCGGCGCCGTGCGTGACGCGCGTCACCGCGGTCTCCTCGAGTCCGTGCGCGCGGGTGACCGGGATGAGGGAGGCCATCTCTCCGACGCGCGCGGAGAGGGTCTCGACCTCGCGACGGAACGCCTCGTTGCGCACACGCGAGCGATTGCGCATGCCGTACCGGATGCCGATGGCGATGGGGACGGCGAGTGCATAGACGGGCAGGAACTCGGGCACGAGGACCGCCGTCGTCGCGATCGCCCCCGCCATGACCATGACGGCCGACAGGAGGGGATGCGTCACCTGCTGCAGCATGAGCTCGACGTTCTCGACGTCGCGGACGACCTTCGTCTGCACGATCGAGGAGCTGACCCGGGTGTGGTAGCCGATCGAGAGGCTCTGCAGTCGTGAAGCGAGCGCGTTGCGCAGGTCGGCGCCGGTGTCGCGCACGACGCGCATGAAGCTGCGCGTGTAGAGGATGTGGTTCGGATAGTTCTGCAGGAGCAGGACGACGGCCAGCGCGAACCACCAGAGCACCGTCGTGACCTCGCCGCCGTCGGCGACGATGTCGATGATGGCCGCGGTGATGGCGGGGAGGAACCAGAGCGGGATCTCCTTCAGCGAGAACGCCAGGAGGGCTATGGACATGCGTCCCGGGCGCCGGGCGAGCAGGCGGACGACCGACCGGGCGGGGTGGGCGCCGTCGATCGACCGAGAGAAGTGGGAAAGCGGTTTCCGTGCCACTTCTCCATGCTAGCCCGATGGGAGGGCGCGAGGAAACGATTTCTCGCAACTAGGCTGACGAGCATGCCCGATGCGCCGCGCAAGACGACGATCACCGACGTCGCCCGGGCCGCCGGCGTCTCCCTCTCGACCGTGTCCCGCGTGATGAACGGCAACGCGACGGTCGACCCCGTGCTCGTCGAGCGCGTCCGCGCGACAGCCGCCGAACTCGGATACGCCGCCAATCCGCTCGCTCGCAGCCTCGTGCTCGGCCGCACGCAGACGATCGCGGTCGTCGTGCCCGACCTCGGCAACCCGACGTTCCAGGCGATTCTGCGCGGCATCAGCCATGCGGCCGCCGTCGACGGCTTCCACGTGCTGATCGCGGACTCCGGCGAGCGCGTCGAGGAGGAGCGGGTCCTCGCCGAAGAGACACGTCGACGCACGGACGGCGTCATCCTGTGCGCGCCGCGCATGGAGGAGGCGCTGCTGGGTCCACTGCTGGACAGCCTGTCACCGGTCGTCGTGGTCAATCGCGGACGACAGGATGCCGCGCCCGTCGTCGCCGCGGACTACCGCCACGCCCTGCGCGAGCTGGCCGAGCACCTCCACTCCCTCGGCCACCGGCGGCTGGTGTTCCTCGCGGGCGTGGCGCGCAGCGCCTCCAACTCAGCGCGCCTGGCAGCGCTCGAAGACGCGAGGGCGGCGCACGACGATCTCGAGATCATCGAGATCCCGGCGGGCGTCGACGTCGACAGCGGAGCGGATGCCGTGGAGGCCGTGCTCGCGACCGGCGCCACGGGGGTGCTCGCGTTCAACGATCTCGTCGCGATGGGTCTGCTCACGGCGCTGACCGAGCGCGGCATCCGCGTTCCCGAGGACATCTCGATCACGGGCTTCGACGACATCCCGTTCGCACGCCACACGTCGCCCCCGCTCACCACCTCCGCCGTCCCGGCGGTCGAACTCGGCGCTGAGGCGTGGCGTGCTCTGCACGCGGGGCTCACCGGGGGCGAGCCCACGCCGTTCACGAGCCTCGTGCCGCAGCTCGTGCTGCGCGCCAGCACGGCTCTCGCCCCCTGACGCACCTCGGCCGCGTAGCGGCGGCGCGGTCTGCTAGCCTGAGAAAACGTTTCCTCACGCTCTCGAGAACATCGTCGGAGAACCCCATGACCCGCACCCGGTACGCGATCGTCGGAGCCGGCGGCCGTTCGCAGATGTACGTCGACGCCATCGCGGGCGCGTACTCCGATCGAGCCGAGCTCGTGGCCGTCGTCGAGCCCAACCCCGTGCGCGCCGCCCTCGCCGTGGCTCGTGCCGTGGAGCGCGGCGCCCCTGCCCCGTCGACCTGGCATCCGGCCCGGCTCGAGGAGGTCATCCGAGACGAGCGCATCGACCGTGTCGTGATCACGGCTCGTGACGACCAGCACGCTCCGCTCATCGTCCGGGCGCTCGATGCCGGCGCGGACGTCGTGGTCGAGAAGCCGCTGACGATCGACGCCGAGAGCGCCGCGGAGATCGAGGCCGCCGTCGAGAGGACCGGCCGCCGGGTCGTGCTGACCTTCAACTATCGCTACTCGCCGCGCAACAGCGCCCTGCGCCGGGTCATCCAGGATGGCCTCATCGGCGACGTGACGTCGATCGACTTCCAGTGGATGCTCGACACCAAGCACGGCGCGGACTACTTCCGCCGCTGGCACCGCGAGAAGCTCAACTCGGGCGGCCTGCTCGTCCACAAGTCCAGCCACCACTTCGATCTCGTCAACTGGTGGATCCACTCCACGCCGCGGCGGGTCTACGCCTCGGGCGGACTCCGCTTCTACGGCGCCGAGAACGCGGCGGCCCGAGGTCTCGCGCCCCGCCATGATCGCGGCACTCACGACGGAGCCCACGACGGGTTCGACCTCGACCTGCGTCAGCATCCGCAGCTCAAGGAGCTCTACCTCGACGCCGAGGGCCATGACGGCTACCTGCGCGACCGCGATGTGTTCGGCGAGGGAATCACGATCGAGGACAACCTCGCGCTCGTCGTCGACTACGCGAACGGGGCGACCCTGAGCTACTCCCTCAACGCGCATGCGCCATGGGAGGGCTATCGCGTTGCGATCAACGGCACCGAGGGTCGCGTCGAGCTCGACGTCGTCGAGCGCGGCGCCGTCCTGGAGGGCGAGGGCCTGCATCCCGTCCTCGACCCGAGCGCCGTCGACGCCGGCTCGTCCGGATCGCTGCGCCCCGAGGGCGAGCGGCTCCTGCTCCAGCGCCACTGGGAGGCCCCCGTCGAGGTCGAGATCCTCGGCGGCGACGGAGGCCACGGCGGCGGCGACGCGATCCTCCTGTCCGACGTGTTCGTGGGCCCCGGGGACGACCCGCTCGCCCGCCCCGCCGACTGGCGCGACGGCGTGCAGTCGATCGCGGTCGGCATCGCCGGCAACCGGTCGCTCGCGACCGGCCTGCCCGTCGACGTCGCCGAGCTCGGCATCCCGCTCCTCGCGCGGGCGGTGCGATGAGCCGCATCGTCGTCACGGGCGGCGCGGGCAGACTCGGCCGCAGCCTCGTCGCCGGGCTCGTCGAACGCGGGCACGAGGTCGTCTCCTTCGACCGCACCCGCTCCGACGCTCTCGAGCTCGCGTCCGCCGAGCAGGTCGCGATCGATCTGCTGGATGCCGGCGCCACGGAATCCGCCCTCGCCGACGCCCGCGCGGATGCCGTCGTCCACCTCGCGGCGATCGCCGTGCCGTTCAGCGCACCCGAGGACGTCATCATGCGCACCAACACGGGGCTCGCCGTGTCGGTGCTCGGCGGAGCCGTGGCCGCGGGCATCCGCAGGATCGTCGCCGCCTCGAGCCCCACGGTGCTCGGCTACGGCGCGCCGACCGGGTGGGTGCCGGAGCGCTTCCCGCTCGACGAGGACACTCCGACACTCCCGTGGAACGCGTACGGGCTGTCGAAGCTCGTGATCGAGCAGTCGCTCCGGATGCTGCAGCGCCAGACCGGCGACGACGTGCGATTCGCGGCGTTCCGCCCGTGCTACGTCATCGCACCCGAGGAGTGGGACGGCGCCGTCACGCAGCAGGGCCACACGGTGCGCGAGCGACTCGACGACCCGGCGCTGTCGGCACCCGCCGTCTTCAACTACGTCGATGCGAGGGATGTCGCGGCCTTCGCGGATCGTCTCCTCGAGGCGCTCCCGCACATCCCCAACGCCGAGACGTTCTTCGTCGCGGCGGACGACGCTCTTGCGCGCGAACCGCTCGCAGATCTCGTGCCGCGCTTCTTCCCCGGCACGGAGAAGGTGGCGGCTTCGCTCACCGGCACAGCGTCGGCGTTCTCCAACGCGAAGGCGAAGCGCCTTCTCGGGTGGTCCCCCGCCCACGACTGGCGCACCGAGCTCGCGCCCGAACGAACGGACGCGCACGTATGAACTTCGACGGCATCCTCTTCTTCCCCGTCACCCCCTTCGACACCTCCGGGAGCATCGACCACGACCTGCTCGCTCAGCACGTCGGGACGGGTGTCGACGCCGGAGCAGGCGGCGTCTTCCCCGCATGCGGCACCGGCGAGTACCACGCCCTCTCGGGAGACGAGGCGGCGAGCGTCGTGCGCACGGCCGTGGGTGCCGTCGACGGTCGCGTGCCGGTCGTCGCGGGCTCGGGCGGCACGCTCGGCCACGCGATCGAGGTCGCGCGGGCCGCATCCGATGCAGGCGCCGACGCGCTCCTCGTGCTGCCGCCCTACCTGGTCGGCGGCCCGCAGGCGGGACTCGTGGCCTACGTCGAGGCGATCGCCGCGGCATCCGATCTCCCCGTCGTCGTCTATCACCGCGGGACGGCGCAGTACTCCGTCGACTCGGTCCGCCGGCTCGCCGCCAACCCGAAGGTCGTCGGCTTCAAGGACGGCGTGGGCGATCTCGCGACCGCGCAGCTCGTCGTGCGCGCCGTCGCCGAGACCGGGCGCCGCGACTTCGCCTTCTTCAACGGTCTGCTCACGGCAGAGCTGACGCAGGCGGCGTACCGCGGCATCGGCATGCCGCTGTACTCGTCGGCCGCCTTCGCGATGGTGCCCGAGGTCGCGAACGCGTTCTACCGCGCCTACGTCGACGGCGACGACGATCGTCGCATCGCACTCCTCGACGGCTTCTACACGCCGCTCGTGGCGCTGCGCGACGAGACGCCCGGCTTCGGCGTCTCGCTCATCAAAGCCGGCCTGCGCCTCGGCGGGCTCCCGGTCGGCGGCGTGCGCGCACCGCTCGTCGACCCGACGCCCGCGCAGGAGGAACGCCTCGCCGAGATCCTCGCGGCGGGGCGAGCCCTCGTATGACGACGATCGCGTCGTTCGACGCGCGACTCCTCCGGGTTCCGCTCATCCGGCCCTGGGCGGCCGACGTGACATCCGTCGGCGTCATCGCGACGCACGTCACGCGGTCCGACGGCGTCGAGGGGTGGGGCTTCTCGTGGACCCCGCAGATCGGCGCCTCCGCCGTCCTCGCGCTGCTCACCGAGGACATCGCGCCGGTGGCGACGGGGAGGGATGCCGACCCCGAGGCGCTCTGGGATCCGCTCTGGCGGCACCTGCACGAGGCCGGCGGTGGCGGACTCACCACCATCGCGCTCGCGGGCCTCGACCTCGCACTGTGGGATGCATCGGCTCGCGCGACGGGGGTATCGGTGTCATCCGTGCTCGGACGCCGACGCGACGGCGTCCGGGTCTACGGCAGCGGCGTCAACCTCCACTACCCGCTCGACGAGCTGCTCGAACAAGTGCAGCGGTGGATGGATGCGGGGCTCACCGCGATCAAGATCAAGGTCGGCAAGCCCGACCTCGCCGAGGACGTCGAGCGTGTCGGCGCCGTGCGGGCGCTGCTCGGCGCCGACCGCGACCTCATGATCGATGCCAACCAGCGGTGGGACCTGGAGCGCGCGACGACGGCGATCGACGCCCTGTCGCAGTTCTCGCTCGGGTGGATCGAAGAGCCTCTGCGCGCCGACGACCTCGCCGGCCACGCGGAACTCGCGCGCCGCATCGAGGTGCCGATCGCCGTGGGAGAGAACCTGCACACGATCCATCGCTTCGGCGAGTACCTGCGGGCGGGTGCCACGCAGATCGTGCAGCCCAACATCGTGCGCGTGGGGGGTATCACTCCGTTCCGACGCATCGCGGCGCTCGCGTCCGCGCACGGCGTCGCCCTGCATCCGCACCTCCTTCCCGAGCTCTCGGGTCAGCTCGCCCTGACGCTCGACGGCGAGCCCTGGGCGGAGGACGTCGAGGACGCGGGTTTCGGCGACCTCGGAGTCCTGCGCGACCCGAGCCCCGTCTCGATCTCGTCCGGGCGTCTCACCGAGACGACCCACCACGGACTCGGCCTGCGCTTCAGAGAGGCATGACATGACCACCACCCCCGAACAGCTCGATGCGATCCTGGCCGAGGCGGCGGCCGCCGCTCCGGTGTGGGCGAGCTCGTCGCGCGCGGACCGCGCCGCCTGGCTGCGCGCCGCCGCGGACGCGCTCGACGCCGCGGCCGACGAACTGGTGCCGATCGCGGATCGCGAGACGCGCCTGGGCGAGACGCGACTGCGCGGCGAGGTCGGGCGAACGACGGGGCAGCTGCGACTCTTCGCGAGCGTCGTCGAGGAGGGCTCGTACCTCGAGCTGACCGTCGACGATGCGGATGCCGCCGCCACGCCGCCCCGGCCCGAGCTGCGGCGCCTGCTCGTGCCCGTCGGGCCCGTCGCGGTGTTCTCGGCCTCGAACTTCCCCTTCGCCTTCTCGGTCGCGGGCGGCGACACGGCCTCGGCGCTCGCGTCGGGCGCGCCGGTGGTCGTGAAGGCGCACTCCGGTCACCCCGAGCTCTCTCGCCGCACGGCCGAGATCGTGGCGTCCGCGCTCGAGGCGGCCGGCGCGCCGTCCGGCTCGCTCGCGCTCGTCGAAGGCCGCGAGGCGGGGAACGCCCTCGTGCAGCATCCCGTGATCCAGGCGGCCGGCTTCACCGGATCGCTCTCGGGCGGGCGGGCCCTGTTCGATCTCGCGACCGGTCGCCCCGATCCCATCCCCTTCTACGGCGAGCTCGGGAGCGTCAACCCCGTCGTGGTCACGGCCGCGGCGGCCGCCACGCGCGGCGAGGAGCTCGCGCAGGGTCTCGCAACGTCGTTCACGATGGGGGTCGGGCAGTTCTGCACGAAGCCCGGCGTCGTGTTCATCCCCGCGGACTCGGGATTCGAGGCATCCCTCGCCGCTCTCGTTCCCGCGACCACCGGCGGGCCGCTGCTCACGGATCGCATCACCAGCGCCTTCCCCGACGGCGTCGCGCATCTCGTGGGCGACCCCTCGGTCGAGGTCGTCGCGAGCGGCACCGCTCACGAGGGCGAGGCGGCGCCGATCGTGCTGGCGACGGATGCCGCGGCCGTCGCCGCGCGCCCCGAGGTGCTGCTCGAGGAGTGCTTCGGTCCCGTGACGCTGCTCGTGCGGTACGCGTCCGAGGCCGACCTGCACGCGGCGCTGCGCGCGGTGCCGGGAAGCCTGACGGCGACCCTGCATTCCGAGCCGGGCGAAGATGTCGCCGAGACGCTGGGACTGCTGCAGTCGCGCGCCGGCCGCGTCCTGTTCGCGGGCTGGCCGACAGGCGTCGCGGTCACATGGTCGCAGCAGCATGGCGGGCCCTGGCCCGCGACGACATCGCTGCACACGTCGGTCGGTGCGACGGCGATCCGCCGCTTCCTGCGGCCGGTCGCGTACCAGTCCGCACCGCAGGAGCTCCTCCCCGAAGCCCTGCGCGACGAGGCGCTCGCGACCCTGCCGCACCGGCGCAACGGCGTGCTCGTCCTCCCCTGACGCCACCTGCGCGCAAGGGGAGCCACCGACCTCCGCTCGATCGGAAAACGCTTGCCGGTAGAGTGGCCGGGAGAAAGGACGACGATGACGACTCCCCCCTCCCGGTTCGAGATCGGTGAGACGGACTTCCTGCTCGACGGGCAGCCGCACCGGATCATCTCGGGTGCGCTGCACTATGCGCGCGTGCACCCCGACCAGTGGCGCGACCGCATCCGCACGGCGAGGCTCATGGGCCTCAACGCGATCGAGACGTACGTGATGTGGAACTTCCACGAGCCCGTCCGCGGAGAGTGGGATGCCGCGGGCCCGCGCGATCTGGGCCGGTTCCTCGACCTCGTCGCCGAGGAGGGTCTGCATGCGATCGTGCGCCCCGGCCCCTACGTGTGCGCCGAGTGGCACAACGGCGGCCTGCCGACCTGGCTGACCGCGGATCCCGGGCTGCGGCCGCGCAGCTCCGAGCCCGGCTACCTCGCAGCGGTCACCGGCTACCTCGAGCGGGTCAACCGGATCATCGCGCCGCGCCAGATCGACACCGGCGGGTCGGTCATCCTCGTGCAGATCGAGAACGAGTACGGCGCGTACGGCGCCGACAAGGCCTACCTCGCCGAGCTGATCCGGGTGACGCGCGCGAGTGGGATCACGGTGCCGCTCACGCAGGTCGACCAGCCGATCCCGCACATGCTCGAAGGCGGTGCGCACGAAGGCCTGCACAAGACCGGATCCTTCGGCTCGCGCATCGGCGAGCGCCTCGCGGTGCTGCGCGAGCACCAGCCCACAGGGCCGCTCATGTGCATGGAGTTCTGGTGCGGCTGGTTCGATCACTGGGGCGAGAAGCACCACACGACGGGCTTCGCCGACAGTGCGCGCGATCTCGACGAGCTGCTCGCGGCCGGAGCGTCCGTGAACATCTACATGGTCCACGGCGGCACGAACTTCGGTCTGACCGCCGGCGCCAACGACTCGGGCCGCTATCTCCCGATGGTGACGTCTTACGACTACGACGCGCCCATCAGCGAGTCCGGCGACGTGACCGAGAAGTTCCGCGCGTTCCGGGACGTCATCGCGAAGTACGCGCCGGTGCCCGACGCCGAACTGCCCGAACCCGTCGACGCACCGGTCTTCGACGTGGCGCTCGCGTCCGTCGGCGACCCGCTCAGCGGTCTCGACCGGGGCGATTTCGACGTTCCGCCCTCGATGGACGAGCTCGGTCCCGACGTCGCGCTCGTCTCGTACGAGGCATCCCTCGACACCGACGTGGCCGCGGTGCTCGCGGCCGACGTCCGCGACTACGCGTGGGTGCACGTCGACGAGCGTCGCGTCGGCGCTCTGCAGCGCACGATCGGCGATCTCTCTCTGGCGCTTCCCCCCGGCGCCAGGGTGCGCCTCCTCGTGGAGGAGACGGGCCGCGTCAACTACGACGCCAAGCTCGGCGAACCCAAGGGCCTCATCGGCGCTCCGCTCCTGAACGGTCGGCCGATGGCCGGACCGTGGCGGGTGCGGACGATCGACGTCGCAGGCCTTCACGATGCCGTGAGGGATGCCGCGCCCGCCGCACCCTCGGCCGGGCCGGCCGGGCTGCGCGGAGAGTTCACGCTCGACGCACCCGCCGACCTCTTCCTCGACACGAACGGCTGGGGCAAGGGCTACGCGTGGATCAACGGGTTCTTCCTCGGCCGATACTGGCGACGCGGGCCGCAGCGCACGCTCTTCGTGCCCGGTCCGGCGACGCGCGCGGGAGTCAACACGATCGTGATCGTCGAGCTCGAGGCGATCACCGACCCGACAGCGCGGTTCCTCCCGCGCCCCGATCTCGGACACGAGGTGGAGTGATGAGCGAGCGCTTCTCGCACGCGTTCGACTGGGCACGACGGACGGTCGCGGAGGGGCGCCTCCCGACCGCGGTGCTCGGCATCGCGACGGCGGACGGCGTCGTCGCACTCGATGCCTTCGGCGCCACCGGCGACCGGGTGGCCCGGACCGACGACCACTTCCGCCTCTTCTCGGTCACGAAGCCGCTCACGGGCCTGAGCGCCGCGCGCGCGATCGAACGCGGGCTGCTGAGCCCGGAGACGCCCCTGTCGACGGCGCTGCCCGCGTTCGGAGCGAAGCGCGACGACACCGTCCGGCTGTGGCACCTCGCGAGTCACACGTCCGGCATCTCCGAGCCCGCCCTCGACAGCGCGACGCCGCAGCGCGACGACCTCCTCGCCGCGGGGCCGGACTTCCGCGCGGGCACGATGTCGCGCTACTCGACCGTCGCGTTCGAGGGGATCGCCGCGCTCACCGAGCACGCGACGGGTCGTCACTGGGCCGACGACATCGCCGACTGGGCCGTGCCGCTGGGCGTCGACGGACTGACGCTGGACGAGGCATCCGACCCGCACGTCGTCGTCGGCGCCGCCGCGGCGGGGCTCGACATCGATCGCTTCGCTGCGCTTCGCAGTCCCGGAGCCGGCCTCATCGGCCGCGCCGTCGACCTGCTGGCGATCGGCGCGGCGCTGCTGCGCGACCGGGGCGAGATCGTGCAGCCGGCCACGCACGCGATGATGCTCCGCCCGCTCACAGGAGAGATCCCGCGGCTCGAGCCCTACCCCGCCGAGCGCGGACAGGACTGGGGCTTCACGTGGAACCTCCGCACCCGCGCGCCCGGCCTCATCGATCGCGACACGTACGGCCACGGGGGCTGGTCGGGCGCGCAGTTCGCGATCCACCCGTCTGCCGGCGTCGCCTACGTGCTGCTGACGAACCTCGCGCAGCCCGACGTCGACACCGACCTGCTCGACAACGCCGTCGTGAGCGGACTCTAGATGGACCTCTCCGTCACGCCGCGCACCGGGGACGCCGCACCGCTGGCCGCGCCCATGCCCGCGCCTGCGGACTCGGCGCGGGCACTGACCGTCACCGATCGGGCGATCCTGCGAGCCGGCGTGCCGTGGGTGCCGGTCTCGGGCGAACTGCACTACAGCCGGATCCCGCGCGCCCGATGGGGCGAGCGGGTTCGTCAGCTCCGCGCGGGCGGGATCACCGTCGCGTCGACCTACGTCTTCTGGCTTCATCACGTCGCGCGCCGCGGCGAGCCGCGGTTCGACGGGTCGCTCGACGTGGGTGCGTTCGTCGACGAGTGCGCGTCGGCCGGTCTCGACGTCGCGCTCCGCATCGGACCCTGGGCGCACGGCGAGGCGCGGAACGGCGGCTTCCCGGACTGGGTGCAGCAGGCGCCCGTCGCGCATCGGACCGACGATCCCGGCTATCTCGCGCTCGTCGCCGAGTGGTTCGGCCAGCTCGCCGCCGCCCTCGACGGGCGTGCGCGGCCCGGCGGACCGATCGTCGCGATCCAGCTCGAGAACGAGCTCTACGACCGCCCCGAGCACCTCGTGACCCTCAAGCGCCTCGCTCGGGAGGCCGGCATCGCCGCGCCGCTGTGGACCGCGACGGCGTGGGGCGGGGCGCAGCTGCCCCGGGAAGAGGTCTTCCCGCTCTACGGCGGCTACGGCGACGGCTTCTGGACCGAGCCCGACGCCCCGTGGGACGACACCTTCCGCCAGCACTACTTCTTCACGCACGAGTGGGACGATCCGGGCGTCGGCGCAGACGTCCGCGCGACGCAGGGGTTCGGAGAGACGGTGCGGGATGCCGCATCCCCCCTCTTCCCACCCGCGACGTGCGAGCTCGCCGGTGGGATGGCGACGGCGTACCACCGACGCCCCTGGCCGGTCGGCGCGGACGTCGCGGCCGTCGCGCACACCAAGATCGGCAACGGGTCGATGTGGCAGGGCTACTACATGTACGCGGGCGGCACGAACCCCGGCCCGGACCTCGAAGAGACGCACGCGACGGGATATCCGAACGACATGGTGCGGCTGAGCTACGACTTCCATGCGCCGATCGGCCAGGCCGGCGACCTGCGCGAGAGCTCGTCGCTGCTGCGCGGGCAGCACGCCTTCCTCGACGCCTGCGGGGCATCGCTCGCCGGACTGCCCTCCAGCCTGCCCGACGTGCTCCCCGATGGCGTGCACGACCGCGAGACGCTGCGCTGGGTCGTGCGGACGGATGGAGCATCCGGATTCCTCTTCGTCACGACGCACCAGCCGCACGAGCCGCTCCCGCCCTCCGCGCCGACGCGCTTCCGGATCGGCGACGACCTCGTGCTCCCCGAGCACCCTGTCGTGCTGCCTCCGGGAACGCTGGCACGATGGCCCTTCGGTCTGCGGATCGGCGACTCGAGGGTGCGGTGGGCGACGGCATCCGTCCTCACCGTCCTGCCCGGACCGACGCTCGTGCTCGTGGCCGAGGCCGGCGTTCCGGTGGAACTCGCCATCGACGACGAACCCGCGCGCGTCGTCGAGCCGTCGTTCGAGCCGCTCTCCGTGGCGGGCGGATCCGTGCTCGTGCTCCCCTCCGCCGAAGCCCCGCAGCTCTGGGTCCGCTCCACCGACTCGGAGCGGACGCTGCACCGGACCGCTGCCGAGCTCTCCTGGGACGACGACTCCGTCCGGATCCGCTCCCGGGACGCCGAGCCGGTCGTCGAGCGCTACGAGCCCTCGACCGGATCCTGGGTCGCGCTCGCCGTCGCGCCGCGCGGCGTGCCTGCCCGGATCTCCGACGCCGCGATCGCACCGCTCGCCGCGGCGCAGCATCCCCCCGACGACTACGGCTTCGCGGGGCAGCGGCACTCGGCACCCGACTCCGATGCGATCGACGCGCACGCCGCGGTCTTCGGCATCGCGCTGCCCGGCTGGGCGCGGGACCCCCGCCACGACGCCGTGGTCGAGATCGACTGGGCCGGCGACGTCGGCGAGCTCCGCGTCGACGGCCGCCGGGTAGACGACCGCTTCTGGGACGGATCGCGATGGACGGCGAGCGTGCAGGACCTCGGGCTGCTCTCTGGCGATCTCACGCTGCACCTCCTGCCGCTGGCCGCCGGCTCGACCGTGTGGGTGCCCGAAGCCGGCGCGGCGCGGCGCGCGGCATCCATCGGTCCTCTGCTCTCCCTCGACTCGGTGCGCGTTGTCTCCCGCGGACCCTGGCGGGCCGTGGACTGATTCAGCGTGCGCTGTCGCGCACGACGAGGCGGGTCGGCACGAGCTGCGCCCTCGGCGGCTCTCCGCCGATCGCGTCCGCGAGGGCCGCCACGGCGAGCTCACCGAGGGCGTCGAAGTCCTGACGCACGGTCGTGAGCGGAGGGCGGAAGTCCGCGGCGTCCGCGACATCGTCGAACCCGACGACGGCGATGTCCTCGGGGATGCGGCGCCCCGCGTCCGCGAGCGCCCGCATGACGCCGAGCGCCATCTGATCGTTGGCGCAGAAGACGGCGGTCACGTCGCGAGGCAGACGGGCTCCGGCGGCGTGACCGGATGCCGCGGTCCAATCGCCTCGCAGCGGCTCGGGCGTCTGGCGGCCTTCGAGAGCGGCGCGCCAGCCGCGCTCTCGCGCCGCTGCGGCGAAGGAGTCCTCGGGGCCGGCGACGTGCCACACCGTATGGTGCCCTGCATCGAGCAGGTGCCGGGTGGCGGTCAGAGCCCCACCCTCGTGATCCGAGCCCACGACGCCGAATCGATCGTCGGCGGGCGAGTCGACGACGACGAGCCGCAGACCCGCCGGCGCCCCAGCATCCCGAGCGATCGCCGTCGCCTCGTTGAGCACGATCGCCCCGTCGACACCCTGCTCGTGCAGGCGGTCGAACGCTTCGGCGATGGATGCCGCGCCCCGCGCCGTGACGACGGTGAGAGCGTACCCGCGGGTCTCGGCCGCGTCGGCGACCGCCTGCAGCATCCGGAAGTTGCCGACCGTCGAGAGGGTCGAGACGACCAGACCGATCGTCTGGCTGCGCCCCGTGCGCAGCGCGCGCGCCGCACGATGCGGCCGGTAGCCGAGCTCGGCCATCGCCGCCTCGACGCGGGCACGGGTCGAGGGATCGACCCGGGGGCTGTCGTTCACGACCCGCGACACGGTCTGCCCCGACACGCCGGCGCGGGCCGCGACATCCGCCATCGACACGCGTCGCGTGGATTCGTTCACCGCAACTCCCCCATCGAACTCAGGCATGTTGACGTTACCACGCCTGCCTTGCTACCGTGTTGACGTGAACACGCGCAATCTCCCTGAGTTCGGCACTCCCGAAATCCTCGGTGCGGGGGTCGTGAAGCGCACGACGTCGCTCGCCGACGGTCGCGACCTCATCTACTACGACGACCCCGACACGACGCTGCCGGCCGAGCGCGCCATCGATGCGCGCACGCTCGACCCGCGTCCCGACACCGCCACCATGCGCCGCGACGTGCTCACGGGCGACTGGGTGTCGATCGCCGCAGCCCGCCAGAACCGCGCCTTCCTGCCGCCGGCCGAGCTCGATCCGCTCGCCCCGCAGACTCCCGGGAATCCGTCCGAGATCCCGTCGCTGTACGACGTCGCCGTCTTCGAGAACAAGTCGCCGTCTTTCGGCCCGGCGCTCGGCGGTGACGCGGATCTCGACGCGCCGGGTCTCGACAGGATGCTGCCCTCGGTCGGCCGGTGCGAGGTCGTGTGCTTCAGCCCCGAGCACTCCGGCTCGTTCGGCACCCTGTCGCCGACGCGCGCGCGCACGGTCATCGAGGCGTGGGCCGATCGCACCGCGGCGCTGTCGGCGCTCCCCGGTGTCGCGCAGGTCTTCCCGTTCGAGAACCGCGGCGAGGCGATCGGCGTGACCCTCGCCCACCCCCACGGCCAGATCTACGCCTACCCCTACGTGACCCCGCGCACGACGTCGCTGCTCGCGTCGATCGACCGCGAAGGCCCCGACCTCTTCGCACGGATACTCGAATCCGAGCGCGCGTCGGATCGCGTGATCCTCGCCGGCGAGCACTGGACGGCCTTCGTGCCGTTCGCCGCCCGCTGGCCGCTCGAGGTGCACGTGCTGCCGCACCGTCACGTCGCCGACCTCGCCGAGACGACCGACGCCGAGCGCGATGAGCTCGCGCCCTTCTACCTCCGTCTGCTCCGCGGGGTGGATGCGCTCTACGACACGCCCACGCCCTACATCGCCGCGTGGCACCAGGCGCCGGTCGGTCGCGGCCGCGACAGCGTGCGCCTCAACCTCCAGCTCACGTCGCCCCGCCGCGCCGCCGATCGCCTCAAGTACCTCGCCGGCTCCGAAGCCGCGATGGGCGCGTGGATCGGCGACGTCCTGCCCGAAGCGGCCGCCGCACGACTGCGGGACGCCGTCGCGTCTGCGGCGGAGGTGCAGTGATGGTCCCCACGCCCACTCCAGACGACGCTCACGCATCGGCCGGAGCCTCCGGGCGTGGGCGCCTGTCCGCGACCCGCCTCTTCGTGGACGCGTTCGGCCACGAGCCGGCCGGCACGTGGTCGGCCCCCGGCCGCGCCAACCTGATCGGCGAGCACACCGACTACAACGACGGCTTCGTCCTGCCCTTCGCGATCGAGCACCGCACGCACGTGGCTCTGGGCCGCCGCGACGACGGAGTCGTGCGCGTGATCTCGACCTTCGACGAGCACGCGGTGGAGCTGCCGTTCGCCGAGCTCGATGCGGTCTTCCCCCACCGCCGCGACGAGATCGTCGAGTGGGCGCGCTACCCGCTCGGCGTCGCCTGGGCACTCCGGCAGCGCACGGGAGCGACGGACGTCGCGGGCGTCGATCTGGCCTTCGCCTCCGACGTACCCGTCGGTGCGGGTCTCTCGTCCTCGGCGGCGATCGAGGGAGCGACGGCATCCGCTCTGAACGACACCTGGGGGCTCGGACTCGACCCCGTCACGCTCGCGCAGGTCGGCCGTACGGCCGAGAACGAGGCCGTCGGCGCGCCGACCGGCATCATGGACCAGATGGCGGCGATGCTCGGCGAGACGGACTCCGCGATCTTCCTCGATTGCCGTTCCCTCGACGCGCAGGTGGTCGATCTCGGCTTCGCGGATGCGGGGCTCGAGCTCGTCGTGATCGACACGGGCGTGAAGCACGCCCACGCGACGGGCGGCTACGGCGAGCGCCGCGCGTCGTGCGAGCTCGGGGCATCCGTCCTCGGCGTGCCCGCCCTGCGCGACGTCGGCATCGACGACCTGCCCCGTGCGCGGAGGCTCCTCGACGATGTGACGTTCCGGCGAGTACGACACATCGTGACCGAGAACCAGCGCGTGCTCGATACCGTCCGCGCGCTGCGCGAGCGTGGCCCGGCGTCCATCGGCGACCTGCTCGTCGCGTCGCACGCCTCGATGCGCGACGACTTCGAGATCTCGATCCCCGAGCTCGACACCGCGGTCGACGCGGCGCTGACCGCCGGTGCGCTCGGAGCGCGCATGACGGGCGGAGGGTTCGGCGGTGCCGCGATCGCACTCGTCGCGAGCGGCCGTGTCGACGCGGTGCGGGATGCCGCGGCCACAGCGTTCGCGGCATCCGGCTTCGCTCCCCCGACCATCTTCACGGTCACCCCCTCGACCGGAGCCCACCGCGACACGTGAACGTCAGGCGACGTTTCGGTCAACCCCTTTCGGCTCCGGATGTCGCGCCCTAGCGTCGACCTTGGTCGAACCGCAGCGGGACGACCGGAAGGAGCGAACGTGGCATACCTCACCGTCGGCACCGAGAACTCGACCGACATCGACCTCTACTACACCGACCAGGGCGACGGACAGCCCGTCGTGCTGATCCACGGCTTCCCGCTGAACGGCGAGTCCTGGAACAAGCAGCAGGCAGCGCTGCTCGACGCGGGCTACCGCGTCATCGCGTACGACCGCCGCGGATTCGGCGCATCGTCGAAGACCGCCTCGGGCTACGACTACGACACCTTCGCGGCCGACCTCCATGTGCTCATGGAGGACCTCGACCTCGAGGACGCGGTCCTCGTCGGCTTCTCCATGGGCACGGGGGAGGTCGCACGCTACCTCTCGCGCTACGGCGCGGGCCGTGTCGCGAAGGCGGCGTTCCTCGGCTCGCTCGAGCCGTACCTGCTCATCACCGACGACAACCCCGACGGCGCCGGCCCGCAGGACTTCTTCGACGGGATCGCGGCGCAGGTGAAGGACGACCGCTACGCGTTCATCGAGGGCTTCTACAAGGACTTCTACAACCTCGACGACAATCTCGGCTCGCGCATCTCGCAGGCGGCGGTCGACGCATCCATCCAGGTGGCGACGCAGGCCGGCAACGCGGGCATCGCGGCCGCGCCGCTCACGTGGCCGACGGACTTCCGCGCCGACATCCCGGCCGTCACGGTGCCCGCGCTCATCCTGCACGGCACCGCCGACAACGTCCTGCCGATCGACAAGACCGCGCGGCGATTCCGCGAGCTGCTGCCCGAGGCGACCTACGTCGAGATCGGGGGCGCTCCGCACGGACTGCTGTGGACGCACGGCGCCGAGGTCAACGAGGCGCTGCTCGCCTTCCTCGCCGCCGAGTAGTCGATGGATGCCCCGGCCGCTGCGGTCGGGGCATCCATCCCCGTCGTCAGCTCTGTGGGGCGTTGGCCATCGCGATGAGCCCGTCGATCATCTCGGGGCTCACGCCACCGGGGCTCCCACTCGCGGCGGCGAACATCCCGGCGCGGCCGATCGGGAACGACTCCATCATCTTGGAGGGATCCACGCCCTCGGGCATGATGGCGGCGGCGCCGTCCATCGTTCCCATCATCTGCGCGATCGCGGCCTGGACCATCGGCCCGACGACGGGGTGGGCCATGACCTCGCCGATCGAGGACGTCTTCGACAGCGGCAGGGTGACGGCGTCCCCCTCCACGTCCACGGACGTCGTGGATCGGATGTCGCGGCTCGACGCCGCCACGTCGATGACGTACGTCCCGCCCTCGACAACCCAGCCGTCGGTGCGGATATCCCAGTAGGCGAGGTCGGCGCGCCGGATCGTGAGCGTCACGTCCTTCTTCTCGCTCGGTTCGAGCGGAACCGATGCGAACGCCTTCAGCTCGCGCACGGGCCGCTGCACGCGACCGCCCGGCAGCGACGTGTAGACCTGCACGATCTCGCGGCCCGCGCGGTCGCCCGTGTTCGTCACGGCGACCGTCACCTCGATCTCGCCGTCGGCGTCTATCGCCGCGGTCGCGTCGCCGTAGGCGAAGGTCGTGTACGAGAGTCCGTGCCCGAACGGGAACGCGACATCCATCCGCCGCGCGTCATACCAGCGATAGCCCACGAAGAGCCCTTCACCGTAGCGGGTGTGCGAGAACTCGCCCGGGAAGTCGAGGTAGGCAGGGGTGTCCTCGAGCCGCAGCGGGATCGTCTCGGTGAGCTTCGCCGAGGGGGTGACCGCGCCGTAGAGAACGTCGGCGGTCGCGCCGCCGCCGGCCTGTCCGAGAAGCCAGCCCTCGAGGATCGCCGGCACGCGGTCGGCGAACGGAAGGGCGACCACTCCGCCGTTGGAGAGCACCACGACGACGTTCGGGTTGACCTCCAGCACGGCGTCGAGCAGCGCGAGCTGGTCTGCGGGCAGGTCGATGTCCTCGCGGTCGTAGCCTTCGGACTCGAGGCGCGCGGGCAGCCCCAGGAGGACGACGGCCACGTCCTTCTCAGCGGCGAGCGCGACCGCCTCATCGCGCAGCCGCGCGACCTCGGCGGGCTCGGGGTCCACGGCGATCGAGAATCCCGGAGCCTGGAACACCGCGTCCTGCCCGGCGTATGCGACCACCTCGGCCACGAGGTCGTCGACCTTCGTGGGGTTGATCATCGACGACCCCGCGCCCTGGAAGCGAGGCCGGTCGACGAAGGCCCCGATGAGGGCGACGGTCTGCTGGGATGCGAGAGGCAGCAGATCGCCGTCGTTCTTGAGCAGGACGATGCCGCGGCCCGCGGCCTCACGCGCGATCGCGTGGTGGGCGTCGACGTCGAGAGGTCCGGGAACGGCACCCGCACCGTCCTGCGACCTGCGCACGAGGTCGAGCACACGGCCGGCTGCGACATCCAGCACGGACTCGTCGAGCGAACCGCTCTGCACCGCCGCGACGATCTGCCCGTCGGTGATCCCGTTCGACGACGGCATCTCGAGGTCCATTCCCGCCGCCAGCCCCGCGACGCGCTCGTTGACCGCGCCCCAGTCCGAGACGACGAGCCCTTCGAAGCCCCACTCGTCGCGCAGCACCCGGGTGAGCAGCCACGGATCCTCCGAGGCGTACACCCCGTTGATCCGGTTGTAGGAGCACATGACGGTCCACGGCTGGGCGTCCTCGACGACGCGCTGGAACCCGCGCAGGTAGATCTCGCGGAGCGGCCGGGGGTCCACGTCCGAGGACGACCGCATCCGGTCGTCCTCCTGATTGTTCGCGGCGAAGTGCTTGAGCGACGTGCCCACGCCCTGCGACTGCACGCCGCCGACGTACGCCGCACCGAGCACGCCCGAGACGAGGGGGTCTTCCGAGAGGTACTCGAAGTTGCGGCCGCACAGCGGCGAGCGCTTGATGTTCACGCCCGGCCCGAGCAGCACCGCGACGCCCTCGATCGAGGTCTCGACCCCGAGCGCCTCGCCCACGCGGCGGACCAGGTCGACGTCCCATGACGAGCCGAGCGCCACGGCCGGCGGGAAGCACGTCGCGGGCACGCTGTCGCCGAGGCCGAGGTGGTCGCCCCCCTCGCGCTGCTTGCGCAGGCCGTGCGGGCCGTCCGTCAGCATGATCGACGGGATGCCGGCCCGCTCGATCGGCTTGGTGTACCAGAAGCTCGCGCCGCTCGTGAGCGACGCCTTCTCTTCGAGGGTCAGTTCTGAAACGGAGGTCACATCGGTCATCTCATCAGCTTTCGTATCGGGTGGGGGGGTGTCACTTGACGGATTTGATGGGCCAGATCGCGAAGGCGCCGAGCAGGCCCAGCACGATCGCGACCGGGAAGAGCCCGCGGTAGCCGAACGCGAGCACGATGAGCCCGGCGACGCCGGGCGCGAGCGTCTGCGGGAGGGTCGCGGCGATGTTGACGACCCCGAGATCCTTCGCGAAGCTCTTGGCCGACGGCAGCACTTCGCTGATCAGCGCCGTGTCGACCGCCTGGAACATCCCGAAGCCGAACCCGGCGATGAACGTCATGATCATCCAGGCGGTGATGTCCTGCCACACCCACGGCAGCACGAATCCGACGGCCACGACCACCGCGGACGCGAAGACGAACGGCTTGCGCCGACCGAGGCGATCCGACAGCGGGCCCGAGACGACGATCGAGATCACGATGCCCACGAGGCTCAAGAGGCCGAGGATCGGGATGATCGTCTCGGGGTGGTCGATGCCGAAGTAGTACTGCAGCAGGTAGAGCTGGTAGCCGGTCACGGCGAAGTAGCCGGTGTAGAGCAGGAGCCGACCCGTGAACGCCCAGAAGAAGTCGGGGTGCTTGACGGGATTGACCCAGAACGTCTTGAGGAACTCGACGAGGTCGAACGGCTCGGGCTGCAGCCTCCGGCTGGAGTAGTCGGGGTTGAAGACGACGAAGAGCGCCAGCATGACGACCGCGAAGACGGCGAACACCAGGTAGCCGGTCGCGACGCTGTTGAAGAACATCGAGCCCACGATCTGACCACCGATCGCGCCGACCATGAGTCCGATGCCGGTCAGCGCCGAGAACGTGCCGCGGCGGCGCACGGGCACGCGGTCCGGCATGACTGCCGAGAGCGGCCCCTGGGCGAAGTTGAAGGAGATCTGCACGAGCGTCCAGGCGATGATGAACCCCACGAGCGAGTTCGCGAACGCCAGGCCGATGAGCGAGAGCGCCCCGGCGAGCGACCCGAGCACGATCCACGGCGCGCGACGGCCGAAGCGCGAGCGGGTGCGGTCGGAGATCTGTCCGGCGATGGGCTGGGCGACCATCGCCGCGAAGGCGCCGATCGTCGAGACGATGGCGAGGTTGGCGACGTTGATCTGGCCTTCGTCCCCGAAGGCGAGTGTGATCTGCTGCGGCAGGAGGATGCCCGGCACGGCACCCCAGAGCATGAAGATGCCGAGGTTCGCCGGGATGATCCACAGCATCAGGCGGCGAAGACCCTTGACGGGCGGCGGCGGATCGTCGTTCCCGGCAGCGGTGGCGACGAAGGTGTTCTCCGTCATGGGGGCGGCGGGGGCGAGCTCGGGTTCTGACGTCATCGTCGGGTCCTCTCGGGCATCCGCCATGGATGCCGACGCGAAAACCATACGGTACTAGGTTTTGATAATCAAGCGTCGTTCGGTTTACTGTCCTCATGCCCACGCCGCAGCAAGGTCGCCGAGGCTCGTACGCCAAGGGAGTCGCGAAGCGCGAAGAGATCCTCGAGCGCGCCCTCGAGGTGATCGCCCGCGAGGGCTACCGCGGAGCATCCGTCAAAGAGCTCGCCGATGCCGTGGGCTTGAGCCAGGCCGGACTCCTGCATTACTTCGACAGCAAGGAGGAGCTGTTCGCCGAGATCCTCCGCAAGCGCGACGAACTCGACGCCGTCCACTTCGGCGCGGGGGCGGACGACCCCGGCGAGCTCCCCGATCTCCGCGAGCCCTACCTCCGCCTCACGCGGCACAACGCCGAGGTCCCGGGGCTCGTGCAGCTCTTCTCGCGCATGTCCGTCGACGCGGCCGACCCGCAGCATCCCGCCCACCGCTTCTTCGTGGACCGCGGCGAGGCGCTCCGCACGATCTGGACCGCCGCGATCGCACACGAGCAGGCAGAGGGCCGTATGACCGACCGCGTCGCGCCCGAGACCCTCGCGCGGGTGCTGCAGGCGGTCGCCGACGGGCTCCAGGTGCAGTGGATGCTGGACCCCTCGGTCGACATGGCCGCGACGATCGGCGCCCTCTTCGAAGCGCTGACCCCTCCCCCGAAGGACTCCGCATGACCGATGCCCCCGTCGTCTCGATCTCGTCGGGCTCGGTCCGCGGCCGCTGGCGCGGCGCGTCGGCGGCCTTCCTCGGCATTCCGTTCGCGCAGGCGCCCGTCGGCGGTCTGCGCTTCGCGGCGCCTGTCGCTCCCGAGCCCTGGGAGGGTGTGCGCGACGCGCTCGAGTACGGTCCGACCGCACAGCGCGGCGACAAGGGTGTCACGCTGATCCCCGAACCCTCCATCCCCGGCGACGCGACGCTCAACGTCAACGTCTTCACCCCCTCCCCGGGTTCCGCGGACGCGAAGCTCCCCGTGCTCGTGTGGATCCACGGCGGCGGCTACGTCGCCGGCTCGCCCGCGAGCCCGTGGTACGACGGTCGCGCGTTCAACCGCGATGGCATCGTGACGGTGTCGATCTCGTACCGTCTCGGGTTCGACGGCTTCGGGCACATCCCCGGGGCGCCGTCCAATCGCGGCGTCCGCGACTGGCTGGCCGCCCTCGAGTGGGTGCAGGCGAACATCGCGGCCTTCGGCGGGGATCCCGACCGCGTCACGATCGCCGGTCAGTCCGCGGGCGGCGGCGCCGTGCTGACCCTCCTGGGCATGCCGAAGGCGCAGCACCTGTTCCGCGCGGCCTGGGCGCTCTCGCCCGCGGTGGCCGATGTGGGCGTCGAACGCTCACGCACGCTGTCGGCGAAGCTCGCGCATCTCGCCGGTGTCATCCCGACCGTGGACGGCTTCCGGTCGGTGCCGGAGTCCGATCTCGAGAAGCTGCAGGAGACGGCCGCCGCCGCGCCCAAAGGAGACCCGCTCGGCGCCGTTCGGAGTCTCATCGACGAAGGACTGCCGTGGGGGCCGGCGATCGACGGCGACCTGCTGACGCAGACGACGCTCGCGTCACTCGAATCCGGGATCGGCTCCGACAAGCCGCTCGTCATCGGCACGACCGACGACGAGTTCACGATGGTGCTCGACGACGTGAAGGGCAGGCTGCGGCTGCTGCCCGCCGGACTGCTCCTGGGCAGACTGCTGACCGACCGCGACACCCGCCGCTCGTACCTCGCAGCGAACGTCGTCCAGCGACGCAAGGGCACGGCGGCGGTCCTCGGTCGCTACGTGACAGATGCGATCTTCCGCACGGGGGTCGTGCGGGTGGCGGATGCCAGGGGGGACGCGCCCACGTACGCGTATAGGTTCGCGTGGCCCTCCCCGACCCGCGGGTGGGCGCTGCACTGCCTCGACGTGCCGTTCTGGTTCGACTGCCTGGACGCCGACGGGGTTCAGGCCATCGCCGGGGACGCACCGCCGAGGCGGCTCGCTGCCGCCGTGCACGGCGCCGCCGTCTCGTTCATCCGCGACGGTGATCCCGATTGGCCGGCGTGGGCACGGCATCCCGGAGTCACCCGGGTCTTCGGCGGCCCGCCGGAGGCACCCGACGTCGCCGCCGACGGCTACGCGAGCGTTCGCCCCCTCGTGGCGTGAGGAAGGGGGATGCCTCGTCCGAGACATCCCCCCTTCTCACTCGCTCACTACCTGGTGACGGTGATCCGCGTCAGCTCCACCGGAACCGTCCGCAGGACGTCCGACTTCAGCGTCGACACGATCGGCCACGTGCCGCGGAGCTGGCCGCGGACGGTGACGTCGAACGACACCGTTCCTCCCGCGGCCGGCGGCGTCGTGGTCACCTTGTACTCGTCGCCCTCGGACGGCAGCTCCGCGAGCGCGACTCCGCTCGAGCCGTCACGGTTCTCGGCAGCCGTGGCCGCCTCGCGTCCGGACGGACCCGCGGCGTCGGCACCGTAGGTGTACCAGATGCCCTCGGGGCCGCCGAGCGTGATCCACACCTGGAACGAGTTGACCGCCTCGCCGCCGAAGGACGGGACGTCCTCCCACTCGACGATGAGCCATTCCGTCACACCGTCGGTGAGGGTGTTCACCTTCACCGTGCCGGCTGACGACGGATCGAGGTCCGTCCACAGCGGCGCGAGGAAGTTGTTCGGCAGCGACGGGTCCGGGATCGCCGTGGGATCGGCGAGCACGGAGCCCGCTGTCGAGCCTCCCGCGATGACGTAGCCGTTCGAGACGATGCCGAGACTCGTGTAGGTCTCGCCCCCGTACGTGAACGCCGGAACCGTGAAGTTCGCGGCCTCGTCGTCACCGAGCCCCACATCGACGCTGCCGCCGAAGTTCGACAGCGACAGGTAACCGGCGGGCGAATCGGTCGAAGGGGTGATCCCCGCGACCGTCGGCGGCAGGGCGGGATCCAGCGTGCCCTTCCACTTCGCGCCCAGAGCCGTCTTCTTGGCGGGTGCCGTCACCGAGCGCACCTGCATGAGGGGCGTCACGGCCGTGTCGATCCTCGCCTCGACCGGGACCGGCAGGTAGTTCGCTGCCGACACCGTGCAGACGGTCGACTGACCGCGCGCGATCGTCGTCGGCTCGCAGGTCTGCGACAGCTCGACCTCGGCGTCGCCGACGTTCGCCGCGACCGGGATGACGACCTTGCTGCCCGAGGTGGGCGAGATCGTGATCTGACCCTGGTACCAGCCCGCCTCGGTCTCGATCGCGTCGAGCAGGACCGTGAGCTTCTTGGACTTGTTCGGCGCGAGGGTGAACTTCGACGGGGTGACGGTGATGTTCAGCCCGCTGTCCGACACCGCCTTGACGGTGAAGGTCTGCGTGCTGCCGCTCACGTTCTTGACGGTCCGCTTGGTGCTCACCGCTCCCGGGAGGGGATCGACGTACACGCTCGGGATGTTCAGATCGATCCGGTGCAGATCATCGCCGGCACTCGCCGCGAACGCCGCCGCCGTCTCGCTGATCGTCAGAGCCGGGGCGACGGCGCGGTTGGCCCGGATGGAGCCCGCACCACGATCGAACACGCCGGCCTTCGACCCGTCGACGTTGACGACATCCTGCAGCGAGGACGTCATCAGCGCGGACTTGATCTGCCCGGGCGTCCACTTCGGGTGAGCCGCCTTCACGAGCGCCGAGACGCCCGCCGCGTGCGGCGCCGACATCGACGTGCCCGCGATGGCCTGGAAGTCCTCGCCGGGGTAGACGGCGGGGTCGCTCGGCTCGGGGGTGTTGCCCGCGAGCACCTGCACGCCCGGAGCCGTGATGTCGGGCTTGAGGAAGTCGCCGACCGGCCCGCGCGAGCTGAACGCCGCCATGACATCGCCCTGCGACACCGTCGCCTGGCCCTGCGCCCATTCCGCCTCGACGTCCGGGTGGTCCGTGATGAACGCGATGACGTCATCGTTCGGGCCCTCGAGCTGGATCGCCGGGAGGAAGTGGTTGTCGGTCTGCAGGTCCTGCGGCACCGGGTTGGCGAGGATCATGCCCGCCGCGCCGCCGAGCGAGGCGTTGTAGCCCTTCTCGACGCGTCCGTTGCCGCCGCGCACGCACAGCACGATCTGATCCGTCAGCGAACCCGCCGCGAACGGCGCCTCGCACAGCTCGCCGCCGGTGTAGCCGGGTACGTTCTGCGCGAGCACGACCGGGTGCGGACCCGTGCCGTCGGTGATCGTCGTGCCCTGCTTGACGAAGCTCTCGCCGTCGCTCGAGGTGAGCACGAGCGCCGAGGTGAAGGCGCGGTCGAAGGTGGATGCCGCGACCGTCGTGGTCCACGGGCTCGCGTGGTCGAGCGTCGAGGCGCCCGGACCCGAGTTGCCCGCGGAGGAGTTCACCGTGATGCCCGCCGCGAACGCGTCGAGGAACGCGAGCTCGGTCGAGTCGTACGGGTTCTGGCTGCCGCTGATGGAGTAGTTGATGACATCCACTCCGTCGAGCACGGCCTGCTGGATCGCCGCGACGAGGTCGCCCTCGTAGCCGCCGCCCGGGCCGAGCGCGCGGTACGCGATGATCGACGCGCCCGGGGCGACGCCGCTGATCGGACCGCGGTCGACACCGTAGATCGGCGTCGTGGCGACGTAGCTGCCGGCAGCGGTCGTCGCGGTGTGCGTGCCGTGTCCGTCGGAGTCGCGCGCCGAGCAGAGCGTCGGCGAGCAGAAGTCCTCGGCGCCCGCGGGCGTCGGCGTGCTCTGGTACTGGTCGAGGAAGGCGTAGGCGCCGATCAGCTTGTCGTTGCACGCGAAGGATGCGCCGACGCTGCCGTCGCCGAACTCGCACGCCCAGGGGCCGCCCTTGGGCGTGGGAATGCCGTTGTCGACGAGCATGGGGTTCTCGGGCCAGATGCCGGAGTCGATGACGCCGACGATGACGCCCTGCCCTGCCTTGTCGCGTCCGCCGAGGCTCGGCCACACCTTGTCGGCGCCGATGAACGTCGTGGCGTCGGCGTCAGGGGCCGGCGTCGTGGGCGGCAGCTCGACCGCGGCACGCGGGGTCTCGACCTCGGGAGCGGTCGTCTGCTCGGGCGCCGGCGTCTCGTCGGCCGTCTCGGACGGAGACGGGCTCGGAGCGGGCTCGGTCGGGGTGGTCTCGGTGGGGCTCGGCGTCGGAGCGGGCGTCTCGGTCGCGCTCGCCTGACGCAGCTCGTTGCTCTGCACCGCGGCGACCGAGCCGAGGCCGGCGAGGTCCTTCGCGCGGTTGGCCGGGATCGTCATCGAGAATCCGCCGTAGACGGTCACGTAGCTGGATACGACCCGCGCTCCCGGGATGAGGGCGAGCGCCTCGGCCTGGGCGGCCGCGATCTGCTGCTCGGCGTACGCGGCGTAGGCGGTGATGGCGGCGCTGCCGTCCGAGATCGCGATGCCGGTGACATCCGGACTCGTCGCGGCGTAGCCCTCGACGTCACCCGTGTACGAGGCGACGGGGTCGACATCGACCTTCACCATGACGGGTGTGACGGCGGCGTCGGAGCGCGCGAGCAGCTCCTGGTCGCTCTGGGCGAGGCGGCCCGACGCGGATTTGGCACCCACGATGTTCTCGCCTTCCTTGGCGATCCCCCCCGCAGGGGTGAGATCGGGGACATCCGTCCGTGCGGACGCCGGGCCGGCCATGCCGGCGACCAGCAGACCCGCCACTGCGACGCCTGTGATCCAGGCGCGTGAGTGGCGGACAAGGGAATTGCTCATGGCACTCCTCATCGATATCGCGGAGCGCTCACAAGGGGGAGTTCAGTCGGCGCCCCGACACAGAACGCGACAATAAGCGCTTTCGTGTCGCGAATCCAGACCTTGAAATATCGGAGGGATGCTGGGTAAGGTCCCTGACTTCGCTGTGCGTCAGCTGAACGCGGGGATCACTTCGCGCTCGAAGAGCTCGACGCCGCTGAGGTCGTACGCGGCCTCAGGGAAGTAGTGGATCGCGTAGCCCAGACCGTGCTCCGCCCGCTCCGCGAGCCGCTCCACGACCTGCTCGGGCGTGCCGAACCCGGGTGACCCGAGGTAGTCCTGCTCGATGCGATCGGCGTGCGCCTGGCCGACATGCGGCAGCAGTCGATCCTTCACCAGCGCGAGACGATCGCGCGCCTCGGCCTCCGTCGGCGCGACGATCGTGTTGAAGTTGGTCGAACGCGTGATCGCCGCGAAGTCGCGGCCGATCGCGTCGCAGTGGCCGCGCAGCACCGCGCTCTTGCGGTCGAACTCCTCGAGCGTCGAGCCGAAGTTCGTGTACGACGCGTAAGTCGCCGCGATGCGCAGCGTCACCTTCTCACCGCCGCCGGCGATCCACAGCGGGATGCCGCGCTCCTGGCGCGGCAGAGGCCGCACGATCGCACCGTCGACCCGATAGTGCGTGCCCTCGAGGGTCGCCGCGCCGGTGGTCCAGGCCTGGTGCATGATGTCGACGCCTTCGCGCAGCATCCCGAGGCGGTCCTTGATCTCGGGGAACCCGTAGCCGTACGCGCGCCACTCGTGCTCGTACCATCCGCCGCCGATGCCCATCTCGGTGCGCCCGCCCGAGATGTGGTCGACGGTCGCGGCGACCTTCGCGAGATAGGCGGGGTTGCGGTAGCCCATGCACGTGCACATCTGGCCGAGCCGGATGCGCGAGGTCGACGCGGCGAACGCCGACATCAGCGTCCAGGCCTCGTGCGTCGCCTCGGTGCTCGGGACCGGGGTCGTGTGGAAGTGGTCGTACACCCACAGCGACTCCCACGGACCGGCGTCCGCGCGTTGCGCGAGCCGGAGCATCGTGTTCCATTCCTCGGCGGGGTCGATGCCCACCAGATCGAAGCGCCAGCCCTGGGGGATGAAGGTTCCGAATCGCATACGCCCCAGCCTAGGCTCGCCGCGGCACCGCGAGCTCGGCGTGCGGCATCCGCTCCCGCATGACGGCGATCGCCTCGGGGTTCGCATCGACGAGGACCGCGTCGCGCCCGAGCGCCGAGGCGACGGCGCCGGTCGTGCCGCTGCCGGCGAAGAAGTCGAGCACGCGGTCCCCGGGACGACTGGATGCCTGCACGATCCGCCGCAGGACGCCTTCGGGCTTCTGGGTCGGATAGCCGGTCTTCTCACGACCCGTGGTCGGCACGATGGTGTGCCACCAGACATCGGTCGGCAGCTTGCCGCGAGCCGCCTTCTCGGGCGTCACGAGGCCCGGCGCCATGTAGGGCTCGCGGTCGACGGCCTCGGAGTCGAACCAGTAGCGCTCCGGATCCTTCACGTACACGAGGATCGTGTCGTGCTTGGTGGGCCAGCGCCTCTTCGACTTGGCGCCGTAGTCGTACGCCCAGATGAGCTCGTTGAGGAAGCGATCGCGGCCGAAGAGCGCATCCATCAGCACCTTGGCGTAGTGCGCCTCGCGGTAGTCGAGGTGCACGTACAGCGTGCCGTCGTCGGCGAGCAGCCGCCAGGCCTCTTCGAGACGCGGCTCGAGGAAGCCCCAGTAGTCGTCGAAGCTGTCGTCGTAGGTGCGCAGGTCGCCGACGAGGCGCTCGTAGTCGCGGCCGTGGAAGCCCTTGCGCCCGGCGACGCCCTCGACCGATCGCACGGTCTCGACCGCGCGGGTGCGCGCGCGGCCCGTGTTGAAAGGGGGATCGAGATAGATCAGCGTGAACGAGGCATCCGGGAACGTCCGGACGACCTCGAGGTTGTCGCCCTCGTGAAGTGTGACCGCGCCCGTCACGGGACGCGGTTCAGCCACGCGTCCGTCGCGAACTTCGAGGTGACGAGCGCCTCGGCCTCGGCGTACTCCTCATCGGAGATCGTGCCCGGGACGGCGCCGTAGAGCTTCGCGAACGTCTCGATGAATCGCTCGATGATCGCCTCGCGCGTCAGCCCCGTCTGGCGTCGCAGCGGGTCGACGCGCTTGGCGGCGGACACGGTGCCCTTGTCGCTGAGCTTCTCGCGCCCGATGCGCAGCACCTCGGTCATGACCTGGCCGTCCATGTCGTAGCTCAGCGTCGCGTGGTGCAGGACTCCCCCGTTGGCGAGTCGCTTCTGCGCGGCGCCGCCGATCTTGCCCTGCGGCGAGGCGATGTCGTTGAGCGGCTGGTAGGTCGCCTCGATGCCGAGCGACCGCAGCGCCTGCAGCACCCAGTCGTCGAGGAACGCGTACGAGTCGGCGAACGTGAGGCCCGCGACGAGGGATGCCGGCACGTACAGCGAGTAGGTCACGATCGAGTTGGCGGCCATCATCATCGCTCCGCCGCCCGAGATGCGGCGGACGACGTCGAAGCCGTGCGTGAGCGCGCCCTGCGGGTCCACCTCGTTGCGCAGCGACTGGAACGAGCCGATCACGACCGCCGATTCGTTCCACTCCCAGATCCGCAGGGTCGGTCGGCGTCGACCGTCGCCGACACGCGTGGTGAGGACCTCGTCGAGCGCGAGGTTCATGCGCGGGGATACGGGATGCTCGTGCACGATCTCCCAGTCGAAGTCGCGCCATCCGGGCGCCGTGACGAGCGCCCGGCGCACCGCGGTGCCGACCGCTTCGGGCGTGAAGCCGAGCAGCTGGGCCCCCTCGGGGAGTGCGGCGCGCACGGCTGCGGCGATGGCCGCGGCATCCGTCTCGACCGGCAGCCCGTCGACCGCCGCGTTGATCGCCCCGAGCGCCTCGTCGGGTTCGAGGAAGAAGTCGCCCGCGAGACGGAACTCCGCGATGCGGCCGTCGCGCTCCTCGAGATCGACGACGACCAGTTTTCCGCCGGGCACCTTGTATTCGCCGTGCATGGCCTCAGCCTATTCGCGCACGGCGATGCGCAGTCCCCGGTCGCGACCCATCGGGGGCGCTCAGCCCGCTCACGGCCGCGCCTGCTACGGTTGTCGTACGGCCCCTCGTGGGCCGTTGCGTCGTCGTCACGTTTCCCGGCCCTCTCTTCTGCGGCCCGTGGCTCTTTTCGAACGGCGAACCGATGCGCGGATCCGCGCCGTCGCCAACCTCCGCACCGATGCGCTCGAATCCTTCAGCGCGCGTGCGTTCACTGAAAGCACTCATGTCTACTTTTTCCTCTCTCGGCGTGCCCGAGAACCTCGCAGCCGTCCTCGCCGCCGACGGCAAGACCGAGGCGTTCGCCATTCAGCGCGACACGCTTCCCGACTCCCTCGCCGGCCGCGACGTCCTCGGCCGCGGTCGCACGGGCAGCGGCAAGACCATCGCGTTCGCGCTCCCGCTCGTCGCGCGCCTCTCCGGTGCGTACGCAGCCAAGCGCACGCCGAACCGCCCGCGCGGACTCGTGCTGGCGCCGACGCGCGAGCTCGCCACGCAGATCGCCGCGACGATCCGTCCGCTGGCGGATGCCGCGGGCCTCACCGTCACGACCATCTTCGGCGGCGTCGGCCAGCGTCCCCAGGAGCAGGCGCTCCGCTCGGGCGTCGACATCGTCGTGGCCTGCCCCGGCCGCCTCGAGGACCTCATGAAGCAGGGCTTCGCGAACCTCGGCTCGGTCGAGATCACGGTGCTCGACGAGGCCGACCACATGGCCGACCTCGGCTTCCTCCCGGGCGTCACCCGCATCCTCTCCGCCACGCCGCAGGGCGGGCAGCGCATGCTCTTCAGCGCGACCCTCGACCGCGGTGTCGACTCGCTCGTGCGTCGCTTCCTCCAGAACGAGGTCCTGCACGAGGTCGACGAGGAGAGCGTGCCGCAGGGCGTCATGACCCACCGCGTGTTCGTCACGTCGGCCGACGAGAAGTCCGCGCTCGTGCAGCACCTCGCGTCGGGCCACGGACGCCGCATCCTCTTCACCCGTACGAAGCACCAGGCGAAGAAGCTCGCGAAGCAGCTCACGGCCGCCGGCATCCCGTCGGTCGATCTGCACGGCAACCTCGGCCAGAACGCGCGCGAGCGCAACCTCGCCGCGTTCGGCGCCCCCGTCGAGAAGGGCGGCGTGCGCGTGCTCGTGGCGACGGATGTGGCCGCCCGCGGCGTCCACGTCGACGAGGTCGAACTCGTCGTGCACGTCGACCCGCCCGTCGAGCACAAGGCGTACCTGCACCGCTCGGGCCGCACCGCGCGCGCCGGCGCCGAGGGCGTCGTGGTGACGGTCGCGACCGATTCGCAGCGCGGAGAGGTCAAGGACCTCCTGCGCAAGGCGCAGGTGACCGCGCCCCTCGAGCCCGTGACCGCGTCTCACGCGTCCGTCGCGAAGCTCGTCGGCGAGCCCGCACCGCACGTCACGCCCGCTCCCGTGCAGGCGCACCAGCAGCAGCGACCCGCGCGCCGCAAGCCCGCCACGGCGGGCGCCGGCCAGCAGCCCCGAAACGCGCCGCGCGTGACGCGCGACAGCGATTCGACCGAGAGCCGTGAGCGCCGCGGCCAGTCCGCCGGCGGTCAGCGCCGTGGCGGCCAGTCCGCCGGTGGCAAGGGCCGCTCGGGTCAGGCCGCGGGCGCGAAGGGTCGCGCGGGTCAGTCCGGCGCCTCGCGCGGCGCCGCCCAGGCTCCCGCGCAGCGCTCGGCGTCGCAGCGCTTCACGACCGGCAGCACGGTCGGCGACATCCAGCGCGGCTCGCGTCAGCCGAACCGTCGGGCCTCGCGCGGCTGATCCCACGCACACGGGTGGGGGCGGCATCCATCATCGGATGCCGCCCCCACTCGTTCGTGCGCCGTCATCGGTCGCGTCCGCCGGAGCGCGACGGCCGACGGGACCCGCACTCACCGCCATGCCGGCCCCGTCGGTCGATCGCTCCTACCCGCAGTCCAGAGCGGCGTAGGGGACGGCGTAGGTGGAGTGGTAGCCCACCCCATCCACGTACGAGTACGCCGCGACAGCCGCGTTTCCGGCTGGAAGCGCGGCCCTCTTGCCGTCGACGAGGCTGTACACCGCCTTGCCCTGCGCGACGCCCGACTCCTTCTTGTCGACGCCGAGAGCCGTGACCTTGATGTCGGCCTTGCGGCCCGAATCGTTGTACGCGTAGACCGCGACGTGGACCGTGCCGTTCACGCACTGCGACTTCGCGCTCACAGCGACGCGGACGGGCTGCCCTGCGACGACGACTGCGGCCGTCGACGCCTCCGAAGCGTCGGACGGTCCCTGATCGTTGACGGCCACGACCGTGGCCGACCACCGGCCCGCCGGTATCTGCGAGAAGGTGACCGAGGTCTTGTCGGCCGCGACCTCGAGGGTGCGAGGATCGCCCGATTCGGGCGTCAGCGTCACGACGTACGCGCTCACCGGCGACGAGCCGACGACCGCAGGCGCCTTCCACGACACGTTCACGCCGCTCGTGGCGACACCGATGCCGGGCTTGCCGACCGGCTGGGGCGCGGCCCGCAGCGGAACGTCCGCGAAGTCCATGTCCGATGCGAGATAGAAGCTCGTGTAGGCGGGCTGATTGTACGTCGTCTGCTGGCGCGCGATGTCTGCCCGGTACTGCGGGTCGTGCATCAGCGTGTAGAGCTTGTGATCGGTCACGTCGGTGCTCGTGAAGATGCGCAGCGCCCCGGAATCCGCCGTCCGCACGAGGAGTTCCTCGCGCCAGTCGCCGAAGACGTCCGCGACCAGTCCGGGGTTGCCCTTCGTGGAGTTGTTCGTCCGGGTGCCCGCGGCGGTCAGCATCCTCCCGTTCACACGATCGTCGATGACGGCGTCGGCGTTGCCGCTGCCGTTCACCAGCTGCGTTCGCAGGTCGGCGGACCAGCGGATGGACATGTTCGTCCCCGGGCCGGTCCCCGTCACCTCCGCGCCGGATGCCGATCGCAGCCGGGTCGCCCACGTCTCGAGGCCTCGCACGTTCGGATCGATGTCGCCGATCATCCCGCGGCCGGTGTCACGGCCCGTGTACTCGCCGTAGATGACCTCGCCGGTCGCAGCATCGCGCAGCGCGTAGCCGTAGGGCGCATACGCGCCGCCCTCGTGCACCGTGAAGATCTCGAGACCCTCGCGATCGGGGTCGATGTCCGCGACGTGCATCGCGTCGCCGTGTCCGAGGCGCGCACTGACGCCGGGCGTCGCGCTCTGCGGGGGCATCGTGGCGAACGAGCTGTACAGCAGCGATCCGTCGTCGTCGAGGGTGGCGGAGCCGTAGACGAGCTCTTGCCTGGCGTCGCCGTCCACGTCCGCGACGCTCAGGCTGTGGAAACCCTGCGTCGTGATCGTGCCGTAGACCGGATCCGTTCCATCACGGCCGTGCGGGCCGTCGTTGAACGGGTTGGTGAGCGGCACGTGCCCGCTGTCGACGAACCAGCGCTGCGACAGGTGCTCGCCGTCCCAGTCATAGGTCGCGATCGTCGTACGCGTGTAGTACCCGCGGGCGAAGATCGCCGACGGCCGCTCGCCGTCGAAGTAGGCGACGCCCGACAGGAAGCGATCGACGCGGTTGCCGGGTTCGATGCGCCCCATCGCGTAGTCGCCCCACAGGAGACCGTCGTCACCGCGCCCGGGGTTGTAGTCGATCGTCTCGAGCTCGGCGCCGGTCGCGCCGTCGAAGACCGTGAGGTACTCCGGTCCGTCGACGATGAAGCCGTTGAAGTCGCGCAGTCGGTTGTTGGCGCTGCGAGAGGGCGCGTAGACGTCGATGAAGTGATCCACCAGCGCGCGGGCGTCGGTCTGCGAGAGCGGATACTCGTAGCGCACGGGGATGCCCAGCGCCTCCTCGATCGTCGCGGGCCACTGGCCCGACACGACCTCGTCCCGCTCCGACCAGCCGCGGAACATCTCCTCGAGATGATCGGCGTAATCCGCCGCGCTCATGCGATAGTCGTCGTCGTGCCCGAAGCCGGCAGCGACGTCATCGGCGGGCATGGTCACGAACGCCGCGGACACCACCGAGCCGTCCGGGGCGTAGGTCACCGACTTCGTGCCCGGCGCCGTCTTGAGGATCGTCTCCGACTTCCCGTCGCCGTCGAAGTCGTAGACGAGGAACTGCGTGTAGTGCGCGCCGGCACGGATGTTCACTCCGAGGTCGATGCGATTGAGAAGCGTGCCGTCCAGCTCGTAGGTGTCGATGTAGACGGTGCCCGTGTACCCCATCTGCGAGACGTCCTTGGAGTTGGACGGGTCCCACTTGACGATGTACTCGTACTCTCCGTCTCCGTCGACGTCGCCCACGGAGACATCGTTGGCCGAGTAGGTGAAGGCCTCGCCCATGGGTGTCACGCCGGCCGCGGGGACCTTGAGCGGGATGTCGAGGAAGTTCGATGCGAGCGGTCTCACGGCTTCGCTGGGCGCGGACTCCCGACCCGCCAGGACGCGAGCGACCTGATACGAAGACGTCGGGGTTCCCGCGGCATCCAGGAAGTTCGTGCTGTCGGTGACCGTGGCGACCTTCGCACCGTCACGGTAGACGACGAAGTCGGCTCCCATGAGCTCCTTCTCGTCCGCGCCGTATGCCTCGCCGACGAGGAGCCGCCAGCTGAGGAAGACTCCGTTCACGGTCGTCGCCGCGACGAGACCTCGATCGAGGGCTTCGAGCTGAGGCTCACCGGTGCCCGGCCCTCCCGAGGGCACCGAGGCGGGTGATGTCGAGGGCGGCGCGGCGGCCGCAGGAGCGGCGGCGAGGGCGAGTGCGGCGATCGTGGCACCGACCACCGACACGCGCAGACAGGTCGTGAGTCTCTTCGTCATTGAACAGTCCAATTCTGGGAATACGCTTTCCCGGTCCGTTCACTGAATCCTATGTCGGCCGGCGTGCGGGGGTCAACGGTGCCCCGCGCTCTCGCGTCCGCGGCGTCGCACGCCGTCTGCCGGCGCCTCCCGCGCTCCGGCGGCAGCCGGGGTCGCCTGGAAAGGGGAGCAGCCGAGGCACTCCGTGCGGGTGCCGTCCTACGCCATCGCGTCGCCGAGACCCCCGCGTAGGGTTGATACGCGGCGAGGGGCGGGTGCTGCGGACACCGCCCCTCGCCGCACACCCACGACGTGCCGCCGCCGTGGAGGGGGAATCAGCCGCCCGGTCGCGATCGGTCTCAGTCGCGCGCCGCGAAGTGGGCGTCGAGCCACGCGAGGAGGTCTGCGCGCACCTCGGCCTGCGAGACGTCGTTGAAGATCTCGTGGCGGATGCCGGGGTAGACGAGCGTCGTGACATCGGTGAAGCCCGAACGCGTGCGGTACGCATCGGCGAGCTTGTGCACGCTCCGCGGGCCGCCCACGGTGTCGTCGCGGCCCACCATGAGGAGGGTCGGGAGGTCGACGCCGAGGTCCTTGCCCGGCTTGCCCACGAGGCGCAGCGCATCGATCGGACCGAAGAGCTTCGGCAGCGGTGTGACCGTCGTGAGCGGGTCGTCGAGGAAGTCCTGGCCGACAGCAAGGTCGGACGACAGCCACTCCGTGCCCATCGCACCCGGCTTGTTCCATGGCTTGTTCAGATCGCCCGAGTTGAGGTATCCCGGCCAGCGCAGGGCCGAGCCCGACAGAACGACGGCGTCGTACGCATCGGGGTGGTCGTTGACGAGGATCTGCGCGAGGAAGGACCCCCACGAGTGGCCGAGGACGACGAGTGGAAGACCGGGATTCGCGTCGCGGATGATGCCCGTGAGCTGCCAGACGGCGGCGACGGCGGCACGGAGACCGCCGGGCCCGAGCGTGCCGAGCTTCGACGCGTCGTCGTTGTGGTGGCGCATTCCGGAGCGGCCGTGGCCACGGTGGTCGTCGGCGTAAACGGTGTAGCCCGCCGCCGTCAGTGCGGCGATCGTCGGGGCGTAGCGGGCGGCGTGCTCGCCGACGCCGTGCAGCAGCTGCACGACGGCACGCGGCGTGCCCACCGCCGGATGCACGTCGTAGACGATGTCGATGCCGTACGCGTCGGTGTATTCGGGCATGGGGTCGATCATAGGGCGGGCACCCGGCATCCGGATTTACTTAACATAGATAATTGACTATGCTAAAGATCTATGCGTGAACCGGATGCCTCGACCATCGATCTCTCGCGCGAGGCCTCCGATCTGCGGATCGCGACGTTCCGCCTCGCGCGCCGCATGCGCACCCAGCGCGCCGTCGACTCGATGAGCGACGGTCAGTTCGCCGTGCTCGCGGCGCTCTTCGTGCACGGGCCGCACACGCTGGGCGAGCTCGCAGAGCGCGAACGCGTCTCGGCGCCGGCGATGAACCGCACGGTGAACTGCCTGCAGGAGCCCGGCTACCTCTCCCGCAGCGCCGACGAGAACGACGGACGGAAGGTCGTCATCGCTCTGACCGACGAGGGTCGCGCCGTCGTCGACGAGACGGCGCGGCGACGCGACGCCTGGGTCGAGGAGGCCCTCGCCGACCTCTCGCCCGACGAGCGCGCGACCCTCGCGCAGGCTGCCGAGATCATGCAGCGGATGGTGGCGCGATGAGCGCGATGTTCCGGAGCTTCTCCGTCTTCAACTACCGCGTCTGGTTCATCGGCGCGCTCGTGTCGAACGTCGGCGCATGGATGCAGGCGACCGCGCTCAGCTGGGTCGTCCTCACCGAGCTCACCGACAACGACGCCGCCGCGATGGGCATCACGATGGCGCTGCAGTTCGCTCCGCCGCTCCTGCTCGTGAGTGTCACCGGCTGGGTCGCCGATCGCTTCGAGCGCCGCAGACTGCTCATGGTGACGCAGGGGCTCCTGCTGCTGCTCGGTCTCGCGATCGGCGTGCTGATCCTGTCGGGCGCCATGACGCTGTGGATCATGTACGGCTTCGCGCTGGCGCTCGGTGTCGTGGCGGCGTTCGACAACCCTGCGCGCCAGGCGTTCGTCTCGGATCTCGTCGCGCGGGAGAACGCGTCGAACGCGGTCGCACTCAACGCCGCCTCGTTCAACGGCGCGCGCATGATCGGTCCAGCCGTGGCCGGTGTCGTCATCGTGGCCGTGGGCACGGGCTGGGTGTTCTTCATCAACGCCGTGACGTTCCTCGCGATGATCGCCGCTCTCGTCCTCATCCGTGCGGATGAGCTCATCCCGCGCGCGAAGAACATCGGCGCATCGCGCCTGGCCGACGGCTTCCGCTATGTCGCGGGCCGTCCCGACCTCGTCGTGACGTTCGCGATGGTGTTCCTCGTCGGCGCCTTCGGCATGAACTTCCCGATCTTCGCCTCGACCATGGCGCTCGAGTTCGGGCAGGAAGCCGACGGCTACGGACTGCTCAGCTCGATCCTCGCGATCGGCTCGCTCGCGGGCGCCCTGCTGGCCGCGCGGCGCGACCGCGCGCGCATCCGCGTCGTGATCGGCGGCACGCTGCTGTTCGCCGCGGCCGCCGGGGTCTCCGCGCTCATGCCGTCGTACTGGACATATGCCGCCACGCTCATGTTCACGGGCTTCGCAGTCGTGACGATGCTGACGACAGCGAACGGATACGTGCAGACGACCACGGATCCTGCGCTGCGCGGTCGCGTGCTCGCGCTGTACATGGCGATCCTGATGGGAGGCACGCCGATCGGCGCGCCGATCGTCGGCTGGGTCGCCGCGGAGTTCGGCCCGCGCATGGCCATCCTGCTCGGCGCCGGCGCCGCGCTCGTCGCCTTCGGCATCGGTGCGACATGGCTCATCGCCTCCGGTCGCCTTCACCGTCGCGAGGCGACGCGCTTCCGCCTGACGATCGACGAGACCCGCCCGCTCGCGGTCGTGCCCGTGCCGGCGGACTTCAGCGACGAGGTCGCCGCGACGACTCCGGTCCCGCTCCCCCGCGACGAGCGCGGCGAGCTCCCCCGCCGCACCGTGGCCGGCTGAGGAATCCCCCCCGCCGAACCCACTCGGTCTTCGCGAACCCACTCGATTGCGTCGACGATTCCGAGTGGGTTCGCGAAAAGTCAGTGGGTTCGCGAAGACGGTCGGTCAGGGGACGACGATGGATGCCGAGGCGAAGCCCTCCGTGTCGGCGGTCACCGTGATGTCGCCCGGCCCCGAGCGGCGCACGACCGCGAGCACGCGTCCGTCGTAGGTGGTGTACGACGGGCCGGCGAAAGACTCCTCGGTGCGCGCGCGACCTGACCCGATGCCGGCGAGGACGCCGGGGCCGTCGACCGTCACGGTGACCGGCGCATCCCGATCGCACGGCACGACGCCGTCCGCGTCCTCGATCGTGACGGGAACGTAGATCAGGTCGTCGGATGCCTCGGCCCGAGCGACCAGGCCGACCTCCGCCGCGGATCGCAGAGCATGACGACCGACCTCGGCATCGCTGCGACGGGCGACCGCCACCAGCTCGCCCGGCCGGTACTCGGTCTCGAACCGCGCGAGGAACGCCTTCTCGGGGCCCACCGGCGCCACGCCGAGCGATGACCCGTCGAGCAGCAGCTCGACCTCGTCGGCGTCGGCGTAGACATCCACGGTGACCGGCGACCCGGGCTCGACCGCGAAGCTCCACGATGCGACGGAGTCATCCCACGACCAGGGGGTGCGTGCCGTCGGCCGGCCGTGGTGCTGCGGGCGGTGCACCGCGATGTACGGGTCGGCACGCAGCCCGAAGACGATCTCGCGGTAGTAGGAGACGGTCCGCCGGAACCCCGTGATGTCGAGGTCGCCCGACTCCGCGAGGCGATAGGGGTACGGCCCGACCGTGCCGGTCGCGACGTGGTCTTCGGCATCCGTGTAGTCGACGCGCCCGATGCCCGCCTCGCCCAGGTAGTCCCACCCGGTCCAGGTGAAATCGCCGATGACGTGGGGAAGCTCCTCGACGAGCCCCCACATGACGTCGATGCGCTCCGGGAAGGTCTCGGAGCCCACGACGACCCGGTTCGGGTGGTCGACGGCGTCCTGGCGATAGCGCGAATCCGCGTAGTTGAAACCCGCGATGTCGAGGACGGCGGCCGACTCCTCGATCGAGGCGCTCACGAACTCCGACGCGTTCATGAGCGCCATCTGCTCGCCCATGTTGGCCATCATCGTGTTGGGATCGGCGGCCTCGAGCTCGGCCATCGCCTCGGCGATCCGCGGCAGGTTCGCGATGATGCCGTTGATCCCGTTCGTGACGTACCGCGTGTCGTCGAGCGCGCGGATGCCCTCGGCAAGACGCCTGCTCCACGCCGACCCGGCGGGCGTCGCGAGCTCGAGGATCTCGTTCCCGATCGAGTACATCACCACGCTCGGGTGATTGACGTCCTTCGCCACGAGCGCCGCGACGTCGTCACGCCACCGATCGGCGAACGTCACCGAGCCGTCGAAGGCCGTCTTGGCGCGGGTCCACGTGTCGGCGAGCTCGTCCATGACGATGACGCCATGACGGTCGCACGCGTCGAGCATCGCGCGGCTCGCGGGATTGTGCGAGCTGCGGATCGCATTGAAGCCCGCCGCCTTCAGGAGACGGATGCGGCGGTCCTCCGCCGCCGAGAGGGTCGCAGCTCCCAGCGGCCCGTTGTCGTGGTGCACGCACGCGCCGCGGAGCTTGATCGTCTCGCCGTTGATGCGGAGCCCCTGCTGCGGATCGAGCTGGAGGCGACGGATGCCGAAGGCCGTGGCATCCTCGTCGACGATCTCGCCATCGCGCTCGAGGACGGCCGTCGCCCGATACAGCTGCGGTGAGTCCGTGCCCCACAGCGCGGGGCGGGGGACGGCGAGACGCAGACGCGCCGTCGCCGGCTCGCCGGGGAGGACCGACACGGGGGACGTGCCCCGCGCGACCTCGGCACCGTCCGGGTCCGCCAGCACGAACGAGATGCGCATCGTTGCGATGTGGCGCGTGTCGTTCTCGACGACGGCCGACACCTCGACGATCGCCCGGGTGTCATCGATGTCGGGCGTCGTCACGCGCAGACCGCCGAGAGCGAGGTGCACGGGTTCGGCGACGACGAGGTGCACGGGTCGGTAGATGCCCGCGCCGGAATACCACCGGCTGTCCTTGTGCGCGCGCGCTTCGACGGTCAGACGATTCCTCTCGCCGAAGCGCAGGTACGGATCCAGTCGCGCGGTGAACGCGTTGTACCCGTTGGGCTCGTGGACGACGAAGTCGCCGTCGAGGAAGACCGCGGCATCCCGGTACACGCCCTCGAACTCGACCAGCACCGTCTTGTCGCGCCACTCCTCGGGCACGTCGATGTCCCGTGCGTACTCGAAGACGCCCCCGGGGGTGTAGCCGGTGTGCACGCCCTGGTCCGAATCGGCGGACCGCGCGAGGTCGCGCAGCGCGTCGTGGGGCAGGTGCGCGGGATGCGGCGCCGTGAGCTCCGTCGGCGACTCGAACGCACCGAGCTTCGGGCCCACGGTCCAGCCGTCGGCGAAGGGCGTGCGGATCACGCGCTCTGCTCCGCAGGCGCCGGATGAGCGGCGTCGATCGCCTGCTCGAGACCCTCGAGGTCGTAGCCCTGGACGAATCCGCGGAAGAACTCCTCGAGCGCGACGGCCATGTCGGTCGAGGCCGGATCGAGCAGCCACTGGACCTGGAGGCCGTCCATCAGGGCGACCGTGGCCACGGATGCGCGATACGTGTCGATGCCCGACTGCAGGCGGCCTGCCGCGGCGATCCTGTCGAAAGCGTCCTTGATGCTGTCGCGCACGAAGACGTAGCGCGCCTTGAAGTACTCGTGAGCGGGATGCGCGGGGGAGGTCGCCTCGGCGGACAGCGTCGTGTAGAGCTCGACCACGCCTGGGACCGACGCGTTGTGGCGCGCGAGCATCACGAGCTGCCGCAAGGACTCGACGCCGTCCTCGAGGGTGAAGTCCACGACATCTCGCGACAGGTCGTCGCGATGATCCAGCACCGCCTGCAGGAGCGCGCTCTTGTTCGGGAAGTGGTGGAGGAGGCCGGCCTCGCTCATGCCGACGCGCGCGGCGACATCGCGCAGCGAACCCGATCGGTATCCGGACTCCGAGAAGACCTCGAGCGCGGCATCGAGGATCGCCGTCCGCTTCGCCGCCGTCTTGGCGTACTCGCCACGCGGACGTCTCGTGGACATGGTGTCGGTCATCGACTCACCGTATCTGCTCGGGCGCACCCGCGTTGGGGCGGCCGTCAGGCCTCTCTCGATCTGTTCTATAACGAATTCCGAGCATTCGCTAGTTTTTTATCTCAAAAACCTAGTGCTCACTTGGATTTGCTGTTACGGTCTCCCCCCAGGAGGCGATCCGCAGTGGCATCGCCGCAGAGAAGGGACCAAGGATGTTCCGTTGGAAGGCAACAGCAGCCGCCACCATCGCGATCACCGCACTCGCCCTCGCCGGCTGCGCCGGCGGCGGCTCGGAGTCGGGCGGCGATGGATCGGGCGGCACGCTCACTCTCGGCGCGATCACCGCGCCCACGACTTTCGACCCGGCCGGATCCGAGTGGGGCAACCGCTCGCCGTTCTACCAGGCCGTGTTCGACACGCTCCTGCTGGCGACGCCCGAAGGCACCGTCGAGCCGTGGCTCGCGACGGGCTGGGAGTACAACGAGGACAACACCGTCCTCACCCTGACGCTGCGCGACGACGTCGTCTTCACGGATGACTCGAAGCTCACCGGCGACCTGGTGAAGAAGAACCTCGAGCGCTTCCAGTCGGGCACCTCGCCCGACGCCGGCTACCTTGCCGGCATCACCGGCATCGAGGCACCGGACGACACGACGGTCGTCATCACCCTGGGCGCTCCCGACCCCGCGATGCTCAACTACCTGACCCGCGACCCGGGCCTCGTCGCCGCCGAGTCCTCGTTCGACAGCGAGGACATCGCCACGAACCCGGTCGGATCCGGCCCGTACGTGCTCGACACCGCGGCCACCGTCACCGGGACGAGCTACACGTACACGAAGAACCCGGACTACTGGAACCCCGACGTCCAGCACTATGACACGCTGACGATCAACGTGCTCTCCGACCCGACCGCCGCGCTCAACGCGATCAAGGCCGGCGAGGCGAACGGCGTCAAGCTCGTCAACAACGACAGCCTCGACGAGGTCGAGGGCGCGGGCTGGACCGTCAACGCCAACGAGCTCGACTTCCAGGGTCTGCTGCTCCTCGACCGCGCGGGAACGATGAACCCGGCCCTCGGGGACGTCCGCGTGCGTCAGGCCATCAACTACGCGTTCGACCGCGAGTCGATGCTGACGGCGCTGCAGACCGATCACGGCACGGTCACCACCCAGGTGTTCGCCGCGACGTCCGACGCCTACGACCCCGAGCTCGACTCGTACTACACGTACGACCCCGAGAAGGCGAAGGAGCTCCTCGACGAGGCGGGCTACGGCGACGGTCTCACGATCGACATGCCGAGCGCGTCGGTCCTCGGCGCCGCGACCTACACGCTGATCGCGCAGCAGCTGGCCGACATCGGCATCACGGTGAACAACGTCGACACCCCGATCGGCAACTTCATCGCGGACCTCCTCGCGCCCAAGTACGCGGCGTCGTTCATGGCCCTCGAGCAGAACCCGGACTGGCAGCTCATCCAGTTCATGCTCTCGCCGACCGCCGTGTTCAACCCCTTCAAGTACGAGGACCCGAAGGTCGACGAGTACATCGAGCAGATCCAGTTCGGCGACGAGGCCACGCAGGCCTCGGTGGCCACGGAGCTCAACCGCTACATCGTCGAGCAGGCGTGGTTCGCGCCGTTCTACCGCGTGCAGGGCAGCGTCGCGACGGACGCCAACACGACCGTCGAGATGCTCCCGACCAACGCGTACCCGGCCATCTACGACTTCCAGCCGAAGCAGTAGAACCCATCTCCCGGCCCGCTCGCCTGAGACGGCGGGCGGGCCGGGACACCACCTCTGGAGCGCAGCATGCTCATCTTCATCGTGCGCCGCCTTCTCGCCGGCGTGGTCCTCCTCTTCGTCATCTCGATCCTGGCCTTCGGCCTGCTCTACCTCGACAGTGCGAACATCGCCCGCCGCATCCTCGGCAACACCGCGACCGCCGAGCTCGTCGCACAGAAGACCGCCGAGCTGGGCCTGAACCGGCCCGTCGTCGTGCAGTACTGGGACTGGCTCACGAGCGCCCTCACCGGCGACCTCGGTCGCTCGTGGTTCAACGGGCAGCTCGTCTCGGTGAGCCTCTCGGGCCGCCTCGCGGTGACGCTGTCGCTCGTGATCGGCACGACGATCGTCACGGCGATCCTCTCCGTCGTCCTCGGTGTGCTGGCAGCGCGACGCGGCGGTGCCGTCGACGGCACCGTGCAGTTCATCTCGGTGATCGGCTTCGCGATCCCCGGCTTCCTCATCGCGCTCTACCTGGTGCTGATCTTCGCGATCAACCTGCACTGGTTCAAAGCGACGGGCTACGTGCCGATAGCGGCGTCCTTCACCGGCTGGCTGTCGTCGGTGACGCTGCCGATCATCGCCCTCTCGATCGGGGCGATCGCCGCCGTGACCCAGCAGGTGCGCGGCTCGGTCACCGATGCGCTGTCGCGCGACTACGTGCGCACGCTCCGCAGCCGCGGACTCCCCGCGAGCAGCGTCGTCTACAAGCACGTGCTGCGCAACGCCGGCGGCCCCGCCCTCGCGATCCTCGCCGTCCAGTTCGTCGGCCTCCTGAGCGGTGCCGTCATCGTCGAGCAGGTCTTCGCCCTCCCGGGCATGGGTCAGCTCACGGTCTCGGCGACGCAGCAGGGCGACATCCCGGTCGTGATGGGCGTCGTCATCGCCTTCGCCGTCATCGTCATCATCGTCAATCTCCTCATCGACCTCGCCCAGGCGGCGCTCAACCCGAAGGTGCGACTCTCATGACCGCCATCGCCGTTCCCCCTGCGGTGCCCACCCCGCAGGTGCGCGCCTCGCTGTTGCGTCAACTCATCCGCCGCCCCATCGGATTCGCGGCGCTCATCGTCCTCGGTGTCATCGTGCTCATCGCGATCTTCGGGCAGTGGCTGGCGCCGTACGACCCCAACCAGGCCTCGCTGCAGCTCGTCCTGGCTCCACCGAGCCCCGAGCACCCGCTCGGCGCCGACACGGCGGGTCGCGACGTCCTCTCGCGCCTGCTCGTGGCGACGCAGATCACCCTCGCCGCCGCCCTCGTCGCCCTCGTGACCTCGCTCGTCATCGGCGTCGTCTCGGGCCTCATCGCGGGCTATTACCGCGGCTGGTTCGACTCGGCGGCCTCCTGGGCGACGTCGCTCGTGATGGCACTCCCCGGCATCGTCGTGCTCCTGGCCGCACGTGCCGTGCTCGGACCCTCGGTGTGGTGGGCGATGTTCATCTTCGGCATCCTGCTCGCGCCCGCCTACTATCGCCTCGTCTACGCGGCCGTCACCGCCGTGCGCGGCGAGCTGTACGTCGACGCCGCGAGGGTGTCCGGCCTGAGCGACCTGCGCATCATCGGCCGCCACATCCTCTCTGTCGTGCGCGCGCCGATCATCATCCAGTCGGCGATCATCGGCGGCATCGCGATCGCGATCCAGTCCGGTCTGGAGTTCCTCGGCCTCGGCGACATGAGCGTTCCGACATGGGGAGGGATGCTGAACGACGGCTTCGCCGCCATCTACAAGGAGCCGCTCCTCATGATCTGGCCGTCGATCGCGATCGCCCTCACCTGCATCGCCCTGACGCTGCTCGCCAACGCGATGCGCGACGTGCTCGAGCGCACGGCGGTCGTCCGTCGTCGCCGCAAGCGCGCCGTGACGACGTCGACCGGCTCGGTCGCCGCGGTGACGACCTCCTTCAGCCTCTCGGGGTCGGACATCACCGACGAGCTCGCCGCAGACCTGGGGGCCGACACGGTCGTGCACCCCGATGAGGGCGCGCAGCGCGAGGTGGTGCTGTCGATCCGCGAGCTGCGCGTCGGGTACGACCAGCCGACCGGCCCCGACATCGAGGTCGTGCACGGCGTCTCGCTCGACATCCGCAAGGGCGAGGTGCACGGCCTCATCGGCGAATCCGGCTCCGGCAAGACCCAGACGGCCTTCGCCGTCCTGGGACTCCTCCCCCGAGGCGGACGCGTCACGGCCGGGTCCATCGACTACGAGGGCACCGAGCTCGCGGATGCGTCGGAGTCGGCGTACGCCGGCATCCGGGGCAAGCGCATCGGATACATCCCCCAGGAGCCGATGTCGAACCTCGACCCGTCGTTCAAGATCGGCTACCAGCTCGTGGAGCCGCTGCGACGCAACCTCGGCCTGTCGAAGAAGGAGGCGACCGAGCGCTCGCTCGCTCTGCTCGATCGCGTCGGCATCCCGAACCCGAAGCGCACGTTCGACGCCTACCCGTTCGAGGTCTCGGGCGGCATGGCTCAGCGCGTGCTGATCGCCGGCGCCGTCTCGACCGACCCCGACCTCATCATCGCCGACGAGCCCACGACCGCTCTCGACGTGACGGTCCAGGCCGAGGTCCTCGATCTGCTGCGCGACCTCCAGCGCGAGCGCCAGATGGCGATGCTCCTGGTGACGCACAACTTCGGCGTCGTGGCCGACCTCTGCGATCGCGTGACGGTCATGCAGCAGGGCCGGTTCGTCGAGCAGGGTCCCGTGCGCACGATCCTCGGAACACCCTCGCACCCCTACACGCAGTCCCTGCTGGACGCGATCCTCGAAGAGGGCCCGGCCCGCGGCCCGCTGGTCACGACCGGCGCGGCGAACGAAGGAGGCCGCTCATGAGCGCTCTGCTCGAAGTCACCGACCTGAAGGTCGAGTACCCCGGCAAGGGCTTCCGCGCGAAGCCGTTCCAGGCGCTCAAAGGCGTGTCCCTCGACATCCGCCCCGGTGAGACCGTCGGCCTCGTCGGGGAGTCGGGCTCGGGCAAGACGACGCTCGGTCGCGCCGTGCTCGGACTCGCACCCGTGACGGGCGGGTCGATCCGCTACGACGGCAAGGAGATCGGCCACCTGCACCGCAAGGAGCGCCGCGCCCTGAGCAGCGAGATCCAGGTCGTGTTCCAGGACCCGTACTCGTCGCTCAACCCCAACCTCACGATCGAGCAGATCCTCGCCGAGCCGCTCACGGCGCGTGGTGTCGCGGGCTCCGCCGCCAAGGAGCGCGTGCGCGATCTGCTCGACCGCGTCGGACTGCCGGCGGATGCTGCCCGCCGGCTGCCCCGGGAGTTCTCGGGGGGTCAGCGCCAGCGCGTCGCCATCGCGCGCGCACTGATCGCCAAACCCCGGCTGCTGCTGTGCGACGAGATCCTGACGGCCCTGGACGTGTCCGTGCAGGCGGGGATCCTGGACCTTCTCTTTCACCTCCGGAAGGA
>NZ_JBIMKU010000001.1:94789-775035 GCF_051860965.1 Microbacterium sp.
GCGCTGGCGCTCGACCCGAAGCTGATCGTCTGCGACGAGCCCGTGTCGGCCCTCGACCTGTCGACGCAGGCGCGCGTGCTGGACCTCTTCATCGAGATCCAGGAACGCACCGGGGTCGCCTACCTCTTCATCTCGCACGACCTCGCGGTCGTGCGCCACATCAGCCATCGCGTCGCGGTCATGTACCACGGCGAGCTCGTCGAGACGGGTGACGGCGACCAGGTAACGGCGCGGCCGGAGCATCCGTACACGCAGCGTCTGTTCCTCGCAGCGCCCGTGCCGAACCCCGACGAGCAGAAGGAGCGCCGCGCCGCGCGCCGCACGCTCCTCGACGCCCAAGCCGCCGACGCGGCCTGAACGCCCCTCCGGAAGGACCTCCCCGTGACCACGGACTCCACGGCGCACCTGCGCCCGCTGCTCGAGCGCCTCACCCTCGACCATAAGGTCGCCCTCGTGCAGGGCGCCGACTTCTGGACGACCGTGCCGCTCCCCGAGATCGGTCTGCGCGCCATGACGCTGTCGGACGGCCCCGCCGGCGTCCGCGGACCTCGGTGGGACGAGCGCGAGCCCTCGCTCAACCTGCCGTCGGGATCGGCCCTCGCGGCCTCGTGGGACGTGGACCTCGCATACCGGTACGGGGCGGCCGCGGCATCCGAAGCCCGTCGCAAGGATGTCGACGTCGTGCTCGGGCCGACCATCAACCTGCATCGCTCACCCCTGGGCGGGCGCCATTTCGAGTGCTTCAGCGAGGACCCCGAGCTGTCCGCCGAGCTCGGTGCCGCGTACGTGCGGGGTCTGCAGGAGAACGGCGTCGCCGCGACCCCGAAGCACTACGTCGCGAACGACTCCGAGACGGATCGCTTCACGGTCGACGTGAAGGTGGATGCCCGTGCTCTGCGCGAGCTGTACCTCGCGCCGTTCGAGCGCGCGGTCGAGGCCGGCGCGTGGTCGGTCATGAGCGCGTATAACTCGGTCGACGGCGTGACGATGACCGAGAACGAGCTGCTCGAGACGCCTCTCAACTCGGAGTGGGGCTTCGACGGCGTCGTCGTGAGCGACTGGACCGCCGTCCGATCGCTCGACGCCGTGCCGGCCGCGCAGGATCTTGCGATGCCCGGTCCGGCGCCGGCGTGGGCGGGGCTCGCGGATGCGATCCGTGACGGCAGCCTTGACGAGGCGGACCTCGATCGCAAGGTGCTCCGGATGCTGCTCCTCGCCGAACGCGTCGGCGCCCTGGAGGGGTCGGCGCAGGTCGAGCCTGCCCCTGTCGACGGCGTCGCGTTCACGCGCGAGGCCGCGATCGCCGGCACCGTGCTGCTGAGCAACGACGGCACGCTGCCGCTCGACGTGTCGACCCTCGGAACCGTCGCCGTCATCGGCCACAATGCCCGCGACGCGCGCACGCAGGGCGGCGGCAGCGCCACCGTGCTGCCCGAGAGGATCGTCTCGCCGCTCGACGGCATCCGCGCGGCGGTGCCCGACGCGGAAGTGATCTACGAGCTGGGCGCCGTCGTGCAGGAGGGGGTCGCCGAGATCCCGCTCGCCCAGCTGCAGAACCCGGTGACCGGCGAGCCCGGCCTGCGCGTGACGTTCTTCGACGCGGACGGCTCCGAGATCTTCACGGAGGACCGCCGGGCGAGCGCCCTGGTGTGGTTCGGCGGCGACGCTCCCATCTCGGCGAGCGCTCGCGTCGATCTGGCGACGAGGTACACCCCTGTCGAGACCGGAGAGATCCTGCTCGGCTTCTCCGGCGCGAACCCGGGTCGGGTCTTCGTCGACGGCGCTCTCGTGCTCGACGAGACGCCCGTCATCGAGGGCACGGACCTCGGCGCCGCGTTCCTGAATCCGCCGTCGTCGACCGCCCGCGTGCAGGTGACGGCCGGTCGGTCCATCGACGTCCGCGCCGAGTTCGACCTCGATGCATCCGGTCCGCTCGCGGGTGCGCTCAGCGTCACGGTGGGCATCGCGCCCGAGCAGACGGATCCCGACGAGCTGATCGCCCGCGCGGCGCGCGCGGCCGCGGCATCCGACGTCGCCGTCGTCGTCGTCGGCACCAACTCGAAAGTCGAGTCCGAGGGCTACGACCGCGTCGACCTGGACCTTCCCGGTCGGCAGGACGACCTCGTCCGCGCGGTCGCCGCGACCGGCACGCCCACGATCGTCGTCGTCAACGCCGGGTCGCCCGTCGTCCTGCCGTGGGCCGGGGATGTCGCGGCGGTCGTGCAGGGCTACTTCGGCGGTCAGGAGTTCGGCTCCGCGATCGCGGCCGTGCTGACCGGTGCCGCCGAGCCCGGGGGCCGTCTGCCCACAACCTGGCCCGCGGCACTGTCGGACGTCCCCGTGACCGACGTCACCCCGGCCGACGGCGTGCTGGCCTACCCCGAAGGCATCCACATCGGCTACCGCGCGTGGCTCAGGGCGGATGCGTCGCCGGCGTTCCCGTTCGGCCACGGCCTCGGCTACACGACGTGGGCATGGGGTGTCGGCCAGCGCTCGGGCGACGACCTCGAGGTCACGCTCGCGAACACGGGCGAACGCGCGGGCAAGCAGGTCGTGCAGGTCTACGCCGAGCGCGCCGAGTCGTCCATCGAGCGTCCCGCCCGCTGGCTGGTCGGATTCGCCGTCGTGCACGCCGAACCGGGCGAGACCGTGACGGCCGTCATCCCACTGCCCGCACGCCGCTTCGCGCACTGGGCCGACGGCTGGAGCCTCGAGGAAGGCGCCTTCACGGTGCGTGCCGGGGCATCCGTGGTCGATCTGCCGCTCTCGATCGAATGGACCGTCGCGTGACCACGCTCTACAACCCGCTCGTGAACGGCTTCCACCCCGACCCCTCCGTCGTGCGCGTCGGCGACGAGTGGTTCCTCGCGACGTCGACCTTCGAGTACCTGCCCGGCATCCCGATCCATCGCTCGACCGACTTCGAGACCTGGGAGCTCATCGGCCACGTCGCGACGCGGCCGGGCCAGCTCGGGGCCGCCGACGTGCCGACCGGTGGCGGCGCGTGGGCACCGACCATCCGCCATCACGACGGCCTCTTCCACCTCGTCATCACGGATGCGATGGGGCGCGGGATGCTGCACTTCACCGCCGAAGACGCCGCAGGCCCGTGGAGCGACGGCGACCTGCTGCTCGTGCAGGACGGCTCCGGCACGATCTCGGGCATCGATCCCGACATCGTGTGGGATGCCGAAGGCACGGCGTACGTGACCTTCTCCGGTCTGCTGCTGAGCGGCGACCTCGACCCCAACGCGCCGATGCACCTCGGCATCCAGCAGGCGAAGGTCGACCTCGCGACGCATCGCGCCCTCGAGGAGCCGCGATCGCTGTGGTCGGGCACGGGCCTCATGTTCCCCGAAGCGCCGCACGTGTACGAGATCGACGGCGCCTGGTACCTGCTGATCGCCGAAGGCGGCACCGAGCGCGGTCACACGATCAGCATCGCGCGCGGCGCTTCGCCCGAAGGGCCATTCGAAGGTGCCCCCGGCAACCCGCTCGTCTCGGCGCGCTCGACGCCGCGTCCGATCCAGAACACGGGCCACGGCGACCTCGTCGTGGGCCCCGACGGCGAGTGGCTGTGCGTGCTGCTCGGCGTGCGCCCCCGCAGCGGCACGCGCGCGTTCTCGGCCCTCGGTCGCGAGACGTTCGTCACGCCCGTCACCTGGACGGACGGATGGCCTGCGATCGCGCCGGTCGCGCTCAACGCCCGCCCGGGGACCCGCGTGGACGTTTCGTTCGACGCGCCGCTCGACGCGGAGTGGGTCGCCGTCCGGGCCTTCCCGACCGAGGTCTCGACGCTCCGAGACGGGCGCCTCGTCCTGGTCGCCGACGGCTCGACGCTCGCTGATGCGAAGCCGATCTTCGTAGGGCGCCGCCAGGAGCACCTCACGAACGAGGTCACCGTGCGCCTCGATGTCTCGGCCGGCGTGGGCGGTCTCGGCGTGCGCTACGACGAGGCGTTCCACGTCGAGATCGAGGCGGGCGCGGGATCCCTCACGGCACGCGCGAGCCTGGGCGGTCTGCACCAGGAGTGGTCGCAGCCGTTCACGGGCGACGTCGTCGATCTGCACCTCGCATCCCGCAAGCCCGTCGGGGGAACCGGGATCGTGTCGACGAGCGACGTGTTCCACCTCGGCGCGACGATCGACGGCGAGCGCCTCGAGCTCGCGCAGATCGACGGCCGGTTCCTGTCGTCCGAGGTGACGGAGTCCTTCACGGGTCGCGTCATCGGCGTCTACGCTGTCGCGGGCGAAGTGCACGCGCTGAGCTGGGTCGCCGAGGGGGATGACGAATGACGTCGAAGGTCGGGATGCTGCGCGCCGAGCTCCGTGACGACAGCCCGCTCGTCGCGACGCCGAGCCCGCGCCTGACCTGGACCGTCGAGACCGATGAGCCCGGCTGGATCCAGGCATCCGTCGACGTCACCGACGGGCTCGAGACCGTCACGCTCGACGGACGCGGCAGCGTTCTGGTGGCGTGGCCGTTCGCTCCCCTCGCGGCGGGCGAGTCCCGCGACGTCTCGGTGCGCGCGCGCTCGACCGACGGCGGCCGGACCGCCTGGAGCGAGCCCACCCGGGTCGAGGCGGGCTTCCTCGCCGACGGCGAGTGGATCGCACAGCCGATCGGCCTCGCCGAGCCCGATCGCGACGCGCAGCCGGCGGTCGTGCGCACGCGGTTCCGGCTCGCGCGCCCGTTCGCGAAGGTGCAGCTGCTGTGGACCGCGCTGGGCGTCGCCGAGCCGTCGGTGAACGGCACACCGGCTTCGGATGACGTGCTGAGCCCGGGCTGGACCGCCTACCGCGACCGGCTGGTCCACGAGACGGTCGACGTCACCGCGCTCGTGCACGAGGGGGACAACGAACTCGCCGCGACGATCGCCGGCGCCTGGTACACCGAGAAGTACGGCTTCTTCACCTTCACGAACCGCCTGTACGGCACGCAGCCGTCGTTCCTCGCGCAGCTGCGCGTGACGTTCGCGGACGGCGCGGTCGAGACGATCGCCGCGACGGGTGAGGGATGGGATGCCGCAGGCGACGGCCCCGTCGTCGACAGCGGCGTCTACCCGGGCGAGCACCAGGACCTCCGTCGCGCGCCGGCAGCCTGGGCGCCCGCGCGCGTCGGCGCCGCGGCCCTGCCCGGCTACGAGAACGTGCCCCTGCCCGAGGCGCGGATCGCGCCGCCCGTGCGGCGCATCGAGTCGCTCCCCGTCGCCGCCGTGCTCGAGACCCCCTCGGGCGGTCGCATCCTCGACTTCGGCCAGAACCTCGTCGGCCGTCTGCGCGTCGCGGTGCGCGGCGCCGCCGGCGATCGCGTGGTCGTCCGTCACGCCGAAGTGCTCGAAGACGGCGAGCTCGCGCTCCGGCCGCTGCGCAACGCCGCCGCAACGGCGACCTTCGACCTCTCGGGCGGCGACGACGTGCTCGAATCGCGCTTCTCGTTCTACGGCTTCCGCTACGCCGAGATCACGGGCGCCGACGTCGAGCCGGATGCCGTCCAGGCCGTCGTGCTCCACACCGACATGACGCGCACGGGATGGTTCTCCTCCTCGAACCCACTCGTCGACCGCCTGCACGAGAACGTCGTGTGGGGGATGCGGGGCAACTTCCTCTCGATCCCGACCGACTGCCCGCAGCGCGACGAGCGCCTCGGCTGGACGGGCGACATCCAGGTCTTCGCTCCGAGCGCGAGCTTCCTGTACGACAGCGACGCGTTCCTGACCTCGTGGATGCGCGACCTCGCGCACGAGCAGGCGCGCAACGACGGCGACGTCACTCTCGTGGTGCCCGCCGCCCTGCCGTCCTTCGGGTCGCTGGGCGCGACCGCCGCGTGGGGCGATGCCGCGACCGTCGTGCCGACGGTGCTGTACGAGCGGTACGGCGACCTCGGCGTCCTCGAGGCGCAGTATCCGAGCATGCGCGCCTGGGTCGACCGCGTTCTCTCCGAAGCCGGCGATTCGGGCCTGTGGGCCGGCAGGATGCAGCTCGGCGACTGGCTCGATCCGTCGGCGCCGCCCGACAAGCCCGGTGACGCCAAGGTCTCGGGCGACATCGTCGCGACCGCGTACCTCGCCCGTTCGCTGCGGCAGGTCGCGGACGCCGCGCGACTGCTCGGACGGGATGAGGATGCCGCGGTCTACGCCGCCCTCGCCGATCGCAGCCGGGCGGCCTTCGTGGCCGAGTACGTCACGCCGGCCGGGCGCATGATGAACGACGCCCCGACGGCGTACGCGCTCGCGCTCGAATTCGACCTCGTGACCGACCCCGCGCAGCGGGCGGCGCTCGCGGCACGGCTCGCGGCCGTCGTCCGCGAGGGCGGCTACCGCATCGCGACGGGTTTCGTCGGCACTCCGCTCGTGACCGATGCCCTCACCGCCGGCGGACACCTCGACGCGGCCGAGCGACTGCTGCTGCAGACCGAGTGCCCGTCGTGGCTGTACCCCGTCACGATGGGTGCGACGACCGTGTGGGAGCGCTGGGACAGCCTGCTGCCGGACGGCTCGGTCAACCCCGGTGAGATGACCTCGTTCAACCACTACGCGCTCGGCGCGGTCGCCGACTGGCTGCACCGCACCGTCGCAGGACTCGCACCGGATGCCCCCGGCTACGCGCGCCTGCGCATCGCGCCTCGGCCCCTCTCCTCGTTCCAGCACGCCGAGGCACGACACGTCACGCCGTACGGCGCGGCGTCGGTGGCATGGTCGCGCGACGGCGACGTGATCGTCGTCCGCGCGACCGTGCCGGCCAACACGACCGCGATCGTCGACCTGCCCGGCGACGGCGCCGCGTTCGAGGTGGGATCGGGTCGCCACGAGTGGCGGGTGGATGCGGCATCCACCGCCGAGCGGCCCGCACTCGACGGCCTGAACGCCTCGCTCGCCGACGTCATCGACGATCCGCGCGCCTACGCGGCACTGCTCGAGACGCTCGCCGAGGTCGCGCCCGAGCGTGTCGCCGCCGTTCGCGACGAGACCCTCTGGGCTGCCGGCCGCCCGCTCGCGGCCGCTCTGATGTTCACCCCGCCCCCCGTGCTCGAGGCGGTCGACGCCGCGGTCCGCGCGGCGACCCGATAGGAGTTCCATGTTCGACCGCGCCAGCACCTTCGGCGAAGCCCTCGACAGCCCCGCGGCCCGCGCCGTGCTCGAGAAGTACATGCCGGGCATCGCGGCATCGCCCATGGCGACGCAGTTCCGCAGCGGCCGTCTGGGACAGCTGATCGCGATCGTGCCGTCGCTCGAGGACCCGGCGGTGCGTGACGAGATGTGGGCGGCACTCGCCGCGATCGGCGACGGCGAGTCCTCGCGCGCCCCGTACGCGCCGGCGATCGCACCCGATCTGTCGTACGACGACGGCGAAAGGGCGTCGGCCGGCCTGACATCCCCCGCACCGACGCCGCTGTGGGACGTGCTCGAGATCCGGCTCGACGGCCCGTCGCACGGCAACCCGTTCGTCGATGTCGAACTGGACGCCGTCTTCACACGCCCCGACGGCACCGAGGTGCGCGTGGGCGGCTTCTACGACGGCGACGGGGTCTATCTCGTGCGCGCTCTCGCCGATGCCCTGGGCGACTGGTCGTTCACGACACGGTCGACCGCGGCATCCCTCGACGGCATCTCGGGGGCCGCGACGGTCGTCGGCGCGCGTGAGGGCGCGCACGGACCGGTGCGGGTCGACGGCTTCCACTTCCGTCATGCCGACGGCACGCGTCACCGGCCGCTGGGCACGACCGCGTACGCGTGGACCCACCAGCCCGAGGCGCTGCAGGAGCAGACCCTTGCGACGCTCGCCGAGGCTCCGTTCTCGAAGATCCGCATGTGCCTGTTCCCGAAGTCCTATCTCTTCAACGCGAACGAGCCGGCCGACTTCGTGTTCCCCGGATCGCTCGAGGGCGGCTTCGACCTCGAGCGCTTCGACCCCGCGCACTTCCGCCGCCTCGAGCGCCGCATCCATCAGCTGGCCGAGCTCGGCATCCAGGCCGACCTCATCCTCTTCCACGCGTACGACCGCTGGGGCTTCGCCGACCTCGGTCCGGCCGTCGACGAGCGGTACCTGCGCTACGTCGTGCGCCGCCTCGCCGCCTTCTCGAACGTCTGGTGGTCGATGGCGAACGAGTACGACCTGCTGTGGTCGAAGGATCTCGACGACTGGGAGCGCCTGGCGGCCGTCGTCGGCGAGGAGGACCCGTTCGGCCACCTCAACTCGATCCACAACTGCCGCCCGCTCTACGACTACTCGCGCCCGTGGATCACGCACGTCAGCATCCAGCGCGTGGACGTCTACCGCACCGCGGAGAACACCGACGAGTGGCGCGAAGCGTGGGGCAAGCCCGTCGTCATCGACGAGTGCGCCTACGAGGGCGACATCGACCAGGGCTGGGGCAACATCACGGGCGAGGAGATGACGCGCCGGTTCTGGGAGGGCGCCGTCCGCGGCGGCTACGTCGGCCACGGCGAGACCTACCTGCCCGCCGCGGACGCGGACGACGTGCTGTGGTGGGCGAAGGGCGGCGAGCTGACGGGAACCTCGCCGGATCGCATCGGCTTCCTCGAGCAGCTGCAGGCCGAGGCCCCCGACGGCGTGTGGGATCCCCTCCCCTCGGACTGGGACGTGCCGTGGGGCGGCGCTGCCGGAGAGCAGATCGTCGGATACTTCGGGTTCAACCGCCCGCGGTTCCGCAATGTGTTCCTGCCCGACGGCTCGTGGACGATCGACGTCATCGACACGTGGAACATGACCGTCGACCGCGTGCCCGGCACGCACGAGGGCAACACCCGCGTCGAGCTGCCCGGTCGGCAGTTCATGGCGATCCGCGCGACCCGCGCCTGATCCCGCCCGTCTGCTCTTCTCTTCACGCGAACCCACTCACTTCTCGCGAACCCACCCGGAATCACGCGCAGATCTGGGTGGGTTCACGAAAGATGGATGGGTTCGGGGTCTGCGGGATGTCCTCCACAGCCTGCGGCTCACGTGCGGAGTCAACAGATCGAGTGCGACGGATCTGCCGACGGGGATGCGGCGAGCAGAGTCGTGGGGATGGATGCTGCAGAAGCCCGCAGACGGGTGGCGTGCGCCGCCGAACTCGAAGGAGGACTACCGGATCGACTTCGGTTTGGACGATGTCGAGGCGTGGGGCGAGTTCGACGGCACGGGCAAGTACTTCGACCCCGCCGTTTTTCGCACCGGAGTAGGTGGGTTGGCGAAGAGTAGGTGGGTTCGCGAGAGAAGAGGGGTTCGGCGAAGAGGAAGCGGGAGAGAAGAGGGGAGAGAGGTCAGCGCGGCAGGCGGACGCCGAGGCGCTCGAGGTGGGCGTTCGAGAAGACGCCGTCGGGATCGAGGCGCTCGAACACCGCGCGGGCATCGGCCAGGCGCGGGTGGACGGCGGCGATCCGCGCCGCGTCGTACCGGTGGTACTTGCCCCAGTGCGGACGCGCCGCGAACGGCTCGAGCACCGCTTCGATGAGGGCGACCGCGTCGGCGACCTCGTTCGGTCGGTTGTGCCACGTGAAGTGGATGATGACGCTGTCGCGCTCGTAGGCACCGCTCAGCCAGAGGCCGTCGGCGGCGGCCGTGCGCAGCTCGGTCCAGATGAGAGCGGGACGGATGCCGTCGCCCAGCGCCAGCACGGCACGCAGAGCCGCAGGCGCATCGGCGCGTGAGACGAAGTACTCGCTCTGGATCTCGTCGCCGAACGACGGCTCGGCATCGAGACGGAAGTGCGGGAGGCGCAGCATCCAGGGCCCCGGGACTCCGCCGATCTCGGTGATGTTGTCGCCCTGGCCGAGCGGGGACTCGCCGGCCGCCGCCAGCCGTCCGTCGACAAGCGTCGCGGGCACCGGATCGTCATCGGCGTCGAGGCGCGTCTTCGTCCAGACGAAGCCGAGCGAAGGCTCCTCCCACCGCGAGAACACCGAGACGCTGTAGGCCGCGCCGGTCACCGCCGACCAGTCGCGGAGCGCGGCATCCCACGACACTCCCGTGTAGACGTCCTGGCGCACGCGGAACGACGGCACGACGTCGAGGGTCACGGCCACCGTGACGCCGAAGGCCCCGAGGCCGACCACGAGCGCATCGAAGTCGGCGGCACCGCGTCGGATCTCGTGCACCTCGGCGTCGGCGCCGACGTATCGCAGCGCCCGCACACCCGTCGACAGCACGCCGTTCCCATCGCCCGAGCCGTGCGTGCCGGTCGCCGTCGCCCCGCCTACGTTGATGTGCGGGAGGGAGCCCATGTTGCGCAGCGCCCATCCGCGCTCGTCGAGCCAGAGCGCGAGCTCGCCGTATCGGGTTCCGGCACCGACCGTCACCGTCTGCTCGTCGGGATCGAGCGAGACGTCGGCCGGCAGACCCGTCACGTCGACGAGCGTGCCCGTCGTGTCGGGCAGGTCCGTGAAGGAGTGCCGTGTGCCGAGCGCACGCACGCGCCCTCCGCGCGCGACGATGGAGCGGATGTCGTCGACCGAGGTCGCCGTCACGATCCGCGGGGCCGTGTACTCGTAGGTGCCTGCCCAGTTCCTCGTCACGAACTCAACCTATGCGACGCGCGTGACCCGCAGGGCGATCAATCCCTCGGAGGGGAGGGCGATGGAGGCTGCATCCCTCGCGAACGCGTCGTTGCGCTGCACGTCGTCGAGCACGAACTCCCCCGCGACCCGCTCGACCGTCATGCCCCACGCGTCGATCACGTCGACGACGAACCGGTCGCCGACCTCGAGCCGCTCGCCCTTGTTCCCCTGCGGCAGACGGAACGACCACGATGCACCCCCGGCCTCGCCGAGGTACTGCACGTACACCCGGCGCGGCCAGCCGGCGACGTACGCGGGGTCGTCCCACTTGTCGATCGGGTCGAGTCCCGGGGCGTCGATCTCGTCGAGCAGACGACGCAGGAACCCGAGACGCGCGGGGCTCTCGCCCTGCAGCGGCCCTCCCTGCACCATGTGCAAGGAGCCGTTGGGCAGTGTGAAGCTCTCGCCGTGCGACGCGTAGCAGCCGGCGACGGTCGCGATCCAGAACCGGTGAACGAGCTCGCGGCCCGTCAGACGCCCCCAGCGATCGTCGATGTCACCCTCGTACTTGATCTCATCGAGCACGATCGGCTTGCGGTACGCATCGCGATAGAGGGACGCGCGGCCGAAGTCCGCGACGGCCGACTCGTTCTGGATGGAGGCGTGCGTGACCCAGTCCTGATTGTGGTCGTGCAGCTCCATCCAGTTGTGGATCGACCGCAGATGATCGTGCGGATCCTCTTCCGCGAGGATCCTGCCCATTCGATCCCACCGGTCGGCGGGGCGATCGGTGAGGATGTCGAACTCGTTGCACAGCGACCACCACACGTTCGGGTACGCCGAGAGGCGCGCCACCAGGTAGCGGAGGTACGCGGCATCCTGCTCCTCCGTCAGCGCGTCGAGACCGAAGCGGCCTCCGTCGTAGGAGTTGAAGATGAGCACGTCGGCCTGGATGCCGTGGCGTCCGAGCATCTCGACGGCCTCGTCGAGTCGGCGGAAGAAGGGAATCACGGGGCGCGAGACATCCCATGAGCCGTCGGCGGACCTCTCGAACGGGAGGAGGTCGGGGAAGTGCTCGATGTGGCCCCCCGCCTGCGGGAAGACCATGAAGCGGAACTTGTCGAACCCGGCCCGAGCGAGCACCTCGGGAGTCTCGGAGAACAACGGCTCCTCCTGGTGGAGCCAGTTGTACGCGGTGGCGCCGACAGGACGGAAGGGGGTGCCGTCGGCGTGGGCGAAGTGGAAGGTGGATGCCACGCGCACCGGTCCGTGACCTTCCGCGCCCGCGACCACCAGCCTGCCCTCGACGCCGTCGAGCTCAGCCGCGTCGGACTGCGTGCGCCACGACCACGCACCTTGGAGTTCGGGCGCGAATCGTGCGCGGTAGCGCGTGCCGCCGTCCCAGAAGCCCGGCACGTGCGTCGCGGCGCCGCTCTCGTGAACGAACAGCACACGCAGGGGAACGAGATCCGCCGGGATGGGCTCGGCGGGACCCTCGAAGTCGAGGTGAAGCGGGCGGTAGGCGGGATGCGTCATGAAGAGACTCTCTCGTGATCGGAGGTGCAGACCAGAAACCGGTTGCCTGGATAGAATCGACGCGCGGGACGCCCGCACGTGGACGGAGTGAGGGGCATCGGATGCCGCGAAGCGAAGGCGCTCGACCCGCCACCATCGGCGATGTCGCCAGCGCCGCCGGCGTCTCCCGGGCCACGGTCTCGAGGGTCCTGAACGGTCGATCGACGGTCGACCCCGCTCTCATCGCCCGCGTCGAGGCCGTCATCGCCGAGCTCGCCTACCGACCGAGCGAGACGGCGCGCAATCTGTCGCTCGGGCGCACCAACACCGTCGCGGTCGTGGTTCCCGACCTCGGCAACCCCATGTTCCAGGCGATCCTGCGCGGCGCGACGCTCGCCGCCGCAGCCGACGGGTACCAGGTTCTGGTCGCGGATACGCAGGAGAAGCCCGACCTCGAACGGCGCGCGGCGCTCGACGCACGGCGACGCTGCGACGCCCTCCTGCTGTGCGCACCCCGCATGCCCGACGACGACCTCGCAGAGGTGCTGCGGAACGCGCGCCCCCTCACACTCGTCAACCGCCACGTGGACGGAGCGGCCGTCCCGCAGCTCGCGATGGACTATCGCCACGCGGTCGGCATCGTGGCCGACCACCTGGCCGCACTCGGACACCGTCGCATCGTCTACCTCGGCGGCCCCATCGCCAGCGCGTCGAACGTGCTGCGCCTCGAGGGTCTCGATGCTGCCGAAAAGCGCCACCCCGGACTCGCGATCGAGCGACGCGAAGTGGGCGCGACGCTCGACGCGGGATGGGACGCCGCCGATGCCGTGCTCGCGGGCGACGCGACGGCCGTCATCGCCTTCAACGACCTCGTCGCGATCGGCGTCCTCTCGCGGCTCGACGATCTGTCGATCGCGGTTCCCGAGCGGATCTCGGTCGTAGGGGTCGACGACATCCCGTTCGCGCGGTACAGCAGGCCGCACCTCACGACGGTCTCGGTACCGCAGGATTCGCTCGGCACCCTCGCCTGGCAGCAGCTCAAGGCCGCCATGTCGGGACTGCCCGTGGGCGACCCGGTGTGGGTGCGCGGATCGCTCGTCGAACGTCACAGCACGGGGCGGGCGCCCGCCTGAGTCGCGGGGACGACCGGCCACGAGCCGTCTGCGAACTCCTCGAGCTTCGCGAACATGTCCTCGAGGAGGTAGCGCACGTCGATCTGCTCGACGACGAGCACATCGTTTCCGAGCTCGGACGGGACGCAGTGGCCGTCCGCCGTGAAGCGGACCGGCGACTGGCGGCGGAAGGATGCGCACCACGGCTCGAGCATCAGGGCGATCGCGGGCGAGTCGCCGAGCGACCGCGATTCGACCGGTACGCGGTGGTGCGTCGTGTTGAAGTCGACGACCGTCTGAGCGAGGTAACGCCCGAGCTCGCCGCAGGGCTCGACGCGCCGGCGGAGCTCCGCGTAGCCGACCGCGGCGAGGCGGTACACATTCGACGGCACCTGCTGCAGCTGGACTCCTGAGCCGAAGACGACGTTCGCGGCGTGGATGTCGTTTCGCAGATTGAACTCGGGCCACGTACCGCGCCACTCACGGTCACCGTAGGGCGGACCGCCGATCCAGATCACGGTCGTGTCCGTGCGGGCGATGTCGGGAGCCAGGAGCAGCGCACTGGCCATGTCGGTGAGCGGGCCCAGGAAGCCGATGAAGAGCGGCCCCGCATCGGCGCGCCGTGCCTCCTCGATGATGAGCTGCGCGCCCGGACTGTCGACAGGCGTGAACTCGTCGGGAAGGCGGTGCTCGGCACCGTCGGCGATCCGCACCTCGCCCGGGATCCCCATCAGCTCGAGGAGGTGATCCAGCTCCTCGCGCGAATCGAGCATGGATCGGTCCGAGCGCTCGTCGCCGAAATGCGCGGGGATGATCCCGCGGATGTCGAGACTCGGCGACAGGAGGGCGTGCACGACGGCGAACTGATCGTCGGCTTCGTTCTTGACGTCGGAGTCGATGATGACGCGACGTCTGCGCGGGTCGTCGACGATCATGAAGCGACCGGGACCTCTCTGTCCATCGCAACCGCGGCGAGCGCGAGCGGCCCGAGCATCACCACGAGCAGAAGGGGTGCGATCGAGACGATGGCGCCGGCCGCGGCGACCGCGAGCACGAGCAGTGCGGAGCCCGCGGCATCCTCCGACATCCGTCGCCACGCGACCGCGAACGTACGGCGTGCCGGAACGCCCGTGCGCCATGCGCCCGCGACGCGCAGGGCGACAGCGCCCAGCCCGGCCGCGAGCACGACCGGCAGCGCGAGCGCCCACGCCTCACCCGGCGCGACGTATGGAAGCACGACGACATCGAAGGCGAGCAGGGCGGTCACGATCGTCGGCAGCACGACGTGGGACAGCGGATGCCGCACCGTCCGATCGACGAACACCGACCACAGACGGCGGGCGCTCACGTGCCGATCAGCCGCGCGCGCTTCGCGCAGCGTGTCGACTCCCGCGCTCAGCGCCGCGAACCAGGTCACGATGAGCAGCGACAGACCGAAGACGAGCACGCCGATGTACAGCGTGTCGGCGAACAGGTGGAAGGTCGGCGAGTGCGGGTCGAGCGCGCCGGGCGCCTGCCGTCGCTGCGTCGTCGCGCTCATCCCTTCAGCCCCGACGTCGCGACGCCGTCGACGAGGTACCGCTGGAAGACGGCGAAGAAGATCACGACGGGCAGCAGCGCCAGAACGCTCATCGCGAACATCGGCCCGAACGCCGAGGCGCTGGTCTGGTCGACGAAGAGGCGCAGGCCGAGCTGCAGCGTGAAGTTCTGGGGGTCGTTCAAGTAGATGAGCTGCGGGAAGAAGTCGTCCCAGCTCCAGATGAACGAGAAGATCGTGGTCGTGATGAGCGCCGGGCGCATGAGCGGCAGGATGACCGACCAGAATGTGCGGTACGGTCCGGCCCCGTCGATGAGGGCCGCCTCGTCGAGATCGCGGGGGATGCCTCGGATGAACTGCACCATGAGGAAGACGAAGAAGGCCTCGGTGGCGAGGAACTTCGGCAGCACGAGCGGCAGGAAGGTGCCGACCATGCCCAGCTCGTTGAAGATGATGAACTGCGGGATCAGCACGACGTGCATCGGCAGCATGATGGTCGAGATCATGAAGGCGAAGAGCGCGCCCTTCAGCCGGAATCGCAGCCGCGCGAACGCATAGGCGGCGAGCGCGCAGCTCACGACGTTGCCGACGACGGTGAGAGCCGAGATCGTGATCGAGTTGCCCAGCAGCTGCCAGAGGCTGAGTCCGGCGACGCCCTGCACCGCGATCCCGTAGTTCTCCAGGGTGAAGTCGCGGGGGAAGGGCGTCGGATTGGTGAGGATCTCGGTGCCCGGCTTGAACGAGGAGCCGAGCAGCCAGATGACGGGGTAGAGCAGGAGCAGCAGGAGCGCGAGACAGAACACGTGCCACACGATCGACCCGACGATGGTGCGCTTGGGTCGTCGACGGCGCTCGACGGGCTGCCCCGTCACGAGGGTCGCGGTCTGGTCCGTGATGAGAGCGGTCATTTGTCGTCTCCCGTGTAGTGCACCCAGCTGCGCGAGCTCCGGAAGATCAGAGCGGTCACGATCGCGATGACCACGAGCAGGAACCAGGCCATCGCCGAGGCATAGCCCATGTCGAACGCCGTGAACGCACGGTCGTAGAGATAGAGGGTGAAGAAGAGGGTGGAGTCGATCGGGCCGCCGCGACCTCCGCTGACGACGTATGCCGACGTGAACGACTGGAACGCGCCGATCATCTCGAGCACGAGGTTGAAGAAGAGCACGGGCGAAAGGAGCGGCCACGTGACCGACCAGAACGTGCGCCACCATCCGGCGCCGTCGACCGCCGCCGCATCGTAGAGCTCGGAGGGGATCTGCTTGAGCCCGGCCAGGAAGATGACCATCGGTGCGCCGAACTGCCAGACCGCGAGCGACACCAGGACGTACAGCGCGAGCGAGGGGTTCGAGATCCAGCCGCCGAGGTCGAGCCCGAAGACGCTCAGGGTGTTGTCGACGACACCGTCGTTGGAGAACAGCGTGCGCCAGACGATCGCCACGGCGACGCTCGCGCCGAGGAGGGAGGGTGCGTAGAACGCCGAGCGGTAGAAGCCCTGGCCCTTGCGCGGCCGGTTCAGCAGCAGGGCGATCCCGAGCGCGATGGCGAGCTTGAGCGGCACGGCGACCAGCACGTAGTTGAGGGTGACGCCGACGGACTTCCAGAACCGCGGGTCCTCGAAGAACATGCGCTCGTAGTTCGCGGTGCCGATGAACTCGGGCGTCGTGAAGAGGTCGTAGTCGGTGAACGACAGCACGAGCGAGGCGATCATGGGGCCGATGGTGAGCAGCGCCGCCCCGATGAGCCAGGGCGAGAGGAAGACCCACGCGGCGCCGTCGCGCCGCGGACGCCTCTTCTTCGCCGGCTCGGGCTCAGGTGCGGCCGCGGCCGGTGCCGCGGTGTCCGGATGTGTCACCGTCATCGGTGCTCCCTGGTCTCGGGGATGGGTCCGGCCGGGTCGCCGGCGACGGCGCCCCGGCCGGACGGGATTACGAGATGGCCGACTGGAAGGTCGCGTACAGCGCCTTCGCGGCATCCTTGTTGTTCGTCTGCCCGAAGATGATGTTCTCGTAGGCCAGGGTGAAGTCGGCCGGCAGCGTGCTCACGCCTGCGGGTGCCAGGGGCGACGGGTCCGAGAACTCGGACTGGTACTCGAGCACGAAGTCGTTCACGATCTTGTTCCCGCCGGTGAGCGTCGGCGCGAGCGCCTCGTAGTTCACGGAGTTGAGCGGGATGCCGCGCGTCAGGCCCAGGATCTCGGCGGCCTCCGGGTCGTTGATCAGGAAGTCCAGCAGCTTCGCAGCGACCTCGGGGTGGTCGGATTCCGGCGACACGGCGGCCACGTTCGTTCCGGCCATGCTGATGCCGAGCGTGTCGGTGTCCGACGGATACGGAGCCAGCGCCACGTGCTCCTCCCCGATCGTGTCGACGAACGCTCCGGTGATGGATGCCGCGATGAACTCGCCCGCCGACTTGCCGAGCGCGAAGCCCGAGTTCTGCATGCTCTGGTCGAGGGTCGACGTCGTCTGCGGGTCGGTCGACGCCCCCGAGTCACGGAGCTCCTGCATGAGATCGAACCAGTCCTCGAGATCGGACTCCTCGAATCCGAGCTCGCCCTCGTCCGTGAACATCTCCTTGCCGTTCTGGACGAGGTAGGTGGCGAAGTGGGCGATGTACCCGCCCGGGTCGGTGATCGCGGCCTTCGCGCCACCGCTCGCCGCGCGGATCTTCTCGCCCGCCTCGATCAGGTCGTCCCACGTGAAGCCGGCGGCCGGAGCATCCACGCCCGCCTCTTCGAACGCGATGGGGTCGTACGCCCACGCGTAGGTCGCGGTGCCGAGGGTGAAGCCGTAGAAGGTGCCGTCGATCTGGCCGATCTTCTGATTGGTCTCGGGGATGTCGTCTACCGAGATGACGTCGCCGATGTAGTCGGTGAGGTCGGTCGTCGCGCCCTTCTCGGTGTACTCCTTGACCGACTCCATCGGGATGAGGAACAGGTCGGGCTGCGAGCCGGAGGCGATCTGGGTGGCGAGCTTGGGGATGTAGGCATCGATCGCCGAGAACGAGGTCTCGACGGTGACGCCCGGGTTCTGCTCCTCGAACAGGTCGAGGGCCTCTTCGGTGAGGACGGCGCGTTCGTCGTTGCCCCACCACTGGAACGAGATGGTGACGGGACCGTCCTCCGTGGACTCGCCTGCGGGCTCGTCGCCCGCCGCGCACGCGGTCGCGGCGAAGACGACGCCCACCGCGGCGATACCGGCGCCCCACGCTCGGAGCGTGCGTCGCGGTGCTGTCATTGCCATGTCTAACTCCTCTTCGAGCGGATGGATGTCACCCGGTACTGGTGGTTTCGGCGCAAGGACGGGTGGCTCAGAAACCGGTTCCTCGGTACAGTAGCAGAGGTCAACCGGTTAGCCAAGAGCCCCCAAACGAGAGACGATGACGAGCACCTACACGAACCCCGTCCGCGCCCACGACGTGCCGGATCCCGACGTCATCCGTCTCCCCGAGGGCGGTTACGGACTCGTCGCCTCGAGCTTCGACCGTCGACCGGGGCTCCCTCTGTGGTGGTCCGCCGACCTCGTCGACTGGGTGCCCGTCGGCTTCGCCGGAGGCTGGCAGCCCCTCGCTCAGCTCAGCGGCGGAGTGTGGGCCCCTGCCCTGCGCGCGCACGCCGGAAGACTGTTCATCACCTGGGCGGACCCTGATCGCGGCGTCTACGTGGTGGAGGCGCCGTCCCTGGCGGGCCCGTGGTCCGCGCCGCGGCTCGTGATCGAGGGACCGGGACCGATCGACCCCTGTCCGCTGTGGGACGACGACGGGCGCACGTGGATCGTTCACGGCTGGGCGCGATCGCGGGCCGGGTTCGCGAACCGGCTCGACATCGTGGAGATGGATGCCGGGCTCACCGGGCCCGTGGGCACATCCCGCGTCGCGATCGACGGTGACGCGATCGACGGCTGCACCGTGCTCGAGGGTCCGAAGATCTACCGCCGCGCCGGCACGTACTGGATCTTCGCGCCCGCCGGGGGCGTCGAGAACGGGTGGCAGTACGCGTTCCGCGCCGACAGCCTCGACGGTCCGTGGGAGCCCCGCGTCATCCTGGAGCAGGGGGCCAGCACGACGAACGGGCCGCACCAGGGCGCGTGGATCGAAGGCGACGCCGGCGAAGAGTGGTTCATGCACTTCCAGCACACGCCGCAGCACGGTCGCATCCTGCATCTCCAGCCGCTCGCGTGGTCGGCTGACGGCTGGCCGCTGGTCGGGCACGCCGTGCACGGCGGTCCGCCGGAGCCGGTCGACGAGTGGGCACGACCGACGCCGCAGGACGCGCCGCCACCCCCTGAGATGCGCGGCGAGTGGCATGGGCGGGGCGCCGATCCCGGAGACCTCATCGCGGATGCGGCCGACGGCCGTATCACCGTGCATCCCGGCGGCCTCCTCGCCCGCCCCCTCGGGGTCGGTGAGGTCCGCGTCGAAGTCTCGCTCGAGGACGGCTCGGGCTGCCTCGTCCTGCTGGGCGCGGCCGAGCATCGGGTCCAGGCCGATGCGCCCGCGCGACTCGCGATCGCGCTCAGCGGCGACACGGCCCACTTCGAGGTCGACGGCGAACGCAGGGGCGAGCCCTTCGCTCTCGTGCCGTCGCAGTGGACAGGACTCGAGATCGCCGTCGGGGCCGGCGGTTCCGAGACGGCGACGTTCACGAGCGTCTGAGCACTGCAGCCCCGCCCGCGAACCCGGGTGTCAGACGGCCGCGTCAGCGGACAGCCGCGCGGATGCGGTCGCCATGTGCACCGCCATCGCGGAGGCCGCGGCATCCGGGTCCCCCGCCCGCACGGCGACGTAGACCGCGTCGTGCTCCTCCAGCGCGATGCGCGCGGCCTCGCCGCTGTGCACCGCACGGTCGGCGTAGACCTGAAGCAGCGAGCGCACGACGTTCAGCTGATCGACGAGCAGGCCGTTGCCGGCGGCACGGCCGAGGGCGTGGTGGAAGTCGAGATCGGCGCGCGCGAAGTCGGCGAGGCTGTCGAGACTCGCGCGCATGCGCTCGAGGCTCGCTCCCACGACGCCGAGCTCGGTGCTCTGGCCGCGTGCGGCGGCGAGGCGCGCGACATAGATCTCGAGGCCGGATCGCAGCTCGAGCAACTCGGCTGTGCTCTTCTCACCGATGAGCAGCCCCCACCGGAGCGTCTCGGGCAGCAGCTCGCTGGCCGTGCCGCGCAGATACGTGCCCGATCCCGGACGCACGTCGACGATGCCGAGGATCTCGAGGGCGGCCAGGGCCTCGCGGACCGCCGATCGCCCGACGGCGAGCGTCGAGGCGAGCTGCCGCTCGGGCGGCAGCCGCGTGCCCGGCGCGATCGATCCGCCCGTGAAGAGATCCAGCAGACGCCGGGCCACCTCGGACACCGGAGTGCCCGCAGGGAGCGACCCCAGGGCTGCCGTGATCTCGGCGGAGCGGTTGCCGGGATAGGAGGGCATGCGAGCAGGGTACAGCGGGATCGACCCGAAGCACACTTGCAATTGGTCAACCGGTTTGTCAAACTGTCCTGTGGCGGCACAGTCGCCGAATCACCGTCGATTGAAAATCGGAGTCAACGTGGACACGTCCTCTTCCACGGCCGCACCGCCTGTCGCGCGTTCAGCCATCCGCAAGGTGTCGATCCGGCTCGTGCCGTTCGTCGCCCTGATGTTCTTCATCAACTACCTCGACCGCACCGCGATCGGCTTCGCCGCTCCCAACGGCATGAACGACGACCTGGCCCTCAGCGCCGCGCAGTTCGGCTTCGCCTCCGGCGTGTTCTTCATCGGCTACATCCTGCTCGAGGTGCCCTCGAACCTTGCCCTGCACAAGTTCGGCGCCCGCAAGTGGCTCGCCCGCATCATGGTGAGCTGGGGCATCGTCGCGCTGCTGTTCACCTGGGTGCAGAACTTCGAGCAGCTCGTCGTACTGCGCTTCCTGCTCGGTGTCGCCGAAGCGGGCTTCTTCCCCGGCGCCATCCTCTTCCTGAGCCTCTGGGTCCCCGCGCAGTATCGCGGGCGGATCCTCATGCTCTTCTACCTGGCCCAGCCGCTCACGACCGTGATCGGCGCCCCGCTCGCGGGGGCCCTGATCCAGCAGCACGGAGTCTTCTTCGGCCTCGAGGGCTGGCGCTTCATGTTCATGGGCGTCGCGATCCCCGCCATCGTGGTCGGCGTCATCGCGTGGTTCTACCTCAAGGACAAGCCCGCCGACGCCAAGTGGCTCACGAACGAGGAGCAGGTCTGGCTCACCGACGCGCTCGTCAAGGAGCGCACCGCCACGGAGGCGTCCGAGACCGGCGGCAAGCACCCCTCGGTGCGCTTCGCCTTCAAGAGCGGCCGCGTGTGGGTGCTGTCGTTCATCTACTTCGGCTTCATCTACGGCCTGTACGCCCTCGCGTTCTTCCTTCCTACGATCATCGAGGGCTTCCAGGAGCAGACCGGCGCCACCTTCGACGTCTTCCAGAAGGGGCTCATCACCGCGATCCCCTACCTGCCGGCGGCGATCGTGATGTACTTCTGGTCGCGCGACGCCTCTCGTCGAGGCCTCAAGACGTGGCACATCGCCGTCCCCGCGGTGCTGGGCGCGATCTCGATCCCCCTGGCGCTCTTCGCCGGATCGCCCGCCGCGACGATCGCCGTCATCACCGTCACGGCCTGCGCCATCTTCGCTGCGCTGCCGAACTTCTGGACGCTGCCGACGCGCTTCCTCACGGGCATCGCGGCCGCAGCAGGCGTCGCGCTGATCAACACGATCGGCAACCTGGCCGGATTCAGCGCGCCGTTCATCACGGGCGCCGTCCACGACTGGACGGGTGGGTACGAGATCCCGATGGCGATCGTGGGCGCGTTCATGCTGCTGTCCGCCGTGCTCATGGTGCTGCTGGCGCGCAACGACCGCAAGGCGCGTGATGCCGAGACGCGCGTCCCGGTGGAGGTCGAGCAGTCATGACCCGTCTGTGGAACGACCCCGCGGACTTCGCCGACGAGATGATCGACGGCTTCGTCGCGGCGAACGGCCGCTACGTGCGCCGGGTGACGGGAGGCGTCGTGCGCTCCACCGTGTCACCGGAGGGTCAGGTCGCGGTCGTGGTCGGCGGCGGGTCGGGCCACTATCCGGCGTTCGGGGGCCTGGTGGGACCCGGGCTCGCCCACGGGGCGGCGATGGGAAACCTGTTCGCATCTCCGTCGACGCAGCAGGTGCACGCGGTCGCGAAGGCCGCCGACCAGGGCGGCGGGGTGTTCTTCTCCTACGGCAACTACGCAGGTGACGTGCTGAACTTCGACGCGGCACAGGACCGCCTGCGGGCGGAGGGCATCGAGGCGGCGACCGTCACGGTGACGGATGACGTCATGTCGGCCTCCCTCGCCGAGAAGCACAAGCGTCGCGGGATCGCGGGCGACCTGACCGTGTTCCGCAGCGCCGCGGCTGCGGCCGAGGCCGGCTACGACCTCGCCGCGGTGACCGCCGTGGCGGCGAAGGCGAACGAGCGGACCCGGTCGTTCGGGGTCGCGTTCACGGGCTGCACGCTGCCCGGCGCGCCGGAGCCGCTGTTCACGGTGCCGACGGGTCGGATGGCGATCGGGCTCGGCATCCACGGCGAGCCGGGCATCGACGAGACCGACATCCCGACCGCCGACGAACTGGCCGAGCTGCTGGTGCGGCGTCTTCTCGAGGAGCGTCCCGAAGGCGCCGACGGGCGCGTCATCCCGATCCTCAACGGCCTCGGGTCGCTGAAGTACGAGGAGATGTTCGTCGTCTACCGGCGCATCCACCAGCTCCTCGAAGCCGCGGGACTCGAGATCGTCGACCCGCACGTGGGCGAGTTCTGCACGTCCTTCGACATGGCCGGCACCTCGCTGACCCTGTTCTGGCTCGACGACGAGCTCGCGACCCTGTGGGAGCACCCCGTCGACACCCCCGCCTATCGGCGCGGCTCGGTCGCGGCGCAGCAGCAGGCGACGGTCGTGGATGCCGCGGAGGCCGCCGCCGTCATCCCGGAATCCGATGAGCAGTCGCGCGCGGTCGCGCAGACGGTGCTGGCCGCCGTGGAGACCATCGTCCGCACGATCGACGAGAACGTCGACGAGCTCGGCCGTCTGGACAGCATCGCGGGTGACGGCGATCACGGGATCGGGATGCAGCGCGGCTCGCATGCCGCCCTCGCCTCGGCACGTGCCGCCGTCGGGGCCGGCGCCGGTGCGCGCACCACTCTGGAGTGGGCGGCGGACGGCTGGTCCGACAAGGCGGGCGGCACGTCGGGGGCCCTGTGGGGCGTCATCCTGACCAAGATCGCGGAGAAGCTGGGCGACACCGGCGACCCGACCGCCGCCGACGTCGCCGCGGGCGTCGCCGCCGGAGCGCAGGGAGTCACCGACTACGGCAAGGCCGAGGTCGGGGACAAGACCCTCGTCGACGCCCTCGTGCCGTTCACAACGACGCTCACACAGGCCGTCAACGCCGGGGCCTCCCTCGCCGACTCCTGGGCGAACGCGGCGGACGCCGCGACCCGAGCCGCCGCGCAGACCGCCGACCTGCTCCCCCGCATGGGCCGCGCCCGCACCCACGGGGAGCACTCGATCGGCACCCCCGACCCGGGAGCGATCAGCCTCGCCCTCATCGCGACCGCGATCGCCGCCACCCTCAAGGAGACCGACTCATGACCGATCTGACCCCGCTGCGCCTCGTGATCGGCTGCGACGACGCCGGCTACGACTACAAGGAGATCCTCAAGAAGGACCTCGAGCAGAACCCCCTCGTCGCGTCCGTGGTGGACGTGGGAGTGGATGCCGACGGCCACACCGCCTATCCCAAGGTCGCGATCGCCGCCGCCGAGCTCGTCGCGGCGGGCGAAGCAGACCGCGCGCTGCTCATCTGCGGCACGGGCCTGGGCGTCGCGATCGCCGCGAACAAGGTCGCCGGGATCCGTGCCGTCACCGCCCACGACTCGTTCTCGGTGGAGCGTGGCGTGCTGTCGAACGATGCGCAGGTGCTCTGCATGGGCCAGCGCGTCGTCGGCATCGAACTGGCCCGTCGCAACGTCCGCGAGTGGCTCACCTACCGCTTCGACACCGCATCGGCATCCGCCGAGAAGGTGGCCGTGATCGGGCAGTACGAGACCACCGGGCAGTGCTGATCGTGAAAGGACAGTGCTGATGAGCGCACCGGTCACGGTCGGGGTCAGCCTCAAGACCTACTTCGGCAACACCCAGGCCCGCGAATGGCTCACGACCATCGCGGACCGCGTCGCCGTGCATCCCGCCGTGACCGAGGGCTCCGTCCACCTCTTCGTGATCCCCACCTACCTCCAGATCGGTGACGCGCTCACCGCGTTCGCCGGCACCCGCGTGATCGTCGGCGCGCAGGACGTCTCGCAGTTCGCACCCGGCTCCTACACGGGCGAGGTCACCGCCGCCGAGCTCGCCGAGATCGGCGTCGGCGTCGCCGAGATCGGCCACGCCGAGCGCCGACGCCTCCTCGGCGACACCGACGACGTCATCGCCGCCAAGACCGCCACCGCGCTCGCCCAGGGCATCACACCCGTGCTCTGCATCGGCGAGACGGACGAGGCGATGGATGCCGCGGCGACCTCGGTCGCCCAGCTCCACGACGCGCTCGACGGCGCACCGGCCGGGCCCGTGATCGTCGCCTACGAACCCGTCTGGGCCATCGGCGCCCCCGCACCCGCTCCCGCCGACCACATCACGCCCGTCACCACCGCGCTGCGCGCCGCCCTCGACGAGCTGCCCGGCCGCGACGGCTCGGTCGTCATCTACGGCGGATCCGCCGGGCCCGGCCTCCTCACCCGACTCGGCGACACCGTCGACGGGCTCTTCCTCGGCCGCTTCGCCCACGACCCCGACAACCTGATCGCCGTCCTCGACGAAGCATCCGCCCTCGCCACCCGGAAGTCCGGCGCATGATCGGCCTCGGCACCTACGCCTTCTTCTGGCAGCATTCCGATCGTGCGCCCGAGCCGCTCTCGCTGCGCGGAGCGTTCGAGGCGACGCGCGATCTCGACGTCGATCTCTTCCAGATCTGCGACTACGCGCCTCTCGACGGGATGACGGATGCCGAACTCCGCGACGCGGCGGCCGCGGCGCGCGATCTCGGCCTCGCGATCGAGCTCGGCACGAAGGGCATCGAGCCCGAGCGGCTCGAGCGCTTCCTGCGCCTCGCCGAGGTCTTCGACGCGCGCCTCGTGCGCAGCATGCTCTATGCGCCCGATTCGCGGCCGACGATGCGCGAAGCCGAGTCCTGGCTGCAGCGCACGCTGCCCGCGTACGAGACGGCCGGCGTGACCCTCGCCCTCGAGACGTACGAGCAGCTCGCGACGGCCGACCTCGCAGCACTCGTCTCGTCCGTCGGCACGCCGAACCTCGGCATCTGCCTCGATCCCGGCAACGTCGTCGCGCGCCTCGAGCGCCCGCGCGAGTGCGTCGCCCTGACCGCCGGCCTGGTCGCGAACGTCCACGTCAAGGACTTCGCCTTCGCACGACAGGACGGCTGGGTCGGCTTCACCTACAGCGGTGCACCCATGGGCACCGGCCTGCACGACTACCCGCACCTGCTCGAGACCGTGAGGCCCCGCGAGCGGGGCATCAACGAGATCGTCGAGCACTGGCTGCCCTGGCAGGGCGCCCCCGAGACCACGGTCCGAACCGAGCGGGAGTGGACCCGCACCACCATCGACTATCTGAGGAGCACACTGTGAGCAGTTACAAGATCGCCGTCATCGGCGCCGGGGGCAAGATGGGCACCCGCGTCTCGAACAACCTCGTCAAGACCGACCACACCGTCTGGTACGTCGAGAACTCCCCCGCCGGCCGTGAGCGCACGCTCGCCGCGGGGCGGCAGCTGACCGAGGCACCGGATGCCGTCGCCGACGCCGACATCGTCGTGCTCGCGGTGCCCGACCTCGCACTCGGTCCGGTCACGGCCGACCTCGTCCCCCAGCTCAAGCCGGGCACGATCGTGCTGACCCTCGACCCCGCCGCGGCGTACGCGGGTCTGCTCACGACGCGGGACGACGTCATCCAGGCGGTCGCGCACCCGTGCCACCCCTCGGTCTTCCTCGAGCGGACCACGAAGGAGGAGTGGGCCGACACGTTCGGCGGCATCGCCGCCCCGCAGGATGCGATCGCCGCCATCGAGTCCGACGACCCCGAGAAGAAGGCGATCGTCGAGGCGACGGTCCGTGCGATCTACGCGCCCGTGATCGACGTGCACTGGGTCACGATCAAGCAGCTCGCCCAGCTCGAGCCGACGCTCGTCGAGACCGTCGCGTGCATGATCGGCTCTCTGCTCAATGAGGCCCTCGACGAGGCGATCAACACGATGGGCGTGCCCGAAGCCGCTGCCCGCAGCATCCTGTACGGCCACACCCAGGTCGCCCTCGCGAACGGCCTGCGCGGAGACAACCCGTTCAGCGACGCGTGCCTGATCGCGATGGACTATGGGCGCGAGAGCATCATCAAGGAAGACTGGAAGAAGATCTTCCGCGACGACGAGCTCGACAAGAACCTCGCGCGGATGCTCCACCTCGACCACATCGAGAGGTAACGCGCATGGGTCAGCTCGAAGGCAAGACCGCGCTCGTCACGGGCGCGGCGCTGGGGATCGGACTCGCCGTCGCGCAGCGGTTCGCCCGCGAGGGCGCGCGCGTCGTGCTCGCCGACCGCAACGGCGAAGGCGCGGCCGCGGCCGCCGCGGCGATCGGCGACGCGGCCCGCGCCGTGACGATGGACATCTCCGACGAGGCCGCCGTCGCGGCGGGCTTCGCCGAGGTCGAGGCTGCGGGATGGGCTCCCGACGTCGTCGTCGCGAACGCCGGGGTGCAGCTCTTCGGGCAGGATGCGCCCGCGGCCGACCTCGACCTGGACGTCTGGAGGCGCACGATCGACATCAACCTGACGGGAGCGTTCCTCACGGTGAAGCACGCCGTGCGTGCGATGCTCGCGCACGGAGGCGGATCGATCATCCTCACCGGCAGCCCGACCGCCGTCAACGGCGAGGGCAAGGACTTCACGGCCTACAGCGCCTCGAAAGCCGGCATGCACGGGCTGGCTCGGACGGTCGCGGCGGCATATGCCGATCGCGGCATCCGCGTCAACACGGTGCAGCCGGCCTACACCGAGACGCCGCTCGTCGCCGCCATCAGCGAGGACCCGGCGTCGCGCGCCGCGATCGTCGGCCGTATCCCGATCGGCCGAGCGGGTACACCCGACGACGTCGCGGGGATCATGGTCTACCTCGCGAGCGACGACGGCTCCTTCGCGACGGGCGCGACCTTCCAGGTCGACGGCGGGATGACCTCGCTCTGAGATGACCTGGTACACCGAGTCCTGCGCATGGGCGAGCGGCCCGTGGTCGCTCGCCCTGCGCGGCGACGAGCTGGCCGACATCGCGTTCGACGGCCGGACGGTGCTGCGCAGCATCCGGGCCGTCGTGCGCGACCGGAACTGGGACACCGCTCCCCTGCTGGTCGACCGCGTGGCCGCGCACGACACGACGCTCACCCTCCACGTGCGCTCCGACGCGCTCGGATCGAGCTTCCGCGGCGTCGTGCGCGTCGAGGCCCGCGCCGGCAGACTCGACGTGCTCTGCGACCTCGAGTCGGAGCATCCGTTCTCGACGAACCGCACGGGACTTGTCGTGCTGCATCCTCCGCACGTCGCGGGTGCGCCGCTGCGCGTGGCGCACGCCGACGGGCGCATCGAGCAGACCGAGTTCCCTCGCGCGATCAGCCCCCACCAGCCCGTCCTCGACATCGCGAGCCTCACCTGGCTCGCCGACGGCCTCGAGGTGTCGACGACGTTCGACGGCGACGTCTTCGAGATGGAGGATCAGCGCAACTGGACCGACGCCTCCTACAAGACGTACTCGCGCCCGCTCGATCTGCCCTTCCCGTACGACCTCGCCGCCGGCGAGCGCGTGCGTCAGACGGTGTCGGTGCGCGCGCGGCGCACGTCCGAGACGTCGACGATGGATGCCACGCCCGCCCGCACCGCGCTGCAGGGCGGCGGGGCGTTCCCGCAGATCGGCGTGGGCGCGGCATCCGCCCCCGATCCTGCGCCCGCTCTGACACCCACCGCATCGAGCGTGCTGGTCGAACTCGATCTCGCCAGCCCGAACTGGCGTGCGGCGCTCGACCGCGCCGCCGCGAGCGGAGTCCCGCTCGATGTGCGCTTCGTCCTCGACGCCGAGAGTCCCGGCGCGCTCGTCGACGGCGTCGGCGCGCTCGCGGGTCGTGACGTCCTGCGGGTGGCCGCGTTCCACCAGGTGAGCGACGCGCGGCACGTGTCCGACCGCGAAGCCGTGGCCGATCTGCGCGCGGCCCTCGCCGAGACCGGTCTCGACGTCGCCGTCGTCGGCGGCTCGCGCTCGCACTTCACCGAGCTCAACCGCGAACGCCACCGCATCCCGAACGACCTCGACGGCGTGGCCGTCACGATCACACCGCTCTTCCACGCCCTCGGCACGGAGCAGCTCGTGGAGTCGCTCGCGATGCAGCGGCTCGTCGCGCGGCAGACGGTCGACCTCGCCGGCGGCGCGCCCGTCCACATCGGGCCGGTGACACTGCGCCCGCGCTTCAACGATGTCGCGACGGGCCCTCAGCCCGGTCCCACCCGCCCCGATCTGACCGAGGGCTACGGCGCGGAGTTCACCGGCGCGGCCGACGAGCGGCAGACCGCACCCGAGCTCGCCGCCTGGACGATCGCGAGTGCCGCGGCGCTCGGCATCCCCGGCGTCGCGTCGCTCGCGTGGTTCGAGGAGTGGGGGCCGCGCGGCATCCGTTCGTCCGCCGGCGACCCCCTTCCCGCCGCCGACGCCATCGCCGCTCTCGCGGCGCTCGACGGCGAGCTGCTCTGGGGCGACAGCCCCGACGGACTCGTGTGGGCGATCGGCGCCCGCACGAACGGCGAGACCGTCCTCCTCGCCGCCAACCTCGACCGGCACGAGCGCGAGCTCACGATCGAGACGCCCGAGCACGTCGTCCCGGTGACGCTCGCGCCGGCATCCTTCCTCCGAATCACCATCCCGAACCCCGAAGAGGACCCCTCATGACCGAGCAGTGGCGCGCCCTGCTGTCCGACCACGTCCGCACGCACACCGAGCAGATGACGCGGGAGCCGTCCGGCATCCTGACCCATCCCTACACGGTGCCGAGCTCGCCCGACTCGCCGTACTACTCCATGGCGCTGTGGGACTGGGATTCGTGGTTCATCAGCGTCGTCATGGGCCAGGTCGAGCTCGACACCGACCAGCCCGGCCTGTTCGGCGCGTTCGAAGAGGGCACGATCCGCAACTTCCTCGACCACACCGACGACGACGGCGTCATGCCGATCCTGCTCAAGCCCGGCGGACCGCTGCTGCACGGCGACCCCGGTCGTGCCGGCGGGTTCTCGCAGAACATGCACAAGCCCGTCATCGCGCAGCAGGCGGCGCTCCTCACCCGGCGTCGCGGGAGCGCCGAGTGGATCCGTGACGACCTCCCCGTCATCGAGCGCTTCCTGGAGCGCTACCTCGAGAGCCACGTGGATGCCGCGACCGGTCTCGCCTACTGGCAGACCGACTTCGCGATCGGGGTCGACAACGACCCGTCGGTCTACTACCGCCCCGACCGGAGCACGGCATCCGTCTACCTGAACTCGCTGCTGTACCGCGAGCTGCTCGCCTTCGGCTACCTGCTCGAAGAGCTCGAGCGTGCGCCCGAGGCGAACGCCTGGCGTGGCCGCGCGGAAGACCTCGCCGAGGCGGTGCGCACTCACCTGTGGGACGAGCGCGACGGCACGTTCTACAGCGCCGATCTCGCGCTGCGCGAGATCGATCCCGAGGACTGGCTGCACCGGGGAGCGCCGCGCTCGTGGTCGTCGGTGCTGCTGCGCATCGACAACTGGTCGAGCTTCCTGCCGATGTGGGCGGGAATCGCGACGCAGGAGCAGGCCGAGCGGATGCGCGAGCGGTACCTCGACCGGCGCACGTTCCGCGCGAACTTCGGCGTGCGCACGCTCTCGAAGCTCGAGCAGCAGTACAACCTCCGCGCCTCGAACAACCCGTCGAACTGGCTGGGCCCGATCTGGGGCGTGAGCAATTACCTCGTCTTCCGCGGACTGCTGAAGTACGGCTACACGGAGGATGCCCGCGAACTCGCCGAAGAGACGGTGCGCCTGTTCGGGCAGGACCTCGCGACGTCCGGCGGTCTGCACGAGTACTACCACCCCGACACGGGCGAGCCCATCATGACGAAGGGGTTCCAGAACTGGAACTTCCTCGTGCTCAACCTCATCGCGTGGCTCGAGGAGCGCCCCGTCTTCTGGGAGTTCTGAGCCGCTCCGCCGAACCGGAGCGCGCGGGCTCGGGATGCCCCGACCGGCTCAGTGCGGCGAGACGGGCGTCCACCCCTCGCCGCACGCGCCGCCGTCGGTCGTCTCGGCGATCGTCACCTCGGTGCCGTCGAGGGCGAGCAGCGGGTTGTAGAACCGCGAGATCTCGACGCTCGCCGTGGGGACGTAGTGGAAGATGAGCGACCGGCGGAACCGGTCCGTCGAGCGGTTCGGTCCGGAGCCGTGCACCATGCTGCCGTGGAAGAACAGGACGTCGCCCGCGGCGAGCACCGTCTGCTCGGCCGACATGTTGTCGGGCAGGGTGATCGCGGTGCTCGTGAACGACTCCTCCGGGTCGGCATCGTCGGGGCAGATGATCTCGTAGCGGTGCGAACCCGGCACGACCGAGAGACCGCCGTTCTCGCCGTCGCAGTCGTCCACCGCGATCCATGCGGCGATGCACGTCTCGGGATGCGCCTGGAGGAAGATGTTGTCCTGATGCAGCGCCTGCCCGCGCGCCGTGGGCGGCTTGAAGTAGAACATCGACTGCGCCGCGTGCGCCGGCCCGATGAGCTGCTCGACCAGGGAGGTGATGCGGCGGTCCAGCATCCATCGCCGCGCGAGGAGTCCCACCTCGAGATCGGTGCGCCGGTGCGGATGCACGAACCGCGGATACCGCGACAGGACGTCGTCCGCAGCCAGGTTGTCGTCGTGGCCGACGGTGCGATCGGACTCGACCTGCGCCATGAAGACGTCGCGGATCTCGGCGATCTCGGCGGAGGTGAGCAGACCGCGCACCTGCACGACGCCGTCGCGGGCGTAGGTCTCGGCGGGACTCTGGACGGCGGTGTCATCGAGGAGCGTCATGTGTCGATCGTCGCTCGCGCCGCGCGCCCACACCATGGGATGATCGGGCATGGTCATGGACGATCCTGCTGCGACGTCGCGCCGAGAGGCTCCGCATCCCCACGTCGTCCGTGTTCTCGCGGGCGAGTTCGCCTCGGGGCCGGAGTACGGCGCCTGGCGTGCGCGCGGCACGGACGACTGGCTGGTCATCCACACGATCGCCGGAAGCGGACGGATCGAGGGCGGAGACGGCGCCGTTCTCACGCGGCCGGGCGAGGCGGTGCTGCTGCGCCCCGGGACCCGCCACGACTACCGCACGGCCGGCGCATCGTGGGAGCTGGCGTTCGCGCACTTCCACCCTCGTGCGGAATGGATGCCGCTGCTGGAGTGGCCGATCGAGGCGGGCGGTGTCGGGGTGGTGCGCGCGTCGTCCGACATCTCGCCGCGCGTGCTCGCCGCGCTCCGCGCCACAGCACGCGCATCGTCGGGCTCGCTCCCGCAGTCCGAGCTCTTCGCCGTCAACGCCCTCGAGACGGCGCTGCTCTGGCTCGACACGCAGAATCCGCTGCGCGGAGGCATGGACGAACGCCTCCTGCGCGTCGTCGAGCACATCGGCGCGCACCTCGCCGAACCCCTGGATCTGACCCGGCTCGCGCGTATCGCGAACCTGTCTCCCTCACGGCTCTCGCACCTGTTCGCGGCCGCGCTCGGCATCCCTCCCCAGCGATACGTCGAGCGCGAGCGACTGAACCGCGCGGCGCAGCTGCTCGCGTCCACCGACCGCTCCGTCAGCGCGGTCGCACGCGACGTCGGGTGGGACGATCCGCTCTACTTCTCGCGGCGCTTCGCACGCCGACACGGCGAGAGCCCGACCGCGTACCGCGCCTCACGGACCCGACCGTGACGCCGTTCACCCGCCGGACGATGAGCGGACGACGAGCTCCGGTTCGAAGACGACCTGCTCGGCGGGCTTGCGGGGGTCGTCGCCCTCTTCGACCAGGAGCCGCAGCGCGGTCTCGCCCATGAGCCGCGCCGGCTGGCGGATGGATGACAGCGGCACGACCGCGGCCGCGGCGAAGTCGATGTCGTCGAACCCGATGAGGGCGATGTCGCCCGGCACGTCGATGCGGTGCGCGGAGAGCGACTGCAGCACCCCGAGAGCGACGAGGTCGTTCGCGCAGAAGACGGCGTCCGGTCGGTGCGCGTGCGGCCGAGAGTTGATCTCGTCGCCCGCGGCCGAGCCGTCCTCGACCTGGGAGGCGGAGACGGGGAGGATCTCGAGCGACGCACCCGGGACCTCATCGACCGCCCGGCGCGCACCGCGACGGCGGTCGTCGAGCTGACGCATGTCGATCGGCCCGCCCGTGAACAGGATCCGGCGCCGGCCCGTCTCGAGCAGATGACGCACGGCGAGGTAGCCGCCGAGCTCATCGTCGACCGAGACGCTGCTGAAGAGGTCGTCCTCGCTCCGCCGGTCGACGAGCACGGCCGGGATGCCCCGCTCGCGCATCTGCCGGAGTCTCTCGCCGACCTGCTGGTACGGCGAGATCAGGATGCCCCGCACCCGCTGCTGCTCGAAGAGGTCGAGGTACCGAGCCTCGCGGTCCACGTTCTCGTCGCTGTTGGCCAGCAGGATCGACAGGCCGCGCCGGTCGGCCTCGCTCTCGGCGCCGCGGGCGAGTTCGGTGAAGAACGGATTGCGCACATCGAGCACCACGAGGCCCACGGTCGTGCTGCGGCCCGCGCGCAGTTGACGTGCCGCATCGTTGCGCACGTAGCCGAGCTCCGCGATCGCCGCGTTGACCCGCACGACCGACTCGGGGGTCACCCGCTCGCGGTGGTTGAGCACGTTGGACACGGTGCCCACCGACACACCCGCCCGCTCGGCGACGTCGCGGATGCTCGCACTCATGCGCGATCGAACCCGTCCGTGCTCGCCCGTATCACCAGGTCGGGCTCGAACATGCGGTGCGGCTCGGCGATCTCGACGCCCTGGATCGCGTCGAAGAGCAGGTCGACGACGGCGACGCCGAAGGCCTCGTGGCGTCCGCGGACGCTCGTGAGCGGGATGAGGGATGCCTCGGCGAACTCGTTGTCGTCGTACCCGACGATCGCGAGGTCGCGCGGAACGACGGTGCCACCTTGGACCAGTTCGTGCATGATGCCGAGCGCCAGGAGGTCGTTCACGGCGAAGATGCCGTCGGGTCGCATCTCGGCAGGGCGCGCCATGAGCGATCGACCGACCTCGCGCCCGCCGGCGACGGTGCGATCGGGCATGTCGATCACTTCGAGCGTCGCGGCGCCGAAGCTGCGCACGACCTCGCTGGCCCCGGTGAGACGGTCGGCCACCTGAGGGATGCCGAGCGGACCGCCGACGAATGCGATGCGCCGGCATCCGACGTCCAGCAGGTGACGCATCGCCTGGCGACCACCCGAGATGTCGTCGAGCGAGACCGAGGGCTGGTCGCTCGAGCGCGCGCGCTGGCCGACGAGCACCGACGGGGTCCCGCGCTTGCGCACGTGCGCGAGACGATCCTCGACCGGCACGTGCGACGACATCAGCAGCCCCTGGACGCGGTGCTGCTCGAAGACCTGGATGTAGGAGTTCTCGCGCTCTTCGCTGCGATGCGAGTTGGCGAGGAAGACCGTGACGCCGCGCTCGCTCGCTCGACGCTCGACGCTCTCGGCGATCTCGGCGAAGTACGGGTTGCTCACATCGGGAGCGATGTAGCCGATGACGCTGCTGACACCCAGGCGCAGCTGGCGTCCCGCGTTGGAGGGCACGAATCCGAGGGAGTCGATCGCGTACTGGATGCGCTGGGCCTTGTCGGCCGAGACGCGATCGGGGTGATTCAGATAGTTCGAGACGGTGCCGACGGCGACACCGGAGAGCGCGGCGACGTCACGTATGCCGACTCTGGCCATGCACGGACTCCCTCGCCTCGATTGAACGTCACTGTACCCGAGCGCGCGATCCGCGCCGTCCCGCGGTGGAAACGTTTCAAGAATCATCCCGCGCGCGTGTCGGCGTTATCAACTTGTGACGTTTCAATCAGGTGTTGACATCGCCGGATGCTCCGTCTTACGATCCCTGTTGAAACGTCTCAAAAGTGAGACGCCACTTTCAAGGAGGAAATGTGTTCACAGCAGATCGGCGGCGACTCCGTAAGCCGTTCATCGGCGCCGCGGCTCTCGTCAGCGCAGGCGTCCTCATGCTCGCCGGCTGCTCCGGCGGCGACTCGGGCGGAGGCGAGAACCCGACGTCGCTCGAGTTCCTCAAGAACGCCGAGAACACCACGACGCAGCCCGTGCTCGACGCACTCGCCGCGGGTGCGTGCGAGGCCGAGAACGAGGCCGCGCCCCTCGAGGTCAACTCGATCCCGCAGGCCGAGCTCGACGCGCAGGTCCAGCTGCTCGCCACGCAGGACGGCCTGCCCCCCATGTTCTCCGCCGGCGGCAACCCCGCCGAGGGCGCGAAGCTCTGGGATGCCGGCTACCTCGTCGACTTCGACAAGGCGCTCACCGAGCTCGGCGTGCGCGACAAGGTCGCCGAGGGCGCCGTGTCGACGATCGAGAAGCTCTACGGCGGCGCATTCAACTTCCTGCCGTTCCAGTACAACATCGAGGGCATCTTCTACAACAAGGCGATCTTCGAGGAGAACGGGTGGGACGTCCCCGAGACATGGGACGACCTCGTCACCGTCGCGGGTGAGGCCAAGGCCGCCGGCCTGACGCCCTTCGCGGCATCGGGCGAGCAGGGCTGGCCCCTGACGCGCCTCGTCAGCGGCTACCTCTTCCGCTCGCTCGGCCCCGACGCGCTGCAGAAGGTCGCCGACGGCGACGCGAAGCTCACCGACCCCGACTACGTCGCCGCCGCACAGGCGATCGCCGACCTCGGCGCGGACGGCTACTTCGGCGACAACGTCGCCTCGCTCGACTACGACGCCGCCACCAACGAGTTCCTCACGGGCAAGGCCGCCATGATCTACATGGGCAGCTGGCTGCTGGGCAACATCAACGGCGACGGCAACCAGATCGGTGCCGACAACGTCGGATTCATGAAGTTCCCGGCCGTCGAAGGCGGCGCCGGCTCGATCGACGAGTACCCCTCGAACGTCGGCCTGCCCGCGACCTTCAACGCCAAGACCTACGCGGCCGACAACAACGTGGGCGCCTGGCTGAAGTGCATCACGGCCAACTACGGCACCGAGGCGCTCAAGCAGGGCCAGATCACGGGCTTCATCTCGGACGAGCCGGCAGACCTCCCCGCCATCTCGCAGACCGTCGCCGACGAGATCGCGAGCGCGACCGACAGCGTGCTGTGGTTCGAGGCGCTCTTCAACGCGAAGGCGTCGAGCATCTCGTCGACCAACGCGGCGCTGCTGGTCACCGGCCAGCTCTCGGCCGAGGAGTTCATGACCCTCGTCCAGGACGCGCTCGACCAGGGCTGATCCTCCGACGCCCCGGTGCGCCTGGACACCAGACGCACCGGGGCGTCATCCTGTTCCCGCCCCTCATCGCACCGAAAGGCCGCCACAATGAAGTCCGTCCTCGGCGACCGCAAGGCGATCATGCTGCTGCTCACGCCGGCACTGCTCGTCTACACCCTGATCATCCTCGCGCCCGTCGTATGGTCGTTCGGCCTCACGTTCTTCACCGGCAGCGTCCTGACCGGCTTCGAGTTCAACGGCGTCAAGAACTTCGAGCGCCTGTTCACCGACCCCTACGTCGCGGACGCCTTCTGGTTCACGATCAAGTACGCACTGCTGGTGACGCTCTTCCAGGTGGTCGTGGGGTACGGCCTCGCGCTCCTGTACCAGTTCGTGCTGCGCAAGTCGTCGGTGCTCGTGCGCACGCTGGTGTTCTTCCCCGTCGTGCTGCCGACCGTCGCGATCTCGATCCTGTACCAGAAGCTCTTCCAGTCCGCGCCGAGCGACGGGCTCGTCAACGAGCTGCTCGTCAACGTGGGCATCCCGACCGTCGACTGGCTCGGCGCCGGCGGGACCGCCTTCGTCGTCATCGTGATCATGGACGTCTGGCGCTCGGTCGGGTTCTACGCGGTGCTCATCTTCTCGGGGCTCCTCGACATCCCCGACGACATCATCGAGTCCGCTCGCATCGATGGCGCCAAGACGTTCAAGCTCTTCCGCCACATCGTGCTGCCGATGTCGCTGCCGATCCTCTTCGCCTCGTTCATCTTCAGCATCAACGGCACGATCAAGGTCTTCGACTCCGTCTTCGCCCTCACCGGCGGTGGTCCGGGCAATCAGACCACGCCGCTGACGATCTACATGTACCGCACGGCGTTCCAGTTCAGCGACTTCGGCTACGGCTCGACGATCGCGCTGCTGCTGACGGTCATGTGCCTCGCGGTGACCCTCCTCATCTTCCGCTCGTCGCGACGCGACAACACCGTCTAGGAGCCACGACATGACTTCGACTCTCGAGACGACCGCCGTCCACACCGCACGCCGGTTCGAGCCGCGCCGCCGCACCCCCGGCCAGGCGTTCCTGCACGTGCTGCGCCGCATCCCGACCTGGGTCGCGGTCGTGGTGCTGCTGGTCGTGTTCGCCTATCCGCTGTTCTGGATGGTCATCAACTCCTTCAAGTCGAACAGCGACTTCCTCAACAACCCGTCCTACGCCATGCCCGAGGTGTGGCAGTGGAGCAACTATGCCGTGGCGTGGGAGACCGGCAATCTGTCGACGACGATCACGAACTCGATCATCGTCACGATCCCGTCGCTCGTGTTCATCGTGCTCCTGGGGACGGCAGCGGGCTTCGCGCTCGAGGTGCTCGTGTTCAAGGGCCGCGGCACGATCCTCCTGCTGTTCCTCGCGGGCATCATGATCCCCGGTCAGATGATCGTGCTCCCGCTGTTCAACACGTTCTTCCAGCTCGGCATCAACGGCTCGCACTGGCCGATGATCCTGATCTACACGGCGGCGGGTCTGCCGCTGACGGTCTTCATGATGGCGACGTACTTCCGTGCGATCCCGCGCGAGATCTTCGAGGCGTCCACTCTGGACGGCGCATCGATGGTGCGGGCCTTCTTCTCCATCGGCTTCCCGATGATGCGCAACGCGGTCGTGACCGTGGCGATCGTGCAGTTCTTCCTCATCTGGAACGACCTGCTCATCGCGCTGATCTTCGGCGGCAAGAAGAGCCTCAACACGATCCAGGTCGGTCTGCTCAACTTCTCGGGCGAGTACGGCGCGATCAACTACGGTCCGCTCTTCGCCGCGATCTGCATCACGGTGTTCGGCATCCTGATCCTCTACCTCTTCTTGAACCAGCGCATCATGAAGGGCCTCGCGGCCGGCGCTGTCAAGGGATGACCCGGATGCCGGCGGGCTGCGAGGACGGCGCCCGCCGGCATTCGTCAACGCCAGTCGTGGCGGGCGCGGAAGCCGAGGCGATCCTGGATCTTGCGCGTGGACATGAGCGACTCGAACTCGCCCAGATCGTCGGCCACCGCAACGCCGGGGAACCATCGCGCGGCGAGCTCGCGGCTGGGGGTCGCGTTGCCCGACCCGGGAGCCGCGACGTTGTAGATCTCGAAGCCCGGCGCGGCCGCGGCGAGCGCCAGAGCGACCGCCTCGGCGCCGTCACGGGCATCGATCCACGAGCCGACGAGGTCGCGGCGGTAGTCCGGTTCGCCGGCACGCTCGAAGGTGTCGTAGGCATCGGGCGCGACGACGTTGGTGAACCGGAGGGCCGTGATCGAGGCATCCGGATGCCAGCCCACGAGCTGCGCAGCCATCGACTCCTCGACGACCTTGCCGAGCCCGTAGGTGTTGAACGCGCGCGTGTAGGTCTCGTCGACGGGCAGCGACGGCGGAGCCACGTCGAACGGGAAGCCCATGGCCGTGATGCTGGAGGCGAAGACCACGGTGCGGATGCCGGCGCGCTGCGCCGCGAAGAGCACGTGGGACGACGCGGACAGGTTGTTCTCGAACGTCGTCACGTCGGGCACGAGCCCGTTGACCGGGATCGCCGCGAGATGCACGATCGCGTCGAGACCGGCGTGGCGCGCCGTCACCCCCAGGAACGCGTCGAGCGTCTGCCCGTAGTCCGACAGATCGACGCGCGTGAACCCGACGCCGGGCGTGCCGGCGAGGTCGAATCCGATGACGTCGTGCCCGTCGGCGCGCAGGCGTTCGACCGTCGCTCTGCCGAGCGTTCCGCTGCTGCCGGTCACTGCGATGAACATGCGTGGTCCTCCGGGGTCCAGTGTCGCACCACGCGGCGGAGCGCCGCAGTGCGCAATCGATTGAAACGTCACAATTCTATTCCTTCCATCACCGCAACGTGCATAGGATGGAACTCTGAAACGTTTCGAGTAATCAGGAGTGACCAATGACGGCCACAGTGTCGGCCCCCCGTTTCGAGCATCACCGGGAGGCTCTCGGGATCGGCGAGTCCCGCCCTCGACTGTCGTGGATCGTGGAGTCCGCCCCCGCGGAGTGGCAGCAGTCCGCGTACCGCGTGGAGGTGCGGACGGATGCCGGAAGCGAGACGTTCGACGTCGCATCCGCGGAACAGGTGCTCGTGCCCTGGCCGGCCGCCGCGCTCGTATCGCGCGACCGCGCCCAGGTGCGCATCTCGGTGCAGGGCACGGACGGCGGGTGGAGCGAGCCCGGTTCGTGGGGCGTCGTCGAAGCGGGGCTCCTGGAGCCGTCCGACTGGATCGCCGGGCCGGTCGGACCGATCTGGAACGAGAACCCCATGACCGACACGCGGCGCCCGGCGCTGGTGCGCCGTGAGTTCGTCGTGCGGCCGGGTCTCGTGCGCGCTCGACTCTATGCGACGGCCCATGGTCTCTACCAGGCCGAGCTCAATGGGGAGCGCGTCGGCGACGACGTCCTCTCGCCGGGATGGACCGTCTACCGCGAGCGCCTGCGCTACTACACGTACGACGTGACGGAGCAGGTGGTCGAGGGCGCGAACGCGCTCGGCGCCTGGCTGGGCGACGGCTGGTACCGCGGCCGGCTCGGGTGGCGCGGCGGGTTCCGCAACCTCTTCGGCGACGACCAGTCCTTCCTCGGTCAGCTCGAGCTCGTCTACGCGGACGGCACGCGCGAGACCGTCGCGACCGACACGACCTGGCGTGCGGCCCCGAGCCCCATCGTGTCCTCGGGCCTGTACGACGGCGAGACGTACGACGCCCGCGATGAGATCGCCGGATGGTCGCTCGCGGGGCTCGACGACGCCGACTGGAGCCGCGTCCAGCTGCGCCGCCGCGACCGTGCGACGCTCGTCGCCCCGACCGGCCCGCCCGTGCGCGTGACGCAGGAGCTGGCGCCGGTGGCGGTGCTCACGACGCCGAGCGGCCGCCGCATCCTGGACTTCGGCCAGAACCTCACAGGCGTCGTGCGGCTGCGCGCGACGGCACCCGCCGGCACGACCGTGACGCTGCGCACGGCCGAAGTGCTGCAGGACGGCGAGCTCTACACGCGACCGCTGCGCGACGCGATCTCGACCGACGCCTACACGTTCGCCGGTCGGCCCGAGGGCGAGGACTGGGAGCCGCGCTTCACGTTCCACGGCTTCCAGTACGTCGAGGTCGACGGCTGGCCCGGTGATCTCGACGCCGACGCGGCGTCCGGCGCCCTCGTCGCACGCGTCCTGCACACCGACCTCGAGCGCACGGGGTGGTTCGAGTCATCCGATCCGCTGCTGAACCGTCTGCACGAGAACATCGTGTGGGGAATGCGCGGCAACTTCGTCGACATCCCCACCGACTGCCCGCAGCGCGACGAGCGCCTGGGGTGGACGGGCGACATCCAGGTCTTCGCGCCCACGGCGTCCTTCCTCTTCGACTCGTCCGGTTTCCTCACCGGCTGGCTGCGCGACCTCGCCGCCGAGCAGCTGCCCGACGGCACCGTGCCGTGGTTCGTGCCCGTCATCCCGGCCGACACGATGTGGACCCCGCAGCGCCCCGGCGCGGCGTGGGGGGATGCCGCGACCGTCGTGCCGTGGACGCTCTACGAGCGCTTCGGCGACGTGCAGGTGCTGCGTGACCAGTTCGACAGCGCCCGGGCGTGGGTCGACCTGCAGGCCGACATCGCGGGGCCCTCGCGTCTGTGGGACTCCGGGTACCAGCTCGGCGACTGGCTCGACCCCGCCGCTCCTCCGCAGGACCCCGCCGACGCCCGCACCGACCGCCACCTCGTCGCGAGCGCCTACTTCGCGCTGTCGGCGCGGATCGTCGCGCGCATGGCGGACGTGCTGGGGGAGACGGATGCCGCGCAGCACTACTCCACGGTCGCCGACGAAGCCGCAGCCGCATTCGTCGGCCGATACGTCCACGCGGACGGCCGCATGACGTCGGATGCGCAGACGGCGTACGCGATCGCTCTCCGCTTCGAACTGCTGCCCGAGCACCTTCGGGCGCCGGCGGCCGAACGTCTCGCGCAGCTCGTGCACGAGGCGGGCAACCGCATCGCGACGGGCTTCGTCGGCACGCCCGTCGTCACCGACGCGCTGAGCGCGCACGGACAGCTCGACGCCGCATACGATCTGCTGCTCGAGCGCGAGTGCCCGTCGTGGCTCTATCAGGTCGAGATGGGCGCGACGACGGTCTGGGAGCGCTGGGACGCGATGCTGCCCGACGGTCGCGTGAACTCGGGCAGCATGACGTCCTTCAACCACTACGCGCTGGGCGCCGTCGCCGACTGGCTGCACCGCGTGGTCGCGGGACTCGAGGCCGCAGACCCGGGCTATCGACGAGTCCGGTTCGCGCCGCGCCCCGGCGGCGGACTGACCCAGGCGTCCGCGCGACATCGCACGCCGTACGGCACGGCGTCGATCGACTGGAGCATCGACGGCGCCGAGCTGCGCGTGCGCGTCGAGGTGCCCGTCGGCGCGACCGCGGTGCTGGATCTCGACGGCGCCGAGCTCGAAGAGCTCGGCCACGGCGCGCACGAACGGGTCGTCGCGCTCCTGCAGGAGGTGGATGCCGCATGAGCCGCATCGCCTTCCTCCACACGGGCGCCGTCGTGATCGGCCCGGTGACCGACCGCGCCCGGGCGGCGCTGCCCGACGCGACGTTCGTGAACTACCTCGACGACCGCATCGTCGCCGACCTCGGGGACGCGTCGCGCGCGGCATCCGTTCCCGAACGCGTCGCGGACCTCGCCCGCGCCGCGAAGGCGGCCGGTGCCGACGTCGTCATGCTCACGTGCTCGTCGATCTCGCACCTCGCCGCGCCCACTGCGGCCGAGGTCGGCATCAGGGTGCTGCGCATCGACGAGGCGATGGCGGATGCCGCGGTCGCCGCGGGATCGCGGATCGCCGTGCTCGCGACCCTGCCGACGACGCTCGTGCCGACCGTGGCACTGCTGCGCGAGCGCGCCGAGCTCGCCGGTGCCGAGCCCGTCATCGTCGAGGAGGTCGTCGACGGAGCCTTCGCCGCCGTGTCGGCCGGAGATCGTGCGACGCACGATGCCCTCGTCGCCGCCGCGATCGAGCGCCGGGGCGCCGACGCCGACGTGGTCGTGCTGGCTCAGGCGTCGATGGCCTCGGCCGCCGACGCCGTCGATGTCGACGTGCCCGTGCTGACCAGCATCGCCCCGGGCATCGAACGCCTGCGCACCGTCGTGGAGGAGCCGGCATGACCGCGCCGCTGCGACCGCTCGGTGCGCCCGACGCCCGGTGGGCGAGCGGATTCTGGGGCGACATCCACACGCGCACGCGGACGGCGACCGTGCCGAGCATGTGGGCATCGCTGAGCGACCCCGCGGTGAGCCCGGGGCTGCGCAACTTCGAGATCGCCGCGGGCATCGAGCCCGGCGCCCACGTGGGTCCGCCCTTCATGGACGGCGACTTCTACAAGTGGCTCGAAGCGGCGATCGCGCAGCTCGAGACCGATCCCGAGCCGTGGCTCGCCGAGACGATCGAGCGGATCGCTCGGCTCATCGCCTCGGTGCAGCGAGAAGACGGCTACCTGCACACTCCGACCCTGATCGCCGCCAGGAACGAGGAGTCGGCCACGGCGCTGGCCGACCGCTTCCACTTCGAGACCTACAACCTCGGTCACCTCATCACGACGGGCGTCCGGCACTACGAGGTCACGGGATCGACGACCCTCCTCGACGTCGCTCGGGGCGCGGCATCCTTCCTCGAAGACCTCGCGACGAACAAGCCGCTCGAGCTCGCGCGCAGTGCGATCTGCCCCTCGCACTACATGGCCGTCATCGAGCTGTATCGGGCGACCGGCGAGCAGCAGTACCTCGACCTCGCCGAGGCGTTCGTTCGGGTGCGGGACGACTTCGAGGGCGGCGACGACAACCAGGACCGCCTGCCCGTGCGCGGGCAGACGGTCGTCGCCGGTCACGCGGTGCGAGCCAACTACCTGTACGCGGGTCTGGCCGACCTCGTCGCCGAGACGCGCGATGCCGAGCTCACCGCGGTGCTCGAGAACCTGTGGAACGACGTCGTCGACACGAAGCTCTACGTCACCGGCGGCGCGGGCGCCCTGTACGACGGCGCCTCGCCCGACGGCCACCCCTGGCAGGAGGACATCAGCCGCATCCATCAGGCCTTCGGACGCGCCTACCAGCTACCGCACACGACAGCGCATGCCGAGTCGTGCGCGAACATCGGACTGCTGCTGTGGAGCGAGCGGATGCTGGCGCTGACCGGCGACGCGAAGTACGCCGACCTCGTCGAGCGCATCGCGTACAACGCGTTCCTCGCCGGCATCAGCCTCGACGGCACGGAGTACTTCTACACGAACGCGCTCCGCCAGGTGCGCGATCTGCCGTGGGAGCTGCGGCGTCCCGGAGACACGGGCCAGCATCCCGTGCCGCCCCCGCCGCCGTCGGACGAGCGTCTGCGCGAGCGCTACCTCAGCTGCTTCTGCTGCCCGCCGAACACGGCGCGCACGCTCGCGCGTTTCCACGAGCGGGCCGCGTCGGTCGCGGACGAGGGGCTCTACATCCATCAGTACGGGGGCAGCGAGCTGCGCGCGTCGGTCGGCGCGAGCACTCTGAGCCTGCGGGAGGAGAGCGACTACCCGTGGCACGGCCGCATCGCCTTCACGGTGACGGATGCCTCGGGCGCCGGCATCCCGCTGCACCTGCGGGTACCGGGATGGTCGAAGGATGCCACGCTCGAGGTGAACGGCGAGCGCGTGGCCATCACCGCGGCAGGGACGTACGCGACGATCGCGCGGGAGTGGCAGGTGGGAGACGAGATCGTGCTCGACCTGCCGATGCCCGTCCGCAGGCTGCGCGCCCACCGACTCGCCGAGGAGGCGACGAACCAGGTCGCCGTGCAGCGCGGACCTGTCGTCTACTGCCTCGAGAGCGCCGATCTTCCGGACGGCGTCGTGCTCGAGCAGGCAGCGCTCCGGCGCGGTGCCGAGCTCCGCCTCGCCGAGACCGAGATCGCCGGCACGCGACTCATGGCGCTCGAGGCGGAGCTCGCCGTCCTCCCGCGCCCCACGGAGTCGCTCTACGCCGACGTGCCGGATGACGTGGTCGACACGGCATCCGCGCGCCTCATCCCCTACTTCGCGTGGGGCAACCGCGGACCCGGCGAGATGTCCGTCTGGCTGCCGCTCGTGTGGTGATGTCATGACCGATCACGTCATCGCCTCGTACGTCATCGAGACGTCCCTTCCGCTCGAGAAGGCCGCCGAAGTGCTCGCCGGCGAGCAGTCGACCGGCACCTTCGTCCGCGTCGAGCGCGAGTCCGACGGCGTGCGGGCCCGGTTCGCGGCGCAGGTCGAGAGCCTCGAAGAGATCCCGATGACGGATGCCTCGCCCCTCCCGGGATCCGTCGGCGACCCCGCCCTGCGGCGGCGCGCGCTGCTGCGCCTGCGCTTCCCGCTCGACAACTTCGGACCGTCGATCCCGAATCTGCAGGCCGCCGTCGCCGGCAACCTGTTCGAGATCAAGGAGCTCGCGGCGATCAAGCTCGTCGACCTCGACCTGCCGACCGCGTTCGCGCAGCGCTACGGCGGCCCGCGATTCGGCGTCGACGGCACCCGCGCGCTCGTCGGCCGGCCGGCGGGCGCCCTGATCGGGACGATCGTGAAGCCGTCGATCGGACTCTCACCCGAGCAGCTCGCCGACGTCGTCGACGAGCTCGCGCACGCCGGGGTCGATTTCATCAAGGACGACGAGCTGCAGGGCAACGGGCCGTCGGCACCGCTCGCCGCGCGCGTCGCGGCCGTGATGCCGGTGCTGAAGCGGCACGCCGACCGCACGGGGCGCATGCCGATGTACGCCTTCAACATCACCGACGACATCCACCTGCTCGAGCAGAACCACGATCTGGTGGTCGACGCCGGGGGCACGTGCGTCATGGTCTGCATCAACATGGTCGGGCTCGCGGGACTCGCGCACGTGAACCGCTTCGCACGCGTGCCGATCCACGGCCACCGCGCGATGTTCGGCGCGATCAGCCGGTCGGACCAGCTCGGGTTCTCGTTCCGCGCGTGGCAGAAGCTCGCCCGCCTCTCGGGCGCCGACCACCTGCATACGAACGGCATCTCGAACAAGTTCTACGAGTCCGATGCGCAGGTGCTCGACGCGATCGCGGCCGTGCGCGCACCGCTCGACGGCGTCGGTGCCACGGTGCCCGTCCTCTCTTCGGGCCAGTGGGGCGGCCTCGCGCACGCGACGTATCGCGCCGTCGGCACGACGGACCTGCTCGTGCTGGCCGGCGGCGGCATCCACGGTCACCCGGGCGGCGCAAGGGAGGGCGTCGCGAGCATGCGGGATGCCTGGGCCTCCGCCGAGCGCGGCGAGTCCGTCGCGCAGGCGATGGAAGCCTCACCGGCACTGCGGCGGGCGGCAGACCTGTTCGGGTCGCCCCGTGACTGACATGCGGGTGGCCTTCTACGGGGACGACGTGACCGGCAGCGTCGATGTGCTCCTCCAGTTCGCGCGCTGCGGGCTCGCGGGGCGCCTGTTCGTGGGCACTCCGGATGCCACGGCCCTCGCCCGTGCGGCGGCCGAGGTGCCCGTGATCGGGATCGCCGGGATCGCGCGCTCGCTCGGCACCGACGCCCTCGACGCGGAGGTCCGCTGCGCGCTCGCAGCGCTGGCAGCGATCCACCCCGATGTCGTGCAGTACAAGGCGTGCTCGACCGCCGACTCGTCGCCCACCGTCGGCAGTCTCGGGCGGGTGCTCGAGATCGGCCGCGACCTCTTCGGCGACGCTCCCGTGCCCCTGCTGTTCGCGCAGCCCGACTTCGGCCGGTACACCGTTTTCGGCCATCACTTCGCGGTCGAAGGCGGTACCGTCCATCGCCTCGACCGCCAGCCGACGATGTCGTCGCATCCTTCGACGCCGATGGACGAGTCCGACCTCGCCCGGCACCTCTCGCACCAGACGGACCTGCCGATCGGATCCCTGCCCTGGGTGTCCTTCGGCTCTTCGATCGCCGGTGCGCTGCGGGACGCCGAGGACGCGGGCGTCGTGCTCGATGCGATGGATGACGCGCACCTCGCCCTCGTCGGCGCTGCGCTGCGAGAGCTCGCCCTCGAGCGCCACCCGCTCTTCGCGATCGGGTCGGGCGGGCTGAGCCGCGCGCTGGCCCTCGCCGCGTCCGGGGGCGGCGCCCCGACGACCGCCGAACCGGACCCGACCGTTGCGCGCGGGCGCGAGCGAGTCGAGACCACGTCACCCGTGCTCGTCGTGTCGGGCAGCCGGTCTCCGAAGACGAGGCGGCAGGCGGATGCCGCGTCCGGCGCAGGCTGGCTCGTCAGACCGTTCGGGGCGCCCGACGACGTCGTCGCGGCGCTCTCGGCGGGCCGCAGCGTCGTGCTGACCTCGGATGACGCCGACGCGTTCACGGGAGTGGCGGACCCGCTCGCCATGATCGCGGAGGCCGCGGCATCCATCGTCCGCAGCGCGGTGCGAAGCGGCGCGACCCGCCGCGTGATCGTCTGCGGCGGCGACACCTCGGGCCGGATCGTGCGCCTCCTGGGCATCGACTCGCTGTCGCTCGCCGCGACGCTCGGTGGCAACGTCGTGCTGCTGCGCGCCCATGCGCAGGACCCCGCCGTCGACGGGCTCGAGCTGCTGCTCAAGGGCGGTCAGGTCGGAGACGACGATCTCTTCGAGACGGTCCGCGCGCTTCGGGTGTCAGCGCGTGCTTGACCGGATCCGTCGCGTCGGCTATCGTTCGATGAAACGATTCATCGTCGGTGTCCTCCGGGCGCCGGCCGCACGAGGAGCATCTCGATGACGAGCCCGACCACACGCGTGTGCTTCCAGCTGCAGGTGCGCCCCGAGCTGCTCGACGAGTACATCGCGCGGCACACGCCGGTCTGGCCCGAGATGCTCGCCGAGATCGCGGCATCCGGTCGTCGCAACTACTCGCTGTTCCTCGGCGAGGGGGGCCGACTCATCGGCTACTACGAGACCGACGACGATTCCGCTGCACAGGCGTACCTCGGAGCTTCGCCGGTCGCCGCCCGCTGGGAGGCCGAGATGGGTCGCTTCTTCGTCGGGCTCGAGGGGCGGCCCGACCAGGCATCCACTGCACTCACCGAGATCTTCAACCTGCACGACCAGCTCACAGAAAGCACGCGATCATGACGACGCTGTCCCCCGCCACCCTGCAGACCCTCGAGGCGCAGGGCATCGAGCTCCCCTCGTGGGCGTTCGGCAACTCCGGCACCCGGTTCAAGGTGTTCGCGACCCCCGGCACGCCGCGCGACCCGTTCGAGAAGATCGCCGACGCCGCCGAGGTCAACCGCGTGACCGCCCTCGCGCCGGCGGTGGCGCTGCACATCCCGTGGGACAAGGTCGACGACTACGCCGCTCTGCGCACGTACGCGCAGGACCTCGGGGTCGAGCTGGGCACGATCAACTCCAACACGTTCCAGGACGACGACTACAAGTTCGGCGCGCTCACCCACGAAGACGCCGCCGTGCGTCGCAAGGCGATCGACCACCACCTCGAGTGCATCGACATCATGGATGCCACGGGCTCCCGTGACCTCAAGATCTGGCTCGCCGAGGGCTCGAACTACCCGGGCCAGGCCGACCTGCGGGGGCGCCAGGACCGCCTGCAGGAATCGCTGCAGGAGATCTACGCGCGCCTGTCGGGCGAGCAGCGTCTCGTGCTCGAGTACAAGTTCTTCGAGCCGGCGTTCTACCACACCGATGTTCCCGACTGGGGGACGTCGTACGTGCAGGTGGCAGCCCTCGGCGACCGCGCGATGGTGTGCCTCGACACGGGCCACCACGCCCCCGGCACGAACATCGAGTTCATCGTGATGCAGCTCCTGCGCCTCGGCAAGCTCGGCTCGTTCGACTTCAACTCGCGCTTCTACGCCGACGACGACCTCATCGTGGGTGCGGCCGACCCGTTCCAGCTCTTCCGCATCCTGTTCGAGGTCATCCGCGGCGGGGGCCTCAACAACCCCGACGTGGCGTTCATGCTCGACCAGTGCCACAACGTCGAGAAGAAGATCCCCGGTCAGATCCGCTCGGTGCTGAACGTCCAGGAGATGACCGCGCGCGCGCTGCTCGTCGACGGCGAGGCCCTGACGGCTGCGCAGAAGTCGGGCGACGTGCTCGCGGCGAACGCGGTGCTGATGGACGCCTTCTACACCAACGTGCGCCCGGCCCTCGCCGAATGGCGCGAGTCGCGCGGCCTGCCGGCCGACCCGATGGCCGCCTACGCCGCCTCGGGCTACCAGGAGCGCATCGAGGCCGAGCGCGTCGGCGGCGTCCAGGCCGGCTGGGGCGCCTGATCGCGCGCCCCTGAACGAGGACCCACCATGACCGAGCCGTACGCCGATGCCGACGGACTCGTGCGCGTCTACCCCGCGCGCGAGCCCGACGGCACGGGACTCGTGTGGGCCCACGGAGGCGGATTCGCCGCGGGAGATCTCGACATGCCCGAAGCGGACGGCGTCGCGCGCGCCCTCGCGGCGAGAGGCACGACGGTCCTCTCGGTCGACTACCGCCTCGCACCCCTGCCGGCCGAGTGGGCCGACGCGGCGGGTGTCGCGCCACGGGACGGCCACCACTACCCCGCCGGGTCGGACGACATCGTGCGGGCGTGGGGATGGGCGACCGACCGCGCCGATGACCTCGGCGTCGCGGCGTCCCGCATCGCGATCGGCGGGGCGAGCGCCGGCGCCAACCTCGTGACCGGCGCGACGCTGCGGCTGCTCGCCGATGGCGCGGAGCCTCCCGCGCTCGTCGTGCTCGCCTACCCGACGCTGCTCGCGGTGCAGCCGGCACCGGATGCCGCCCTGCGCGCGGCGCTCGACGCCGATCCCGACGCCGACCGCTTCGGACCCGCGGCCGTGCTGGCGATGTACGAGAACTACCTCGGCGGTCCGATCGACGAAGCCGCCGTGTTCGCGATCCCCGGGCTCGCCACGACGGACGACCTCGCCGCGTTCCCGCCCGTGCTCATGATCAACGGAGACGTCGACGAGCTGCGCGTCTCGGGCGAGCACTTCGCATCCATCCTCGCCGCGGCCGGTCGCGACGTGCAGATCGAGATCGAGCCCGGAACGACGCACGGCCACCTCAACACTCCCGGGCCCGCGGCATCCGCGTCGCTCGAACTCATCGCCGCACGCCTTGCGGCACTCTGACTCCCACACCGAAGGACGCACCTCATGACCAATCCCGCTGTCGCCGATCTGATCGCCCGATCGAATCGCCTGGGCGCGGACCCCGCGAACACGAACTACGCCGGGGGCAACACGTCCGCGAAGGGCACCGAGACCGATCCCGTCACGGGTGAGCCCGTCGAGCTCCTGTGGGTCAAGGGCTCGGGCGGCGACCTCGGCACACTGAAGGAGTCGGGTCTCGCGGTGCTGCGGCTGGACCGGTTCCGCTCGCTCGTGGACGTCTACCCGGGGGTGGACCGCGAGGACGAGATGGTCGCGGCGTTCGACTACTGCCTGCACGGCAAGGGCGGCGCTGCGCCGTCGATCGACACGGCGATGCACGGACTGGTGGATGCAGCGCACGTGGACCACCTGCACCCCGACAGCGGCATCGCGATCGCGACGGCGGCCGACGGCGAGGCGCTGACGGCGAGGATCTTCGGCGACAAGGTCGTGTGGGTGCCGTGGCGGCGCCCCGGCTTCCAGCTCGGTCTGGACATCGCCGAGATCAAGAAGGCGAACCCGCAGGCGGTCGGCACGATCCTCGGCGGGCACGGCATCACGGCGTGGGGCGACACGTCGGAGGAGGCCGAGTCCAACTCGCTGTGGATCATCCAGACGGCGCAGGCGTACCTCGATGAGCACGGCAAGGCCGACCCGTTCGGCGGTGTGCGGGCCGGGTTCGAGGCGCTGCCAGAGGCCGAGCGGCACGCGAAGGCGGCGGCGCTGGCCGCGACGATCCGCGGCATCGCGTCGAACGACAAGCCCATGGTCGGCCACTTCACCGACTCGGATGTCGTGCTCGACTTCCTCGCTGCCGAGCGCGCCCCCGAGCTGGCCGCGCTGGGCACGAGCTGCCCCGATCACTTCCTGCGCACGAAGGTCAAGCCGATGATCCTCGACCTGCCCGCGGACGCGACGGTCGAGGCATCCATCGCCCGCCTCAAGGAGCTGCACGCGGACTACCGCGCCGACTACCAGGCGTACTACGACGCGCATGCGACCTCCGAGTCTCCCGCGATCCGGGGCGCCGACCCGCTCATCGTGCTCGTGCCGGGCGTGGGCATGTTCTCGTACGGAGCGAACAAGCAGACCGCGCGCGTCGCGGGCGAGTTCTACGTCAACGCCATCAACGTCATGCGCGGTGCGGAGTCGGTCTCGACGTATGCGCCGATCTCGGACGCCGAGAAGTTCCGCATCGAGTACTGGGCGCTCGAGGAGGCGAAGCTGCAGCGCATGCCCAAGCCCAAGACCCACCAGGGCCGCATCGCGTTCGTCACGGGCGCGGCGTCCGGCATCGGCAAGGCCATCGCGACCCGCCTCGCCGCCGAGGGCGCGTGCGTCGTCGTGGCCGACCTCGACCTCGAGAAGGCGCAGGCCGCCGCCGCCGAGCTCGGCGGCACCGACGTCGCGATCGGCGTCGCCGCGAACGTCGCCGACGCGGCGGGCGTGCAGGCCGCGATCGACGCGACGCTCCTCGCGTTCGGCGGCGTCGACCTCGTCGTCAACAACGCGGGCCTGTCGCTGTCGAAGCCGCTGCTGGAGACCACCGAGAAGGACTGGGACCTCCAGCACGACGTCATGGCCAAGGGCTCGTTCCTCGTCTCGAAGGCCGCCGCGAAAGCGCTCATCGAGCAGGGCATGGGCGGCGACGTGATCTACATCTCGTCAAAGAACAGCGTCTTCGCCGGCCCCAACAACATCGCCTACTCCGCGACGAAGGCCGACCAGGCCCACCAGGTGCGCCTGCTCGCGGTCGAGCTCGGCGAGCACGGCGTGAAGGTCAACGGCATCAACCCCGACGGCGTCGTGCGCGGCTCGGGCATCTTCGCCGCCGGCTGGGGCGCCAACCGCGCCGCGACCTACGGCGTCGAGGAGAAGGACCTCGGCCAGTTCTACGCCAACCGCACGATCCTCAAGCGCGAAGTCGTGCCCGAGAACGTCGCAGACGCGGTGTTCGTCCTCACCGGCCCCGAGCTCTCCCGCACCACCGGCCTGCACATCCCCGTCGACTCCGGCGTCGCCGCCGCCTTCCTCCGATGACCGAGACGCCCCGCTCAGCACCGCGAGAGTACTTCGCCCGCACGAGTGACCTTCGTACTCTCGCGAGGGGCACGCGAGCTCGTGCGTACGAAGTCCTTTCGACGAAGGGCGGGCCGGCGTGACGGACGCAAGCCCGACGGCATCCCGCGTCGTCGCGGCCGTCGACCTCGGCGCGACGAGCGGCCGCGTCATGCTCGGGTACCTGGAGGACGGGATGCTGCGCCTCGAGCCCGTCTCGCGGTTCCCGAACGGTCCGGTCCCCGGCGTCGACGGGCTGCACTGGGACTTCTCGGCGCTCTACCGACACATCCTCGCGGGCCTCGCAGAGGCCGTGAAGCGCGAGCCCGCGGTCGCGAGCGTCGGCATCGACTCGTGGGCGGTCGACTACGGTCTCGTGAACGGCGACGAGCTGCTCGGCGAGCCCTTCCACTACCGCGACGACCGCACGGCGCGCGGAGTCGAGCGCGTCCATGCGCGCGTGCCGTTCGAGGAGCTCTACCGCCGCAACGGACTGCAGTTCCTGCCGTTCAACACGCTGTACCAGTACGTGACCGAGCGGCGGCTCGCCGACGCGGATGCCGCGCTCCTGATCCCCGACCTCGTCGCGTTCCTGCTGACGGGCACGCGGGCCGCCGAGCGCACCAACGCGTCGACGACAGGGCTCGTCGACGTCTCCTCGGGGGAATGGGACGACGACCTCATCGAGACGCTCGGGCTGCCGGCATCGCTCCTCCCCCCGCTCGTCGACCCAGGCACGTCGCTGGGTCCGCTCAAGGGCGAGGCGCGCGAGCGCGTGGGCGGCGCCGTCGACGTCATCGCCGTCGGCTCGCACGACACGGCGTCGGCCGTCGCGGCCGTGCCGCTGTCGTCGGCGAACGCGGCGTACATCTCGTGCGGCACGTGGGGACTCGTCGGCGTCGAGCTGGATGCCCCGGTCGTGAGCGATGCGGCGCGCGCGGCGAACTTCACGAACGAGGGCGGCGTCGACGGACGGGTGCGCTTCCTCCACAACGTCACGGGTCTGTGGCTGCTGAGCGAATCGGTGCGCACGTGGGAGGCCGAGGACGGCGTGCCGATCGACCTCCCCGACCTGCTCGAGGCCGCGGCATCCATCGACGGCGATGCGCCGCTCTTCGACGCGAACGATCCCCGCCTCGCGGCGCCCGACGACATGCCCGCGCGCATCGCCGCCGTGCTCGAGCTCGCGGGCTCGTCGGTACCGACGTCACGCGCGGCGTTCGCACGCACGATCGTCGAGAGCATCGCGCAGGCCTTCGCCGACGCCGTCGCGACGGCCGGACGACTGACCGATCGCGAGATCGACGTCATCCACATCGTCGGCGGCGGCGCGCTCAACCGACTCCTGTGCCAGGCGACGGCCGACCGTTCGGGACTGCCTGTGCTCGCAGGCCCCGTCGAGGCGACGGCGCTCGGAAACGTGCTGGTGCAGGCCCGCTCGCACGGCTGGCTCGGCGCGGACGCGACGCTCGAGACCCTGCGCGACGTGGTCGCACGTTCCTTCGCGCCCGTCCGGTACGAGCCGCGCGGCTGAGTCAACCCCCTCGCGTGCGCGGGTCAGCGTACGTAGCGTGTGGGCATGGAAGAGCGCGCGAGCATGGATGACAAGCCCGAAGAGCAGTCCGCACCGACCGGCGGCGACGAGGTCACCGAGGAGCAGCTCGAGGCGGACAACCCCGTCGAGGAGGACACCCTCAAGCTCCTCGATCCGGATAACGCTCCCGCCTGACTCCCCCGATCGGATTTTCCTCAGCCGATCCATAGATCGCTAGATAAGCTAGCGATATGTCAGGCTCGCCTCGCCGCCGCTGGATCGGCCTCGTCTTCATCAGCATCGCCGTCGCGCTGATCATCGTCGATTCGACGATCGTCAACGTCGCCATCCCCTCCATCGTCGACGACCTCGGCATCACCTCGACGCAGGTCCAGTGGGTGCAGGAGGCCTACACTCTGGTCTTCGCCGCACTGCTCCTCGTGTTCGGCAGCATCGCCGACAGAGTGGGCAGGCGCCGGCTGCTGCTGATCGGCGTCGCGATCTTCACCGTCGCCTCCGTCGGCGCCGCGCTCGCGCCCACGGGCGACCTGCTGATCGCCGCTCGATTCGCGCAGGGTGTCGGCGGTGCGATGATCCTCCCCACGACGCTCTCGCTCATCAACGCCACCTTCCGCGGCCGCGAACGCGGAATCGCCTTCGCCGTCTGGGGATCCACGATCGGCGGCATGGCTGCGGTCGGCCCCCTTCTGGGCGGATGGCTGACGACGGCGTTCTCCTGGCACTGGGCGTTCCTGATCAACATCCCCCTCGGCATCCTCATCATCGTCGGGGTGCTCCTCACGGTCGACGAGTCCCGCGGTGGAAGCGATCGCATCGACGTCGTGGGAGCGCTGCTGTCGATCGTCGCGATCGGCGCGCTCGTGTTCGGACTCATCCAAGGCCGCGAATACGGCTGGTGGACGACCGAGAAGGCGCCCGAGATCGGGGGGTGGACCTGGCCGTGGACCATCTCACCGGTCCCCATCGCCTTCGCGCTGTCCGTCGTCGGCATCATCGCCTTCGTCGCGTGGGGTGTGCGTCGACGCCGGCGCGGTGAGCCGACGCTCATCGCACTCGGGCTGTTCGGCATCCCGTCCTTCCGCAACGGCAACATCGCCGCGATGGTCGTCTCGCTCGGCGAGTTCGGCATCATCCTCGCGCTGCCGCTCTGGCTGCAGTTCGCGCTGGGCTTCGAAGCCGTCCAGACGGGCCTGATCCTTCTCGCCCTGGCGCTCGGATCGTTCGTCGCGAGCGGGTTCGCCGGTGCGCTGAGCGGCCGCGTCGCGCCGGTCTGGATCGTGCGCGCCGGGCTCGTCGCGGAGATCATCGGCGTCGCCTGGATCGCGTTCGTGATCGCTCCGGATGCCTCGTGGGTCCCGCTCATCCCGGCCCTGTTCGTCTACGGGCTCGGTGTCGGACTGGCGACGGCGCAACTGACGGGTGTCGTGCTCGCCGACGTCCCCGTGGCCGAGAGCGGACAGGCATCCGGCACGCAGTCCACCTCGCGGCAGGTCGGCGCCGCGCTGGGCATCGCGATCCTCGGCACGATCCTCTTCACCACCACGGCGGCGAGCCTCGGCGCGAAGCTGGACGATCGCGCCGTGCCCGAGGCGCAGCGCGACCAAGTGGTCTCGGCCGTGGTCGACAGCGCGGGCGGCGCGATCGCCGGGCTCGAGAAGTCCCCCGAGACCGCCGCATTCGCCGACGACGCGAAGGCCGCCCTGTCGGAGGGCACGAAGTACGCGAGCTTCGCGGCAGCGGGGTTCCTCACGCTGGGCCTGCTCGCGACGCTCTCGCTCGGCAACGGGCGTCGAGAACCCGAAGACGTCGAACCCGCGGAGAGGAAGGCTAATCCGTCGGCTTGACAGATTTACTGAGTGCACTCATACTTGAGTCGTCTCAGTAAACCTGCCGTCCGTCGCGGCACGATCCGTCTGGAGTGCCGCCCATGAAGGCGTTCGTCGTCACCGGGTACAAGAAGGACCTGCTTCTCGCAGACATCCCCGACCCACTCGTCGGGCCCGACGACGTCCTCGTGAAGGTGCGGTCCGCGGGACTCAACCTTCTCGACGAGAAGATCCGCCTCGGCGAGTTCCGTCAGATCCTCCCGTATCGACTCCCGCAGGTTCTGGGCAACGACCTCGCGGGCACGGTGATCCGCGTCGGGGCGAACGTCCGCTCCTTCTCGCCCGGCGATGAGGTGTACGGGCGGCCCGACCAGGACCGCATCGGCGCGTTCGCGGAGCGCATCGCCGTCGACGCCGCGGATCTCGCGCCCAAGCCCTCGTCCATCTCCATGGACGAGGCGGGTTCGCTCCCCCTCGTCGTCCTCACCGCCTGGCAGGCCCTCGTCGAGAAGGGGCGGGTGGGCTCGGGCGCGAAGGTCCTCATCCATGCGGGCGCCGGGGGCGTGGGCTCGATCGCGATCCAGCTCGCGAAGCATCTCGGTGCGACGGTGGCGACGACGGCGAGCGCATCGAACGCGGACTTCGTGCGCGACCTCGGTGCGGATGTCGTCATCGACTACGCGAAGCAGGACTTCGCAGAGCTGCTGAGCGACTACGACCTGGTGCTCGACAGCATCGGCGGCAAGAACCTCGAGAAGTCGCTGCGCGTGCTCAAGCGGGGCTGCAAGGCCATCGGCATCGCCGGACCGCCCGACCCCGCCTTCGCCCGAGAGCAGGGACTCGACCCGGTGCTCCGCCTGGCTATCCGGGCGCTGAGCCGCACGATCCGCGCGCGGGCGAAGAAGCTCGGCGTGGAGTACGAGTTCCTCTTCATGAAGGCGAGCGGAACCCAGCTCCGCGAGATCACTCGCCTCGTGGACGAAGGTGCGATCCGACCGATCGTCTCGCGGACCTACGCGTTCGACGAGACCCCGGCCGCGCTCGCCTCGCTCACCACCGGTCACGGTCGCGGCAAGGCCGTCATCACCGACTTCTGACCATCCGCCCGGTCTCGCATACGCTCCCACTCGCAAAGGAAATCTCATGACCACCGAACCCGTCGTCACCTCGTACGCGAAGGCCCCCACCAGGACCATCCGCGTCGGCGGCACGACCTACGCCTACCGCGAGCTGGGCCCGAAGGGCGGCATCCCCGTCGTCTTCTTCGTCCACCTCGCTGCGACCCTCGACAACTGGGACCCGCGCATCGTCGACCCGATCGCGAAGACCCGCCACGTGATCGCCTTCGACAACAAGGGCGTCGGCGCCTCGACCGGGGTCGTTCCCGGCACGATCGAAGAGGCGGCCGACGATGCGTACGCGTTCATCACGGCGCTCGGCTTCGACACCATCGACGTCTTCTCGTTCTCGATGGGCGGGATGATCGCGCAGGATCTCGTGGTGAAGCATCCCGAGCTCGTCCGCAGGCTGGTGCTCACCGGCACGGGTCCGCGCGGAGGGAAGGACATGGACAAGGTCGTCGGCACGACCTACTGGGACATCCTCCGCGCCACCCTGACGCGATCCGACCCCAAGGAGTTCCTGTTCTTCAACCGCAACGACACCGGCAAGAAGGCGGGGAAGGCCTTCGTCGAGCGGCTCCAGGAACGCACCACCGACCGCGACCCGAAGATCAGCACGAAAGCGTTCCAGACGCAGCTGAAGGCCATCGCGCGGTTCGGGCGGTCAGCGCCGTCGGACCTGTCCGTGATCACGCAGCCGACGCTGATCGCCAACGGCGACAACGACCGCATGGTGCCGTCGGTCCTGTCCGACGACCTGCACCGTCGCATCGCGGGGTCCGAGCTCATCATCTACCCGGACTCCGGTCACGGCGGCATCTTCCAGTTCCACGAGAAGTTCGCGCCGGTCGCGGCGGAGTTCCTGTCCGCCTAGGAGAGGGGCTTCGCCAGCTGCGGGTAGAGCGCCTCGATCGGGGCGCTCAGCGCGGCCTTGAGCTGCACCGACGTCTCGTCGGCGAGGACCTCGTACTCCCCGGCCTCGGTCGCGTCGAAGACCTTGCTCACGAGGACCGCCGGGTCGAGCTTCGGGTCGCTCGAGTGCGCCGCCATCGCCGTGTCCACCCATCCCACGTGGACGCCCACGACGTGCACGCCGGCAGGCGCGAGCTCGAGCCGGAGGGAGTTGGTCGCCGACCACAGAGCGGCCTTCGTCGCGCTGTAGATACCGCCGACCGCGAACCAGCTCATGGCGGAATGGATGTCGATGAGCGCCGCATCCTCCTTCGCCGACAGCACGGGCGCGAACGCGCGTGCGAGAAAGAGCGGTCCGAGGAAGTTCGTCTCGACGTTCTCGCGGATCTCCTCATCGGTGTGCGAGAGGATGCCCGGCGTGCTCGGCGACGCGCCCGCGTTGTTGATGAGCACCGTCACATCGGACGCCGCGTCGACGGCGGCCCGGATCGACCCCGGGTCGGTCACGTCGAGGACGAGCGGGACGACGCGCGGATCGGCCCAGGTGCGGGGCGACCGCGCAGTGGCGTAGACCTTGGCCGCTCCGCGCGCGAGCGCTTCCTGCACGAACTGGGTGCCGATGCCGCCGTTCGCACCGGTGACGAGCACGACGGCGCCATGGAGAGAGGTCATTTCTGTTCCTTCGATCGAGGATGGTGGCCGTCACGCACGTGGAAGAATCAGCGGAGCATCCTCGTTCACACGTAGTGACTATACTCATAATTGAGTTCAGTCACCCAGTATTCCCGGAGATCACTCATGACGCTCGCCGATCAGCCCGTCGGACGACGCGAGCGCAACAAGCAGCAGAAGCTCGACCGCATCGTCGCCGCCGCCAGCGAGCTCTTCGCGACGCACGGCGTGGATGACGTCACCACGCAGCAGATCGCCGAGAAGGCCGACATCGGTGCCGGCACGCTCTTCCTCTACGCCAAGACCAAGGGCGAACTGCTCCTCCTGGTGCAGAACACCCACTACGCCGCGGCCCTCGACAGGGGGCGCGAGGCCGCGACATCCATCGACGACGTTCGCGAAGCCGTGATGGCCATCGTCCGGCCGGTGGTCGAGTGCAATCGGACGCAGATCGACAACGGACGCTTCTACCTGCGGGAGATGGCGTTCGGCGATCCCCAGGAGCCGCGGCATCAGGAGGCGCTCGAGATCGCCGCTGCGACGGAGGCGGCGATCGGCGAGGTGTTCGCCCGAGACGGGCGGGAGGATGCCGCGACCCGCGCGCACATCACGACGGCGGTGATGTTCCTCGCCCTCGCCGACAGCGGCAACGTCGACCGCAGCGTGGACGCGATCGTCGAGAGCATCCGTGCGCAGGTGACGGTGCTCCTGCCGCACTGATCACGTTCTCACGCTTCGCGTGTGATCGTGACCTTCACGTGCAGGTGGGACTTGAACGGCCCCGCATAGACACCGCGCAATGGTGGGACGTCGCCGTAGTCGCGACCGCGACCCACCAGCACATGGCGGTCGCCGATCTCGATGTTGTTGGTGGGGTCGAAGCCCTGCCACTCGCCGGCGAACCACTCGACCCACGCGTGCGACTCGCCGGGCACGGCTTCGCCGACCTCGGCATCGGCGCGCGGGTGAAGGTATCCCGAGACGTAGCGTGCAGGGATGCCGACGTCGCGGAGGGCGCCGAGCGTGATGTGCGCGATGTCCTGGCACACGCCCTTGCGGGCCTCCCACGCGTCGCTCGCGGTCGAGTGCACACCCGTGATGCCGTGCATGTACTCCACGGCGTCGCCGATCGCCTCCGCGATGGCGTGCGCCGCTCGGCCGGGACGATCGTGCTGCGCCGCGATCGATCGCGCGATCTCGGCGACCTCGTCGTGCGGACGCGTGCGCGCCGTCTGCCCGAGCTGTTCGACGGTCTCGATGGATCGTCCCGCCTCGCGACGCAGGACCTCCCACGAGAGGTCGGCGTGCTCCATCGGGCGCGGTCGCACCTCGACGAGCGAGCGAGCCGTGATCTTGAGGTCGCTGTGCGGAGACAGCACGTCGAAGGCCGCGACCCGCGTGCCGAAGTAGTCGACGTACTGGTTGACGCTCGTCGACGGCTCGATGTCGAGGGCGGAGCTCAGCACGAACTGGCTGTCGGTCGAGCTCGGCAGCATCCGCGCCTCGTTGTACGACGCCGAGACGTCACCCTGGTACGAGAATCCGGTCGCGTGCTCGACCCTCAGACGCTTCACGAGATCTCTCCGATCCAGCTGGGTTCGGCCTGGGTCGGGAAGAACCGCTGCCTGATGGCTTCGGATGCCTCGCGCGTGACCTTCTGCACGGCATCCATGTGCTCGGGCAGCTCGTGCAGGATCTCGCTGATGGGCCGGTACTCCAGGTCGTTGCGGATCTGCCCCAGCGCACGCAGCACCGTGTTGGAGTGCCCCACGCGATCGGCCCGCGGGTCGATGGCGCTCATGCAGTCCTCGGCGCGCGAGACCGAGTAGACGATCGACCGCGGGAACAGCCGGTCGAGCAGCAGGAACTCCGCGGCGTTGCGCGCGCTGGGCATGCCGCGGTAGGTGCGCAGATATGCCTCGTAGGCGCCGCACGATCGCAGGATCGTGGTCCACGAAGGACCGGATGCCTCGGTCAGCGACCGCGTGGCCAGCATGCGCGCGGTCATGTCCGCGCGTTCGATGCTGCGGCCGAGGGTGAAGAACTGCCACGCCTCGTCGCGGCTCGTCGAGGAATCGACGATGCCGACGGCGAGCGCCGCGCGCTCGCGCACCCACTGGAAGAACTCGTGGACCTTCTCTGTCTGCAGGCGCCGCGGCATCCGTGCGCTGGTCGTGTTGAGCGTCTCCCACAGCTCCGTGCTCACGATCTCGCGCGCGCGACGGGCGTTCTCACGCGCCGCCGTGAGGGCGTATGCGATGCTCGACGGATTCTGACGGTCGACCGCGAGACGGGCGAGCACGTCCTCGCGGCGGACGATCTCGAGTTCGGCGGGCGGCAGCGAGCCCATGACGCTCAGGAGCGACCGGCACGCGGTGTCCTCGTCGATCCACGGGTCTTCCAGCAGCAGCTGCAGGTGCACGTCGAGGATGCGCGCCGTGCCGTCGCTCCGCTCGATGTAGCGGCCGATCCAGAACAAGGACTCAGCGATGCGGCTCAGCATGAGCCGTCCTCGTCGTGAGCCTGCTGCTGCTGTTCCTGCTGCTCCACGTTCGATCGCGGTCGGTCCTGCGGCGAGTGGATGGGCGGGGCGGCGGCGTCGTAGATGATCGGGATGGCGGCGGTGACGGATGCCTGATCCGCGACGAGCCCTGCGAGGCCGGCGCCCTGCCCGTACTCGACGTGCCCGGGCGCGGCGCCGCCGACGATCCACGTGTCCTTCGACCCGCCGCCCTGGCTCGAGTTCACGACGAGCTCGCCCTCCGGCAGCGCCACGCGGGTCAGCCCGCCCGGGAGCACCCAGATGTCGTCGCCGTCGTTGACGGCGAAGGGCCGGAGATCAGCGTGGCGGGGACGCATCCCGTCCTCGACGAGGGTGGGGATCGTCGACAGCATGACGACCGGCTGCGCGATCCAGCCGCGCGGGTCGGCGATGAGCCGCTTGCGCAGTGCCTCGAGCTCGGCGGGCGAGGCATCCGGCCCCACGACCAGGCCCTTGCCACCGGATCCGTCGACGGGCTTGACCACGAGCTCGGGCAGCCGGTCGAGGACCTCTTCGAGGGCGCCTGGGTCCTCGAGGCGCCACGTGTCGACGTTCTTGAGGATCGGCTCCTCGGCGAGGTAGTAGCGGATGAGGTCGGGCACGTAGGTGTAGAGCAGCTTGTCGTCGGCGACGCCGTTGCCCACCGCGTTCGCGATGGTGACGTTGCCCAGGCGCGCGGCGAGCATGAGCCCCGGCGCACCGAGCATCGAGTCGGCACGGAACTGCAGCGGGTCGATGAAGTCGTCGTCGACCCGGCGGTAGATCACGTCGACGCGCTTCGGGCCACGCGTCGTGCGCATGAACACCTTGCCGCCGATGCAGAGCAGGTCGCGTCCCTCGACGAGCTCGACCCCCATGAGGCGGGCCAGCAGGGTGTGCTCGAAGTACGCGGAGTTGTACACGCCGGGCGTCAGGACGACGACGTTCGGGTCCTCGACGCCGGGCGGGGCCGATGCACGCAGCGCGGCGAGCAGCTTGTTGGGGTAGTCGCCGACGGGCCGCACACGCATCGAGACGAAGAGCTCGGGAAGGGTCTGCGCCATGACGCGGCGGTTGGAGATCACGTACGAGACTCCGGAGGGGACGCGCACGTTGTCTTCGAGCACCCGCATCTCGCCGTGCTCGTCGCGGATCAGATCGATGCCCGACACATGGATCCGCACGCCGTTCGCGGAGTGGATGCCGGCGGCCTGACGGTAGAAGTACTGGGATGACGCGATGAGCCCGGCGGGCAGGACGTCGTCGCGCACGCAGTGCTGGCGGCCGTAGGCGTCGTCGAGGAAGGCCTCGAGCGCGCGCACGCGCTGCTTGACCCCCGCCTCGACGCGCGACCACTCGTCGTACGTGATGATGCGGGGCACGGCATCCAGCGGGAACGGGCGCTCCTCGCCCGCGAAATCGAACGTCACGCCCTGTGCGAGGTACGAGCTCGCGAGCGAATCGGTGCGGCCGCGCAGCTCTTCCTGCGTCATCTTCGCGAGCGCTTGATACAGCTCGCGATACGCCTGGCGCGACTCGGCCGGCTCGCCGGAACTGGCCGGGCTGCCGAACATCTCGTCGAAGGCGGGCACGCCGGATGCCGTCTTGCGCGGCGCCAGCGTCGAGCCGTAGCCGTCGAACAGATCACCCATGGGGAGAGCCTAGTCCGGGCCGTGTTGCCGAAGTGTTTCAGAAGGTGCCCGCCGCAGGAAGGCCCCGTCGGGGGTCACCGTGTCGGTCCGTCACGACCCGGCAGCGGTGAGAGCGCGGTCCAGTGCGGATGCCACGAACGCGGTCGCCTCGAGCGTGATGCACAGCGGCGGCTTGATCTTGAGGACGTTCTTGTGGTCTCCCGTGGGCTGCACGATGCACCCCTCCTCGAGGAGCGCATCGCACAGGCTGTGCGCCAGGGCGGTGGCGGGCGCCTGCGTCACCGGATCGACGAGTTCGAGCCCCAGGTAGAGGCCCATCCCGTGCACGGCGCCGATCGCGGGGTGGGTCTCGGCGAGGGTGCAAAGCGCCCCGGCGAACGCCTCTCCGACGCGGCGGGCGTTGCCCTGCAGGTCGTCGTCCTCGATCGCATCCAGCACCGCGATCCCGACCCGGCTGCTGACCGGGCTGCCCCCGGCAGACGAGAAGAAACTGCCCTCCTGTTCGAACGCCTCGGCGATCGCGGTCGTCGTGATGACCGCGCCGAGAGGCTGACCGTTGCCCATCGCCTTGGCCACGGCGATGATGTCGGGCACCGCGCCCTGCTGCTGGAAGCCCCAGAAGTGGTGGCCGAGCCGGCCGTAGCCGACCTGGACCTCGTCCGAGATGCAGACGCCGCCGAGCGCGCGGATGCGCTCGTAGACGCCCGCGACGTAGCCGTCGGGGAGGAGCACGCCCCCGCCGTTGCCGAAGATCGGCTCGAGGATGACGCCGGCTATCCGGTCGCGCCCGGCTCCGCCGAGTGCGACGAGCTGCTCGTCGACGTCCGCGAGATAGCGCGGGCCCGAGTCCGCTCCGCGGTGCGTGCCGCGGACCGGATTGGGCGCATCCAGCAGCTCCACCCACGAGGGGCGTGTCGCGAGCGCACGCGGATTGTCGCCGATCGAGGTCGAGACGGCGTCGGCACCGATGGTCCACCCGTGATAGGCCTCGCGCGCCGCGACGATGCGGTCGCGACCGGTCGCGGTCATCGCCAGGCGCAGAGCGAGGTCGACGGCCTCGCTCCCGCTGTTGACGAGGAAGACGCGGTCGAGGCCCTCCGGCGCGAGGGCGGCCAGACGCTCGGACAGCTCGGTGACCGCCTCGTAGTGGAAGCGCGAGTTCGTGTTGAGGAGCCCCCATTGGCGAGCCGCCGCGCGCACGATGCCGGGGTGGGCGTGCCCCGCGAGCGTGACGTTGTTCACGACGTCCACGTACGTCTGCGCGTGGACGTCGATGAGGTACTCGCGCCATCCGCGCTCGATCTGCGGGGGGTGCGCGTAGTAGTGCTCCTGCGCGTCGGCGAAGACGGCCGAGCGACGCCGCAGCAGAGGTTCGACACCGACGTCGGGGGCGCGCACATCGACGCCGAGGAGATCCGACGGGTCGGGCGATGACGCCGTCGCCTCCTCGGCATCGCCGGGCAGCGCGAACGGCGCGCTGCGCAGCCCATCGCCCTGCGACAGCTGGACGCGGCCGAGAGCGTCGGCCGGAAGGACTCCGAGGGGCGACCCGGTCGAGATCCGTTCCTCGTCGACCGCGTCGGCCACGACGCCGTCGATCCACAGGCGCCGGGTTCCACCGGTGAGCACGACTCCCTCCGGCGTGCGGCTCAGCACGCCGTCGAACGGGGCCAGAAGGGGGAGGTCGGTCGACGACATCACGTCCACCCCGACGGCGAGCGTCGCCGCCTGCCCGCGCGCGGCGAGTGGTCGAGTGCGGGTCAGCCGATACTCGCCCCAGCGCGTGAGCGCGACGCTTCCCGCGACCGCGTGGCGCCGCAGCACCCGCTCGGCCGCCCCGGGGTCGAGCCAGTCGCCTTCGGACAGCTCCTCCGTCGTGACGGACAGGTCCACCACGGCGCAGGTGAGATCGGGCGGGAGCAGCGTCGCAGGGGGCGCCGGCACCCCGGCGGCGGCGACCCGGATGAGCGCCTCCATCCCTGCCGGATCACGCCGGGACGCGACCTCGAACGACGTCCACTCGGCCGCCATCCGCTCTTGCGCGTAGTCGTTGTCGCCGTCGATGGTCGTCTGATGGATGCCGCTGACGACGAGCACCGCCGTCCGCAGCACCACGAGCGGCCAGAGCGCGGTCAGCTCGGCATCCGTGAGGCGCACGTGCCGGGCGAAGGAGCGCACCGTCTGCAGGAAGAGGGCGTCGGCGTCTTCCCGGAAGTACGCGCACGCGCCCGCGGCGACGAGCTCACCGATCCGCCAGGTGCGCATGAGGTCGCCGAAGTCGATGACGCCGACGCCCAGCGCGTCGTCCATGACGAGGTTGTCGTCGGTGAGGTCGGCGTGGATGACCTGCAGCGGCAAGGCGTCCGCGACGCCCGAGAGGCGCGCGAGCGAGCGCTCGGCGGCGGCCTCGACGAGCTCGCGCTGCGGCCGCGGCGTCCCGTCCGCGAGCCCGAAGACGGTCGAGCCCGCTTCACGCACGTCCCATTGCGACCACCCGCGCGCGCCGGGGTGGTCGAAGCCGGCGAGGGCGGCCACGACGCGTCCGGCGACGTCGCCGATGCAGGCCGCCTCGGCGATGCCGTACGGCTCGCGATCGATCAGCGGCTCGCCCTCGACGAAGGAGAGGGTGCGCGTGAGCATCGCCGGTCGGCCCGGCAGCGCCACCTCGACGATGTCTTCGCCGAGAGGGCTTCGCAGGGGCTGTGGAACGCGGATCCCGGCGGCGCGCAGCCGTGCGAGCGCGCGATGCTGCGCGACGAGCTGGTCGCGCGTCGTCGACGCCCCCGCGAGCTTGAGCACGACCCTGCCGTCACCCGACTCGACGAGGTAGTTGCGATCCTGCTGGCTCCCGAGCTCGTGGGCGGGCGCCGGCAGGGCCCAGCGATCGTGCAGGATCGTCCTCACCTCGTCGGGCGAGACGACCGGACGCGCGAGCGAGGTCGGATCTGTCAACGTCATCGGGCCCCCTTCGACGAATGATCTTCACACAGATCGCACGGCACTCGATCGGTGGAGTCTGCTGGGCATCCGTCGCGATCGACCCATCCACGCCTCCGCGGTCGTACTCTGACACCGTGACCTCGCGCCGCGCATCCGTCCCTCTGGCAGGGCTCGCAGGCATCGCCTCCGTCGCCGCGGGCGCGGGCCTCGGCGAGCTCCTGGGGGCGCTCATCGCCCCGGAGTCGCGGCCTTTCGCCGTCGTCGGCGGCGCGCTCATCGACGCGGCGCCGTCGTGGGCGAAGGACACCGCGATCGCCCTGTTCGGCACGGCCGACAAGATCGCCCTCCTCGTGGGGATCGGCATCGTCGCGATCGGACTCGCCTTCTTCGCGGGATGGCTGCAGGCGCGCCGCCCACCGTGGGGGGTCGTGCTCGTCGCCGCCATCGGCATCGCCGGCGCCGTCGTCGCCACGACCCGCGCCGACGCGGGTCAGCTGGCGTGGGTGCCGGCCGCGATCGCCGGCGGGGTCGCCGCCGTGACGCTGTGGGGCCTGATCCGGATGCTGCAGCCCCGCGAACCCGTCGTCGCCGAAGGCGCGGCGCCGTCGCGGCGGGCCTTTTTCGCCGTGACCGGCGTCGCCGTCGGCGTCGGCGTGCTCGCGACGATCGCCGCCAGTGCGCGTCGCGCGGGCGGCGCGGCGGTCGAGGCCGTCCGGTCGGCCTTGCGCCTGCCGGCCCCGGCGGTCGCGGCATCCCCCGTGCCGTCCGGTGCCGAACTCGACATCCCCGGTCTCGCGCGCGTCGTGACGCCGAACGACCAGTTCTACCGGATCGACACGGCCCTCCTCGTTCCCGAGATCGATCCCGGCGACTGGAGCCTGCGCATCCACGGGTTGGTCGAGCGCGAAATCGTGCTGACGTGGGACGAACTGGTCGCCCTCCCCCTCGAGGAGAGCTGGGCGACCCTCGCGTGCGTCTCGAACGAGGTCGGCGGAACCCTCATCGGCAACGCGAAGTGGCTGGGCTACCCGATCCGCTCACTGCTCGAGAGGGTGAGCCCCCAGGCCGACGCCGACATGGTGCTGTCCCGCTCGATCGACGGCTTCACGGCATCCACTCCCCTCGAGGTGCTCACCGACGACGGTCGCGCCGCGATCCTCGCGATCGGCATGAACGACGAGCCGTTGCCGCTCGAGCACGGCTTCCCCGTGCGGATGGTCGTGCCGGGCCTCTACGGCTACGTCTCGGCGACGAAGTGGGTGACGGAGCTCGAGGTCACGCGGTTCGATCGCGCCCGCGCGTACTGGACGGACCGCGGCTGGTCGGAGCGCGGACCCATCAAGCTGCAGTCGCGCATCGACGTGCCCCGCAAGGCGCAGGGGCTCAAGGCCGGCGACACCGTCATCGCCGGCGTCGCGTGGCAGCAGCACGTGGGCGTCTCGGGCGTCGAGGTGCAGATCGACGAGGGCGAATGGATGCCGGCGCGCCTGGCGGCTGCGATCTCGGACGATACGTGGGTGCAGTGGAGCATGCCGTGGACAGCGACCGCCGGCGACCACCTGCTGCGCTGTCGCGCGATCAGCACCGACGGAGAGGTCCAGACGGAAGACCGCGCGAACCCCGTCCCCGACGGCGCGACGGGCTGGCACGAGCGCTTCATCACCGTCTTCGAGTAGGGCGCCGCTCCCGATCGCGAACCCGCCTGCTCTCCGCGAACCCACTCGCGAATCCGTGGGGGTTCGACCAACGTGAGTGGGTTCGGCGAGAGGCGTCAGCCCTTGAGCACGAGTGCGAGCTGCTCGACGGCCCAGTCGAGCTCGGTCGCACGCACGACCAGCGGCGGCGCGATGCGCAGCGTCTGACCGTGGGTGTCCTTGGCGAGCACGCCGCGGGCCAGGAGCTTCTCGGCGATCTCGCGGCCCGTCCCGTACGCGGGGTCGATGTCGATGCCCGCCCACAGGCCCGCGACGCGGAAGCTCGTGACGCCGTGGTCCACGAGGGCGGCCAGACGCGTCTCGAGGTGCTCGCCGAGAGCCGCGCCGCGGCGCTGGAACTCGCCTGTCTGCAGCATCTCGACGACCCGCAGGCCGATCGCCGCGGCGAGAGGATTGCCGCCGAAGGTCGAGCCGTGCTCGCCGGGCTGGATGACACCGAGGATCTCGCGGTCGGCGACGACGGCGGAGAGGGGCAGGATGCCGCCCCCGAGGGCCTTGCCGAGCAGGTACACGTCGGGGATGACGTCGGCACGGTCGCACGCGAAGGTCGCGCCGACGCGGCCGAGGCCGGACTGGATCTCGTCGGCGATGAACAGGACGTTCTCGCGCGTGCAGATCTCGCGCACGGCGCGGAGGTAGCCGTCGGGCGGGATGATGACGCCGGCCTCGCCCTGGATCGGCTCGATGAGCACGGCGGCCGTCTCGGGCGTGATCGCCGCGGCGATCGCGTCGGCGTCGCCGAACGGCACGTGCACGAAGCCGGGGGTGAACGGTCCGAAGCCCTCCCGCGCGACGGGGTCGTCGCTGAACCCGACGATCGTCGTCGTGCGGCCGTGGAAGTTGCCGCCCGCCACGACGATGGTCGCGGCATCCGGAGTGATCCCCTTGACGCGGTAGCCCCACGCCCGCGCGACCTTGATGCCCGTCTCGACGGCCTCCGCGCCCGTGTTCATCGGCAGCACCATGTCTTTGCCGCAGAGCTCGGCGAGCGCCGCGGCGAAGGGGCCGAGCTGGTCGTTGTGGTACGCGCGGCTCGTGAGCGTCAGATGACCCAGCTGCTCGCGCGCGGCGGCGAGGATCGCGGGATGCCCGTGCCCGAAGTTGAGCGCGGAGTACGCCGACAGCAGGTCGAGGTAGCGCTTGCCCTCGACATCGGTCACCCACGCTCCCTCACCGCGTGAGATGACGACGGGGAGCGGGTGGTAGTTGTGCGCGACGTGCTCGGACTCGGACTCGATGATCGCCGAGGTCGCGGCATCCGGCACGTACGTCTGCGTGGTCATCGGCGCAGCTCCAGCGTGCAGCACTTGATGCCGCCGCCGCCGAGCAGGAGCTCGGACAGGTCGACGAGGATCGGGTTGTAGCCCCGCTCGCGCAGCTGCTGCTCGAATCCCTTCGCGCGCGGCGAGATGATGACGTTGTAGCCGTCGCTCGACGAGTTCAGGCCGAAGACGGCGCCGTCTTCGTCCGACACCCGGATGGCCTCGGGGAAGCGCTCGGCGAGGACCTCCTGCGACGCCTCGTCGAAGGCGTGGGGCAGATAGGCGATGTTCGCCTTGTCGACTCCACCCTCGCCCTGCACGGGGTCGAGCACCGCGATCGCGGTGTCGAGGTGGTAGAACCGCGGGTCGACGAGCGTGAGCGAGACGACCTCCCTGCCGAAGATCTCGCCGAGCTCGCGGTGGCTGTCGCCGGTCGAGCGGAAACCCGTGCCTGCGAGGATCACGTCGCCCACGAGCAGGAAGTCGCCCTCTCCCTCGTTGACCTCGACCGGCTCGGCCACGGTGAAGCCGTTCGCGGCGAACCACTCCATGAATGCGGGGCCCTCGGGCGCGCGCTCGGCGAAGCGGAACTTCGCGCCGTACGCGGTGCCGTCGATGAGGAAGCCCCCGTTGGCCGTGTAGACCATGTCGGGCAGACCTGCGATCGGGTCGATCAGGTGGACTTCGTGTCCGAGCTCGATGTAGGCGTCGTAGAGCTTCTGCCACTGCGCAACGGCTTTGGCGGTGTCGGTCGGGTTGGCCGGCTCCATCCACGGGTTGATCGTGTAGCTCACCGTGAAGTGCTCGGGGCGGCACATCAGGTAGGTGCGGTGCTGCGCGATGCGGGTCGGGGCGCCGGTGGTGACGGTGTCGGGCGTAGTCATGGATCTCCTCGCGAGAGTGCGGCGGACGCTGTCCATGGGCCCGGCGGTGCTCGGGTGATCAGAGCCGGCGACACGGGCACGCCGGCATCCATTCTCGCATGCCGCCTCCGGATGACCCCCACCGTTCACGTTCCGGTCGCTTTCTGCTCGACCCGACGACACGTGCGCCGCGCAGGGTGTGGGAAAGGAGTGTGACCGTGGACAAGGATGCCGTGCTGGCCTGGGTGGAATCGCCTCTGCAGCTCGTCGGCGCCGCCGAGTGGGCGGCGGTCGAGGATCGACGCGTGCCCGTCGCGGGCCGGCTGACCGCCCAGATGTCGGCGACGGCCGATGAGCTCCTCGCCCGGGGCGCGCGGTTCGGCGCACTCGAGCCGTACGTCGGCATCCCCTGGTCGCTGCTGTCGCGCCACGGGCACTGGGTCGTGGGCGACGGCTTCTCGGGTCAGTTCCGGCTCGCGGCATCCGTCCTGCGCCCGCAGCGGATCACGTTCCTGGATGACGGCGCCAACGCGATCGCCTTCGCCGCGAGCCTTCTCGGCCATCGCCCCTATGCGCGGCCGGGGGTCGCGGAGCGCGGTCTCACCACCACTCTCCGCCCGTTCGCGCTCGAGAAGGTGCTGCGACTGGCACGCCGCGGTCGCGTCGAGCTCTTCACGGCGTTCGACCTCGGCGCACAGCGCAGCGACGACCTCGCCGACCGCGGCTTCGGCATCCGCTCGCACGCGTTCGAGTGGACCCGCGGCTCCGCTCCGGCGCCCACGCTCCCCAGGACGCGGATCGCGCTCGGCAGCGCGCGACCCGTCGACGGGCGGATGCCGCTGCCGCTGTACCTGCAGTGGGTCGCCGCGACGGCGGCCGCCGGACCGGTGGTGTACCTGCCGCACCGGCGTGAGACGAACCGGCAGCTCGAGGCGGTCGCCGCCGTGCCCGGAGTGACGATCGGACACTCCGATCTGCCGGTCGAGCTCGTGCTCGCCGGGACGCGCGTGCCCCTCGAGATCTTCACGCTGCCCTCGAGCACGACCTCGACCCTGCCCCTCGTCCTCGCGGGCACCGGCTCGGTCGTGCGAACGGGCCGGACGAGGACGCGGGTCGCATCATGAGCGAAGTCGTCGCGATCATCCCCGCCAGAGGCGGATCGAAGGGCATCGAGCGCAAGAACCTGCGTCGCGTCGGCGGCATCGCCCTCGTCGCCCGGGCGATCGTCGCGGCCCAGCGGTGCACGGAGGTCGATCGCGTCGTCGTCTCGACCGACGACACCGAGATCGCGAACGTCGCACGGGAGTGGGGCGCCGACGTCGTCCAGCGCCCCACCGACCTCGCCGGCGACGAAGCGTCGTCCGAGAGCGCACTGCTGCACGCGCTCGATGTGCTCGAGGAGCGGCGCGTGGATGTGGGCATCCTCGCGTTCCTGCAGGCGACATCGCCGTTCATCGACCCCGAGGCGCTCTGCGAAGCCGTCCAGCTCGTGCGCTCGCGCCGCCGGGACACCGTCTTCTCGGCCGTCGAGACGTACGGCTTCCTGTGGTCCCGCGGAGCGGGTGCCGCCGCGACCGCGATCAACCACGACGCCTCCCGCCGGCCGCGACGACAGGACCGCGAACCGCACTTCCTCGAGACCGGCGCGTTCTACGTCATGCGCGCCAAGGCCTTCCGCGCGGTCGGACACCGCTTCTTCGGCAGCATCGGCATCGCCGAAGTGCCCGCGCGCACCGCGATCGAGATCGACACCCACGACGAGCTCGCGCTCGCGCGGGCCATGGCGCCGCTCCTCGATGCGGTCGCCCCGATCGACGTCGACGCCGTCGTGACCGACTTCGACGGCGTCCACACCGACGACACCGTGACCGTCACCGAAGACGGTGAGGAGGCCGTGCGCGTGAGCCGCTCCGATGGCATGGGTACAGCGCTCCTGCGCCGCGCCGGTGTTCCGGTGCTGATCCTGTCGACCGAGAAGAACCCGGTCGTCTCGGCTCGCGCGGCGAAGCTGCAGGTCGAGGTGCGGCAGGGGGTCGACGACAAGGCCGCGAGCCTGCGGGCATGGGCGGATGCCGCATCCATCCCCCTCTCGCGGATCGCGTACCTCGGCAACGACGTCAACGACCTCGGCTGCCTCGAGATCGTCGGCTGGCCCGTCGCGGTGTGCGACGCGCATCCGCTCGTCGTGGCATCGGCGCGCGCGGTGCTCGAGTGCGGGGGCGGCGAAGGCGCCGTGCGCGAACTCGCCGACCTCGTGCTGCGCGCACGCGAGAGAACCGCATCCATTCCCCACGAGAGGACGCCCTCATGACCGTCACCATCGGATCCCGGGTCGTCGGAGGCGGGCGCCCCGTCTACGTCATCGCCGAGATCGGCCTCAACCACAACGGCGACGTCGAGCTCGCGAAGCGGCTCATCGACGTCGCGGCGGATGCCGGCGCGGACGCCGTCAAGTTCCAGAAGCGCACGCCCGAGATCTCGACCCCCGAGCACATGCGCGACATGCCGCGCGAGACGCCGTGGGGCACGATGTCCTACCTCGACTACCGCCGCCGCGTCGAGTTCGACCGCGACGAGTACATCGAGGTCTCCGATCACGCGATGCTCCGTGGCCTCGAGTGGTTCGCCTCGCCGTGGGACGAGCCGAGCGTCGCGTTCCTCGAGGACCTCGGCGTCTCCGCTCACAAGGTCGCCTCGGCGTGCCTCACCGACACGGGGCTCCTCCAGGCGCTGCGCGACACGGGCAAGCCCGTCATCCTCTCGACGGGCATGTCGACGATCGAGCAGATCGATCGCGCGACCGATGTGCTCGGCACCGACCGCCTCGTGCTGATGCACGCGACGTCCACCTACCCGATGGAGCCCGACGAGGCGAACCTGCGGATGATCCCGACGCTGCGCGATCGGTTCCCGGGCGTCGCCGTCGGCTACTCGGGACACGAGCGCGGCCTGCAGGTCTCGCTCGCCGCCGTCGCGCTCGGCGCCGTCGCGGTCGAGCGCCACATCACGCTCGACCGCACGATGTGGGGATCCGACCACGCCGCGTCGCTCGAGCCCGCGGGCCTGCAGCACCTCGTGCGCGACATCCGCATCATCGAGTCGGCGCTCGGCGACGGCGTCAAGCGCGTCTACGACGGCGAGCTGGCCGCGATGGCGAAGCTCCGGCGCGTCCCGGCGTGACGACCTCGCGGCTGCGGGTCGTCGGCGTCGCCGACACCGACTCGTACGTGAAGTGGGGTGCCGCGCTGCTCGGAACGGCTGCCGCGGAGTGGGATGTCGAGCTGATCGTGCTCGACACTCCCGCTGTCGTGAGCGACGCGCAGCTGCGTTCAGCCCTGGCGGGGAGCGGACTGGATGCCGCGACCGCCCGCCGCGCGACCTTCCACGAGCTCGAGCACGCGCTCTCGACGCGTCCGCCCGACGCGGTGCTCGTCGCCGCGCGCGGACCTCTCGCCCGCGTCGTCGCGCGCACCGTCGCCGAGCGCGCGCCGTTCGCGGTCGTCGTGACCGGCCTTCCCGGCATCTCCATCCCCGCCACGCGCAAGGCGATCCTCTATCGCGCCCAGTGCGATGTCTTCGTCGTGCACTCCCATCGCGAGGTCAGGGAGTTCGACGCGCTGGCCGAGCGCATGGACGTCCCCCAGAAGTTCGCTCTCGCGAGCCTGCCCTTCGCAGGACGTCACCGCGCGACGAGAGGCGACGACCTCGTGTTCGCGGCGCAGGCGCTCGTGCCCCTCGAACGGGCAGATCGGCTGAGCATCGCGGCGATGCTGCTCGCCGCGGCGCGAGCGCATCCCGATCGCCGAGTGGTGGTGAAGGTGCGCGGCGAGAGCGGAGAGCACCAGACGCACGCCGAGTCCGATCCCTACCCCGAGCTGCTCGAGCGGTTCGCGCCACTGCCGCCGAACCTCGTGATCTCGACGGCGCCCATGCGGACGGCGCTCGACACCGCCGGAGGACTCGTGACGGTGAGCTCGACCGCCGCGATCGAGGCGGTCGCCCGTGGCGTCCCGGTCGTGGCGATCGACTCGTTCGGCGTCTCGCCCGAGCTCATCAACGTCGTCTTCGAGGGCAGCGGACTTCTCGGCGACCTGGTGGATGCCGCGGCCCGCCGGTTCCGGCATCCCGATCCGTCGTGGATTCACGAGAACTACCTGCACGACCCTGCCGACGACGACTGGACCGCCGTCGTCGCCGAGCACGTCGAGCGCCGCCGCGAGGGGCTTCTGCCGCACCGGGCCCCTCTCGCCCGCCGCGGCGGCAGGCTGCGCGACACGTGGGAGCGCAAGCGCGCGCTCGGGCCGCTCGACCGCACGGCCGCCGGCCGCGTGGCCCTCGTCGTGGGGTTGCCCCTGCGCGCCGCGCTCGTCGCCGCCCATCGTGCCCGCTCCTTCGCGTCTCCGGCTCGCGCTGAGCGGGTCAGCGACCGAACCACGCCCCTCGGAGCGGCACGCCGTTGAGCAGAGCGCGATCGAGTGAGACCCCCTGAAGGTTCGATGAGGAGAGCGCCTCGAGCAAACCGCGAGTCAACCCAGGCCTGTCGATGTCCGGTTCGTCCCCATCGGCCGCCCCGTCGTCGGCGTTCGCGAATCTGTCATGCGCGAGGAGGATGGAACCGTTCTGCGTCGAGGTCAGGGTCGTTGCTATGCGTCGGTCCAGCGGCATCGGAACGGAATCGCGCAGACTCGGCCCCCACATGACGGGCTCGAGCCCCGTCGATCGGACAACGCGCCACGTCCTCAGCGTCTGACGTCCGTACGGCGGACGGAGCCATCGGACACGCGTACCGGCGATGTCCTCGAGTTCGGCACGTCCATCGACACACCGTCGACGGACCTCGGCGCTCGGGAAGTCGACCAGGGATCGATGGTCGATGCCGTGCAGGGCGACCTCATGCCCACGTGCGATGGTCTCACGGACGACATCGCCATGGCGACGCGCTTGAGTCAGGAGCACGAAGAACGTCGCCGTGGCTCCCGACGCTTCGAGCTCGTCCTGGATCGCACGGGTCGCCACCGGGTCCGGCCCGTCGTCGTATGTGAGGACGACGACGCGCGCGTCGGTCGTCACGGAGACGATTGAGCCGATCACGGCGCTGTGCTCCCTCACGAAGCGACCGACCGATCGTCGGAGTGTGCTCACGTCAGTCCTCGGTATCGTCGGATCCACCCGCAGGTGCCGTTGCAGAAGCGCTCGCGGCGGGGCGGGAGTACTCATGGTAGGTGACACCTATCGAGGCGACGGCCATCCCCGCGCCGCGATACACGGCGCGGAGCCCCCGCGCCGAGTGGTACCGGGACCGGGTAACCGCGCCGATCAGTGCTTGCACGCCGCCCGCGACGACGCGCGCGCAGCCGCCGACCGCCGCTGAGATCCGCACCCGCGCCCGCTGCGCGCGCGATGCACCGAGGATGAGATCGACGACGACCGAGGTGTTGCCATGACTCCAGGCGCGTCGCAGCACCCAGGCTCGCGTCATACGGGAGGCCGGCACGTGATCCTCCGCCACGGATTCGTCGCACCAGACGATCCGCCCACCTCGGGCGACGAGGGTTCGGGTGAGGAGAGTGTCCTCGCCGCCGCCGAGGCCCAGGCGGCCATCGAACTCCACGCCGAGACTCCGCAGCTGAGCGACGTCGAGGAGCAGATTGCCTGCAGCTGCGGCGCTCACCTCGGTGCCAGTCGGCATCGATCGGCGCACGAAGAATCGTCCGGCCTCGATCCAAGGGGGGACCGGCTCGGAGAAGACGGGCACCACACGGCCGGCCACGGCTGCGCTTTCGTGGCGCAGCCATGTCTCGACGAGCGTCGCCAGCCACCCCGGGCGCGGTCGTTCATCGTCGTCGATGAAGATCAGGAGATCCGATGCGTCAGCCTCCCGAAGCGCCCGACCTCGGGCTGCGGCGATCCCCGGCGCCGGTTCGACGACGTAGTCAACGTCCGGCGCACCGAGCGAGGTCACCACGGATCGCGCACTCGCCGCGGGATCGTTGTCGACGACCAGCACGCGGCCGGCCGACACCGCTCCCCCTGCCGCAGCCAGGCCACGCACCTGGTCGATGATGGGCGTCAGCCCTTCCACGAGCTGATCGGCGCGGTGGAAGGTGAGTACGGCGACAGTGAGGTGGAGAGGGCGCATGTGCGAACGAATCCTCCCTGTGCGCGACACACCATGACATCGCCGTCGCGGTTGAGCCGCGGCGGGCATCCCAGACGCTAGCACTTCCGCGCGCGCCCGAGCCGCACGTAGGTCAGGATCCCGCGGCGGTGACGACGACCTTGCCGACCGTCCGGCCGGACTCGACGTGCGCGAGCGCGGCGCCGGCCTCGGCGAGGGCGAAGGTGCGCTCGATCGCCGGGGTGAGGCGGCCGGCGGCCGCTAGTTCGACCAGTTCCGCCGTCACGGAGGTCTTGGTCACGGCGGTGACGGAGCGGAATCGACGACCCGGCCGGGCGACGAACAGCGACCTGATGATCCGCGGGATCGGCCCGAGGAGGCGGCCGCCGTCGCCGCCGGCGAGTGCGACGGTCCCCCCGTCGGCGAGGAGCGCGCGCAGCGTGTCGAGCGGGGGTTCGCCCGCGATGTCGACGACGGCATCGAAGTGTCCGGCGGGCAGCGACGAGAGCGCCAGAGTGCGGTAGTCGAAGGTGCGGGATGCCCCGAGTTCGCGCAGGAGGGCCTCCGCGCGCGCTCCGCACGTGGCCCACACCTCGGCGCCGCGATCGGCGGCGAGCTGCACCGTGAGCGTGCCGACGCCCCCGCCCGCACCGATCACGAGGACGCGCGAGCCCGACCCCACCCCGCAGGCGTCGAGCACCGTCACCGCGGTGTTGCCGGCGATCGGCAGGCAGGCCGCCAGCTCGGGGGCGAGTCCGTCGGGCACGGGCGACACGCGAGAGGCCTTGACGGCGACGTACTCGGCGAGCGTCTCGCCGGCCGCCCCCACGACCCGGTCGCCGGGAGCGAGGGCATCCACTCCGTCGCCCACGGCGACGACGCGTCCCACGAGGTCCATGCCGCGCCCCCGCACCCTCGGCCGACGGAGTCCGAAGAAGAGACGGACGAGTCGCGGCTCGCCCCGCATGAGATGGATGTCGCCCGAGTTGATCGACGCGGCCTCGAAGCGCACGAGCACCTCCCCCTTCTTCGGTCGTGGGACGGGGATCGTCTCGGCGACGACCGTGTCGGCGCCGCCGTAGGCGTGCTGGCGCCAGGCGATCATGGTGTCGGCGATGGTCGGAATGGTCATGCGTGCTCCTCGGGGTAGTGGAAGACGTCGTCGAGGCCCACCCCGAAGACGCGGGAGATCTGGAACGCGAGCTCGAGCGTCGGGGAGTACTTGCCCTGCTCGATCGCGATGAGGGTCTGGCGTGTGACGCCGATGCGACCGGCGAGATCCGCCTGCGTCATGCCCGCTGATTCGCGCACCGCGCGGATGGTGTTGGTGACGCGGGTGGGCTTCACCATCAGACGAGCCCCCGGCGGTACGCGATGACGCTCGCGATGCCGCTGATGAACGCCGACAGCGCGAAGCCGAAGAACATCGTGTTGGCGATCCAGAACCAGTCGACCTCGAACGCGCACAGCACGATGACGCCGACGGCGGCGATCACAGTGAAGGCCTGACCCACGCGACTGCCCATGCGGGCGATGTCGCGGTCGCGTTCGTCGGACTTTCCGACGCCACCGGGGTCGCGCATGCCGGCGAGGACTCCCCACACGATGCTGACGACGATGGTCGCCACGATGCTCGCGACGATGGTCCACAGCATGATCGGCCACCACTCGACGTCGGTGAGGGGACCCCCCGCCGCCTGCTGCAGCACGACGACGACGTAGATCGGGATGGCGATCACCAGAACGATGAGACCCGCCCAGGTGTTGCGCTCCTCGTAGACCATGGCATCCTCCGTGTCTAGAATTCTTTACACGTGAAGAGTACGACGGCTCCGGCATCCATGTCAATAATTCTTTACAGAGGCGGATGCCGGGGCGGGCGACGGGCAGCGTCAGGCGGCGTCGAACCCGCGTTCCCGGTAGAGATCGATGGACTCGCGGAGCGCCCACAGGACGTACGGCGGGAACTCCATGCCCCGGTGATCGGCCCACAGCAGCTGCGCCTCGATGCGGCCGACCTCACGCGCGTACTTCTCGAGATCGGTCGCGAACCCGAGCGCCGTGACGACGCCGCCCATCTGCGCGCGGTAGCGGTCCTGGCCGTTCGTGCCGACGAGGTTGTACGTCTTCTCGCGCAGGACGCGGGCGAGGTAGCGCTGCCACGGCCGCAGCTCGCCGGCCTGGATCATCGCCGTCGCCGACATCCGGTAGAACGCGAAGTGGCCCGGCTCCTGCTGTTTGATCGGCGTGATGATGGTCTCGGCGATCGCCGTCTCGCCGAGCTCTCGCATCCCGTCGTTGATGACGTTGTAGGCGAGCACCGCCTGGCGTTCCGTGCTCGCACCCGTGAGGTAGTACAGCAGGCGAGCGATGTCCTGGATGGATGACAGGTGCGCGAGCGCACCCATGACCTTCATCTTCATCGACACCTCGAGTTCGGGCGTCGTCGCCGGGCGGCCGAGATCCTGCTGCAGGCGATCGAGGATCAGTCCGTGCTGGATCTCCTGCGGCTGCCACACGTCGGCGTAGAAGAGTCGGTCGACCTCCTGCACGTCCGGCAGCAGCACGAGGAGCTCCAGAACGTTGCGATCGACCTCGAGCTCGACACGGGCGAGGTAGTCCACGACGTGGCCGTATCTGTCGGCCACCGCCCGCGGGTCGTGCACCTGTCGGTCCACCGAATCGAGTGAGATCGGCGGATACAGCTCGCCGAGCCGCTGCACGTGCTCGAGGATCCGCTGCTGCGTGATCTGCTCCGCCACGCCATCACATCCCGGTGATGCGCGTCCAGGCGGCCTTGCCCTCTGCACGTCGACTGGCCTCGTACGGCGTCGACTCGACACCCGGATCACCCGCACGCAGAAGGTCGTCACGCTGGTCGGTGTATCTGCGGTACCAGTGGACGAACGCCCACGCGCAGAAGCCGATCGCCACGAGGGCGGCCATCGCGATCACGAAGAGGAAGTCCATGGCGCCAGACTACGACGCGCGCTAGCACAACGCGCCGATTCGTGTCGATATCGCGGGCAAGGTTTGGCGTTTCAGGCGGCCACCTGGGATTCTGGGTCCATGGGGAGGCGTACAGCCGAGGAGACGCGCAAGCTCATCCTCGACGCGGGGTTGAAGCTGCTGCTCGAGCGCGGAGCTTCTGCCGGGGTCCAGCACATCCGCCTGCAGGAGGTGCTGCGCAGCGTCGGGCTGACCACGGGCGCGGCGTACCGCATCTGGGCGGATCAGGACGACTTCCATCGCGACCTGTCGATCGAGATGGTGAGCCTGCGATTCGCGCCGCCGTCGACCAGCGCCGAGAGGGCCGCCCGGAGCGTGCTCGAGGACGATGGATCGATGGATGACGTCCTCCGCGCGACGACCCAGGATCACGTGGAGTACGCGTCGCGGTTCCACCGCGAACCGGAGTCGCGCGACTCGCACGCGTTCATCACGGCGCTCGCTCTGCGGACCGCGGCCGGCAGCTGGCCCGAACTCCGCGAAGCGAGTGCCGAGCGGCATGCGGAGTCGATCGCGGACTTCACCGCCTTCTACACCGAGATCATGCCGCGCGTCGGTCTGCGGATGCGGGACCCCTTCACCGTCCAGGACTTCGCCGAGGCCATGGCGGCGCTGGGCGAGGGCTTCGCCGTCCGCGCGGCCGAGGGCCTCGATCACCCGATGTACGAGATCGAGGAGGGTGCACCGCTGCCCGCCGGATCGTGGACGCTCTTCGGCATCGCCGCGCGCGGACTCGTCGAAGTCTTCATGGTCCGCGACGAACCGGATGCCGGAAACACCGCAGCGGCCGCGGGTCGCCAGGACGACCCGGGCCGCTGACCCCAGTGTTGTTGCGGGTGACCTCAGCCGGCACTCCCCCCAGGATGGCCGGGTCGATCACTCCCCTCGTACATGTTCGCCGATTCGTAACCGCGGAGCCAGAAAGATAAGTTGTTTATCTAACTCGGCCTCAGATGACCTTCTCCGTCCAAGGGTCGGGGTTGCCGAAACGGTGCGCGGTGATCGCGATGGCCTGCTCGTGAAGGAACGGCAGCAGCTCCAGCCGGCCGGCCGTCGTCACCTCGTTGTCGTACACGGCGATGTCGGGGTCGCCGGCGGTCGCCTCGGCGAGCGCGCGGTGCGCGAGGGCTGTGGATGCCGGTGACCCGACGAATCGGACCCGCGACGGCCGCTCGCCCGCGGCGCGCGCGAGCCACTCGTCATCGGACTCGACGAACACCGCGACGCCGACGTCCGACAGCGCGCGCCGGATCGGCGCGGGAAGGCCCGTGACCGCGCTGATCGCGAACGGGGCACCGGCCCGGACGCCGGCGAGCGCGACCCGCAGGATCGCGTGGGGCGCGGCATCCATCGTCGCCCTCACCGTCACTCCCGGCATCGGCCGATAGCGGAACAGGTTGCGCTCCACGCCCAGGCGCGAGACGTCCTTGACCTGGCCGAATTCGCGGTCCCACGCGATCGCGTCCGAGAGAGCGCCGCGTCGCAGCCACTCGAACTCCTCGTAGCCGAGCGAGGGCTGCGCCGCCTCGATGATCGTCGTGAGACGCGAGTCGAGGCCGCGCAGGTGAAGGGTCGACGACGCCTGTCCGCCGGCGGACGCGCGCCACGACCCGAGGCCGATGAGGTAGTTCGGTCCGCCCGCCTTGGTGCCGGCGCCGACCGAGGAGCGCTTCCAGCCGCCGAACGGCTGGCGCTGGACGATCGCGCCCGTCGTGCCGCGATTGACGTAGAGGTTGCCCGCCTGCACCGTGTCGAGCCACTGGTCGAGGTCGTCGGGATCCTGCGTGTACAGCCCCGCCGTGAGGCCGTACGCGACGGCGTTCTGCAGCTCGATCGCCTCGGTGAGCGAGCTCGCGTGCATGACCCCGAGCACGGGCCCGAAGAACTCCTCGAGGTGGAAGCGGGAGCCCGGCTGCACCCCGGTGCGGATGCCGGGACGCCAGAAGCGGCCGGCGTACTCCGGGCCGTGGTCGACCGGCGCGGGCTCGACGAGCCACTGCTCGCCCTCGTCGAGGGTCGTGAGCGCCCACGCGAGTTTGCCGTGCGGCTTCTCGATGACGGGAGGCACTTCGCTCAGCGCATCGGTGGGCGGACCCACGCGGAGCGAGGTCGTCGCGTCGACGAGCTGCCGCGCGAAGCGCTGGGAGCGGCCCACGGATCCGACGAGGATCGCGAGGGAGGCCGCCGAGCACTTCTGCCCCGCGTGGCCGAAGGCGCTCTTGATGAGGTCGGATGCCGCGAGGTCGAGGTCTGCGGACGGCATGACGATCATGGCGTTCTTGCCGCTGGTCTCGGCCAGGAGCGGCAAATCGGGCCGCCACGAGCGGAAGAGCGCCGCGGTCTCCCATGCGCCGGTCAGGATGACGCGGTCGACGTCGGGATGCGAGATCAGCTGCGTGCCGAGCTCGCGCTCGTCGAGCGTCACGAGAGCGAGCAGGTCGCGCGGGATTCCGGCCTCCCAGAGCGCCTCGGCGATGACGGCGGCGCAGCGACGAGCCTGATGCGCCGGCTTGAACAGAACGCCGGAGCCCGCGGCGAGGGCCGCGAGCACGCCGCCGGCCGGGATCGCGAGAGGGAAGTTCCAGGGCGGCGTGACGACCGTGAGCTTCGCCGGCTCGAAGACGGCACCGCTCACGCTGTCGAGCTCGCGGGCGGTCGCGGCGTAGTAGCTCGCGAAGTCGACCGCTTCGCTGACCTCGACGTCCGCCTCGGCGAAGATCTTGCCCGTCTCGGACGCGGCGACTTCGATGAGCTCGCCGCGCCTCGCTTCGAGCGTCCGCGCCGCCGTCTGCAGCACGACGGCGCGCTCGGCCGCCGGGGTCGCGCCCCAGACGGCTGCCGCCGCGCGGACCCGGGCGACGATGTCGTCGAGCACGGCAGGATCCGAGACGTGGGATGCCGCGACCGTCGCGTCGCCGGCGGTCGAGCCGTCGACGCGCGCGAGGATGTCGCGAGCCCACGCACGATTGGCCGGCAGCGCCGGATCGGAGTCGGCCGCATTGCGGAACCCCGGCGCCCCCTGCGCTCCGGTGCGCGACTCGCGCGACGAGAAGACGGCCGTGTCGACGAAGGCCTCTCCGCCGAACAGCTGCGCATCGACGGGCCCTGCCACGGGCACGGTCTCGCCGGGATCGGTCGACGCGGAACGCGCGATGCCGAGGACAGCCTCCGTCAGGCCCGCGTCCTCCGACGCCGCGGGCCGCGTGAGCCGGGCGACGGGAGCCACGTCGGCCGTGCGATCCTGCGCGCGGTTCGGTCCCGTCGGGAGTGAAGGATCGGCCGCACGCTCGAGCGACGCGAGGAACCGATCGCGTTCCCGCTCGAACATCGAGGGGTCGTCGGCGAGTTCGAAGGCCGCGGAGAGGAAGTTGTCGCTCGACGCGTTCTCCTCGAGCCTGCGCACGAGGTAGCTGATCGCGACGTCGAATTCGTCCGGACGCACGACCGGCACGTAGAGGAGGACGTGCCCGACCTCGCGCGTGACGGCTTCGACCTGACCCTGCGCCATCCCGAGCAGCATCTCGAACTCGACGCCGTCGCGCACTCCGCGCTGCCCCGCGAGGAGCCACGCGTAGGCGATGTCGAAGAGGTTGTGCCCGGCGACGCCGACGCGCACCGCCGCCGTGCGCGACGGCTCGAGGGCGAAATCGAGGCAGCGCACGTAGTTCGCATCGGAGTCGAGCTTCGTCCCGTAGGTCGCGAGCGACCAGTCGTGCATCGCGGCATCCACCCGCTCCATCGCGAGGTTGGCGCCCTTCACGAGGCGCACCTTGATGCGCGCCCCACCGCCTGCGATGCGCTCCTGCGCCCAAGCGGTGAGACCTTCGAGCGCCGGCAGGGCGTCGGGCAGGTACGCCTGCAGCACGATCCCCGCCTCGAGACCGTGCAATCGCGGATCGCCGAGGATGCGCGTGAAGACGGCGATCGTCAGGTCGAGGTCGCGGTACTCCTCCATGTCGAGGTTGATGAAGGTACCGTCCTGCTGCGCGCTCAGGTACAGCGGGAGGAGCCGCTCGACGACCTTGTCGACGACCTCATCGAACGCCCACATCGAGATGTGGCTCGCGATCGCAGACACCTTCACCGAGACGTAGTCGACGTCGGGGCGTCGGATGAGATCGTGGATGCCCTCGAGCCGGTGCAGCGCCTCCGTCTCGCCGAGGACGGCCTCGCCCAGCAGATTGAGATTGAGTCGCGCACCGCTTTCGCGGATCTTCGCGATCGCGGGGCCGAGCTTGTGGGGGCGGGCGTCCACCACGAGGTGCCCGACCATCTCGCGCAGCACGCGCCGGGCGATCGGCACGACAGGCGTGGGCAGCATGGGCGCGACGGCGCCGCCCACGGCGACCGCCGAGCGCAGGTACCAGGGGAGGAATCCGGGCACGAGCGGCGCGACGCGCTGGAGATGGGATGCCGCGGCCGCGAGGCTCTCGGGGCGCATGACCCCGTCGACGAAGCCGATCGTGAACGGCAGCCCGTTGGGGTCCTTCAGCACGCCGGCCAGTCGCTCCGCGGCGGGATCCACATCGGCTCCGGCGGCTTCCGTCGTCCAGCGCTGGGCGAGCGCGATCGCCTCGTCGGCGAGCGAGGTGGTGGGGGCGGGATGCGGCGACATCGCGGTCCTTCGGTTCGGGGTGGTTCCAGCATCCACCGCGTCCATCATCCCGTCCGCAACCGATCGCGAAAAGCGATCATCTGCGATGATTACTCATCGACATCTTCGAAGGGTCTTCATGTTCGAGCTGAGGCGGCTGCGGCTCCTGCACGAGCTCGCCCTCCGCGGAACCCTGGCGGCCGTCGCCGAGGCCCTCGCCTACAGTCCGTCGACGATCTCGCAGCAGCTCGCGCAGCTGGAGAAGGATGCCGGAGTGCCGCTGCTCGTGGCGGACGGCCGCCGCGTCCGGCTGACCGAGCACGGCGAGGTGCTCGCGGAGCACGCGGCGCGAGCGCTCGAGCTCGAGGAGGGGATCCGTGGCGAGCTCGAGTCCCTGCAGCCGGGAATCGCCCCCGTGCGCATCGCCGCGATGCAGACCGCCGTCCATGCGATCCTGCCCGCCGCGCTTGCGGCGCTCGATCCGGCACTGCGCATCGAGGTCGCCGAGCTCCCTCCCGAAGAAGGGCTCTTCGAGCTGTCGGCGCGCAGGTTCGACCTCGTGATCGCCGAGCAGTATCCCGGCCACACGCGGGCCCACCAGGCGGGACTCGAGCGCGTGCTCCTCGGCAGCGATGCGATCAGGCTCGCTCTGCCGGCATCCGATCCCGCCGATGCCCTCCCCGCACTCGCAGGCCGCGCGTGGGTCCTGGAGCCTCAGGGCACCGCGGCCCGGCAGTGGGCCGTGCAGCAGTGCCGCGCCGCGGGCTTCGAGCCCGACGTGCGGTTCGAGCTCGCCGACCTGACCGCCCACGTCGGGCTCATCCGCTCCGGCGTCGCCGTGGGCATGCTGCCCGACCTCGTCTGGGCGGGTTCGCCCCCGCCGGTCCGTCTCGTCGATCTGCCCGGCGCGCATGCGCGCGAGGTGTTCGCCGCGTTGCGCTCGTCGTCGGCGACACGGCCCGGCATCCGCGCGGTGCTCGCCGCGCTGCGGAGTGCGTTCCCGGCCCGATGATCAGCGCCAGATGCTCGGCGCGGGCTTCTTGGTCGACGGAAGAGCGGATGCCTCGGCCCACTCGCGCACCCACGGCTCGAGCTCGGGCAGGTCATCCGGGCGGTGCAGCGCCTCGAACAGCTCCTCGAGGGGCACGATCCCGCCGCTGCGGCGGAGGAAACGCGCGCGCACGATCATCTCGGCGTAGATCTCGCCGTCCACGACGGCGCGGTGGATCAGGTAGGACGACTTGTCGTCGTGACCCATGAGACGCGACTCGACCGTGAAGGACTGCCACAGCTCGAGGGACTTGCGGAAGGTGATGGTCTCGCTCGCGACGACGGCGTACCACTTCCGCTCGGCGAGCAGATCCCACAGACCCGTGCGGATCAGCAGATCGAACCGGCCCAGGTCGAACAGCGAGCCGTAGCGACCGTTGTTCATGTGCCCGAGCAGATCGATGTCGGTCGGGAGCGTGCGCACCGTGACGCGGCCGATCGCCGTCGGGGCGAGGGGGCCGTTGCGGCGCAGCTGCGCCTTCGCGCGCCAGATCGTCAGGAGGGTGCGCCAGATCACGTTCACGAGGTGCGATGGTAGCCACACGCGCCCGATCGGACGAAAGGGATGTCGGATTCCTACAGCAGGCTCGGCGAGTTTCTGTCCGCCGATTCGGCGAATCGGTTCGATTTCGCGTCGTCGCGAGGCGCGCGTAGAGTCTGGCCATGGCTGCCGAACTCCAGACCGACATCGTCGTCCGTCCGGTCCGCGACGTGGATGCGGAAGCACTCGGTCGCGTCCACGCGACGTGCTGGCACGAGACGTACGACCACCTGATCAGCAAGGCCGCTCTCGAGGCCGTCTCGCCCAAGCGCCTCGCCGAGCTGTGGACCCACTGGGCGGTCCAGGGCCCCGACTTCAAGATGTTCGCCGCCCTCGTCGACGGCGAGATCGTGGGTTTCGCGGGCTCGGGTCCGGCTCGCGACAAGGACGCCCCGCGGTTCCGCGAGCTCTACTTCATCTACCTGCTCGACGCGTTCCACGGCACGGGTATCGGCCAGCGTCTGTTCGACGCCGTCGTGCCCGACGACGAGGAGTCCTACCTCTGGGTCGCCGAGGACAACCCCCGCGCACACCGCTTCTACGTGCGCAACGGGTTCGCCCTGGACGGCGCGGCGCACACGGAGCCCTTCCTCGGCGAGACGCTCACCGAGGTGCGGTTCGTCCGCTGAATGCTCTCCGTCTGGGCCCTCGAGGGCATTCCCGAGATCGTTCCCGGCGATGACCTCGTCGCACTGATCGCCTCTGCTGCGCGCGGCGATCTTCAGGACGGCGACATCGTCGTGGTCACGTCGAAGATCGTCTCGAAGGCCGAGGGGCGCATCGTCGCCGCGGACGACCGCGAAGACGCGATCACCGCCGAGACCGTGCGCGTCGTGGCGACCCGCGAGACCCCGAACGGCGGCCGGACGCGCATCGTGCAGAACCGGCTCGGGATGGTGTCCGCTGCGGCGGGGGTCGACGCATCCAACACCCCCGAGGGAACCGTCCTGCTGCTGCCGGTGGACCCGGATGCCTCGGCCCGCGCGATCGCGACGGGCCTGCGCACGCTCCTCGACGTCGAGGTCGGCGTGCTCGTGACCGACACCCTCGGCCGCGCGTGGCGCGAGGGTCAGACCGACTCGGCGATCGGGTCCGCGGGCGTGCATGTCTTCGAGGATCTGCGCGGACAGACGGATGCCGAGGGCCGCCCGCTCGTCGTCACGATGCCCTGCGTCGCCGACGAGCTCGCGTCCGCCGCTGATCTGGTCAAGGGCAAAGCGGCGAAGCTGCCGGTCGCCGTCGTGCGCGGCCGCGCCGACCTCGTCGGATCGCTCGATCTCCCGGGCGCCCGATCGATCGTCCGCCCCCTCGAGCGCGACATGTTCCGCCTCGGCGCGGACGAGGCCTACGCCGAGGGCTTGGCGGCGGGCCGCGCTCCCTCGGCGTAGCTCGGACGGGGTCAGCCCGCGCGGAGCGTGGCCGAACCCGCGGACACCTGCACGCGGATCGTGCTGCGGGCGTTCGAGGTCGAGTCGATCCGGTTGTCGAAGTCCCCGGCCGAGACGTCGGACACCACGTTGTAGCGCCCCTCGGGCACGGTGAGGTCGAGGTCGCCGGCACTCACCTCGGCCTCGATCGAGCGGGGCTGCGCGCCCGTGAGGACGGCATCCATCGACCCCGCGCTCAGCCCGATCGACACCGCGTCGACGTCGGCGAGGTCGAGGTCGACGCTCCCCGCGCTGATCTGGGCGTCGAGCTCGCGCGCCGAACCCTGGATGTCGGCGCTCCCGGCCCCCAGCTCGAGATCGAGGGCACCGAATGCGCCGTCGACGCGCAGGTCTCCGGCCGACAGACCGAAGTCGGCGTCCGCTCCTTCCAGCGCGCGGGGCAGGCGCAGCACGGCGTCGCCCGTGCCGCCCCAGAGCCAGCCGCCGGCGAAGAAGCCGTCGGGGGAAGCGACGGTCAGATCATCGCCCTCGCGTTCGAGCGTCCAGCGGGCGAGGCCCCACGAGCTCGTGACGTCGAGTTCCGCCTCGGGGACGTCGGCGAACTCGATCCGCAGCGATCCCGCCGAGACATCGACGTCGAGGTCGGTGACGCCATCCACGGCGAGGCTCGACGACGTCGTGCGCGCCGAGGCGGCCGCGACGGTCGCGAACACGGCCGACGCGATCGCACCGAGGATGACGACGGCGCCGACCGCGATCATCACGATCGTGATCACGCGCCCGGCACCGGACGACGGCGGCTTCCCCTGCGCGGCGGGCGGTCCGGGAACGACGGGCGGGGGGTTCAGCGTGGTGGTCATCGGTTCGTTCCTGCCTGGGGGCCGCTGCCCCCGTGTTCGAGGTGGGCGAGGGCGGCGAGCACCCGCCGATTGCCCGATTCGTCGGGCTCGAGTCCGAGCTTCTGGAAGATGCTCGTGATGTGCTTCTCGACGCTTCCCTCCGTGACGTGCAGGGTCTGCGCGATGGACTGATTGGAGCGCCCCTCGGCGAGCAAGGCGAGGACGGCGGACTCACGGTCGGTGAGGCGCAGCATCCGGTCGTCCCGCGTCCGTCTGCTCAGCAGCTGCGCGACGACCTCGGGGTCGAGCACCGTCGCGCCGGCGCCGATGCGCTCGATCGTGTCGAGGAAGTCGGCGACGTCGGCGACGCGGTCCTTCAAGAGGTAGCCGAGTGCGCCTCCGTCGCCGGTCACGAGATCGGCGGCGTACCGCTCCTCGACGTACTGCGACAGAACGAGCACTGCGAGCTTCGGCAGCCGCGTCCGGAGCGAGAGCGCCGCGCGGATGCCCTCGTCGGTCCACGTCGGCGGAAGACGCACGTCGAGGATGCACAGCTCGGGGGCGGTCTCGTCGACCGTCTCGTCCAGGCCCGCAGCATCCGGAACCGCCGCGACGACGTCGTGGCCCGCGTCTTCGAGCACGCGGACGAGACCTTCGCGCAGCAGGGCCGAGTCCTCGCAGATCAGAATGCGCACGGCAGGCTCACCTCCACCGACGTCGGTCCGCCCACGGGGCTGTCGATGCGGGCATCGCCGCCCGCCGCGATGATGCGGTTCACGATGCCGTCGAGTCCGCCGCCGGCGAGGATGCGGGCGCCGCCGACGCCGTCGTCTTCGACCCGTGCCCACAGCACGCCGGTGTCGCGACGCCGCACGACGACGCGCACTTCGGACGCATGAGCGTGCTTCGCGGCGTTCGTGAGGGCTTCGGCGATCGCGAAGTACGCGGCCGCCTCGGTGTCACGGCTGCAGCGTCCGTCGATGCGCACATCCAGGTGCACCGGCACGACCGAGCGGCCGGCGAGCGCCGAGAGCGCGGCATCGAGTCCGCGGTCGTCGAGGACGGAGGTGTGGATGCCGCGGGCCAGCTGACGCAGCTCGGTGATCGCCGCCTTGGTCGAGGTGTGCGCCTCGGCGATGAGCGCCTTCGCGGCCTCGGGATCGCTCTCGAGCTTCTGCTGCGCGAGCCCGAGCGTCATGCCCACCGAGACGAGACGCGGCTGGACGCCGTCGTGCAGATCGCGCTCGATGCGCGTGCGCTCCACGTCCGCCGCGCGCACGGCTCCGGCGCGCTGCACGCTGGAGGTGCGGGCGGCTTCGGCGAGCTGCGCCTCGCGCGAGGGGACCATCACCGCGCGGGCGAGCACGCCGTGCAGGATGCCGCATCCCACGATCGCGGCGATGGCGAGCACGGCGGCGATCAGGCCGACGGGGACGGCCCAGAGGACCGGGACGTCGATGCCGGTGCGTACGAGCGGGACGGCCTGACCATCCGCGTAGAGGGGCGCGAAGGTCAGCACCACGCCGGACGCGAAGATGCCGACGAGGCCGACCACGATCCAGCCGAGCACGGTCGCGATCGTGAAGTTGGCGACGCCGCGCCAGCTGCCCGGGTCGATGAGCTGCAGCCACAGGCTGCGGAGGAATCCGCCGAAGCCCGGTCGACCGCTGGTCCGCAGCCGTCGGGCAGGGAGGCCGAAGCCGTAGAGTCCGTCGATGCGCGCCGTCTCGAACCAGGCGACGCCGTAGAGCATGTAGACGAGCCCGAGCAGGAACACGATGCCGATGAGGAAGACGACGAGCAGGCCCACGCCGAGGCCGAGGAACGTGCCGAGGATCGTGAGCACGACCGGGCCGACGACGCCGAGCGCGGCGAGGTGGGCGATGGCGGCGGCGACTCTTCGCGGTGCCGTCACCGATGGGGCCGGACTGACGATCTGGGTGGTCATACGCCCACGGTAGGCCGAGCCGGTGCGCGAGCGCTCCCGTGGTGGCCGGAGACTCGTCTTCGGGTTATCCCCCGGTGTGATCCGCCAGGTACTCGAGCTGCGCGAGGGTGGATGCTTCGGCGGCGAACCGCACCTCGGTCGGCACGTCGTCGTACACGGCATCGACGACGGCGGTCACCGTGCCCGGATCGGTCGTCGGCGGCAGGCCGAGAGCCGAGAGCACCGCGGTGATGGAGGTCAGCCGTTCGCGGCGGTGCGAGGCGTAGCGGCGGCAGACATCCGCGAGATCGGCGAGCATCGGGCCGTGTGCGGGAACGACCGCGATCGCGCCGAAGGCCGCGAGGTGGTCGAGCGACCGGAAGTAGTCGGCGAGTGAGCCGTCGGGCCGGGCGATGATCGTGGTCCCCCGGCCGAGGATCGTGTCGCCCGTGATCATCGACCCCGGGTGCTCCGTGATCGACGACGCGTCCTCCGGCAGGAAGAACGAGACCGAATCGGCCGTATGGCCCGGCGTGGCGACGACCTCGATGCGGGTGCCGGCGGCCAGGAGCAGCTCACCGTCGTGGAGCGGCTCGCCACCGCGGCAGAGCAGGGGATCCACCGCGCGCACGGGTGCGCCCGTCACGGCGGAAAGACGTTCCGCGGACTCCGTGTGATCGATGTGGTGGTGCGTCAGGAGGATCAGCTCGACAGGGCCGAGACCGAGCAGCGTGTCGATGTGCCCGTCGTCCGGCCCCGGGTCGACCACGACCGATGTCTCGCTCTCCGCAGAGCGGATGACGAGGGAATTGGTGCCGTCGAGCGTCATCGGCCCCGGATTCGGCGCGAGGACGCGCGTCACGATACGCGTCCACTCCTGCGCCTCGACCATCGATCAGCGTCCGCTCACGTTGCCGAACAGCCTGGCGATGGGGGCGAGGACGAGGGGTCTCGCGGCGATCCAGGCGGCGATGATCACGACGAGGGAGGCGACGAAGAACCAGAAGCCGGTCCAGTTGTCGGCGTACGCGTTCGGATCGACCGAGCCCTGCGCCGCGTACATGTGGTTCAGGTTGCGCAGAGCGCCGGTCGCGAAGACGAGGAAGACATGGACGGCGATGAACGCGACGAAGTACAGCATCGTCGGGAAGTGAACGGCCCGCGCCCACTCGATGGGGTAGGCCTTGCTGAGCCCCTTCGCGTTCTTGGGCCACAGGCCCGACATCCGGAATCCTGTGATCGCCGCGACGGGAGCTGCGATGAAGATCGTCACGAAGTAGGCGATCTGCTGGATCGCGTTGTAGTTGACCCAGCCGTTCTCGGTGGGCCAGTCCAGCGAGATGTACTGCAGGATCGCCGAGACTGCGTTGGGGAAGACCTCCCAGGAGGTCGGGATGACCCGCATCCACTGTCCGGTGACGAACAGCAGGACGATGAAGATCACACCATTGACGAGCCACAGGATGTCGAGGCTCTGGTGGAACCAGAGGTTCAGGCTGATCTTGCCCTTGGGCTTGTTGCGCGGCGTCCAGAACGCGGTCGGACGCTTCTCGGTGCGCACCTGCAGACCCGACCGGATGATCAGCACCATCAGGAAGGCGTTGAAGAAGTGCTGCCACCCCAGCCATGCGGGGAAGCCGACGGGCGCCCCTTCGGGCAGGTGGTACTCGCCGGGGTAGGCGGTCAGGAAGTCGACACCCCACGCCGTGGACAGCAGCCACCGCACCGCGAGGACGGCCATCCCCGCGGCGAACAGCAGGCCGCCGCCGCCGACGATGACCGCGCCCGCCCACTGGAGCTTGGTGAACGGCCCGTACCGCTGCGGCTCGGGAGTCTCGAGCTTCACACCCGCGCGCTGCTCCGCCTCGAACCGCCGGGCGGCCGCGCCCTGCCACACGGTGCGTGTGAACGGCAGCGGCGTCGAGACGTCGATGGATGCCGCGGGCACCGCGACCTCGGTCGGACGCTCGGGGTGGACGGTGTCGGCACCGTGCGGCGAGACCGCCTCGACGACGACCTCCTCCGCGATCGCTGCGGATGGCGCGAACCCGGCGGGCGGCCACGGCTCGCCGCCGGCGACGCGCGGGAGTCCGCGGCGCAGAGCGGAGCCGGCCGAAGGAGCCGCCTCGGCAGGAGCAGTCGAGGCCGGAGCTGTCGAGGCCGGAGCGGCCGCGGCGGCGGCGCTCGCAGGGGCGGGCGCCGGAGGGACGACGGCGGCGGCTTCGACAGGCTCGGCTGTCGAAGCCGGGGCGACGGCGGCCGCGGCGGGAGCGACACTGGATGCCGCGGGCCACGGCTCACCGCCGGCGATGCGCGGGAGGCCGCGGCGTACGGCGCGGGTCGATGTCGCGGCGACCGGGGCCGGTGCGGCGTTCGCCGGAGCGGCCGGCGCGCCGGCCGGAGTCGGGTCGACGGCGGGGGCAGGGGCGGATGCGACCGCGACCGTCTCTGCCGCCGACGCGGCCGGCTCAGCGGCGGGTCGGTCGTCCGACGCGTCGATCGGGGCGTCGCCCGCGGGCGGCCAGGGCTCGCCGCCGGGGCGCCGCGGAAGCCCACGACGCAGAGTCTGCCCGTACGACGCCATCCCGGGTTACGCCTTCTTCGCCTCGAGCGCCGCGATGAGCTGCGGCACGACGGTGAACAGGTCGCCCACGACGCCGAAGTCGGCGATCTCGAAGATCGGGGCATCGGCGTCCTTGTTGATCGCGACGATCGTCTTGGCCGTCTGCATGCCTGCCTTGTGCTGGATCGCCCCCGAGATGCCGAGAGCGACATACAGCTGCGGCGACACCGAGACGCCGGTCTGGCCGACCTGGTAGGTCTGCGGCACGTATCCTGCATCGACGGCGGCGCGCGAGGCGCCGACCGCAGCGCCGAGCGCATCGGCGAGATCGTTGACGAGGGAGAACTTCTCTTCGGAGCCGAGCCCACGACCGCCCGAGACCACCTTGCCTGCGCCGCGCAGCTCGGGCCTGGTCGACGAGACGACGGCCTCTTCGGTCGCGCCGAAGGAGGCCTTCTTGCGACCGGATGCCTCGACCTCGATCGCCTGCACCTGGGGCGAGGCGACGGCCTCGGCCCGGGCATCCACTGCTCCGAGTCGGAGGGTGATCACGGGGGCGCCGAACGTCGCCGTGGACTGCACGTTGTAGGCCCCGCCGTAGACGGAGTGCTGAGCGACGACCCCCTCGTCGTCACGCACGACGCCGACCGCGTCGACCGCGAGCGCCGACCGCGTCCGCGCGGCGTAGCGGGCGGCCGTCTCGCGCCCCTCGATGGAGTGCGCGGCGAGGATGGCATCGGGCTGCACGACGGCGGCCGCCGCGGCGAGCGCGTCGACGTGGTCGCCGGGCGCGGTCACGACGTACGCGGCGCCGAGCGCACCGGCCTCGGCCGCAGCGGCCTCGTCAGCGACCACGGCGACCGGTGTCCCGACGTGGGACGCGGCACCCAGCAGGCCCGCTGCCGACTTGGCGAGCTCGCCCGAAGGCATCACATCGAGGAAGACGAGGATCGAATCCGCAGGAAAAGTCATGCCACCCACCTCACGCGAGCCGGTTCTGGATGAGGAACTCCGCGAGCTTCTCGCCCGCGTCGCCCTCGTCGACGATCTTGACCCCGGCGGCGCGCGGGGGCTTCTCGCTGAGCGCGATCATGATCGAGCGGGACGCCGCGGCATCCTCCGCATCGACGTCGAGGTCTGCCAGCGACAGCGTCTCGAACGGCTTCTTCTTCGCCGCCATGATGCCCTTGAAGTTCGGGAAGCGCGCGTCGGGCATCGCCTCGGTGATCGAGATGATCGCGGGGTACTCCGCCGTCACCTCGACGGTGCCGGCATCCGTCGCCCGCACGCCCGTGACCGACGACTCGCCGATCTCGACCGACGTGAGGTACAGCGCGGCGGGGATGTCGAGGAGCTCGGCGATCCACGCCGAGAGCACACCGCCCGAGCCATCGGTGGACTGGTTGCCCGTGATCACCAGGTCGAAACCGGTCTTGCGCAGGGCCGCGGCGAGCACCTCGGCCGTGAGCCCCAGATCGGCGCCCCGCAGCGCCTCGTCGACGATCTGCACGGCGGAGCCGGCGCCCATCGCGAGGCCCTTGCGCACGGTCGCGGCCGCCGACTCCGGAGCCATCGACAGCACGACCACCTCGGCGTCGGGGTGGCCGTCGGCATACGACAGGGCCACCTCGAGCGAACGCTCGCCGATCTCGTCCAGCACCGTCTCGGACGCCGCACGATCGGCCAGCCCCGTCTCGAGATTCAGCTTGCGGTCCCCGTAGGTATCGGGGACTTCCTTCACCAGGACCACGATCTTCATGCGTAGCGCTCCTTTGCCTCTTCGATTCTATTGTTCCGTGCGAGCAGCCCTGCGCGCGTTCGTTGCGCACTGCGAACCAGTAGCGTGGAAGGCGGCGAAGGGAGGACCATGGCACGTCGCGGAGCACTGCCGGTCGACCCGATCGCCGAGGCGAAGCGCCAGTGGCTCACGCACGGGTGGGCGGATGCCGCGCCCGGCATGTCGGTCGTCACCTCGATCATCCGCGCGCAGCAGATCCTGCTCGCGCGCATCGATGGCGCGCTGAAGCCGTTCGGGCTCTCGTTCGCACGATTCGAGATGCTGCGGCTGCTCGCCTTCACGCGTGAGGGCCGGATGCCGATGGCGAGCGCCATCGCGCGCCTGCAGGTGCACCCCACGAGCGTCACGAACACGGTCGACCGACTCGTGCGGGACGGCTTCGTCGTGCGGGAGCCGCATCCCGAGGATGGACGTGCGACGCTCCTCACGCTGACCGACTCCGGACGCGACCTCGCCGAGCGCGCGACGACGGCGCTGAACGACGAGGTCTTCACGCGACCCGGGCTGTCGGCCGACGACACGGACGAGCTGGTCTCGATCATCGCGCGGCTGCGCAAGGACGCCGGCGATTTCGAAGACCCGCGACCCATGCCCGATCCGCTCTAGCGATTGGTGAACTCGGGCGACCGCTTCTCACGGAAGGCGGCCATGCCCTCCTTCTGATCCTCGGTCGAGAACAGGGCTGCGAACGCGTGCTTCTCGAAGCGCAGGCCTTCGGCCAGGGGCGTCTCCATCGCGACGTCGAGCGCGGCCTTCGCGGCGTAGACCGAGGGCAGCGACTTCGCCGCGATCGTCTCGGCGACCTTCGCGGCCTCGTCGAGCAGTTCGGCAGCGGGCACGACGCGCGAGACGAGTCCGGAGCGCTCGGCTTCGGCGGCATCCATCATCCGCCCCGTGAGGATCAGCTCGGCGGCCTTGTAGTAGCCGACGGCCCGGAGGAGCCGCTGCGAGCCGCCCATGCCGGGGATGACGCCGAGGTTGATCTCGGGCTGGCCGAACTTCGCGGTGTCGGCGGCGAGGATGATGTCGCACATCATGGCGAGCTCGCACCCCCCTCCCAAGGCGTAGCCCGAGACGGCGGCGATGACGGGCGTGCGGAGGTCGGCGAACCGCTGCCACTGCCCGAAGTGCTCGCCCATGATCATCTCGAGCCCCGACTTGGACTCCATCTCCTTGATGTCGGCGCCGGCGGCGAACGCGCGCTCGGACCCCGTGACGACGATCGCGCCGATCGCGTCATCGGCGTCGAACGCGGTGGATGCCGCGACGATGTCGAGCATGACCTGGGTGTTGAGGGCGTTGAGCGCCTCGGGGCGATTGATCGTGATCCAGCCGACGCGACCTCGGGTCTCGACGATGATGGTCTCGTAGGTCATGGCTCTCCTCAGGCTGCGGCGCTGTCGGCGCGGATCGTGTTGATGATCCCCGAGAAATCCTGCCCTGCCCCGGCGCCTGCCGCGAACTCCTGGTAGATCTCGCGGGCGAGCAGACCCATGCGAGCGTCGACGCCCGTCAGCGAGATGGCCTGTTCGGCGAGCCCGAGGTCCTTGTTCATGAGCGCTCCCGCGAAGCCCGGCTGATAATCGCGGTTGGCGGGACTCGTGGGCACCGGTCCGGGCACGGGGCAGTTCGTCGTCAGAGCCCAGCACTGCCCCGAGGCGTTCGATGCGACGTCGAACAGCGCCTGATGCGAGAGTCCGAGTCGCTCGCCGAGCACGAACGCCTCGGCCACCGCGATCTGCGAGACCGCGAGGATCATGTTGTTGCACACCTTCGCGGCCTGGCCGAGGCCCGCGCCGCCGCAGTGCACGACCCGGCGGCCCATCGCCTCGAGAAGCGGCCTGGCGGCTTCGAAGTCCTCGTCGGAGCCTCCGACCATGAATGCGAGCGTCGCATTCTCGGCGCCCACGACGCCGCCCGACACGGGAGCGTCCAGCGAACGGTGCCGGGCGATCCCGGCGATGCGGTGCGCCTCCTGTGCCTCTTCGACCGAGATGGTGGAGCAGTCGATGAACAGTGTGCCCGGCGGAGCGACATCGACCAGACCATCGGCACCGTCGGACCCGAGGTAGGCGGCGACGACCTGCGCGCCGGACTGGAACATCGTGATGACGACCTCGGCGCCGTCCACCGCGGCCTGCGCCGAGAGCGTGACGGCGAGACCGGCGTCGAGGGCGGCATCGACTGCGGCGGGGAAGACGTTGAACCCGATGACGTCGTGACCGGATGCTGCGAGGTTCTTCGCCATGGGCAGGCCCATGTGCCCGAGCCCGAGGAAGGCGATGCGGGTCATCGCTTCGGCCCCAGCAGCTCACGGCCGATGATGACGCGCATGATCTCGTTCGTCCCTTCGAGGATCTGATGCACGCGGAGGTCGCGCACGACCTTCTCGATTCCGTAGTCGTGCAGATAGCCGTAGCCGCCGTGGAGCTGCAGAGCCTGGTTCGCGACCGAGAAGCCGGCATCCGTCGCGAAGCGCTTGGCCATCGCGCACTGCAGCGATGCGTCGTCGGCCCCTGAGTCGACGGCGGCCGCGGCATCCCGCACCAGCGCACGCGCCGCGCGCAGCTCGGTCGCCATGTCGGCGAGCGTGAAGACGATGCTCTGCTTCTCTGCGAGCGGCTCACCGAACGTGAACCGCTCATGCACGTACGCCGTGGCCTTGTCGAGCGCCCACTGCGCGCCGCCGAGGGAGCACGCGGCGATGTTGATCCGGCCGCCGTTGAGCGCCGACATCGCGATCTTGAACCCCTGCCCCTCGATCCCGAGCACGCTCGAAACCGGCACGCGCACCTCGTCGAGGATCACCTGACGCGTCGGCTGCGCGTTCCAGCCCATCTTCTTCTCATTCGGGCCGAACGACAGTCCCGCAGCGTCGGCGGGCACGAGGAAGGCCGTGATCCCGCGCGCTCCGGGTTCGCCCGTGCGCGCCATGACGATGTAGACGGATGCTTCGCCCGCGCCCGAGATGAACTGCTTGACGCCGGTCAGCACGTACTCGTCACCCGATCGGATCGCACTGGTCGCGATGGCTGCGGCATCCGACCCCGCCCCCGGCTCGGTGAGGCAGTAGCTGCCGAGATCGGCCATCGCGGTGAGACGCGGCAGCCATTCGTTGCGCTGCGCGTCGTCGCCGTAGGCGTCGATCATCCAGGCGACCATGTTGTGGATCGAGATGTACGCGGCGATCGCAGGATCGCCCTTCGCGAGCTCCTCGAAGATCGCGACGGCTTCGGAGCGACCGAGCCCCGCGCCCCCGACATCCTCGCGCACGTAGATGCCGCCGAGTCCCAGTTCTCCGGCTCGCTGGACGGTGTCGCGGGGGAAGTGCTTGCGCTCGTCCCAGTCGAGAGCGTGCGGCGCGAGCTCGGTGCGGGCGAAGTCGCGCACGGCCTCGAGGATCGCGTCGCGTTCGTCGGCGGTGAGGGCGGATGCGGGAAGTGTCATCGACATCGGTGTCTCCAGGATCGACCGTGCGCGTCTTCGTGGGTCGCGCTCGGGACGGGGGGCGCCGTCGTCGGCGCTGGATCCGAGTTTACATGGACTTCCTACTATCTGCGCGGAATCCCGACCTTCTGGCGGAGAAGAACGGGGTCCCCTCGTGAGGGCCCCCGTTCCGGTGGATGGATGCCGCGTCAGCCCGCGAGGCGGAAGCTCAGCCGCTGCGCGTTTCCGGCGACGTCGTAGACGACGAGGACGTTCGCGCCCGCGACCGCGCCGAACTTCCCCGGCTTCACGAAGTTGAGATCGGACCATGCGTTGTCGGTCAGATCCTTCTCCACGCCGTTGAGCGTCAGACGCGCGACCTTTCCGGCGTCGTAGAGCTTGAAGCTCACGAGCTCGTAGCCGCGACGTGCCTCCCGCGTGTACGTCGCGCCGTCCTTCACGGTGATGGTCGGCCTCGTGGAGTCGACGGTCACCGTGTAGGTGCCGGTCTTCGAGACGTTTCCCGAGAGGTCCTGCGCGTTGTACTTGACCTGGTAGGTGCCGTCAGCCAGCTCGACCGTCGCCTTGTGCGTCGCGGACGTCTTGCCCTTGGCATCCTTCTGCGTCGAGGTCACGAGCTTGCCGTCCCTGTAGACGTTCGCGACGACACGCTGCAGACCCTGGGCGTCGGTGGCGTCGATCTGGATCTTGAGCTTCTTGACGGCGGCAGCGGTCGGCGTGACCAGGACGACCTCGGGCCGCGTCGTGTCGACGATCGAGAAGGCGAAGTCCTGCGGCTCCGACTGGTTGCGAGCGGCATCTCTCGCGGAGAACGTGAGCACGTAATCGCCGACCGGCAGACCGCCCTTGACCACACTCGAGAGGTCGATCGTGTGCGTCGCCCGCGCGGCTCCGTCGACCTTGAGCTGCGTGTGCTTGACGACCTCGCCGTCGCGGGTGATGGTGCCCACGACGGCAGTCAGAGCACGGTCGTCGCTCGCGTTCAGCGTGAGCGTCACGGCGTTGCCCTCGAAGACGTTCCCACCGGTGTCGCCGAGCGCGACGACGGGTCGCGCCGTGTCGGGCGTCAGGTCGGTGAGCGAGAAGAGCGTCGTCGTGCCCGACACCTCGTTTCCTACGGCGAGCAGCGGCAGGCCCGTCGGCGAGGCGGCACCCGAGATGAACTCGAGACCCTCCGGACCGAGGTCACCGGCAGCGGACGTCGTCTGGTCGACCGTGAAGTCGCGGTTGTCGACGTACGTGACGAACGCGGCACCGGCGGGGTCGGTGATGTCGAAGACCATCACGCCGCCGACGCGCTCGAGACCGATGAACGCGTACGTGCGTCCGCCGACCGCGCCGATGGCGAGGTTCTCGGGCTCGGGGCCCTTGTCGTCGCTGCGACCCTCGAAGTTCGCCTCGGAGTGGTTCGAGTTGAAGTAGGCCGGATTCGCCACGTACGTGATGTTCTCGAACTGGTCGCCCGAGTCGAAGACCTGCGTGCCCTCGGTCGTCCAGATCGAGAACGAGCGACCACCGTAGGTGTAGAGCGCCTCGTATTGACCCGTCTCCTCGTTGAAGCCGTCCTCGATGCTGACGTTGAGGCGGCCTAGGTCGCCGTCGCCCAGGAGCGCCTTCAGCTGCGCGCTCACGGGGCCGTAGCCGTTCTTCGCGATGTCCTTCGCGCGGGTCGCCTCGACGTAGTCGCCCCACTCCCGCACGTCGCCCTCGTTCGCCGTGACGAGGAAGGTCTGCCCGCCGGCCTGGTAGGCGACGATGCCGTCGGGGTTGTAGATGCCGAAGAGGTTCTCGAACGTGCGCACGTTGAATGTCGACGCTCCCTGCGGATCGCGGTCGCTCGGGTCGATGCCGTTGCCCGCGACACCGTGGTCCTTGAAGCCGAGGGGCCAGATGTCGGTCACCGTCGCCGACGCCAGGTCGATCACGGCGACGGCATTCGCCTCCTGCAGCGCGGCGTACGCGGTGCCGCCGTCGACGGCGATGTACTCCGGCTCCAGGTTGCGCGAGACGGGCAGATCGTCGCCGTGCGGCGTCGGACCGAAGACGCGGACGGCCGAGTCGAGCGTCTTCGATCCGCCGATCTCGAACTCGTGGAAGTCCGCCGTCCGCACAGCGCTCTGCGCCGGCGCAGCCTTCGTCGCCGGAAGCGCGATGACGCTCACCGAACCCTCGGGGTCGATCGCGAAGTCGTCGTCGGGCTCGCCCTCGTTCGCGACGACCGCGTACGTGCCGTCGGGCGAGATCTCCACGTTGTCGGGGAGCGCGCCCACCGTCACCGAGCCGAGGACGACCGGCTCGGGCGCGTCCGCATCGAAGAACAGGATCGAGCCCGGCTCGGTCTTGGTCGGGTTCTCGAACGCGACGACGCCGAGGCCGTCCGCGCGCACGGTGATCGAGTTCGCGACGCCTTCGCCCGCGATCGTGTAGAGCTTCGTCGGAGCGGCGGGGTTCGAGGCATCCAGCACGTCCACGACGCCCGCCTGGGCGTTGACGACATAGAGGCGCGTGCCGTGGAACGCGACGATCTCGGCGGCCGAGGCGTCGAAGACGCCGGTCTCGTAGGTGCCGATCGGCGTGATCGCGAGCGTCGCGTCGTCGGACGAGTACGCGATCGGGGCGTCGACGACCCGAGCGCCGGCGGGAGCGGCGAGCACGAGTGACGCGGCGATGGAGACCGCGGCGACGGCTGCGACGGTGGCGCAGCGGCGACGCGAGAAGGCAGAGTTCATTCTCATCCTCAGTTCGGGTGGGAGGGGGACTCCTCCTGAGTAGTGAGGTGACGTGTCGTCGAGGTGAACGCGGCGTGAGCAGTCGGGGTGTCTGGCGCTCGAGCGTGCCGAGTGGCAGGCTGGCGCCGGACGAAGGAGCGACCATGACCGTCGACATCTTCTTGCATCTGCCCGGCATCGTGGGAGCGTCGGCCGACCGAGATCACAAGGACTGGATCGAGCTCACGAGTGCGACGTGGGGACTCGATCAGTCCGGTGCGGCCCACGCCTGCGGCGGAGCCGGCCGGGGGAAGGCGACGCAGCATCCACTCGTCGTCTCCGCGCCCACGAGCATCGCGACCCCCGTGCTCTTCGAGTTCGTCGCGAACGGCAGGCATCTGCCCACGGCCGTCCTCGATGTGGTCCGCTCCGGCGAGGACCGCCACAGCGTCATCCGCTGGGATCTCGACGACGTCGAGATCGCGCGGCTGGATGTCGCGGGCTCCGCGCCGGGCTTCGACGACGTGTTCGAGGTCCGGTCGCGGCGCACGCGCATGACGGTGGTACCCACCGACGCGAAGGGCGGAGCCGGTCAGCCGGTCACGCGGGGGTGGGACTTCACCGCCCAGCAGTCGTGGTGAGCCGTCACTCGCCCCAGTCCATGAAGGCGCGCAGCTCGATCTGACCGTTGCGGGCCATGGGATGCTTCGCCGCGATCTCGATCGCCTCGTCGAGATCCTCGACCTCGAGGATGTCGAATCCCAGGATGACCTCGCTCGTCTCGGCGAACGGGCCCTGGGTCGTGAGCACCTTGCCTCCGCGCACGCGGACGACGGTCGACTGCTTGGGCGGCGCGAGCACCTCGCCGATGATCCGCTTGCCCGCGGCGTCGAGCGGGTCGACCCACAGGTTGACATCGGATTCGTCCGAGACGGCATCCGGCTCGAGCGACGAGACGACGAACATCATGTACTTCATGGTCTGATCCTTCCGTGAGGGGCTCCGGGTCGGAACCCCTTCACGGAAGTCGTCGCGCAGCCGAGGGCGATGTCGACACTCAGAACACGATCACCGGGACGGCGATCGGGAACCGCGAGTCCTCGTAGTCGCCCGAGCCCGTGAACGTCGTGCGGATCAGGTGGATGCCCCGCGACAGCTTCGGCAGGGTGATGTCGACCTTGCCCTTCGCCGCCGCCGTGAGCGTCGCCGTGGCGATGACCTTGCCGTGGTCCGTGACCGTCACGGTGCCGGTCGCCGCCGAGCCGTCCGACGCGCTCACCTTGCCCTGCACCTTGACGGTCTGGCCGAACGACGCGAGCAGCCGGCTGGGCGCAGCCAGCACGCTCGTCGAGATCGACTCGTTGTCCACGAGGACGGCCACCGTGCGGGCGGGGACGGTGACGGTGCCGGATGCGGCATCCCACGTCGTCGTCTTCACGACCGCGTCCGCGCCGTTCGCCTGCGCCTTCGCCAGCGAGAAGCCGCGACCGGCGAGCTCGCCGATCGTCTGCGTCACCGGCTCGGGCGAGGCGTTGAAGACGACGAGCGCGCCGTCGAGCGCGGGATCGACGTCCTCGCCCACGAGGTCGTCGACGAGCATCGCGATGACGCCGGGTGCGGCATCCGTTCCGCTTCCCGGGAAGGTGACCTTCTGCTCGATGAGCTCGGCAGACCCGAGCCGCAGCAGATCGACCTCGTTGCGCACCCGCAGCAGGTCGAGGGCGGATGCCTCGGCCGCGGCGATGTCGGCTGCCCCGGGCTTGAGCGCGGGGTTCGCCAGCAGCGGGGCCATGATCGGCCACTTCTCCTGGTTGTCGGCCGCGCGCGGCAGGCCCGATCCGAAGGTCGACTCCTGGCCCGTCCAGTCGATGCGGTTGAACCAGTCGCCCGAGTTGTAGCTGTTGCGGTCGAGCGACTTGGAGCGCAGGAGCTCGGTGCCCGCATGCCAGAACGACGGCGTCTGGGCGAGCGTCGCGGTCGCGAGCGACAGCGTGTTCATGCGCACGCGGTCGGCCATCGACGTGTCGGTCGGCAGCTTGAGCACCGAGAGGTCGTACAGCGTCTCGTTGTCGTGCGCGTCGACGTAGGTGATGATCTCGTCCGGCTGATCCGCGTATCCTGCGGGCTGGCCGTTGTACTGGAGCTCATCGCCGCGAGTGACCGTGCCGTCGGCGGCGGTCAGCTCGAACGCGCGCAGGTTGCCCGCGAGTCCGAGCTTCACGAGATCGGTCTGGGTCGCGAGGTCGGCGAGCGCCTGATCGGTCGATCCGTTGATCGCGTCGCCGTTGGGGTCGGTGCCCAGGCCCGTGCCGTAGCCCTGACGGAATGTGGAGCCGGAGTCGACCGGGCTGCCGCCGTGCACGGCATCGCGCAGCCGGTCGCTGAACGTGCCGATGCCCGTTCCGCCGAGCTGGCCCTGCGTCGCCTGCTCGAACAGGGCGTTGTCGGCGACCTCGCCGAAGTTCCAGCCCTCGCCGTAGAGGTAGATCCTCGAGCCGTCGACGCCGTCCTCGTTCATCGTGAGGGCGTCGAGCGCGGCACGGATGGCGAGCATGTTCTCCTTCGAGTGATGCCCCATGAGGTCGAAGCGGAAGCCGTCGACCTTGTAGTCGCGCGCCCACGTCACGACGGAGTCCACCATGAGCTTCTGCGCGGCGGCGTGCTCGGTCGCGACGTTCTGGCAGCACGTCGAGGTCTCGACGGCTCCTGCGGCGTTGAGCCGCTGGTAGTAGCCGGGCACGATCTGATCGAGCACCGACTTCTCCCCCTGCCCCGCCTGCGCCGTGTGGTTGAACACCTGGTCGAGCACGACCTGCAGGCCCATCTTGTGCAGCGCTCCGACCATCTCGCGGAACTCGCCCACCCGTGCCCCACCCTCGGGGTCGACGGCGTACGAGCCCTCGGGCACGGAGAAGTGGTAAGGGTCGTAGCCCCAGTTGAAGCCATCGGCATCGGCCACCGCCTCGACGCACGCCTGCTGCTCGGTCGACGCGGGTCCGAACGAGCTGAGATCGCACGCGGGCACCGCCTGCTCGGACCGGTTCTCCTCGATCGTCGCGATGTCGAACGACGGCAGCAGGTGAACGGTGTTGATCCCGGCATCCGCGAGCTGCTTCAGCTGCTTCGCGCCCGCACCGTTGCGCGTGAACGCCCGATACGTGCCGCGTTCGGCCTCGGGCACGGTGGTGTCGCCGATCGAGAAGTCGCGGATGTGCAGTTCGTAGATCGACCGGTCGACGGGGCGATCGATGACCGGCTGCTTCGTCTTGCGCCACTGCGCGGGCTGCCACGCCTTGTCGTCGAGGTCGACGGCGACCGAGCGCGTGGAGTTCGTCGTGAGCGCGATCGAGTACGGGTCGGTCACGTCGTTCGTCTCGATGGCGCCCGTGGTCGGCGCGTAGACGCTGACCTCCCACAGGTACTCGTCGCTCTTGAGCGCCTTCTTGCCGGCGACGGACCAGGTTCCGGATGCCGCGTCCCATGCCGCCTCGTGGCGAATCGGGTCACCGCCGGCGCCGGCATCCCACGTCAGCAGCGTCGCGGACTGCGCCGTCGGCGCCCACAGTCGGAACGTGGGCTTGTTCCCGCTGAACACCACGCCGAGGTCTGCGCCCTCGAGCTCGGCGGCGTAGAGGTCGTCGAGCACGCCCGGGATCTGCACGCCGGTGAAAGCGGTGAGGGCATCGCCCTTGCCGCGCTGCGCGACCATCAGCTGTCCCTTGAGGAGTGATGCGGCATCCGCCCCCTCCACGCGCAGCGCCGTGTAGCCCGCGAGTGCGGGGAAGCGCGCCTTCTGCGCGTCGGTCAGCCCCCCGTCGACGAGGGTGAGGTCGATGGCGTCGCCCCCCGTGATCTCGCCGTCCGCCTGGGCGATCCCGGCCGTGGCGGAGGAGTACAGCTGCCAGCTCGCGTCGGCCGCGGGAGCACCCAGGTCGGAGGGCCAGGCGATCGTCTCCGCGTCGATCCAGTGCGCGCGGAGTTCGCCGACGCCGGCGAGCGGCGGGTCGGCGGATGCGACGGTCAGCACGTGCGTCTTGAGGTTGTAGCGGAACGTCGTGACCTTGCCGGCGCTCGCGCTGAACGAGATGTTCGCGCCGCCCGGAGCTCCTCCGGCACCGTAGTTCTCATCCCACGAGCGGTTGTGGGCGACCTTGACCTCGTACGAGCCGGTCGGCAGGTCGTCGGTCGTGAACTGGAAGACGCCGTCGGCGTTGCGGTCGAACATCATCGTCGCGAGGCAGTCCGGCTGCCAGTCGCCGGGGCAGCCGAGCTCGCTCTGCAGCGAGCCGGGGAGCGTGATGACGGGGCCGTCCAGCGTCGTGCGGATGTTCTTCGTGCGCGGGTCGAAGAAGAACTCGATGGGTCCTCCGCTGTGCGAGAACGCGATGTCGGGGCCGCTGGCGACACCGCCGGCGCCGTAGTTCTCGGTCCACGACTTCTCCGTCGCGATCTTGAAGGCGTAGTCGCCCGGAGCGAGGTCGGCGAGCGCGAGCGTCCAGATGCCGTCCTTCTGGGTCATCTGCACGTTGTCGCAATCGGGCTGCCAGTCGCCGGGGCATCCCGCTTCGCTGTTGAAGCTGCCCGGAACGCTCACGAACTCGTAGACCGTCGGCTCCTGCGGCTCGGGCTCGCCCGGCTCTTCGGGTTCGGTCGGCTCCTCGCCGAGGGTCACACGGTTGCCGACCGAGGCGTACGTCGACGCCGCGGCGTGGTTGCCCGCGGCGTCCGTCGACACCGCGCGGTACTCGACGAGCGTGCCGGCCGCGAGCCCGGCCGTGTCGTGGAAGACACGGGGGGAGGTGTCCTCGGCCGTGCCGAGCGGGGTCCACTCGTCGTCGCCGACGACGCGGTAGGCGAAGCTCGTCTCCTGCCACGTCGAATCGTCGACGTCGGCGGCGACCGGCGCGATTCCGCTGATCCCCGCTCCGGCCACGGGCACCTCCACCTCGATGCCTCCCGCCGCCGACGGCGCGGTCACGCTCTCGTCCGCCGTGAAGACGAGTGCCGAGAGCGCGGGGACGGTGAGGGATGCCGCGCCCTCGCCATCCGTGGAGAAGGCCGCTCCCCCGCCGTACAGCGGCGAGAACGAGGCATCCTTCGTCAGCGTCGGGATCGTGACCGTCTTGTCGGCCGTCGTGTTGTTCGTGGCGACGAGGTACTCGACCTTGTCGTCGCGGTCGACGCGACTGAACGCGTAGACGCCTGCGCCGTCGTCGGCATAGCGCTCGATCTGCGCGCCCGTCGCGAGGGCGGGGTGGTCGGCGCGCAGCGCGCCGAGCTCGGCGATGCGCTGGTAGAGCGGCGAGTCGGTGTCGAAGCGATCCTGACTGCCGAGCTGCTCCCCCGTCACCAGGGGCTGATCGGCATACGCATCGGTCTGCGTCGCGAAGAGGCTCTGCCGTGCGTCCTTGTCGCCTCCGGCGCCCGCGAAGCCCTGCTCGTCGCCGTAGTACACGACGGGCTGCCCGCGCGTCAGGTACATGAGCTCGTGCGCGAGCTCGTCACGCTGCAGGGCGTCTGCCCCGGCGACGAAGTAGCCGATGCGACCCATGTCGTGATTGCCGAGGAAGGTCGGCAGCGCCGTCGCCGAGGAGTCGGGCGTCGTGTACATGTCGTCCCCGGCGAAGAGCGCCGTGAGCTGAGCGGCCGATCCCCCCTTCGCGTAGGCCGTCGCGTTGGACTGGAAGGTGAAGTCGAGCACCGAGTTCATGTCGCTGTTGCGCACGTACGGCGAGAGCTTCGCAGGGTCGGCGTCGTAGACCTCGCCGAACATGAAGAAGTCGGGCTTGCCGTTGGCGTGGGCGTAGTCGAGCACCTGCGACGACCACTCCTCCCAGAACTCGAAGTTCACGTGCTTGGCGGTGTCGATGCGGAACCCGTCGATGCCGAGGTCGATCCAGTCCTGGTAGACGTCGATGAACCCGTCGACGACGGTCGGGTGTTCGGTCATGAGGTCGTCGAGACCGACGAAGTCTCCGTACGTGACGGATTCGCCCGCCCACGTCGAGTCGCCGCGGTTGTGGTACAGCGTCGGGTCGTTGAGCCACGCAGGGACCTTGACGTCGGCATCCGCCGGCGCGATGACCGGCGTGTAGGGGAACGACGTCGCGGGGTCGAGCGCGGGGAACGTGCCCGTGCCGGCGTACTGGCCCGGGTCGAACGCGGTGCCGCTCGCGTCGCGATACGGGCTCGTCGCCTGGTCGATGTAGGAGAACTGGTTCTCCTCGTACGAGATCACGTCGGCCGTGTGGTTCGTGATGATGTCGAAGTACACCTTGATGCCGCGGTCGTGTGCGTCGGCGATGAGCTCCTCGAGCTCCGCGTTCGTGCCGAGGTGCGGATCGATCTGCGTGAAGTCGGTGATCCAGTAACCGTGGTAGCCCGCGCTCGCGTCGGCTCCGGTGCCCTGAACAGGCCGGTTCTTGAAGCTCGGCGTGAGCCAGATCGCGCTGGTGCCGAGCCCTTCGATGTAGTCGAGCTTCGAGCGCAGCCCCGCGAGGTCGCCGCCCTGGTAGAAGCCCTTGTCGGTCGGATCGAATCCCGTCGCGAGGCGGTCGCCGGTGAGGCCGCCTTCGTCGTTGGACGGGTCGCCGTTCGCGAACCGGTCGGTCATGACGAAGTAGAACTGCTCGTCCGATCCCGCCTGGCGCACGGGCGCGCTCACGAGGGCGTCATCGGCTGCCGTGTAGTCGCCCGCGAGGCTCACGACCTCGACCCCGACGCGATGGCTCGTGTCGTCGAAGAGGAAGCGCAGGGTGGATGCTCCGGCGATGGTCAGCGGGATGTTGTCCCCGCCCCCGTCGAGGCCGTACGACTCGTCCCAGCCGTCGTTCGCGGCCACCTTGTAGGAGTACGCACCGGCGGGCACCTCGAACTCGGCGGCGTAGACGTCGTCGACGTCCGTCGGCTGCAGTTCGGTGGCGGCGCACTCGGGCTGCCAGTCGGCGGCGCAGCCGAGCTCGGACTGCAGGTCGCCCACGAGGGCGAAGGTGCGCTCGGCCGCGCTCGCGGCGGGGGCGATCGCTGCGAGACCTCCGGTCAGGATCAGCGCGGCCGTTGCTGCGGCGGCGATCGATCGGCGGACATGTACGGCGGTCGTCTTCGACACGTTTGCTCCCGGGGGAATGGCACGCAGACGTGCCCATGGTGCTTCGTCTGCCCGAAACTACCTGGGAGGAAGCTATGAATGCAAGCGCTTACATGATGAGAAGGCTCTCATTTCCTGCATCCCCGCGTTCTCGTGCCGGTTGGCACGCAAGCGTTTGCACGTCAGGGATTGCGAGTAGCGTCGAACCGTGCCCCTCGCCCTCGTCACCGGCGCCGCCCGCGCGAACAGCATCGCGGCATCCATCGTCCCTCGGCTGCGCGCGGACGGATGGACCGTCGCGACCTCCGACCTCGCCGACGCGGACTACCCGGCGGATCTCTCGACGACGGACGGCCCCGGTCGGCTGATCGACGACGTCGTTCGCGACCACGGCCCGATCTCAGCCCTCGTGCTGAGTCACGCGCACGACGTCGAATCGGGCATCCTCGACACCACCGCGGAGAGCTTCGACCACCACGTCGCCGTCAATGCGCGCGCCACACTGCTCCTCATCGCGGCCTTCGCCCGCCAGGTGCCCGAATCGGGCGGGGCGATCGTCGCGCTCACGAGCGACCACACCACCGGCAACCTGCCGTACGGAGCGTCGAAAGGCGCCCTCGACCGCATCGTCATCTCGGCCGCGCGCGAGCTTGGTCCGCTCGGCATCTCGGCCAACGCCGTGAACCCCGGGCCGATCGACACGGGATGGATGGATGACGCGACCCGCGACGCGCTGTCGCGCACGCAGCCGCTCGGACGCCTCGGCGAGCCGCGCGACATCGCTGCGGTCGTCTCGTTCCTCGTCTCGGACGAGGGGAGATGGGTCTCGGGTCAGCTGCTGCACACCGACGGCGGCTTCTCGGCGCGGTTCTAGATCGCGCTCAACCAGACGCCCGAAGCTCCGGATCGGGCGTGGTCGCGTACACCCAGTCCTCCACCACCTCGAAACCGCTCGGCTCGAGCCGGTGCACGAGCGAGTGCTTCCGGCGGTCGACGGCGACCAGCCCCGCGGCGCACAGCGTCTTGAGGTGGCGCGATGCCGTGAACCGGGAGAGTTCGGCCGCAGCCGCGATCTGAGAGATGTTCATGCCGAGCGGCGAGGCATCTCGCAGCATCCGGATGACCGTGAGCCGCTCGCCGTTCGCGAGCGCGCGGAAAGCCGTGAGCAGCGCGCCGTCTCCGGCGTCATCCCACGGAGAGACCGTCATGCGTCCCAGCGCTTGAGCAGGGCGGCGAGCGCCTGTCCGCCGCCGATGCACATCGTGACGACGGCGTACTCGAGGTCGCGGCGCTGCAGGTCGAGCGCCGCACGCACCGTGAGGATCGCGCCGGTCGCGCCGACGGGGTGGCCCAGAGCGATCGCTCCGCCGTACGGATTCACGCGCTCCGGATCGAGGCCGCCGTCGCGGATGACGGCGAGCGCCTGTGCAGCGAACGCCTCGTTGAGCTCGATGACGTCCACGTCTGCGGGGGTCAGGCCGGTCTGCTCCCACAGGCGTGACAGGGCGAGCACCGGGGCGTATCCCATGATGTCGGGGTCGACGCCGGCTGTCGCGACGGCCTCGATCGTCGCGAGGCCCGCGAGGCCGCGCGCCCGCACGTCGGACTCGCGCAGCAGGACGGTGGCCGCCGCACCGTCGTTGATCCCCGAGGAGTTGCCGGCGGTGACGCTGCCACCCTCGCGGAACGCCGGCCGCAGGCCGGCGAGCACCTCGACCGTGGTCTCGGGCCGCGGGTGCTCGTCGACCGAGACATCCACCGGCCGTCGGCCGCCGGTCGACACGGTCACGATCTCCTCGGCGAAGGCCGCACGAGCCGCTTCCGTCGACGCGCGCCGTTGCGATTCGGCGGCGAAGGCGTCCTGATCGACCCGGGAGACGCCGTAGCGCTCCGCGACGTTCTCGGCCGTGACGCCCATGTGCCTCTCGCTGAACGGGTCGGTGAGGATCGCAAGAGTGCCGTCGAGCATCTTGCGGTCGCCCAGGCGCGCGTTGCCTCGGGCGTTGAAGTCGAGGAAGGGCGTGCGCGACATGCTCTCGTCACCACCTGCCACGACGACGTCCACGCCGCCCCACAGGAGCTCCTGCGCGCCGGACCAGATCGCCTGCAGCCCGGACCCGCACAGGCGGTTGACCGTGAAGGCCGGCGTGCGCGTGGGCATGCCCGCCGCCAGCGCGACGCGACGCGCGTTGTACGCGTCGGGACCGTTCTGGGCGATGCATCCCATCACCACCTCGCCGACCTCGTCGGCGCCTACTCCCGCGCGTCGAAGGGCCTCGACGGCGGCCGCCGCTCCGAGCTCGTGCGCAGGCACGTCCTTGAGCGAGCCCGCGAAGCTGCCGACGGGCGTACGTGCCCCCGCGACGATGACGACCTTCTCTTTCGAGTTCATGCGTGTGCTCCTCTTCCCTCGGGCGCGCTGTAGCTCGAGCGCTGTTCGATGACGGCGAGCGTGCACCGCGAGATGCACACGAGCCTGCCCGACTCGTCGACGATGCGGACCTCCCACACATGCGCGCGACGGCCGATCGCCGCGGGGGTCGCCGTCGCCGTGACCCATCCGCTCGAGACCGGCCGGATGTGGTTGGCGTTGATCTCCTGGCCGACGACGTGCAGTGCCGAGCGGTCGACGGCGAGATAGCCGGCCCAGGATGCGAGGGTCTCGGCGAGCGCGACGGAGGCGCCGCCGTGGAGCACACCCGCGGGCTGGGTCGTGCGACGGTCGACCGGCATGCGCGCGACGATCGCGTCGTCCCGGATCTCGACGATCTCGATGCCGAGCGTCTCGATGAGGCTCGCGCCCGCCATCGCGTTCAGGTCGACGCCCGTGACGTCGCCGAACCAGATCGTCACTCGGCGGCCTCCTCCGCACGCTCGGCCGCCTCGAGGATCGCCGCGTCGGGGACGTACCCCTCGATGTGCCGCTCGTCCGGTCCGTTGTACTCGGACAGAGGCCGGATGAGGGCGTTCGAGGCGAGCTGCTCCATGATGTGCGCCGTCCACCCCGTCACGCGCGCCGCGACGAAGAGCGGTGTGAACGTCAGGGTGTCGAATCCGATGAGGTTGTACGCCGGACCCGAGGGGTAGTCGAGGTTCGGATAGATGCCCTTCCGCGCGACGAACTCCGACTCGAGCTCGGTGTAGAGCGCGAGCACGTCGGGCCGGTCGTAGTGGTTGACGAGGGTGTCCAGAGCCGCCTTCATCGTGGGCACGCGCGAGTCGCCGCGCTTGTAGACGCGGTGGCCGAAGCCCATGATCTTGCGCTTCTCGGCGAGCGCTTCGTCGAGCCACGGACCGACGTTCGACGCTTCGCCGATCTCGTCGAAGATGTGCAGCACCGCTTCGTTCGCGCCGCCGTGCAGCGGTCCCTTCAGCGCCCCGATCGCTCCGACGACGGCGGAGTAGAGGTCGCTCAGCGTCGACGCGATCACTCGACCCGTGAAGGTCGACGCGTTGAACGAGTGCTCCGCGTACAGGATCATCGAGCGGTTGAAGGCATCCACCACGACGTCGTCCGCCTCTTCTCCGAACGTCATCCAGAGGAAGTTGGCCGCGTAGTCGAGGTCGTCGCGCGGGGCGACGGGCTCCTGCCCGCGTCGGCGCCGCTGGCCGTACGCGACGATCGCGGGGAGTGCGGCGAAGAGGCGGATGCTGCGCGCGAGGTTCTCCTCGGGGTTGCCGCTCGCATCGAGCACCGAACCCGACCCCGCGAGGTCCTTCGCGCCGATGAGCGAGACCGCCGTGCGCACTTCGTCCATGGGGTGCGCATCCAGCGGCACGTGGTCGATCACGGCGCGGACGTCCGGGGCGAGCGCGCGGTACTCGCGCTCGATGGCCCGCAGGCGAGCGAGCTCGACGTCGGTGGGCAGCTCGCCCTTCCACAGCAGGTACGCGACGGCCTCGAACGGCTGCGTCGCCGCGAGCTCCTGGACGGGATAGCCGCGGTAGAGCAGCGAGTTGGTCTCGGGATTGACCTTCGAGACGGCGGTGTAGTCGACGACGACTCCCGCGAGTCCCTTCTTGATGTCAGTCATTTCTCTCCTAGCGCGCGATCTGGAAGTTGAACACGTTCGTGTCGAAGTGGTTGTACGCCTCGTAGTCGATGAGGTCGTAGAGGTCGGCGCGGTGCTGCATCTCGCCGAGCTTCGAGGTCAGGTGCCCCTCTTCGGTGAGCGTATCGAGTGCACGGGATGCCGCGCCCATCGCGATCCGCAGGAGCGAGACCGGCCAGATCACGATGTTGACGCCGACGTCGCGCAGCTGGTCGGCCGAGAAGAGGTCCGACTTGCCGAACTCCGTCATGTTGGCGAGGATCGGCACGTCGACGGCGTCGCGCACGGCGGCGAACTCCTCGAGCGAGCGCATCGCCTCGGGGAAGATCGCGTCGGCACCGGCATCCACCAGCGCCTTCGCCCGGTCGATCGCGGCCGAAAGCCCCTCGACGGCGGCGATGTCGGTGCGCGCCATGATGAGGAAGTTCGGGTCGCGCCGCGCATCCACCGCCGCGCGGATGCGCTTGATCGCGGTGTCGTCGTCCACGACGCTCTTGCCGTCGAGATGACCGCAGCGCTTCGGGTTGATCTGGTCCTCGATGTGCGTGCCTGCGAGGCCCGCGTCCTCGAGGGTCTGGATCGTGCGCGCGACGTTCATCGGCTCGCCGAACCCCGTGTCGGCGTCGATGATGGCCGGGAGGTCCGTCATCCGGGCGATCTGCTGCCCCCGGCCGGCGACCTCGGTGAGAGTCGTCAGGCCGATGTCGGGGAGCCCGAGGTCGGCCGACAGGACGGCACCCGAGATGTAGACGCCCTCGAAGCCCTTCTGCGCGATCAGCCGTGCCGAGAGCGGGTTGAAGGCCCCTGGGAAACGCAGCAGCTCACCGGTCGCGAGCCGATCTCGGAACGCCCGCCGCTTCTCGGCGGCCGAGACGGTGGAGTACAGCATCAGAACAGCCCCTTCGGAGCGGGCGCGCCCGCGAGCACGCCGGGCTTGGCGACGATCGTCAGCTGCTGCACCTCCGCGGGGGTGAGTTCGGGAAGACGCTGCGCGAGGTCGAGGAACCGTTCGATCTCCGCGGGCTCGAGGACGGGCTCGGCGAGGATCCGGAACTTGCGGATGTAGTCCTCCCGGGCGAACGGCCGCGCGCCGAGGGGGTGCGCATCGGCGACGGCGATCTCGTCCTCGATCACCGTGCCGTCCGTCAGACGGATCTCGACGCGGCCGCCGAAGGCCTTCTCGTTCGGATCGTCGGAGTGGTACCGACGTGTCCACTCGGCATCCTCGGCCGTCGTGATCTTGTTCCAGAGCGCGACGGTGTCCTCACGTGCGGCGCGCGACGGCAGGTAGGAGTCGACGTGGTGCCAGCCGCCGTCCTGCAGCGCGACCGCGAAGATGTACGGGATCGAGTGGTCGAGCGTCTCGCGGGATGCCGTGGGGTCGTACTTCTGCGGGTCGTTGGCCCCCGAGCCGATGACGTAGTGCGTGTGGTGGCTCGTGTGCAGCACGATCGACTCGACGTCCGCCGGGTCGAAGGTTGCCTCGTTGTGGAGTTTGCGCGCGAGGTCGATCCACGCCTGCGCCTGGTACTCGGCGGAGTGCTCCTTCGTGTACGAGTCGAGGATGCCGCGCTTGGCTTCGCCGGCAGCGGGGAGCGGCACATCGTAGGAGGCGTCGGGGCCGTCCAGCATCCACGCCACGACGCCGTCCTCGCCTTCGTAGATGGGCGAGGGGGACGTCTCGCCGCGCATCGCCCGGTCGACGGCCTCGACCGCGAGCTTGCCCGCGAAGGCGGGGGCGTGGGCCTTCCACGTCGAGATCTCGCCCTTGCGCGACTGGCGCGTCGCGGTCGTCGTGTGCAGGGCCTGGCCCACGGCCTGGTAGATCGTCTCGACGTCGAGTCCGAGCAGGGTGCCGATTCCGGCGGCCGCCGACGGGCCGAGGTGGGCGACGTGGTCGATCTTGTGCTTGTGCAGGCAGATGGCGCGCACGAGGTCGATCTGGATCTCGTATCCCGTCGCGAGCCCGCGCACGAGCGCCGCACCGTCGGAGCCGACGTGCTGGGCGACCGCGAGGATCGGGGGGATGTTGTCGCCCGGGTGGGAGTAGTCGGCTGCCAGGAACGTGTCGTGGTAGTCGAGTTCGCGCACCGCGACGCCGTTCGCCCAGGCCGCCCATTCGGGCGACGTGCGGCGCTCGAGCGCGCAGCCGAAGATCGTCGACCCGCCGCCCGACACCGAGACGGCGTGGTCGAGGGCCTGCTGACGCGCCGCGCTCACGGGGGCGCGGGTGAGGGATGCCGCGGCCACGGACGCGTTGTCCATCACGCGATTGATGATCATGTCGACGACCTCGGGCTCGACGGCGACCTCGTCGGCGGCGACCTCGGCGATGTGCCAGGCGAGCTGTCCTTCGCGCGCGAGGTGCTCGTCGCTGCGGTGGACGCGGAGGTGGTGGATGACGGTCATGATGCTCCTTGTTCGATCGTCGTGGAGAGTTCGGAGGTCGCGGCGTCGAGCGACTCGAGGATGCTGACGAGCGCGTTGTGCAGGTGCACGTGGGTCGCGTGGGCGGCGAGCTCGGTGTCTCCCGCGGCGATCGCCGACGCGATGAGGCGGTGCTCGTCGACGGATGCCACGAGTCTGCCCGGATTGTCGCGCGCGAGCCGGCGCACCCGCACGAGGTGGGTGCGGACGGTGCGCAGCGCGGCGGTGAGGTACTCGTTCGCCACGGCCGCATCGAGCGCCGCGTCGAATCGGGCGATGAGCGCGTAATAGTCGTCGAGCGCGTCGCCGCCGCGCAGGCTCACGTGGGCGAACTCGTCGGCGAGGATCGCGAACGTCGAGGGATCCGTCCGCTTCGCGGCGAGGCGCGCCGCCGTCTCTTCGAGTGCGCGGCGCACCTCGAAGAGCTCGCGGATGTCGTCTGCGTCGATGCCGCTCACGACGGTCACGCGCGGGGACAGCTGTACGACGAGTCCGTCGGCGCCGAGGCGGCCGAGCGCTTCGCGCAGGGGTGTGCGGCTGACACCGAGACGCGCGGCCTGCTCGACCTCGCCGAGCACGGATCCGGGGGCGAGAGTGCCGGACTGGATCTCGTCGAGGAGGGTGCGGTAGGCGCGATCACTGGCCCGCATCCTGCACCTCCGTCCTCGAGAGTCGTCCCCAGTGTATACACAAACGGGTCGCGAGGCGACTCGGTGCGACGCTACCGCGCTCTACGTATACACAACGTGGAGCGTAAGGACTTCGTCAGGGAGTATTCACGAATTCATGAAATCGGCGTAGCATCCCCAGCATGACCGACGTCATCCGCACGAGCGGACTGTCCAAGCACTACGGGCGCGTCCACGCGCTCGACGGCCTCGACCTCGAGGTCGCGCAGGGGCAGGTGCACGGTTTCCTCGGCCCCAACGGTGCGGGCAAGTCCACGACGATCCGCATCCTCCTCGGTCTGGCGCGGGCGACGGGGGGCGAGGCATCCGTCTTCGGTCTGGATCCCTGGCGCGAGTCGGTCGCGATCCACCGACGGCTCGCCTCCGTGCCCGGTGACGTGAGCGTCTGGCCGAACCTCTCCGGCGGCGAGGCGATCGACCTGCTGGCGCGGCTGCGCGGGGCATCCCGACATGACGCCTCCTATCGCGCCGAACGCGAGCGACTGTGCGCCGAGTTCCAGTTCGATCCGCGCAAGAAGGGCCGCGCGTACTCGAAGGGCAATCGCCAGAAGGTCGCGCTCATCGCGGCGTTCGCGGTGCCCGCCGAGCTCTACATCCTGGACGAGCCGACGAGCGGGCTCGACCCGCTCATGGAGGTGGTCTTCCGTCGCGAGATCGCGCGGGTGCGGGATGCCGGAGCCACCGTGCTGCTGTCCAGCCACATCCTGTCGGAGGTCGAGCTGCTCTGCGATCGGGTCTCGATCATCCGGTCGGGCCGGATCGTCGAGTCGGGCACCCTCGCGGAGCTGCGGCATCTGACGCGCACCGAGGTCTCGTTCGCGGGGACGGACGCCGCGACCGCGGCGGGCATCCCGGGTGCGCACGATGCCGTCGCCGCGGAGGGCCGGGTGCGTTTCACGGTCGACAGCGACGCCGTCTCCGACGTGCTGCCTGCGCTCGCGCAGCAGCACGTCGAAGGCCTGCGCATCGAGCCGCCGTCGCTCGAGGAGCTCTTCCTGCGCCACTACGGAGACGACCTCGCCGCTGCGGAAGCGAAATGAGCCGCCTCCGCGCGCTGCTCGGTCAGCGCATCCGTCGCGATCGGCTGCAGGTGTCGCTGTGGGTGGTCGGGACCGCGCTCCTCGCCTCCCTCTCGTACGTCGGAGTGGCGCAGTCCTACGGCTCGGAGCAGGACCGCACGTCGCTCCTCGCCGCGGCGCTCGCGAACCCCGTCATCCTGCTCTTCCGTGGACTGCCGTCGGGCACCGACGAAGCGGCGTTCATGGTGTTCCTCATCTTCCCCTGGCTCGCGATCCTCGCCGCTTTCATGAGCACGTTCCTCGCCGTGCGCCACACCCGCGGCGACGAGGAAGCCGGTCGGGCGGAGCTCGTCGCCGCGACGCCCGCAGGGCGCACGCTCCCGATCGTCGCGACGACCATCCACGGCATCCTCGCCAACGTCCTGCTCGCACTGCTGACCGCGGCCGCCTTCCTCGCCGTCGGACAGGAGGCCGGCGGCTCGCTGCTCGTCGGTGCCGCGACGGGAGCGATCGGCGTCACCTTCCTCGGCGTGGGGCTTCTCGCGGCGCAGATCATGCGCACCGCGCGCGGGGCGAACGCCCTGTCGGTGTGGGTGCTCCTCGCGACCTTCCTCGCCGCCGGCATCGGCAACGCGATCGGCACGCCGAGCGACGACCTCACGTCGATGCAGAGCTCATGGCTCGCGTGGCTGTCGCCCTTCGGATGGGGCGAGAACACACGCGCGTTCGCCGAGAACACATGGTGGCCCGTCGCACTGTGCCTCGGGGCCGGAGCCGTCGTCGGCGGAATCGCCATCGGCCTCGCCGCGCGGCGCGACCTCGGCGAGAGCTTCGTCGCGGAGCGACGCGGACGCGCGGCGGCCCCCTCGAGCCTCGCCGGCCCGACGGCCCTCGTGTGGCGGCTCACGCGCGGCTCCGTGCTGGGCTGGGTGCTGGGCGGGCTCCTGACCGGCCTGCTGTCGACATCGCTCGCGTCGATCGTCGCCGACGTCGGCGCCGCGAATCCGTCCGTCGAGGAGATCCTCGACAAGATCGCGGGCGGCGGGAGCATTCAGCAGGCGACCGTGACCACCTTCTTCACGATGCTCGGCGTGATCGCCGCGTGCTGCGCCGTGCAGACCGTCGCCCGCGCACGTCAGGAGGAAGCGCGCGGCACGGCCGAAGCCGTTCTCGCCACTCCGGTGGATCGCGTGCGATGGCTCGGCGACTACGTCGGGATCGCTCTCGTCGGGATCGCGCTGGTGTGCGCCGCGGGCATCGCGGGCGCGGCGGGCGGCATCGCCGGTCAGGACGGCGACTGGTCGCTCATGACGGATGTGTGGGTCGTGGGTGCGGGTCAGATCGCCGCCGCATCCGTCTTCCTCGTGCTCACGGCCCTCGTATTCGTGATGGCGCCGCGCCTCACCATCGCGCTGGGCTGGTCTCTCGTCCTCGTCGGCACGATGCTCGGTCTGTTCGGCCCGCTGTTCGGGTTCCCCGACTGGCTCACGCATCTGTCGCCCGTCGCCGTGACGCCGCAGGTCGACGGCGACGCGGTCGACCTGCGCGGCCTCTGGTGGCTCGTCGGCGTCGCGGTCGTGGGGGCCGCGGCATCCCTCGCCCTCATGCGTCGACGCGAGCTGGCGGCGGACGCATGACCGGGCACCCGGGCGTCGACGCCGCCGAACAGGCCGCGGCGATGCTGACGGCAGCTGGCATGGCGCGCATGCCCGCACGGGTCATGATGGCTCTCGTCGGCTCGCCGGACGAGGGCTACACCGCCGCCGATCTGGCCGACCGTCTCGGGGTGTCGGCGGCCGCCGTCTCGGGGGCGGTGCGCAGCCTCGTGGCGATGCGCATGATCCACCGGATCTCGCGGCCGGGGGACCGCCGCGACCGCTACGACCTCACCCACGACGCATGGTCGGGAATGGTGACGTCGGCGGCGCCGATGTACGCGCAGCTCGCGTCGTCGATGGAGCACATCGCCGACGAGAACACGGATGCTCCGGCATCCGCCGCGCGTGCGCGCGAGGTCGCCGACTTCCTGCGCTACCTCGCCGAGCGCATGCCGCAGATCGCCGCGGAGTGGCGGGCCTCGCGGGACGGGTAGCCTTTCCCGAGTGACTGATCGTTATGTCGTGGCCACCGATGGTGCGTGCAAGGGCAACCCGGGCCCGACCGGCTGGGCATGGGTCGGCGAAGACGGCGAATGGGCCGCAGGAGCGATCCCCGTCGGCACGAACAACATCGGCGAGCTCATGGGTCTGCTCAAGGCGATCGCGGATCACACCGACGTGCGCGAGCTCGTCGTGCAAGCGGATTCGAAGTACGCGATCGACACGTATGAGAAGTGGATGGACGGCCATCGTCGTCGCGGCTGGAAGACCTCGACCGGCGCGCCCGCGAAGAACGTGGACATCCTCGAGCAGCTCATCGCCGCGCGCGAAGCACGCCGAGCCGCCGGGATGCCGGATGTCGTGCTCGAGCACGTGCGCGGACACTCCGGCCACGTGCTCAACGCCTGGGCGGACGAGCGCGCCGTGCGGGCGTCCGAGCACGCCGCGAAGGGCACCGCCAGCGCGTGGTCGTCGCTGGGCTCGCACGACCGCATCGACGTGTCGACCCGCCCGAAGAACGGACGATGATGAGTGCGATCCTCACGACTGCCGATGAGCTGAAGGCGGCGGTCGACCGCGGTCGGTACGTCGATGGCGGGTCCGTGCGGATCCTCGACGTCCGCTGGCGCCTCGACAGCCCCGACGGCCGGCCCGCGTTCATCGCCGGACACATCCCGGGCGCGCTCTTCGTCGATCTCGCGACGGAGCTCGCCGCGCACGGAGAGCCGCACGACGGCCGTCATCCCCTTCCGTCCGAGGCGGACTTCCGCGAGACCGTGCGCGCGTGGGGCATCGACGGCGACGACACCGTCGTGGTCTACGACGACGCGGGCAATCTCGCGAGCGCCCGCGCATGGTGGCTGCTGCGTCACGCGGGCATCCGCGACGTCCGACTGCTCGACGGGTCGCTGCGCGCGTGGGTGGATGCGGGACTCCCGCTCGAGACCGGCGAGGCCGCTTCCGTCGAGCGCGGGGCGGCCGACGTCCGCTTCGGCACCCTGCGCACGCTCGAGATCGATGACGTGCTCGATCACGCCGCGTCGTCCGTCCTGCTCGATGCCCGCGCGGGCGAGCGCTACCGCGGCGAGACCGAGCCGATCGACCCGATCGCCGGGCACATCCCGGGCGCGCTCTCGGCTCCGACCACCGAGAACATCGACGCGACCGGACGCTTCCTCCCGCCCGCCGTGCTGCGCGACCGGTTCGCGGGACTCGGCGCCGAGGCAGGCTCCCCCGTCGGCGTCTACTGCGGTTCGGGGGTGACTGCCGCCCACGAGGCCGTCGCGCTCCTGCTGGCCGGGTACGAGCCGGCGCTCTTCCCGGGCTCGTGGAGCCAGTGGTCGAACACTCCCGGACTCCCCGTGGCGATCGGCGAGGAGCCCTAAGCCTCACGCACCCGCCTGCGCCAGATGCGCCGTGAGAGCTTCGAGTGCGGGGCGCTGGCCCTTGACCAGGCGGTCGCGCGCGGCATCCATCGTCGTCCACTCGACGCGGTCCACCTCGGGAAAGGACTGCGTGCGACCCGACCGCGGCGGCCACTCGAGCTCGAACTCGCCGAACTCGACGTCGTCGAGCGAGAGACCGGAACCGTCGGCGACGAAGACCGTGACTCTTTTGCCGGACGAGTACGCGAACGTGCCGAGCTCGGCGAACGGTCCGTCGGGCGGGTCGATGCCGAGCTCCTCGCGGAACTCGCGACGCGCGGCATCCAGTGCCGCTTCGTCCCCCTCGTCGAATTCGCCCTTCGGTATCGACCAGGCGCCGGCATCCTTCGCCGCCCAGAACGGGCCGCCCATGTGCGCGATGAGCACTTCGGCGCCGCTCGCGAGCCGGTAGAGGAGGATGCCGGCGCTGGTCGCGGGCATCAGGTCAGGCGGTGCTTCGGCGAGACCCGGTAGGTGTCTTCGGCGTCGTCGAACACCGCGTCGCCGAGGGCCGCGTCGATCGCCGCCATCGTGTCGGCGTCGAGCGTGACGCCGGAAGCCTTGACGGTGTCGGCGAGCTGTTCGGGGCGGGATGCCCCGACGAGCGCCGCGGCGATGTTCGGGTTCTGCAGGACCCACGCGATCGCGAGCTGCGGCATCGTGAGGCCCGCCTGGTCGGCGATCGGCTTCAGCTTCTGCACCGCCACGAGCACCTCGTCGCGCAGGAAGCCCTTGATGAAGTTCGCGCCGCTCTTCTCGTCCGTCGCGCGCGAGCCCTCGGGGACGGGCTGACCCGGCAGGTACTTGCCGCTGAGCACGCCCTGGGCCATCGGCGACCACACGATCTGCGAGATGCCGAGCTCCTGCGAGGTCGGCACCACCTTGCCCTCGATGACCCGCCACAGCATCGAGTACTGCGGCTGGTTGGAGATGAGCTGGATGCCGAGGTCCTTCGCGAGGGCGTGCCCTTCGCGCAGCTGCTCGGCGGTCCACTCCGAGACGCCGATGTAGAGGGCCTTGCCGTGACGGACGACGTCGGCGAAGGCCTGGAAGGTCTCCTCGAGCGGCGTCTCGTAGTCGAAGCGGTGCGCCTGGTAGAGATCCACGTAGTCGGTGCCGAGGCGCTTCAGCGACCCGTTGATCGAGTCCATGATGTGCTTGCGGCTCAGGCCGGTGTCGTTGGGACCGCCGGGGCCGGTCGGGAAGTAGACCTTCGTGAAGATCTCGAGCGACTCGCGCCGCTGCCCTTCGAGGGCCTTGCCGAGAACGGTCTCCGCCGCCGTGTTCGCGTAGACGTCGGCGGTGTCGAACGTGGTGATCCCGGCATCCAGCGCCGCGTGGACCGTCGCGATCGCCGCGTCGTCTCCCACCTGCGAGCCGTGGGTCACCCAGTTGCCGAGGGTGATCTCCGAGATCTTGAAACCGCTGTCGCCGAGGTACCGATAATTGACCATCCCTCAACGCTACCGGCGGTTCGGGATGCCGGATCCGTCAGACCTCGAGCGGAGTGACGGCTGCGACCGCGGCATCCTCTTCCGTCGCGACGAGCTGACCGCACGCGCCGTCGATCTCCTTGCCGCGCGTGTCGCGGAGGGTGGTCGGAATGCCCTTGGCCTCGAGGCGCCGGACGAACTCGTTCTGCACCGAGACCTCGGATGCCGTCCAGATCGAGCCCGGCGTCGGGTTCAGCGGGATCGGATTGACGTGCACCCAGCCGCGGCCGCGTTCGTTGAGCTTGTCGCCCAGCAGATCGGCACGCCAGCCGTGGTCGTTCATGTCCTTGATGAGGGCGTACTCGATCGAGACGCGGCGCTTGGTCTTGTCGAAGTAGGCGCGGGCGGCGTCGAGCACCTCGTCGACCTTCCAGCGCGAGTTGACCGGGATGAGCTCGTCGCGAAGCTCGTCGTCGGGCGCGTGCAGCGACAGCGCGAAGGTCACGGGGATGTCCTCGTTCGAGAGCTTCGTGATCGCGGGCGCGAGACCCACCGTCGAGATCGTGACCCCTCGCGCGCTCATGCCGAGACCGTGCGTCTTGTCGGTCATGACGCGGACCGCCTGCATGACCCGCGCGTAGTTGGCCAGCGGCTCGCCCATGCCCATGAAGACGATGTTGGAGACGCGCTCGGCGGAGTGGTCGTCCTTCTTCTTGCCGCCCAGGCCCCCGTCGGCGATGAGGCGGTTCGCGCGGACGACCTGCTCGACGATCTCGGCCGCCGACATGTTGCGGGTGAGCCCGGCCTGGCCGGTCGCGCAGAAGGGGCAGTTCATGCCGCAGCCGGCCTGGGACGAGACGCACAGCGTGATGCGACCGGGGTAGCGCATGAGCACCGACTCGACGAGCGCGCCGTCGTGCAGCTTCCACAGGAACTTGATCGTGTCGCCGCGGTCGGTCTCGAGGCGGCGCACCTCCGTGAGCAGGGGCGGCAGCATCCCGTGCACGAACTCCTCGCGCCCCTCGGCCGGCAGATCGGTCATCTCGGCCGGATCATGCGTCCAGTGCGTGAAGTAGTGCTTCTCGATCTGCTTCGCCCGGAAGCCGGGCAGGCCGAGCTCCTTGACCTTCTCGACGCGCTGCTCGGGCGTGAGATCGGCCATGTGCACAGGAGGCTTGCCGCGCTTGGGCGAAGCGAACTGCAGGAGGGGGCGACCCGCCTCATCCTTCTTCTGCGACCATCCCTCGGTCTTCGGGCGCACCTGGCGCACGCGCGTCTGCTCGGGTTCGATCGTCATGCTCTCAGGGTAGGGGACGCACCTGCGCGAACCCTGGCGCGGGGTGGCGACGGTGCGGGCGGGCGTGGGGATCGTGCTCGTCGCCGCAGCGCACATCCTCTCGCCCTGACACGCCCTGCCGGGGCTACCGTAGTGACGTGACGACGGGGTCGGAGGGGACGATGGATGCCGCGGCCCGCGCCGAGCTCGCAGCGCTGCGTCGTCGGGCGTACTCCGCCGACGCCGATATCGGGTCGGATCCCTCCGCGCTCGCGCGGCTGGTCGAACTGGAGGACGCCCTGCGCGCGCCCGCGCCGTCTCCTCCCGACGTGCAGGACGACCCGGTGGCACCCGCACAGCTCGCGCGTCCGTCCGAAGCGGTCGCGCCCACGACGGTCCACCGCTGGCACCGGGCGCTCATCGCCACCACCGCTGCCGCCGCCTGCGTGCTGGGCGGCCTCTCGTGGCAGGCGATGTCCGTGACCTCGGGCACCGCCGCCCCGGTCTCGAGCGAGCCGCCGCTCGACGCCGTCGGCGCGGATGCCCTCGCCCTGGCCACGGATCCGCAGTCGACGGTGCTGTACACGCTCCGACTCGACGGCGCTTTCGGCTCCTACGCCGACCCGTACCCGCAGCCGCCCCCGGATGTGCCGATCGACAAGCCGCTCTGGGCGTCATCGCTCGGCGAGTACTACGGTCACGAGCTCTGGATCGCGGGGACCGTGGATGCCGTTCCCGCTGACACGGAAGGCTCGAACGACGCGGAGCAGCTGTGCATCGTGCTCGTGGAGGGCTCCGCGACGCGTTCGAAGTGCGTCGCGCGTGCCGCCTGGGAACAGGGGGCACTGATGCTCACGATCGATTTCGCCGACCTCGACCCGGCGGAGCGACCCGACGAGATGCGGGCGGACCAGAGCCTCGGGCTGTGGTGGACGGACGACGATCGCCTCAGGGTGCTGCTCGGACGCGTCGGCTGAGCGACTAACGTTCTCGTCGTGGCACCCCTCGAGAACCTCCTCGCCTTCACCCTGGCGGCGATCGTGCTGATCGTGATCCCGGGCCCGTCCGTGCTGTTCACGATCGGCCGCGCGCTCGCCCTCGGGCGCACGGGCGGCCTGCTCAGTGTGCTCGGCAACGCACTCGGCCTGCTGCCCATCATCGGGCTCGTCGCCCTGGGAGTCGGCGGCGTCGTCGCGCAGTCGATCGTGCTGTTCACGATCGTCAAGATCGCCGGCGCGCTCTACCTCGCGTTCCTGGGCGTCCAGGCCATCCGCCACCGCAAGGAGGCGGCGCGCGTCGCCACCGAGGGTGAGCTTCCGCGGTCGCATTGGCGACAGCTGGCCGAGGGATTCGTCGTGGGGATCACCAACCCCAAGACGATCGCCTTCTTCGTCGCCGTGCTGCCGCAGTTCGTCGACCTCTCGGCGGGCGCCGTGCCGCTGCAGATGATCGAGCTCGGGCTCGTGTTCTTCGTGCTCGCCCTGATCTGCGACAGCATCTGGGCGCTCGCCGCCGCCGGCGCACGCTCGTGGTTCGGCAAGTCCCCCCGGCGCATCGAGGCGCTCACCGCGACGGGTGGCGGCCTCATGATCGGTCTGGGCGGCATCCTCCTGTTCACGGGCGGCGCCAAGCACTGACACCGTCGACCGGGAGAATGGATGCATGGCATCCCCCTCGCGCATCGTGTTCATCGACGTCGACGGGACCATCCTCGAACACGGGGCGAGCGTCGCCGCGTCGACCGTCGACGCCATCCAAGCGGCCCGCACGGCGGGACACCGGGTGATGCTGTGCACGGGCCGGGCGCAGGGCGACATCGACCCCGCCGTGCTCGCGATCGGCTTCGACGGCGCCATCACGAACGGCGGTGCGACGGCTGTCGTCGGTGACGAGGTGGTCGTGTCGCGGCTTTTGAGTCCGGAATCCGTCGACCGCCTCGTCGGCGCGATGCACGGCCTCGGCATCCACTACTTCCTGCAGACAGATGACGAGATCTTCGCGAGCCCCGGTATGACGGCGCTCGTGCGGGAGTACGTCCGCGGTCTCCAGGCCGACGATGACGCCCGCGGGATCACCCGGCCCGAGGACTCGCTCGCGGGGCTGGCCACCCGCACCTACCGCGATGCCGCGCTCGCACCGACGGGCGCCGTCGCGAAGGCCGTCTTCGTGAGCCTCGAGGACGACGGACTCGCACGGCTCGAGGCCGCCATTGGCGACGAGTTCCACATCGTGCCCGGCAGCATCCCCCTTCCGGGCGGCTCGAACGGCGAGATCTGCCTGCTCGGCACGAACAAGGGCACGGCGATCGAGCTCGTGCTCGCGCATCTCGGCGAGGATCCCGACGACGTGATCGGGATCGGCGACAGCTGGAACGACGTCGAGATGTTCCAGGTGTGCGGCACGAGCGTCGCGATGGGCAACGCCGAGCCCGAGCTCAAGGCACTCGCCGACGTGGTCACGACGAGCATCGCCGACCACGGAGTCCGCAACGCCTTCGTGCGCCTCGGGCTGATCGACGGCTGAGCTACGCGGGGTGCACCGCGAGGTTCGCGAGGTTGCCGTCCGGGTCCCGCACCTGGGCGACCCGCTCACCCCACGGCATGTCGCTCGGCGGCTGGACCGATGCGCCCCCGGCCGAGATCCAGGCGTCGTGCGCGGCATCCACGTCGTCGACGTAGAACCAGAGGGCGACGCGGTCGCCCTCCGTCGCGGCGTCCGGCACGCGACCGATGCCGAGCGCCTCGTTGCCGAACGCGAGCGCGACGTAGTCGTCCTCGTCGCCGCTCGCGAAACGGTACTCGACCGTGGCGCCGAGCGCGTCCTCGTAGAAGGCGACCAGCCGCGGCAGATCGCGCGAGTTCAGGATGGGGAAGAGGCTCCGCACGCCCACGCGGCGAGCGTACCGCTACAGGAAGATGTCGGGGAAGAGCTCCGAGTCGGGTGTGCCGGGAACCGCCGCGTAACCCGAGAAGTCAGTGACTCCGGATGCCTCGAGCACGTCCTCGACGATCAGCGTCTGACCCGTGTACTCGCGCGCCGGCCGCAGGAAGATCTCGTACGCGGCGTCGGCGTAGATCTCTGGCGTGCGGCTCACCTTCATCATGGTGTCGCCGCCGAGGGCGAACTGCACGGCCGCCGTCGCGATCGTCGTGCGGGGCCACAGCGTATTTGCCGCGATGCCGTGCCGGGCGAACTCCGACGCCATGCCCAGGGTGGCCATCGTCATGCCGTACTTCGCCATCGTGTAGCCGGTGTGCGCGCCGAGCCACTTGGGATCGAGATTGAGGGGCGGCGACAGCGACAGGATGTGCGGGTTCTCGGCGTCCTTGAGGATGGGGGCGGCCGCCCGAGAGAGCATGAACGTGCCACGCACGTTGACGTCCTGCATGAGGTCGTACTTCTTCGCCGGCAGGTCGAGCGAGCGCGACAGATCGATGACCGACGCGTTGTTGACGACGATGTCGATGCCGCCGAACTCGCCCTGCGTCTTGAGGACGGCCTCGGTGATGTCGTCGTCGTTGCGGACATCGCCGACGATGCCCAGCGCGTTGCCGCCGGCGGCCCGGATCGCCTCGGCCGCGGAGTGCACGGTGCCCTCGAGCTTGGGGTGCGGCGAGTCGGTCTTGGCCATGATGGCGATGTTGGCGCCGTCGCGCGCCGCGCGGAGCGCGATGGCGAGGCCGATGCCGCGGCTGCCGCCCGACATGAGGATGGTCTTGCCTGCAAGGGTCACTGTGCTGCCTTTCGGGCGGATGCCGCGGCGAAGGCCGCGACGCGGGCTTGGGCTTCGGGAGTCGCGAGAGCGGCGCCGATCGTCTGCGCCTCGTCGGCGAGCTGGACGACGACGCTCTGCTCGGGCGCGGCGCGTACGAGTCGCTTCGCCTGACCGTAGGCCGCGCTCGCACCGTCGAGCCAGAAGCGCGCGACGGCCTCGGCGCGCGCGCGCACCTGGTCGGGCTCGACGGCCTCGGCGACGAGACCCCACTCGACCGCCTCGGCGGCGGTCAGCAGGCGGTCCTGCAGCACGAGCTGGAGAGCGCGGCGCTGCCCGACCGCACGGCCGAGGTGAGCCGTGACCGACAGGTCGGGGGTGAGCCCCATGTTCGCGTAGAGACTGCCGATCCGGGAGTCCGTGCCGACGACCGCGTAGTCCGAGGCGAGGAGGATCCCGAGACCGCCCCCTGCCGTGGTGCCCTGCGCGGCGGCGGCGACGGGTGTGACCGATTCGGTGAGCGAGAGGATGCCGCGGTTGATGACGCCCGCGAGCTCGGCGATGCCGTCGGCCGAGAAACCGCCGGCCGCCATCGACAGCACGTCCCCGCCGGCGCAGAACGAGGGACCCTCGGCGTCGATGAGGATGGCGCCGACGTCGTCGCGCGAGGCGGCCTCGGCCGTGACGCGCTCCCACGCACGCGCGGTCGCCTCGTCGAAGGCGTTGAGACGCGTGGGGCGGTTGAGCGTGATGCGCGCGAGTCCGTCGTCGACGGAGAAGAGGATGGGGTCGGTCATGGTTTCTCCCTGGGTGGTGGAGTGACGATCAGCGGGGTGCCATTCTGATCGCGCCGTCGAGCCGGATGGTCTCGCCGTTGAGATAGCCGTTGTCGACGATCGAGAGCACGAGGCGAGCGTATTCGTCCGGCCGCCCGAGGCGTGCCGGGTAGGGGACCTGCTGGCCGAGCGAGTCCTGCGCGTCCTGCGGCAGGCCCATGAGCATCGGGGTCTCCATGATGCCGGGCGCGATCGTCAGCACGCGGATGCCGAAGCGCGCGAGCTCTCGGGCGATCGGCAGCGTCATCGCGTGCACGCCCCCCTTGCTGGCCGAGTAAGCGGGTTGGCCGATCTGACCGTCGAAGGCCGCGACCGAGGCGGTGTTGACGATGACGCCGCGGTCACCGCCCTCGGCAGGTTCGGTGCGCGCCATGACGGCGGCAGCCTGGCTGATCACGTTGTACGTGCCGATGAGGTTGATGCGGATGATCTTCGCGAACGGAGCGAGCGGGTTCGGGTTGCCCTCGCGGTCGAGCACCTTCGCGGGCGGGGCGATGCCCGCGCAGTTGACGACGACGCGCAGGGGCCCGTCCTGCGCCGCGGTCTGCACGGCCCCGGCGACCTGCTCGGGGTCGGTGACGTCGGCCGCAGCGAAGCGCGCTCCGAGCTCGGCGGCGACCTGGGCGCCGGGCGACGAGGGGAGATCGACGATCGTGACCGTGGCGCCGGCATCGAGCAGGCGCTTCACTGTCGCCAGGCCGAGGCCGCTCGCACCGCCGGTCACGAGGGATGAGGCGCCCGAGAGCTCCATGGGTTCTCCTTCGAACGGCCCGCGGCGATCACTCGATTCTCGCGGGATCGCATCCCAGCTTACGCGGGACGCAGTCTCACCGAGAACCCCGCCGAATCGCTCAGGCCCGCTGGCGCGCGCGCGACTCGCTGAAGCGGTTCGAGTACCGTTCGAACCGGTCGACCTCGTCGACCAGCTCCCGCGCTCGCGACGCGAACTCGAGAGCGTCGGGCGTCGGTCGGATCGAGCGCCCGTCGGGTTCGAAGAAGCGCACCTCGAGACGCCGCTGCAGCCACGCGATCTGTCGCGACACCGCGGCCGGCGAGTACCCCCGCTCTCGCGCCGCGGCGACGACGGATCCGCTGTCGATGACCGCGATGAACGTCTTCAGCACCCGTAGTTCGACCATGATCGCCCCTGGTTCATGACTCGGCGCCCCGCCCGCGGTACGACCGGTCGCCGGCGGCGGCCAGGTATTCGAGCTGGGCCGCCACGCTTGCCTCAGCACCCGCGCGCACACCTGCGGGCATGCTTCCGTAGACCGCATCCGTGATGGCTTCGACGGTCAGCGCGCGCGCGGGATCTTCGATTCCCAGTCGCGCGACCGCCGCCTGCACCTCGGAGAGGCGGCGCGCGCGATGTGCGGCGTACTCCGCTGCGACCCGCGCGACGCTGTCGCGCATCCCTCCGTGCCCGGGCAGGACGGTTTCGTCTCCCAGCGCAGCGAGCAGCGCGAGGGTCGCAAGGTAGTCGCCGAGCCTTCCACCGTTCACGCTGTCGAGAGCCGTCGTGCCCCGGCCGAGGATCGTGTCGCCGGTCAGCACCGACGCACGCGCCATGCCGGACAGCTCGTCGTCGGGCAGACGAAGGCAGACGGAATCCGCCGTGTGCCCGGGAGTCGAGAGCACCTCGATGACCGTGCCGGCCGCGTGGATCCGCTCACCGTGGCGCAGTGGCTGCGCATCGACGCACAGCGCCGGATCCGCGGCGCGCACCGGCGCCGATGCGGCCTGCGCCAATCGTGGAGCCCCCGCGGCGTGATCCGGATGGTGATGGGTCAGGAGGATGAGCGCCACGGAGCCCTGACCCAGCAGCCGGTCGAGGTGGTCGGATTCCCGCGGGCCCGGATCCACGATCACGACCGCCGGCGAGTCGGCGCGGCGGATCACGTAGGAGTTCGTGCCGTCGAGGGTCATCGGGCCGGGGTTCGGCGCGAGCACGCGGGTGGCGAGCGCCGTCCACGGGGTGACGCGGTCGAGGGCGTTCATCGGTTCTCGAACGAGGGTGCGCGCTTCTCGCGGAAGGCAGCCATGCCCTCCTTCTGGTCCGCGGTGTCGAAGAGGGACGCGAAGACGTGGCGCTCGAAGCGCAGTCCCTCGGCGAGCGGAGTCTCGAGTGCGGTGTCGAGCGCAGCCTTGGCGGCATAGACCGCGGGGAGCGACTTCGCCGCGATGGTCTCGGCGATCTCGCCGGTCGCCTGCAGCAGCTCGTCCGCGGGGACGATGCGCGAGACGAGCCCGGCGCGCTCGGCTTCGGCGGCATCCATCATGCGTCCCGTGAGCACGAGATCCGCGGCCCGGTAGTAGCCCAGCGCGCGGACGAGGCGCTGCGTTCCGCCCATTCCCGGGATGACCCCGAGCGTGATCTCGGGCTGGCCGAAGCGGGCGGTGTCGGCCGCCACGATGATGTCGCACATCATGGCGAGCTCACAGCCGCCGCCCAGCGCATAGCCCGCGACAGCAGCGATGACCGGTGTGCGCACGGCCGCGAAGTCCGCCCATCCGTCGAACGAACGAGTCATGACGACCTCGGTGCCCGACATGCTCGCCATCTCGCCGATATCGGCGCCGGCCGCGAAGGCTCGGGCGGAGCCGGTGATGACGATGGCGCCGATCCCGGGATCTGCGTCGAAGGCGACCGTGGCAGCGATGACCTCGCGCACCATCGCGGCGTCGATCGCGTTGAGCACGTCGGGCCGATCGAGCATGATCCACGCCACACGACCGCGCGTCTCGGTCCGGATCGTCCGCTGGCTGGTCATGCCGTTCGGGGTCCTCTCGCTCGACGGTGCGCCGCATCGCGCGTCGTTCGGCCTCGCTGGTTCGGCGCGGCGGCTCCATGCTAACATAAAGCAAGCGCTTGATTTTTGGAGGGAACGTGGGAGCACCGCAGGATGCCGCGGCGACGCGGGACGGGCACGAGGGCGCGCGCGCAGGACTGCCCGACTTCGTCGAGTACTTGATCATCGGCGCGGGCGTCTGCGGTCTCTGCCAGCTGCAGAGACTGCTGGATCAGGATGCCGACGTGCTGCTGGTCGACGCCAACGGCGATCTCGGCGGCACCTGGTTCAAGAACCGCTACCCCGGCTGTCGCTTCGACTCGGAGTCGTACACCTACCAGTACTCGTTCTCGAGCGAGATGCTGCAGGAGTGGGACTGGTCGGAGCGCTTCGCCGCGCAGCCGGAGACACTCTCGTACCTCAACTACTTCGCCGACAAGTTCGATCTGCGTCCGCACGTGCGCTACAACCTGTCGGTCGTCGGCATGGAGTGGTCCGAGGACGACCTGGTGTGGAACGTGCGCTTCCAGGACGGTCGCAGCATCCGGGCGCGGTTCGTGCTCTCGGCCATCGGCATCCTCTCCGCCCCGACCTATCCGCGCATCGCGGGCATGGAGACCTTCGCCGGCACCGCGGTGCACACGTTCGACTGGCCGGACGATCTCGACGTCGCCGGCAAGCGGGTCGCCGTCATCGGCACGGGCGCGAGCGGCGTGCAGGTCATCACGGACATCGCGGGCGTCGCCGATCAGCTGTACGTGCTGCAGCGCGGAGCGAACTGGTGCGCCCCGCTCGGCAACAGCCCGATCTCCCCCGAAGAGATGGCCGATCTGCGATCGCGCTACGACGAGATCTTCCAGTGGTGCAGCGAGACGCCGGCCGGCTTCATCCACCGTCCCGATCGCGTCCTCAGCACCGATGTCACGCGCGAGGAGCGGGTCGCTCACTGGCACGAGCTCTATCGCGGGTCGGGCGCGGGGATGTACATGGGCAACTACCGGGACACGATGATGGAGCCGGGGCCGAATGCCGAACTGTCGGAGTTCATCGCCGAGCGCATCCGCGACCGCGTGGACGATCCCGCGATCGCCGACATCCTCACTCCGAAGGATCATGGATTCGGCACCAAGCGGGTCGCGGGCGAGTCGGGCTACTACGAGGTGTTCAACCGCGATGACGTCGAGCTCATCGACCTCAAGGCGACGCCGATCACGTCGATCACCGAGACCGGCATCCGCTTCGAGGGCGACCAGGGTCGACCGCCGATCGAGGTGGACGTGATCATCTATGCGACCGGCTTCGACGCCGTCACCGGCCCGTTCGACCGCATCGACATCGTCGGAGCGCACGGCCTGAAGCTGCGCGACAAGTGGAGCGCGGGCCCGATCACGTGCCTCGGCGTCCAGGTCACCGGCTTCCCGAACCTCTTCGTGCTCGCCGGACCGCAGTCCGGTTCGGCTTCGGCCAACTTCCCGCGCGCGATCGAAGACGTCGTGAACTGGATGACGGCCTTCTCGAAGGTGATCCGCGAGGAGGGCATCGTGCGCGTCGAGGCCAAGCCCGAGGCGGAGGCCGAGTGGACGGCCCACGTGCACGAGGTCAACGCGAAGCTCCTGATGTCGAAGACGAAGTCGTGGTTCAACGGGCACAACAAGAACCTGGACCGCGATGAGGCACCTCGCGCGATGGTCTACCTCGGAGGCGGACCCCGGTTCCGCCGCCGACTGGCGGCCGAAGCCGAAGCGGGCTACCCGAGCTTCGAGGTCGAGCGGGCCGCGGTGATCGCCGCCCGCTGACGCTCAAGCCGTCGCGAGGGCCGCGCGGTGCTCCGGCGCCGCGACGGAGATGAGCGCGTCGCGGCGCTCGGCGCGCGTGCGCCCGCGCAGCCGGGCGACGCCGTGCTCCGTGACGACGGCGTCGACGTTGTAGTGGGACGCGGTGACGAGGTCGGATGCCGCGTGTCCCGCGACGATCGTCGAGTGCCCCTTCGCGGTGGTGGACGCGAGCGCGATCACCCGCATCCCCCCGTCCGAGAGGTGCGCGCCCTCGGCGAAGTCGGCACTGCCCCCGACGCCCGAGATCACGCCGCCCCGCACGGTCTCGGCGACGACCTGACCTGCGAGATCGACCGCGACAGCGCTGTTGACCGAGACGAACGACGGGATCCGGGAGATCTCGCGCGGATGATGGATGCGCTGCGAGTCATGCAGCTCGATCGCAGGATTGCCGTCGGCCCAGGCCATGAGCTGAGGCGAGCCGAGAAGCTCGACCACCTGCACGGGCGCCCCGCCGCGAGCCGCGATCGCGTCCACGAGCGGGATCATCGGATCGGAGAGCATGCCGTGGAGGCGGAGGGACGCGGCATCCCCGATCCTCGACACCTCGGCGGCCACCGCGTCGCCGATCGCGCCGATGCCGAGTTGCACCGTCGCGCCTGCGGGGAGAATTGCACCGACATGCGCCGCCACCGCCGCGGACACGGCCGACGGCACGACCGGCTCGTAGCGCGCCATGGGCACCTCGGATGCGACGAGACGGTCGAGCTCCGAGACGTGCACGGCGCCGTCGCCGACGAGCCGGGGCATGTCGTCGGCGACCTCGGCGATGACCAGGCGCGCGCGACGGATCGCGTCGAGCGTGTAGCTGGCGGACGGACCGAGGCTGCACCAGCCGTCAGCATCGGGCGGACCGACCCTCACGAGGGCGACGTCGGTGCGATCGAGCACGACCTCGGGCACGTCGATGAGCCGGAGCGGGAGGTAGTCGACCAGGCCCTCGCGGTGGAGCGCCCGGATCTCGCCGTGCACGTGCCACGCTCGCACCCTGACGGCGCCGGAGGTGGCGGCCTCGGCCAGATCGGGCTCGCCGAGCGTGATGCCGAGCGTGAGCACGACGGCCCCGGCCGAGGCCGGGCGACGGCCCAGCTCGCGCAGCAGGGTGAGCGGCGTGCCGCAGGCGTTGCCGGCGACGAGCCGGGTGCCCGCCGGCAGGCCCCCGAGGGCGTCCTGGGCGCTCGAGGCGATATCGGGCCACGTCGTCATGACTCCGAATCGTAGCGACTTGACGGCGTAGAGCAAGCGCTTGATACAATTGCACCGTCTTCCCATCCGCATATTCGACGGAGAACCCGATGGATTTCGAAGAACCGGAGCACATCCGCGACATCCGCCACGCCGTGCGCGACATCTGTGAGGGTTTCGGCTCGGAGTACTGGCGGCGCTGCGACGAGCAGCACGAGTTCCCCTGGGATTTCTACGACGCGATGGCGCGGGCCGGATGGGTGGGGATCGCGATCCCCGAGGAGTTCGGCGGCGGCGGCGCGGGCATCACCGAGGCCTCCGTCGTGCTCGAGGAGGTCGCCGCGTCGGGCGCGGCCATGAACGGCGCGAGCGCCCTGCACCTTTCGATCTTCGGGATGCACCCCGTCGCCAAGCACGGCACCGAGGCGCTCAAAGAGGCGTACCTGCCGCGCGTCGCATCCGGCGATCTGCATGTCTCGTTCGGTGTCACCGAGCCGGATGCCGGCACCGACACCCCCTCGATCACGACTCGCGCGACACGTGAGGGCGACGAGTACGTCGTCCAGGGGCAGAAGGTGTGGATGACCAAGGCCCACATCTCCGAGAAGGTGCTGCTGCTGACCCGCACCACTCCGCTCGATCAGGTCGACAAGCGCACACGCGGCATGACGCTGCTGATGGCCGACCTGAAGGCCCCGGAGGTCTCGATGGAGCTGATCGACAAGATCGGCCGCAACGCGGTCGGGTCGTGCGAGGTGCGCTTCGACGGCCTGCGCGTGCCGGTGAGCGACCGCGTCGGAGAGGAGGGCAGGGGTTTCACCTATCTGCTCGATGGGCTCAACCCCGAGCGCATCCTCATCGCCGCCGAGGCCGTGGGAATCGGCCGGGCGGCTCTGCGCAGGGCCACCCAGTACGCGCGCGAGCGCGTCGTCTTCGGCCGACCGATCGGCAAGAACCAGGGCATTTCGTTCCCGCTCGCCGAGGCCCACATGCGGCTCGCCGCCGCCGAGCTCGCGGTGCGAGAGGCATCGTGGCGATACGACCGCGGCCTGCCGTGCGGCGAGCAGGCGAACGCCGCGAAGTTCCTCGCCTCCGACGCCGCCTTCTTCGCGGCCGACAGCGCGATGCAGACGCTCGGCGGCTTCGCCTACGCGAAGGAGTACGACGTGGGCCGCTACTGGGTCGAGTCGCGCCTGATGAAGAGCGCGCCCGTCCCCCAGCAGATGGTCCTCAACTACATCTCCGAGCACGTGCTCGGCCTCCCGCGGTCCTACTGAGCCTCATGACCACGACACCGCCCTCAGCCGTCACGGTCTACGAGGTCGGCGCCCGTGACGGGCTGCAGAACGAGTCCACGACCGTCCCGACGGCCGACAAGCTCGCGTTCATCGCGCGTCTCGTCGAGGCGGGACTGCGCACGATCGAGGCGACGAGCTTCGTCCACCCGAGGTGGGTGCCGCAGCTCGCCGACGCCGAGGGGGTCCTCGAGGGCCTCGATCTGAACGGAAGCGTCTCCTACCCCGTCCTCGTGCCGAACGAGCGCGGTCTGGATCGCGCGTTGGCGGCGGGCGTGAAGGGCATCGCGATCTTCGGCAGTGCGACCGAGAGCTTCGCGCAGAAGAACCTGAATCGATCCGTCGCCGAGCAGTTCGACATGTTCGCACCGACGGTCACCCGTGCTCGTGCGCACGGCATGGACGTGCGCGCGTACGTGTCGATGTGCTTCGGAGACCCCTGGGAGGGCTCGGTCCCGCTCGGGCAGGTCGTCGACGTCGGCCGGCGACTGTTCGACCTGGGCGCGACCCAGCTGTCCATCGGCGACACTCTCGGCCTCGCGACGCCCGGGCGCGTGCACGACCTGATCGAGGCCTTCGGCGCGACGGGACTCGGACCCGACGACCTCGCCGTGCACTTCCACGACACGTACGGGCAGGCGCTCGCGAACTCCTACGCGGCGCTCGAGGCCGGCATCCGCACCTTCGACGCCTCCGCAGGCGGTCTCGGAGGCTGCCCCTACGCACCCGGCGCCGCGGGCAACCTCGCGACCGAGGATCTCGTCTGGATGCTCGACGGTCTGGGCATCCACTCGGGCGTGGACGTCGCGCATCTCGCGCGGACGAGCACCTGGATGGCCGGTCTGCTCGGACGCCCTTCGACATCGCGCGTGGTGCAGGCGCTCAGCGCGCAGGACGACGAACCGACCCCGGGAGGGACAGCATGACAGTGCACACGCGGCGCGGCCGCTACTACGAGGAGATGATCACGGGCGACGTCTTCCGCCACGAGCCCGGGCGCACGATCACCGAGGCCGACAACGTCCTCTTCTGCAGCATCACCCTCAACACCCAGAGCCTCCACCTCGACGCGGTGAAGTCGGCGGAGTCGGAATTCGGTCAGCGTCTGGTCAACAGCATGCTGACACTCGCGATCGTCTGCAGCATCGGCGTGCCCGATCTCACGCAGAAGACCACGATCGCCAACCTCGGATTCCAGACGATCGAGTTCCCCGCGCCGGTCTTCATCGGCGACACGCTCTACTGCGAGACGGAGATCGGCGTCAAGCGGCTGTCGGCCTCGCGGCCCGGTCAGGGCATCGTGACGCTCGAGCACCGCGGCCACAATCAGGACGACGTGCTGGTCTGCCGCGCCGTTCGCACCGCGCTCGTGCGGTGCCTGCCCGAGGACGAGCAGTCGGCGTGACCGACGCCGGCGCGCGGATCGCGGTCCTCGAGCAACGCCTTCGCGTGCTCGAGGACGTCCGCGCGATCGAGCAGCTCGCGACGACCTACCACGCCCTGTGCGACGGAGGCTGGGCGGGACCTAGTCACGTCGATCCCGACGCGCTCGCCGACCTGTGGACGCCCGACGGCGTCTACAGCATCAACGCGGCGCGCCCGCCGTGCCGCGGGCGCGAAGAGATCCGCGCGCAGTTCGTGCGCCTGCAGACGTCCATGCCGTGGATCCTGCACACCTTCACCAACGCCGACGTGCGCGTGGACGGCGACCGGGCCGTCGGGGTCTTCAAGGGCATCGCCTACTATCGGCGTGACGCGCAGAGCCACATCGTCGTCGGCACCTACATCGGCGATTTCGCGCGCACCGACAGCGGCTGGCGCTTCGCCTCGTGGGTGGCTGAGCTGGCCCACGGCTCCGTGCTGAGCGCACCGTGACCGGTCTGGGTGGACCATGGGGCGTGTGGTCGACGGGCCTGCGCCTGCGCGACAGCGCGAGCGCGGTGCGCGCGGCGACGGATCTCGAGGCGGCCGGCTATGGCGCCCTCTGGATGACCGGCGGTCTCGACGACCCCTTCGACCGTGTGCGCGAGCTGCTCGGAGCGACGTCGCGGGTCGTCGTCGCCACCGGCATCCTGAGCATCTGGACGATGGATGCCGACGCCGTCGCCGCCGAGATCCACGCGCTGTCGACGCAGCAGCAGGAGCGTTTCGTCCTCGGCCTCGGCGTCAGCCACGCCACGCTCGTCGATCGAGAGCAGGCGGGGCGGTACGGGCGGCCCCTTTCCCGCATGCGCGAGTACCTCGACGCCCTCGACCTGGCCGGTCTGGGCGCGGACCGGAGGATCCTCGCCGCCCTGGGTGCCCGCATGGTGGAGCTCGCCGGCGCGCGTTCGCTCGGTGCGCACCCTTACCTCACGACCCCGGATCACACCTCGTGGGCGCGCGGCGTCCTGGGGCAGGGGCCGCTGCTGGCCCCGTCGCAGATGGTGCTGCTCGAATCCGACCCCGAGATCGCTCGCGCCACGGCGCGCCGCGCGCTGTCGATGTACCTCGCGCAGCCGAACTATGTCGCGAACTGGAAGCGCGAGGGCTTCACCCCCGACGACGTCGCCGGCGGGGGCTCGGATCGATTCATCGATGCGATGGTCGCGTGGGGTGATGTGAATGCCGTGACCGCCCGACTCGTCGCACACCGCGATGCGGGTGCCGACCACGTGTGCATCCAGATGCTCGACGCGTCGCCGGACGCGCATCGTCACCCGCTGCCGGTGGCGGATCTGTGCCGCCTGGCGTCCGCCCTCGACCGCTGATCAGACCGTCGCGGCGCTGCCGAGCACGAGCGTGCCCGAGCTCATGAACATGCCGCCCACGCCCGTCGCGACGCTGATGTCCACCCCCGGGACCTGTGCGGGCGCGACTCCCCGCACCTGGCGCACCGATTCCTGGATGGCGAACATCCCGTACATGCCGGTGTGCGTATATGAGAGCCCGCCGCCGTTGGTGTTCATCGGAAGGCGTCCGCCGGGGGCGGTGTTGCGCTCCTCGACGAAGCTCGGCGCCTCGCCACGACCGACGAAGCCGAGGTCTTCGAGGCCGTAGAGCGGGACGTGCGCGAACGCGTCGTAGATCATGAGGTGGTCGACGTCTTCGTGCCGGATGCCGGCCTGGGCGAAAGCGCGCTCCCCGCCGAGGCGGATCGCTCGCGACGAGGTCAGGCTCTCGAGCCCCGAAACCACCGACGACTCGCTCGACTCCCCCGCACCCAGCACGTACACGGGCGTGGAGGAGAAGTCGCGTGCCCGCTCGGCCGACGTCAGCACGAGCGCGCCGCCGCCGTCGGTCACAAGGCAGCAGTGCAGCAGATGCACGGGGTCGGCGATGACGGGCGAGGCGAACACGTCGTCCACCGTGATGAGGTCGCGCAGCTTCGCCCGCGGATTGCGCGATGCCCACTCCCGCTGGATCACGGGCACCAGCGCGAGCTGCTCGCGGGTCATGCCGTACTCGGCCATGTACTGGCGCACTCCCATGGGGAAGAGCGACGGCGCCCCCACGGGGCCGTAGGGCACCTCGAACTGACCCATCGGCGACTGCGGAGCGGGGGCCCAGGGCACCATGCCGATTCGCGAACGCCCGGATTCGCCATGCGTGATGAGGACGGTCTCGCACAGCCCCGCCGTGATCGCGGCCATCGCATGACGCACGTGCAGCATGTACGACGACCCGCCCACGTTCGTGCCGTCGAGGTAGTGCGGGACGATGCCGAGGTAGTCGGCGACGTCGACCGGCATCTCGCCTGCCGAGGCGACCCCGTCGACGTCGGCGGGGGTGAGGCCGCAGTCCGCGAGCGCATTGAGCGCGGCATCCACGTGCAGTTCGAGGGCCGACTTGTCGGCGATCCTCCCGAGATCCGTGCTCTCGGCCGCGCCGACGATGGCGACGGCTCCTCGCAGGGTCATCGTGTTCCCTCCTCGTCCGGTGCGAAGTTCAGCACGCGGCGTTCGCCTCGCTCCTCGAACACCGCTCGCACGGAGTCGCCGACGGCGAGCGCGTCGATGTCGTCGGTCACGATGCCGGTCAGCACACGGGGTCCCTCTGCCAGCTCGATCATGCCCAGCGCATACGGAGCATCGAAGCCTGCAGGGCCTCGGTGGTTGATCACGAACGAGAGGAGCGTGCCTGTGCCCGCGGCGGGCACGAGTTCGATCTCGCGCGCCCCGCACCGGGGGCAGGAGCTCCGCGGATAGAGGAAGAACGATGCGCACGAGCGGCAGCGCGGCACCGTCAGCCGCTGCTGGTCGATGAGATCGAACCACTCCTGGGTATCGGGCGTGGGAGGGGCGACGGGCTTCATCGGGGTCACTTCGCGATCAGTTCGGGGAGCAGGTGCTTGCGCAGCTTGCCGTTCTCGCCCCGCGGCAGAGCGGGCACGACGTCGATGCGGCGGGGAACCTTGAATCGCGCGACGCGTTCGCCGAGGAACAGCAGCAGCGCAGGGGTGGTCGTCTCGGGATCATCGGCGAGCGGCGAGCCGGGAACCGCTTCGACGACCGCGCACACCGTCTCTCCCCATTCGGCGTCGGGCAGCCCGACGACCCCGGCGTCACGGACGTCGGGGTACTCGAGCAGCGCGGCCTCGATCTCGGCGGGATAGATGTTCACCCCGCCCGAGACGATCACCTCCGAGACGCGTGCGAGCAGGTACAGGTAGCCGTCTTCGTCGAGTCGCCCCACGTCGCCGACGGTCACGAAGTCGCCATGCCTTCCGGACTCCGTCTTGGCCGGATCTCCGCGGTACTCGAAGGCGTTCGCGCCCATCCGGAGGAACACCGCCCCCGTCTCCCCGGCAGGCAGCTCGGCGCGCGACGCGTCGAGGATGCGCACCTCTGCGCCGGGCTGAGGACGCCCGACGCTGCCCGGCCGCTGGAGCCACTCGTGTGAATCGATCGCCGTCCCGGCCGCCTCGGTGGCTCCGTAGTACTCCCAGATCACCGGACCGAACCAGTCGATCATGTCGCGCTTGACCGACTCGGGGCACGGCCCCGCGCCGTGGACCAGATTGCGCATCGTGCCGACGGCGTAGGCCGAGCGGATCTCCCGCGGCAGACGCAGCAGGCGGTGCATCTGCGTTGGCACCATGTGCGTCGTGGTGACGCGGTGATCCTGGATGCGGCGCAGCACTCCCTCCGCGTCGAAGCCGTCGGTCAGCACGATGGTGTGACCGAAGTGGAGGGATGCCACGGCGAGCCCGCTCACGGCGGTGTGGCTCAACGGAGAGGTGACCAGGTGCACGCCGTCGTTCAGCGGCTCGATGCCGAACATCCCGAGCTGCCACTGGGCCCCCGCGGCGAAGACGTCGTCGGGGTCGCCGTCGCGCAGCGCCCGGGTCACGCCCTTGGGGCGACCTGTCGTGCCCGAGGTGTAGCCGAGGAACGCTCCGGGCGATCGTTCGGCAGGTGGGTGCGTGGGGAGTTCCGCCAGCACGGGCGCGAGAGCGCGGAACCCGTCGTCGGAGCCGAAAGAGAAGAGAGCGTCGCCATCGAGACCCGCCGACGACGCGGCGGCCCGGACGACGGCGGCGAAGCGCGAGGACGTGAAGACGGCGATCGGCGCGGCATCCTCGATGATGTAGGCGATCTCGGCAGCGGTGAGCGCCGTGTTGACCGGCACGTAGTAGACCCCGGACTGCTGGCAGGCGAGCGCCAGTGCCAGCGCGAGGGGCTCGTTGGCGACGACGCCGACGACGCGATCACCGCGCACCTTGCCGCGCGCCGAGAGCAGATGCGACAGCGCGTGGGACCACGCGAGCAGCTCGCCGCGGTCTACGCGTGAGCCGTCGGGTCGCACGACCGCGGTCTCGGCGGGATCCGCCGTCGCGATCCGCCAGAAGCCGAGCTCGGTCATCGTGATCGATCCCCGGCGACGTCGGCGAGAAGCTGTCGAGCGAGTTCGCGGCGCAGAGACGAGGTCGTCCCGTATGCGGCCCCCAGACTCATCACCCGCTTGAGCCAGATGTGCAGCTGGTACTCCCACGTGAAGCCGATGCCGCCGTGCAGCTGCAAGGCGTGCAGGTTCGCGAGGGCACCGGCATCCCCCGCATACGCCTTCGCCGCAGCCGCGTGCCGCCATGCGTCGGGCTCGTCCGCGCCGTCGAACGCCGACAGGGCGGCGGAGGTCGCCATATCGGCCATCACTGCGACGTCGGCGATCTTATGCTTGACGGCCTGGAAGGAACCGACCGGACGATCGAACTGGGTGCGCACCGTCACGTAGTCGACCGTGAGGTCGAGCAGACTCCGGGTCGCCCCGGCGAGCAGGCACGCGGCGCCGGCGAGGGCGAGCGTGCGCGCGCGCCGCACCGCGTCGGGCGCTGCCTCGAGGAGTGCTCCGTCACCGCGGAGGCCGACTCGGGCGAGGGGTCGCAGGGGATCGAGCGCAGGAAGATCCCGGATGTCGAGTTCGCCGGGCAGGTATGCGCGCACCGTGTCGTCTTCGGCGATGGCGAGCAGAAGGTCGGCATCCCGGGCGAAGGCCACCTGCGACGCGCCGTCGAGGTGGATGGCCACGATCGCGTCGCCGGCGGCGATCCGCTCGAGCCATGCACCGGCCTCGTCGCCGGGCACGGCTCCGAGGATCGCCGTCGCGATGACGGCGGTCTCGAGGAAGGGCTCGGGCACGGCCCGTCGACCGAACTCGAAGAGCACCCCCGAGAGGTGGGACGCCGTGAGCTCGACGCCGCCGTGCTGTTCGGCGATGAGGGCAGAGACCAGGCCGGCCTCGGCGAGGCGGTTCCAGAGCGCATCGGTGTGCGCGACACGGCTGTCGAGACAGGCGCGGAGGTGATCGATCGAGCAGTACCGCTCGAGCAGATCGTCGCTGAGGTCCAGCAGCTCGCGCTTCTCGGGATCGAGGACGGCGGTGGTCATCGTCGCGGCTCCATGGGCAGTCCGATCACTCTCTCGCTGATGATGTTGCGCTGGATCTCGTTCGTGCCGCCGAAGATCATCGCGGCGCGGGCGTACCAGTAGCGATGGTGCCAGTCCGCCCACGCGCGTCGGGTACGCTCGTCGGCCCCGGGCAGCGCATCGGGATCGCCGACGACGGCGCCGTCTGCTCCGAGCAGCCGCAGGCCGGTGTCGAAGATGTCGAACTGCATCTGCGTCCAGTAGACCTTGTTGATGCTCGCGGTCGCCGTGAGATCGACGCCCTGCTCGGCCAGCCCGGCGAGGCGATGCACGTTGGCGCGGTACACCTCGGTCTCGACCAGCACGCGACCGAGCTCGTCGAGCGCCGCCGTGTCGTCGCCGAGTCCGCGGGCCTCGACCAGGCGAGCGAGGTTCGCGACGTCCTTCGAGAACTTGGCGTGATCGCCGAAGACGGCACCACGCTCGAACCCCAGGGTCGACATCGCCACCGCCCAGCCGCCGCCGATCTCACCGACGACGTTGTCCACGGGCACGCGCACGTCGGTGAAGAAGATCTCGGCGAAGCCGCGGGTCCCGTCGACCATGGTGAGGGGGCGGACTTCGACGCCCGGTGAGCGCAGGTCGATGCACAGGAAGGTGATGCCGTCGTGCTTGCGCTTGCCGCCCGCGACGGGGTCGGTGCGCACGAGAGCGAAGATCCAGTCCGCGAAGCCGCCCATCGACGTCCAGATCTTCTGGCCGTTCACGACGAACTCGTCGCCGTCGCGCTCGGCACGCGTGCGCAGCGATGCGAGATCCGAGCCGGACTCGGGCTCGCTGAACCCCTGGCACCAGATCGTCTCGCAGCTCAGGATGTCGGGGATCCAACGGGCGCACTGCTCGGGGGTCCCGTGCTGCATCAGGACGGGACCGAGCAGGTAGAGCCCGCCCATGTTGATGCGCTCGGGCGCGCCCGCGCGGTAGTACTCCTCGCCGAAGACGATGGACCGTCGCAGACTCGCATCCTGTCCGCCGTACTCGGCGGGCCAGTCGATCGCGGCGTAGCCGCCCTCGAAGAGCACGCGCTCCCACTCGCGGTGCAGGTCGAAGCCCTCGCGCTCCGTCCAGGGGGGCAGCGGCTCGGGCGGAACGCTGCGGGTGAGCCAGTCGCGCACCTCGTGGCGGAAGTCCTCGAGGTCGTCGTCGATGTGCGTGCTCATGCGGCAAGTCCCAACGTGCGAGACACGGTGGCCATGATCTCGCGATAGGTGTGCGGTTCCGTGCGGAGCGACACGTTGACGGCATCCGCCCCGATCCTGGCGTACCCCTCGACGATCGCGGGCAGCGCGTCGGGGTCACCGCTGAACCGCAGGCCGGCGATCACCTGCTGGTCGTCCCGGCGACGGCCGCTCGCCTCGAGATGCGTGCGATACGTGTCATAGTGCTCGGCGAACTGGGGCATGGTCAGGTTCCAGGGGTACCACCCCGTGCCGAGCTGGGCAGCGCGGCGGATCGCCGCTCGAGAGTGCCCGCCGACGAGCATGCGCGGCATGGGATGCGCCGTCGCGGGGTAGATCCCGGCATCGTCGGCCCAGAGCCTCGACACCTCGATCATCATGTCCTCGCATCGACGGCCGCGCGTGGCGAAGTCGGTCTCGCACGCCTCGACCTCCTCGGCCGACCAGCCCACGCCGACGCCGAGGTCGAAGCGATCGCCCGTGAGCTCGCTGATGGTCTTGAGCTCGCGCGTGATCGCGACCGGATTGCGCAGCGGCAGCAGCATGACCGAGCTGCCGAAGCGGAGGGTCGTCGTCGCGCGGCAGACGTGCAGCGCGGTCTGGAAGAGATCCAGCAGGCCCTGGTCGGCGGCGGCCTCGACCCGAGCCTTGCCGTCGACGGTCTTGTTGTGCACCTCGGCGCGGTCGGGGTCCGTCGCCGAGGGAGCAGCCGGATAGGGATAGGCCGAGGTGTACTGATCGAAGAAGAGGATGTGCTCTGGCAGCCAGATCCCGGAGAATCCGAGATCCTCCGCGGTGCGCGCGAAGTCCTGGATGAAAGCCGGCCCGCGTTCGGGGCTCCCGTCGAACAGATCCACCAGTCCGACCTGCACCGGCCGCCCTGCTCTGGTCATCACCGCCATGTCATCGCACCAGTGTCTCGATCTCGGAAGGTGTGGGGATGTGGTCGAAGCAGACGACGACCTCGTCGACGCCTGCGGCGCGCGCGCCCTCGTTAACCGCGGGGAGGGCGGATGCCGCAACGAGCCAGGTGGTGCGCACACGGTCGGCGCCCTCGCCCAGCACCTCGCGCAGCACCGCATCGTCGGGCGCCCGCTCGTTCGAGCTGGACGATGTCACGATCCAGCCTTCAGGAGCACCGCAGGCGTCGACGTAGCGACGCAGCGTGGGAGCGTCGGTCGAGCGAAGGTGGGTTGCGGGCCGTCGGTCCCCGACCGGCTTCGGGAGCGCGATCGCGCCTTCGAAGGAGACCGTGGCCCCCGAGTAGCTCGCGCGACGCTCGGTCCACAGCGCCTGCATGGCCGCCGTCTGGTCGAGGACGTGCTCGAGGTGGTCGCCCGCGGGCGGGCGCAGCGGGTCGATCAGTGCGACGGGAGGCGGAGCGAGGTCGATGCCCTGCTCCACCCGCCCGCCGCTGAACCAGTCGAGCGAGGCGATCTGCTTCGCACGCACCGGTGCGCTGTACAGCGAGGGGATGTCGCCTGAGAGTCCGATCCTGATTCCGCGGGTCGCTGTGGCCACGACGTGCAGGCCCAGCGTCGCGTCATGCGATCGGGTGACGGCGGTCTCGCGGTCTCCGAGCGCCCACCACGAGACGAGTCCGCTTGCTTCCGCGGCGCCCGCCGCTCTGTGCAGAGCGTCGAGCAGCGGCTCGCTCGTAGTCGTGCGCAGATGACATGCGATTCCGATCTCAGGCGGCATCCCCCTGCTCACCGTCAGTCGTTCCACTCCTTGAGGATGCCGTCGGCCTGCCAGACGAGGTACACGCCGGGGCCGTCGAGGCTCGCCTGGCCGCCCTCGTACATCAGCGGGCCGTAGACCGAGTCCTGCTCGGTGATGCCCTCGAGCGCCGTGGCGACATCCTCGGGGTCGGCGCTGCCTGCGGCCTTGATACCCATCGCCATGAGCCACATCGCGGTGTAGCCCTGCGCACCGTACATGTCGGGCACGGCGTCGTACTCGGCCTCGTAGGCCTCGACGAACGCGGTCGCCGTCTCGTTGGTGCTGAATCCGGCGTGGAACGGCGACATGAAGATCGTGCCTTCCAGGCCTCCGCCCGATGTCGTGAACAGCGCTTCACTGTCGACACCGTAGGTCGTGAGGAACGGCTTGTCGTAGCCGCGCTCGCGCATGGACTTCGCCAGCAGCGCCGACGGAGTGCCGAGCGTCGAGCCGATCACGGCGTCGGGGTCCAGCGCCTCGATCTCGGTGGCGGCCTGCGTGAAGTTCGTGTCGGCACCCGAGGTCTCGATCGTCTTGACGATCTCGACTCCGTTGCGCTCGAGCGCCGCAGCCCAGACTTTGGAGTCGCCGACCATGCCGTCGTTGTCGGCGGTGACGACGATGACCGCCGTCTCGATGCCCTCCGCGGGAACCACGGTGTCGATGAACTGGTCGTACATGCCGCCCTCCTGCGAGGGAAGGATGACCGGTCGGTAGATGTAGGGCGGGTCGGCGAGACCGGCCAGGATGGCCGACGTCACGATCGCGGGCGTCTGCGCGTCGGTGATCACGGGCGCCAGGGCACCGGCCTCGGACGACAGGCCGCAGCAGAGGATGCCCGAGGCGCCGTCGGCGGCGTACTGGTTGAACAGCGCGATCGCCTGGGCGGGATCGCCCTTGATGTCGTCGATCTTGAGGTCGATCGTGGATCCCTCACCGAGGTAGCCGCTTTCGTTGATCTCCTTGACGGCGAGCTTCGCGCCGTCCGCGATGGGAACGCCGGCGAACGCGGCGGGCCCGGACAGCAGGGCGGGGAAGCCGACGACGTATTCGACGGCTTCGCCGCCGCCGCCCTCGCCGCCGCCTCCGTCGGATGACGTGCATCCGACGAGACCGACGACCATCGTGGCGGCGACGGCCGCGATGAGCGCACGTGAGCGAACCGTGCGGAGTGAACTGAACTGAGACATCTTCGTCCCTTCTCGGGTTTGGCAGCTGTGTAAAGCAAGCACTTGATTTTGGCACAGCGGAGTGCGCCCGCGCAATGAGTTGCCCGGTTCTCAGCCCTCGAATCGGCTGAGTCGACCCCCTTCGCCCCAGACGAGGTGCAGCGCGGGCTCCTCGACGGACGCCTGACCGCCGGAGTAGGCGATGGGTCCGTAGACGCTCTCCTGGTTCGAGATCGCCGCGAGCGCTTCGCCGACGGCCGCGGGATCGGTCGATCCCGCATCCCGCAGTGCCGTGGCGAGCAGCCACATCGCGGTGTAGCCCTGCGCAGCGAACATGTCGGGCGACGCGTCGTACTCGGCGGTGTAGGCATCGGCGAAGGCGACCCCGAGGTCGTTCACCGGGTAGTCCGCATGGAAGGGCGTCGGGAAGATCGTGCCCGCCATCGCACCCGCGGAGGCGTCGTAGGCCGCCTGGCTGTCAGCGCCGACGTTGGAGACGATCGGCTTGTCGTAGCCGCGCTCGCGCAGCGCCTTGGCGAGGTTCGCCGTCGACGAGCCGATCGTGCTCGCGATCACGATGTCGGGGTCGAGGTCGACGATCTGGGTGGCCGAGCCGACGTACGACGTCTCGACGACCGGCACCTCGATGGTCTGCAGCAGCGCCACTCCGTTGCGCTCGAGTCCCGCGGCATACACCGCGCCGTCCTGCACCATCGCGTCGTTGTCGTTGTTGACCACCATGACCGCGCTGTCGTGGTCTCCGGCCCCGAGCACGGCGTCCAGGAACTCGTCGTAGATGCCGCCGGGCGTCGAGGGAACCTCGAACGGTCGGAACAGATGCGGGGGGTCGGCCAGCCCGTCGAGGATCGACACGGTGACCACGCCCGGAAGCGCACCGTCGGTCATGAGAGGCAGCAGCGCGCCGGCCTCGCCGCCGAGCGTGCAGCAGAGCACCGCGGATGCATCGCCGGCGTCGGCCTCACGGTACGCGGCGATCGTCTTCGCCGGGTCGCCGGCCGTGTCGATGACCTCGACCTCGACGGTGTCGCCGTCTCCCAGGAAGCCCGACGCGTTGATCTCGGCGACGGCGAGCTCGATGCCCTGCGCCACGGGTATTCCGGCGAAGGCGCCGGGGCCGGACTGCACGAGCGGCGCCGTGACGCGGTAGACGACGGCCGCACCTCGAGGGTCGTCCTCGTCCGCGGCGGTGCATCCCGCCAGTGCGAGCGCCGCGGCGGCACCTGCCGCGACGGCCGTCGCGATACGCGCAGAGGCGGAGCGGTCGTTCCGGGCATCCATCATCTGGTCTCCTCTTCTCAGGGCCGCGCGAGTTCCACGCGGCCGCGGTCGATCACGATCACTCCGTCCGCGCCGGCCACCTGGAACGACGCGCCCTCCTCGTCCCGCCACACCCGCAGACGCATCGCGTCGCCCGGGAGCACCGGGCGCGCGAAGCGGGCCGACATGCTGCGGAATGGCGCGACATCGCCGTCGCACAGCTCGTTCACGAGCATCCGCGCGACGAAGCCGTACGCGCACATGCCGTGCAGGATCGGTCGGGGGAAGCCTCCGCGGGCGGCGAAGGCGGGATCCGAATGGAGCGGGTTCCGGTCACCCGTCAGCCGATAGAGGAGTGACTGGTCGGGGCGGGTCGCGAACTCGCGCTCGTGGTCGGGCGGGGTCGCTGGGGCACTCCACGCAGCGCTCGGGCCGCGGTCTCCGCCGAAGCCGCCGGCACCGCCGAGGAACGCCCCCGTGCGGCTGCGCGCCAGCAGGTCTCCGGAATCGGGATCGCGCAGCTCGGTCTCGGTCCAGACCATCGCGTGCGGATCCTTGTCCCACATGTCGGTGATCGTCGTCGTGATCTCGGCGCGCCCGGCGGCCGGCAGCGGGCCGGAGACCTCGAAGGACTGCTCGGCGTGCACGGCGCGCGTGGGATCGTAGGTACCGATCTCGGGCATGCCCTCGGCGAAGCCCAGCACGACCGCGAAACTCGGGATCACCTGCTGCGGGATGCCGTCGGTGTTCTCGGTCGTGAAGGCGAGCTCGCTCGCGGGGTCGTCCTGCCCCGCACCGACCGCGAGCGCGTACAGCAGCGACTCGGTGGTCGTCCAGCTGACGGTCGTCGGAGCCGAACGCGCGCCGATACGTGAGGTGTCGAGAGTCATCGTGCTCCTTCTCGGGTCAGAAGCCGCGGATCGCGGCGACGAGGGCCCGGTGCCTGGTGGGGGTTCCGTACATCGCGCGGCCCGTGACCACTCGACGGAAGTGGTGCGACACCTCGTGCTCCCACGTGAAGCCGATGCCGCCGTGCACCTGGACCGATTCGCGCAGGACGCGCATCGCCGCGTCGCCGGCGCGCGCCTTGGCCGCGGAGGCGCCGAACCGCCAGCTGTCGGGGTCGGCCGGCCGGCCGAGCGCGATCGCCGTGGCCACCGCGCTGTACGCCGTCTGCAGCTCGCCGTACATGTCGACGAGGTTGTGCTTGACGCTCTGAAACGTCGCCACGGGTCGACCGAACTGCTCCCGCACGAGCGAGTAGTCACGTGCGAGAGTGAAGGCGCGGATGCCGGCGGACAGCAGATCGACGCCCGTGAGCAGCGCCCCCGTGAGCCACGCGTCGTGCAGTGCTGACGTGAGGTCCGGCCCGGTGACGACGACCTCTGCCGGCGCGGCAGTCAGATCGATCGTCGCGAGGCCGCGTCCGGGATCGACCGACTCCAGTGCGGTGATCGTGACACCCGGGCCGGCAGGATCCACGCGGGCGAGGACGAGCGTGCCGGCGTCGTCGAGTGCCGGGACGAGCAGCACATCGGCGTGCGTACCACTGTCGACGAAGGTCTTGCGGCCGTCGACCCTCTGCGCGCCGGGCGCGCCGGTCAGAGTCGTTGCGACATCGAGCAGCGAGCCGCGCGCATCTTCGTGGAAGGCGGTGACGACGATGCGGCCGGACTCCGCGATCTCGGTCAGGAGTCCGGACTCGTCGTCGGGATCCGCCGTCTGCAGAAGATCCACGGTCGCGCCGGCTGTGGCGACGAGAGGACCCGACCATCCGCAGCGCGCCGTCTCGGCGACGGCGGCCGCGAGTTCCGTCAGTGACGCGCCCTGCCCGCCGTGCTCCTCCGAGACGAGCAGTCCGGCGGCGCCGACCTCCTCGACGAGGGCCGACCAGAGCGGGGGGCGCTCCGCGCCGCCCCTCCTGCTGACGTCCACGGGACTGCGTTCGTCGACGAACCGAGCGAACACGGGGCTCAGATCTGCGCTGATCGGCTGGAACACGGTTCGGGATTCCTTTCCGTCGAAACAAGCGCTTGCTTGTCTACAGGTATGCGCGAGTCGTGATCACTCGCCGCCGAGGAGGTCTCAGTCCGGGGAGCGGACGCCGTCGAGCAGGATGGCGGTCTGCACCGCGATGACCTCATCGATGGTGACGCGACCGCGCGGGTCGAACCACCGGATGACCGTCTGCACCGCTCCGAGGATCGTGCGGTACATCATGCGGGCATCGATGTCGCTGCGCAGGGCGCCCTCGTCGATGCCCTCCTGGATCGTCCGCAGCCAGAGCTTCTCGATCTGCGACTGACGCTCCACGATCCCCGCCATGGGGCCGACGTACTGCCAGTCGTTCTGCAGGATCAGCAGGTGCTCGCGGTGCGTGACCGTGCTGCGCAGAGCCTCCGCGACCAGGCGCTCCAGGCGATCCGCCGCATCCTGAGCTCCGTCGAGTGCCTGCTCATAGGCGCGGATCTGCGTGTCGAAGTACTCCACGAGCACCTGCTCGACGATCGATTCCTTCGAGTCGAAGTAGTAGTAGAGGCTTCCCGAGAGCATGTCGGCTTCGTCGGCGACGTCGCGGACGGTCGCGACGGAGAACCCGTTCTGGGCGAAGACCTTCGCCGCCGCACGGATGATGACTTCCTTGCGTGCGACACCCGCGGGCGAGCCTGCCGAACGGCGACGGGTCGTTGTCACGTGGAGCTTCCTCTCTGGAGCCTGTCCGAGTACCCACGAAGCCTACCGAACGGGGCACGGCCGACCCGTGAGGCGGCGTGGGAACTCACGCGCTCCCCGAGACGATCGTGACGACACTCACGAGATCGCCCGGACTGCCGCCCTGGTTCTGGATGAGGCCGAAGGTCGGATCCGGCACCTGACGCTCCCCCGCCTCGCCGCGGAACTGCAACCACATCTCGTACATCATGCGCAGGCCGCTGGCGCCGATCGGGTGTCCGAAGCTCTTGAGTCCGCCGTCGACGTTGACCGGCAGCGCCCCGCCGCGGTCGTATCGCCCGTCGAGCACATCGCTCCAGGCCTTGCCGCGCTCGGAGAAGCCGAGCTCTTCCATCAGCACGAGCTCCGTCGGTGTGAAGCAGTCGTGCACCTCTGCGAGCGAGATCTGCGACGCGGGATCCGTGATGCCCGCCTGCGCGTAGGCCTGCTGCGCCGAGACCGCGGCCTCCGAGAGATCGGAGTAGTCGTAGTCGCTGTCGAACCGGCCGGTGCCCGAACCCGCGTCGAGGGCGAGCGCCCGGATGAAGAGGGGACGGTCGGTGTACTTGTAGGCGTCCTCGGCACGCACGATGACCGCGGCTGCCGCGCCGTCGGCGACACCCGAGCAGTCGAAGACACTGAGGTTGCCCGCCAAGGACGGCGCCGCGGCGATCGTCTCCTTCGAGACGGCCTTGCGGAACTGCGCACGCGGGTTGAGGGCGCCGTTCCCGTGGTTCTTCCAGGCGATGTGGGTCATCGCATCTTTGATCTGCGCCTCGGAAACGCCGTAGCGACGGGCGTAGGCCGGCACGATCATCGAGTACATCGCCGGGGCGCTCAGCGCCGCTGGGGTCCCGTCGTTGGGCACGCTGGGCATCTCGAGCCCCGAGTAGCCGGCATCCTTGAGCTTTTCGCCGCCGACGGCCATGACGACGTCGTAGGCCCCGGATGAGACGGCGAAGCACGCGTTGCGGAAGGTCTCGGATCCCGTGGCGCACATGTTCTCGACGCGGGTGACCGGCTTGTGCGAGATGTTCAACGGTCGAGTGAGCGTGAGCCCTGAGACACCCGAGATCATCGACCCGAGCCAGAAGGCGTCGACATCGTCGACCGAAAGACCGCCTGCCGAGGCCAGGGCTCCGTGGGTCGCCTCGACGAGCAGGTCGTCGACGTCGCGGTCCCAGTGCTCACCGAAGTTCGTGCAGGCCATCCCGACGACGGCGACCGGATTCTTCAGCGCGTGAGATGCCATCAGGCGTCCTCCTCGTCCACAGGTCGTACCTTCCACACATAGTTGCGCACACCGTTCGCTCCGACGCCCGCGAGACGGAAGGTCGGTCGTACACGGTCGCCGATCTCGAACGCGCGGCCCACGGCATCCGTCATCTCGCATTCGAAGCGACCGCCGCCGTCGAAGTCGACGGCGACGACCTTGGCGGGCAGCTGGATCGACTCCGAGAGCCAGTCGTCGGTGAACGTCGCGACCCGGCCCGGAACGTCGACCATCGCGATCGGCGCGAAGCCGTCGGTGGCCGAGCAGCGCAGGCAGACGCGGCGGGGCGGCATGTTGCGGTAGCCGCAGGTCGTGCATTGCGCCGCGATGAAGCCGAACTTCCACGCCACGTTCCGTCGCGACGCGGGCGGGACAGGCGGGCGGAAGTCGGGACGACGGGCGGGCTCGCGCGGCAGCAGGCCGCGCCAGTTGAGATAGTCGCCGTACCCGACCGAGTAACCGGCAGCGGCGAGCGCGGCCCCGATGCCCCGCTTGCCGGGAATGTGCTCGGGGGTGAGCCGGAAGACGAAGGCGTCGGCGCCGTCGGCGCCGCTCACGACCAGCACCGACTCGCCGGCACGCGCGGCATCGAGCACGACGGCCAGGCGCAGGGCGAAGTCGGCCGCTCCGGCGAAGCCGATGCCGGCCGCGTCCGCGGCTGCGAGCTGCTCGGGTCGGTAGCCGCGGCGGATCGCACCCGCGGCGCGGGCGTGGGGAACGCTGATGACGACGTGGTCGATCTGGTCCAGGACGAGCCCGCTCGCGTCGAGCGCACCCGCGACCGCCCGCTCGACGATCGGCACGTACTCTTCGACGCCGAAGCGCTCCTCCCACGTGCGCGTCCTCGAGGACCCCGGTTCTCGCCATCTGTCGAGGAACTCGCTCGTGACCGACGACGATCCGATGAGCTCGGCGACGGGATCCGGACCGACCACGAATGCCGCAGCGCCATCGGCGCCGGACTGCTCGTCGACCGAGCCGGGCAGACCGTACCGGATGTCGCTGAAGACGACGGCGGACCTCCCGGACCCGAGAGCTGCGCGCAGCGCCCCCGCCGCTCCGCGCAGGGAGCCGCCGACGTCGTACGCACCGCCGCTCGCGCCGAGACCGGCCGCGACCGCGACCGTCGTGGCGTTGGACTTCTCGAGATAGGCCGGCGAGCTCGTCGCGAACCAGAGGGTCTCGACGTCGGCTGCGCCCGCGAGTGCGCGCCGCGCCGCTTCGACCGCCATCGTTGTAGTGTCCTCGTCATAGGACGCCACCGGCCGCGAGCCACGTCCGCGACCGCCGATCACACGACCGGCGTCCGCCAGATCCAGCCGGGGCGCGGGCACGTACGCGCTGTAGGTCTCGATGCCGACCACGGCACTTCCTCTCCCCGGTGAGACGGTTTCAATCAAGCACTTGCTTTGCTAGCATACGAACCCAGTCACTGCCGACGCAACCGTCGGCGCACGACCGGTCGAGGGAGAGCGATGACGTCGGTGGGCGAGGCGGAGTTCCGGGAAGAAGTCAGAGTCGCGCTCGCGGGGTTCGCGCCCCGACGCGAGAGCGTCGACGACGACGCGGTCGCGGACGACCGCGTGTCGGTCGTCGCCGAGCGCTCCGAAGGCGAAGCCGAAGAGCTCGCCGAGCTGAAGAGATATCGCGCACACCTCGCGCATCACGGTCTGGCCTGGGTCGACGGTCCTGCCGCGTTCGGGGGACGGGAGCTGACACCGCGTCACACCGCACTGCTGCGCGAGCTCGAGGCAGATTACGTGCTGCCCGACGACGGATACCTGCGCTTCAGCATCTCGACGCTGTCGCCGACGCTGCTGGCGCACGGATCGCCGCAGCAGCAGGCAGACCTTCTGCCGCCGCTGCGCACCGCGGAGCTCATCGCCTGCCAGCTCTACAGCGAGCCCGGGGCCGGATCGGACCTCGCCGGCCTGTCTACGAGGGCCGAGCGCGTCGACGGCGGCTGGCGCATCAACGGGCAGAAGGTCTGGAGCTCGGGCGCGCACTTCAGCGATCTGGGGCTGTGCATCGCGCGCACCGATCCCTCCGTCCCCAAGCATGCGGGCTTGACGACGTTCCTCGTCGACATGCACGCGCCCGGTGTCGACGTGCGGCCCATCCGTCAGCTCACCGGCGGCGCGTCGTTCGACGAGGTCTTCCTCACCGACGTGTTCGTCCCCGATGACCGGCGGGTGGGCGAGGTGGATGCCGGGTGGTCGGTCGTCGTGACCTCACTGCTCAACGAGCGCTCGGCCATCGGCCGCGAGGTCGGCGTCGACGACACCCTCGTCGAGCGCCTGGTCGACCTGGCGAGAACTGCTCGGCAGCCGCTCGACGAGCGGACGCGCGATGCGGTCGCGGACGTCGTCGTGCGCGCGTGGGCCGCCCGGCTGACCACCGACCGGTTCCTCGAAGCCGGAACGCCCGGGCCCGAGCTGGCCCTCACCAAGCTGCTCACGACGGATCTGCTCGCCCAGATCAGCGACATCGCGGCCGACATCCTCGAGACGAGCCATGTCGCCGACAGCGGCGAGTGGGGCACTTACGCCTGGTCGGAGCTCACGCTCGGCCTGCCGGGGCTGCGCATCGGCGGCGGCACCGACGAGATCCTCAAGAACGCGGTCGGCGAACGGGTCCTGCAGCTGCCGAAGGATGCCCGGTGAAGATCGACATGGGGATGATCGGCGCCTCGGGCGTCGAGTGCGGGCCTCTCGCCGCGACGGCAGAGTCCGAGGGATTCGATGCCGCCTGGGCGAGCGAGAGCGTCACGGACGCGTTCCTGCAGTCGCAGGCCGCGCTCATGAGCACGTCGCGCTTGACGGTGGGCACGGCGATCGCCGTCGCCTTCGCACGCAACCCGATGTCGACGGCATACGCGGCATGGGACCTCGCCGGCATGTCGGGCGGACGCTTCATCCTCGGTCTCGGAAGTCAGATCCAGGCGCACATCGAGCGCCGCTTCTCGATGCCCTGGTCGTCGCCGGCGACACGGATGCGGGACTACCTGCTCGCCCTCGACGCGATCTTCACCGCATGGCGCGACGGGACGCGGCTGGACTATCAGGGGCCGGTCTACCAGCACACGCTCATGACCCCGGTCTTCACCCCGCACCACCACGAGCACCGCATCCCGCTCATGATCGCTGCGGTCGGCGAGCGCATGACCGCGCTGGGGGCGGAGCTGTGCGACGGACTGCTGCTGCACGGCATGACGACGACGTCCTATCTGGACGACGTCACGCTGCCGGCCGTGGCCCGCGGGCTCGCGACCTCGGGCCGTGAGCGCACCGCGCTCGAGCTGTCGGTGCCGCTGTTCCTCGTGATGGGCGACACCGAGGAGCAGGTCGCCGAGGCCGCGCAGAAGACCCGGGAGCAGATCGCGTTCTACGCCTCGACGCCGGCCTACGTCGGCGTCCTCGAGAGCGTGGGCCAGGGGGCGCTGCAGCCCGAGCTGCAGACTCTGTCGCGTCAGGGACGCTGGAAGGAGATGGCCGACCTGATCGATCAGGATCTCTTCGATGCCATCGCCCTCACCGGCTCACCCGACGAGATGCCCGAGCTGTGCCGGGCCCGGTTCGGGGGGCGCGTGGATCGCGTCTCGTCGTACTACGGCTGGCCCGTCGACGATCGGGATCGACTGCACGAGATCCTCGCCCGCTTCCACGACGACGACCCGATCACCCGGAGGGCATGACATGACGGCATCCACCATCGACGATCTGCTGGCGCGCGCGGCGATCACCGACACGCTCTACGCGTACAGCCGCGGGGTCGATCGGCGCGACGTGGATCTGCTCGCCGACCTGTTCACCGGCGACGCGACGTTCGACTACGGCCACGGCAACGTGACGCAGGGCAGGGACGATCTGCGCGCCCTGTTCATCGCCGCGACAGGACGCTACAAGGCCACGAGCCACCACGTCTCGACCGTCGCCTTCCTCCGCCTCGATGCGGCGAGCGCGTCGACCCTCTCGTACGTGTACGCCTTCCACGACACGGGAGAGAGCCACTTCCACATCTGGGGATGTTACGAGGACGAACTGGTCGACGACGGAGATCGCTGGCGGATCGCGGCCCGCAAGGTGCGCACAGCCGGAGCACGCACGACCGATTCCGAGGAGTTGCCGGAGCGATTCGAACGCTACCCGCGGGCCGACCTCGGCTGAGCCTCAGAGATCGAGCTCGTAGACGTCGAACGCGTGCCGGGTGTCGCAGTACTCGCGCACCTCGTCGATGAGACCGCCGGGCGAGACCGTCAGCACGAACGCGTACCGGTTCTGATAGACCCGGCCGCCCGCCGCACGTACGCCTTCGCTCACCGCCTCGACGCACACGAGGCCCGAACGGGCGTAGTCATCGTCCTCGGTGATGCGGTGCGCCTCGATCCGCAGCCCATCCCGATACGCCGTCCGCAGGCCGGGGATGCGCGCACCGCGCTGCGAGACGAGCACGCGCCCGACCACCAGAAGCTCCGGCGCAGGATCTGCCGGAGCCTCGGCATCCGACCATCGTCGATCCCTGCCGCCGTCCGCCCACCACGTCGCGTCCGGAGTGAACAGCGCCAGGAAGGCATCCTGATCGGCCGCCGAGATCGCCGCGAGCAGACGCACCGCGAGGGACGCGCCGGGAGTCGTGGCCACGAGCGGATCATCCGGGAACTGCTGCGCCGGAAGCGTCGTCCGGCGATCGAGGTGGCGGCCGTCGAACACGTCGGCCGCGTGCTGCGTGTCGAGGTACTCCCGCACACGGCTGACGCGATCGCCGTCGACGTCGATCGCGAAGCAGTAGCGGTTGCGGTACGGACGCGTGCCGAGATACAGCCCGTCCCCCGCCACCTCGAGGATCGCGACCCCTCCGCCCGCGAACGAGCGACGCACGATCTGACGAACGCCGCCGGGGAAGCGCTCCGGAACGCCGGCCAGGGCGGTGGCCTTGTCGGAGGCGCTCATCTCTCCGTGCAGGGGCCAGGGGCGATCCTCACCCGGATCCGTGCCGAACCGACCGCTCACGCGATCCGATCCCGTGTCGACCCACCAGGACGCATCCGGCGTCATGCAGGCGGCGACGCGCGCGGCGTCGTTGGCGTCGAGGGCCGACATGAACCCGAGGGCGACCCCGAGCGTCTGCGATCGGGTCATCAACGCCCCTTCAGCAATTGCTTGATTCACATCGAAGATGTCACACCTCGGGCGGTCGGCACAAGGGCGCGGACGCGCGCAGGTCGGTGTCGCGATTGCCTAAATCAAGCACTTGCTCTACAGTCGGAACACCCGCCGACGTCGCCGATGATGAAGGACAGATATGACCTCGACAGTCTCCCTCCGCGCCCGCCGTGCGGGGATCACCGCGGAGGTCGCCCTCGGCGCGGAGACCCGCCGATGAGCGGCCGGCTGCAGGGTCGGGTCGCCTACGTGCTCGGCGGCGGCAGCGAGGGCCCGGCCCGAGACGGCGAGTCCCTGCCGATGGGCAACGGTCGCGCGATCGCCCTGCGGCTGAGCGCAGAGGGCGCGACCGTCGTGGTCGGCGACAAGAGCCTCGACCGTGCGACGGTCACCGTCGAGCACCTCGACGGGCCCGGTCTCGCGGTGGAGGTCGATGCCGCGGATCCCGACTCGTGCCGTGCGGCCGTGTCGACGGCCATCGCGCACGCCGGCGCACTCGACATCGTCGTGTGCAATGTCGGCATCTCGGGTCGTGAACCGCTCAAGGTGCAATCGCTCGAGGACTGGGGCATCGCCGGCGACGTGAACGTGCGCTCGCACTGGCTCACCGCCCAGGCCGCCCTGCCGACCATGCTCGAGAACGCGCGCGGTGCTTTCGTGTTCGTCGGTTCGACGGCCGGTATCTACAGCAGCCGCCGTTCGCTGTCGTACGAGGCCACCAAGGCCGCTCAGCTGGCCGTCATGCGCCACGTCGCCGTCCGCTATGCCGACCGCGGAGTCCGGGCGAACGCCGTCGTGCTCGGGAACATAGATTCGGCGCTCGTGCGGCGGGAGTTCGGCGCCGGCGGCTCCGACGCCCGCGCCGGCGTGGTGCCGATGGGGCGCGAAGGCCGACCCGAAGAGGCTGCGGCGGCCGTCGCCTTCCTCGCGAGCGACGACGCCGGCTACATCACCGGGCAGAGCCTGGTGGTCGATGGCGGCGTCAGCGCCGCGTGGCCGACGCCCCACCGCTGAGCCGGAACGCAAGAAGAAGGAGTACGCGTGAACCCGCAGGTCGTCGTCAGCGGAGTCGGTATGCACCCGTTCGGGAAGCACCTCGACCTCTCGATGAAGGACATGGCGAAGGTCGCGGTCGAAGCCGCGCTGACCGACGCCGGGATCGGCGTGCCCGACGTGCAGGCGGTGTTCTTCTCGAACGCCCTCGCGGGCCTCATCACGGGCCAGGAGTGCATCCGCGGAGAGGTGACCCTGTACCCGCTGGGGCTCGCCGGCATCCCGATCCACAACGTCGAGAACGCGTGCGCGTCGGGAGGCAATGCGCTGCACCTGGCGTGGATGGCCGTCGCATCGGGCATGTACGACACCGTGCTGGCCGTCGGTGTCGAGAAGACCAATCTCGAGGATCGCGCTCGCACCTTCAGCGCGTACGCCGCCGGGATGGATGTCGAGGAGCGCTTCGACATCGGAGACGGGGCCGGCCAGGAGCGCAGTCCGTTCGTCGATCGGCAGGCACGCCTGGCATCCACCCTCTTCGACGACCGCGGCGTCACGATGGAGGGTCTCGCGCGCGTCGCGTCGCGCTCGCTCGAGGCCGCACGACTGAACCCCTATGCGCACCGCCGCTTCGGCGGAACCCCGGAAGACGTGCTGAACGCCCGCATGGTCGTCGAGCCCCTCACGGTGCTGATGAGCTCGCCCATCAGCGACGGGGCCGCTGCCGTCGTCGTCACGAGCGATCCCGCCGTCGTCCGTTCGGCACGCGCGGTCGACGTCCTCGCGTCGCGCATGGCCACTCGTCCGCCGAAGGATCAGCCCGACGCACCGAATGCCGTCCGGGCGTCCGCACTGGCCGCCTACGAGCAGGCAGGACTCGGTCCCGAGGACATGGATCTCGCCGAAGTGCACGACGCCTCGGTCGCCTACGAGCTGATGGCCTGGACCGACACCGGGCTGTGCGCCCCCGGCGATGAGCAGCGCTGGGCGATGGACGGCGTGACCGACGCCGGCGGAGCCATGCCCGTCAACCGTTCCGGAGGCCTCGTCGGCCGCGGACACGCCCTCGGCGCGAGCGGCCTCGCCCAAGTGCACGATGTCGTGCTGCAGCTGCGAGGCGAAGCCGGGGATCTGCAGCTGCCGACCGCGTCGCGTGCGCTCGTCCAGATCGGCGGAGGCGTCGTGGACTGGCTGACCGCGGCATCCAGCGTCCACATCCTCGGGAAGGGATGATCCGTGGCCGAGACGCTCGTCATCGACGCGCACATGCACGTCTGGGATCCGTCCTGGCTCCCTGAAGGTCTGCGTCTCGCATGGGCGCGCCAGGGTGCGGGGCGCCGATTCCCCGAGCGCGACCCGCAGGATCTGCTGCCGCGCGTCGCGACCGGCGAGAGCGATCCCGATGCGGTCCTGACGATGCGCGCCTTCGATCGCGCCGGGGTCGCGGCGGGCCTCATCCCCGTCGTCGATTGGACCATCGTGGGAGCGCCCGCCGGCGAGCACCTGCCCATCGACCGGCTGAACGCACGTTACGAGGATCTGTGCACCCGCAACGAACAGCGCCTGTTCTTCGCCGCGGGAATCGATCCCCGACACGACGACGCGCGCGAGATCCTCGACCGGGCGCTCGCGCACCCGCACTGCCGCGGGGTCAAGCTCTATCCGGCCGCGGGCTGGGATCTGCGCGATCCTGCGCACGAATGGCTGTTCGATGCCCTCGTCGAGCACGAGGTGCCCGTCGTCATCCACTGCAGTCCGCTCGGCGGCGATCCGCTGCAGGTGATCCGCTCGCGGCCGGCCGAGGTGGCAGCACTCCTGGCACTGCATCCCACCCTTCGGGTGTCCTTCGCGCATGCCGGCATCGAGGCGTGGTGGGCCGAGGCGCTCGACTGCGCGACCGGGTGGCAGCACGCCTACCTCGAGCTCTCGCTCTGGCAGCGCCTCGCCGCACGCGATTACGGTGAGTTCAGACGTCGCGTGAGCGGCATGCGGGAGCAGCTCGGCGCCCACCGCCTCGTCTTCGGCTCCGACATCGTCCGCGGCACGAAGCACGACCCGGACGGCGATGAGCTCGAGCGCTGGGTCGACATGGCGCAGGGCCTCGCGGCTCCGTACGCGGGTGCTCCCAGCGTGTTCTCGGCGGAAGAGCTGGAACTGTTCCTCTCGGGCAATGCCGTCCGTCTGTTCGATCTCAAGGAGTTCGCATGAGTGCCACCCTGGGCCGGCTCTTCGCCAACGCAGGAAGCCGCTTCGCTCGCAATGTCGCGATCGAGTCGTGCGGACGACAGCGCACGTTCGCCGAGGTCATCGATCAGGGCTGGCGGCTCGCGCATGCCCTCGCCGATCGCGGGGTGGCACCGGGATCCCGGGTCGCCGCCCTGCTGGGCAATCGCGTCGAGTCGCTCGAGGTCTACGTGGGACTCGCGCTGGGCGGCTACACGACCGTGCACGTCAACGACCGCCTGACCTCCGCCGAGGTCGACTACGTGCTGGCCGACTCGGGCGCGGTGGCCCTCATCCACACCGATACCGCGACCCCCGTCGCGGCCGGCCTGAGCACACACGGCCAGCTGACGGCATGGCTCGCGATCGGGGGCGAGCCACCCGCGGGCGCGGAGTCGTTCGATGCGGCACTCGAGGCGGCATCCTCCGATCCGATCGCCCTCGACGTCGACCCCGAGGACATCGCCCTCATCGGGTACACGAGCGGCACGACCGGATTCCCCAAGGGCGTGCTCGTGAGCCATCGGGCCGTCGTGAACTGCATCAAGCTCGTGCCGTTCGCATACCGCCTGCCGCTGCAGGGCCATGCGGCCTTCCCGGGCGGCTGGTCGTTCGTCTCGGGCCTGTGGGGCGTCATCTTCCCGCACTTCTACACCGGCGGCACCGTGTCGTTCGTGCCCGGCGCGACGCCCGACGAGCTCGGACGTCACATGGTCGCGCACCGGTCGACCTTCACCCTCGGACTCACGCCGCTCCTGCCCGGCCTGCTCGAGGCGATCCGCCTGCACCCCGCGGTGCTCGACACGCTGCAGTCCGTTCTGCACTCGGGCGGGCCGCTTCCTCCCGAACTCGCCGAGACGGTCGTCGGCGTCATCGGCGACCGTCTCGTCGAGACCTACGGCATGACCGAGGTCGTCGGACCGATCACGATCACCAACCGCACCGACTACCGTCCGGGCGGGCCGGCGCACATCTTCGAGTCCGTCGGCCGACCTCTGCCGACCTCGTCGATGCGGGTGGTCGACGCCGAGGGCAACACGCTCGGAGCCGGCGAGATCGGCGAGCTGGTGATCTCGGCCGACACCATGTTCTCGGGCTACCACAACGCCCCAGAGAAGACGGCGGCCGTGCTGCGCGACGGGGAGTACTTCACGGGTGATCTCGGGTACCACGACGAGGACGACTACTACTACCTCACCGGTCGCGCGCAGGATCTGATCGTGAGCGGCGGAGCGAACGTCTACGCCGCCGAGGTCGAGCGCGTGCTCCTCCTCATGGACGACGTGCTCGACGCGGCGGTCTTCGGGCTCCCCGACGAGCGGTGGGGTGAGGCCGTCTCGTGCGCGCTCGTCCTCTCGCCGGGATCGGCGGTCACCCCCGATGACGTCCGCACGTTCTCCCGCGCACAGCTCGCGGGCTACAAGAAGCCCGTGCACGTCTTCCTGGTCGAGGAGCTGCCGCGCAACGCGGGCATGAAGGTCATGAAGCACGTGCTCAAAGAGCAGCTCGCCGCGCGGGCAGGGAAGGTGGACGCATGAGGCTCGGCATCAGCGAGCTCTTCACGGGAGCGGGCGCGCGCGCGGGCTCGTGGTCGCACGACGCCGCGCAGCTCATCGAGGAGATCGGCTTCGCCTCGGTCTGGCTGCCCGAGCACGTGGTGTTCTTCCCGGAGTACCGTTCGTCCTACCCCTACGAGTCGGGCGGGGCTCAGGAAGTGCACAGGATGCTGGGGGTGATCGATCCCCTCGTGCTCGCTGCGGGCATCGCGGCGGCCACCACGACGCTGCGGATCGGCACCTATGTGTTCGTCGTGCCGCAGCGCAACCCGATCATCACGGCACGTCAGGTCGCGAGCATCGACCAGCTCAGCGGCGGCCGGTTCGAGTTCGGCGTCGGCGTCGGCTGGGCCGAAGAGGAGTACGAGGCGCTCGACGTGCCCTTCGCCCGTCGCGGTGCGCGCATGGACGAATACCTCGCCGCGATGCGCGCCCTGTGGTCGCCGGAGGAGCTCACGAGCTTCCACGGCGAGTTCGTCGACTTCCCGCCGCTGTACTGCTTCCCGAAGCCCGCGCAGCGCCGCCTCCCGATCATCGTCGGCGGCAACAGCGATGCGTCGCTGCGTCGCATCGTCGAGATCGGAGACGGCTGGGCGGGCTACAGCCGCACATTCGACGATGTCGAGCGATTCCTCGACCGTCTGCGCACCGCCATGGCGGCCGCGGGGCGCGAGATGTCCGAGCTCTCCCTCAAAGTCGGGCGGCGCAGCAAGGGCAAGACGGAGAAGGACTGGGAGGACGACCTCGCCTACATCGAGGGCGTCCAGCGGCTGGGCATCACCGAGGTCGTCGTCTCGCCGCGCATCGGCGACGAGAACTACGAGCGCGACATGCGGCGGTATGCCGAGATCGTCGGTCTGACAGCGCGATGACGACGGTCTCGACGGTCGATCGGCTCTTGGCCGAGGATGCCGTGCGTCGGGCTCTCATCGCCTATTGCCGCGGCGTGGACCGCGGGGACGCGGCATATGCGCTCACGGCGTACCACCCCGACGGAGTCGACCACCACGGCACATGGGACGGGCGCGTATCCGATCACTTCGCGGACGCCCTGCAGCGCCTCGTCGACCGGACGACATCGACCGTGCACCTGATGGGCGCCTCGGAGTTCGACTGGATCGACGCGCGCGCTGTGCGCGTCGAGTCGAGCGTTCTCGCCCTGCACGAGGTCGTCGATGCTCAGGGCCGCCGCTCGATCGAGCACCTCCACGGGCGCTACCTCGACGTGTTCCGCTGCATCTCGGGCGAATGGCGCATCAGCGAGCGCACCTTCGTGCGCGACCTCGATTTCCTGGATGATCGCGGCACCGCCGCATACCCGCCCGGCCTGTTCGCGGAGGGTGCGCGAGGATCCGAGGACCCCGCCGCGTCGTTCTGATCGCGGCGGCCAGCCCTCGGCCGTCGGGTCGGGCGGATCAGGAGTCGACCGTGACGCCTCGCAGCATGTCGGCGAGCACTTCGAACTCCTGCGTGAACGACACCATCACCTCCGCACCGTCGACGGCGTTCAGCGCGTCCCAGTTGTCGCGCACTTCCTCGGGGGTGAGGGCGCTCGAGAAGAAGCCCGGCGTCTGGGCGATGACGACGCGCGCGACGCGGCCTCCGCCGACGTTGTAGACCTCTCCGGTCGTCTCGCACGCCTCGGCGCTCAGCCACGCGACGACGGGCGAGACGAGCCGGGGGTCGAGTCGATCGGCGAACTCGCCGAGAAGGTTCTCCGTCATGCGCGTGCGTGCGCCCGGCTCGATCGCGTTGACGTGGATGCCATGCTTGGCGCCCTCGATCGCCAGTGTCTTCGTGATCCCCCAGATACCCGCCTTCGCGGCGCCGTAGTTGGCCTGGCCGAAGTTCCCGAACAGCCCGGCGGCCGACGTCGTGTTGACGATCCGACCGTAGCCCTGCGCGATCATGACAGGCCACGCCGCTTTGCTCATCGACATCGTGCCGCCCAGGTGGACGGCGAGCACGGGTGCCCATTCGTCCTCGGTCATCTTCGCGAACGACTTGTCGCGCAGGATTCCGGCGTTGTTCACGAGGATGTCCAGACGCCCATAGGTCGAGGTCGCGAGTTCGACGATCCTCGTCGCCCCGTCCAGCGTGCTCACATCGTTGGCGTCGGCGATCGCCGTGCCGCCGGCGGCGCGGATCTCCGCGACGACCTCGTCGGCGGGGGGAACCCCGTCCTCGCTGCCGTCGAGGGCTCCTCCGCGGTCGTTCACGACGACGGTGGCGCCTCGGGATGCGAGCGCCAGAGCGTGCTCGCGTCCCAGTCCGCGCCCGGCGCCGGTGACGATCGCCACGCGCCCCTGAAGGTCGATCTCGGTCATTGTCCGAACTCCTTGCTCTCGTTCAGCCGAACAGCGCCGACATGACTTCCGTGCTGCCCCGGACCTCTTCGGCCGTCCCGTGCGAGACGATCCGCCCGCGCTGCATGACGTACACCTCGTCGCTCACCTCGAGGGCGAGCTCGGCGTTCTGCTCCACGAGCAGGATGGTCGCTCCGCCGCGGTGCAGGGTCTCGATGTTCTCGAAGAGGATGTCGACGATCGAGGGGGCGAGCCCCATGGAGGGCTCGTCGAGCAGCAGCACCTGCGGCATCGTCATGAGCGCGCGACCGAACGCGAGCATCTGCTGCTCGCCACCGCTCAGTGACGCGGCGAACTGCGTCTTGCGGTCGGCCAGGCGCGGGAAGAGCTCGAAGACGCGGGCCAGCTCATCGCGGCGATCGGCGCGCGATCCGCGACCGCTGTAGGCGGCCAGCTCGAGGTTCTCGAGCACGGTGAGCGGGGGCGCGACGCGGCGTCCCTCGGCGACGAGCGCGACACCGGACCGCACGACGCGGTGGGCCGACCAGCCGGTGATCTCGCGACCCCCGACGGTGACGGAGCCGCCGGACGGCTTGTGCAGGCCCGCGATGGTGTTGAGGGTCGTGGTCTTGCCGGCGCCGTTGGACCCGATCAGTGCGACGAGGGTTCCCTGCCGCACCTCGATGTCGACGTCACGAACCGCCGAGATCGCGCCGTACCCGGCGGAGAGTCGCGATACGCGCAGCATCGGATCGCTTGCCAAAGTAGGCCTCCTTCACATCGTCCTGTTCGAGACACCAGGTGGGTGCTCCCTCGGCGAGCAGCGCCCCGGAGTTCATCACCGAGACCGTTTCGCAGAACTCCTCGACGAGCCGCATGTTGTGCTCGATGAGGATCAGCGTGTGCCCGAGATCCTTCAGCTGCACGAGCAGCTGGCCGATCTGCTCGGACTCGGCGTCGTTCATGCCCGCGGTCGGCTCGTCGAGAAGCAGGATGCGGGGATCGGTGGCGAGAGCGCGGGCGATCTCGACGCGTCGCTGGTCGCCGTACGAGAGCGTCTCGGCGAGAGAGCCGTGCGGGGCACGGCATCCGACCATGTCGAGCAGCTCGGCTGCCCGCTCGCGTGCGGCCTTGCGCTCGCGGCGCTCGGCGGGGCTGAACAGGATCGCGCCGGCGATCGTCGACGTGCGCTGCATGTACGCCCCCGCGATCACCGTCTCGAGGACCGTCAGGCCGGGGAAGAGCCGGATGTTCTGGTAGGTGCGGGCGACGCCCTTGCGCGCGATGTCGAAGGGGCGGGTCCGGGTGACGTCTTCACCGAAGACGCTGATCGAGCCCGAGTCGGCGCGGATGAATCCGCTGATCATGTTGAGCACGGTGGTCTTGCCGGCGCCGTTCGGCCCCAGGATGCCGTGCACCCGCTGCTTCGGAACCTTGATGGTGATGTCGACGACGGCCTTGAGGCCGCCGAACTCCTTCGTGAGTCCGACGATGTCGACGGCGAGCACCTCGTCGGCGCCGGTGGATCGAGTGTCGTCGGTCATGACGTCGCCCCCGCCTTCTCGCCCTCGCGCGCTTCATCGAGCGCTGCGCCCGCGCCGCCTCGCCGCTCTGCACGGCGTCGATCCCACTTCGCCCGCAGCAGTCGCATGCGCCTCATGTCGACGAGACCGCGCGGCATGTAGATGATGATGACGACGAGCAGGATGCCGGTGACGACACGGTCGTAGTCGCCCATCGGTCCGCGCAGAAGCTCGGGAAGGATCGTGAAGACGATCGCGCCGACGATGGGGCCGAGCCAGTAGAAGGCACCGCCGAGCACGACCGCCGCGAGGCTCACGAAGCCGAGGTGCGTGTAGAAGGTGTCCGGCCCGATGTACTGCAGGAAGCTCGCCTGCATCACCCCTGCTGCTCCGCCGAACGCGCCCGAGATGATCATGCCGACGAACTGGATGCGACGCGGCGAGATGCCGAGCGTCTCGGCCACTGCGGGGTCTTCACGCACGGCGTCGGCGGCCAGGCCGAAGCGCGAGCCGCCCAGGCGCCACATGATGAAGCCGGCGACGAGGAGCGCGCCGATGAGCCAGAGCCACGTTCCGAGATCGCCCGACACCCGTGTGCCGGTGGCTCCCCCCGTGAGGTCGGGGATGTTCAGGATGATGACGCGGCCGATCAGGACCATCGCGATGGTCGCCATCGCGAGGTAGTGGCTCTCGAGACGGATGAGCAGTGCGGCTGTGACGACGCCGAGCAGGGCGCCGAGCACGATGCACACGAGGAAGGCCACGGCAGGCGGCAGGCCGAACGACGACACGATGTACGCGAAGGTGAAGGCGCTGAACGCGCCGAAGAAGACGGGCGCGAGACTGAGGACGCCGGTCCACAGCGATGCGTAGATCGCCAGGGCGAAGAGGGCGCTGACGCCCGCGAACTGCAGGGTCGTCAGCCAGGCTGCGGTACTCACGAGTCGGTCTCCATGTCTGGCTCGGTCGCTGGTCAGGCTCGGACGAACTGGCGTTCGCGGAAGATGCCGCGGGGCCACGCGACGAGGACGAGCAGCAGTACGCCGAACGTGATGGCGTCGCGGAATCCCGACGAGATGTACTGGGCGCTCATCACCTCGAGAACGCCGATGGCGAGTCCCGCGATCGCGGCGCCGCGGATGTCGCCCCACCCGCCGACCACCACGGCTGCGAAGCCCTTCAGCAGCAGCGCCTCGCCGAGGTTGAACGACACGTTGTTGTCGGCGAGCGCGGCGAGCACTCCCGCCAGGCCGGCGATGGCGCCCGCCAGGAAGGCGACCACGATGAGGGTGCTGCGCGCGTTGACGCCGACGATCGTGGCCGACCGGGTGTCGGACGACACGGCGCGCACGGCCGCGCCGAACCGCGTGCGAGCAAGGAGCAGATGGACACCCGTGACGACGATGATCAGGGCGATGACGCTGTAGAGCTGGGCCGGGAGGATCACGAAGCCGCCGATCCGGAACGCCTCGGTCGCCACCGATCCTGCGGGGTAACTCGTCGCCGACGGGCCGGCGAAGGCCTCGGCGACCGCCAGCAGCACGATCCAGATGCCGATGCTCGCGATGATGGGGGCGAAGGTGCCCGCTTTGCGCTTTCGCAGCGGCTCGAAGGCGAGCACGTCCGAGGCGACGCCGAGGAGCCCGGCGAAGAGCACGCCGACGAGGAGCGCGACCCAGAAATTCACGCCGACCTCGGCGACCAGCCAGTAGGACGAAAGGGCGCCCCACGTGGCGAACGTGCCGTGGGCTACGTTCAGAATGCCCATCCGAGCGAGAATGAGCGAGAACCCGACTGCGAAGATGGCGTAGATCGAGCCCAGCGCGATGCCGTTCATCAACTGCTGGATCAGGAGTTGCACGAATGCCCTCTTCCGTAAGCGCCTTTGCCGGGTTCGAGTGGAGTCTGAATCAAGCGCTCGCTTGACTCGACGTCACGGTCTCAGCATACGTCATCCCGCGCCCGCGCTGTCAACCTCCGATTCCACGTCAAGCAAGCGCTCGACATGGAGCGACTCCTCGCCGTAGCCTCCGAGCATGGATCTGCATCTCACCGATCGCGTCGCGGTCGTCACCGGCGCGAGCGCGGGCATCGGCCGCTCCACCGCTTCCGCTCTGGCCGCCGAGGGAGCGCACGTCGTCATGGTCGCGCGGCGTGCCGATGAGCTCACGGCGGCAGCCGAGGAGATCGAGCGGACGCATGGCCGGCTCCCCCTCGTCGTGGTCGCCGATCTCGTCGAGGTGGATGCCGCGACGCACATCGCCGCTGCCGTGCGCGCGCACCACGGCAGGCTCGACGTCCTCGTCAACGTCGCGGGGGCCGCCGAGCAACCGGGCACGGTGCTGACGGAGGAGATCTGGCAGCGTCAGTTCGAACTCAACTTCCACGCGAAGCGCCGACTCACGGAGGCGGTCCTCCCCCTTCTCGAGGCGAGCGGGCGCGGCCGCGTCGTCAACTTCGTCGGTCTGCTCGAGCCGACCGTGGTCTCGGCGGCTCAGGCGGCGGTCGCCGCCTGCATCCTGTGGTCCAAGGCGCTCGCACGGACCGTCGCGGCGCATGGGACGACGGTGAACTGCATCGCCCCAGGCCGGGTCGACAGCGAACAGGTGCGGCGCTCGCTGCCCGACGGCGAGGCGAAGCAGGCGTTCATCCGCCAGCGCATTCCCGCGGGGCGCTTCGGGAAGCCCGAAGAGGCCGCGGCGCTCGTCCCCTTCCTCGCCTCGGAGCAGGCCGGCTACATCACCGGTGACACCATCAGCGTCGACGGCGGGATGCACTGGTCGATCTGATCGGCCCCCGTCACAGGCCGAGGACGAAGTTCCACGTCCCGGCAGCGACGGCGACGAGGACGGATGCCGCGGCGATCCCGGCGGCGATCGCGACGAGCGCGGCATCCGGCCATCGAAGCACCGACCGCCGCGCCCACGTCCGCGGGACGGGCGCGTCGAAACCGCGGGCCTCCATCGCGGTGGCGAGCTTCGTGCCGCGGCGGATCGCCAGGACGAACAGGGCGAACGCCTGGCCGAGGAAGCGCCGCAGGCGTCCGGCGTCGGCGACACCTCGTGCGCGACGCGCGAGGGAGAGCTCCCGCCAGTCGTCGATGAGCAGTCCGACGAGCCGGAGCCCCGCGAGGGCGCCGATCACGAAGCGGGCCGGAAGCCGCACGATCTGCGCGAGCCCGTCGGCGAGATCGGTCGGGTCGGTCGTGACGAACAGGATGATGCTCGGCAGCGCGATCGCGAGCACGCGGAGGAAGATCGCCAGGGCGAGGTCGATCGACCCCTCGCTGATCCGCAGGAGCCCCCACTCGACGTACATCTGCCCTGACGGACGCCCGTAGAGCACGGTCGCGTCGGCGGCGATGAGCGCGCCCACGCCGATCGGCCAGACGCGCAGCCAGAGTGCTCGTGGGGGGATCCGGGCGAAGGGCAGCAGGAGGAGCGTGAGGCCGAGCGTCACGCCGGCCGACACCGGGTCGATCGAGAGCAGGAGCGTGATCGACAGGATCCCCGCGGCCGCGAGCTTCGCGACGGGGTTCATCCGGCCGAGTCGCGTATGGCGCAGATCCGGATCGACGAGACTCACAGCACGACCTCGTGATCGGCGAGCGCCTCGACGAGGTCGCGGTCGTGCGTGACGAAGACGACGGCGGTGCCCTGCGCTCTCACCTCGTCGATGAGCGCGGCGAGCTCGCGCCAGGTGCGGGCATCCTGTCCGTAGGTCGGCTCGTCGAGCACGAGCACGCGCGGCCGGGTCGCGAGCGCCGCCGCGACCGTGAGCCGACGCTTCTCGCCGCCCGACAGCGTGAACGGGTTGACGGTTACGAGGTGCGCGAGCCGCAGGCGCTCCAGCAGCGGGTCGATCCGTTCCGCGGTCTGAACGGCGTCGAGTCCGAGCGCGCGCGGTCCGACCGCGAGCTCGTCGCGCACCCTCGACGTCAGCAGCTGATGCTCCGGCGCCTGGAACACCGTGCCGATCCGCGTGAGCAGGTCGCGCGATCGCCAGCGCCCCGGAGCGGGCGGAAGCCCCGCGCGCAGTTCGTCGCTGCCCGCGAGGTCGCCCGAGACCGGCTCGAGCAGCCCCGCGAGCGTCAGCGCGAGGGTCGACTTGCCCGCTCCGTTCGGCCCCGTGATGGCGAGAGCGCGCCCGGTACGCACTCCGAGGGAGATCCCGGATGCCGCGTCCACCGCGGTCTTGGCGCCGAAGGCCTTGCGTCCCACCGAGAGGTCCCGAGCCCCGAGGAGCAGGTCGGCGGAGCCCGTCCGAGCGGCGGCTTCGAATGCGGGCGCGACGCCGGGGACCCACACGCCGGATGCGGTCAGCTCGCGCTCGTGGCTCGCGAAGACCGCCTGCGGGGTGCCGTCGGCGAGGACGCCCGCCTCGCCGAGAACGATGACCCGGTCGACGTGCTCCGCCCAGAGCGAGACCCGGTGCTCGACGACGACGAGAGTCGCCCCGGTCTCGGCAGCGGCGCGGATGACGGCATCTCGCACCTCCACCGCCCCTGCGGGGTCGAGGTTCGCAGTCGGCTCGTCGAGCAGCAGCAGCCGCGGCTGCATCGCGAGCACACCCGCCAGCGCGAGACGCTGCTTCTGGCCCCCCGACATGCGGCTGGTCGGGTGGTCGCGTGTGAACGGGAGGCCGACGGCATCCATCGCCCGATCAACCCGCCGCCAGATCTCGTCGCGCGGGACGCCCAGGTTCTCGCACGCGAAGGCGATGTCGTCGCCGATGCGAGCCAGGATCACCTGCGCGTCGGGATCCTGCAGCACGAGTCCCGCGATGCCCCGGATGGATGCCGCGGCCGCGCCGTCGATCGTCAGCTCACCCGCGGACTCGCCGTCCTCGGCGTCGCCCAGCACCCCCGCGAGCCCGCGCAGCACCGTGCTCTTTCCCGATCCGCTCGCGCCGAGCAGGAGCACCCGCTCCCCCGGCTGAAGGTCGAGGTCGAGCTGCGAGACCGCCCAGCGCCGCCGCCCGGCGTGCCGCCACCCCCAGCCGCGCGCGACGACGCGCGCGCCGCTCACGCGGCGTCGACGGGTTCCGCCTCGCGCGACCGCGCCTCGCGACCCGCGGCGAAGCGGTCGAGCGCGCCGGTCGCGGCGAGCGCCCGCACGACGACCCACGAGAGGAGCCCTGCGATGAGGATGCCCGAAACGACGGCCGACACGAAGTAGACCGCGCGCGCTTCGGCGGACAGCGCCGCCACCGACGAGAAGTTGGTGTCGAGCAGCGCGACGGCGACGCCCGCGAAGGCGCCCGAGACGAGGGCCGCCACCAGACGCCAATTGGCGTACGCGAAGACGGCGAAGCCGAGCTCGGCGGCGAGCCCCTGCACGAGGCCCCACACGAGCGTGAGGAAGGCCCACTGCGTGCCCAGCGCCATCGAGACGACGGCCGCGACGACCTCGGCGTAGAGGGCGGCGCCGGGCTTGCGCACGACGAGACCGCCGAGCACGCCGGCGAAGAGCCAGCCGCCGGCCAGAAGCCCGGAGAGGCCGGGCGTGAACGACAGCGCCGTGTCGAGACCGGGCCACGCGAGGCCCCAGAGCCAGAACAGCACTCCCGAGGCGACGCCGATGACGCTGGCGACGACGATGTCGACGACGCGCCAGCGGAATCGCCCGGGCGCGGCTGTGACGGTGGATGCGGACGTGGACGTGTGCATCGGATGCTCCTCCCTGCGCCGGCATGATCCGGATCAGGTTCGACGGTCGAAGCGTGGATCGCTTCCTCTCAGCCCGGCTCACCGGACTCCCGTGGTTGTGGCCATGAGTATAGCCGTGGTCGGGGTACCGTAGGCGGGTGACCTCGGAAGAACCCGCCGCTCCGTCGCGCCGTGCGCTGCGCAGCGCGGGCGCTCCCGGCGAGGCCACGGGCGAGACGGCGACGATCGACGCGCAGCCGCAGCCGTCCACTCCGCCCCTCACCAAGCCGCCCTACGTCGCGTCGCGAGGACCGCGGCCCGCTCTCGCGGCCGGTGCCGGTGCCGGTGCCGGTGCCGCAGCATCCGTCACGACTCCGGCGGACGCCCCCGTCGCGGCCCCGGCGCCCGCCGCCCCCGCTGTGCCGACTGCCCCCGCGTCCGTCCCGGACGCCCCCGTCACACCCGACGGCTCCACGACGCCGGCGCCGCCGGCGCCGGTCGCTCCCCCGGCGCTCACGTGGGTCACCGAGGCCACGATCCGCCGGTCTCCCGCGTCGCTGACCGACGCCGCGCAGCCCGCGGTCGAGCCCCCCGACCTGCTCGAGCGCCGCCCGCGTCGCTCGCCGTTCCGGCCGAGCGTCGTCATCCCGACGCTGCTCGTCGCGGGAGTGCTCGGGGTGTACTCCGCCGGCGCGCTGCTGTGGCCCCTGCACGAGGTCGCTCCTTCGGTCGAGGGGATCGCCGTCCAGCCCGTCGCGGCCGCCGCGGCCGCTCCCGCCTGGCCCGCTCAGGGAAGCGCGTCCGTATCGGTCGCGGGGATCCCCGGCAGCCTCGCGACGACCGCCGACCTGCAGCCGATGGCGAGCATCACGAAGGTCGTGACGGCCCTCGTCGTGCTCGAGGAGATGCCGCTCTCCGTGGGTGAGCAGGGTCCGGAGTTCCGGTTCTCCTCCAACGACCGTGCGCGCTACTGGTCCTATCGCGACAACGGAGAGTCCGCGCTCGATGTCCCGGTGGGCGGAACGCTCACCGAGTACCAGCTGCTCCAGGGCATGCTCATCGGGTCGGCGAACAACTACGCCGACCGGCTCGCGGGCAACCTGTGGCCGACCGATGCCGTCTTCGCCGCCGCCGCGAACAGCTGGCTGCGCACCCACGGCATCGACGGCGTGACGGTCGTCGAGCCGACGGGGATGGATGCCGGCAACGTCGCGACCCCCGAGGCGCTCCTCGCGCTGGGGCAGAAGGCGCTGGCGAACCCCGTCATCGCCGGCATCGTGGCGACGCCCGCCGTGGAGCTGCCCGGCGCCGGTCTCGTGCAGAACTCGAACGGGCTTCTCGCCGATCCCGGTGTCGTGGGGATCAAGACCGGCACGCTCGTCGGCTACAACCTGCTCTCCGCGAAGGACATCACCATCGGCGAGACGGTCGTCCGCACCTATGCGTCCGTGCTCATCCAGCCCGACGATGCGTCGCGGATCGCGGCATCCCGAGCCCTCTACACGCAGCTGGAAGCCGAGCTGCAGCCCGTGCCGTCGGTGACGGCGGGCACGTCCGTGGGCCGCGTGACCACCGAGTGGGGTCAGGACGTGCCGATCGTGACGGCGACGGATGCCTCGGTCATCCTCTGGAACGGCGGATCCGGAACCGCCGAGACCAGCTTCTCGCTCGGCGACGCGCGGACGAAGGGTGCCGAGGTCGGGAACCTCACCGTCACGGGGCCGCTCGATCGGACCACGGTCGAGCTGCAGCTCGGCACCGACATCGAGCCGCCGAGCGCATGGTGGCGACTGACCCACCCGCTCGCACTGCTCGGCCTCGACTGACGCCCGACGGCGGGGTGCGCGCCGCTAGGCGAACCGCACGGTCTGCTGCAGGCGCGTGCGCACGTCGAACGACTCGTTGCCGCCGACCGCCCGGACTCCCGTGATGCCGCGACGGAGCGCCGTCGACAGCGCGCTGCGGGAGACCACCGCGACCGGTGTGCCGCGCACCTTCCCGAGCTCGGTGAGGGGCTCGTCGACGTCGTCGTCGGGCAGCACGACGATCGCACCGCCGAAGCGCACACCGGCTGCCCGGGCGACGACCCGCATGCGCGCGAGGAGTCCCGCGACCGGCGCTTCGGCCACGGTGTCTCCGATGATCTCGCCGCGGCGGAACCGCACGGGGCCGCCGAAATCCTCCGACAGCACCCCGTAGAGGCCGCTCGGGCCGAGCACGATGTGATCGATCTTCGCGTCGGGATCGCCACCGCGCCCGCTCGCCTCGACGTCGTGCCAGACGGTGTACCCCATGCCGAGATCGCCCACGATGCGCGCCGTCGCCTCCTCGGCGAGCGCATCCGCGAGAAGCCGGCGGACATGATGCGGCGCCGACCGCACGAGGGCGGGGTCGTAGGGGTCGTCCAGCGTCGCACCGCGGCCCACCCACTCGCGCATGAGCGTCAGATAGCGCTCGCGTCGCCAGCCGCCGGGCTGCCCGTGCGAGCGGGCTCGCGGGCGGGTGTCGGCCGCCGCCCTGGCAGGGCGCCACACCGGCGCTTCGGGCGCGAACGCGGGCGTGCCGAACCCGTGACCCCGGTCGTAGGCGGCCCGGGCCGCCGGCTCTCCGACGAGCTCCCACGCGCGCTGCACCTGGATGAACACCGCCGCGTCGCCGCCCGTGTCGGGGTGCGTCTGACGCAGGCGCAGGCGGTACGCCTTGCGGAGCGTCTCGTCGTCGGCGGATGCCTCGACCCCCAGCACCTCGTAGGCCGATGCCGAAAGCGGACTGTCGAACACGCGCACTCCCCTCGATCGCGCTCACGCGCGAGCCCGCGAACCACACCATTCTCGTCGAACCGCAGGCATCCATCGTCGCTCTCGACGGGAATCATCGGGCTCGCTCACGCTCTTCGCAGGGTGGAGTGCGGGGCTCAGTCCTTCTCGTTGCGGCGGGCGTAGGCGGCGGCGCTGCGGCTCGACAGGGCGAGGAGCAGCAGGATGTCGATGCTCAACGAGGCGAACGTCGTTCCGATCCTGATCTCCTGGCCCTGGACCCACCAGGCGAGGAACAGCGACGCGATCGAGAACACCGTGACGATCATCATGAACATGCGCGCCCAGTTGCGGCCCCGGCAGATGAACACGGCGAGGAGGAGGTCGATGAGCAGGACCGACCCCCCGACCGCGATCACGATCAGGAGACCGAACTGCGCGACATCCGAGGAGGGATCCCACCCGTCGGCGATGATGTCGGGGTCGTCGAGGATCGATTGCCATCCCGCCGCGACGCCGATGAGGACGAAGACCCCGGCGACCACCCGCAGGAGCACGAGGACCGCGGCGACGGTCGTCGTCGTGGGGCGCGGCATCGTCGGGTCGTAGCGGGTCGGGGCAAGCAGCCGCGAGGCGGATTCGAACGCCGCGCGTTTCGTCGGCTGGTCGCTCACGGGGTCACCTCCGCGTCCACCGTCGCGGCGACGGCACGTACGTCGACGACCGGCAGGTCGCCATCGGTCGTGATGCTGTCGCCACCGCCGTTGCGGGCGTGATAGCCGGTGGAGAAGTCGGCGATGACGTCGAGGAGCACGCCGGGATCGGCATCCGTCACCGTCTTGACGACGTGATCCCGTTCGATGTCGGTGTCGGCGTCGATCTTGTGCGTGACCTGCAGCGTGAACAGCGAGAGTCCCACGCGCGTGTCGAAGGTGCCCGCGGCGAGCCAGTCGACGCGCCGGCCGCCGGGGAGGAGCCACTCGTCGGGGCACTTCCAGAACCGCACGTGATGGCGCTGGGCGGGGTTTCCGTCCACCTCCTGCTGGTAGGCGAAGTCCTGTTGGCGGCCGAAGAGGAACAGAGGGCTGACGGGAGCCTCGTGATAGCTGCGCCGCGTGATCGTCGACGTGATGATGCGCCACGACGAGCGCAGCGTGACGGGGTCGGCTCTCGTCCATCCCGCTTCGCGCAGCGCGTGCTCGATCTGGGGGCCGTCGCCGAGGAAGGCGAGGTTGATGGGATCGCCCAGCAGCCCGTCGCTCGTGCGAGCGCGACCGATGAAGTAGTCGGGCACGTAGACGGTGGTGAGGATGCGATGCAGCCGCGGCAGGACCAGGTAGGCGAGCAGCACCCAGAACGCGATCGCGAAGGGGATGCCCCACCATCCCACCTTGAAGGTCTCGGTGAAGCTGAGGTAGGCGAGCCAGATCGCGGCGAGACCCGCGAAGACGAAGAAGAACCAGTCGACCGCGACACCGATCGAGTACGCCCTGCGGCGACGCTCGGTCTTCGCGGGCGTGCTCATCACCAGAGGGGGGTCGCGGGCGTGTAGGCGAGAGCGGTGTCGGCCACGTCGGGTGGCAGCTCTGCGAGCGACGCCGGCCGCCACGTCGGCGAGCGGTCCTTGTCGATGAGCTGTGCGCGGATGCCCTCGATCAGGTCGGGCTGCGTGTGCGCGAACCACAGCACGAGTCCGTACTCCTGTGCGAGGGCTGCCCGCAGATCGGGCAGCTCTCGCGCGCGCCGCACGGCGGCGAGGGTGACGGCGAGTCCCGTGGGCGAGAGTTCCTCGAGCAGGTCGGCGGTGGTGGATGCCTCGGCTTCGGGCCGCGCGCGCAGTCGCTCGACGATCTCGGCGACGGTGTCGGCTGCGAAGGCATGATCGATCCATTCGCGCGCAGCGATGAGCCGCGACGGCGGCGGCGTCTCGTCGAAGAGCAGAACGATCTCTGTCGGGCTCGTCGGGTCGGCGCGCGTCTCGAGCGCTTCGCGCACGGCATCGAGGTGCTCGCTGGGCACGAAGTAGTCGGCGAAGCCGGCGTAGATCGCGTCCGCGGCATCCATCGTCGAGCCGGTCAGGCCGAAGAACTCGCCGAGTCGCCCCGGAGCGTGCGCGAGCAGCCACGTGCCGCCCACGTCGGGCGTGAACCCGATGCGCGTCTCGGGCATCGCGAGCTTCGACCGCTCGGTCACGACACGGATCGCGGCATGGCCCGCCAGGCCGATGCCCCCGCCCATCGTGATGCCGTCTGCGAGCGCCACGATCGGCGTCGGATACTCCGCGATGCGCGCGTTCAGCGCGTACTCGGCCCGGAAGAACGTGGTGGTCGCACCCGGATCACCCGCCGAGATCTGCTCCGCGAGACCGCGCACGTCACCGCCCGCGCAGAAGCCGCGCTCCCCGGCGCCGTCCAGCACGACGACATCGACGTCGGTGTCGTCCTGCCAGCGGTCCAACGCGTCGGCGATCGTGCGGATCATGCCGAGATCCAGCGCGTTGATCGCGCGGGGGCGATGGAGGGTGATGTGCCCGAGACTCCCCTTCACGCGGGAGAGAACAGTGGATTCCGGGGCGTCGCTCACGAGGGAAAGGCTACCGTCAGCCCCGCGCTGCGTGCCGCGTGAGGATAATTCCGCACGCGGGGAGCGATTTCCGCAAAGATAGCGAGAACAGCTTCCGACGACGAGAGGGTGCCCCATGCCCGAAGGACAGGTGCTGGAGTTCTCCGGTGTGACCAAGCGCTTCGGCACGGTCTCCGCCGTCTCGGACTTCACGGCGCGCGTCGAGCCCGGGCGCGTCACCGGATTCCTGGGCCCGAACGGCGCCGGCAAGACGACGAGCCTGCGGATCCTCCTCGGCCTCGTGCGTCCCACGAGCGGGCGGGCGACCATCGGCGGAGTCCCCTACGCGAAGCTCGCGCAGCCTCTTCAGACGGTCGGCGCGGTGCTCGAGGCATCCAGCTTCCACCCGGGTCGCACCGCAGCGAGCCATCTGCGCGTCTACGCCCGTGCGGCGAAGATCTCGGATGCGCGCGTCGACGAGGTGCTCGGCCTCGTCGGGCTCTCGGATGCCGCGGGCCGCAAGGTCGGCGGGTTCTCGCTGGGCATGCGGCAGCGCCTGGGCCTGGCGTACGCGCTCTTGGGCGATCCCGGTGTGCTCGTGCTCGACGAGCCGTCGAACGGCCTCGACCCCGAGGGCATCCGCTGGATGCGCGGGTTCCTGCGCCAGCTCGCGGGCGAGGGACGCACCGTGCTCATCTCGTCGCACCTGCTGACCGAGGTGCAGCAGACGGTCGATGCGCTCCTCATCGTCTCGCAGGGCAGGCTCGTCTTCCAGGGCGGTCTCGAGGAGCTCGCCGATCCGACCGAGTACGCCACCGTGGTGGATGCTCCCGACCGAGCGTCTCTCGCGAGCGCCCTCGCCGGTGCGGACGTGCCCTACGAAGTGCTCCGCTCGGGTGTGACGGTGCGCAACCTGACGCCCGCCGAGGTGGGCGTGATCGCGGCGGACGCGGGGGTCGCGCTCTCGTCCCTGCAGCGCAAGGGACCGGCTCTCGAGGAGGTCTTCCTCGAGCTCGTGAGCGGCGCTCGCGTGCACGCGAGCGCGGCGGGGGCCATGGCACCCGTGGCCGTGCCGGGGGTCGAGCAGACCGATCCCGATCCCGTTGTCGAGCAGGCCGATCCCGATCCCGTGGTCGACGAGGCCGTTGCCGAACCCGTGGTGGAAGAGGCCGATCCCGATCCCGTGGTCGACGACATGCCCGCATCCGCCTCACCGGAGGACGCCGCAGCCGCCGCGGAAGAGCTCGAGGTCGAGGCCACGGGTGGCCCGGTCGCAGCAGCCGCCGGTGCCGCCGCCTTCGCGACCTCGACGAGCGGCGAGACGGTCGCGACGGGCACGATCCCCGTCGCCGCTCCGGCGCCGATCGACCTCGATGCGCCGCACTCCTTCGCCGTCGCGGCGACGGGCGTCATCGATGTCGTGCCCGCCGCGCACGATGTCGGAGACGAGACGGTGGATGACGCGGCCCCCGCCGAGTCGCATGACGACGAGCCGGAGGCCGCCGCATCCGGCGAACCCACGGAGCCCGCAGAACCCTCGGAACCCGCTGAGCCGGCCGAGTCCTCCGAGCCCGTGGCATCCACCGCACCGGACGCCGCACCCGAGGACGAACCGCTCCCCGAGGGCTTCGCCGCCGACGGGGTCCTCCCCGAAGCGACCCCCGTCGCACCGGTCGACGCGGACCCCGATGTCGAGGCGATCGGCGCGATCGACGAAGAGCTCGAGACGGCGAGCGCCGAAGGCCATGCCGCCGAGGAGCGACCCTTCGACACCTACGACAAGACGACGTCGGACGTCGATGCGGACGCGTTCTTCTCGTCCTTCGACGCCTCCCAGGGCGGTGGGCCCGAGGACGCCCGAGAGCCTGCCGACCCGCCGGGCGCCGAGGATGCGGCCGCCCGGGAATCCGCGGAGGAGACCGAGGAGTTCGGTTCGCTCGTCGATCTGGATCCCGAATGGGCCGAGTCCGCCGACCACCGCGACGAGAACGAGGGAGGTGAGCAGCGATGAGCCTCGCCGCCGCGACCCGATCCGAGGTCACCAAGCAGTTCACGACGTCGATGTGGTGGATCCTCGCGATCGTGCTCGTGGCCTACGTCGGCTTCACCGCGTCCGTCCTCGGCTTCGTCTTCGCCGCCTCGGCGACCGGCGCCCTCGGCGACAGCGGTCCGCAGTTCCCGTCCGAAGGGATCGCCGGCACGCTCTACAGCACCGCCACGTCGGTCGGCTACGTGTTCCCGCTCCTCATCGGGACACTGCTGGTGACGGGCGAGTTCCGCCACAAGACCCTCACTCCGACGTTCCTGGCGACACCCCGCCGCGGCACCGTGCTGTGGGCGAAGATCATGTGCGGCCTGCTGGTCGGCGTGCTCTTCGGTGTCATCGGCATCGTCGCCTCGGTGGGCCCCGCCGCCGGATTCATCTCGGGATACGGCCTCGACACCGAGCTGACCTCGTCCGACACGTGGGCGCTCCTCGGACGCATGCTGCTCGCCTACGTGCTGTGGGTGCTCATCGGCATCGGCGTCGGCGCGCTCGTGCGCAATCAGGTCGGCGCGATCGTCGGCGTGCTCGTGTTCACACAGTTCCTCGAGCCGGTCGCGCGGGCCGCGGCATCCTTCGTCGAGGGTCTCTCCGACGTCACGCGGTTCCTCCCGGGCGCCGCGAGCGACATGCTCGTCGGAGCGAGCGTCTTCGCGGTCAGCACGACAGGCGAGCCGGCGGACACGCTCGAATGGTGGGTCGGCGGGGCCGTCCTGCTGGGTTACGCGGTCGTCTTCCTCGTCGTCGGCTATCTCGCGAGCTGGCGCCGCGACGTCAGCTGACTCCGTCGGCGGGAGCAGGGGTCGGCGCCTTGCGCGACCGCGGCTTCTTCTTGGCGACAGGGGCGGAATCGGCTGCGAGCTCGACGACGTCGGCCGCGTCGCCCGCGACGTCGAGCTGCAGCGCCTGGACGAGCTCGAGTCCGTGGCGCGTCGTGAGCACGATCCGCTGGAACTCGGGATGCCCGTCGAGGTCGATCACGACAGCCGGACGGTGCCGGCGGATGATCGCGAAGTCGGTGGCGCCGGTGGATCGCCACGTTCCGATCGCGAGGACTCCGGGGATGTGCGTGCCCGGTGCCCGCACTCCGCGCAGCCACGTCCACGCGTCGTCGGTGAGCTGCACCTTCACGATCGTCGACCGCTCGATGGCGACATTCCTCTTGCGGAATGCGAGCGCCTTCTCAGACCCCGAGAGGACGACTTCGAGCTGCGTCGAGTCGAGCAGCAGGGTCACCATGCCCCCAGTCTGCCAGCGCCGATCGTCCGTGCGCTGGCGTTTTGCTTACAGTGGGGCAACGATCGAACGGATCCGAGGCGCCTCGGCGGTGCAAGACTGGTTCGGTGACCCTGCTCGATCCGGCGCCCGTCGACACCGCATCGGCCCTCAGCCGCGCGGCTGACGGCGTGCGACTCGACGTCGACGACGCCGCAGCCCTGCTGAGCGCGACCGGCGCTGATCTCGACCGCCTGCTCGAGATCGCGGGAGCGATGCGGGATGCCGGGGGCGAGGCATCCAGTCGCCCCGGAGTCATCACCTACTCGCGCAAGGTCTTCATCCCCCTCACGACGCTGTGCCGCGACCGCTGCCACTACTGCGTCTTCGTCGACACGCCCGGGCAGCTGCTCAAGAAGCAGAAGCCCGTCTACATGAGCGCGGAGCAGGTGCTCGCGGTGGCGCGGCAGGGCGCCGCCCTCGGCTGCAAGGAGGCGCTCCTCACTCTCGGCGACCGGCCCGAGGATCGTTGGCCCGAGGCGCGCGCCTGGCTCGACGAGCACGGCCACGCGTCCACGCTCGACTACGTCGGGGCGATGGCGCGGCTCATCACGGCCGAGACGGGGCTGCTCGCGCATCTCAATCCCGGTGTCATGTCGGCGGACGAGCTGCGGATGCTCCGCCCCACCGCACCGTCGATGGGCATGATGCTAGAGACGACGTCGCGGCGGCTGTTCGAGGAGCCCGGGCAGGTGCACTACGGATCGCCCGATAAGGACCCGGCGCTGCGCCTCGGCGTGATCGAAGACGCCGGACGCGAGCGCGTGCCGTTCACGACGGGGATCCTCGTCGGCATCGGCGAGACGCTCCGCGACCGCGCCGAATCGCTCGTCGCGCTCCGCGGGGCGCAGGAGCGCCACGGGCACGTGCAGGAGGTCATCGTCCAGAACTTCCGGGCGAAGCCGCGCACGGCGATGCAGGGGGCGCCGGATGCCGAGCTGCTCGAGTACGTCGCCGCCGTGGCGGTCGCCCGGCTCGTGATGGGCCCGCTCATGCGCATCCAGGTGCCGCCCAACCTGTCGGATCCTGCGGAGTTCGAGCTGCTCGTACGCGCCGGTGCGGACGACTGGGGAGGCGTGTCGCCGCTCACGGCCGACCACGTCAACCCCGAGCGCCCCTGGCCGCACATAGACGAGCTCGCCGAGCGCACCGCAGCGCTGGGCTATCGGCTCGAGGAGCGCCTGACGGCGCATCCGCCGTACCTGCGTGAGCCCGACGAGTGGCTGGATGCCGCGATGCGCGCTCCCGTCGCTGCCCTCATGGATCCTGAGACCGGCTGGGCCGCCGAATCCCCGAACCCACACACTTCTGCCGAACCCACCCGGATTCGCGCACAGAAGTCGGTGGGTTCGGCAGAAGCGGGTGGGTTCGGCGACCACGCGGGACGCTTCGACATCCGGCGCATCGCGGAGGCCGCGGCATCCGATCCCCTCTCCCTCGACGACGCCGAGTGGGTCGCGCTGCTCGAGGCGACCGGCGACGACCTCGACGCGCTCACGGCGACGGCCGACGACGTGCGGCGCTACACGGTCGGCGAGGCGGTGACCCTCGTCGTCAATCGCAACCTGACCTCGACCGGGTTCCGGCGCGCAGGCTCCGATGCGCCCGACGAGTTCGACCTCGACGACGTCGAGGCGATCGCCGCCGACGCGTGGAGTCTCGGCGCGACCGAGCTGTGCGTGCAGGGTCTGCTGCCGGCGACCGAGGATCCGGACGCGTACGTCGAGATCGCGCGAGCCGCGAAGGTGGGGGCACCCGGCATCCATCTCCACGCCTATCGGCCGCAGGACGTGCGCGACCTCGCCGACCGCGGAGGGCACGGCCTCGATGGTGCGCTCGCCGCGTTGCGCGAGGCGGGCGTCGACACGGTGCCGGGCACCGGGGTCAAGGTGCTCAGCGAGCGCGTGCGCGCTCTCGTCGCGCCGGGCGACCTCGAGATCGACGCCTGGATCGACGGCATCACGGCGGCGCACCGCGCGGGATTCCGATCGACGAGCGTCCTGTTCTACGGCCACGTCGAGACAGCGGCCGAGCGCATCGCGCACCTCCGCGCGCTGCGGGCGATCCAGTCCGAGACGAGCGGCTTCACGGAGTTCGTGCCGATCCCGCTCCCCGGGCCGGCGGGCGGCGTGCCGCTCGTCGCGGGTCGCGCGCCGAGCGACGAGCATCGCGCGATGGTCGCAGTCTCGCGCCTCGCGCTGAGCGGCAGCATCCCCCACGTGCAGATCCCATGGACCCGGGTCGGCCGCGACGCAGCGGCGGTGCTGCTGACCGCGGGCGGCGACGATCTCGGGGGCACTCTGCTGGACGGGCGCATCAAACCCGCGGCCGGAATCGAGTCCGGACTCGAACTGCCGATGCGGGATGCCGCGGCCATCGCGACGCGCCTGTTCCGGCCGTTCCGGCTGCGCACGACCGACTACCGCACGCCGGCGGCGCGATGATGCGCGTCGAGGTGGCGATCGTCGGCGCCGGGTTCGCGGGACTCGGCATGGCCATGGCGCTGCGTCGCGCAGGGGTCGATTCGTTCGTCCTGCTCGAGCGTGCGACGTCGATCGGGGGCACGTGGCGCGACAACGTCTACCCCGGCGTGGCGTGCGACGTGCCGAGCCACCTGTACGGGTTCGCGGAGCATCCCAACCCCGACTGGTCGGCGCTGTACGCGCCCGGCGACGAGATCCGCGCGTACCTCGAGCGCGTCGCCGCCGAAGAGGGCATCGCGCCGCTTCTCGGCACCCCGATGCTGAGCGCCGAATGGGATGCGGCGGCCGAACGCTGGCGCGTGCGGACGGGCGGGGCGCACGCCGGCGAGATCGAGGCCGACGCACTCGTCCTCGCGTGCGGGCGCCTGACCGAGCCCTCGATCCCCGAGCTCCCCGGGCTCGAGACGTTCCCAGGGCCGCTGTTCCACTCGTCGCGCTGGGACGAATCGGCCGAACTCGCAGGTCGGCGGGTGGCGGTCGTCGGCACAGGCGCGTCGGCCGTGCAGCTCGTGCCGGAACTCGCGCGCATCGCCGAGGTGACGCTCTTCCAGCGCACGCCGGCCTGGATCGTCCCGCGCGGCGCACACGCCTACTCCGACTCCGACCGAGCCGCCTTCGCGGCCGATCCGGCGAGGCTCGCGGCACTGCGGGCCGACCTCGATGCGGAGGGCGAGGCGCGATTCGCATCGCGGTCGGGGGATCCGGATGCCGCGGCCGCCGCCGCATCCGTCGCCCTCGCCCACCTCGAGGCGCAGATCCCCGACCCCGCACTGCGTGCCGCGCTCACGCCGGACTACGCTTTCGGCTGCAAGCGCGTGCTGCTGTCGGACCGGTTCTACCCGGCCGTCGCGTCGGATCGCGTGCACCTGGCTCCCGCGCTGTCGGCCGTCGAGGGGAGCACGCTCGTGGCGTCCGACGGCTCCCGCCACGACGTGGACGCGCTCGTTCTCGCGACCGGTTTCGCGTCGACGCAGCAGCCCTTCGCCGACCTCGTGGTCGGTGAGAGCTGCACCCTCGCCGACCACTGGTCGGGCGGCATGACGTCGTTCGGGTCGACCGTCGTCGCCGGCTTCCCGAACCTGTTCGTGCTCAACGGCCCGAACGCGTCGCTGGGCCACACCTCGTCGGTGCTCATGCTCGAGGAGCAGGCTGCGTACGCTGCCCGCACACTCGCGTCGCGCGCCGGCGTGCGCCGCGTCGACCCGGCCGCCGAGCGCGCCTACACCGACGAGATCGACCGGGCTGCGGCGACCACTCCCTGGATCTCCGGCGGTTGCCGCAACTGGTACGTCGACGACCGCTCCGGACGCCTGACGCTGCTGTGGCCCGGCACGGTCGCCGCCTTCCGCGCGCGCCTCGCCGCCGCGGACGGCTCGGAATTCCTCCCCGCTCCCATCAAGAGAGGCACGTCATGACCCTTCCGCTGCGCCTGGGCTACAAGGCATCCGCTGAGCAGTTCGGCCCCACCGAGCTCGTCGATCTCGCCGTGCTCGCCGAGGAGATGGGATTCGACTCGGTCTTCATCTCCGACCACTTCCAGCCCTGGATGCACGAGGGCGGCCACGCCCCCGCCGCACTGCCGGTCCTCGGCGCGATGGGCGCGCGCACGTCGCGCGTCCTGCTGGGAACCTCGGTGCTCACGCCCACGTTCCGCTACCACCCCGCCGTGATCGCGCAGGCGTTCGCGACGCTCGGCGTGATGTACCCCGGACGCGTGATCCTCGGCGTCGGCACCGGCGAGGCGCTCAACGAGGTGACGCTCGGGCTCGACTGGCCCGATCCGCCCGAGCGCTTCCAGCGGCTCAAGGAGGCGATCGCGCTCATCGAGGAGCTGTGGGCCGACGAACGCGTCACCTTCGACGGGACGTTCTACTCGGTGAAGGATGCCACGGTCTACGACCGCCCTGCGGCGGATGCGAAGGTGCCGATCTACATCGGCGCCGCCGGCCCGGCAGCGACGCGGCTGGCCGGACGCATCGCGGACGGCTTCATCACGACGAGCGGCAAGCCGCGCGAGCTCTACACCGAGACACTGCTCCCGGCCCTGAAGGAGGGTCTCGAGAAGGAGGACCGCTCGGAGGACTCGATCGACACCCTCATCGAGGTGAAGGTCTCGTACCACCCCGATCGCGAGGTCGCGCTCGAGAAGACGCGCTTCTGGGCACCGCTCGCGCTCTCGGCCGACGAGAAGATGGGCATCCACGACCCCATCGAGATGCAGCGGCGCGCCGCAGAGCTGCCGATCGAGCGCGCGGCATCGCGCTTCATCGTCTCGACCGACCCCGAGGAGCACGTCGAGAAGATCGCGGCCTACGTCGACATGGGGTTCCGTCACCTCGTCTTCCACGACCCGGGGCACGACCAGGAGGAGTTCCTGCGCACGTACGGCGCCGAGATCCTTCCGCGTCTGCGCGCGCGCTTCGGCGAGTGACCGCCCGCTGGACCGTCGTCGTGCCGGTCAAGCCGGCCGATCGGGGCAAGTCGCGGCTGCAGGTGCCCGGCGTCGACCGCGTGTCGCTCGCGCGGGCGATCGCGCTCGACACGATCGCGGCAGCCGCGCAGGTCGCCGATGTCGTCGTGGTCACCGACGAGGGCGGACTCGTCATGGCCGCGGCGGACGTCCCGGGTCTGCGGTTCGTGCCCGAGGACGAGCCGGAGGGGCTCGACGCCGCGGTCGCCCTCGGGCTGCGGGGTCTCACAGGCCGTCGCGCAGCGCTGCTGGGCGACCTGCCGTCGCTGCGGCCTGACGATCTCGCTGCCGCACTGGCACTCGCCGAGGCGCATGATCGCGCCGTCGTCGCCGACGCCGAGGGCACCGGCTCGACCCTCGTGACGGCCGGTCCGGATGTGCCGTGGGAATCGTCGTTCGGTGACGGCTCGTTCGATCGTCATGTCGCGTCGGGGTGCGTCGCGCTGCGGATTCCGGATGCCTCGACCCTCCGCCGCGACGTCGACACCTACGATCAGCTGCTCGCCGCCCGCGCCCTCGGCCTCGGACCGCGGACGGCCGCGCTGATGGACAGGGTGACGTCGTGAGCGGCTACGACGTGCGGGAGATGGGCGTTCTCGACGCGCAGCCGAGGGTGTGATCGCGACAGCATCCGGCATCCATCCGCCGCCGTTCGGCGCGCGTTCGGTCGGAGAATTGCGCTTCGGTCGGAGCATCCGCCCTGGATCCTCCGACGGAAGGGTGATTCTCCGACTCAACCTCACATCGGCTCGAACAGTAGCCTGAGTGCATGGACGAATCGCGAGCGTCGCGACCGAGCACCGGCTGGACGGTCGCCTGGCTCGGAGGCGCCGTGGTCCTCGCCGCCGTCGTGTTCGCGCCGCTCATGACGGTCGGCTTCTGCGCCGACTCCTCGATCCCCGGGAGGAGCTACTGCACGAGCTCGCAGCGTTCTGTCGTCGGCATCGACACGAGCTTCTGGATCTGGCTCGGCGCCACCGCGGCTTTCGGCATCATCGCGTGGATCGCCTCGCACGCCTTCTGGCGTCCGCGGCGGGTGTCAGCTGAGGAGTAGGTACCCGGCGCCGACGATCGTGAAGAGGATCACGAGCCGCTCGAAGAGCACTTGATCGACGCGGGATGCGATCCATCGGCCGAGCAGGGCTCCCCCGACGACCAGCGGCACGAGCACGAGATCGATCAGCAGGCCCGGCACCGTGATGAGGCCGAGCCCGATCGAGAAAGGGACCTTCGCGATGTTCACGATCGCGAAGAACCACGCGGCGGTGCCCAGGAACTCTTTGACGGGGAACCGCGCGGCGAGGAAGTACATCGACATGACCGGCCCCGCGGCATTCGCGACCATCGTCGTGAACCCGCCCAGTCCGCCGTAGACGGCGGCGGCGGCACGCCCACCGGTGGGCTGCTCGGAGGGTGCCGGACGGTAGCGCCGCCACAGCGTGATCGCGATGACCGCGATGAGGATCACACCGATCGTGCGCTTGACCCAGAGGTCGTCGGCGATCGCCAGGAAGCCGACTCCGAGCAGGACGCCGACCGCGACCGCCGGCACCAGCCGCCAGAGCGCACGCCAGTTCGCATGCCGACGATACGTGATGACGGCGAACACATCCGCGACGATCAGCAGCAGCAGGATCGTGCCGGTCGAGGCGCGGGCCGGCAGCACGGCGGCGAAGATCGCGACCGCGACGGTGCCCGCCCCCGGAATGCCGGTCTTCGAGATACCGACCACGACCGCCGCGACGGCCAGCAGCACCCACGCGAGCGATGTGAGCTCAGGCACGCAGGTCCGCCGCCGCGGAGAGCGCCGCATCGACGATGTCCGCGGTCGTGTCGGCGTCCGTCATCCACAGCGGCGCGACGACGGGATGGATGCCGAGCCCCGCCACGATCGGCGCGGAGGCGGCATCCTCCTCGGCGAGGAGCCAGGCATCCAGCACTCCCCCTGCCGACCGCGCAGCGTAGTGCGACGCGACTCCCACGGCCGAGGTCTCGACGCCGATCGCCGTCAGGCACACATCGGCCATTCCGCGGACCACGCGACCGCCGATGATCGGCGAGACGCCTACGATACGGGCGGCGGTCGCGCGCAGCGCTTCGCGCACACCGGGGACCGCGAGGATCGGGCCGATCGACACGACCGGATTGGAGGGAGCGATCAGCACGATGTCGGCGCGCGCGATCGCATCCGTGACGCCGGGGGCCGGAACCGCCGAGGAGATGCCAGGATTCTCGAACGACAGCGGGACGAGGGTCGCGCGGTGGCGCGTCCACCACTCCTGGAAGTGCAGTCTCGAGCCGTCCTCCAGCACGACCCACGTGTCGACTTCGGAGTCGGTCATCGGCAGGAGATTCGCACCGAGCGGCCAGCGCTGCGACATCCTCGCGAGGACTTGGGTCGGGGTGAGTCCCTCGCGCAGCCAGCCCGTGCGCGCGAGGTGGGTGCCCAGGTCGAGGTCGCCGAGCGTGAACCAGGGCCAGCCCGAGCCCCAGGCCTGGAGCTCGTGGTTGACGCGTTCGGTGTCGCCCGTTCGCCCCCATCCCCGCTGCGTGTCATTGACGCCCGCGAGCGCATACACGACGGAGTCGACGTCGGGCTGCAGACGCACACCCGACAGCCAGAGGTCGTCGCCCGTGTTGATGACGACGGTGGCCGGTGGCGCTGCGCGCCTCAGAAGAGCCGCGCGGACTCCGAGGGTGAACTTCGAGCCGCCGACACCGCCCGCGAGGACGACGACGCGAAGCGCGGATGTCACGGCGACGACCTGCTCAGTCGCGCTCGGGCGCGGCGACGGAGATCGTGCCGGTGCGCGGCGCGAACTCGTCGGCCGCGTGCGGCAGGGGGAACCGGCCGACGGCGTCGATGAGCGCCTCGACGGTCTGCGTCTCGGCGATGACGTCGACCGAGAGTCCCGCGCGGCGCGCGTCCTTGGCGGTGCGGGGGCCGATCGCCGCGACGAGTGTCTCACCGGGGAGGTCCGGGAACTGAGCGTGCACCTGATCGGCGACAGACCCGCTCGTGACGAGGATCGCGTTGATCCGGCCCGAGCGAACGTCCTGCGCGATCCGGTCGGTGACCGGCACGCCCACCGTGCGATATGCCACGACGCTCCGCACGCGATGACCGGCCTCGGCGAGCATGCGCGTGAGCACGGGCTTCGCGATCTCGCTGCGCAGCGTCAGCACGTCGCGCGGCTCGGGTTCGAGCGCGATGAGCTGCTCGGCCATACCCGCGGCGGAGTTGTCCTCCTCAGGCACCAGATCGACGCGATACCCCACCGCGAGGAGCGCTGCGGCGGTCGTCTCGCCGACGGCGGCGACCTTCGTCCGCGCCGGGATCGTCGCTCGATAGGCGTAGAGGACGTCGACGGTCGTCGCGCTCGTGACGGTGAGCCAGTCGAAGCGTCCGGCGGCGAGGTCGGCGAGTGCCTCATCGAGCGTCGCCTTGTCGTTCGTCGGCGCGAAGTTGATGAGGGGCGCGATGACCGGCGTCGCCCCTTGCCGACGGAGGGATGCGGCGACCGCGTCACCCCACGGGCCTCCTCTGGGCACGAGCACGCGCCAGCCCCCGAGGGGCTTGTCGGGCGTGGGCCGCGAGGCAGTGGTCATGGGCGACTCTCATGGAACTCGGTCGGCCACCCGGTCTCCGAGCAGCCGACGCGCTTGTCGAATCGGGATTTCGCGCGATCGGCAGCATTCGCACCATTGCACTGCCTGACCTGAGCATACCCCGCACCGCGGATGCGAGCGCGATCGGTGAGCCGTCAGCGGGTGTAGGCGCGGACGACGCCCCACACGACAGCGCCCACGACGGCGGCGCTCGCGATGACCGCAGCCACGCCGAGCGCAGGATTGCGCCGCACGAAAGTGCGGGCCTTGGCGATGCCCTCGTCCGTCGCACGGGATACCCGGCGCGGGACGTTCGCCTTCTCCTCGATCGCGGCGAGTGCCGCCTTCAGCTCGGTCCGCGCCTTCACGACGGGGTCGTCGATGCCGATGGGCACCGCGCTGCGCGGTACGGGCAGGTTAGAGCTCATCGCGGATCTCCTTGACGTCGATGGCGACGGACTGGACGGGGTTCTGGGCCTTGCTGATCTTCTTGAACCGCAGGACGCCGAGGAGCGCCAGCACGATGGCGATGACGAGCATGGCGACGAAGACGACGAGGGCGGCGAGCCACGCGGGCCACCACGACGACAGTCCGATGATGACGAACGCGCCGAGCGCCGGAACCGTCCAGAACAGGAAGAAGAGGGCTGCGGCGATCCATCCGGCACCGATCCCGGCATCCTTCGCCGTCTTCTTGACCCATGCCTTGCCGGCGTCGACCTCTGCGATCACGAGGTTGCGGATGAGCTCCGGGATCTCGCCGAGCAGCGTCAGGAGGCTGTCGTCGGCGCGGTCGCGGAAGCCGCGCGGAGTCGTCATGTCAGGCGCCGCCTCGGCCCGGGGCCCCGTTGATCTCGTCCACGGCGTCCTCTGCGGCGGCCTTCACGGCCTTGGCGTTCTTCTCCGCCGCCTTCGCGATGTCGTCGGCGCTGTCTTTGCCGACCTTGAGCGACGCGTCGAGGCGCTGACCGGGCGTGCCGTTCGAGGTCGCCGCCTTGCCGACCTTCACGGCGGTGTTCCACAGAGTCGTGGGCAGGGCGACGATCGTCGACGTGGCGAAGTCCTTCACCTTGTCGACCTGGTTCTGGACGGGCGCCGTGTTCCAGACCTTGAGCCACTGCGTCTTGATCTGCTCGTACCGCTCACGGCCGGCTCGGGTGCCGAGGACATACCCCACGGCGAGTCCGACGACGAGTCCTGCTTTGCCCCTCATGGGGTCTCCTCACGCTCGGGTGGTGCGCCTGATGACCTCCCCAGGTTAGCCCCGTATTCCGATTCCGGCATCCACCCTTGACATCGGGCGTCGAACCAGGATCATCACCCGAACAGCGCGCTCCGCCGCAGCCGCTCCGCCTCGTCGACGGCGTCGGGGATCACCTGTGCGAGGCCACTGCCCGACACCCAGGCGCCGACGACCCCGAGGCCGGTCCGTCCGACGACCGCCGCGCGGACCCGTGCGGCCGCGTCGAGCTGGCCGCGGGCCGACCTCGGCGGGGCCGTGGGCAGACGGTCGATGCGGGCGTCGCGGACGGCGAGCGACTCGATACCGAGGGCGAGGGATGCCGCGTCCGCCGCCTCGGCGATCGCCGCGCCGTCGTCTGCGGGGGCCGAGACGAGTGTCGCGCGGATGACGGCGCGACCCGCGCCGAGCCGGGCAGCCAGCCACGGCCACCGCGCGGAGACCACCGAGACGGTGCTCACGGGGCCGGACCCCGGCACCGCGTACACGGCCCTCGCCGGCGGCTGGCCGTCGACGACGAGCGAGACGACGTCCCACGTGGCGGGGGCTTCGGGCGCGACGACGTCGACGTGGGGTGCGAGGAGACGATGCGCTTCGGCACCGGATGCCGCGACCACGACGATCTCGGCATCCAGCTCCTCATCCTCGAGGAGCACGCGCCAGCCGGGCGCGATCGCCTCGACCCGCGAACCCGTGCGGACGTCGGCGCCGTAGTCCCCGAGTCTGCGTGCGAGCGCCTGGACCAGGGGGACGAGACCGCCCTCGAGGGTCTCGATCGTGGGGCCGCCGGGGCGCGAGCCGCGCAGCTGCGCGACGCCGCCGCCGAGCGAACCCGTACGCGTGAGGGCGGTGCCCAGACCCGGGGCGGCGATCTCGACGTCGACGTCGTCCGGCAGCAGGCCGTGCCGCCCCACCGTCAGCGGGGCGACGAGGCGATCGACGACGAGGTCGCCCATGCGGCGGCGCACGAGCTTGTCGAGGTTGTTCTGCTGCCCGATCGTGAGCGGCGGGCGCAGGCGGTCCAGGTACGCGCGCCACACGCCTCGCCAGCCGATGATGCGCCGCACCGACGGGTCCCACGGATTGGCCGGGATGCCGAGCACGGTCTCGGCCGGGAGGGGCGCGGGGCCGCCCGGAACACCGGCGACCCACGCCTCGAGAGGCGCTTCGGGTCGCACGAGGTCGGTGAGGTCCAGTTCGTCGACGAGCGCGCGCACGTGGCCCCCCGCCGTCGCGTAGCCGTCGGCGCCGACCGGTATCTCGACGCCGTCCAGCGTGCGCGAGCGGATCGCGCCGCCGAGTTCCTCACTCGCCTCGAGGAGTGTCACCCGCATGCCGACCTTGGCGCACTCGAGTGCTGCCACGAGTCCCGAGATCCCCCCGCCGATGACGACGACGTGCGTCTCGCGCGCGTGCTCGGCCAGGTTCTCGATCGACGATTCGGCGGGACTCACGCATCCATCCTCCCATCGCCTCCCTCGGCGGACGGTGGGAGACTGGGCCCATGACCCTGCACATCACGGGCGACGCCGCCGCCGATCAGCTGCTGACCGATGACCCGCTCGCCCTGCTCATCGGAATGCTCCTCGATCAGCAGGTCGCGATGGAGACCGCGTTCGCAGGCCCTCTGAAGATCCGCGAGCGGATCGGATCGATGGATGCCGCGGCCCTGGCGCAGTACGATCCCGAGGCGTTCGCGCAGGCGTTCTCGACGACCCCCGCCGTGCACCGCTTCCCGGGGTCGATGGCAGCCCGCGTGCAGGCGCTGAGCGCCGCCGTCGTGGACGACTGGGGCGGGGACGCCGCCGCGATCTGGACGCAGGGCGATCCCGACGGCGCCACGGTGCTCAAGCGGCTGAAGGCTCTGCCCGGCTTCGGAGAGCAGAAGGCGAAGATCTTCCTCGCCCTGCTCGGCAAGCAGTACGGCTTCACGGGCGCGGGTTGGCGCGAGGCCGCCGGCGCCTATGGCGACGAGGGCTCCTTCCGCAGCGTCGCCGACATCGTGTCCGCCGAGTCGCTCACGAAGGTCCGCGAGCACAAGCGCGCGATGAAGGCTGCCGCGAAGGGCGCCGGAGGCGGCGGCGTCTGATGGAGAAGACGGGGCAGAGCGTCCTCGAGCACGTCGCGGGGGTGACTCCCCTGCGACGACGCGAAGACGCCCAAGCGCTGCTCGAGCTGTTCGGCGACGTGTCGGGTCGCGAGCCCGAGATGTGGTCGAGCGGCATCGTCGGCTTCGGCTCGTGCCACTACCGCTACCCCACCGGCACCGAAGGCGAGATGCCGATCCTCGCCTTCGCGCCGCGCAAGGCGTCGATGACGGTCTACGCCTTCACCGAGAAGCACGCCGAGCAGCTCGCGCGGCTCGGCGACCACACGTCGAGCGTGTCGTGCATCTACATCAAGGACCTCGCGAAGATCGACCTCGGGGTGCTGCGAGAGATCCTCGCCGACTCGCTCGAGTGGGCACTCGCGGGCGGCGACGAGTACGCGGCGATCACTATCGACGGCTAGGGCGCATCCACAGCTGGACGGGGCCTCGCTCCGAGCCGCCGGTCGTCTCGATAGGGTGGAAGTGCCCCCAGCACGCAGCGGTGAAAGAGGTCCTCCATGCTCCCCTTCCTCATCGTCGGCGGGGTCGGCCTCGCCGTCCTGCTCATCTCGCTCATCGTCGGCGACATCTTCGACCACTTCGAGATCGGCGACGGCGCGATCTCGGGAACGGCGCTCGGCGTCGCCGCGGTCGTGTTCGGGGCATCCGGAGTCCTCACGTCGACGTCCGGCCTCGATCAGGTGTGGGCCTACGTGCTGGCCGCCGTGCTCGCGGTCGCGGCGTACCTGTTGGCGCTGCTCTTCGTGAAGCGGCTCACGAAGAGCTCCGACGGCGTGCCGGTCTCGGCCGTCGGTCAGACGGGCGTCACGCGATCGCCCATCTCGCCCTCGGGCGGCGAGGTGAGCCTCGACGGCCCGCACGAGATCGAGCGGCGACTCGCGTACTCCGACGAGCCCATCGCCGAAGGCGTGCGCATCCGCGTCGTCGAGCACTCCGGCACCCGCGTCAAGATCGTCGCCGAGTAGACCTTCCCCCGTCCCGAAAGGACAGCATGACGAACGAACTCATCCAGGTCATCGCCATCATCGCCCTCGTCGTGGCGGTGCTGGGTCTCATCGTGTTCATCGCGCGCCGCATCCGCCGCGTGCCCCCGAACGAGGCGCTCATCATCGTCGGCCGTGGCGCCGGCAAGGCTGCGCCGGGTGAGACGGTGACGGGTCAGCGCGTCGTCATCGGCGGCCGGACATTCGTGTGGCCGATCCTGCAGCAGGGCTTCGCGATCTCGCTCGAGCAGCGCCAGATCGGCATCACCGTCGAGGGCGTCGACAAGAACCGCATCAAGATCGCCATCAAGGCATCCATCAACTTCAAGGTCTCGGGCACCGAAGAGGGGGTCCGCCGCGCGGGCCAGCGCTTCCTCTCGCAGCAGGGAGCCCTCACCGAGATCATCAAGGAATCCCTCGAGGGCTCGCTCCGCTCGATCATCGGCGACATGACGATCGAGCAGATCATCTCGGACCGCAAGGGGCTCTCCGACCGCGTCGTGGCCGAGACGAAGGCCGACCTCGTCGAGCAGGGCCTGCAGGTCGACCTGCTCAACATCAGCGACATCTCGACGCCCGGCAGCGACTACCTCGCCAACCTCGGCCGCGCCGAGGCCGCCCGCGCCCGCCAGGTCGCCGAGGTCAGCGAAGCCGAGGCATCCCGAGCCAGCGAGTTCGCGCGCATCGAGGCCGCCGAGCAGATCGCCGAGCGACAGAAGGCGCTGTCGCTGCGCCAGGCCTCGATCAAGGCCGAGACCGATCGTGCCAACGCCGAGGCACAGGCCTCGGGTCAGCTCGCGACGGCCGAGCAGGACAAACTGGTCGCCGTGCAGGAGCGCGAAGCGCTCACCGAGCAGGCGCTCGTCACGCAGGAGCGCCTCGACATCGAGGTGCGCAAGCCCGCCGAGGCGCAGGCGTACGCCGAGGTCCAGCGCGCGACCGCCCAGCGCGACGCGGCCAACGCCGCGACCGAGGCCGACGCCTTCAAGCGCACGAAGATCGCCGAGGCCAACAAGGTCGCCGCGGTGCAGGATGCCGAGGCCTCCGCAACCGCGGTGCGCTTCGCCGGTGAGGCCGAGCGCGACCGTCAGGTCGCACTCGCGGCCGGTGTGCGCGCCGAGGGTGACGCCCGCGCATCGGCGATCCAGGCCGAGGGTCTCGCAACGGCCGCCGCGACCGATGCCAAGGCGCTCGCGCTGCAGAAGTACGGCGAGGCCGCCCTCGCGCAGGAGATCATCTCGCGCCTGCCCGAGATCGTCGCCGCCGCGGCCGCGCCGATCGGCAACATCGACAAGCTCACGGTCGTCTCGACCGACGGCGCCTCCGAGGTCACCAAAACGGTCGGCAAGGTGCTCGGCGAAGGCACCGAGGTCGTCAAGAACCTCACGGGTCTCGATCTCACGACGCTCATGCAGGCCTTCACCGGCAAGGCGCTCGATGTGCCGGTCGAGGCGGTCGCACGCGCCGGAGCCGCGAAGAAGGCGTCCAAGGGCGCCGCTGCGCCGACCGACCCCGCGGTCTAGGTCCCTCGGCACAGCATCGTCCGCAGTCGGCGGGACTCCGGTCGCGTCCAGCCGCGTCAGTCGCCGCCGCGTTCGCGCGCGGCGCGCAGCTCGGCACGCGTGAGGGGGATGGATGCCTCGGGACCGGCATCCACGACCGGCTCGGAGGGCGCGGGCGTCTGCGGATTCGCGGAGTCCGCGGCATCCACCGCCGACGCGGCGGGCGCCGCGGAGGTGACCCGTCCGTCGTGCAGCTCGATCACGCGATCGGCTCGTGCGACGAGCAGCGGGTCGTGCGTCGCGACGACGGCGGCGATGCCACGCTCGTGCGTGAGGGTCGCGAGGAGATCCATGATGGATGCCGCGGTGCGGCTGTCGAGCTGACCGGTCGGCTCGTCGGCGATGAGGACGCGCGGCTGCGTCACGATCGCACGCGCGATGCCGACCCGCTGCTGCTGACCGCCCGAGAGCTCATCGGGCCGCTGCGCCGCCTGCGCCGAGAGCCCGACTTCGGCGAGGGCCGCCGCGACCCGCTCGTCGCGCTCCCGCGGCTCGGTGCGCGAGATGCGCAGAGGAACCTCGACGTTCTCGGCGGCCGAGAGCACGGGGATGAGTCCGAACGACTGGAACACGATGCCGAGGGATCGATGACGGATGTCGGCGAGCGCGGCTTCCGACAGCGACGCGAGGTCCTGTCCGTCGAGCACGACCCGACCGGAGGTCGGCTCGTCGAGACCCCCAAGGAGGTTCAGGAGGGTCGTCTTGCCGGCGCCCGACGCGCCGCGTACGACGAGCAGTTCACCGGGATGCACCGCGAGATCGATGTCGTTGCAGGCGTGCACCTCTCCGCCCGGCGTCGAGAACGTGCGCGTCAGACTCTCGGCCCGCAGGATCGGCTCGGTCACTTCTGCTCCTCCTTGGGGGCGTGGGGCTGTCCCGGTCGCACCGAGACGTGATCGGGCTCGAGGTCGAGTCGCACGCGGTCCTTCAGCTCGAGGGCCTTCATGTACTCCTCGGGCAGCTGCATGCGGCCCACCCGGTCGAGCACGGCGTACTCGGCGGCGACGTGACGTTCGGCGCCCTCTTCGTCGACCTCGGTCGTGCGCAGGACCTCGGTCGCGGTGCGTCCGTCGCGGATCTGAACCGTGCGAGCCACGTGCGACGAGACCGACGGGTCGTGCGTCACGATCAGCGTCGTGACGCCGAGCTCCCGATTGGCGGCGCGCATCGCCTCGAGGACGTGCGCCGAGGTCTCGTCGTCGAGCTCGCCCGTGGGTTCGTCGGCGAGCAGCACCTCCGGCCGGTTGGCGAGCGCGATGGCGATGGCCACGCGCTGCTGCTCGCCTCCCGACAGCTCCCCCGGACGGCGGTCTGCGCGGTGCGAGATCTCGAGCAGCTCGAGCATCTCGGCCGCGCGCGCGGCCCGGTCGGCGCGCGGCACGACCCCCGCGACGGCGAGGGCGGCGCCGACGTTCTCGGTGGCCGTCAGGTACGGCAGCAGGTTGCGGGATGTCTGCTGCCACACGAAGCCGACGACGCGGCGACGGAAGTCCACGCGTCCCTTGGGCGTCATCGTGAGCAGGTCGCGGCCGCCGACGCGGGCCGTGCCGGCGGAGGGCGTGTCGAGACTCGAGAGGATCGACAGGAGCGTCGACTTGCCCGACCCCGATGCGCCCACGACCGCGACGAGCTCGCCCGCCTCGATGCGCAGATTGAGGCCCTGTAGCGCCTGCACCTCGATGCCCTTCGCCGTGAAGATGCGCACGAGGTCGGCGCAGAGGATCGCGGGCTCCCGAGCGAGCCCTGATTCCTGGTCGGTGACGGTGGTCACGGTGTCATCCTTCCTGACCCGTGCGCAGCAGCGAAGCGGCGCGCACGCGCCGTGACAGAGCGAGGGCGATGAGGGTCGATGCGGCCGCCACGACGAGGAATGCGAGGATCGCACCCCCCAGCAGGAGCGGGTCGAGGTGGTAGGCGGGCGACGTGGCTCCCGTGAAGACGCTGAGGTCCACGGCCCACAGCAGCAGCGCCGGCAGCGCGAGTCCGACGGCCGTGCCGACGACGAGCGCCGCGACCACACCGGGCAGCAGCTCCCACGCCACGAGCGCCCGGCCCGCGCGGGGTGGAGCACCCAGGACCCGCAGCAGGGCGACGAGGCGATCGCGGCCGCGTGACCCGAGCGCGAGGGTCAGCATGATCGCGAGGGCGCCGAGGATCGCGACGCCGAGCGTGCTCGCGATGAGCGCGATCCGGATCGCGAACGCACCTGTGCCCGACGACAGCTCGGCGGCGCGTGCCGTGGGGGTCGTGATCACAGCGTCGTCGCCGACGAGCTCACGGATCGCGGATTCGACGGCCGCGGCATCCGTCCCCGCCTCGAGCGACACGAGGGCCGCCGTCACCGGCGCCGTGCGCTGCGGGATGATGCGCTCCGCCCGACCGGCGTGCACGAGCACCCAGTTGGGCCCGATGCCCAAGGGGGCGGATGCCTCGCCGACTCCTCCGACTCGGGCGGGCGCTCCCTCGAGAGTCACGTCTTCCGCCGCATCGCTCGCCTCGCTCACCCGTTCCGACACGACGACGGGAGCGGTCGACCCGCTCGCTGCGAGGTCGACTCCGTCGGGGAGGAGCGGATGCTCGGGGTCCTGCGCTGCGCGGAGCTCGGCAGGATCGGCGAAGAGCATCGTCACCACGACGAGGTCGCGGCCCGCGCGCAGGTATCCGCTCGGCACGCCGGCGATCCCGGCCGCCGCCTCGACGCCGGAGACGGCGCGGATCTCGTCGAGCGTCGCGTCGCTCAGGTCGGCTCGAGCGATCTGCAGATCGGCGCCGACCTCGACCCGCGCTGTCGTGTCGATGCCGTGCTGGATCGATCCCAGCATGACGCCCGAGGTCACGGCGGCGGACATCCCGATCACGAGGGCCAGCACGGGAGCGACGCCCGCGGCGGGTTCGCGCAGCGACCGCGCGGCGCCGAGGAAGCCGACGAGGCGCGATCCCCGCGACTGTCCGGCGAACACGGCGCGCAGCGGGAGCGGGAAGAGCCGCAGGGCGACGACGCAGCCGACGAGACCCCACAGCAGGGGGACGGCGGCGACCAGCAGATCGGCCCCCGCCGCAGCGGCGCGCACACCGGTCGACCCGACGCGGGCACCCGAGAGCACGCCGCTCACGAGTGCGCCCGTCGCGAGCAGGGCGAGCACGATCACCACCGCCTCGAGCGCGACGCGCAGGCGGCGGCGGCGCGCAGACGGGGCGGCGTCGCCATCGGCCTCGTCGCGGAGCCCTGCCGGCGGTGGTGGCGTGAACCACAGGATCGCGGCGGTGAGGAGCGCGACCACGAGAGGCCCGACCGCCGAGACGGCGGTCGGCGGGATGCCGATCGACAGCGCGCCCACGATCACGAGCGCTGCGCCGAAGAGAGCGGGGACGACGCCGTACACGACGCCGTGCGTCGCGAGCGCACGCCGGACGGCGCCGGGCGATGCCCCGCGCGCTGTGAGCAGCGCGAGCGCGGGCCGACGGTCGCGCGCCACGATCCGGCATGCGAGTGCGAGGACCGCGACGGCGACGCCCACGGGAGCAGACGCCGTGATCGCGACGACCGCCGACATCGCCCGGGTCGTCGCGAGCGCGCCGTCGATCGTCGCGGTCGTCGAGGTCGAGAACTTCACCGTGAGCACGCTTCCGAGCCCGCCGGACTGCGAGCCGACGGGGTGGGCGTTGGCGGTGAAGGTGCGCAGCTGTTGCACGACCTCAGGGGCTTCCGCCGCCGAGATCCGGTCCGCGTACAGCGGGTACCAGACCGTCGTCGTGCCCTGCCAGCCCTGCAGGAGGGCGAGGGCGCTCGGGTTCAGGAACCCCGTCGCGTCGACGTGGCGGCCCGCGTCGTCGATCCAGATGCGCGGCGTGAGGACGGAGGGCACGTGGTACCAGTAGTCGTCGGCATCGGGGGAGGCTTCGAAGGTGCCTGTGAGCAGGAGCGGGAAGGGTGTGCCCGCTGCGCGGACCTCGCCGACCCGCCAGTCGAGCTCGGCCGCCGTGCGCACCGAGAGCGCGACCTCGAGAGGAGGCTGCGCGCCCCCGGGAGTAACGCCGATCACGTCCGGCGCACCGGGCCACTCCCCCTCGGCGAGCGCGGCGCGCTCGGTGTAGCGAGGATCGAGCGCGAGTTCGAGGCGGTTGAGCTCGTCGCCGCCCTCCACGTCGAACATCGGCTCCGTGCGCGCGACGTACTGCGCCTGACCCATCAGCGCCTCGAGCGGGTCCCCGACGTCATCCCGGACTCCCCCGAGCCGAGCGTCGAACTGCCCCCAGACGTCCGCGTACTCGTCGGGCAGCTCGGCATCGCCCGACCCGGACTGCGGGAAGCCCGACGCGTTCGCCTCGAGATCGCGTGCGCCGGGGGCGAGGGAGGATGCCGCGGCGCGCACCGTGGCGTCTCCGAGAGCGCTCAGCGCCACGGGCACACCCGCGGCGATGGCCGCGAGGACGAAGCACAGCATCGCGACGAGCAGCCCACCGCCCGGGCGGGTGCGCAGCATCCGTCGTCGGAGCCCTCCCCACGTGCTCACGGTCACGATGCCTCCCGGACTCGTCCGGCGCGGCTCTGCGTCGCGACGAGTCGCGCGACGATGACACCCGCGATCACCACGGCGGCCGCGACGAGAGCGACCAGCACCGCGGGGGGCATCCACCCCCACGCGACCGTCTCGGCCAGCACTGCGGGAACGCCCGGCACCGCGGCGAGCGTGAGCGCAGGCAGCGCGAGCACCGCCACCACGCCGCCGAGGATCGCACCGGCCACGGCGGCGGCGAGCACGACCCACCCGAGTTCGCCCACGCGGCTGCGGCGCTGCGCCTCCGGTGTGACGCCGAGCGCCCGCAGCACGAAGACGTCACCGGACCGACGGCGGGCGAGGGCGGCTGCCGCCGCGACGATCGCGACGGCGGCGAGAACTCCGCCGATCGAGGTCGCGACCCACCAGGTCGCGGCGAGCGAGTCGGTGAGCTCGGTGTTCGCGGCGCCCGAGTCCACCGCGTCGGCTCCGAAGACGGACGAGAGGGCGGATGCGGCATCCGCTCCCGAAGCCCAGACCTGGTCCGCGCGCAGCGCCGAGCCGCCCGAGGCGAAGAGGCTCTGCGTCACGGCGCCCAGCGGCAGCAGCACGGCGGCGTCTCGGGTCGCGCCCGGAACGGCGTCGACGAAGCCCGAGATCTGCATGCGGATCACCCTGCTCGAGCGGTCGAACCCGAGGTCGTAGGAGTCGCCGAGCGCCAGCCCGAACGTCTCGGCGAGGCTGGACGAGACGACGGCGGGCACGCCATCCGGAACCGGGGCGAAAGGGATGACGGCCGTGTCGCTCTCGCGCGACAGCGGGATGGGCGCCGTGGACGGCCAGTCGATGTCGCCCGCGCCCGTCGAGAGCGACTGCGGCGTCAGCGACGGCGTGAGCGAGCCGGGGCTGTTGGGGAACCCGACACGCACCCCGATGAGCGTCCAGGGCGCTCGGCCCGGCGGCAGCGCGCCCTCGGCCGTCAGCGTGCCCGATCCGGCGTCGACGGGATCCGGGGTGATCGCGATCGGGAGTGCGACCTTGGCGGGGGTGCCGAGCGCGTCGACGAGCCACGCCTCGCCCTCGAGCAGACCCGCGTCGGGGAGCTCGATCCGATCCTGATAGGTCGGCTCGCTGCCGTCCTCGGGGAAGGTGAAGGTCCGCACGATGCTCCCGCGCACGCCGAAGACGGCCGAGATGCGGTCCGCGTCGTCCGGCAGGGTCGCCCCGACCGGGTCGTGCGCGAGCTCGTCGGCGAGCGCGGCCGGATCGATTCCGGCCGCGGACAGCGGTGCGATGACGCTCTCGGCCGCGGCATCCGGAATCGACACCATCGACACGTCGATGTCGCTCACAGAGCCCGCGTGCGTCAGCACGGCAGCGGCGGCGGTATCGTCTGCGACGGTCGCGACGTCGGCCGCGCTCACCTGCTCGACGCCGACGACGGCTCGCGCATCAGCCCCTGCACGGAGGGCCGCGCTCTGCTCCGACACGAGCGACCATGTCGAGATCGACGCCCCGGCCAGCACGCTGCCGCCGGCGGCGAGCGCGATGAGCGCGACGACGACCCCGAACGCACCGACGTGACGCGAGACCATTCGCGCGGGGAGCGCGGGCGACAGCGCAGCGCGCGTCGCGGCGATCCGCGCCGTCACGTGGGCGACGGGCGCGAAGAACGTCAGGACGACGATGGATGCCGCGGCCAGCGCGAGCGCCGGGGCGACCGCGGTCACCACGAAGGCCCACACGTCGCTCGACGCGCCACCCGTCGCGAGCCCGCGCAGCTGCCACACGAAGAATCCCGCGGCGAGCGTCAGAAGCCCCGCACTGAGGCCTGTCACCGCCGTGCGCGCTCGTCCACCGCGCTCGATCGTCTCTCCTTCGGCGGCCCGGTGCGCCGCGATGCCGGCGATCGGACCGAGTGCGAGGACGGCCACGACGGGCACGATCCACGTCGCGCGCAGCGCTGCGACGAACCCGCTGCCGAGGAGGGTGACCAGGCCCGCGGAGGCGAGCCATCCGATCACCCCGCCGACGATCGCGACGACGACGAGCTCGATCACCGCGGCCCGTCGCGCCGCAGATGGGGCGCGGCCCCGCGCGCGCAGCAGCGACGACTCGCCGATCCGCGAGTCGCCGAGCAGCCGCGCGAGCTGGAGCGTCGCGATGACGCCTCCGATCGCGATCAGCGCCAGCGGGACCGGGATGACAGCCTGCACCGCCCGGACACCCTCGGCCGCGGTCGTGAGGGTCGCCGCGAGCCCGCCGTCGACGGACGCGCCCTGGGGCGCGAGACCGTCGATCGCCCGCGCTTCGAGATCGAGCCGAGCGAGGTCGGCGGCGATGACCGGGACGCCCCACGGGTCCAGGCCGTCGGGATCCACCGTGAGCTGCCACCGCAGAGCGCCGCCGCCGGTCGTCGGCAGCTCCTCCACCGCCAGCGAGTCGCCGAAGAGCCGTGAGATGAGCGCGGTCGCGGCATCCCTCTGCGCCGCGGGATCCGTGGACGCCGGGATCGTGAGGATCGCGGCGCGCTCGGCCTCGGGAACCGCGTCGACCGCCGCCACGACGGCGGCGCGCACCGCCGAGCCGATCGCGCCGATGACAGCCGAGACGCCGAGCACGAGCACCGCGATCGTCGCCATGACGGCGAGCAGAGTGCCCATGCGCGCACGAGCGCGCGCGAGCATCAGCGCCCACGTCGTCAACATGACCTCCTGCACCGCACGCCCGGGGGGACGACACGTCCGTCGAGTCTCGCATAGGGATCCGTTTCGCCGACTCGCGTAATAGAACCCCGATGCGACCGTCTCATCAGTCAAGCCGTTCCGCGATCTGGGGCGTGAGGCGGTGGGAGTGGCGGCCGGGGGGCCGCTTGGGGGAAGTTCCATGCAAGACATCGACGCGCCTTCGCGCGCGCCATTCATCATCCGTCGTGCCGTCGCGACGACCGCCGCGATCCTCATCTTCGGAGCATCCGTCGCCGGGGCCTCGCCCGCCTCGGCCGCGACCGTGGCGGTGCCGGGCGGCATCACCGCAGAGATGATCGACCACACCGGGTTCGAGGGGGGAGTCGCGGCACCCGCGATGGGCGACTGCGCGCGGTACGGCTCGGCGGCCTCGACCGTCACGAGCGGTCCGGTGGCGAATCCGGGCGGCGATCCCGGCACCGCGGCGGCCGCGTTCACCGACGGCCGCTCGGGAGCGGTCGCGCCCGGCTCGATCGCCTATTCGGCGCACGGGAGCACGGGGGCCGCCTGCGGCGGAGCGCAGCTCGACCTGTCGACGCAGAGCGCCGTCGGGTTCGAACCGGCCGCGCTCACCACCATCGAGACGGGCACGACCTTCAACGTCGGCCGCATGGTGCACCGCAACAATCCGCTCCGCACGCTCGTGAACGACTGGTTCCGCGGCACCATGCAGGTGAACCTGCTGGGGCTCCGGCTTCCCTACGAATGGACGCTGAACGAGACGCCGAACAACGCCCAGCCCGCCTCCGATCCCGCGAACGACGATGTGCTCGAGTTCACGGGCACGATCGGCGACCAGACGTTCGACGGACCCGACGGCGAGCGCTACACCCTCGTCGTATCGGGCTTCACGGCGCCGCTCGCCGACGGCTCGTGCGCGCCCGTCCTCGCCGATCCTCAGGCCGCGACGAACCGGTTCGAGACCGTCGAGCAGACGTCGACGTATGGATGCCTGTACGCCGAGATCCAGCGCGTGATCTCGCTCACGATCGTGAAGACGGTGGATGCCGCATCCGGCGCGATCCCGTCCTTCTCGTTCGCATCGTCCAGCGACGCGGTCGGCTCGTCGTGGGCCTCGGGCTTCACTCTCGCGCCGACCGGTGTCGGAGCAGCGGGCGCGGCATCCGTCACCCACGATCTGGTCGCCGGCGAGACGGTGACGATCGCCGAGGACGCGACTGCGTCGCCGTGGCGCTTCACCACCCTCGCGTGCGTCGACGGCGATGGCGCCGACCTGCAGATCACCACCGGCCAGACCCTCACTCTGCCGGGCTCGATCCACGCGGCGGACCCGATCGTGTGCACGTATACGAACACCGACACGACGGTCGTCGAGCCGGTCGGCGCGCTCGAGATCGCCAAGACGGTGACCGCACGGGAGGGCGCCGACCCCGACGGCTACACGGGCGGCGCCGCCCGCACGTTCGCGATCGACTACGCATGCACGCTGGGCGGCATCGAGGCGGCATCGGGCACCGCCCTCGTGTCGATCGCGGCGCCCGTCGTCATCGACGGGCTGCCCGCGGCGGCCGAGTGCGCCGTGACGGGTGAGGATCAGGCATCCCTCGCCGGCGACTTCGCGGACGACGCGTTCGCGTGGGACGGTTTCGTGGCCGACGGCCCCGTCACGATCGCCGAGGGGGCGACGGCGCGGATCGTCGTCGACAACCTCTTCACGCAGGATTCCGGCGGCGTTCCGAGCGATCCGACGGACCCGACCGTTCCTGGGCCGCCGCCGGAGCTGCCGCTGACCGATGCGCCGTCGGGCCTGGCGCTCACCGGCACCGGCCCTGTGCTCCCGCTCGTCGGCATCGCCGCCGTGCTGCTGGCGGCCGGCGTCATCGCCTTCGCCCTGCGCGGCTCGCGCCGCCGCAGCGAGTAGACCCGGGCGCGGCCGGCATCTATCCCCAGAGTCGTCCGCGCCCGCACGCCGGGACCACCCTTCCCGGCAACGCCGGAGGGCCTGCCGCATCACTGCGTGCAGGCCCTCCGGTCTTCGCTGGTCAGGCTCCCTTGAGCCGATCCGACAGGAATGCCACGAGGTCGTCGAGCGGCACGCGCTCCTGCGCCATCGTGTCGCGGTCGCGGACCGTGACAGCGCGGTCGTCGAGCGAATCGAAGTCGACCGTGACGCAGAACGGCGTGCCCACTTCGTCCTGGCGGCGGTAGCGGCGGCCGATCGCACCGGCGTCGTCGAAGTCGGTGTTCCAGCCCTGGGCGCGCAGTTCGTCGGCGACCTCGCGGGCGAGCGGCGACAGTCGCTCGTTGCGCGAGAGCGGCAGCACGGCGACCTTGACCGGCGCGAGGCGCGGGTCGAGCGCGAGCACCGTGCGGGTGTCGGTGCCGCCCTTCGCGTTCGGCACCTCCTCCTCGCGGTACGCGTCGACGAGGAAGGCCATCATGGCGCGCGTGAGACCGAACGACGGCTCGATGACGTACGGGATGTACCGTTCGCCCGACGCCTGGTCGAAGTACGTGAGCGACTGGCCGGATGCCTCGGTGTGGCTCGTGAGGTCGAAATCGGTGCGGTTGGCGATGCCCATGAGCTCGCCCCACTCCTTGCCGGTGAAGCCGAAGCGGTACTCGACGTCGATCGTGCCCGCCGAGTAGTGCGCGCGGTCTTCCTTCGGCACGTCGAACTGGCGCATGTTCTCGGGGTCGATGCCGAGATCGACGAACCAGTCCCAGCACGCCTGCACCCAGTGGTCGAACCACTCGCCGGCCTCGGCGGGAGGCGTGAAGAACTCGATCTCCATCTGCTCGAACTCGCGGGTGCGGAAGATGAAGTTGCCGGGCGTGATCTCGTTGCGGAAGGCCTTGCCGACCTGGCCGACGCCGAACGGCGGCTTCTTGCGGGCGGCGGTCACGACATTGCCGAAGTTGATGAAGATGCCCTGCGCCGTCTCGGGACGCAGGTAGTGCACGCCCGACTCGTCGTCGACGACGCCGAGATACGTCTTCATGAGGCCCGAGAACGCTTTGGGCTCGGTGTACTGGCCCTTGACACCGCAATTGGGGCACGGCACGTCGGCGAGACCGTTCTCGGCCTTGCGGCCCTTGCGCGCCTCGAAGTCCTCGATCAGCGTGTCGGCGCGGAAGCGCTTGTGGCAGTTGAGGCACTCGACGAGCGGGTCGCTGAAGGTCGCGACATGACCGGATGCCTCCCACACGCGCTTGGGCAGGATCACCGACGAATCGAGGCCGACCATGTCGCCGCGACCGCGCACGAACGTCTGCCACCACTGACGGCGGATGTTCTCCTTGAGCTCGGTGCCGAGGGGACCGTAGTCCCATGCGGAGCGGGAGCCGCCGTAGATCTCACCAGCCTGGAAGACGAACCCGCGGTGGCGGGCGAGGGCGATGACTTTGTCGAGGCGGGACTGCTCGGCCACGGTGGCTCCAATGGTCGGGAGGGGGGTGTGCGCCGGCGAACCCGGCATCCGTCCAGTCTATCGGGCACCTTCTGCCGACGTTCGCGGAGGACTACCATGTGGCCGTCGGCGAGGAGGCTGCCATGGACGACGAATCGGACTTCGCAGACGCCGTGTTCGCCCGGGTGCTGGGCGGATTCGAGATCCTCTCGATCTACGTCGGCGACCGGCTCGGGCTCTACCGCCTGCTCGCCGACGAGCCGCGGACCGCCGACGCTCTCGCGCGCGACGCGGGCATCCATCCGCGCTACGCCCTCGAGTGGCTCGAGCAGCAGGCGGTCGCCGGCATCCTCACCGTCGACGACGGCGCCTTCGCCCTGCCCGCAGGCCACGCGAGCGTGCTCGTCGACTCCTCGTCGATCGTGTATTCGGCGCCGCTCGCGCGCATGGTCGCGGCCGCCGCGATGCGGCTCCCCGATCTCCTCGACGCGTACCGCACGGGTGGGGGCGTGGGCTGGTCGGAGTTCGGCGACGATGCGCGCGACGCGCAGGGCGACGTCAACCGCCCCTGGTTCGAGTCCCGACTCGGGGCGGCACTGGCATCCGTCCCCCGCATCCATGACGTGCTGTCGCGGCCCGGCGCCCGCATCGCCGACATCGGCTGCGGCCACGGCTGGTCGACGATCGCGCTCGCCCGCGCCTACCCGAGCGCGCGGGTCGACGGCTTCGACGTCGACCCGCCGGCGATCGAGGCGGCCGAAGAGCACGCGAAGGGGATGGATGCCGTCGCCTTCGCCGTCTCGCCGGGCGAGCAGATCTCGGGCTCGTACGACGCGGCGTTCGTGTTCGAGGCGCTGCACGACATGCCCGACCCGGTGGCGGTGCTCTCGGCGATGCGTCGAGCAGTGAGACCCGACGGCCTGGTGGTCATCATGGACGAGGCCGTCGCCGACGCGTTCGCCCCCGACGGCGACGAGGTCGAGCGGGTCATGTACGGCTACAGCCTCTTCCTCTGCCTGCCCGACTCGATGTCGACGCCCGGCTCCGTCGGGACGGGCACCGTCATGCGGCCGACGACGCTCGAGCGATACGCGCGCGAGGCGGGTTTCGCGGGCATCGAGGTGCTGCCCATCGAGGACTTCGCGGCCTTCCGCTTCTACGCTCTGGCGCGCTGACTCGGCACCTCGCGCAGCGTGCTCCGGTCGAGGTCGGCGATCCTCGTGCCGCCCGAGAGCCCCAGCGTGATGTCCAGCTCGGCGAGCAGATTGCGCAGCACTTCGCTCACGCCCGGCTCGCCCGCGATCCCGAGACCGTACGCGTACGGACGCCCGATCGCGACGGCTGTCGCGCCGAGGGCGAGTGCTATAGCGGCATCCGATCCCTGTCGCACCCCCGAGTCGAAGACGATCGGCACGCGACCGCCGACGCGTTCGGCGATCTCCGGCAGCACCGCGAGGGTGGGCACGGACTGATCGATCTGACGCCCGCCGTGGTTCGAGATCCAGATGCCGTCGACACCGGCATCCATCGCCCGCGCAGCGTCGTCGGGGTGCACGATCCCCTTCAGGATGATCGGCAGAGTCGTCCACTCGCGGGCCTTCGCGAGGTCGTCCCACGTCAGCGCGGGCGTCGAGAAGACGTCGAGGAACGTCTCGACCGCGGCGCGCGGCAGCGGCGACCGCAGGCTGTCGCGCAGCCCTGCTCCGGTGAGCGCGCGGCCCTTGCGGGCGATCGTCACGCCGGCCGCGACAGCCTTGGGGGTGATCTTGACCGCAGGAGCGTCGGACGACGGGGCCGCCCGCGCCCGCTCCCGCACGAGCTGCTGGAACACGGGATCGCTCGTGTACTGCGCGATGCCCATTCCTCGCGTGAACGGCAGGTAGGCGAGGTCGAGGTCGCGCGTGCGCCAGCCGAGCAGATGCGTGTCGAGCGTCACGACGATCGCTTCGCATCCGGATGCCTCGGCCCGCCGCAGCAGCGACGCGTTGAGCTCGTCGGACGCCGACCAGTACAGCTGGAACAGCCGCGCACCGGCGGGCGCGGCATCCCGCACCTGCTCCATCGGGAACGAGGCCTGGTTCGAGAGCGTGTACGGGATGCCGAGGGAGGCCGCTGCGCGTGCGACCGCGAGATCGGCCTCGGCGTGCGCCATCTCCATGACACCGAGGGGCGCGAGCAGGAACGGGGTCGGCCGGGTCCTGCCGAGGAACTCGATCGACAGGTCGCGCGTGGACACATCGCGCAGCGGTCGCGGCCAGATCTGCCAGCGCCCGAACGCCTCCCGGTTCGCGGCGACCGTGCGCTCCGCTCCCGCGCCGCCGGCGATGTACGCGAAGGCCTCGGCGCTCAGCGCCTTGCCGGCCGCCGCCTCGAGTGCGGCGGAGTCGACCGGCACGAGCGGCTTCGTGCCGCTGATGCCGGCGCGGTAGATCTCGGACTGGGTCCGGCGCGAGATGCCGCGTGCGGCGGCGGGATCTGAGGGAGCCACGGTGCTCATGCCGCTCAGCCTAAGCGTCGCGAGCGCCGCCCGCTCAGCCGCCGAAGCCGCACCAATCGCCCACCCATGTGAGGATCTGCCCGCGCATGTCCTCGGGCGCCGCGAGCTCGATCTCGCCGGGGACGCCGTCGAGGGCGATCTCGAGGGTGAACACCGTGCCGCGCTTGTCCTCCTGCACCGCGTGCGGATCGCAGCGGAGGGGAACCAGCGGAAGCTCGATCTCGGTCGGCTCCGATGTCGGAGCGATCTCGAGATCGAGCCGATAGGTGTCGGCGATCGTCCCGGCGGCAGCCTCGAAGGTCAGCAGGTTCGTCGTCTGGATGCCGACGACGTCCGCCGCGGCCTCGCCGGTCGGCTCGACGGAGAGCACGAGCGTCGCAGGCTCGCCGGCCGGTGACGGCTCGAAGGACGCGAAGGAGAGGGACGCGGCATCCATCACCTTCGATGCGAGGCACTCGCGCTCGTGCAGCGGGCCGATGACGTCGAGCGGATCCGGCAGCGGCGCTTCGACCGTCTCGCCGTCGAGCTCGAGGAGCACCGTCATCGCGCCGTCGGTACCGTCGCAGTCCATCGGCGGGAGCTGGATGCGGATGTCGGTCGTGCCGCCCGCGGCGACAGTGCTCGTCCGTCCCTCGATCGCCCGCGTCGCGTCGCCGTCGAAGCGCTGATCTTCGACGCGCACGGCTCCGACCGCGATCGCCTCGTCGGTGCCGTTGCGCACCTGCACCTGCGCCTGGCGGGCGGCGACGTCCGAGCGCAGCTGCACGAACTCGACGGTCACACCGTCGGGCGGCGCGCCATCGCCGACCGGGCCGGCGGCGCAGCCCGCGAGCGCGGTCGCGACTGCCACGGCACCCGCACTCAGGCTGAGGACACGGACGCGCCATCGCACGGAGCCGGCATCCCGCCTGCGTACGGTCGGCACGAGCTACCGCCGGACCGTCTCGCGCGCGACGGTGAAATCCTCGAGTGCCACGGGATCGATCCGGACCCCCAGCCCGTGACCGGTCGGCACGCGTACGTGGCCGTCCTCGAGCACGGCCGGCTCGGTGACGATGTCGCGGTGGTAGAACCGGTCCGAGGCCGAGACGTCCCCCGGGAGCGTGAAACCCGGGAGCGCTGCGAGCGCGGCGTTCGCCGCCCGGCCGATGCCGGTCTCGAGCATGCCGCCGCACCAGACGGGCACGTCCGCCGCACGGCACAGGTCGTGGATCGCGACCGCCTCGAGGTACCCCCCGATGCGTCCGGCCTTGATGTTGACGATGGATGCCGCCCCCAGCGCGAGCGCGTCGGCCGCCGCCTTGACCGAGGTGATCGACTCGTCGAGGCACACCGGAGTGCGCAGCTGTCGCGCGAGTGCTGCATGATCGACGAGGTCGTCCTCCTGCAGGGGCTGCTCGATCAGCAGCAGATCGAAGCGGTCGAGCTCGGCGAGGGTCGCGGCATCCGTCAGCGTGTACGCGGAGTTCGCGTCGACCTGCAGCGGGATCGCGCCGTACGCCTCGCGCACGGCGGCCGTGTCGTCGACGTCGCGGCCGGGTTTGATCTTGATCTTGATCCGCACGTACCCCTCGTCGAGGTACCCGCCGACGGCGTCGACCAGCGCCGCCGGATCGCGCTGGATGCCGACCGACACCCCCGACGGCACGCGATCGCGCACGGCTCCGAGGTACTCGCCGAGCGGGCGCCCCTCGGACCGCAGCGCCGCGTCGAGCACGGCGAGCTCGAGACCCGCTTTCGCCATCCGATGGCCGATGACGGGCTCCAGCGCCCCGGCGATCTGCTCCGGCGCGATCGTGCCGCGCTCGAGGAGTGCGGGGATCAGGAACCGCAGCGCGACATCCCACGCGCCCTGCGTGTACTCGCTCGAGTACGTCGGCTCACGCTGCGACACGATCTCGCCCCACCCGTCGCCGTCGGCGGTCAGCGCGCGCACGACGATGACTTCGCGGACCGTCTCGGTGCCGAACGACGTCGTGAACGGCGAGACGAGCGGAAGATGCAGAACGCGCAGCTCGAATCCTTCGAGGGCGACGGATGCTGCGGGCCGGGCGATGGGCATGCCCTCAGGCTAGCCCCGCGGCTCCGATCGGGGGATGCGGGTCAGATCGCGAAGTGCGACGTCAGCGTGACGTCGGCCGACGGCACGAAGGTCGTGCGCGTGCGGTGCGGGCGCAGATGGCGCGGCATGCCCTCGGTGCGTGCGCGGCGGGCGCGGGAACGCGATGACGTCATCGCCGAGATCAGCTCTTCGAGCGCTTGTCGCATGGCGGACTCCTTCATGAGCCTCTCCTTTCGCGTCATCCATGAGACGGCGCGATGCGCGTTCCATAACGCGACTTCGGAGTGAAGGAGTCGGACGGATCGCCGCTGATACAGCGGGCGTCAGAATCGTGGGAGTTCGGACGCCTCGCCCGGCCGCTTGGGGCGCAGCTCCGCGGGTGCCGGCCAGGCGAGCTCGTAGCGGGTGTACGGCACGTCGACCGAGCCGAAGTCGTCGCTGTGGACGATCACACGACCCGTCTCGCCCGGGTTCGCGGGCGGAGTGACTTCGGCGATCCGGACGCGGATGGCGCCTTCGTCGGTCTCGAGCATCCACACTTCGGCGAGCCACGCGAGACCACCTGCCTCGAGCGCGTCCTCGGCATCCAGCCACTCGACCGCCCCCGTCGCCTCGCGGCCGAGCAGGTCGACGGCGACCCAGTCCTCGCCCTCGGGCCGGATCCAGCCCAGGAGCTCTCGATCGTCGCGGCGGTGCGGTGTCCAGTCGGCGGTGATCACCCGATCCACGCTAGCGGGGCGCAGGATCGGCGGAGTCGCGCTCATGCGCGCCAGCCTAGGGACGCGTCGTCGCCTCGCCGACGATTCGGTCGGAGGATGGCGCGAATGTCGGAGCATTCGGCAGGAATCCTCCGACGCGGCCGTGATCCTCCGACCGAACGACTCAGGGGCGGACGAGCAGGTACCCCAGGGCGTCGTCGAATCCGCCGATCACGAGTCCGTCGGCGAGGTGGCCGACGAGCGCATCGCGCACGCGGATGCGCCAGACTGCGGCATCCGTCGGCGCCTCGAGACGGATGGCACCGATGTCGCGCGGCACCGCGACCGACGCGACCACGCGCTCGGTCGACGGTGTGGGCACAGGGGGAGCTGCGAGCGCCCACGACACCATGATCCGGTCCGACTCGTCGCCGCGGTTGACGCCGTCGTCCATCGGTCCGTAGTGATCGACGAGGTACTCCGTGACGCGTGCGCCGAGTACGCGGAGGTTGAAGTGCGCGTTCCGGGCGACGAGCGGATCGAACGTCCACGTGATGTGGCCGACGTCTCGCGCGAGCGCCCACTCGCGCTGGTGCTGCTTGAGCACGCGGCCGAGGCCCTGACTCTGAAGTCCCGGCACGACTCCCGTGATGTGCGAGTGCATCGAGCGCGCGGCGGGTGCGGCGAAGAAGGCGACGGATGCTCCGACCATGCGGTCTCCGTCCCACAGCCCGACGGCGTAGTTGCCCGAGTGGGCGAGCGCCCGCAGCAGATTCGGCGGCATGCCGGAGCGATCGCCGCCCCAGACGTCGGCGAGCACGGCCGAGGCGGTGAAGACGTCCTCGACCGTGTCGAGGGGACGGATGTCGATGCCCATGCGCCCAGTCTCGCACCCGCGAGGGAGGTTCCGACGGGACCGCCCTCGTCATCGCAGACGCCGATAGCCTCGAAGGATGGGATCGGATGAGGACGCACGCAGACGCCTCACCCGGATGCCCCGACAGGGCGCGATCGTCGGAGTGCTCGCGACGGCCGGGCTCGCGTCGTCCTTCATGTTCACGCTGGTCGTGCCGATCCAGTCGAAGCTGCCGGAACTGCTCGACGCGAGCCGCGAGGACACGGCCTGGGTCGTCACCGCCACTCTCCTCGCGGCGGCCGTCACCACGCCCATCGCGGGGCGGCTCGGCGACATGTACGGCAAGCGCCGCGTCGTGCTCGTGCTGCTCGCGCTGCTCGTCCTCGGCTCCGTGATCGCAGCCGTCTCGCCGGGCATCGTCGGGGTGATCATCGGGCGCGCCCTTCAGGGCACCGTGACCGGCGTCGTCCCCCTGGGCATCTCCATCCTGCGCGACGTGCTGCGCGAGGACCGCGTCGACTCGGCGATCGCGCTCATCAGCGCGACGCTCGGTGTCGGCGGCTCTCTGGGGCTGCCGATCAGCGCCTTCATCACGGAGCGCGCCGACTGGCACATCCTGTTCTGGGTGGCGGCCGGTCTCGGCGTGGTGGTGTTCGCCCTCGTGCTGTGGATCGTTCCGGTCAGCGTGCTCCGCACAGCGGGTCGGTTCGACTTCGTCGGCGCGGTCGGACTCGCCGTCGGGCTCAGTGGCATCCTGCTCGCGATCTCGCGGGGCAACGAGTGGGGCTGGGCATCGCCCGCGGTCCTCGCGTGCGGGATCGGGGGCGTCGTCGTGCTGCTCGTGTGGGGCTGGTTCGAGCTGCGGATCGCCGAGCCGCTGCTCGACCTGCGCGTCGCCGCGCGCCCAGCGGTGCTTCTGACCAACATCGCTTCGATCGCGATGGGCTTCGCGCTCTTCTCGTCGAACGTCAACTATCCGCAGCTGCTCGAGATCCCGGTCGCCGCCGGCGGCTTCGGGCTCTCGCTTCTCGCCGCCAGCTTCATCATCATGCCGGCGGGACTCGTCATGATGGTCCTCTCGCCGTTCTCGGGACGGCTCGCCAAGACCGTCGGCCCCAAGCTGCTCCTCGTCCTGGGCGCGATCGCTCTGATCGTGGCCTACGCGTTCACGATCGTCTGGTCGTCGGAGGTGTGGCACCTCCTCGTCGCGAACCTCATCATCGGCGTGGGCATCGGCTTCGGCTATGCGGCGATGCCGATGCTCATCATGCGATCGGTGCCCCAGACCGAGACGGGCGCCTCCAACGGCCTGAACGCCCTGTTCCGCTCGCTCGGCACGAGCATGGCGGCAGCCGTGGTCGGAGCGATCCTGGCGACCTACACGGCCGAGTTCGAAGGGACCCCCCTTCCGACGCCGTATGCGTTCCAGCTGTCGTTCGTGCTCGGCGGCGCGGCGGCGGTCATCGCCCTGGTGGTGGCGCTGTTCATCCCGCGGCGGCGCGACGCGCACGAACGGCATCCCTCTCTGCCCGAATAGCCTCTCCCGCACCGTGGATACGCCGCGCTAGCCTGACCCCATGAGCGAGCGCTACGAGCCCGAACAGGTGCCGGTCGGTCCCCCGGAGGGTGCCACGGCGGCGGGCGATCCGGTCCGCACCGGGGGCGCGAACATCGTGGCGACGAGCGGAACGGACGCGGCCGCGACGACCGGCGACGAGGGCGGCGATCACGACACGCGCTTCTTCGGGCAGCCGTGGGCGCTCGCGCACATCTTCGGGGTCGAGATGTGGGAGCGCTTCAGCTTCTACGGCATGCAGGGCATCCTGCTCATCTACATGTACTACTCGGTCGCCGAGGGCGGCCTGGGCATCGACCGGACCGTCGCGACGGGCATCGTCGGCGCGTACGGCGGCACCGTCTACCTCTGCACGATCCTCGGCGCCTGGCTCGCCGACCGCGTCCTGGGCTCCGAGAAGGTGCTGTTCTTCAGCGCGATCGTCATCATGGCGGGGCACATCGGGCTCGCCCTGCTCCCGAGCGTCTGGGGTCTGGGCGTGGGCCTCCTGCTCGTCGCGGTCGGGTCGGGCGGGCTCAAGGCCAACGCGACGGCGGTCGTGGGCACGCTGTACTCCGTCAAGGACCCCCGGCGCGACGCGGGCTTCTCGCTCTTCTACCTCGGCATCAACCTCGGCGCCTTCCTCGGCCCGCTGATCACGGGTCTCCTGCAGAGCACCCTGGGCTTCCACTGGGGCTTCGGCGTCGCCGCCGTCGGCATGGCGATCGGCCTGATCCAGTACTCGTTCGGGCGCAAGCAGCTCCCGGCGGAGGCGAGCGTCGTGGCGAACCCGCTCCCCCGCAACCGCTACGCGGCATTCATCGGGTTCGCGGCCGCCGGGATCGTCGTCATCGTCGCTCTCGTGCTCCTCGGCGTCATCCGTGCCGAGAACCTCGCGACGATCGTCATCATCATCACCCTGCTCGCAGCGATCGCCTACTTCTTCGTGATCGTCTCGTCGCGGCGGATCGATGCGACCGAGCGCTCCCGCGTCCTGGGCTTCATCCCCCTGTTCATCGTGAACGTCGGCTTCTGGTCGCTGTACCAGCAGCAGTTCACCGTGCTCACGATCTACTCCGACCAGAGACTCGACCGTGACCTCTTCGGCTGGGAGATGCCCGTCTCATGGGTCAACTCCATCAACCCGATCTTCGTCATCATCCTGTCGGGCGTCTTCGCCGCGATCTGGACGAAGCTCGGCACGCGGTCCCCCTCGGCGCCCGTGAAGTTCTCGCTCGGCGCGATCATCATGGGCTGTGCGTTCCTGCTCTTCCTGCCGTTCGTCGCGACGGGCGTCAACGGCACACCCCTCCTCGCGATCGTCGTGATCCTCCTCGTGTTCACGATCGCCGAGCTGTTCATCTCGCCGCCCGGGCTCTCGGTCACGACGAAGCTCGCACCGCGCAAGTTCCACACGCAGATGGTCGCGCTGTACTTCCTGTCGATCGCGCTCGGCACCTCGATCGCGGGGTGGTGTGCGCAGTTCTACGACCCGAAGAACGAGGCGCCGTACTTCACGATCCTGGGCCTCATCGCGATCGCGCTGGGCATCGCCCTGCTGTTCTGCGTCAAGCCCGTCCTGAAGCTCATGAAGGGCGTGCGCTAGAAGGTCAGGGTTCGAGGGCGAGGGATGCCGGGATCGGCACGATCAGCTCGCGCATCGCGATGATCTCGCGGGCGTGCTCTTCGAGCCGGCGGTCCTCTGCGAGCTCCGGCGCCCACTGCGGCACGCGCGCCGCCGAGCCGTTCGCCTCGGGAACGACGAAGACGGTCATGCAGAGGGTCGTGAGGCTCCGGTCCGCGGGCGTGCGCGGATCCGCGCCCCACACCTGCACCGTGAGGTGCATGCTGTGCGGCCCGGTGTGGATGATGCGCGCCTCGATCTCGGCGAGGTCGCCGATGCGCATGGGGCGCAGGAAGTGGATGCCGCCCGAGTACACCGCGACCGGATCGCCCACGAGATCGCCCGCCCACGCGCTCGCGCACGCGAAGGCCGCCTCGTCGATCCATCGCATGACCGTGCCGCCGTGCGCCTTGCCGCCCCAGTTCACGACTCCGGGCGGCACGAGGAAGCGCAGCGTGGTGCGCGGTGCGGCCGAGGCATCCGTGTACTCCTCCGCGAGCATGATGCGACGGATCTCCTCACGCGGTCCCCGACGGTCGAGGGCGAGCTGCGCGAGCTTGCGGTCCGAGCGCGACTGCGGCGACCACGGCGGAACCTCCGTGGGTCGTCCGTCCGCGTCCTTCGCGACGAAGACGAGGATGCAGGTCGTGGCGGGCGTGTAGAGCGGCGCACTCACCTCGGCCGAGGAGACCGTGACGACGACGTGCATGCTGGAGCGACCCGTGTGGACGATGCGCGCGACGACCTCGATGAGGCTCCCCGGCGGGATCGGCCGGCGGTGCCTGACGTTTCCGACGTAGGCGGTGACGCAGTACGCGGCCGCCCATCCGACCGCACAGGCGTAGCCGGCCTTGTCGATCCACTCCATCACGCTGCCCGCGGCGACGGAGCGCCCGCCCTCGGCGGTGTCGGCCGGCGTCGAGAGGAAGCGCAGCGTCACGCGATCCTCGTGTCCGGCGGCGATGCTCACGGGGCCAGCGTAGCGACGATGGATGCGGGATCCGCGGCATCCGTCATCACAGGGCAGAATCGACCCATGGCCGTCTCACCGCCCCTCCTGCCCGACCACGCGTGTCTCATCGTGCACGGCAGCGACAAGCCGGGCATCGTCGCCGCCGTCTCGGCGCTCATCACGCGCAACCAGGGCAACATCGTCGCGTTCGACCAGTACTCCGACGACCCGACCGGCGGAGCGTACTTCCAGCGCGTCGTGTTCCACCGTCCCGGACTCGAGGGCGCGCTGCCGGCGATCGAGGCCGACCTCGCCGAGACCCTCGGCCGCGGCTTCGACCTCGAGTGGTCGATCACCGACCAGTCCGTGCCGAAGCGCATGGCGATCCTCGCCTCGAAGCAGGACCACTGCCTGCTCGACCTGCTGTGGCGCCATCGCCGGGGGGATCTGCCGGTGTCGATCCCGATGGTGATCTCGAACCACGCGACCGCCGCGGAGGACGTCCGTTCGTTCGGGGTGCCGTTCTTCCACGTGCCGTCGGTCGCCGGACCCGACAAGACCGCCTCCGAGGCGGAGATCCTGAAGCTGCTCGTCGGCAACGTCGATTTCGTCGTGCTCGCGCGCTACATGCAGATCCTCTCGTCCGACTTCCTCGAGAAGCTGGGCGTGCCGGTCATCAACATCCATCACTCGTTCCTGCCCGCCTTCATCGGCGCCGAGCCGTACAAGAAGGCCAAGGAGCGGGGCGTCAAGCTCATCGGCGCGACATCGCACTACGTGACGACCGACCTCGACGAGGGGCCGATCATCGATCAGGACACCATCCGGGTGACCCACGCCGACACCGTCGCCGAACTCGCGCGGCGCGGCGCGGACGTCGAGCGGCAGGTGCTCTCGCGGGCCGTGCTGTGGCACGCGCAGGACCGCGTCATCCGCCACGGCAACCACACCATCGTCTTCTAGAAGACGTACTCCATGAGGTCGATGCCCAGCACACGGAACGCGTCGTGCGCGCGCATGCGGTGCAGGATCGACAGGTCGTCGAAGCACACGATCAGCGCGTAGGACACCCCGGCGCGGGGCCCCGCGAGCACTCCGGCCTCGACGCGCACGCCGTCGTCACGGCCGGTCTTGTTGATGAACAGCAGACCGTGCTCGTCGTTCTCGTGCGAGAACGGGTCGAGCCCCGTCGCGGCGGCGACCAGCGAGAGGTCGTGGTTGAGGCTCAGCCACTCGGCGACCTGCGCGCTCACACCGGCCGAGACCGCCTGCGAGTTCACCAGCGCGGCGAACACCTCGGCCAGCTCGCGCGTCGATCCGAGCGCGAAGTGCGGGGCGTCGTCGGGACCGCGCTCGTCGCGGAACCGATCCAGCAGCGCCGCGCGCGACAGCCCGAGGCTCTCGATGCGCGTCCGCACGGCGGGGAGCCCGACGCGGGCGAGCAGCGCGTTGGCGGCGAGCGCGTCGCCGGTGGATGCCGTCAGCACCGCGAGATCCGACAGCGGGAGGGCCGGCGCCTTGAGGTGCTGCCAGACGCCCGCGACCGAGACGGCCTCGACCTGCGAGCGATCGATGATCTCGAGCGGATCGAGGACGCCGGACTCGAAGCCGGCGGCCACCTCGATGAGGAGCGGCACGACGCCCACGCCGCCGACCGGCAGTGTCACGAAGTCGTCGCCCGCGAGCACGGTCGTGCCCCGATCGAGGTCGTTGATCCGCACCGAGATCTTGGCGCCCGCGGCGGCGAGCTCGTCGAGCGCGCGGAGCGTCGAGGCGAACGATCGTCGACCGACCGCCGCTCGGCGGGGCAGGCGCCGGTTGCCGCGCCGGGAGCCTCGGAGCGAATCGGTGTCACGCGCGGGCTCAGGGGGGTTGCCCATGCGCAGGACTCCTTTCAGGGGAGTGGGTGGTGGCTCACCAGATCGAGACGCGCTGATCCTTGTCGAGCCAGAGCGCGTCACCTTCGGTGACGCCGAAAGCATCGTAGAACGCGTCGATGTTGCGCACGATCTGGTTGCAGCGGAACTCGTTGGGCGAGTGCGGGTCGATCGTCAGCAGACGGATGGTCTCGGCATCCCGTCCCTTCTGCTGCCAGATCTGCCCCCACGACAGGAGGAGTCGCTGGATGCCGGTGAACCCGTCGATGACGGGCGCGTCCTCGCCGCCGAGGTGCAGCTCGTACGCCTTGATCGCGACTCCCAGGCCGCCGAGGTCGCCGATGTTCTCGCCGATCGTGAGTGCGCCGTTGACGGTGTTCTCGTCGGCGAGGCCGCGCGGCACAAGCGTGTTGTACTGCTCGATGAGCGACGCCGTGCGGGCGGTGAACGCCTCGCGATCGGCCTCGGTCCACCAGTCGCGCAGCGATCCGTCGCCGTCGTACTGGCTGCCCTGGTCGTCGAAGCCGTGGCCGATCTCGTGGCCGATGACGGCGCCGATCCCGCCGTAGTTGGCCGCGGCATCCCGACCCGCGTCGAAGAACGGGTACTGCAGGATCGCCGCAGGGAACACGATCTCGTTCATGAGCGGGTTGTAGTACGCGTTGACGGTCTGCGGCGTCATGTACCACTCGTCGCGATCGACCGGGCCGCCGATGCGCGCGAGCTGACGGTCGTGCTCGTGGGCGTGGGCGCGCCGGATGTTGCCGACCAGGTCGTCGGCGTCGATCTCGAGCCCGGAGTAGTCCCGCCACTTGACGGGGTAGCCGATCTTGGGCGTGAAGGCGTCGAGCTTCGCGAGCGCGCGCTCGCGCGTCTCGGGGCCCATCCACTCGAGGGCCGAGATCGACTGCCGGTACGCCTCGATGAGGTTCGCGACGAGCTCGTCCATCGCCTCCTTGGCGGCGGGCGGGAAGTGACGCTCGACGTAGACGCGACCGATGGCCTCGCCGAGGGCGGCTTCGGTGAGACCCACGCCGCGCTTCCACCGCTCGCGGTTGACCGGCACCCCCGTGAGCTGGGTGCCGTAGAACGAGAAGTTCTCCTGCACGATCTCGTCGGTGAGGAACGCCGCCGCGCTGTGCACGATCTGGAACCGCAGCCACGCCTTCCAGTCCTCGAGGCGATCCTCGGTGAGGATCGGTCCGAGCGCCTCGACGAAGCTCGGCTGATAGACGACGACCTCGGCGAACGCATCGGGGTGGTCGGGCGCGATGCCCTCGAGCCACGGGGACAGGTCGAGGCCAGCGAGCGCCTGCAGCTCGTCCCAGGTCTTGAGGTTGTAGGTCGCGACGGGATCGCGGTTCTTGACCTTGTCCCAGTGGTGGCTCGCGAGCTCGGTCTCGAGCGCGAAGATGCGGTCGGCGGATGCCGCGGCATCCGGCACCCCCGCGAGATCCAGGATCCGTTCGATGTGCGCGCGATACGCCGTGCGGGTCGCGTCGAAGCTCTCGAGACGGTAGTAGCTCTCGTCGGGGAGCGACAGGCCGCCCTGCAGGACGAACGGCACGTACCGCTGGGGATCGCCCGGATCGGGTTCGACGAAGACGGAGACCATGCCGCCGACGCCGTCGCGCTCGAGCGCGCCGACCGTGCGCAGGAGCGCGGGGATCGAGTCGACCGCGTCGACCTTGGCGAGCTGGTCGGCGAGCGGCTCGGTACCGCGAGCCTCGATGCTCTCGGTGTCCATGAAGCTCGCGTAGAGGTCTCCGATCTTGCGGGCCTCGGTGCCGGGCTCGGCGTCGACGGACTCCTCCACGATCGCGTGGACGTCCTTCTCGGCCTGCTCGGCGATGAGGTGGAACGAGCCCCACCGCGCCTTGTCGTCGGGGATCTCGGTGCGATCGATCCACGAGCCGTTGACGTATCGGAAGAGGTCGTCCTGCGGCCTGATCTCTGCGCTGAGCTCATCGATCTCGAGGCCGGAGGGAAGGGCATCCGTCATGGGACCAGGATATGCTCCCGCCCCCGACATCCGGACCGCGGCCGGGCGCGTCACAGGTCGGTCATAGGCTCGTCGGGTGCCCGAGTCCGTGCCCACACTCAATCGCGACATCCTGCGCCTCGCCGTGCCGGCGCTCGGAGCGCTCGTCGCCGAGCCGCTCTTCCTCATCGTGGACGCCGCCCTGGTCGGGCACCTCGGGGTCGAGCCGCTCGCAGGCCTCGGGATCGCCTCGGCCGTGCTCCAGACCGTCGTCGGGCTCATGGTGTTCCTCGCGTACTCGACGACGCCCGCGGTGGCCCGGCGCTTCGGCGCGGGCGACCCGTCGCGCGCCGTCTCGGTGGGGATCGACGGCATGTGGCTCGCACTCGGCCTCGGCGCCGTGCTCGCCGTCGCCGGCTGGTTCGCCTCCCCTCTCCTCGTGAGCCTCTTCGGGGCGTCCCCCGCCGTGGCCGAGCAGGCGCGCATCTACCTCGGCCTGTCGATGTGGGGGCTCCCCGCGATGCTGATCGTCTTCGCGGCTACCGGGCTTCTGCGCGGCATGCAGGACACCGTGACGCCCCTGTGGATCGCAGGGGTCGGCTTCGCCGCCAACGCCCTGCTGAACTGGCTCTTCATCTACGGATTCGGGTGGGGCATCGCCGGGTCGGCGGCGGGAACCGTCGTGGCGCAGTGGGCCATGGTGGCGGCTTTCGTCCTGGTCGTCGTGCGGCTCGCGCGTCGGCACGAGGCATCCCTCCGTCCGCACCGCGAAGGGCTCACCGGTTCGGCGCGCTCCGGCGGCTGGCTGTTCGTGCGCACTGTGTCGCTGCGGGTCGCGCTGCTCGCGACGGTCGCCGTGGCGACGACGCTCGGCACCGACGAGCTCGCCGGCTGGCAGATCGCGTTCACGATCTTCTCGACGGCCGCGTTCGCCCTCGACGCCCTGGCGATCGCCGCGCAGGCGTTGATCGGCAAGGGCCTCGGTGCCGGCGACGAGCCGTTCGTGCGGCGCGTGCTCGCCCGCACGCTCGCGTGGGGCGCGCTCTTCGGCGTCGGCGTCGGAGCCCTCGTCGGCGGATTCTCGGGCGTCATCGGACTCGTCTTCACGGGGGATGCCGCGATCGCCGCGCTCGTCATGCCCGCGCTCCTCGTGCTGGCGATCGCCCAGCCGCTCTGCGGTGCGGTGTTCGTGCTCGACGGCGTGCTCATCGGCGCGGGCGACGCGAAGTACCTCGCGATCGCCGGCCTGCTGAACCTGGTGCCGTTCGTGCCCGCTCTCGTGCTGATCGAGGTGATGCGTCCCTCCGGCGCTGCGGGGCTCGCCTGGTTGTCCGTGGCGTTCTTCGGGGTCTACATGCTCGCGCGGCTCGCGACGCTCGGCTGGCGCGTCCGCGGGGCGGTGTGGCTCACCGCGGGGGCGTGATCAGGCCCGCCGGCGGCGGATCAGCACGAGGACCAGGCCGAGCAGCAGCATCCCGCCGCCCAGCAGGATCCCCGCCCAGGGCACCGGCGCGCCCGTCACGGGGAGCGGATCCGAGAAGGTGTTGACGAAGGCCGCGACCGACGGCTCGTCGGCGCTCCCCTCCTCGAGCACGATCGTCGTGGTGCGGCTGTCCATGGGCGCGCCGCCGTCCACCGCGACGGTGGTCACGATCGCGTCACCCGCGTCCGTCTCGGTGATCTCGCACTCGGCGCCGACGGGGAGCTCGGTCCATTCCGCCGTACCGTCGACGGCGACGAACTGCAGGGCGTCCTCGAGCGCCGAGACGGGGAGCCCCCCGAGCGTGCAGGTCACCTGGATCGGGAAGGCGTCCGGAGCGTTCTCGGGCACGCCGCCGGAGAACGTGCGTACGGCCTTGGTCGCCGAGACCGCGGCGAACAGGAACTCGTTCACCGCGGTGACCGCGGGCTGCGGCTGGTCGGTGTCGGTGAGCTCGGTCGCATCGGTCACGACGGAGAACGTGTAGCCGCCGCCTTCATCGACGGGAAGAGGCACGCCGTCGGCGTCGGCGAGCCAGTGACGGGTGGCTCCCCCCGTGTCGGTCTCGGCGATCCGGCACTCGGCGCCGGTGGGCAGAGCGTTGAACGTGGCCGTCGGCGCCGCGGCGCTGATCGTGCGAATCGGTCCGTCGAGGATCTCGAGCTCGTCGCCGCGCAGCGTGCACGCGAGGGTGACCTCGAAGTCGCCCGTGCCGAACTTCTGTGCGCCTTCGCCTGTGAGCACCTTCGTGACCTCGAGTGAGCCGCCGAGATACCAGTTCGTGACGGCGACCGAACCCACGCCCTCGGTCGGGATGATGATGACGCCGGTGGCCGGGTCGCCCTCGTTCGGCGTGATGACGACGGCATCGGCGAATGCGCTGTCGGTCTCGGTGATCTCGCAGCGGGTCTGCGCCGCGATCGGGTAGTAGCCGAGCGTGTAGCCGTTCTCGGGACTCAGCACCGCGGTGCCGGCGAGAACGATCTCGCCCGCGTTGACGCACACGATGTCGAGCGTGAAGCTCTGGCCGAGTCCGACCTGGTCTGCCGCGGTTCCCGCGAAGTCCTTCTCGACCAGCATGCCCGAGACGTCGAAGAGGTTCGTGAACGTGACGCGGTTGCGGGGCTGATCCGCAACGAGATCGGGGGTCAGCTCGGGGATGAGGACCGTGCTGCGCGACTGCGTGACCACCGGCGGAGCCGTGGGCGTCTCGACGACGACCTCGCTGATCGTCGCGGCCGCGCCGCGATCGTCGGTCTCGATGATGACGCACCGCGCGCGGCCGGGCAGGCCCGTGAAGTCGCGGAAGCCGCCGCCGTCGAGCGTGAAATTGGTGAGGGGGAGCACGGTCGCGCCGTTGAAGGAGCACTCGACCGACATCCCGAACCCCGTCGGGACTGCGCCCTCGTTCGGCTCCACGTTCTTGGAGACGCGGAGCGAGGCGAGCAGGTAGACGTTCTCCGTCCGGATGGTCGCGGTCGGTGAGGTGTTCGGCACGATGACCGCCGTCGCCGGCGTGTAGATGGTCTGGTCCTGTCCGGCGTCGTCCTCGACGATCGAGCAGACCGAGTCGACCGGGATGTTGCTCACGACCGTCGTGGCACCGGGACGGAGCGTCACGCGTCCTCCCGCCGCGAGCGGCACGGCCGCCCCCTGCCATCGGCACGTGACGGTCGCACCGAACGTCGCCGGGGCATCGTCGGCGCCGGGACCGGACACGACCTTCGTGAGCGCGAGCGCGCCGTTCGGGAAGACGTTGGTCACGGTCGCGGCGACGGTCGTCCCGTTGCCGATCGTGAGGCTCGACGGTGTGACGGTGTGCGAGCCGGCGAAGCCGTCGTCCGGCTCGGTGACGACGCACACCGCGCCGGTGGGCAGGCCCGTATAGGTCACGGTGCCGGCGCCGGTGATCGTGCGGGTCGCGCCGCCCGGGATCGCGACGCCCACGCTCTGACCGTTGACCGTGCGCGTGCATGCGAGCGAGACGACATACGTGCCCTGCGTCGCCGGAGGGAGGGATGCCGCGGGCGCGCCGGACAGGGTCTTGCGCACGCTCAGCGAACCCGTGGTGAAGGTGTTCGTGATCGTCGCGAGCGCGGGGGTCGCGGCATCCGTCACCGTGAACGTCGTCGGCGTGATGGTGGTGGAGTTCGCACCACCGCTGGCCGTCTCGCTCACGGTGCAGACTGCGCCGCGCGCGAGGTTCGCGATGTTCCAGGTCGGGGCGGCGCGGTTGAGCACCTGCGTGCTCTGGAAGACGAGCTGCGGGTCGCCCCACGCGAGGGTGCACCGAAGGCCCACCGTGAAGTCGGCGTCGCCCCATGCGGTGCCGCCCGCTCCGTCGATCGCCTTTGTGATGGATGCCGAGCCCGCCGTGTAGACGTTCGTGACCGTGACCGCGGTCCGGAGCGCCGTGCTGTCGGGCAGATTCGCCACCAGGTCGAAGTCCGCGATCGGATCGGGATCGTTCGGCCCGGGCACGCCCGCGACCGAGACCTGCGTGTAGGTCTGGGCCGCGCCTCTCGGGTTCGTCTCGGTGACGCGACAGGTCGAACCGGCGGGCAGGCCTGTGAACTCGATGACCTCGCCGTCGTCGAGGACGAACGAGCGCTCCGCGACCGGGATGACCTGCTGCCCGAGGAAGAGGCAGGACGCTGTGAACGCGTAGTCCTCGAGGTACTGGATGGGGTTGCCGTCCTGATCGACTGCGGGCCCGTTGTCGACGGCCTTCTCGACGCTGAACCCGGCGAGCTGGTAGGTGTTGGTCGCGGTGATCTGGTTGAGCTCGATCGGATCCGGGTAGGCGGAGTTCACGACGTTGGTGCGGGTGGACCAGTCGCGCAGCGCCGTGATGGGCTGCGCCGAGTAGCCGATGAGCACACCGGGCGTGGGCGTCGCCTCGGTGAGCGAGCACTCCGCGTACAGGGGCAGGTTGACGTTCGACCACGCCGAGGTCGCGGGCGTCGCGCCATCCGCGTAGTGCAGCACCGTGCCGTCGGCGGCCAGGTTCACGCGCGACATCGATGCACCGGCCGTGTTGACGAGGGTGACCTGCTGCGGACCCGACGTGCACGAGACGTCGAAGTCGTAGCTCGCCGGCATCGAGATGCTCGGATCCCAGCCGTCGGGAACGACCACCTCTTTCGCGAGGTCGATCTTGCCGGTCGCCATCGCGACGCCGATCTTGCGGGGCTCGACGACGGTGGTCGTGTAGTTGAGATCGTTGAGCACGCCGCGAGCGCCGACCGCCACGGAGTTCCACGCGATGGCGTCGCGATCCTGCGTCTCGGCACGGTTGGGCTGCCAGGCCGTCGTCGTGTCGTACGTGACCCTCAGGCTCTCGCCCGGCGGCAGGCCCTGCGTCGCGCGATTGGCGAAGTCGACGACGACTTTGAGTGCGCGAACCGACGCCATCTGGGCGGGTGTCATCGTGTCCGTCAGCGGAATCCAGTTGCGCGTCGTGACATCGGCGTAGCAGGGATTGGAGGGCAGGATCGTGCCGCTCGTGTCGCGCAGGATGTCGGCGGCATTGCATGCCGTGTTGGGCGCAGTGGTCATGTAGTAGGCGCGACGCTGCTCGCCCGTCGTCAGGCCGCTCAGGTACTGCACGTTGCCCGCGAACGTCACCGGCCAGGCCGACTGGCGCGGCGAGTTGATGATGACGCCGGAGTCGCCGTAGGCGGGCAGCACGTCGATGCCCGAGATGACCGTCGCGGGGATGTTGCCGAGATTGGTGACCTCGATCTTCCACGTCTCCGTGCCGCCCGGGCGCGTGATCGGGATGCAGGGGGTGCGCCAGTATCCGTCGGTTCCGTTGGCGCTGAGGCACTGGTTGGTCGGCACATTGAAGGCGAGCGTGCCGAGATCGTCGTAGTTGGGGTCGGCGGGGTCGGCGCCCGGGATGCCCGCCCCCACGCCCTTGACCCACTTCGTGATGCGCAGCGGCGCTGCCGGGGTGGGCGACACCTGCGTCACCGCCTCGCAGTTCGGCACGTTCGTCAGCGGAGGCTGAAGGGCCGTGTTGACCGAGCCGACGCACGAATCGAGGATGCGGTCGGCCGTCGCCGTGACGGCGTTCAGCACGGGGGTCTCGGGCTCGAGACCGATGCGGAACGCCATGTCGGCGAAGATCGTGAGCACGTCCCCGACGGCGAAGACGAAGCCCGGCGGCACGTTGATCGTCAGGCGGCCGGTCGTCGTGCTGAAACTCGCCGAGAAGCCCGTGACCGGCTTCGCCTGGCCGTTGGATCCCACCAGCCCGAAGCTGAAGATGGGCGTCGTGTCACCGGCATCCCGCTCCGCTGGTCGAAGGAGGGCGCCCTGCGAGTCCGTCGACGACAGATCGGTCAGGATCAGGTTCGAGATCGCGCGCGCCCCCGTGTTGGTGACCGTGATCGTGAAGTCGATGTCGTTCTCGGGGCTCTGCGGACCCGTGGGGGTCTTGACGATGCGCAGGGCCGTCGCGCGGTGCAGGAGCGTCGTCGTCGCGGTGGAGGATGCCTCGGCCTCCCACAGCGACGGACCGTTGCGCCACGAGGCGACCCCATCGACGTCGAGAGTGTCGGTGGTGCGCCCCTGCACGGGCTCGCCGGGCGCGGGCAGCACGCCGGGCTGGGTCGACGGCACGGGCTGCGTCGTGGACCCGCCGAGGCCGTATCGCAACGTGGCGTTGCGCGTGACGTTCATCGACACGACGACCTCGGGGTTGTAGGGGCGCTCCCAGTTGCCCCCGGTCGCCGTCTGGAACGAGAACCGCAGCCCTCGCACCTGGGCCGCCGTGACGCCCGCCGGCAGCACGGGCGTGACGGCGCCCGATGTCGCGTTCGCGTTCACGTACACGCCGTTGCGCCAGCAGGCGGTGAGATCGGTGCTGCCCCCGCAGGTCGCGACGAGGTTCACACCGTCATAGGAGTAGCCGATGCCCACCAGCGCATCGACCTTGATCCGCCGCACGGGCGTCGGCAGCGTCGCCTGCGGAAACGACGTGAACGAGAATGCGTTCCAGAACGTCGCCGTCGCATCCTCGAAGGCGAGCGTCGTCGTGCGCGCCGTGCCCGCGGGTCGGCTGCGCAGAGTGACGACGTAGGCGCTCGACTGGTCCTCGTACCGGCTGGTCGCATTGAAGGTCTTGCCTGCCGAGACCGAATAGGTCGGCAGCACGAAGATGAGATCATCGGATGCCGTGGCGACCGGCACGTTCGCGGGTGTGCCACCCGGCGAGGTGATCCGCGCCTCGGCGACGTTGAGTCCGACGGTCCCCGGCGCGATGGCGGCCTGACCATCGCGCGTGAAGGTCCGCTCCCGATAGACGAGGGTGATCGTCGACGAGCCCTGGGATGCGATGAAGCCGGTGTGCTCGACGCTCACGGCGGTGACGTCGGCGAGCTGCGCACTCGTGAGGGCGAGCGCCTGCGCGAGGGTGTAGGTCGTCTGCGCCCCGCCCCGCGAGAGCGTCACCGTCGTCGCGGTGGCGCCGACCGGCACCGTGATGCCTGCGATCTCGTAGAGGTTCATCGTCTCGTAGATCGTCGGCGCCGCCTGCGTCGGACCGGGATCCGAGACCAGGAGCGAGCGGATCTTGCCCGCGCTCGTGTTGGTCGCGGTGATCGTCCCCGTCACGAGCGGGAAGAGCGCCGGGTCGGTGTCGCTCGGGGGGATGCCGACATCCGACTGGTCGAAGGCCTTCGTCACCGACACGTTGATCGGGCTGTCGAGGATCGTGATGAGCGATCCGTCCGTCGAGGTGTACGTCACGTCGGGATCGACGCCGACGAGGGATGCCGTGTTGTCGACGACACCGGCGACACCTGAGTTGTAGGTGTAGCCGTTGGCCGTGCCCAGCACCGCCTGCGAGGGGTCGGAGCGTCGGTCCTGACGCAGCTGATAGGTCAGATCCAGAGGGCGCACGACGCCCGAGCCTGCGACACCCGTGCCGACGGCCGGATCGGTCGGCGCCGTCGCACGGCTCGCGCGGGTGGGGCTCTCGATGAACACGACACGGACGGCGAGCGTCGACGCCCGCTGGGCGGTGGTCAGCGTGTAGCCCGGGAAGGTGCCGTCGCAGAGGGCGCCCGTCGCTCCGCAGACGGTCGAGGTGATGTCGACCCACCCGCCGGTCGCCGAGGAGTACAGCGAGACCTGCGAGACGGCGTCGAACGTCATGAGCGGGTCGGTCGCCGCCGTGATCGGCTGGATGCGCACGAGGTCGAACGCATCATGCAGGGATCCTGCGACGTTCGCCGGGTCCGTCGCGGGATCGGTGATCGTGACCGAGTCGAACGGGAAGTCGTTCGTGCCCCACGTGATCCGGAGTGAGCTCTGCGCATCGGTCTGCGCCGTCGTCGTGGCGAGGTCGTCCGACGGCACGCCGCCCACGAGCCAGCCCTTGCTGATCGTCGAGCCGGGGCCTCCGGTCGCGGGGCGCAGCTCGATCGAGTCGGAGTCCGTCGCGGTGCTCGAGCCGGGAGTCGCGTTGGGATTCACCACTGTCGCGGCCGCGTCGTTCGTGACGACCGCCGCGGTGCCGTTGAGGTCGGCACCCGGGTCGCTGCGCAGGCTGTCGCGCAGCTCGACGCGGTAGTACGGGAGCACGTTGAACCCCGGCGGCAGCAGTCCGCCCGCGGGCAGCGGCGTGAAGGAGTAGCGGACGCCCTGGATCTGCTCGCGCAGGGCGGCGCTGGGCGTGTACGTGAAGCCGGACGACGGACCGGCGATGTCGACACCCGCTCCGCCGGGCAGGTTCACCCAGGCCGAGCCGTTCCAGTAGGTGATGGTCAGCTGCGACCCCGCCGGAACCTCGGTCGAGACGATCTGCTGCAGATCGAAGTGGTCCCAGAAGTCCGTCGGCGGGTCACCGGGCTGGGGGTCTCCGGGATCGCTCACGACGAGCGACTGGGCGCCCACCGTCGACGCGTTCGGATCCTGCACCGACACGGCGGCGGGCAGCTGCACGAGGGTCGTCGCGCCCACCGCCGACCAGATCCAGTCGCGCGAGATGTCCTTCTGGATCGATGCCGTGATACGGAGCGGTTGACGTGTCAGCGCCGCCTCCGAGAAGCCGACGTCGCTCTGCTGGCCGAGTTCGTCGAAGACCTGAGCGGAGGCGCTGTTGAGCGAGCGCACGTCCGCCTGGCCGGGCACTGGCTGTGCCCGCACGACGAACGGCAGGGTCGCGAACTGCGCCGCGTTCATCAATCCCGTGAACTCGACCGTGAATCCGTTGACGGCGCGCCCGGCTTCGGGGGCGGGGAGCGTGTCGCGCGTCGTCGTGCTCTGCGGCGTACCGGCGCCGTCCGTGTAGGCGTACGTGATCGTCGCGCCGGTGGCGCCGAGGGGCCATTCGATGTCGGCCGTCGTCCACCCGACGAAGTCGAGACCCTGCTGCTGCAGTGTCAGTCCGCCCGCGCCCGGCTCGGCGATGACCATCCGGGCGACGGGTGCGTCGCCCACCGAGGTGCCGATCGTGGCCGTGCGCGTCTCGCCCGGGAGCACGGTGGGGCGATCCCATACCTTCGTGACGGCGACGGTCGGCTTGATGCGACGGATCTGCACCGACGCCGAGGCGTTCGCGTTCGGACTCGTGACACCGCCGTTGGCGACCTGCACCTGCGCCGTGTCGGTGACCGTGACGGTCGAGCCGTCGGGGATGTCGACGACCGAGGGCCGCGTCACTGTCGCGAGCTGGATGGAGGCGCCCGAGGCGATGGGCTGGATGCCGATGTCCCCCGCCGAGTTGGTGAAGACGAACCGCAGTCCGTGGACGTCGGACAGGGTCAGCCCCGCCACCAGGTCGTTCGGGTCCGCAGGGATCGCCACGGGACCGGCGACACTCGCCCACGTTCCGCCGGCGTCGCGCCAGAAGACGTCCACCGTGTCGGCACCGGCCGGTGGCCGGAGCGCCGAGATGCCCGTCAGCGCCAGGAGCCCGAACGGGTCGGATGCCGCATCCCCCGGATCCTGGATCGTGAGCGAGTCGACCGTCGTGTTCGAGGTGTTGGCTCCGCCGATCGTCCACCCCACGGCACGCCCGGGCACCGCCGGGATGGGCTGGCCCGCAGGCATGTTGGACTGCGCTGACTTCGACGCGGCGGCCGAGAGGGTCTGATCGATCTGGATGTTGACGAGGGTGGATGCCGGCACGGTCACGGCATTCGACGCCGTCGCGGTTCCCGTGTTGGTGACGGGCCCGCCGTCCTGCACCGTCAGCCCCGTCGGTACCTGGACGTTGAGGACGATCGTCACATCGGACGTGCCGGCTTCGAGTCCGACGTCGGCTCCGTCGAGCGGCTGGATGAACGCGACGGTGACCGAGTTGTTCGCGCTGCTGATCGTGTAGCGGGTGCCGACCCCGGTCACCGACTGGACGGCGGGGGTGCCGAAGACGAGCGGCGCAGGCAGGGCGTCCGTGACCGCGGCGTTGATGCATCCCGCCGCATCCAGCGACGCGCACGACACGTCGAGCTGGTACTGGAATGTGTCGCCGGGCCGGTAGATCGGAGTGGTCGCCTGGCCGACGACGGACTTCTGGAGGGAGAGCTCCGCGTCCCCCACGGCGGCCATGCTCGCGGTGGGGACGAGTCCGCCGGCGAGCACGGCGAGGATCGCCGTGGCGACGAGCGCGATCCGACCGGACCGCTGGATGCGACCGTGCGCCCTGCTCTGTCGCCGGCTACTTCTCGATATCGAGGTGAACCAGCCCATCAAGTCCCCCTGCGGAGCCCGCCTGCGCGATGGGATGCGCCTGCTTCGAGTCACACTAGGACACACGCGTCACATGCGAAACGGTCGATTCGCAATCGAGATGATCAGGATGCGTGGCGGCGGCACCACTCGTACATGACGACGGCCGCCGCGGCGCTCGCGTTGATCGAGCGGGTCGAACCGTACTGCGTGATCTCGACGACTCCGGATGCCGCGGCCACCGCCTCGACCGAGAGCCCCGGCCCCTCCTGCCCGAACAGCAGCACGCAGCGTTCCGGCACGTCCGCGCGGTCGAGCGCGACCGAGCCCGCGACGTTGTCGATCGCGATGATCGGAAGGTCGGCGTCGGCGGCCCAGGCCGCGAAGGCGGCGACATCCTCGTGATGCCGGACGTGCTGGTAGCGGTCGGTCACCATGGCGCCGCGTCGGTTCCAGCGACGCTTGCCGATGATGTGCACCTCGGCCGCGAGGAACGCATTCGCGCTGCGCACGATCGAGCCGATGTTCATGTCGTGCTGCCAGTTCTCGATCGCGACGTGAAAAGGATGCCGGCGCTCGTCGAGCTCCGCGACGATCGCCTCCATCGTCCAGTAGCGGTACGCGTCGACGACGTTGCGCGTGTCGCCCGCGGCGAGCAGCTCGCGGTCGTAGCGCGGGTCATCGGGCCACTCCCCCACCCACGGGCCCACTCCCACCGGCACGGGAGGCGGAGGCGGCTCGTCGGTCACCGGCCCAGGGTATCCCGGCCCTCGCGCGCGGAACGAGCGGTCGGTGGAACGGCCGGTGAGGTCGATCCCGTGCGGAGCAGCATCGCAGGATGCGTCTTTCTCGACACCGGTTCGTGCGGTACGTTTTCGGTATGCCGAAATCTCCCGTGCTCGGTGTGGAGCACGCACGCACGACCCCCCGCCTCGCGTGGCTCATCGGCCCTGCGCTCGTCGCAGGAGTCGCGTATCTCGATCCCGGCAACGTCGCGAGCAACATGACGGCGGGCGCGAAGTTCGGCTACCTCCTCGTGTGGGTCGTCGTCATCGGCAATGTCATGGCGTGGCTCATCCAGTACCTGTCGGCCAAGCTCGGCATCGTGACGGGGCGGAGCCTGCCCGAGGCGCTGGGCGAGCGCATCCGGAGCCCGTGGGGCAGGCGCGCCTATTGGCTGCAGGCCGAGCTCGTGGCGATGGCGACCGACATCGCCGAAGTCATCGGCGGGGCGGTCGCCCTCAACCTGCTCTTCGGCATCCCCCTCGTGTGGGGCGGGGTCATCACCGGCGTCGTCTCGATCGCGCTGCTTCTCATCCAGTCCCGGCGCGGTGCCCGCACATTCGAATTCGTCGTGATCGGGCTCGTCGCGATCATCGCGATCGGCTTCACGTTCGGCGTCTTCATCGGCCCGCCCGACCCTGCGGCGATCGTGGGCGGGCTCGTCCCGCGCTTCGAGGGCACCGAATCGGTGCTGCTCGCGGCATCCATCCTCGGCGCCACGATCATGCCGCACGCGATCTACGCGCACAGCGCGCTCGCGCGCGACCGCTTCGCGCCCGCCGCCGCGAACGTCCGGGTGCCCGCGCCCGAACTCGAGCGCCTGCGCGGCATCTCGACGCCGCGCCTGCTGCGCGCGACCAAGTGGGACGTCACGATCGCGATGCTCATCGCCGGCACCGTGAACCTCTGCATCCTGCTGCTCGCCGCCGCGAATCTCGCGGGCGTCCCCGGCACGGACTCGCTCGAGGGGGCGTACGCGGCGCTGCGCGACGGCATCGGTCCGCTCGTCGCGACGCTGTTCGCCGTGGGGCTGCTCGCGAGCGGCCTCGCGAGCACCTCGGTCGGCGCGTACGCCGGCGCCGAGATCATGCACGGTCTGCTGCGGGTGCGGATCCCGCTGCTCGTGCGCCGGCTCATCACGCTCGTGCCGGCGCTCGCGATCCTGGCGATCGGCTTCGATCCGACGCTCGCGCTCGTGCTGAGCCAGGTGGTGCTGTCGTTCGGCATCCCGTTCGCGCTGATCCCGCTGGTCGCACTGACGGCGAACCGCGGCGTGCTGGGCGAGCACCGCAATCGCCTGGGCACGACGATCGCGGGGATCGCGGCATCCGTCTTCCTCATCGCGCTCAACGGCGTGCTGCTGTGGCTCGTTCTGACCGGGGCGTGACTCGGTAGCCTGGAGCGTGGCCTCCCCCGCAGTCGACGACTACCTCAAGACGATCTACCACCACACCGAGTGGCAGAGCGAACGCATCACACCGTCGCAGCTCGCGACCGAGCTCGGGCTGGCTCCCTCGAGCGTGACGGAGATGGTGCAGAAGCTCGCCGCGCAGGGCCTGGTCTCGCACCGCCCGTACGGACCCGTCTCGCTCACCTACGCCGGCGACGTGCGCGCGGCCGCCATCATCCGCCGCCATCGCCTCATCGAGACCTGGCTCGTGCGCGAGTTCGGCTACGCGTGGGACGAAGTGCACGACGAGGCCGAAGTGCTCGAGCACGCGATCAGCGACCGGCTGCTCGAGGGCATCGACGAGCGCCTCGGGCGTCCGCGCTTCGACCCGCACGGCGATGCGATTCCGGATGCCGCGGGCACCGTGCACCGCGAACCCTTCGTGCTCCTGGCCGCCGCGCCCGCCGGACACGAGGGCCGCGTGCTGCGCGTGAGCGATCGCGACCCCGAACTCCTGCGCGCCGTCGAGATCGCGGGCGTCGAGGTGGGCGCCGACGTCACGGTGAAGGATGCCGCGACCCTGCGCGTCGGCGACCTCGAGGTCGCTCTTCCCGCCGGCGCCGCGCAGGCGATCTGGCTCACGGCCTAGCGGGAGCTGCGCCGACCCCGATCGTTTCCTCGAACTCGGCGTCGTGGTCGTGGCGTTCGACGGAGTCAGTCGGGTTCAGGGACGCCGTTCGCGGCGGCGGCGAACGGCCAGTGCACGCCGGTCGCTTCCTCGGCGGCGGTCCACAGCCGCTCGCCGATCTCGCGCGACCGCGTGATGCGCGACGGCTTCGCCGCCCGCGGCGCGCCGGTCGCGACGAAGCGCGGGCCCCAGAACGAGCCGCCCTCGACGCCGTCGCCGGCCAGCGCCTGGACGAGGGGCAGCGCGCCGTCCTCCTTCGATTGCGTGATGACGGCCTGCAGGTTGTCGGTGAAGCGCGTGAGCTTCGTCGGCTCGTTCACGCCGGCGATGCCCGCCGTGCGGCCGCTCGTGGAGTATCCGGGATGCGCGACGACGCTGCGCACCGGCACACCCGCTTCGCGCAGCCGACGATCCGCTTCGAGCCCCAGCGCGGTGGTCGCGATCTTGGACTGCACGTACGCGCGCCACGCGGAGTATCCGTCCACCAGCTGCGGATCGACCGGGTTGTACGGCCACATCGACGTCGACATGCTGCCGAGCCACACCATGCGGCCCGACGCGGCGGCCAGGATCGGCAGCAGCTCGCCCGCCAGTGCGAAGTGCCCGAGGACGTTCGTGGCGAAGACGACCTCGTGGCCGTCGACGGTCGTCTCGCGGTGCTCGGGCGGATGCACGATCCCCGCGTTCAGCAGCAGACCGTCGAGCGCGCCCCGCACCTTCGCGGTCGCGGCGGCGGCGCGCACCGAGCCGAGGTTGCTCGTGTCGAGCAGGAGCGACTCGACCTGGTCGAAGGCCACGTCGGGATTGCGGCGATGAAGCGCCGCGCGGGCCGCGGCGAGACGGTTCGGATGGCGGCCCGTCATGACGACGTGGGCGCCGGCGCGTGCGAGATGCTCGGCCGAGAAGTAGCCCAGGCCCTTGTTGGAGCCCGTGATGAGGTACGTGCGACCCGTGAGGTCGGGAAGGCTCCAAGGGGCGCGCGGCACGATCCGACATTACGCCTCTCACCGAGGCATCCCGCGCCCCCACCCCGATAGGCTGACGGGCATGCGGACACGCGCCGACATCGAATGCTGGCTGACCGACATGGACGGCGTGCTCGTGCACGAGAACACGCCGATCCCGGGCGCCGCCGAGCTGCTGCAGCAGTGGCGCGATCAGGGCACGCCGTTCCTCGTGCTCACGAACAACTCGATCTTCACGCCGCGCGATCTCTCCGCGCGATTGCGCGCCTCGGGGCTCCGCGTGCCCGAGGAGTCCATCTGGACCTCCGCGCTCGCGACGGCCGACTTCCTGCACAGTCAGATGCCCGGGGGAACGGCCTTCGTCATCGGCGAGGCCGGTCTGACCACGGCACTCCACGAGGCCGGGTTCATCATGACCGAGACCGACCCCGACTACGTCGTCGTCGGCGAGACGCGCAACTACTCGTTCGAGGCCATCACGAAGGCGATCCGATTCATCGGCGCCGGCTCACGGTTCATCGCGACGAATCCGGATGCCACGGGCCCCTCGGTCGACGGAGTGCTGCCCGCCACGGGAGCGATCACGGCGCTCATCACGAAGGCGACAGGCATGGAGCCGTACGTCGTCGGCAAGCCGAACCCGATGATGTTCCGCTCCGCGCTCAACCGCATCGGCGCGCACTCCGAGAACACGGGCATGATCGGCGACCGCATGGACACCGACGTCGTCGCCGGCATCGAGGCCGGCCTGCACACCGTGCTCGTGCTGACCGGCATCAGCGACACGGCCGAGATCGAGCGCTTCCCGTTCCGTCCCGACGAGATCGTGCAGTCCGTCGCCGACCTCCTGTCGCCCGACCCGGTCGAGGCCGAAGAGACGGACATCCTCTGACATCCCATGTCGCCCGTCGGCGATAGGGTCGCGGTGTGGGTGCACTGGACGACGGCGAACGTGTCGAAGCGGCGGATTCCGCGGCGTGGCGCGCATGGCTCGTCGAGAACCATCGCGTCGCGAAGGGCGCATGGCTCGTGCGGCCGCGCCCGGGCTCAGGGCTCAAGCTCGTCGAGTACGAGGACGCGATCCGACACGCGCTCTGCTTCGGCTGGATCGACGGCCCGGTCCGTTCGTTCGACGCCGAGCGCGGCGGACTCTGGTTCGCACCCCGCCGGCCCATGAGCGGATGGGCGGCGACGAACAAGGCGCGCCTCATCGAGCTCGAAGCGGCGGGGCTCATGACCGACGCCGGTCGCGCCGCCGTCGAGCTCGCCAAGGCCAACGGGTCGTGGACGATCCTCGACAACGCCGAGGCTCTGCGCGAGCCCGACGACCTGGCCGCGGGTCTCGACGCCGATCCCGCGGCCCGCGCCGCGTGGGACGCCTTCCCGCCGTCGGCCCGCAAGCTCGGCATCTCGAACGTCGACATGGCACGGCGCCCCGAGACCCGCGCGGCACGGGTCGCCAAGATCGTCACCGATGCCGCGAACGGAGTGCGCCCCTCATGAACGCCCTCGAGCAGAACCTGCTCTTCGCGACGACGTTCGTCATCCTGCTCGGCACGATCGTCGTGCTCGTCTGGCAGTGGTGGCGCAGCCGCGGCAAGCCCGACGACTGACGCTTCGAGCGGGTGCCACCGCCCGCTCCATCTTCCGCCATCGGCTCCACGATCGTCGTGGCGCCCTCGCCGGAAACAGGCGCGCTCGCAGCTACTGAGGCTCGAGCCCGAGGTCGTCGAGGTCGATCGCGGCGAGCCACGCGAGGCCCTCGGCCTCGACGGCCGCCTGGGCACCGGTCTTGCGGTCGACGATCACGGCGACGGCGACGGGCTCGGCGCCCTCGCGGCGCAGCGCCTCGACGGCCTTGAGTGCCGACTGGCCGGTCGTCGAGGTGTCTTCGACGACGACGACGCGCTTGCCGGCGACATCCGCCCCCTCGACCTGGCGGCCGCGACCGTGGTCCTTCGGCTCCTTGCGCACGACGAAAGCGTCGAGCGGGCGGTGCGTGCGCGTGGACTCGTGCATGACGGCGTTCGCGATCGGGTCGGCGCCGAGGGTGAGTCCGCCGACCGCGACGATGCCGTCGACGTCGCGGATGAGGTCGAGCATGATGCGCCCGATCGCCGGGGCGGCACGGTGGTCGAGCGTCAGCTTGCGCATGTCGACGTAGTACGTCGCCTGCTTGCCGGATGACAGGGTGAAGTCGCCGTGGAAGACCGCTTCGTCCTCGATGAGGGCGATGAGGTACTGGCGGTCGGCTTCGAGCTCGGGAGTGGAGGCGGCGGTCATGCGTCAGAGTCTACGGACGCCGGGCGTGACGCGTCGGCGGTCGACCCTAGGCTGGATGCCATGCGCCTGGCCACTTGGAACGTCAATTCGATCCGCGCCCGCGTCGACCGGATCGTCGACTTCGCGGTGCGCGAGCACATCGATGTACTCGCGATGCAGGAGATCAAGTGCAAGGTCGATCAGTTCCCGTTCGACGCGTTCGAAGACGCGGGGTTCCACGTGGAGGCGCACGGGTTCTCGCAGTGGAACGGGGTCGCGATCGCGAGCCGCGAGCAGCCGACGGACGTACGGCACGCGTTCCCGGGCATGCCCGGCTTCGCGAAGGATCACACAGGGCCGGATGCCCCGCAGGAGGCCCGTGCCCTGGGGGCGACGATCGGCGGGGTCGAGGTGTGGAGCCTCTATGTGCCCAATGGCCGCGCACTGGAAGACCCGCACTACTTCTACAAGCTCGAGTGGCTCGAGGCGCTCCGCGGCTATACGGCGCAGACGCTCACGCAGAATCCGGATCTCGCACTCGCCCTCGTCGGCGACTTCAACATCGCCCCGACCGACGCCGACAACGGCGACCCCACGGTCGTGCAGGGCTTCTCGACGCACGTGTCGGGGCCCGAGCGCGAGGCGTTCGCCGCGCTCGAGGCGGCGGGCCTGCAGGACGTCGTGCGTCCGCTCGTGCCCACCGGCTACACCTACTGGGACTACAAGCGCCTGCGCTTCCCGCGCAACGAAGGCATGCGCATCGACTTCGTCCTCGGCTCGCACGCGGTCGCCGAAGCGGTGGCCGGGGCATCCATCCATCGTGACGAACGCAAGGGCGAGCTCCCGAGCGATCACGTCCCGGTCGTCGTCGACCTCGACCTCACCGGCCCCGACGATGACGACGACGACCGCCCGATGATCTTCTAATCGGCGTGCACGCATCCCGGCGGCTCGGAGTTGCCGCTGATCGCGAAGTCCTCGCACGTGAGGAACCGCGCTTGGTTGAGGCCGAGGACGAAGGCTGCGATCGCGACGCCGAGCACCACGATCACGATGAGCCACTTCGTCCGCTTGCGGGTCTCGGTGGCGAAATCCGGCCAGACGATGCGCACGAGCACCCACAGGGTGAAGGGGATGCCGACGATCACGGCGAGAAGACCGGCGAGATCGAGCAGGGCGACGCCGAGATCCTCCGTCTGATCGTCGACCACGAAATTCAGCAGGAGCCACAGCGAGGGCAGCAGCAGCACGAACGCCCGCGCCAGCCTGCCTCCGACCGGCTTGCGCTCGACCAGGACGAAGACGAACGCGGCGGTCGACGCGGCCCAGAGCGCGAGGATGTCGTCGAAGAAGATCTCCTTCCACGCACCCAGCGTGAAGGCCGGCCACCACGCGATCGCGGCCATGCCGACCATGATCACCCCGGCGGGGACGGAACGACGGCGCTGATCTTCGACGATGGATGCCTCGGCCACAGCCGCACGCTAGCGCGGAGGGTCGAAGCATCCATCGCCCCACGCCGGTCAGTCGGGTGACATCTCTCCCGTCGTCGGAACGCCTGCGGGGGCGTAGCGCAGCTCGACGACCGAGCCGCCCGACACCGGCGGTGCGATGAGCCTCAGGTTCGCGGGGGTCGCGCCGTCGGGGAAGACCTTGCGTCCCTCGCCCAGCACGATCGGATGCACCCACAGCTTGAGCTCGTCGTAGGCCTCTGCGGCCAGGAGCGAGTGGACGAAGTCGATGCTGCCGATGATGTGGATGTCGTCGTGTCGCTCGCGCAGCGCCGCGACGGCCGCCGGCGCGTCGGGGCCGAGCAGGGACGAGCCCTCCCACGACAGCTCGACGCCTGTGCGGGACGCCACGTACTTCGGGATCTCGGCGAACCTCCTCCCGATCGGGTTGTCGACGTGCTGCGGCCAGTAGACCGAGAAGATGTCGTACGTGCGGCGGCCGAGCACGAGAGCGTCCATGCTCGCGATACCCGCGCCGACGCGCTCCCCGATGACGTCGTCGAAGATCGGCGCCTGCCAGCCGCCCCAGCGGAAGCCGTCGGAGGTGTCCTCGTCGGGTCCGCCCGGCGCCTGGGCGACGCCGTCGAGGGTGGTGAAGAGGTCGATCGTGATGCGTCCGGTCATGGCCGGCTCCTTTCAGGCCGCGGCGAGACCCGCGGTGTCGATGAAGAACGTCTCGGCGAAGCGCTCGAGCAGCGTCGCATCGCCGTCGACGACGGCCAGGACGTCCTGGTCGATCGCCTCGGTGGGCGACAGCTCGCCGGAGATGACACGCCGGATGCCGGGGCCAGCCGCGAAGACGACGTCGGGCTCGCCCGCCCGGCGGGGTGCGCCCGGCGTGACGGGTCGACCGGCCGGCGCGAGCTGGGCGACGACGAGGTCTGCTCCGTCGACGTCGGCGCGCAGCACGATGTCGCCGACGTGCAGGTCGTAGACGGCGGAAGGGAGGGATGCCGCGGCATCCGCCCGGAACGCCGTCCGCAGGGCCATCGTCAGCGAGTCGACGGTCACGACGTCATCGGGACCGGGGTCGCCCATCGCCGCGAAGCCCCAACGCCCCAACGCCAGGACGATCGGCTCGAGCTCGCGGCCGTACGGTGTGAGCTCGTAGACCAGGCCGCAGTGCAGGAGCGGCACGCGCCGCACGACGCCGCCCTCCTGCAGCTCCTTGAGCCGCGTCGAGAGGATGTTCGTCGGGATCTTGGGGAGCCCCTGCTTGAGGTCGGTGTAGCGACGCGGACCGACGAGCAGATCGCGGACGATGAGCAGCGCCCACCGCTCGCCGATCAGCTCGACGGCGCTCGTGACCCCGCAGTACTGCCCGTAGCTGCGGGAGGCCACCTACGCCTGGCCCTGCTCCGCCATGAACGCCTCGGGGCCCTTCTCGGCCGCGGCGGGGTCCATCCACATGAACTGGATGCCGTTGCCGTCGGGGTCGATGAGGTCGCGCGCATACATGAAGCCGTAGTCCTGGGGGTCGCCCGGCGCCGTCCCGCCGTTCGCGATACCCGCATCGATCGTCTGGTCGACAGCCTCGCGGGAGTCGCGGCTGATCGAGATCAGCACCTGCGCGTGGGTCTTCGGGTCGGCGAACTCCTTGTCGGTGAACGTCGAGAAGTACTCCTTCGTGAGGACCATGAAGAAGATGTCGTCGCTCCAGACGAGACAGGCGGCGTTCTCGTCGGTGAAGTGCGGATTGATCTCGCAGCCGAGGGCCGTGTAGTAGCCCTTCGCCCGCTCGAGGTCGGTCGTCGGGATGTTGACGAAGATGCTGGTCATGACGGGCTCCTGCCGGTCGTTCACCGGGGGCCATCCTCGGCGATGAGATGATACTTGCAAAAGACAAGCTAACTTGTCAATAGCAAGTAGATCCGCCGTGCGGGGGATGCCGGCATCCGCCCTCCCCCGTAGCGTGGAGGGATGTCGACACCCGCCATCTCACCGCCGCCTGCGGTCCGGCCACCGGTGACCCGCGAAGGCCTGCGCAACGATGTGGCGCTCGCCGCCGCACTTCTCGTCGGCGCGGTCATCAGCACCGCGCTCGGCTCCGTCGCCGGGATCTACGGCGACGAGACGGCCGGCATGGAGTGGTCGCTCGTGTACGCGGTCGCCGTCACGGCCCCGCTCGCGCTCCGGCGCCGCTATCCCGAGGTCGTCGCCGTCGTCGTCGCGGCCGCCTTCTTCTTCGGCGGCACGCTGCGCGTTCCCGAGATGTACGTCGGCAACATCGCGCTCTTCATCGCGGTGTTCACCGTCGGCGCCTGGGTCGACGACCGGCGCCGCGCGACCCTCGTGCGCGTGCTGATCATCGTCGGCATGTTCGTCTGGCTCCTCGTCACGACCTTCCAGTCGGCGACCGCCCCCACGGACGAGGGGCTCTCGCGCGCGGGCATCTTCTCGCCGTTCGTCGCCTTCATGCTCATGCAGTTCCTCGTCAACATCGCGTTCTTCGGCGGCTCTTACTACATGGGCGACCGCGCCTATGCCTCCGCGCTGCAGCTCGCGGCGCTCGAGCAGCGCACCGCCGAGCTCGAGCGCGAACGCGAGGTCACCGCGGCGCAGGCCGTCGCGCTCGACCGCGTGCGGATCGCGCGCGAGCTGCACGACGTCGTCGCGCACCATGTCTCGGCGATGGGCGTGCAGGCGGGTGCCGCCCGTGCCGTCATGGAGCGGGATCCGGATGCCGCGCGCACCGCGCTCGTGGGCGTCGAGGAGTCCGCACGATCGGCGCTGACCGAGCTCCGTCAGCTGCTCGAGACGCTCCGCGGCCCGGGCGGCGAGCCGGTCGACGGCTCCACCCTGCGGCTCGACGACCTCGCCGACCTCGTCGCGCACGCGCGCGAGAACGGCCTTCCGACGACCTTCGCGGTCGTGGGCGACCCCGTCGACATGCCCGACGTCGTGCAGGTGAACGTGTATCGCGTCGCGCAGGAGGCCCTCACGAACGCGCGGCGCCACGGCGGACCGGATGCCGCGGCCGACGTGCGCCTGCGCTACGAGCCGTCGGCGCTCGAGCTCGAGGTCGTGAGCACCGGCCGCTCGCTGGCCCCGGCATCCCGACCCGGTCTCGGCATCGTGGGCATGCGGGAGCGCGCCGCGGCGTCGGGCGGCACGATCGAGGTCGGCCCGCGCGCCCGCGGGGGCTTCCTCGTGCGGATGCGCGTGCCCGTGCGAGCAGGGGTGCTCGTATGACCTCGGCGCTGCGGGTCCTGCTCGTGGACGACCACGCCGTCATGCGCGCGGGGTTCCGCATGATCCTCGAGGCGCAGGACGACATCGTCGTGGTCGGTGAAGCGGCGGACGGCGACGCGGCGGTGGCCGCGGCATCCACTCTGCATCCCGACGTCATCTGCATGGACGTGCAGATGCCCGGTGTCGACGGGATCGAGGCGACGCGGCGGATCGTGGCGGATCCCGACATCGCGTCCGCCGTCGTGATCGTCACGACGTTCGACCGCGACGACTACCTGTTCCGTGCGCTGGATGCCGGGGCCAGCGGCTTCCTGCTCAAGAACGCCGGACCCGAAGACCTCGTGACGGCCGTGCGCGTCGCGGCGGCGGGCGATGCCCTCCTCGCCCCGGAGGTGACGCGGCGCGTGATCGAGCGGTTCGCGGGGGGACCGGAGCCGACCTCAGCGCACACGGCCGCCGTCGCGCCGATCGACGCACCGGTCGTGGATCTCACCGACCGCGAGCGCGAGGTGCTCCTCCTCGTCGCGCAGGCGATGAGCAACGCCGAGATCGCACGAGAGCTCTACATCGGCGAGGCGACGGTCAAGACCCACGTCTCCAACGTGCTGCAGAAGCTCGGCGCCCGCGATCGCGTCGCGGCGGTCGTCTACGCGCACCGTCACGGGCTGGCCTGAGGCCCCCGCTCCGCGTGTGGCGCCGAGCGCACGGGTCCGCACCGAGTGCACGGGTCGCCGGCGTCGGCGAACCCGTGCACTCGACAGCGGGCAGTGCACTCGGCGGGGTGCTGCGCGTCAGGCGGCGACGGGCTCGCGGGTGTAGCGGTCGACGAGTGCGCCGAACGCCTCGAGGTAGCCGACCAGGAACTCGGCGGTCTGGTCGTTCGTGACCTCGCCGCTGTCGGTGAACAGGCCCGGCGTCGACTGCACGTAGCCCTCGGGCTGACCGAGCGTCGGGGCGTTGTAGTGGCTGAGGATCGCCTTGAGGTGCTGCTGCGCGGCCGCGGTCGCGATGGGGCCGCCGGACGTGCCGATGACGGCGGTCGGCTTGCCGTTGAACGAGCCCTGGCCCCACGGGCGGGCCGCCCAGTCGAGGGCGTTCTTGAGCACGCCGGGGATCGAGCGGCTGTACTCGGGCGTCACGATGATGACGCCGTCGACGTCGTCGATGGCCTGCTTGAAGTCGCGTGCCACCTGCGGGTAGTCGGCGTCGGCATCGGGAGAGTAGAAGGGGAGGTCCTTGATCGGGATCTCGACGAGGGTCGTTCCCTCGGGCGCGAGACGCTCGAGCGCCTTCGCGAGGCGACGGTTGATCGAGGTCGACGAGATGCTGCCGACGATGTAGCCGATGGTCCGGTCGGTCATGGTTCTTCGCTCCTAAACAGAAAGAGGTCCCGGTGGGGACCACCGTGGACGTTCCATTCAGGTGCAAGCATCGGCATCCGGAATCTATTCCACCGCATGAAGCGCGATCTCCGCCCTCGGGGGGATCCGCTCGGCGGGCGCCCTCCGTACGGTGGAGGCATGCTGACACTCACAGGAATCACGAAGAGCTACGGAGGGCGGCGCGTGCTCGACGACGTGTCGTTCGAGGTCCGGCCGGGCAGGCTGACGGGCTTCGTCGGCGGCAACGGCGCGGGCAAGACGACGACGATGCGGATCGTGCTGGGCGTGCTCGCGAAGGACGACGGCGCGGTCGCACTCGACGGCGCCGCGATCACAGCCGCGGACCGCCGGCGGTTCGGCTACATGCCCGAGGAGCGGGGCCTCTACCCCAAGATGAAGGTGCTGGAGCACATCGTCTACCTCGCGCGGCTGCACGGGTTCACGAAGCCGGATGCCACGGCCCGCGCGACGGCGCTGCTCGAGCGGCTCGGACTCGGCGAGCGCCTGGACGACAACGTCGAGACGCTCTCGCTCGGCAACCAGCAGCGCGCGCAGATCGCTGCGGCCCTCGTGCATGACCCGGAGGTGCTCATCCTCGACGAGCCGTTCTCGGGGCTCGACCCCCTCGCCGTCGACGTCGTCGCGGGCGTGCTGCAGGAGCGCGCCTCCGCCGGCACCGCCGTGCTCTTCTCTTCGCACCAGCTCGACGTCGTCGAGCGCCTCTGCGACGACCTCGTCATCATCGCGGGCGGCACGATCCGCGCGGCCGGCGCTCGCGACGCTCTGCGCGCAGAGCACTCGAACCGCCGGTTCGAGCTGGTGTCGTCGGGCGATGCCGGGTGGCTCCGCGACGAGCCGGGCATCGAGGTCGTCGACTTCGACGGCGGCTACGCCGTGTTCGACGCCGACACCGACGAGACCGCGCAGCGCGTGCTCCGCCGAGCCGTCGATCAGGGGGATGTCGCGAGCTTCGCGCCGCAGCATCCCACCCTCGCCCAGATCTTCAAGGAGGTCATCCAGTGAGCACTCCCACCCAGACCCAGACCCCGACCTTCGCGCAGAGCACGTGGCTCGTCGCCGAACGCGAGATCGGCTCGAAGCTGCGCAGCAAGTCATTCCTGATCTCGTTCGGCATCCTCTTCGCGATCGCCCTCATCGGCGTCGTGTGGCTCGGGTTCACCGCCAAGAACGACACCGGCACGCCCGTCGCGGTGACCGCCGATGCCGAGCAGTACGTCCAGAACGCCGGCGGGCTGGACATCACCGCCGTCGACGACCGCGCCGCCGCTGAAGCGCTGGTGACCGCCGGGGACGTGGATGCCGCGATCGTCGGCGACTCCGCGTCGCCCACCGGCTTCACCGTCATCGCCGAGAGCGACGTCTCGTCGACGCTGCTGCTGCAGCTCGCCCAGCTGCCTCCCACCGAGCTGCTCAGCCCCGAGGACGCGACGAACTTCCTCGGCTACATCGCCGCGATCGGGTTCGGCATCATCTTCCTGTTCTCGGCGCAGACGTTCGGCTCGACGATCGCCGCGAGCGTCGTGGAGGAGAAGCAGACGCGCGTCGTCGAGCTGCTCATCTCGGCGATCCCGACGCGCGCGCTCCTGGCGGGCAAGGTCATCGGCAACACGATCCTCGCGATGGGTCAGATCCTGATCCTCGCGGCGATAGCGGTCGTCGGGCTGACCGTCACCGGCCAGACCGAGCTGCTGCAGGGACTCGGCGCGCCGCTGGCGTGGTTCGCGATCTTCTTCCTCTTCGGGTTCATCCTGCTCGCGGCGCTGTTCGCGGCCGCCGCGTCGATGGTCTCGCGCATGGAGGACATCGGGTCGACGACGACGCCGCTCCTGCTGCTCATCATGGCTCCGTATTTCCTGGTGATCTTCTTCTGGAACAACCCCACGGTGCTGACGATCATGTCGTACGTGCCGTTCTCGGCCCCCGTGGGCATGCCGATGCGCATGTTCCTCGGGCAGGCCGAGTGGTGGGAGCCGCTGCTGTCGCTCGCGATCCTCATCGCGACCTGCGTCGCGGCGATCCTGCTGGGCGCGCGGATCTACCAGAACTCGCTCCTGCGCATGGGCGCACGCGTCAAGCTGCGCGAGGCGCTCGCAGGCTGACGACGGTTCCGGATGCCCCGTCCTCCCGGCTTCGGAGGGCGGGGCATCCGTGCGTCAGTTCTGCAGGACGGCGAGGACGTTCCCCGAGGGGTCGCGGAACCAGGCGATGTCGGGTCCGCGCCCCGGGCCGCCGCGCGCGATGCCCTTCGCATCGGTGGCGAATTCGTCGTCGGAGTAGATCTTCGTGACGACCCCCTTCGCGTTGAGCTCGTCCACGGCGCTGTCGATGTCGTCGACGGGGAAGTTCAGGATCGTGAAGGCCGCCGGCTCGTGGTTCGGCTTCGTGTAGGCGAGGACGGTCGCGCCCGACTCGAGGTGCAGCTCGAGGAACCCCATCTCGTTGTCGTGCACCTCGATGCCGAGGATGTCGGCATAGAACTCGCGGGTGGCCTTCGCGTCGGCGATGGAGAAGCCGCTGAAGGCGTGGTCTGCGTGGAAACCGGTCATGACCCCAGCATCTGCCGCGGCCCCTGCCGCGTCAACGCTCGACGAGGATCCCGTCGGCGTCGGCCCAGACGTGGCGACCCGGCGTGAAGGTCACCCCGGCGATCGTGACGGGCTCGTCGACCTCTCCGACGCCGTCCTTCGCGCTCTTGCGCGGATTGGACCCGAGTGCCTTGACGCCCAGCGGCAGTGCGGCGATCGCCGCACGGTCGCGGATCGCGCCGTGCACGATGAGGCCGGCCCAGCCGTTCGCGACGGCGGATGCCGCGATGAGGTCGCCCACGAGCGCGGACTCGAGGGAGCCTGCGCCGTCGATCACGAGCACCGCACCGTCGCCCGCGGTCGCGAGCACGGTCTTGACGAGGGCGTTGTCGCGGTGACAGCGAACGGTGCGGATCGGGCCGTCGAAGGCGACACGACCGCCGATGTCGTGGAACGGCAGCGAGAGCGAATCGAGTTCCTCGCCCCGCTCGTCGTAGAGGTCGGCCGTCGCGATGGTCATGCGTAGACGCTAGCGCCGCGGCTGAAGGAGAACGCGCTGAGAGAAGGATGAATCCGACCGGAACATCCTTTTCCGGGGAGAATCTCCTTTCTTCACGTCGTCGGCTCTGCCGGCGCGGGGGGATTCACGTCGGGGTGGAACGCCGTGAAGAGCGAGTAGGTCGCGCCGTCGGCGTCGGGTCCGCGCTCCTTGAACTCGATGATGAGCCCGAACAGGCGATCCAGGAGCTCCTTCTTGTGGGCGTCGTTGAGCTTGAGTCCGAGCCACGCGGTGTCGATGTCCTCGGATTCGAGTCCGGCGATCTGCTGCAGGAAGGTCTCGACCAGCACGTAGCTCGTGTTGGGCATCGGCGTGGTCCACGACAGGCCCGTCGCGCGGTACGGCACCTCACGCGATCCCTGGGCGCCGGTGCGCGGCGGCTCGGCTACGAGGAATCCCGTGTTCACGAGGGTGCGAACGTGATGCAGCATCGTGCCCGGGTTGACGCCCAGCAGCTCGGCGAGCTCCTTGTTGGTGCGGGATTCGAAGGCGCACAGCCGCAGCACGCGCATGCGCAGCGGCGAGCTCAGCGCGCGGCCCTTCGCCTGGAGATCGGCGTCCTCACTGTCGGAGGGGGCGATCGGTTCCTCATCTCCTGCAGTGGCCATGATCGACCTTACCGCGACTGATTGACATTCCCCAATCAGTCGCCCAGACTGATTGGCATGTCCCAATCACCCGATGCGTCGCACGACGAGGCGATGGATGCCGAGGTCCGCGCCGAGGCGCGGGCGGAGGCATCCACCCCCCTCTCCCCCGGCCGCGTCGACGACGCCGTCGAGGCGGACCAGGCGATCGCCGCACCCCCGGAGAAGGGCCACAGGCCCTCGCTGTGGCGCGACGGCAACTTCCTCACGGTGTGGAGCGGCCAGGCGTTCGGGCAGTTCGGCGCGCAGATCACCGAACTCGCGATCCCCGTGCTCGCGGTGCTGTTCCTCAACGCGACCGAGTTCGAAGTGGGTCTGCTCAACGCGGCGGGCACCGCGGCGTTCCTGGTCGTGGGACTGCCGGCCGGCGCCTGGATCGACCGGATGCGCAAGCGCCGGGTCATGGTGTGGGCCGACCTGGTGCGCGCGCTCGCTCTGGGCTGCATCCCGCTGCTGTGGTGGGCGGGCTCGCTCGAGATGTGGCACCTGTACGCCGTCGCGCTCGTGGTGAGCGTTGCGACGGTGTTCTTCGACGTGTCGTACCAGAGCGTCGTGCCGTCGCTCGTGCGCAGCGACCAGATCGCCGAGGCGAACGGCAAGTTCGAGTCGACGTCGCAGCTCGCGGGGATCGTCGGTCCCGCCGCCGGCGGCTGGCTCATCGGCATCCTCACGGCGCCCGTCGCGATCCTCATCACGGTCGGCACCTACCTCGCGTCCTTCGTGTTCCTCTCGGTCGCACGCGACAACGAGAGGGTGCCCGAGAAGCACGAGCACGACCCGCTGATCCGCTCGATCAGAGAAGGACTCGCGTGGGTCTTCGGCAACCGCTACCTGCGGCGGATCGTGGGCACGACGAGCGTGTCGAACCTCTTCAGCACGATCTCGTTCACCCTGCTGCCGATCTTCATCCTGCGCGAGCTCGGCCTGTCGGCGCAGAGCATGGGCGTCATCTTCGCCCTGAGCGCCGTCGGCGGCCTGCTCGGCGCGATCGCGACGCCCCGGATCGTCGCCTGGATCGGCGAGGCCCGCGCGATCCCCGTGAGCGCGATCGCGTTCTCGATCATCGCCCTGCTGCTCCCCGTGGCCGCGATGGTGCCGGCGATCGCCTTCCCGCTGCTCGTCGTCCAGGGGTTCGTGGGCCTGTTCACGGTGCTGCTCTACAACATCACGCAGGTGACCTTCCGGCAGCGGATCACTCCCCCGCGCCTGCTCGGCCGCATGAACGCGTCGATCCGCTTCGTCGTGTGGGGGGTCATGCCGATCGCCGCGCTCGCGGCGGGAGCGCTCGGCGAGTGGCTCGGCGTGGTGGCGACGATGTGGATCGGCGCGACCGGTCAGCTGCTGTCGGCGGCCTTCGTCGTGTTCGGGCCGTTCTGGGCGATGCGCGAGCTGCCGTCGGTCGACGACCGCTGACTCAGGCGGGCGCGGCGACGGTGCGGCCCGCCCGCACGATCCCCATGATCGCGAGAACGAAGGTCGCGAGGTAGGCGATGCCGATCACGATGCCCGCGATCCCGCAGATGACGGCGGCGGCGTCGTTCGACACCGCGCCGCCCGTCCAGTTCGTGAGCGCCGTGTTCACGGAGCCGCTGTCGCCGGCGTCGGGCACGGTGAGGGATGCCACGAGGAACGCGCCCCACAGGACGAAGGTCGCGATGTCGTACCAGTGGCGCGTCGCCTTGCGCGCGCGCACGTCGCGATCGAAGACCGTCAGCAAGGGCGGCAGGAGCATCAGGAGGATGAGGAAGAAGCCGTAGACGACGCCGATGACGGCGAGCCAGCCGGCATCCGCCCCGACGAAAGCACGGCCCACGAAGAAGAAGGCCGGCAGCACTACCGCGGCGACCCATTGCGTGATGAAGACGAAACGGCCCGTGCCGGCGATGCGCATGGACCGACCGTACAGCCAACCCGTAGGAAGGAAAATCCCGCGGGAGGACCGATTCGGCCCGGAACCGTGATTGATTGTCACCATGGCCGCACGCATCGTCTCGATCGGCACCGCCGTTCCCTCGGCCGCCGTGGAGCAGACGCGCATCCGGGACTTCTTCGCGGCGCAGCCGGGACTCGATCGACTGGCGCGCCGGCTCATCGGGGCCTCGTTCGATTCTGCCGCCATCGATCGGCGCCATACCGTGCTGACACAGCTGGCGGACGCCGCGGACGGCGTCCCCGGTCCCGCGGGCGTCGACTTCGTCGGCGCCGACCGGGTGCTGCTCTCGCCGACGACGGGCGCGCGCAACGACGTCTACGCTGCGCTCGCCCCGGGCCTCTCCGCCGAGGCGGGACGCGCCGCCCTGCAGGAGGCGGAGGTCGAGGCATCCGCCATCACGCACGTCGTCACGGTCTCGTGCACGGGATTCTTCGCACCCGGACCGGACTACCGGCTCGTGCGAGACCTCGGGCTCTCGCCGGCCGTCGAGCGCTACAACATCGGCTTCATGGGCTGCGCCGCCGCCCTCCCCGCTCTGCGGCTGGCGTCGCGGATCACGGTCGCGCAGCCCGACGCGGTCGTCCTGGTCGTCTGCACGGAACTGTGCACGCTCCACATCACCGGATCCTCCGACTCGCAGCAGATCGTCGCGTCCTCGGTGTTCGCCGACGGCTCGGCGGCCGCGGTCGTGACGGCGCGCGACGGAGTCGGCCGGGCGGGTGGGCTCGAGCTGGAGCGCTTCGCGACAACCCTCACGACCGAGGGTGAGAGCGACATGGTCTGGACGATCGGAGATCGCGGGTTCGAGATGGTGCTGTCGGCTGAGGTGCCGCGCATCATCGGGCGCGAGATCCGCGGTGCCGTGGACGGGTTCCTCTCGGGGCAGGCGCCGGATGCCTGGGCCGTCCACCCGGGCGGCCGCAGCATCCTGGACCGCGTCGAGACCGGACTCGACCTCGCCCCCGAGGCCATGCAGCCCTCGCGCGACGTGCTCAGCGCGTACGGGAACATGTCGAGCGCCACCATCCTCTTCATCCTCCGCTCGCTCCTGCACGATGCGGGCGTCGCCGACGGCGCCGCGATCGCCGCCCTGGCGTTCGGACCCGGCCTCACCGTCGAATCCGCGCTCGTGACCAAGCGAGGTGCCGGCGCATGAACCTGAGCGTGCGCGACGACGAGCTGCGCGAGCTCATGGACGACCCCGACTGCGACCCCGAGCGTCTGGATGCGACCCTGCGCCGCTTCGAGACGATCAACCGCCTCATCTCGGCGTGGGGAGTCGTGTATCGCGCCCACCTCGGCCCCTTTCTCGCGCGCCTGGGGCGACCCGCCCGCGTGCTGGACCTCGGCTCGGGCGGCGGCGACCTCGTCCTCCGCCTCGCCGCGCTCGCCCGGCGGGACGGCCTCGACGTCGAGTGGACGGGCGCTGATCCCGACCCCCGCGCCCACGCCGTCGCGGCGGAGAACGCCGCCGCCGGCATCCGATTCGAATGCGCGGATGCCGCGGCCCTGGTCGCCCGCGGCGAGACGTTCGATGCCGTCGTGTCGAACCACGTGCTGCATCACCTCGACGGGGGGCTGCTGACCTTCCTCGCCGAGTCGCAGGCGCTGTCATCGGGACTCGTCGCGCACGGCGACATCGCCCGCGGCCGGCTCGCGTACGGGCTCTACTCCCTCGCGGTGACCCCCTTCGCGCCGGGGACCTTCCTGCGCACCGACGGCCTGAGATCGATCCGCCGGAGCTTCACCCGGGTCGAACTCCAGTCGCTGCTCGACGACGCGGCGCCCGGGGACTGGTCGGTCTCGACACCGGCCCCGTTCCGCGTCCTGGCTGTCGGAGCCGGCCGTGCCTGACGTCGTCGTCGTGGGAGCGGGGCCGGTGGGCATGCTCCTCGCCGGCGAGCTTCACCGCCGCGGCGTCGCCGTGGAGGTGTACGAACGGCGCCCGCGGGCCGGCGGCGGATCGCGGGCGATCGGCATCCATGCTCCCGTGCTCGCCGCGCTCGAAGCGTCCGGGCTCACGGAGCGTCTGCTCGAGCACGCGCAGCGGGTCCCGCGGGGCGAGGCGCGCGTCGACGGCCGGCGCGTCGGCGTGGTCCGGTTCGATCGGCTGTCGATGCGGTTCCCGTTCGTCGCGACGCTGCCGCAGTCATCGACCGAAGCCGCGCTGTCGGCCGGGATGCCCGAACCCCTCCGCGGAGCGGAGGTGCTCGCCGTGCAGCCGCGGGGCGATCGCGTCCGGGTGCGCGCCGGCGTCGCGGGCCACCTGACCGAGGTCGAGGCCCCGCTCGTCGTCGTCGCTTCCGGCGCGGGCGCCCGCGGCCTCGTCTACCGGTCGCCGCGAGCGCACGAGTACCGGGACCGCTACCTCATGGCCGACGTCGCCGTGGAGCCCCGTGCCGATGCCGAGGTGGCGGTCGTCAACCTCGATCGATCGGGCGTGCTCGAGTCCTTCCCCCTGCCCGGAGGCGCGCGCAGGTTCGTCGCGTGGGACGACCCCGAGGCCGACGACTCTGCGGACGCGCGCACGGACAGGCTGCGGACGGCTCTCCGGATGCGGGGCGAGGTGACCGCGGCCACGGCTCTCACCGCCGCGACGGGCTTCGGGGTACGCCGGTTCACGGCAGCGCAGATGCGCCGGGACCGCGTGTTCGTGATCGGCGATGCGGCCCACGAGGTGAGCCCCATCGGCGGGCAGGGCATGAACCTGGGCCTGCTCGACGCGGTCACGCTCGCGCCGCTCCTGGCCGACTGGGTACGGGCCGGCCACGCGCCCGAGCGGGCACTGCGCCGGTGGGAGCACAGACGTGTGCGCAGTGCGCGCACCGCGGCATCCCTCGCGAGCCTCAACACCGCTCTGGGTCGCCCTCTCGAGCCGCTCGCGCACGCCGCACGGCGCGCTGTCGTCACGGCGATGCTCGCCGGCGCGGCGGGGTCCCTCTTCGCGCGCGCGTACGCGATGGGATTCGACCGGGACGCGTGAGCTCAGGCCGCCAGCGCCGAGCCCGACACGATCAGCTGCGCGGCCAGGAGGAGCGCGGCGAGCATGACGAGGCGGAACAGGATGCGGCCGGGCGGGCCGGCGAGTGCACGCACGACGGTCGCGACTGCGACGAGCACGACCGCGATGAACAGCGCCCATGAGAACGGGGGCACCTGCGCGATGTCGCCCGCGACCGGGCCGAGCAGCACCGCCACGGCCCCCACCGACACGGCGACCGCCGCGATGACGGCGGACGGGCGGGCACCCAGGCGATGCGGCAGCCCGCGCACGCCCGTCGACGCGTCGTCGGCGAGGTCGGGCAGGACGTTGGTGAAGTGCACGGCCACGCCGAGCGCGCCGCCCGCGATCCATGCCCACCACGCGGCGAACGCCGGCGAGGCGGCCGAGAGCGGCGCGAGCGAGGGGAAGATCCCGAAGCTCACGGCGAAGGGGATCACCGAGAACGCGGTCGCCTTGAGTCCCGCGTTGTACGCCCACGCCGACCCCAGCGCGAGTGCGTGGGCCGCCAGCATCCGCCACCCCAACGGCACCGACAGCGCGAGTGCGAGAGCCAGGAAGGCGGAAGCCCCGATCCATGCCGTCCGCAGGGTGAGGTCGCCTCGGGCGATCGGCTTGTCGCGCCGCCCGACGGCCCGATCGCGGGCCGCATCGAGGGCATCGTTGGACACACCCACGGACAGCTGACCGGCGAAGACGGCGAGCACCAGCAGCGCGAGCCGCCACGGCTCGAGACCGACCGCGACACCGAGCCCGAGCGCGAGCGCCGTCACCACGAGGGTCGGTCCCGGATGAGAGGACCCCCAGAGGCCGCGGATGATGCGCACGCTCGATCGTCCCACTACGACGGAGCCCCCGCATTCCTGTGACGGGATGCGGGGGCTCCGTGGCCGACGTCGCTAGTCCTCGAGGATCGCCTCGATGACCTCCTCGTCGTCCTTCGCCGCGGGGCCGGAGCTCGTGAGCGCGAGCGCCGAGCCATCGGCCGAGACATCCACCCGCACGACGTCGCCGTCGCGGATCGTGCCCGCCAGGATGCCCATCGCGAGACGGTCCTGGATCTCGGACTGGATCAGTCGGCGCAGCGGCCGCGCTCCGAAGAGCGGGTCGTAGCCGCGCTCGGCGAGCCAGGCGCGCGCGTCGGGCGTGACGGCGAGCGTCAGTCGACGGTCCCTCAGACGTCGCTGGAGCGCGTCGACCGAGAGCTCCACGATCTGCGCGAGGTCGTACTCGGTGAGAGCGTGGAACACGACGGTGTCGTCGAGGCGGTTGACGAACTCGGGCCGGAACGCCTGTCGCACGAGCGCCAGCACCTGGTCGCGCTTCTCTTCGGTGGAGAGCGTCGGATCGATGAGGATCGGCGAGCCGAGGTTCGACGTCAGGATCAGGATCACGTTCGTGAAGTCGACCGTGCGACCCTGGCCGTCGGTCAGGCGACCGTCGTCCATCACCTGGAGCAGCACGTCGAACACCTCGGGGTGCGCCTTCTCGACTTCGTCGAGCAGCACGACCGAGTACGGGCGCCGGCGCACCGCCTCGGTCAGCTGACCGCCCTGCTCGTAGCCCACGTAGCCGGGAGGAGCACCGACGAGACGCGAGACCGAGTGCTTCTCGCCGTACTCCGACATGTCGATGCGCACCATGGCGTGCTCGTCGTCGAAGAGGAACTCGGCGAGCGCCTTGGCGAGCTCGGTCTTGCCGACGCCCGTCGGGCCGAGGAACAGGAATGAGCCCGTCGGCCGGTTCGGGTCGCTGATGCCCGCACGGCTGCGCCGCACGGCATCCGCCACCGTCTTCACGGCGTCCTTCTGCCCGATGAGCCGCTTGCCGAGCTCGTGCTCGAGGTGCAGCAGCTTCTCGGTCTCGCCCTGCAGGAGCCTGCCGACCGGGATGCCCGTCCACGCCGCGATGACCTTCGCGATGTCCTCCTCGGTGACCTGGTCGCCGACCATGCGGTCTTCCGACGTCTCGAGCTTCTCGGCCTCCATGACCTGGCGCTCGAGGTTCGGGATGTCGGCGTAGAGCAGGCGCGAGGCGCGCTCGAGGTTGCCCTCGCGCTGCGCGCGCTCCGCCTCGATCCGCGCGGCGTCGAGCTTGGTCTTGAGATCTCCGACGAGGTTCAGGGAGGCGCGCTCCTGCTCCCAGCGCTGCTGCAGCTCGGTGAGCCGTGCCTCCTCGGCACCGAGGGTCGCGCGCAGGGTCGCGAGGCGGTCCTTCGACGCGTCGTCCTTCTCGCGCTTGAGGGCCATCTCCTCGAGCTTGAGCCGGTCGACGTGCCGGCGCAGCTCGTCGATCACGAGCGGCGCGGAGTCGATCTCCATGCGCAGGCGCGACGCCGCCTCGTCGATCAGGTCGATGGCCTTGTCGGGCAGCTGACGGCTGGGGATGTAGCGATTGGACATGGATGCCGCGGCCACGAGGGCACCGTCGGCGATCGCGACCTTGTGGTGCGCTTCGTAGCGCTCCTTCAGACCGCGCAGGATCGCGACGGTGTCCTCGACATTGGGCTCGCCGACGTAGACCTGCTGGAAGCGGCGCTCGAGCGCGGCGTCCTTCTCGATGAACTCGCGGTACTCGTTGAGCGTGGTCGCGCCGATGAGGCGCAGCTCGCCGCGCGCGAGCATCGGCTTGAGCATGTTGGATGCCGCGACCGACCCCTCACCACCGCCCGCGCCCATGAGCACGTGCAACTCGTCGATGAAGGTGATGATCTGGCCGTCGGACTCGGTGATCTCCTTGAGGACGCTCTTGAGCCGCTCCTCGAACTGGCCGCGGTACATCGCGCCCGCGACGAGCGCGGAGATGTCAAGGGTGACGAGCTCCTTGCCCTTGAGCGACTCGGCCACGTCTCCCGCGACGATGCGCTGGGCGAGGCCTTCGACGACGGCCGTCTTGCCGACGCCGGGCTCGCCGATCAGGACGGGGTTGTTCTTGGTGCGGCGGGTCAGCACCTGGCTGACGCGCCGGATCTCGCTGTCCCGCCCGATGACGGGGTCGAGCTTGCCCTGGCGGGCACGGTCGGTGAGGTTGATCCCGTACTGCTCGAGGGCGCTCCGCGCGTCCTCCTGTCCGGGCTGCGGGGTGGCGTTCATGCGTTCTCCTGAGAGTCATGCGGCAAAGTTGAGCCGTCTTGACTCAAGTTTACCAGCACCGAGTCTACCGGGGCAATGCGGGTTCGACCACGCCCTTACCCGCGGGGCGACCCGGGCGTAGGGTCTCGACCGGCGGCGCCAACGAGGGCGTCCGCCTCCTCGAAAGGAAACCCATGTCCCCGAAGATTCGTGGAGCGGGAGCGGTCATCGCCGCCGCCGCTCTGTTGGGATCGATGGCGCTCGCGACCCCTGCGTACGCCGTGCCCAAGAACGACGTCGACAAGATCACGAAGGCTGTCACCGTCGACGGCGTTCTCAAACACCTCAAGAAGCTGCAGCAGATCGCCGACGCGAACGGCGGCAACCGCGCCGCCGGACAGCCCGGCTACGCGGCATCCGTCAACTACATCGTGAAGGAGCTCCGCGGCGCGGGCTACCAGCCGCAGATCCAGGAGTTCGGCTACACGAACTACGCCGACAGCACGACGCTGACCCGCGAGGATCCCGCGACCGCGTGGGCCTACGGCAGCGACTTCACCCAGAACCAGTTCGACTCGGGCGTGCCCGAGGGTTCGGGGACGGGCGCCCTCACTCCCGTCGACCTCGTCCAGCCGTTCCCCGCGGACGGCACCAGCACGAGCGGCTGCGAACCCGAGGACTTCGCCGACTTCGAGGCCGGCGCGGTCGCCCTCGTCCAACGCGGCACGTGCGGCTTCGCCGTCAAGGCGCTCAACGCGCAGGCTGCCGGAGCATCCGCCGTCATCGTGTCCAACGACGGCCGCGCGGGCCTCGTCGGCATGATCGGCGACGCGACCGGTCTCACGATCCCCGCCGTCTTCGCCTCGTCGGCGGTCGGCGAAGACCTCGCCGCGAACCCCGGCGCGGTCGTGACCGTGACGGTCGCCTCGACGCGGACGGTCGCGTACAACGTCCTCGCCGAGACGAAGACCGGTGACGACGCCAACGTCGTCATGGCCGGCGCGCACCTCGACAGCGTGCTCGAGGGCCCGGGCATCAACGACAACGGCAGCGGCAGTGCCGCGCTGCTCGAGACGGCGATCCAGATGAAGAAGATGAAGCCGACCAACACCGTGCGCTTCGCATGGTGGGGCGCCGAAGAGGAGGGACTGCTCGGCTCCGAGTACTACGTAGGCAGCCTCTCGCCCGAGCAGGCGGAGTCGATCGCGCTCTACCTCAACTTCGACATGATCGGCTCGCCGAACTACACGCTCGGGGTCTACGACGGCGACCAGTCCGACATCGCCGCACCCGTGCCGATCCCGGCCGGATCCGGTGAGATCGAGGCCGTGTTCAAGGACTTCTTCGCGAAGCGCGGCCTCTTCTCGGTCGCCACGGAGTTCTCGGGACGCTCGGACTACGGCCCGTTCATCGCGGTCGACATCCCGGCCGGCGGCCTGTTCACCGGCGCCGAGGGCGTGAAGACCGCGACCGAGGCCGCGCAGTTCGGAGGCAAGGCGGGGGTCGCGTACGACCCGTGCTACCACGCCGCGTGCGACAACTTCACCGGAGCAGGTCAGGACCCGGCGATCTACGGCGGGCTGAAGAAGCTCAAGGGCAACATCAGCAGGCCCGCTCTCGACGTGAACTCCGACGCGGTCGCTGCGGCGATCGTCACCTTCGCAGCCGATGTGACCTCTGTCCGCGGCGCGGACGTCGGCGCACGCAAGGCGGCACCGGAGATCGACATCAACACGCTGCGCGACTGGTACGCCCAGTAGCGCGGCACGATCGGGCGGTGGGCACCGGAATCGGCGCCCACCGCCCGATCACGCGACCGACTCGAGCGTCGGGGTCGCGGCATCCATCGCCTCGAGCGTGCAGCAGAATCGCGCGCGATACGCCGTCGGGGTCGTTCCCAGAGCGCGCGAGAAGTTCTGGCGGAGGACGGCGGCGGAGCCGAACCCGCTCTCGTACGCGATGCGGTCGAGGCCCAGGTCGGTCTTCTCGAGCAGGCGCTGGGCGTGGATGATGCGCTGCCGTGCGAGCCAGGCGGCCGGAGTGGCGCCGAAGTCCGCCTTGAAGCGCCGGGCGAACGTGCGCGGAGACATGTGCGCCTTCGCGGCGAGCTGATCGACCGTGAGCTCCTCGCGGAGGTGGTCGAGCATCCAGTCGCTCACGGGCGCGAGAGAGAGCGACTGCACCTGCGGCAGCGGCCGGTCGATGAACTGCGCCTGGCCGCCGTCTCGCTGCGGCGGCACGACCATGCGCCGCGCGATGCGGTTGGTCATCTCGGCGCCGAGCTCCTGCCGCAGCAGGTGCAGGCACGCATCGAGACCCGCGGCGGTGCCGGCACTCGTGATGATGCGGCCGTCCTGCACGTACAGCACGTCGGGATCGACCTCGACGGCGGGGTACATCTCGGCCATGACGTCCGCATACATCCAGTGCGTCGTCGCCTTGCGACCGTCGAGGACGCCTGCAGCGCCCAGGATGAACGACCCGCTGCACACGCTCATGACCCACGCCTCGCGGGCGACGGCGTCGCGGATCACGTCGAGCACGCGCTCGTCGTTGGTGCGCCAGTACTGACGCGGCGTCGGCGACACGACCACGAGGTCGGCTTCGTACGCGAACGAGAGGTCGTCGTCGACGTTGAGCGAGAAGCCCAGCTTGGACTTCACCACTCCCGGATCGGGCGTCACGACGCGGAAGTCGAAGTTCGGGATGCCGTCATCCGAGCGGTCGAGGCCGAAGGCCTCGCACGCGACCCCGAACTCGAACGGTGCGAATCCGTCTTGGACGATGACGGCGACGGTCTTCATGGATGCTCCCGGGTGCTCGTGGCAGGAATCGTGCGAACTGTGGCCATCCTGCCACTGTTGGCAGTCCTAACGCAAGCGTAGCGTTACTGCCATGTTCCTGGTGATTGTTCTCTCAGCCCTCGCGGCCCTCGCGGTCGCCGCCACCCTCAACGCCCTCGCGAAGGACGGCTACCACCGCATCCCGACAGACCGCACGCGTCTACCCTGAGGCGCAGCAACCCCTCGCGTCGACGCCGTCACGCGGTGACGCGGTCGTAGATCTCGACCATCGCCGCCGTCCGCGACGATTGTCGGAACCGCTCGCGGATCGTCGGATCGGGTGTCGGCGCAGCGCCGGCCGCGATGTCGGCGGACGCGCGGCGCAGCGTCGCGGCGAGCGCCTCGACCGAGGCATCCGGCACCTGCCAGAAGCCCGCACCGAGCTCCGCTGCGAGATCCGGGTCGCTCACGATCGAGGGCGTGCCGAGCGAGGCCGCCTCGAAGATCGTCATGCCCTGCGTCTCGAAGCCGATCGACGTCTGCACGACCGCGTCGGCGGCTCGGATGCGGCGCAGCGCCTCGGCGTAGGGCAGCTTGCCCGCGAACACGACGGTCGCACGGCTCTTCTCGGCGAGCCGGCGCGCAGCCGCCAGCTGGCCGCCACCGCCGATCAGCTCGACCTCGGCATCCACTCCCGAAGCGGCCAGCGCCTCGAGGAACGGCAGCAGCCGCTTCTCGGGGCTCATGCGCCCGAGCCAGACGAACCGCGGGCGACCGGGTGCACGCCGGTCGGACGCTTCGGCGAGCGCCGCCGCAAGATTGTCGTCGTCGATCCCGTTCCACACGACGTCGACCGTGCCCGCGGGCGGAACCACGTCGTGCTCTTCGAGCCGGTGCGCGAAGTGCGCCGAGGGGGCGGTCACGGCATCCGATCGCACGGCCAGCCGACGCAGGAACGCCCACCCGTCGTGACCGGGCGTCCGCTCGCCGAGCACGCGGCGCTCCCACCAGTTGAGGAATCGCAGGACGAGTCCCGGGAACGGCGACATCGCCGCGATGCCGACGTCGAGCCGGTTGTGCATCGTGTGCACGACCGGGATGCCGTGACGTCGCGCGTAGCGGTGACCGATGAACGCGCCCCAGAAGTCGGCCTGCACGTGCACGACGTCCACCGGCGGGCGATCGGCGAGCGCCGCGTCCACGCGACGATCCGTGCGTCGGCCCGGCCAGGTGAGCGAGTACTCGCGGTCGAACGTGATCGGGACGGACGGCAGGTCGACGTACGCATCGGATGCCGGTGCCGATCGACCCCGCGGTCCGTGCATCGCCGGAGCGACGATCGTGACCGTGTGGCCCGCCTTCTCGAGGAACCGCCGCTGCAGGCGCATCGAGACCTGCGCCCCGCCGAGCGACTCGACGTGCTGATCGCCGAACATCACGACGTGCACGGCGGCTACTCCGGCAGGGGTTCGTCGCGGTAGAGCGCCTCGAACGTCTCGAGCGTGCGGGTGATGTCGTGGATGACGACGCCGTCCAGCGAGGCCTGCTGCATCCTGAGTCGATCTTCGGGGGACGCGGTCAGGACGTCCGTGATGCGCGCCGCGAGCTGGTCGGCGTCGCCGGGTGTGAAGAGATAGCCGTTCTCGCCGTCGTGCACGAGGTGCGGCAGGGCGACGGCATCCGCTGCCACGACGGGCAGCCCCGAGGCCATCGCCTCGAGCGTCGCGATGGACTGCAGCTCGGCGATCGACGAGATCACGAAGACGCTCGCGTTCGTGAGGTACGCCCGCAGCTCCTCGTCCGAGGTCGCCCCGTGGAACGTGACCCGGTCGGTGAGCCCGAGCTGGGACGTCAGCTGCTCGAGCGCACGCTGCTGGTCGCCCTTGCCGATCACGTCGAAGCGCACGTCGAGCGCCGGGTCGAGCTTGGCGATCGCGCGCAGTGTCACGTCGATCTGCTTCTCGGTCGTGAGGCGGCCGAGCGAGACGATGCGGTTCGCATCGCGCGGCGCGAGGTCCGCGGTGTAGTTGCGGGCGTCGATGCCGCACGAGATCGCGACGACGCCTTCGATCTCGATCGTCGTCTCGAGGAACTCGGCTGCGCGCTTGGTGGGTGTCGTGACCGCGCGCGCCATGTCGAGCGTGCGCTTCGCGTCCGCCCAGGCGAGCTTCACGAAGATCCGGTCGAGGAACGCCGGCAGCGTCGTGAAGTCGAGGATGTTCTCGGCCATGATGTGGTTCGTCGCGATGATCGGGATGCCGCGCTTGCGCGCCTCGCGCGCGAGACCGCGCCCGATCACGATGTGCGACTGGATGTGCACGACATCCGGCTTCACCTCGTCGAGCGCCTTGCGGGCGTAGTGCTTCGCCATCCACGGCAGGACGAAGGTGAGCCAGTCGTGCGGGGGCCAGCGCCACGACGGCAGGCGGTGCACCGTCATCTGCTCGCCCTCGATGGTCTCGCGGAACACGCCGTGATTGCGGTGCCCGGCGCTCGGCGCCATGACGTGCACATCGTGGCCGCGCTCCACGAGGCCCGCGGCGAGTCGCTCGGTGAACCGGGCGGCGCCGTTGATGTGCGGCAGGAACGTGTCGGCGCCGATCAGGACGGTGAGCGGTCGCGCGTCGTCGGGAAGAGGTGCACCGGGCGTCTCGGGGGATGTCACGGGATGCGGGTTGCCATTTCTGTGCGCGAAGCTCTGCGGCGGCCACGCGAGCGGAGGGTGCGTGCGGCCCCTCCACTGTACCCGAGCGCTTTCCGAGACCCGGGAGGCGGAACGTACGCTGGAGTCATGCCGCGACTTCAGGCCGACGCCGATCCCGCCCTCTGGGTGCCCGTCACCGAGTCGCTCGGCTGGCGCGGCCGACGCCACCGCAAAGCCGCGATCCGCATGCTGCTGTCTCAGGCGAACCGCGCGATGGGCGCCGACCAGCGTCCGGGCAGCGCGGTCGCCGCGTGGGCGATGAGCCAGGCTGCGCCGTTCCTCATGAAGCGCGCCGCGGGTCGCGTGCTGGTGTGGGTGTGGAAGGCAGACCCCGAGCTCGTGGTCGTGATGGCGCAGATCCAGGAGGCGACGGCGCAGCTGCGGACGGCGCGCGCCATGATGCCGATGGAGTACGACGACACCGAGAGCTTCCGCAGCGCATACCTCGGCACCGGCGAGAAGCTCGCCATGCCCCTTCCGCAGGACCAGCGCACGCCGCCGTTCGCGACCTACACGTGGGACACCGGGACGCACATCGTCACCGTGACGGCGGTATGCGCCGAACGCGAGCGCTTCGGCACCGTCATCGGCGCGATCGACGACGTCGCGCGCACGCTGCGGATCGTCGACGACGTCGCGATCGGCGAGTCGGCCCAGGTGCTGAGGCTGGATCCATCGTGACGGTGCACCCGGCATCCCATCGCCCGGTCCGCATCGGCGTGCAGCTCGCCCCGCAGCACGCCACCTACCGCGCCTTCCGCGACGCGGTCCTCCGCGCGGAGGACATGGGCGTCGACGCCATCTTCAACTGGGACCACTTCCTCCCCCTGACCGAACCGTTCGACGCACCGCACTTCGAGGCCTGGACCCTCCTCGCCTCGATGGCGGAGCAGACCGAGCGCGTCGAGTTCGGCCCGCTCGTCAACTGCAGCTCGTACCGCAATCCCGATCTGCAGGCCGACATGGCCCGCACGATCGACCACATCAGCGGCGGTCGCTTCGTCTTCGGCACCGGTTCGGGCTGGGCCCAGCCCGACTACGACGCGTACGGATACGACTTCGGAACGGTGGGCTCCCGGCTCGATGCACTCGCATCGGATCTTCCCCGCATCCGCCGCCGATGGCAGCTGCTGAACCCGGCGCCGACCCGTCGCATCCCGATCCTGATCGGCGGTCAGGGCGAACGCAAGACGCTGCGACTCGTCGCCCAGCACGCCGACATCTGGCACACCTTCGCCGCGATCGACGACCTGCCGCGCAAGATCGGCGTGCTGCACGAGTGGTGCGAGCGGGAGGGTCGGGATGCCGCGACCATCGAACTCTCGACGGGCTTCACGATCCGCGGCTTCGGCCCGCTGCTCGCCGACGATGCGCCGAGCCGTCTGCACGAGCTCGGGTTCCGGCTGCTCATCCCGGCGATCGACGGCCCCGACTACGATCTGTCGGGCCTGACGCCGCTGCTGACGTGGCGCGACCGCGTGAACGGCGGCTGATCACACCTTCGCATTCTGCTTCGGCACGACCACCTCGCGGATGATGAGCAGGATCGACGCCATGACGGGCAGCGCGACGAGCACGCCGATGATGCCCATGAGCGCGCCGCCCACCATCGCGCCGATGAGCACGAGCGCCGCGGGGATCTGGATCGCGCGGGTCATGACCCGGGGACTCACGACGTAGGACTCGAGCTGGATGTAGATCAGGTAGCACACGGCGAAGACGATCGCCTGCGTCGGGCTCGTGAAGAGCGCGACCGCGGTGCCGAGGAAGAGGAAGATCACCGACCCGAAGAGCGGGATGAGCGTGATGACGAACGCGATGGCCGCCATGAGCGCCGGGAACGGGAGTCCGATGACGACGTGCAGCACGAACACGATTCCGGCATTGATCGCCGAGAGGATCACCGACCCGAGGAGCGAGCTTCCGACGGACTTGGTGACCCGCTCGGTCATGTCGCGCAGTCGAGGGCGGGCCCGCGCCGGCGCGAGTGCGTAGAGCGACTCCTTCATGCCGGTGAGGGATGCGAGGAAGTACAGCGTGAGCGCGACGACGATGAAGCCGGCCGAGATCGCACTCGCGAAGCCGATGCCCACGACGAGCACCCCGCCGCCGATCGCCGCGATCGTCTCGGGCTGGCTCAGACCGTCGGCGATCTGCGCGAGCCCGGCGGTGACACTCGCCTGGAAGTCCTCCGGGAGAGCCCGGAACCAGTCGGAGTCGACGAGATCGCGCACCGCCTGCGGGATCGAGCGCACGAGCTCGCCGACCTGTGCGATGACGGGCGGCACCACGAAGACCGCGACGGCCGCCACCAGCAGGGCGAAGACGCCGAAGACGATCGCGATGCCGGCACCCCGCTTGAGACCGCGGCGCTCGAGCACCCGCACGACCGGATCGAGCCCCAAGGCGACGAACAGCGCGAGCACGATGTAGACGAGGATCGTCGTGATCGACCCGATCGCCGAGCCGAGGACGAGACCCCCCAGCACGCCCAGCGTCGCGATGAACGCGAGCGCGAGCGGGCTCTGGATCGACGCGAGCACGCTGCGGCGCCGTTCCGTGGGCTCCGGCTGGGCGGACATGAGAGGGTCGGGCGCGTTGCTCATGCGCCGGAGCGTAGCCACGCGCGGCGCGGCCGCGCCTCACCCGATCCGGGCGATCTCCGCCTCGTCGATGAGCCCGAGCTCGCGCGCGCGCGCGATGGCCGCATCCCGACCGTTCGCGTCGAGCTTGCGGTAGATGTGCGCCATGTGGGTCTTGACGGTGTTGAGCGACACGAAGCACCGTGCCGCCAGCTCGGCGTTGGTGAGCCGGCTCGGCAGGTAGGCGAGCAGTTCGAGCTCCCGCGCGGTGAGAGGCTCGATGAGGGCTTCCATGTGCGGGCGCTGCGAGGCGATGCCCGTACGCTCCAGGATGACGCGGCGGAAGCCCTCCAGAGCGCCGGGCAGCTCGCGCAGCAGTTGGAGCACGGGAGTCCCTGCACGGCGGAACGGCTGCACGAGCTCTTCCGGCTGCGCCGCCTCGAGTGCGCGCCGCAGGCAGTCGCGCGAGTCCGGGATGCGATGCTCCAGATCGGCGATCCACGCACCGAGCAGCTGCACGTCGACGAACACCGACGGCGGCATCGGATCGGGCAGATCGAACGACGCGAGCCTCGCGCGCGCGGCGGCCGGGTCACCGCTCGCGAGCATGCTCGCGACATCCTCGTATGCGACTCGCGACCAGGTGCGGGCGTTCGTCGGCTTGGCCGGGCGACCGGCTTCTCGTTGCTGTCTGCGCGCGATCGCCTCCAGTGCGTCAGCCACGAGGGGCGGCGGCGGCGTGGACGGCGCAAGAGCGGTCGATTCGGTGCCTGTGGGGTCCACGAGCCGGGCCTCGGCGTGCGCGATCCACATGAGCTGCGCACGGGCGTTGGCCGCCGCGCGGACATACCCCTCATGCAGCGAGAAGGCGCCTGCTTCGGGCTCGCCTCGCTTGATCGCGATCAGCGAGCGCGCCAGGTACGCGTCGGCCGGGGCGGCGTGGGTCAGCAGATCGAGCTGCCGAGACATCTCGAGTGCCTCGTCGGCGAAGTCCGTGGCGCGGCGGAGGTACCCGTCCCATGCCTCGGCGATGGCGAGCGTGCCGAGGGCGTGGATGCGGTAGGGGGCGTACGCGCTGCGATCGCCGTCGAGAGCCTCGCGCAGGAGGGTGCGCGCCTTCCGGCTGTCGCCGAGCAGCAGGTGCCCCCGGGCGACCGAGACCCTCGCGAACGTCTCGAGGGTCGCCGGCTGTGTCAGGTTCAGGAGATTCGGCAGTGCGACGGGGCGCTCCGCCGCGAGGAGTTCGATCGCACGCGCGCCGTCGATGATGTAGACCCGCGGATGCGGGAGGAACTGCACGAGCCCCGCGAGATACGAGTTGCCCACGATCTGCAGCTCGAGAGAGAGGTCGGGGTCCGCCATGAGCTCGCGGGCGGTGGTCTCGGCGAGGACGGCTCGACCCGACATGCCTTCGAGGATCGCGTAGAGCAGCTCGGCATCCTTCCGCGTCCGTCGCTGCTCACGGGGCACCTCGGCGAGCCACCGGGCGACCGTGGCCGTCTCGCCGCGTTCGTACACCTCGCGTCCACGGCCCAGGATGAGATCCATCGCCGCGCTCCAGTGCGACCCCGCGAGCAGTGCCTCGATCGCGGTGCCCACCTCGCCGCGAGCCGCATACCAGTCGGCGGCCGTCTTGAGGAGGGATGCCTCTGCCGCAGCGTCCGTGGCACGGAGCCGATAGCGCAGCAGATCGCGGAAGAGGTGGTGGAACCGGAACGCCCCTGTTCGGCCGCCCACGGGGACGACGAACAGGGACTCCTTCTCGAGCTCGCCGAGGAACGCCGCCCCGTCGTCGACGCCGGCCACCGCCTCGACGATGCCGGGCGTGAGCTCGTCGAGCACCGACAGCTCCAGGAGCGCCTGGCGTCGCTGCGACGTCTGCGCGTCCAGCACCTCTTCGCTCAGGTAGTCGATCACGAGGCGGTCGCTGTCGGCGAGGGCGTCCATGAACTGTCGGGCATCGGTGCGGAATCGCAGACCCAGACCGGAGAGCTGGACGCCGGCCGCCCACCCCTCGGTGTGCTCGACGACGGCGGTGGCCGTGTCGTCGTCGATCGATCGACGGGTGATCCGCGACAGCAGCTTCGCCGCCTCGGCATCATCGAATGCGAGATCCGACTGGCGCAGTTCGACCGGCGCGTACTCGAGTCGATGCCGAGCGCGTCCGAGCGACAGATCGATCCGCGACGAGAAGACGAAATGGGCGTTGGCGGGGAGGCGCTCGACGACCCGCCACAGGTCGGCCACGATCTCGCGGTTGGAGATCCGGTGCAGGTCGTCGAAGATCACGACGACTTCGGCCGGCACGTCCGCGAACGACGCCGCGAGCGCCTCGATGAGCGCGTCACCCAAGCCCGCCGACGCCGCGCGGGGCGCGTGCGCGAGCTCCGCGAAGCCCTCCGAGAGGCTCTGCAGCTCACCGATCAGCCGACGCGCGAAGTACACGGCGTCGTCGTCGGCGCCGCTGAGATCGAGCCAGCCGACGAGCACGTCATCGAGCGCCGCCGCCCACTGCGTCAGCAGCACGCTCTTGCCCGAACCGGCGGGGGCGACGAGCAGGGTCAGCGGGGCATCCATCCCCACGTCCAGCCGGACCCTCAGATCGGGCCGGTCGACGGCGTGGGGCGGCGCAGATCGGGGGACTGGCATCGAGACCGCCTTGCACGCGACTTCTCGCGTTCCGCAGAATCATCCCACACGGGTGACCTCCTGTGTGGCACCGCTGTTGCACGATGACACCAGTCGTGTTCCGCCCCATCGCCGCGAGGAGGTCCCGTATGTCCGCACACGAAGTCGCGATCGTGGTGAACGGCTGGATCGGGTCCGACGTCGCGGGCGCGCTCGAGGGCTTCACGATCGACACGGCCGAGCCCGGCGTGACCACGATCACCGGCCGTGTGCCCGACCAGGCGAGGCTGCTGGGACTGCTCGCGATGTTCGACGACCTGCACATCCACGTCGTCTCGGTGAACCCGGTGCCCTCGGCCTGAGCCGGGTTCTCACCCCGGCGGGGTGACGACGACGCCCTCGCCGGCTGGCACTCTGCTGCACATGGACTCGACGGCTCTCGCCAACCTGATCTGGGCGGTCGCCGTGGTCGCGGATCTCGCGATCAAGGTGATCGCCCTGATCGTCATCCCCCGGGATCGCAAGCCCACCGCCGCCATGGCGTGGCTGCTGCTGATCTTCCTGCTGCCGTTCGCCGGCATCCTGATCTTCCTGCTCATCGGCTCGTTCCGCCTGCCGAAGAAGCGCCGGGACGAGCAGGCGCGCATCGATCGCATGATCGTCGAGGGCGCCGCCACCCAGTCGGCTGTCATCGCCGACCCGTCGGAGTGGCCCCGCTCGTTCCAGCGGATCGTCGAGCAGAACGAGCGGCTGACCGGCCTGCCCGCGGCCGCGGGCAACAGCGCCGAGCTGTTCGACGACTACCAGGGCTCGATCGACGCGATGGCGGTGGAGATCGACCGCGCGACGCGCTTCGTGCACGTCGAGTTCTTCATCGTCGCGTGGGATGACACGACCCGCGGTTTCTTCGCCGCCATGGAGCGCGCCGTCGCCCGCGGCGTCAAGGTGCGTCTCCTGGCCGACCACGTGTCGTCGAAGCGGGTGGCGGGCTCGAAGGAGACCTTCGCCGAGCTCGATCGCATCGGCGTCCAGTGGGCGTGGATGCTGCCGGTCATGCCGTTCAAGGGAAAGTGGCAGCGCCCCGACCTGCGCAACCACCGCAAGATCGTCGTCGTGGACGGCCATGTCGGCTTCGTCGGATCCCAGAACCTCATCGCGCGGCACTACGACTCGCCGAGCCACATGAAGCGCGGCCTCAAGTGGCAGGAGCTCGTGGCCCGCGTCACGGGGCCGGCCGTGGCATCCATCGACACCGTCTTCCTCTCGGACTGGCTGATCGAGACCGGAGAGATGCTCGACGGCGAGCACGTGGAGGCCACGGCGCTCGAGCGCATGACAGGTCCCGACGCGCTGGTCTGCCAGATCGTGCCGTCGGGGCCCGGCTACGACACCGAGAACAACCTGCGCCTGTTCCTCTCGCTCATCTACGAAGCGACCGAGAAGGTCATCCTCACGAGCCCGTACTTCGTGCCGGACGAGGCGATGGTCTACGCGATCACGTCGGCGTGCGAACGCGGCCTCGAGGTGCAGCTGTTCGTGTCGGAGATCGGCGACCAGGGACTCGTCTACCACGCGCAGCGTTCGTACTACGAGGTGCTCCTCGAGGCGGGAGTGCGGATCTTCCTCTACCCCGCTCCGTTCATCCTGCACTCCAAGCACTTCTCGATCGACGACGAGATCGCCGTGATCGGGTCGAGCAACATGGACATCCGCTCCTTCAGTCTGAACATGGAGGTCTCGATGCTCGTGCGCGGACGCTCGTTCGTCAGCGGCATGCGCGAGATCGAGCAGAAGTATCGGGATGCCGGGCGCGAGCTGTCCCTCGAGGAGTGGCGACGCGAGCCTGCCAAGGCCACGTTCCTCGACGGCCTGGCGCGCCTCACCTCCGCGCTGAACTGAATCATCCCTCCGGGGTGACGACCCTTCGAGTGCAGGGCGGGAGTCTTGAGCCATACCGTCACCCGGAACCGGAGGTACTCATGACCACATTCGACTACGGTCCGATCGAGTTCTACGCGATCGGCTTCGAGGGCGACACCCCCGGACCGGGCGTGTTGCAGGCCATCGACGACCTGGTCGCCGCCGGCACGGTCAATGTGCTCGACCTCGTGTTCGTCGCCCGCTCGCTGGAGGATGAGCTCACCGTGCTCGAGCTGTCGGACACCGTCGTCTCGGACGCCGCGCCGGCCCTCGACCTTGCGGGCCTCGCGAGCGGCGAGGACATCACCGAACTCGCCGCGGGCGTCGCGCCGGGCTCCTCCGCGGCGATCATGGTCGTCGAGCTCCTGTGGGCGAAGGCCTTCGCCGGAGCGCTGTGGGATGCCGGGGGCGCCGTCATCGCACGGCAGGGCGTGCCTGCGCCGCTCGTCAACGCCTACCTGTCCGAACACTCGATCTGAAGGAGACCATCATGCTCGGAAGAAGAATGGGACGCCCCGGGCTCATCGGCCTGGCCGCACGGACCGCGGTCGTCGCAGGCACCGCGACCGCCGTCTCGGGCGGGATCGCGTCGCACCAGGCCAACAAGGCCAACCAGCAGGCCGAGGCGCAGGCCTGGGAAGCGCAGCAGCAGCAGGAGGCGATGAACGCCGCGGCCCAGCAGGCGGTCGCGGCCCAGCAGGCCGCAGCCCCGGCACCGGCCGCGCCGGCGGGTGGGGGATCCGACCTCATGGCACAGCTCAATCAGCTGGCCCAACTGCACGCGCAGGGGATCCTGTCGGACGAGGAGTTCGCCGCAGGGAAGGCGAAGCTGCTCGCCTGAGACGCGTGACAGGAGAACGGGGATGCCAGGCTTCGGCATCCCCGTTCTTCGCGTCCGCGGCTACTGCCTGGCCATCGCGATCCGCATGCGCTCGTCGGGGTCGATGAAGTGATCATGGTCGTCGACGCCGAGGTCGATCTGCACCCAGCCGATCTTCCCGGTGAACCGGCTCGTCTGCGGCGTGTAGTCGCTGCTCACCCCCGTGCCGGAGTCGTATCCCACGTCGGTCGTCTCGTCGGCCGAGAAGATCATCGGCTGTGTCGCCTCCACCCGGCCGGTGCCGGCGAGCTCTCCGTCGTAGTAGAGCGTGACGCCGCCGCCTTTCGCCAGGCCGCCCCCGTCGTAGGCGAACTCCATGCGGACCTGATGGGTGCCCTCCGGTACGGCCTCTTCCCCACGCGTGGCGAACTCCTGGATGCCCAGCACGTTGTAGACGAACACCGCACGACCCTCGTGCAGGTACAGCGTCCACCCGCCGAACCGTCCGCCCTGGGCGATCACGACGCCGTTCGCGCCGCCGGCCGGCACGGTGAGCTCTGCGGTCACCGAGAAGGACTTGTTCTTGATGTTCACGACACTGTTCTCGGACAGGCGGCCCATGCCGGAGAAGAGGAGCTGCGAGTCGCCGCGCAGCAACGTCGGCCGCCCGGCGAGGTCCGGGTTGAGCCGCTCGCCCGTGCGATCGTCGATCGGGAGCACGTTGTACTTGACCGCCTCGATGAGCCACAGACGCTGGAGGGCGCGGAGACGCTCAGGATCCTCTCGTGCGAGATCGCGCGCCTGGCTGTAGTCGGTGCTCCCGTCGTACAGCTCCCAGACGTCGTCATCGAGGGGCGTCGTCTGCTCCATGAGCAGCCACGGCGTGCGGTGCTTGGTGACGGCGCTCCAGCCGCGATGGTAGATGCCGCGGTTGCCGAACATCTCGAAGTACTGCAGGTCGTGGCGCTCCGCAGCATCCGGATTCTCGAAGGCGTAGAGCATGCTCGTCCCCTCCATCGGCGACTGCTGCACGCCATTGACCATCGTGGGCTCGGGAAGCCCGGCCACCTCGAGGATCGTCGGAGCGATGTCGATGACGTGTGTGAACTGCGAGCGCAGGCCGCCCTTGTCCGTGATGCCCGCGGGCCAGTGCACGATGGTCCCGTTGCGCGTCCCACCCCAGTGCGAGGCGACCTGCTTCGTCCATTGGAACGGCGTGTCCATGGCCCACGCCCACCCCACGGCGTAGTGGTTGTACGACGTCGGAGTGCCGAACTCGTCCATCTTGGACAGCATGAAGTCCGGCGTCTCGAGCGCAGCCATGCCGTTGAAGTTGGCCATCTCGTTGAAGGCGCCGTTCAGGGTGCCCTCGGCCGACGCGCCGTTGTCGCCGATGATGTAGTAGATCAGCGTGTCCTCGAGCAGCCCGAGGTCCTCGATGGTGTCGATGACCCGTCCGACGTGGTGGTCGGTGTGCTCGAGGAACCCGGCGTAGACCTCCATCTCGCGCTCCAGCACGGGCTTCAGCTCATCGGGCATGTCATCCCACGCCGGGATGGCTGCGTGGCGGGAAGTGAGCTCGGTACCGGGGGGAACGATCCCGAGCTCCTTCTGCCTCGCGAACGTCTTCTCGCGCTGCGCGTCCCATCCGTCGGCGAACCTGCCCTTGTACTTCTCGGGCCACTCCGGCGGCACGTGGTGGGGTGCATGCGTCGCGCCGGGGGCGAAGTAGACGAAGAAGGGCTTCTCGGGCATGAGCGCCTTCTGGGTACGGATCCAGCCGATCGCGCGATCGGCCAGATCCTCCGTGAGGTGATAGCCCTCTTCGGGCGTCGCGGGAGGTTCGACAGGGGTCGTCCCCTCGTACAGCGCAGGCTCCCACTGATTGTTCTCGCCCCCGATGAATCCGTAGAAGGTCTCGAAGCCTCCGCCGGCCGACGGCCACGCGTCGAAGGGGCCCATGGGCGATGACTGCCACACCGGCACCTCGTGGCATTTGCCGAACTGCGCCGTCGAGTAGCCGTTGAGCTTGAGCGTCATCGCGAGCGGAGCTTTCGTGTTCGGCCGCAGCGAGCTGTAGCCGGGTGCCGACGTCGCCGTCTCGGTGATGCTGCCCATTCCCGCCGAGTGGTGGTTGCGACCCGTGAGGAGCGCCTGGCGCGTCGGAGCGCACAGCGCGGTCGTGTGGAAGCGGTTGAACGTCAGGCCGCCGGCGGCGAGCTTCTCGGCATTCGGCGTGTGGCATGGTCCTCCGAACGCGCTGGACGCTCCGAAGCCGACGTCGTCGAGCAGCACGATGAGCACGTTCGGCGCTCCCTTCGGCGGCAGGAGGGGCTCGATCGGCGGATACGCCGTGTCCGGGTCCTTCGCGTCGTAGGTCGTGAGCCCCGGTGCGGGCCGATCCGGAATCGGCAGCATCGTGCGAGCGTGGCGGTCACCAGTCATGATCGAACCTCTCCTCGGAGTACGCCTGCACGCTAACCCGCAGCTCGACGAGGGCTCGTCACCCGCCCGGGATGACTTCGCCCTCGCCTCTGTCGGCGCAGTTCAGGCCCGCGCTAGCCTCGGGCGAGGATCGCCGAGCCGTCGAGACCACGCGGAGCAGGAGCGAGGAGACCCCCGTCATGGGCGCTGTCATCGGGCAGGTGCTTCCCCTCGCGCTCGGCGTGGCGATCAGCCCGATTCCGATCATCGCCGCGATCCTCATGCTGCTCTCGCCGCGGGCGCGCGTGACGAGCGTCGGTTTCCTGCTCGGCTGGATCGTCGGGATCATCGCGGCCGTCACGGTCTTCACGCTGCTCTCGTCCACGGTGACGCCGACCGCGGATCCGGATGCCTCGAACCCCGTGCAGGGCGTCGTGCAGCTCATCCTGGGGGCGCTGCTGATCGTGATGGCTGCAGGTCGATGGCGCAGACGTCCGAAGGAGGACGAAGAGCCCGACTTGCCGAAATGGACGAAGGCGATCGACGGCATGGGGTTCGCCACGGCGCTCGGGCTGGCGTTCCTTCTGTCGGCGATCAATCCGAAGAACCTGCTCCTCGCCGCGGGCGCGGGCGTCGACATCGGCTCGGCTGACCTCACAGTCGCCGAGGTCATCGTCGTCATCGCGATCTTCACCGTGATCGCGGCATCCACCGTCCTCGTGCCCGTCGTCGGCTACCTTCTCGCGTCCACCAAGCTGCGGGGACCGCTCGACGAGCTGAAGGGGTGGCTCGAGCGCGAGAACACCGTCATCATGGCGGTGCTGCTGTTGTTCATCGGCGTCTCGCTGATCGGCAAGGGCATCGGAAGCTTCTGAACCCCGTCAACGAAAGGATCACCATGGCCGAATTCCGTTACGGCCCCGTCGAGCTCTACCTCGTCGGGTTCGAAGGCGATCGCCCCGACCCGGGCGTTCTGGGCGCCCTCGCCGATCTCGTCGAAGGCCGGCTCTTCCGCCTGCTCGACCTCGTGATCGTCTCCAAGTCCGACGACGGCGACATCGACATCGTCGAGATCGAGGACGGCGACATCGTCGAAGGGCTCGGCGACATCGAACTCGCCGAACTCGGCATCGCCGGCGAAGAGGACATCATCGAGCTCGCCGAGCTCGTCCCACCCGGCGGATCGGCGATCATCGTCGCGCTCGAGCTGCTCTTCGCCCGCACCCTGGCCGAGAAGATCGCCGCCTCCGGCGCCGTCGTCCTGAGCGCGGAGCGCATCCCCGCACCCATCGTCAACGCGGTGCTCGACGCCGCACAGTCCGAAGGAGAATGACATGATCCGTCGCATCGGCCGCCCCGGCCTCATCGGCCTCGCCGCTCGCACCGCCGTCGTCGCGGGCACCGCGACCGCTGTCTCGGGGGCGATGCAGAACAACCAGCAGAAGAAGGCGCAGGCACAGTACGAGCAGGAGCAGTACCAGGCCGCGCAGCAGCAGGCGCAGATCGATGCCGCCGCTCAGGCCGCTGCCGCTCAGTACGCTCCCCCGCCGGCCGCGGCTCCCACCGCTCCCGCCGGAGGCGTCGACATCGTCGCGGAGCTGCAGAAACTCGGTTCGCTCAAAGAAGCGGGCATCCTCACCGATGAGGAGTTCACCGCAGCGAAGGCGAAGCTGCTCGGCTGAGAGCGCACAGAAGCGGCGGGAGAGGGATGCCTCGCCCGCCGCTTCTGCGTACGTCAATCGATCCGCGGACCGGGCGCCGGAGGGATCACGCCGGCTTCGAGGGCTTCGACGGTCTCGACGACCGGGACCGTGCCCGTCGCCGTGCTCGACCCCTCGACCAGGGCGGCCTCGGCGTCGAGGTCCGTCGCCGCCTGCTCGAACTGCGACTGGTACAGGCGCCAGTAGGCGCCGTGCGCGGTGATGAGCTCTTCGTGCGTGCCCTTCTCGACGATGTCGCCGTGCTCCATCACGAGGATGAGGTCGGCGTCGCGGATCGTCGAGAGACGGTGCGCGATGACGAACGACGTCCGGCCCTCGCGCAGCAGGTTCATCGCCTGCTGCAGCAGCAGCTCGGTGCGCGTGTCGACCGACGAGGTCGCCTCATCGAGGATCAGCACCGAGGGCTGAGCGATGAACGCGCGCGCGATCGTGATCAGCTGCTTCTCGCCCGCAGAGACGTTGGACGCCTCTTCGTCGAGCACGGTGTCGTAGCCGTCGGGCAGGGAGTGCACGAATCGGTCGACGCGGGTCGCCGTCGCGGCCTCGATGATCTCCTCGTCCGTCGCCGACTCGCGACCGTACCGGATGTTGTCGCGGATGGTGCCGGCGAACAGCCAGGGGTCCTGCAGCACCATGCCCGTGCGCGAGCGGACGTCATCTCGCGTGAGCTCGGCGATGTCCTGCCCGTCGAGGAGGATCCGACCGCCGTCGAGCTCGTAGAACCGCATGATGAGGTTCACGAGCGTCGTCTTGCCCGCTCCGGTCGGCCCGACGATCGCGACCGTCTGCCCGGGTTCGACCCGGAACGACAGGTCGGTGATGAGGGGACGCTCCGGCGTGTACGAGAACTTGACGTGCTCGAACTCGATGACGCCGTCGCCGTCGACCGGCTGCGGAGCATCGGGGGCATCCGGGTCCTGCTCCTCGGCATCCAGCAGTTCGAAGACGCGCTCGGCCGAGGCGACGCCCGACTGCACGACGGCGGCCATGCCGCCCAGCTGCGACAGCGGCTGGGTGAACTGCTGCGAGTACTGGATGAACGCCTGCACGTCACCGAGCCGCAGCTGGCCGCCGGCGACCATGACCCCGCCGAGCACCGCGATGCCGACGTAGGTGAGGTTTCCGATGAACGTCATGCCCGGCATGATGATGTTCGAGAGGAACTGGGCGCGGAAGCTCGCCTGGTAGAGCTCTTCGTTCTCGATCTGGAACTTCTCTCGAGAATCCGCCTCGCGGCCGTAGACCTTGACGAGCGCGTGACCCGAGAAGGACTCCTCGACGCGGGCGTTCAGAAGACCCACCTTGCGCCACTGGATGCCGAAGGCCTTCTGGGACTTGGGCCCGATGACGCCGAAGATGACGCCCATGAGCGGGAGCGACACGAGAGCGACGAGCGCGAGCTGCCACGAGATCGAGAACATCATGAACAGCACGCCGACGACCGTCAGCACCGACGTGAGCGCCGACGACAGAGACTGCTGCATCGTCTGCGTGATGTTGTCGATGTCGTTCGTCACGCGCGAGATGAGGTCGCCGCGCTTCACGCGGTCGAAGTACGACAGCGGGAGGCGGTTGATCTTCTCCTCAACGTCCTGACGCAGGCGCCACATCGTGCGCACCATGATCACGTTGATGACGTAACCCTGCACCCAGCTCAGCAGCGAAGAGACGACGTAGATCGCGAGGACCGCGACGATGACCATGCGCAGCGCGTCGAAGTCGACGCCCTGACCCACGACGAGTCCGTCCATCGCACCGATGATGTTGGCGAAGTCGGTCTGCCCGGCAGCTTCGAGAGCCGCCACCACATCGGCCTGAGACGTGCCCGCGGGGAAGCTCTGAGCGAGCATGAGCGAGGCGGCGCCCTGGAAGATGATGTTGGTCGCCTCACCCAGGATCTTGGGGGCGATGACGGCGAGGACGACGCCGATCGCACCCAGGATCGAGACGATCGTGAAGGCGACGGCGTGCGGCTTCAGCAGCCCGATCAGGCGGCCGAAGCTCTTGCCGAAGTCCGCCGCCTTGCCCGGCTTGACGCTGTCCCAGTCGCCCGAGCTCTGCCGTGCCTGCTCCGCGAGTTCGAGTTCGAGCTGTTCTTCTTCGCTGATGACGTTCGGAGTGCTCATGCCTGCACCGCCAGCTGCGAATCGACGATCTCCCGGTAGGTCGGACTCGACGCGATCAGCTCCTCATGAGTGCCGACGCCGACCATGTGGCCGTCCTCGAGCACCACGATGCGATCCGCCTCGGTGATCGTCGACACCCGCTGGGCGACGACGATCTTCGTGACACGCGGGAGCTCGCGCCACAGCGCTTGCCTCAGCCGGGCGTCCGTCGTGAGGTCGAGAGCCGAGAACGAGTCGTCGAACACCAGGATGTCGGGCTGATGCACGATCGCGCGCGCGATCGCCAGACGCTGCCGCTGCCCGCCCGACACGTTGGTTCCGCCCTGTGCGATCCGCGCGTCGAGGCCACCCTCCATCTGCTCGACGAAGTCTTTGCCCTGTGCGATCTCGAGGGCCTTCCACAGCTCTTCGTCGGTCGCCTCCTCCCGCCCGAACCGAAGGTTCGAGGCGACGGTTCCCGAGAAGAGGAAGGGTCGCTGCGGAACGAGCCCGATGCCTTTCCACAGCAGGTCGAGATCTGCTTCGCGCACGTCGACGCCACCGATGAGAACTGCTCCGCCGGTGACGTCGAACAGACGCGGGATCAGCGACACGAGGGTGGTCTTGCCAGAACCGGTCGAACCGACGATGGCGACCGTCTCACCCGGCGCGGCGTCGAATGAGATCCCCTGAAGCACGGGCGACTCGGCGCCCGGATAGGTGAACTCCGCGTCGTCGAACCGCACCGCACCGCGGGCCGGGAAGTCGGTCACAGGATGCTCGGCGCGCACGAGCGTCGACTCGCTCGCGAGCACCTCGCCGATGCGCTCGGCCGAGACGGCGGCGCGCGGGATCATGATCACCATGAAGCTCGCCATGAGCACGCCCATGAGGATCTGGGCGATGTACTGCATGAAGGCGAAGAGGGTTCCGATCTCGATGCTGCCCTCGTTCACCTCGATGCCGCCGAACCAGATCACACCGACGATCGTGACGTTCAGCACGAGCATCGCGAGCGGGAAGAGCAGCACGAAGAGCGACCCGACCTTGCGGCCGACCACCATGATGTCGGTGTTGGCAGCGCCGAAGCGCTCCTCCTCGATGTCCTCACGCACGAACGCGCGCACGACCCGCACGCCCGTGAGCTGCTCGCGCAGCACACGGTTGACGGCGTCCAGCTTCTTCTGGAACTGACGGAACAGCGGCACCATGCGGCTGACGATCAGCAGCACCATGACGAGGAGCACGGGAACCGCGACCGCGATGAGCCAGCCCAGGCCGAGGTCCTGTCGGAGGGCCATGATCACGCCGCCGATCGCCAGCAGCGGGGCGGTGACGAGCATCGTCGAGCCCATCATCGCGAGCATCTGCACCTGCTGCACGTCGTTCGTGTTGCGCGTGATGAGCGAGCCGGGGCCGAACGCCGATACCTCGCGCTCGGAGAAGGCGCTCACCTTCTCGTAGATGTCTCGACGGATGTCGCGTCCGGCCGCCATCGACGCGCGCGCCGCGAAGTAGGTGGCGATGATCGCCGCGACGATCTGCCCGAGCGAGATCGCGAGCATCAGCGCACCGGTCGACCAGATGTAGCCGACATCGCCCTGCGAGACGCCCTGGTCGATGATGTCGGCGTTGAGCCGCGGCAGATAGAGCGTCGCGACCGCCGAGACCACCTGGAACACCAGCAGCGCGGCGAGCAGCCATTTGTACGGCTTGAGGTAGCGGAAGAGGAGTTTTCCGAGCACGGTCTCTCCAGAGGTGAGGTGAAGTGGCGCGCCGAAGAGGGGGGAGCACGAAGGGCCCCCTGAAATGCGCTCGTTCAGGGTACGTCCACGTGCCGACATCCCTCCATTCCCGGCGCTACGCCCTGAGCGAATCGGCGGGGCTACGGTTGGGCGTATGGGCGGACCCGGGCGCGACATGGTGCTCATCGACGCGGGCATCCTGCGCATGGGGTCGGAGGACTTCTATCCCGACGAGCGGCCCGTCCACGAACGCCGACTCGCAGCCTTCGAGATCGACCGGTACGAGGTGACGAACGAGGACTACGCACGCTTCGTCGACGACACCGGCTACGTGACGGTCGCCGAGCGCGAGCTCGATCCCGCGGCGTTCCCTGGCGCCGATCCGGCCGACCTCGTCCCCGGCGCGATGGTCTTCACACCGACGAGCGGACCTGTGGACCTCGACGACTGGCGCGCATGGTGGCGCTGGCAGCCCGGAGCCTTCTGGCGTCGGCCCGCCGGGCCCGACTCATCGATCGACGGGCTGCTGCGGCATCCCGTCGTCCACATCGCCTACGAGGATGCCGTGGCCCACGCGGAATGGGCGGGCGGACGCCTCCCGACCGAGGCGGAGCACGAGTACGCCGCTCGCGGCGGACTCGTGGGCGCCCTGTTCGCGTGGGGCGACGAGCCGTACCCGGGCGGGATCGCTCAGGCGAACTCGTGGCTCGGGCGCTTCCCCTACGACAACCGCGGCGTCGGCGGGACGGCGCCGGTCGGGTCGTACCCCGCGAACGGCTACGGCCTCTTCGACATGACCGGCAACGTGTGGGAGTGGACGAGCGACTTCTACACGCCGCGCCACCTGCGGCTGTCCGATAAGGCGGTGGATGCCGGCAAGCGCGCGAACCTGCTCGCCGCCGCGAGCGCGCAGGAGGGCTTCCCCGCGATCCCGCGCCGCGTGCTCAAGGGCGGCTCGCACCTGTGCTCGCCCGAGTACTGCCTGCGCTTCCGGCCAGCCGCGCGATCACCTCAGGCCGAGGACACCGGGATGTCGCACATCGGCTTCCGCCTCGCGCGCGACGTGTGAGGCGATCAGAGCAGCGGATCGGGAGAACGCGCGGCCGCGGCATCCCCCGACAGCCATCTCAGCCATCTCTTGCCGGGATCGCCCTCGAGGATCAGCGCCCGCACGAACAGCGTCAGGGGGATCGAGAGGATCGCGCCGAGGGGTCCGATGATGAAGGTCCAGAAGATGACGGAGAAGAAGCTCAGCGTGAGACTCAGGTCGACGGCGTCGCTGACGAACTTCGGCTGGATGAGCACCTGCAGCGTGACGTTGACGACGCAGTAGATCGCGATGACGACGAGCATCATGGGCCACCCGCCGACGACCAGCGCGAGCAGGGCGGGCGGGATGAGCCCGAGCACGAAGCCGATGTTCGGCACGAAGTTCGTGACGAACGCGAGGATCGCCCACACGACGGGCGCAGGCACTCCGAGAGCCCACAGCGCGAGGCCGTCGATGATCGCGACGATCGCGCCGAAGATCGCATTCACGACGTAGTACCGCCGGACCCCGGTGTTGAACACCTGGAACCTGCGGACCGTGCTGCGGATCGAGGCGCCGAAGGATGCCTCGGCCCGCGCGTATCGCGCGCCGTCGGCCGCCATGAAGATGACGTACGCGAGGACGAAGAAGAAGGCCGTGAGCACATTCAGGACGGTGCCACCGAGGGACGCCGCGAACGACGCGATCGTCTCGGGCTTCAGGAGCGCACCCGTCGCATCGGCCGCCTGGTCGTCGAGGCCTACGGACTGCAGCCACGCGACGACCGCGTGAGCGGTCGCCTGCAGCTCGTCGGAGTAGTCGGCGACGAGCTTCACGAACTGCGTGCCCGCGAACCACAGCAGGGCGACCATCACGGCGAGGATCAGGTACGCGAGCACGATGACGGCGGTCGTCGCGGTCCAGGACGGCCAGCCCCGCCGTTCCAGCGGATGCCGCAGCGGATGACAGATGATGACGATGACCGCGGCCAGCGCGAGCGGGCCGACGAGCTCGCGGGCGAAGGAGAGCCCGGCGAGCGCGATGACGGCTGCGGCGAGCCCGAGCAGCACGCGCAACGTCGGAGACAGTGCGGGCGGCGCTGCGGGGGCCGGCTGCGGGACGCGCTTCACGACGTCAGGCTATCGGCGCGACCCCCGTACCGCCCCGGCGGCGCGCGACGCCCGGATGTCAGCGCACCGCAACGGGCGGCGGCGCCCACGTGCCGTTGAGCACGGAGGGCTTGGGCGAGTAGAGCCGCATGATGATGCGCAGCGGTCCGGCGGGCGCGGGCAGCCAGTTCGCTGTTCCGTCCCCGCCCGGGTCGGTCGGTCCGTAGTACATGTCGAGCGATCCGTCGGCGTTGTAGTGCAGCGGATCGCGATCGCCGAGGGCGAAGCGGTTGAGCGGGTTGGGCGCCTGGAAGCTGTCGTGGTCGTACATCGTGACCGACCAGAACGCGTTCACCGGCGGCAGGTCGGATGCCTCGAAGTGCTGGACGTAGTCGTTCTCCCCCACGACGGGAGCTCCCGCGGCATCCTCCACCAGGATCGGATAGACGGCGTCCTCGGGCGGATTCGCACCGAGCCCGACCATCGTGACGATCGCGCGTTTGAGGTAGTAGTTGCCGTAGACGCCCATCGTGTCGGTGTTGAGGCCCCACCCGTTGGCGACGCGTGCCAGGCTGTTGAGGCGGCTGAGCTGGAGCTGCAGCGCGGCCTTCGCGCCGGCTTCGAGGGCGGCCGTCTGGTCCGCGTCGAAGCGCGACGCGTCGAACTCCTCGCCGGGCACGATCCCGATGTCCTTCAGTCGCGCGAGCATGGAGAAGTCGGTCGGGTGCGGCGGGTACTGCGCCATGAGTCGCGACGCGTAGCCGAAGAAGTCCACGGCCGAGAGCGCGTTGACGGCTGCGAGCGGGTCCGCCGTGTGGTCGAAGGATGCCGGAGCCACCGACGTGCGCACGGCGTGCGACGGCTCGCCGCCGTCGACACGCGCGAGCTTCAGGCCGTCCTGGAAGACGTGCACCGCGTCGTAGTCGGAGGGACCGTTCGTCTGCGTACGCCCGATCATCCACAGGACCGAGGTCGGCGCGTGGATGACGTCGGCGTCCGCGGGCAGCGCGCCGTCCCACCCGGGCGGCACGATCACATGACGGGATGCTCCGGTGCCGGTCGTCCGCTTGCCGGGAACGGCGAAGGCATCCGTCCACATGTCGAGGAACGGGAGCAGGTAGTACCGCCCGCCGCTGTCGGGCACGTCGAGCACGAGCGGGCCGTCCGAGAGATCGAGCCACGCGCTCGAGTAGAGCGTGTCGAAGTTCGGCGCGACGACGGCGCGGAAGTCGCCCGGTGGGAAGGCGCGCACATGCCCGAGAGTGTTCGGCGCGGCGTGGCCGAGGGCGCCGGGACGCGTCGTATCCGTCAGCTGGAGCCGTGTGGCATCCATCGTCACGAGTGAGTAGAAGTACGAGTACGCCTCTTCGGCGAGTTCGGTCAGGTCGTCCAGGCTGGGCGTCGTCATGAGATCACCCTGCCTCCGCGGCTCCGCGGCGACGTCACCCGTCCGGGGCGATATCGCCCCCTACTCGGATGCCGCGTCGGAATCCTGCTCGGACCTCTTCTTCCGGCGCAGGTGCAGCATCGGCACCGGGAGCTCGGCCTGCGGGTCCTTCGCGACCCGCTCGTACACCAGCGACGACATCGTCGCGACGATGAGTCCGACGAGCACGACTCCGCCCGCCATCAGCACCACCGCGGCGACGCGCCCGGGCGCGGTGACCGGCACGTAGTCGCCGTAGCCCACCGTCGTCACGGTGCAGAACGCCCACCAGACGGAGTCGCCGTAGGTCTTGATCGTCGCGCCCGGCGCGTGCCGCTCGAACTGCAGCACGATGAGGGAGATGTACCAGATGAGCAGGAGCGCCGAGCCGATGCCGTAGATCAGCAGCTTGGCTCGCAGGTTGGACGCGGCTGACCGGCCGAACACGCGCGTGAAGGTGTCGAGCAGCCGCACGGGCCGGATCGCCGGGACGACCACCATCGACAGCGCGGCGAGATGCGAGCGGAACCACGCCGACCGCGGGTTCGCGAGCATGAGCCGCCCGAGGTAGTCGACGAGGAACAGCAGCCAGACAGCACCGATGATGGTGGTCGTCGCCGTCGCGGCCGTGCCGCTGAGGTCGCCGACCACGTGGATCGTGTAGGTGATCAGGAACAGGATCGCCGCGACCGTGAGGGGCCAGTACATGATCTGCGACCACCGGTGAGTGGCCGCCGTCTCCCCCGGCTTCAGGGGGAACTCGGCCTGCTCCGCCGGTCGCGCATCGGTCATGCTCGCACTTTAGCCGCGGCGCAGCGTCGTCGTCCGCAGGCCTGCCGTCGTCACACGGCGCCGCCGGTGTCCTGCTGCAGGGCGGCGGCGTTGCGGATGAAGAGGATGATCCACGCGAAGATCAGGATGCCGGCGACGAGCTCGACGGCGGTCAGGGTGTAGTAGCCGACCGCGAAGAACACCGCGAGCACGACGATCACCGCCGTGAAGATCCATCCGAGCACGATGAACGCGCGCGGCAGGTCGGGAATCCAGATGTGCAGCCGGAAGACGAGGATGCCGAAGGCGACCACCATGCCCGATGCGACCGCCGTGTGGATGGCGAAGAACCGGTCGACGGGGAACACCCCCACGAGCCCCAGGAAGATGCCCACGACGATGAGGCAGATCCGCACGCGCGCGAGGCCGTGGGGGTTGGGGGTCGGGATGCCGCGCACGGTGTACCGGGCGAGGGTCGTGACGATGATGCCCGCGACGATGAGCGCCAGATTGAACGTCATCGCCGACAGATCGTTCGTCATGCCCAGCGCACTCAGATTGTCTTTCCACCAGTTCGGGTCGCCCGCCGTCAGCATGCTCGCGATCACGCCCTCGGTCAGGAAGACCGCGAGCACGACGGCGAGCAGCTGCAGGTCCATGTGCGTCGCGGAGTAGAACACGACGTAGCCCGTCACCGCCGCGACCGCGCCCGACAGGATGACGACCGGGAGCGCGAAGACCTCGGCGCCGATGAAGCCCCGCTCGAGGATGACCGCGAGGAGCGTCCACGTCAGAAGCGCGATGATCGCGTGTGCGAACGCGAGGGCGGCGATGTCGACGACGTCCAGCCAGTGGAGCCTGCCCCCTGTGCCGACCAGCAGCCGCCCGGCGACGAAGGCGAGGATCGCGACGACCGCGGAGGCGATCGCCGCGTACTGCCCGACGGACCCCGGTCCCGAGATCGGTGCGTCCTGGAACCGGAAGACGATGAGCGAGACGACGCCGGAGAGGACGAAGGATGCCGCGCCGGCGCCCAGCGCGAGAGTCTCGAGCGATCGCTCCCCCGCCACGTCGGCATCGCCCGATGCGGCGGCGAGAACGCGGGATTCCCGGCGCGACGCGGGAGCAGAGGGTGATATCACGGGGTGAGATTAGCGCTCCCCGGTGTCCGGCGGCGAGACCTGCGCCAGGATGTCGACATGAGCGACACGACGCAGAACGCCTTCGAGGCTTCGTGGGCGATGCCGCCCACCGTCGCCGAGCGCATGGCCGAGGGCCGGGCCGCGCGCCAGCGGGTACCGCGCAGCGCACTCTCGCGCCTGACCGTCGGTGAGCGCGACCCCCTCGGCATCCTCGACCGTCAGAACTCCACGCGCGTGCCGGAGCTCGTCCCGCTGCGCATGGAGCGCATGGCCGCGAGCCCCTTCGCGTTCTATCGGGGCACAGCCGCGCTGCAAGCGGCCGACCTCGCCGAGGATCCGCACAGCGGCATCCTCGTCCCCTCCTGCGGTGACGCGCACGTCGCGAACTTCGGCTTCTACGCATCGCCCCAGCGCACCCTGGCGTTCGACCTGAACGACTTCGACGAAGCCGCATGGGCCCCCTGGGAGTGGGACGTCAAGCGGCTGGTGACGAGCATCGTGATCGGCGGGCAGGCGACGTCGCGCGACGACGACGTCGTGATGGATGCCGCGCTCGCCGCCGTGCGCACGTACGCGCGCTCGATGGCGGCGACGGCGAAGCAGAGCCCTCTCACCCGCTTCTTCGAGCACTTCGACGTCACCGCGATCGCGCAGAGCGCCGACAGCGAGACGCGTGCCGTGCTGCGCGAGGCGATCCGCGACGCCGAGAAGCGCACCGGCGATCGTGCGACGAAGAAGCTCACCGAGACGCTGCCGAGCGGGCGGAAGGTGTTCATCGAGCAGCCGCCGACGATGGTGCACGGGACTGCCGAAGTCGAGGCGCGCCTGCGCGACAACGTGCGCGCGTACGCGATGTCGGCGAACGTCGACATCCGGATGCTGCTGACCAACTACACGGTGTCGGACATCGCTCGACGCGTCGTCGGGGTCGGGAGCGTCGGCACGCTGTGCACGCTCGTGCTCATGCAGGACGGCGAGGGCAACGCGCTCATCCTGCAGGGCAAGGAGGCGGGGCGCAGCGTGCTCGAGGAGTACGGCGGCATCGAGCAGCCCGCGGCACTCGTCGACCACGTCGCGCAGTACGGCGAGGGGGGTCGCGTCGTCGCGCTGCAGCGCATCCTGCAAGCGGTCTCGGACCCCTTCCTCGGACACCTCCAGGCTTACCAGGGCGACTTCTACGTGCGGCAGTTCCACGACATGAAGGGCGGCATCGAGACCGAGGAGCTCGACGACCGGCCGTTCCGGGTCTATGCCGAGTCATGCGCGGCGACGCTGGCGCGGGCGCACTCGCAGTCTGCGAACGCGGCGGTGGTCGCGGGGTACATCGGCAACGGCCGCGTGGTCGGCGAAGCGCTGCTCGAGTGGGCGATCGCGTACGCGGCGCTGTCGCGCAAGGACTACGACGCGTTCGTCGCGGCTCAGTCCCCGAGCCCCTGAGCCGCGAGCCAGTCTCTGGCGAGACGCTTGGGGGCTTTGACGATCCAGGCATCGGTGATGACCTCGCGCAGCTGTTCGACACCGATCGCGTCGAGGCGCAGCAGCACGGCGGGGAACCCGTCGAAGTGCGGGATCGTGAAGAACACGTCGGGGAAGGATGCCAGGAGCGCCTCCTTCTCGTCATTCCCGTCGGTGCGCACCGCTGCCGTCGGGCCGTCCGGCCACTCCCGCCCGATCTTCTCGAGGGCAGCCAGATCGCTCTTGCGCGGCCCGCGCTCCCAGACGAAGCCCCCGTTCTTCGTGCGCCACATCGCCCCGCCGCCGTGGCCTTCGATCGCCTCGTGCGTCTCGGGCAGACTCAGCGCGATCGCGCGGACGTCGTCGAAGGTCGCCATCGACCCAGTGTGACGGGCAGCGCCAGCGCGCACCATGGGTCAGCCCTCCTGGTCGACCTCGGCGCTCGCGTCGGGCGCGGGCAGCTGACGGCGCGGGCGCCACACGACGAGTTCGGTCGCGCGGCGGACACGCGTGCCGTGGCGCATCGAGACGACGGCGCCCGACGGGCCGGCTGCGAAGACGCGCGCACCCGGACGTCGCTCGAGTTCGTCGCGCACCCGCGTCTCGAGCTCGTGCACGCGGCCGTGCAACTCGCGCACGCGGTTCTCGAGATCGAGGATCCGCGCGATCGCGGGGAGGCCGATACCCTCGCTCGACATGCGGGCGACCTCGCGCAGCTGCTCGACGTGGCGAAGCGAATATCGACGCGAACCACCCTGCGTGCGGTTCGCCACGACGAGGCCCAGGCGGTCGTACTGGCGGAGCGTCTGCGGATGCATGCCCGAGAGCTCGGCAGCCACCGCGATCGCGAAGATCGGGGCGTTCTCGTCGATGTCGTCGTCACTCATGCATCCACCTCCTGCCTATCGTCCTAGCCGCGGGCCTTCGACATGAGGTCGGCGCGCGGATTCTCCTTCGGCTCGAGATCGTGGAACCTCTGCAGAGCCTCTCGTGCGTCGTCGTCGAGGTGCGACGGCACCGCGACCTGCACTTCGGCGAGGAGGTCGCCCGTGCCCTTGGACGTCTCGACCCCGCGACCCTTGACCCGCAGCACACGGCCCGAAGGGGTGCCCGGCGCCACGCGCAGCTTGACCGGATCGCCGCCGAGCGTCGGCACCTCGATCGTCGCGCCGAGCGCCGCCTCGGTGAACGTCACCGGCACCACGACGCGCAGGTTGAGTCCCTCGCGCGTGAAGACGGGATGCGGGCGCACCGCCACCTGCACGACGATGTCACCGGTCTCGCCGCCGTCGGGCGAAGGGCGACCGCGACCGCGGAGGCGGATCTTCTGGCCGTCCGACACCCCTGCCGGGATCTTGACCTTGAACGGCTTGCCATCCTCGCCCTGGAGGGTGATCGTCTCGCCCTTGGTCGCCGTGACGAAGTCGATCGTCGTCCGGGCCGTGACATCGGCCCCGCGGGTCGGACCGCCGTAGCCGCGGAATCCGCCCGTCGACTGCCCGAACCGGCCCGAGCCGAAGCCGCCCTGCTGTCCGAACATCGAGAAGATGTCCTCGAAGTCCTGCGGATCCTGGCGGCCGCCGCCGCGCTGACCGAACCGCGAGAAGACGTCCTCGAAGCCGCCGGCGCCCTGGCCGCTCGCCGTGAACCGCGCGTTGCCTGCGCCCATCGCCCTGATCTGGTCGTACTCCGCGCGCTGCTCGGAGTCGCTCAACACCGAGTACGCCTCGCTGACCTCCTTGAACTTCGCTTCGGCCGCCGCGTCTCCCTGATTGGAGTCGGGGTGGTACTTGCGGGCGAGCTTGCGATAGGTCTTCTTGAGATCGGCGTCGGAGATGTCCTTCGAGACGCCGAGCACCTTGTAGAAGTCCTTGTCGAACCAGTCCTGACTGGCCATCGCCTACTCCCCCGGGACCGCGACGACGACCTTTGCGGGACGAAGCTCGATGGCACCCAGGCGGTAGCCGACCTCGACGACCTCGAGGATCGTCGACTCGGTCGTACCGGGCGTCGGGACCTGGAAGATCGCCTCGTGCTGCTGCGGGTCGAACGTCTCTCCCGCGGCGCCGTAGGCCGTGACGCCCAAGCGCTCGGCGACGGCACGGACCTTCTCGGCGATCGCTGCGAAAGGCGTGCCGTCGATCAGGTCGCCGTGCTTCTGAGCGCGGTCGAGGTCGTCGAGCACGGGCACGAGGCTCGTGGCCGCAGCGCCCTTCGCGCGCTCGATCTCGACCTGACGCTGCTCCTCGGTGCGGCGGCGGTAGTTCGCGTACTCGGCCGTCAGCCGCTTGAGGTCGGCGAGGTATCCGGCCGCCTCGGGCGGCAGGTCGACCGCGTCGTCGCCGACGATCGCCTCGTCGGTCTGCGCGGCACCCAGGATGTCGTCGACGGTCAGTTCGTCCTCCTGCGACGCGGGGTCGGAGACATTCGTCTCCGACCCCTCGTCGTCCGGACGGACCTCGTCGTTGTCGAAGTCCTTGTCGGTCATGATTACTTCTTGTCCTCGTCCTCGTCCTCGACGACCTCGGCGTCGATGACATCCTCTTCGGGGTTCGGCACCTCGCCGTTGCCCGGGTCGGTCACCGTCGGGTCGCCGGGCTCGCCGGCCGCCTGGCTGGAGGCGTAGATCGCCTCGCCGAGCTTGCCCTGGCTCTGGTTGAGCTTGTCGAACGCGTTCTTCACCGCGTCGTCGTCGTCACCTGCGAGCGCCGTCTTGAGCGCATCCACGTCGGCCTGCACCTCGGACTTGACGTCAGCGGGGAGCTTGTCGTCGTTGTCCTTGATGAGCTTCTCGATCGAGTACGAGAGGGTCTCGGCCTGGTTGCGGACCTCAGCGGCCTCACGGCGCTTCTTGTCGTCGGCCGCGTTCTCCTCGGCCTCGCGCACCATGCGCTCGATGTCCTCCTTGGGCAGCGACGAACCGCCGGTGATGGTCATCGACTGCTCCTTGCCGGTGCCCTTGTCCTTCGCCGACACGTGGACGATGCCGTTCGCGTCGATGTCGAACGTGACCTCGACCTGCGGGATGCCGCGGGGCGCCGGTGCGATGCCGGTGAGCTCGAAGGTTCCGAGGGGCTTGTTGTCGCGCGTGAAGTCGCGCTCGCCCTGGAAGACCTGGATGGCCACCGACGGCTGGTTGTCATCGGCCGTCGTGAAGGTCTCGGAGCGCTTGGTCGGGATGGCGGTGTTGCGCTCGATGAGCTTCGTCATGATGCCGCCCTTCGTCTCGATGCCGAGGCTCAGGGGGGTCACGTCGATGAGCAGGACGTCCTTGCGCTCGCCCTTGAGGACACCCGCCTGCAGCGCGGCGCCGACGGCGACGACCTCGTCCGGGTTCACGCCCTTGTTGGGCTCCTTGCCGGCCTCGCGATTGACGAGCTCCGACACGGCGGGCATGCGCGTGGATCCTCCGACGAGCACGACGTGGTCGATGTCGCCGACCTTGATGCCGGCTTCGCGGATGACGTCCTCGAAGGGCTTCTTGGTGCGGTCGAGGAGATCCTTCGTGAGCTCTTCGAACTTGGCGCGCGTGATCGTCTCGGACAGCGACACGGGGCCGCTGTCGGTCAGCGAGAGGTAGGGGAGGTTGACGGACGTCGAGGTCGACGACGACAGCTCCTTCTTCGCCTGCTCCGCGGCCTCCTTGAGGCGCTGCAGGGCGATCTTGTCACCCGAGACGTCGACGCCCGTGGTGTCCTTGAACTGCTTGATGAAGTAGTCGACGAGACGCTGGTCCCAGTCGTCGCCGCCCAGGCGGTTGTCGCCCGCGGTCGAGCGCACCTGGATGGTCGAGAAGTCGTCGTCCTTGCCCACTTCGAGCAGCGAGACGTCGAAGGTACCGCCACCGAGGTCGAAGACGAGGATCAGCTCGTCCTCCTTGCCGCGGTCGAGTCCGTACGCGAGGGCCGCGGCGGTGGGCTCGTTGATGATGCGGAGCACGTTGAGGCCCGCGATCTCACCGGCCTCCTTCGTGGCCTGACGCTCGGCGTCGTTGAAGTAGGCGGGCACCGTGATGACGGCATCCGTCACACTGTCGCCGAGGTACTGCTCGGCGTCGCGCTTGAGCTTCTGCAGGATGCGCGCCGAGATCTCCTGCGGCGTGTACTGCTTGCCGTCGATCGACTGCGTCTTCCAGTCGGTGCCCATGTGGCGCTTGACGGACGAGATCGTGCGGTCGACGTTGGTGACGGCCTGACGCTTCGCGGTCTCGCCGACGAGCACCTCGCCGTCCTTCGTGTAGGCGACGACCGACGGGGTCGTGCGGAAGCCCTCGGCGTTGGCGATGACCTTGGGCTCGCCGCCCTCGAGGACGCTGACGACGGAGTTGGTGGTTCCGAGGTCGATTCCCACTGCACGTGGCATGTGTTTCTCCTTCTGTGTGGGCGGAGCGGATGCCCCGGCCCGAGGTTTCTCGAATGAAGTCGTGGGGCGACTCAAGGGGTTGAGCCGCGATGACTCAACCTTAGAACAGGGAGACGAATGGTGTCAAATCAAAGTTGATAGAGAACGACTCAAGTTCGATCAGTGCTCTCCCACGGAGTGCGCGAGCGTCTGCAGCCCCACGACGACGAGCCCGCGCCGCCGGCCGAGGCTCTCGTCGGACATGCGGAGAGCCTAGTGGCGCACGGACGGGGCAAGATGGAGCCGTGACCCTCCCCTGGGACTTCGCACCCCTCCACGGCGAGCGCGTGACGCTCGACCTGCTGCGACCCGACGACCTCGAGCCGCTGTACGCGATGCAGTCCGATCCCGACGTCTGCAGGTACCTCCTCTACGAGGCGAGGTCGCGCGAGAAGGTCGTCGAGGTGCTGGCTCGGGATGCCGCCGCCACCCGCCTGGCCGAGGTCGGCGACTACCTCCAGCCGGCCATCCGCGACGAGCACGGCCGCTTCGTGGGCACGATGTACTTCCACCTCACGAGCGTCGACGACCGCACCGCCGAGATCGGCTGGATCCTCGCGCCGCACGCGCAGGGCAACGGCTACGCCTCCGAAGCCGCGCGACTTCTTCTGGCGCTCGGCTTCGACACTCTCGGACTCCACCGCGTCTACGCCGAGCTGGATCCTCGGAACGAAGCATCCGTCGCCCTCTGCCGTCGCCTGGGGATGCGCCACGAGTCCGCCATCCTCGAGCACATGTGGCTCAAGGGAGAGTGGACCGACACGGGCGGCTACGGGATCCTCGAGCGCGAATGGGCCGCGCGACGGAGTCCGGCCGGTTGACTCAGCGCCGCGCTTCTGCGCTGCAGCGCTGATCATCGGCGCCCAGATCGATTCGGCTAGCCTGAGCACGCGGCGCGACGAGGCGTCGCATCCACTCCCGGTCCTCGCCGAGTCGATGCACCGATAGTTCACCGAAGGGCTCTACCGTGACGAGCATGGGACCCGAACCGACCTCCTCCGAGCCTCCGATCTTCAAGGCGCCGCCTGCCCCGCCGACCACCGCGAACGCGGCGGCGCTCGGGGCGATCGCCGGCGTCTACCAGGACACGGGTTCCGAAGCGCCGGTCCCCCGCAAGCAGGTCGTCTCGTGGGCGTTCTGGGACTGGGCGACGCAGCCGTTCAACTCCGTCATCCTCACATTCGTCTTCGCATCGCTCTATCTCGTGTCCGACAGCTTCCTGCCGGCCGACATCGCCGCGCTCCCCGAGAACGACGCGGTCAAGGAGCGTGCTCTCGCCGAGCTGTCCAGCGGCTACGGACTCGCCACGACGGTCGCCGGCATCCTGATCCTGCTCCTCGCGCCGGTTCTCGGGCAGACGGCCGATCGGTCGGGCGGGCGCAAGCGCTGGCTCTTCGCCTTCACGATGCTGCTCGCGCTCGCGCAGTTCGCGCTCTTCTTCACCTTCGCCGACCCCACCTTCTTCTGGTACGGCGCGATCGTGCTCGCTCTCGGCGCCGTCATCAGCGAGATCGCGGGCGTCAACTACAACGCCATGCTCGTGCAGGTGGCGACGCCGAAGACGATCGGCAAGGTCAGCGGTCTGGGCTGGGGCCTCGGCTACATCGGCGGAATCGTCGCCTTGACGATCGTCATCGCCCTGACGTTCGCCGACTGGTTCGGCCTCGACACCTCGAACGGCCTCGCCTATCGGCTCATCGCTGCGGGATGCGCCGTGTGGACGATCCTCTTCTCCATCCCCATCTTCCTCAATGTCCCCTCTCTGCCCGCGCCGCCGCAGAAGGAGAGGATCGGGTTCTTCCGCAGCTACGCCGTGCTGATCAACGACATCGTGGCGCTCTACAAGGTGCACCGGCCGACGTTCTGGTTCCTGTTCGCGAGCGCCGTCTACCGCGACGGACTCGCCGGCGTCTTCGCGTTCGGCGGCATCCTCGCCTCCGTCGCGTTCCACTTCACGACGAACGAGGTGCTCATCTTCGCGATCGCCGCCAACGTCGTCGCGGGCATCTCGACGATCCTGGCCGGTCGCCTGGACGACCGCTTCGGCGCCCGCTCGGTCATCATCGCGGCACTGTCCGGCCTGGTGCTCATGGCGATCCTCGTGTTCGCCCTCGCCGGAGTCGGCACGATCGTGTTCTGGGTGGGCGGGCTCATCCTCTCCGCGTGCGTCGGGCCCGCTCAGGCGGCATCGCGATCGCTCCTCGCGCGGGTGACCCCCGAGGGGATGCAGGGCGAGATCTTCGGTCTCTATGCGACGACGGGCCGTGTGGCGAGCTTCATGGCGCCCGCGCTGTGGACGCTCTTCATCGTCTGGTTCGGATCGACGATCTACGGCGTGCTCGGCATCGCGATCGTGCTGCTGGTCGGTCTTGTGCTGCTGCTGCTCGTGAAGTTCCCGCCGCGCAGGCCCGTTCAGTCCTGAGGCCAGGCGTCTGAGAGCTTGGTCAGGAGCCGGGCGAGCTCGGCGCGCTCGGCATCGGTGAAGCCCTCGAGCGCGGTGGCGACGGCATCCCTCCGCTCCCCGCGGAAGCGACGGGCGATCATGGCGCCCTGCTCGGTGAGCGCGACGCGCGTGCGGCGCGCGTCGTCGGGGTCGGCTTCGCGCTGCACGAGGCCGAGCTCGACGCCCTGCTGAACGAGCCGCGACGCGCGCGGCTGGTCGACCCCGATGGCCTCGGCGATCTCGCCGACCGAGAGCGGGGTGGATGCCGAGGCCAGCGCCTCGAGCAGGCGCAGTCGCGCGGGACCACCGCCGCCACGGACTCCGGCGAGCCACGGAGGCGTGCCGGTCGCGTGACCGTGGTGACCGCGGCCGCCGTGGACGTTCCCACCGTGATGCGGTCCGCCGCGCCCGAACGGATGCTCTCCGGGCGGTCCCCACGGAGGGCGCGGTCCGCGGCGACCCCGCAGTCGGGCGAGGGCCGCGGCGATCGCGTCGCTCGCGTCGGAGTTCGAGGCATCCGGCATGCCTCCAATTTACATGCGACTTGACATGTAACAAAGAAGCATGTCACACTACATATGCATGCATATTTACATGTTTCACCTGAGCGGCCTCGTAGAGCGGCTCCCCGAAAGGATTCACAATGAACACCACACAAAATGAACAGAACTCCGCATCCGACCGCCCGCTGGGCTACTGGCTCCGCACCGTCGACGGCCTCATCACGCGGGAGTTCCTCGCCGCGTTCGAGGGCGAAGGCGTCACGCGCCGGCACTGGATGCTCCTCAACGTGCTCTCCGGAGAGGTCGAGATCCCCGGGCTCGCCGAGCGGATCGCCCGCAAGGGCAAGCGCCTGCGCGGACTCGCCGAGCGCGGCTGGGTCGAAGAGGGCGACGACGGCACCTGGGTGCTGACCGATGACGGCCGCGCCGCCAAGGAGCGGCTCGGCGGCATCGTCGACGGTCTGCGCGAGCGGGTCGCCGGTGCGGTCTCGCCCGAGGACTACGCGACGATGACGGCTTCGCTCGAAGCGATCGCGCGCGAGCTCGGCGGCGACGAGGTCGACAGCGGTCCTCGCGGCGGATTCGGCCCGAGATTCGCCTTCGGCCGAGGCCGCGGGCGCGGCTTCGCGTTCGGCCCCGGGTTCGGTCCCGACTCGGGCTTCCGTCCCGGCTTCGGTCCTGCGTTCCGTCCCGGCTTCGGTCCCGAGGGCCACGGGCGCGGGTGCGACGGCGACGCGTCGGCGCACCTGCACGACCACTCCCCGCACGCCCACAAGGGGCACCGTCGCGGCCGGCCGCACGGCCACCACGACCACGACGGTCGAGGCGAGCGCCGCTCGGAACGCGCCTACGAGCGCGGCTTCGACGCCGGCTTCGCGCGCGGGCGCAGCGGTTCGGAGGCGTAAACCTCCATCCGGTCGGAGGATTCGCTCTCGGTCGGAGGTTTCACACAGAGTCCTCCGACGCAGGCGGCATCCTCCGACCGAACTGAAGGCTGGACAAGAGAGGCACCGGGACACCGGTGCCTCTCTTCGGGCGTGGCGCGGCATCCATCCCCGTCGTTCACGTCGGCTGCGGGTCGCGGCATCGGCTGCGCCGTTCGATGGAGGGGATGCCGAAGCCCTTCGCCGACGCGCGGCGGAACCTCATGTCAGCGGCGTGTCTGCTCCGAGCCGGACAAGCGCTGCGCGAGGTAGATCGGCACGATCGAGACGATCACCAGGACGACGGCGATGACCGAGACGACGGGCGCCTGGTTCGGCCGGAACATGTTGTTGAGGATGAAGATGGGCAGCGTCGTCACGCCCGACCCCGCGGTGAAGGTCGTCACGATGATCTCGTCGAAGCTGAGCGCGAAGGCGAGCAGTCCGCCCGCGAGGAGTGCCGAGCGCAGCTGCGGGAAGGTGATCAGGCGGAACGTCGTCCACACGCCGGCGCCGAGGTCGGCCGAGGCCTCTTCCAGGTTCGTGCCCGTGCGGCGGAGGCGCGCGATCACGTTGTTGAACACCGTCACGATGCAGAAGGTCGCGTGGGCGATCACGACCGTCCAGATCGACAGCGGCACCCCCATGATGGTGCGGAAGAAGTTGTTGAGCGCGATGCCCGTGATGATGCCGGGGAGGGCGATCGGCAGGATGATCAGCAGCGAGATCGCGTCACGGCCGAAGAACTCGAAGCGCTGCAGCGCGAGGGAGATGAGCGTTCCGAGCACGAGGGCGACGGCCGTGGAGATGAGCGCGACCTGCAGGCTCGTGAGCACCGCCTCGAGTGCGCCGGCGCTCTGGAACGCCTTGCCCCACCACTCGAGCGTGAACCCGGGCGGCGGCCAAGCGAGCGACGTCGAGGTCGAGAAGGAGTTCACGAGCACGACGAAAAGCGGCACGTAGACGACGAGCAGGATGACGGCCGTGACGATCCCGAGCACGACACGTGCGGAGGTTCCCAATCGCATGGCGCCGCCTCAGAGGTTGTTCAGGGCACCCGTGCGGCGCACGAGGGCGAGATAGCCGAAGATGATGACGATCGGGATGAGGGCGATCGCCGCCGCGAGCGGCAGATTGTTCGCCGCACCGACGTTCGTGTAGACGAGGTTGCCGAGCATCTGATTCGCGCCGCCGACGATGTTCACCGTGATGTAGTCGCCGAGCGACAGCGAGAAGCTGAAGATCGTGCCCGCGATGATGGCGGGGAAGGTCAGCGGCAGCACGACGCTGCCGATCGTGCGCCAGGTCCTGCCGCCCAGGTCGGCGGATGCCTCGAGGAGCGAATCCGGCACCCGCTCGAGTCCTGCGTAGATCGGCAGGATCACGTACGGCAGCCACAGGTAGGACAGCGTGATGATGGTCGCCGGCAGGCCGTAGCCCGGGGTGTGCATGCCGAACGGCGCGAGCACCCATTCGAGGATTCCCTCCTGCGACAGCACCGACCGCCACGCGTACGCCTTCACGAGGTAGCTGGCCCACAGCGGCATGAGCACGGCGATCACGAGGATCCGCTGCATCCGCGGCGACGCGACCTTCGCCATGTAGAACGCGATCGGCAGGGCGAGGGCGACATCGATGATCGTCACGAGGAGCGCGACGCCGAGCGTGCGCAGCGTGACCGTCTGGTACAGCGCGCCGGTCACGACCGTGATGATGTTGTCGAGCGTCCAGTCCGTGCGGATCTCGCCCGTGAAGCTGTCGACGCTCCAGAACGCGGTGACCAGCAGCAGCACGAGCGCCACGATGTAGACAACGCCGAGCCAGAACAGCGGCGCGGTCAGCAGCAGCGACAGTCGTGCCCGCGGGTGCGTCGTGAGGAACGACGAGAGGCGACGGGATGCCGTGGCCTTCGGCGCGGGCACGGCTCGCGGTTCCGGCGGCGCTTGCGTTGTCATGCGGTGTCCTCGGGACGGGGATGGGGGCGGCACGCGGGGCCGCCCCCATCCGACGGTCAGGGCGTCAGCCCTTGATCTCGGACCAGGCTTCGGTCCACTTCGAGTAGTCGACGCACTCGACATCGGTGCGGCCGTCGACGCAGTCGGCGATGGGCGTCGTCCAATACCAGATCTGCGACGCGTAGTCGGCGTCACCGGCGTGGTACGCCTCGCAGTCGTCGCGGTAGTCGCATGCCTCCTGGCTCGACGGCGCCTCGCCGAAGTAGGCCGTGGCGGCCGCATTCGTCTCGGGGCTCGCGATCCAGTCGAGCCATGCGTACGCGCAGTTCGGGCTCTTCGCGTCCGACGCGATCATCCAGGTGTCCGACCATCCGGTCGCACCCTCCTCGGGCAGCACGACCTCGGTCGTCGCCTCTTCGCCGGCGAGCACGTTCTGGATGACCTGCCACGTCGTGCCGACGACGGAGTCACCCGTCTCGAAGGCCTGCACCTCCTTCAGGTAGTCCGACCAGTACTCGCCGATGTGCGCGCGCTGCTCCTTGAGCAGGTCGACGGCCGCCTGGAACTGCGTCTCGTCGAGCGCGTACGGGTTCTCGATGCCGAGGTCGGGCTGGTGCGTCATGAGGTACACCGCGGCATCCGCGATGTAGATCGGCGAGTCGTACGCGGTGACCTTGCCGCTGTACGCGGATGCTCCGTCGAACACGACGTCCCACGAAGTGGGCGCCTCGGGGAAGACCTCCGTGTTGTACAGCAGCAGGTTGGCGCCGTAGCCGTGGGGCACACCGTACGACTGTCCGTCGACGGAGTTCCACTCCTTGTCCTTCAGGAAGTCGAACACGCCCGCATAGCTCGGGATGAGGTCGGTGTTGACGGGCGCCACGTCGCCCGCGGCGATGAGGCGGAGCGTCGCATCGCCGGATGCCGCGACCACGTCGTACTCGCCCGTCTTCATGAGGTTGACCGCCTCGTCGGACGTGCCGTACGTCTTGGCCTCGACGGTGCATCCGGTCTTCTCCTCGAAGCCCGAGACCCAGTCCACGGCGGGGTCGTTGGTGCCGTCCTCGACGTAGCCGGGCCACGCGAGGATCGAGACGCTGCTCTCGAAGTCGCCGAGCTCCTCGGCCTCGTCGCCACCGCCCGCGCTGCCGCCGCCGCCGGCGGTGCCGCAGCCCGCCAGCACGGCGATCGAGCCGATCGCCAGCGCGGTCAGCGCGAGCGAGCGCGGTCCGCGTGTCTTGTGCATCATGAGTGTGTCCTCTCGGTGTGCATTGCTTGCCTGCTGTGGTCCGGGGCGTGCGCCCGCGGTCTGTGGCGCCGGTCAGGTCCCCGGCGGGATGAGGGCTACGACGTCCTCGTCGTGCCAGGTGACGTGGACGCGGTCGCCGCGCTCGTCGTCGACGGCGCGCGAGCGCGTGTTCGGCTCAAGCACCGTGACGCGCGGCCCCGCGTCGAGGTCGATGACGCGACGGATGCCGCTGCCGATGTAGATCGACTCGACGATCGTGCCGGGCGCCGATCGCTCGCCCGCGCCCGTCGCCGCGGCGCTGGTGAGGGTCAGCTTCTCGGGGCGGATCGAGTGGTGACCGTCACGGCCGATGAGCGCCGGCGAGTGCTCGGCCCCGAAGAGGTTGGACGTGCCGACGAAGTCGGCGACGAAGGTGGATGCCGGGCTCTCGTACAGATCGCGAGGCGTGCCGAGCTGCTCGATGCGACCGTCGTGGAACACGGCGATCCGGTCGGAGAGCGTCAGCGCCTCCTCCTGATCGTGGGTGACGAAGATGAAGGTGATGCCGAGATCGCGCTGGATCTGCTTGAGCTCGACCTGCATCTGCTCGCGGAGCTTGAGGTCGAGCGCGCCGAGCGGCTCGTCGAGCAGGAGGACCTTGGGCTGCACGACGGTGGCCCGGGCGAGCGCCACGCGCTGGCGCTGACCGCCCGAGAGCTGCGACGGCTTGCGCGCCGCCATCTGCTCGAGCCGGACACCGGCGAGGGCCGCCATCGCGCGGTCGCGGCGCTCGGCCCGCTTCATCCCGCGCACCCGGAGTCCGTAGGCGACGTTGTCGAGCACGCTCATGTGGGGGAACAGCGCGTAGTCCTGGAAGACCGTGTTGACGTCGCGATCGAACGGCGCCTTCTTCGTGACGTCCTGGCCGAAGAGCTCGATCGTGCCGGACGTCGGCTGCTCGAAACCGGCGATGAGCCGCAGCACGGTCGTCTTGCCCGAACCCGACGGACCGAGCATCGAGAAGAACTCCCCCGCCGCGATCTCGAGGTCGACGTGGTCGACGGCCGTAACGGAGCCGAACTCCTTCGTGAGTCCCGTGAGCCGGATGGCCGGCGGCTGATCGCTCATGACGCGCCCCTTCGATGTCGGTGCAACTAAATCATATGGATCCATATGTCAAAAGGGAGGCGCGGGTGTTACGGTCATGTCACGGTTGATCGGGAGGGTGTCCATGCCGCACGCGACAGGGCGCGTCGACGCCGCGCGCGCCGTGGTGTTCGCACCTCTCGACGGCTCCGGTCGCGCCGAGCTCGTCGAGCAGCGCCTGACGGATGCCATCGTGAGCGGCGTACTGCACGACGGCGAGAAGCTCCCCACCGAGAACGACCTGTCGCGCAGCTTCGGGGTCGCGCTCGTCACGGCGCGCGAGGCGCTCGAGAGCATGCGCGACAAGGGGCTCGTCGAGACACGCCGCGGCCGCGTGGGCGGCAGCTTCGTGACGTTCGATCGGGATGCCGCGTCCCGCCTCATCCACCGTCGCCTCGCCGACCTCAGCCGCATCGAGCTGCGCGACCTCGCACTGCATGTCGAGGCGATCGCCGGCATGGCCGCCGAGGTCGCGGCGGAACGCGCGAGCGCCGACGACATCGAGAACCTCGTGCGGCTGGCCGCGGCATCCGACCTCTCCACCGCCGGAGGCGCGCGCCGCGCCGTCAGCCGCTTCCAGCTCGAGGTCGCCGCGATCAGCCAATCGCCCCGACTCGTGCGCGAAGAGATGCGACTGCAGAGCGAGGCCGGGCCGATCCTCTGGATGTGCCTGGCCGACCAGGAGTACCGTGACCGCAGCGCCACCTCTCGCACGCGGGTCATCGACGCGATCGGCCGGGCCGATGCCGAAGGAGCGCGCGCGGCGACGACGGCGCACATCGACGGAGCCTTCGCGTGGCTCGTCGACGAACGGGCCAGGCGCGACGCGCTCGCGGCCGAGATCGAGGAGGCCAGCTCATGACGACGACGGTGACGAGATCGGTCGCGGATGTCGCGACACACGTCGCGACGACGATCGACGACATCTTCGCGACGATCGACGGATGGCGCGCGCTTCTCGAGGAGCAGCTGGCGACGGATGCCTCCCCCACCGCCGCCATCGTCGACCCCGTCGTCGAGACGTTCGCCGCGCCGGCCGTCGGCGGCGAGACGCTCCTCACGGGCGCCGGCTTCGTCGCGACCCCCGGCGCACTCGCAGACGCGGAATGGCATCTCGCGTGGTGGCTGGGCGGACCGACAGCGGACGTGCGCCGCCTCGCGACGATCGACGATCCGACGCACGACCAGTTCCGCGACTACACGTCACTCGAATGGTGGCGGGTTCCCGCATCCACCGGTGCGCGCCACCTCACGGGGCCGTACGTCGACTACGTGTGCACCGACGACTACACCGTCACGATCACGACCCCCGTCATGGTCGCCGGCCGGATGCTGGGCGTCGTCGGCGCCGACGCGCTCGTCGATCGACTCGAGCGCGCCTTGCTGCCCGCCCTGCGATCCGGCCGGGCTCCCGCGACGGTCGTCAATGCGTCCGGCCGGGTCGTGACCTCGACGGATCCGCGCCGCGAACCCGGCTCGATCCTGCGGATTCCGGGGCTCGCCGACGCGCTCGCCTCGCTCGCGCACGGCGGCGCGGCGCCACTCGACGGCGGCGCCGGTGTGCTCGCCTGCGGCGACACGTCGCTCGCGCTCGTCGTCGGCGTCTGACCTACGCGCCGCGGGAACCCGCGTCGGTCTCGCCGACGTCGGTGCGCAGGAAGTTCTGGAACGAGCGGGATGCCGTCGGCCCCCGCTGGCCCTGATAGCGGTTGCCGTAGGGCCCCGAGCCGTACGGGTTGTCGGCCGGCGACGACAGGCGGAAGAAGCAGAGCTGACCGATCTTCATGCCCGGCCACAGCTTGATCGGCAGCGTCGCGACGTTCGACAGCTCGAGAGTGACATGACCCGAGAAGCCCGGGTCGATGAATCCGGCCGTGGAGTGGGTCAGCAGGCCCAGCCGGCCGAGCGACGACTTGCCCTCGAGTCGCGCCGCGATGTCGTCGGGGAGGGTGATCTGCTCGAACGTCGAGCCGAGCACGAACTCGCCGGGATGCAGGATGAAGGGCTCGTCGGGCGCCGTCTCGATCAGGTGGGTCAGCTCGGGCTGGTCTTCGGCGGGATCGATGAACGGGTACTTGTGGTTGTCGAAGAGCCGGAAGTAGCGGTCGAGGCGCACATCGACGCTCGAAGGCTGGACCATCGCCGGGTCCCACGGTTCGAGGCCGACGCGACCCGTCGCGATCTCATGACGGATGTCGCGGTCCGAGAGCAGCATGCCGCCCAGCCTAGCGACGGCGACGCCCTCTTCGAAGAGTCAGGGCACGTCGGGGGTGACGATCGTCGGCGGCGGCGTCAGGCCCTCGAACGCGCGCATCAGATCCTCGTATTCACCCGGCAGCGATGTCGGGGCGAGGAAGGGCCCGCCCGTGTAGCTCAGCTCGATGCGGGGCCCCTCGATGCTGAGCGTGAGCGTCTGGTTGTCAGCGCTCCACTGGCGGGTGCCGTCCCCCGTGTCGACGTCGCCCGCGGCGTCCGAGGCATCCGTCAATCCGAGTTCGGCGGCGGATGCCGCGGCCGCCGCGACGACCGCCGCGCGCTGTGCGCTCGAGCCGTCGAAGTCGGCCGTCGTCCACAGCGGTGCGTCGATGCGCTCGAACATCGATGGGCCGCCGAAGCCGTTCTCGATGGACGCGATGCCCACCTGACCGTCGCCGATCTGCCATGCGTACCCGTAGGCATCGGTGAGCACACCCACGGCCGAGCGGAGCGCGCGCTGCACGGACTGCGCGAGCCGCGGAGTATCGACGGCCTCGGGTGCGTCCGGTGCGTCCCATCCGGCGATACCCGGGTAGAGGGACCACAGCACGAATCCACGGTCGGGCGACAGCGTGACGACGCCGACGCTGCGCTCGACGTACGACCCCACGCCTGCCAGGACGGCGGGGTTGCCGACGGCCACGAGGCAGATCGCGAGCGGTGCGACGAACAGGCTCCGCCGTACGACGGCACTCAGGGTCGCCCAGATCGTGACGACGATCGCGACGATCATGACGAGAAGCCCCACGACCCAGGGCATTCCGGTCGCCACCACGACCGCGGACAGGACGGCGACGACGACCGCGACGCCCAGCACGAGAGCGGGGCGGGTCGGCAGGCGCACCGGGCGCCCCTGGTCGACGGTCGCGGGAGCGATCACGTCAGCCCCAGGAGAGTGAGGATGAGCGAGGCGGACAGCGGATTCACCAGAAGGGTCGCGAGCACAGCGAACAGTCCGGCCACCCGCGTGCGCGCATCGAGCATCGCGATGATCCCGATCACCGTCACCGTCACGAGCGCGGCGAGCAGCCATCCTCCCGCTTCTCCCATGTTCTGTTCGAACGCGAGGATCGCCAGCACGCCGATCGAGACCGCGAGGAGCGGGAGGATGCCGATCGTCAGCGCGCGCAGCAGCCAGATGCGGAACACCCTCGTTCCGCGGCGGGGGATGACGAGCACCGGTGAATTCACCTGAGGAGTCTACGTTCGAGGACCGACAGTCCGCGCGTGCACGTAGCTCGAGAGCTCCGGCCCCGGCGAGAGCACCGCGTTCACGATCGCGCGGATCGCGAATTCGGATGCCTCGCCCAGCTCGACGGTCTCGGAATCGAGCAGCCACTGCAGCTGCAGGCCGTCCATGACGGCGAGGATCGCGGCGGATGCGGCATCCACCGTCTCGGACTCCGTGACGCCCTCCTGCGCGCACAGGAGTCGGAACGCCTCGCCGATCTCGCCGCGCAGGGTCGTGTAGCGATCGTCGAAGAACGACCGCGCGGGGTGGCCCTCGGTCACCGACTCCGCGGAAAGCACGGTGAACGCCTGCACGATCCCGGGCCGGTGGGCGTTGGCGAACGCCGTGCGCACGAGGTGCAGGAACAGCTCGGGACCGCCGGGGATGTGCTGTTCGGCGAGCTCCGCGACGTCGGCCCGGTCACGGAAGGCCAGGACCTCGAGCAGCAGGTTCTCCTTCGAACCGAAGTGATGCAGCACGCCTGCGCGCGTGAGTCCGACCTGGTCGGCGACCTCCGAGAGCGTGCCGTTGGTGGATCCCTTGCTGCCGAAGATCTCCACGGCGGACGTGAGGATCTCGCGCCGGCGCACGGCGGTGCCGGGCCGGGAATGCGGGCTCCGCCGCTTGTCGGACGTCATCGTTCTCCTTCTTGCCCGGCGGATGGATGCTCCGCACAAGCGCACTTGCCATTCTACTTACTGTCTCGTAAGTTAGCTGTTGCAATCACACCTCAGTGTCGACGTGGACTCCTTCGGGGCTGCTCGCCGGCGCTGGCACCCCCCCAACGAAGGAGAAGCAATGAGGCTCAGAACCTCCCTTGCCGCGGCAGGCATCGCCACGGCGCTGGTGCTCACCGGCTGCGCCGGCGGCGGCACCGCGAGCGAGTCCGGCGAGGGCACCGCAGCCCTCACGATCGCGAAGCCCGACGGCGCGATCTCGACCGAGTCGAACAACCCGTACCTGGGCGACTCGTCCGCCTCGAAGTACGGCTACGGCAAGGTCATCTTCGAGTCGATGGCGCTCCTGAACCCGACCGGCGACCTCGGCACCACGCCGTGGCTGGCCGAGGAGATCACCTGGAACGACGACTACACGCAGCTGACCGCGAAGGCGCGCAGCGGCGTCAAGTGGAGCGACGGCGAAGACTTCACCGCAGAAGACATCGCCTTCTCGTTCCAGCAGGTGCTCGACGGCAAGCTCAACGACACGAACGCGTTCGACCTCAAGAGCGTGAGCGTCGACGGCGACACCGTCACGATCGACTTCAACAACTCCAAGTACACCCAGCAGGCGCGCGTCCTGCACTTCCAGATCGTGCCCGAGCACATCTGGAAGGACATCGCAGACCCCAACACCGACCCCGTGACGGGCGAGGGCCAGGTCGTCGGCACCGGCCCGTACGTCATGGACTCGTGGACCACCGAGTCGGTCACCCTCACGGCCAACCCCGATTACTGGGGCGGCGAGCTGGCGGTGCCCGAGCTGCACTACGTCTCGTACGGTGACAACGCGGCCCTCACGACCGCGCTCGCGACGGGCGAGGCGGACTGGGCGCAGGCGTTCATCCCGCAGATCCAGGACAGCTACCTGTCGGCCGACCCCGACAACAAGTTCCTCGCCTCGCCGACCGCGGGCGCGGGCACGCTGTTCATGAACCTGCAGACGAAGCCGTTCAACAACGTCGCGCTCCGCGAGGCGCTCGCGTGGACGATCGACCGCCAGGCCTACGTCGACATCGCCCGCGAGGGCGCGAGCGAGGCGATCTGGAGCGTCACCGGTCTCGGCAAGCTGCTCGAGGGCGAGATCATCCCCGAGTACCAGGGCCAGGAGTACTCGGTCGACATCGACAAGGCGCGTCAGATCCTCACCGACGCCGGCTACACGTGGAGCGGCGAGCAGCTCGTCGACCCCGACGGCGAAGCGGTGACGTTCTCCATCTCCGTCCCCGCGGGCTGGAGCGACTGGAACACCGAGCAGGCGCTCATCGCCGAAGAGCTCAAGGAGGGCCTCGGCATCGACGTCAAGGTCGACCAGCCCGACTGGGGCGGCTGGGACGCCGCTCGCCAGGAAGGCACCTTCCAGGCGATCATCCACTGGCTCGAGGACACCGGCAACGCGTACGGCCTGTACACGTCGGCGATGGACCCGAAGTGGATCGTCGACGGCAAGGCGGCGTTCAACTTCGGCCGCTTCGACGACCCCGCCGTCACCGAGGCGCTGAACACCTACGCGAACGCCTCCTCCGAGGACGACCGCGAAGCCGCGCTCGCGGTGATCGAGAAGGCCTACGTCGAGAACGTGCCGGTCATCCCGCTCGGTGCGCACCCGCTTCTGGGCGAGTTCAACACCCGCAACTACGTCGGATGGCCGTCGGAGGACGACCAGTACGCCTCGGCCGATCCGACCCAGCCGGCGATCGTGCAGATCCTGACCAAGCTGCAGCCCGCCACGTCACCACTCACGAAAGCGAACCCGAAGCGATGAGCGATCCCCTGCTCTCCATCGACGACTTCTCCATCGTCTACGACGTCGATCCCCCCGTTCAGGCCGTCAAGAACGTCACCCTCGAACTCCAGCGCGGCGAGATCCTCGGTCTCGCCGGCGAGAGCGGGTGCGGCAAGACCACCCTCGCCTACGGCATCCAGCGTCTGCTCAAGCCGCCCGCCGTGATCACGAGCGGCTCGGTCGTCTTCCGCGACGCGAGCGGCGAGGACATCGACGTCAACGCCCTCGATGCGGAGGAGATGCAGCGGTTCCGGTGGGACAAGATCTCCATGGTCTTCCAGGGCGCGATGAACTCGCTCAACCCCGTCGCCACCATCGGATCCCAGCTCGACGACGTCTTCGAGGTCCATCGCCCTCAGCTCTCCCGCTCCGAACGCCGCGCGGCGGTCGTCGAGCTGCTCGAGATCGTCAAGGTCGGCGCGCAGCGCTACCGCTCGTATCCGCATGAGCTCTCGGGCGGCATGCGGCAGCGCGTCATGATCGCGATGGCGCTCGCTCTGCGCCCGCAGCTCATGGTGATGGACGAGCCCACGACGGCCCTCGATGTGCTCGTGCAGCGCGAGATCCTCCGCCAGATCTCGCACCTGCGCCACGAGTTCGGCTTCTCCGTCATCTTCATCACGCACGACCTGCCGCTCCTGCTCGAGATCAGCGACCGCATCGCCATCATGCGCGAAGGCGAGATCGTCGAGATCGACACCGCGGAGCGCATCTGGACCGAGCCTGAGGACGAGTACACCCGCACGCTGCTCTCCTCGTTCCCACGCCTCACCGGAGAGAGGGGGGTGGTCCACCGATGACCGTCCTCGAATTCGACGCCGTCACGAAGATCTACTCGGTACGCGGTGCCGGTCAGATGAAGGCTCTTGATGACGTGAGCTTCACGCTCCGCTCGGGCCAGACCATCGGGCTCGTCGGCCAGTCCGGCAGCGGAAAGTCGACGATCGCGAAGATCCTGACGCAGCTCGAGTCGCCCACGAGCGGAGAGGTGCGCCTCGACGGTGCGCCGATCCCCCGCCGGGGGGCGGGTCTGCGCCGATACCGCCAGCAGCTTCGGATGGTCTTCCAGGACCCGTTCGCCTCGCTGAATCCGTACCACTCGATCCGCTACGCGGTGCAGCGCCCGCTCGAACTCGACAAGGTCGTGCCGAAGGATCAGCTCGACGACGAGGTGCGCCGCCTGCTCGACCGCGTGCGCCTCGACGCCGACAAGGTCATCGACCGCCGCCCGCACGAGCTGTCGGGCGGTCAACGGCAGCGTGTGGCGATCGCTCGGGCCCTGGCATCGCGTCCTCGGATCCTCGTCGCCGATGAGCCCGTGTCGATGCTCGACGTGTCGATCCGCCTCGGCGTGCTCAACCTGCTCGCCGACCTGCAGCGCGAAGAGGGCCTGGGCGTGCTCTACATCACGCACGACCTCGCGACGGCGCGTCACTTCAGCGACGAGATCCTCGTGCTCAATCAGGGCCGCGTCGTCGAACGAGGACTCGCCGACGACGTCATCCTGCGTCCGCAGAACCCGTACACACAAGAGCTGCGCGCGGCGTCCCCCGATCCCGACCGCTTCTTCGCGCACGCAGCAGGAATCCTCGGAGGTGAGAAGTGAGCGCCGTCGCACCCCAGATCCCGACGCAGGACTTCGATGCGATCGCGGCCGGCACGTCGGCCACGAGCGCCGTGAAGGGCCATTCGCGCATCCCCTGGCGCTTCCTGGGCGGACGCGCCGTGTTCTACCTGTTCACGCTGTGGGCCGCCATCACGATCAACTTCTTCCTGCCGCGCCTCATGAAGGGCGACGCGGTGGATGCCTATCTGGCCCGCAACCGGAACGTCTCTCCCGAAGCCGCCGAGGCACTGCGTGCGCTCCTCGGCCTCGACACCGACAAGTCGCTGTGGCAGCAGTACCTCGACTACTGGAACCTGCTGCTGCACGGCGACCTCGGCATCTCCCTGCTGAACGGCATGAGGCCCGTCACAGAGGTGATCGGGCAATCGCTCATCTGGACCGTCCTGCTGGTCGGCTTCGCGACGCTCGTCGCTTTCGCGATCGGCACGATCGGCGGAGCGATCGTCGGCTGGCGCCGCGGGAGCCGCCTCGACGCGCTCATCCCGATCACGACCTTCCTCAGCACCATCCCGTACTTCTGGCTGGGGCTGATGGCCATCGCGATCTTCTCGGTCGGACTCGGCTGGTTCCCCATCGGCAAGGCGTACGGCGTCGGCGTGAAGCCGGAGTTCTCGGCCGAGTTCATCGGCGACGTCCTGCACCACGGGTTCCTGCCTGCGGCGACGATCGTCATCGCGTCGCTCGGCGGATGGATGCTGGGCATGCGCAACATGATGCTGACGGTCCTCGATGAGGACTACGTCATGGTCGCGCAGGCCAAGGGCATGCCCAACCGGCGCGTGCTGTGGAGGTACGCCGCCCGCAACGCGGTGCTGCCGCAGATCCAGAGCTTCGCCCTCGCGCTCGGCTTCATCGTCGGCGGCACGATCGTGATGGAGGTCGTCTTCAGCTACCCCGGGGTCGGCAAGCTCCTGCTCGACGCGACGAACGCGAAGGACTACGCCCTCATGCAGGGGGTCTTCCTCGTGATCACCGTGTCGGTGCTCGTCGCGAACCTGCTCGCCGACATCGCCTACGCATTCCTCGACCCGCGCACGCGCCAGACGGAGGCCTGAGCATGGACACCATCACCGAAACCAGCGTCACGAAGCGCTCGGCGAACACTCCCGCGACCGCAACCGTCCGCACCCCGTCCGCGCCGCCGAAGAAGCCGACCTTCTGGTCGAAGCTGGGCTCGGCCTTCGCGATGTTCCGAAACGGAAAGTCGATCGCGGGCCTGTCGATCCTCGGGTTCTTCGTGCTCGTCGCGATCTTCGCCGACGTCCTCGCGCCCTATTCGCCGACCAAGGTCGACAACACGGCGCGGTTCCAGCCGCCGTCGGCGCAGCACTGGCTGGGCACGACCCACATCGGCGAGGACGTGCTGAGCCAGGTCATCCACGGCACCCGCGGCGTCATAGTCGTCGGCTTCCTCGCCGCGATCATCGCGACCCTCATCGCGATCGTCATCGGCGTGATGTCGGGCTACCTGCGCGGCTGGCGCAGCGAGGGCCTGTCGGCGCTGACCAACGTGTTCCTCGTGCTGCCGGGCATCCCGCTCATCATCATCGTCGCGACGATGTTCGAGGACCCGCCGCTGTGGGTCATCGCGCTCGTGCTCGGACTCATCGGATGGGCGTGGGGCGCGCGCGTCCTGCGCGCTCAGACGATGTCGCTGCGCAGCCGCGACTTCGTGCAGGCCGCGAAGGCGAACGGCGAGCCGCTGCGGCGCATCATCACGGTCGAGATGCTCCCGAACCTGATGGCGCTCATCGCCGCGAGCTTCGTCGGCACCGTGACCGCCGCGATCATCGGCCTCACGACGCTCTCGTACATCGGGGTCATCCCCGTGACGACCTACAACTGGGGAACGATCCTCAACTGGGCGAGCGCGCAGGGCGCGTTCCGCCTGGGCCAGTGGTGGTGGTTCCTGCCGCCCGGCCTGTGCATCGCCGCGATCGGCGTCGCGCTGTCGCTCATCAACTTCGGCATCGACGAGTACGTGAACCCGCGCCTGCGGTCCGCCGGCGAGCGCGCTCGCGCCATGAAGAAGAAGGGCCTCAACGTCAACGACACCGTGACGGTGGTCCGCACGACCCCCCAGAGCGAAAAGCGATGAAGACCGAGACCCTCCCCTATCTGAACACCGACCTGACGATCTCCGAGCGCGTGGCCGACCTCCTCGGCCGCATGACGCTCGACGAGAAGATCGGGCAGATGCTGCAGCTCGACGCCCGCGACGACCTCGAGGACCACGTGCTGCGACGTCACGTCGGCTCGATCCTCCACACCTCTCCCGAGCGCATCGTCCGCGCAGGCGACCTCACGGAGCAGACGCGTCTGCGGATCCCGCTGCTCGTCGGCGAGGACTGCATCCACGGCCATTCGTTCTGGCCGGGCGCGACGATCTACCCGACACAGCTCGGCATGGCAGCGACGTGGAACGCCGACCTCACCGAGCGGGTCGCTCGGGCGACCGCCGTCGAGGTCGCGGCGACCGGCATCCACTGGACCTTCTCGCCCGTCCTGTGCATCGCCCGCGACCTGCGGTGGGGGCGTGTGGACGAGACGTTCGGCGAGGACCCGTTCCTCATCGGCGAGCTCGCCTCGGCGATGGTGCGCGGGTACCAGGGCGACGGGCTCGACGACCCGACCGCGATCCTCGCGACGGCGAAGCACTTCGCGGGCTACTCCGAGACGCAGGGAGGACGGGATGCCTCGGAGGCCGACATCTCGCGCCGCAAGCTGCGCTCGTGGTTCCTGCCGCCGTTCGAGCGGGTCGCCCGCGAGGGCTGCCGGACGTTCATGCTCGGGTACCAGACGACCGACGGCGTGCCGATCACGACGAACGACTGGCTCCTGACCGACGTGCTGCGCGGCGAGTGGGGTTATACGGGCACCCTGATCACCGACTGGGACAACGTCGGTCGCATGGTCTGGGAGCAGCGCATCCAGCCCGACTACGCCCATGCGGCCGCGGCCGCCGTGACGGCCGGCAACGACATGGTCATGACGACACCCGGGTTCTTCGAAGGGGCTCTGCAGGCCGTCGAGCAGGGTCTGCTGGATGAGAGCGCATTCGACCGTGCCGTCGCCCGCATCCTGACGCTGAAGTTCGAGCTCGGGCTCTTCGAGGACCCGAGGCTGCCCGTCGACGGACTCGAGTCGATCGTCGGCAGCGCGTCGCACGCCGAACTCAACCTCGAGGTCGCCCGTCGCTCGCTCGTGCTCCTCGAGAACGACGGCACCCTGCCTGTCGTGCCGTCGCCGTCGCGGCGGGTCGCGGTGATCGGACCGCTCGCCGACGACGCGCAGGAGCAGCTCGGGGACTGGGCGGGCAGCTCGGGCCAGGCCGGATGGATCGACGGCCAGCCCCGCGAGATGATCACGACCGTGCTCGACGGCCTGCGCGCCGTCGCACCCTGGACCGTGTCGTATGCCCGTGGAGCCGACATCCTCACGATGGAGCAGGACCCGCTCGGGGCGACGTTCCCCGACGGCCAGCCCCGGCCGCCGGTCGTGCGCCCCGTCGCGCCGGACGCCGCGATGATCGCGGCGGCCGTCTCGGCCGCCGCCGAGGCCGATGTCGCCGTCGTGGTCGTGGGCGACGTCGTCGGGCTCTTCGGCGAGGGCCGGTCGACGGCGACGCTCGAGCTCTTCGGTGCGCAGAACGCGCTGCTGGATGCCGTCATCGCCACGGGCACGCCGGTGGTCGTCGTGCTCCTCGCCTCGAAGCCGCTCGTGCTCCCCGCATCCGTGCAGGACGCCGCCGCCGTCATCTGGGCCGCGAACCCGGGCATGCAGGGCGGGCGGGCGATCGCCGAGCTGATCGCGGGTGAGATCGAGCCCTCGGGTCGGCTGCCGATCTCGTTCGCACGCCACGTCGGGCAACAGCCGACCTATTACAACCAGATCCGCGGACAGCACGGCGACCGCTATGCCGACCTGACGCAGTCCCCCGCCTGGGCCTTCGGCGAGGGCCTGTCGTACACGACCGTGTCGTACAGCGACCTGGCCCTCGAGGAATCGTCGGTCACGGCATCCGGAACCCTCGTCGCCCACGTCACGGTCGCCAACACCGGCGATCGACCCGTCCGCGAGACGGTGCAGGTCTACGTGCGCGACGAGATCACCTCCGTGAGCTGGACCGACAAGGAGCTCAAGGCGTTCCGCCAGGTCGACCTCGCACCGGGCGCGTCGGCGCGGGTGCGGCTGGAGCTGCCCGTGGCCGAGTGCACGATCGTGGATGCCGCGGGCTCCCGCGTCGTCGAACCGGGCGCATTCGCGCTGCTCGTGGGCCCCTCGTCGCGCGACGAGGTGCTGCTGGCGGCCCCGTTCACGGGTCCCTGAACCGCCGGGCGCGGGGGCACCCCCCCCGGGGGCGCGCCGGCGACCGGTGATGTCCCGCGGTTCTCCACAGATCTCCGCGGACACGCGACGGATGACGCCGGCTTTGTTACGATCCGGTAAGCCGTCGAATCTGGGGATCCGATCTTGCACACATCACGCCTCACCCGCGCCGTCGCGGGTGTCATCGTCGCCGCGCTCGCGATCGTCGGTCTCGTCCCAGCGCCCGCGTCGGCCGCCGAGTTCACGCGCACCGTCTCGGGGCATGTGTACCTCGGGGACGCGACCCGCTCGGCCGTCGCGGGCGAAGTGACGGTGACTGCCAGACTCACGGGCATGGGCTCCGTGTCGACGTCTACGGATGCGGCCGGCAACTACTCCCTCGCCATCGCCTCGACGCTCACCACGGTCTATCCGCTGCTGACGTTCACGTACAACGGCACGGAGGACTTCAACAGCGGTATCTACCCGAGTTACCCGACGGGGGCATACTCGGGGACGAGAACCATCCAGCTGTCAGCGGACCGACCCGGAACAGACATGATCCTGCCGCGCTCGCAGACCGTGACCGGGCAGGTGTTGCTCGGTACGTCCAGGACGCCGGCGCCGGCAGGCACCGTCGCGATCGTCTGGCAACGCATGAACGCCGGGAACTCCGGGATGAGCCCGGACTCGACGCCAGTCCTCGTGGATGCCGACGGCCGATACTCGCTGACGCTGCCCGGCGGCTACTACCTCTTCAAGTACATGTACGTCGGACAGAACGGTCCGTTCGCGACGATCCCCTACGTTCCGGACTCGCTCTTCGCCCCGTGGCCGCTGTTCGACAAGCCGATCGAACAACCCACCCAGACCATGTACCCGCCAAACTCGGCCAGCGGCAGGGTCACCCTCGGCACAGCACGGACGCCCGCCGCTGCGGGAACGGTGAAGGTGACTCCCAGTTTCTGGGTCAACGGCGTGTGGACCCGAGACGAGTCGAAGGCCGCTGTGACCGATTCCGCAGGCGGTTACATGGTCAGGGGCGTGAACAGCGGGTCGGTGCGGCTCGACTACGAATGGGTCGGAACACCGGCCGGCGCGTACGCGCCGCAGACCGCTTACGGCACGCTGTCCTCCGGTCGCCCCTATGTCGCCGATGAGAACCCGAACCTCACCGCTCTGTCATCGATCTCGGGTCGGGTGTCGCTCGGCGACCCCACGCGTCCGGCCGGCGCAAACTTCGTGCGAGTAACCGCCGGCACGTTCGTGCTCGGACAGTGGAGGGCAGCAGGCTCAGCCATGACCGATGGAGATGGGCGGTTCACCATTCCCGGGCTGGCCACGACCACCGAGTGGACGCTCCGGTACGACTACCTCGGCGAAGAGAACTTCGGCGATCGCGCGACGAGCAAGCACTCGTTGTCGGCGGGACCCATAACGAACGCCGACATCGTGCTTCCTCTCGAGATGGCCATCGGAGGCCGAGTCACCGACAGCGGCGGCACCCCGCTGCGCTGGGTCTCCGTCGTTCTCCGCGCTTACTCTCCCGACGGCAGGGAGCAGTACACCCGCACCGTCCAGACGGACGCCGCTGGCAGGTACCAGTTCATCGACCTGGACGACGAGAACTTCTTCACCGTCGAGTTCTCTCTCAGCGGATACGCTCGACAGACGTGGCCAGACAGCGGCTCATTCTACGAGCCCGACTACATCTCGCTCACGGAGGGCGAGATCCGCGCTGACGTCGACGTGACGGTGTACCGCTCCGCGTCGATCTCCGGTCAGGTGACGCGGCTCGGCGCGCCGACCGAGGTGGTCCCGTTCCATGTGGCGAGTGTCGAGGTGATGGTTTACGACGCCCAGGTCGGTCGATGGGCGCACGCCGGCATGTACACGACGACCCAGTCCGATGGCTCGTATCTGTTGGGCGAGCTGCCGCCGGACGACTACCGACTGCAGGTGACGTATCTCAGCGGACGCGGCGAAGCGTCGATGCTGAGCCCGGTGCTCCACGTTGAGGAGGCCGAGGTCGAGTTGTACACGGCGACCGTCAGACCGTTCCTTCGTGACACGACGGGCGACCTGGTGGGTGACGTTCTCGTGCGCAATATCAAGGGTGATCTGGTCGTGTATCCGGGCAACGGCAGCGGCGGGTTCCTCGCGCCTCGCAAGATCGGCTCGGGATGGTCACGGATGACGGGTGTCGTGCATGCCGGCGACTTCAACGGAGACGGCCATCCCGACGTCATCGCCCGAGACTCCAGCGGCTACCTCTGGCTCTACAAGGGCAACGGCACGGGTGGTTGGCTCGGCTCCACCCGCATCGGCAGTGGCTGGAACTCGATGAACGTGATCATCGGCCCCGGCGACTTCAACGGTGATGGATTCGGCGATATCGTCTCGCGGGACGCGGCTGGCAACCTGTGGCTCTACAAGGGCAATGGCAAGGGAGGGTGGCTCGGCTCCACCCGCATCGGCACCGGCTGGGCATCGTTCACGGCGGTGCTCGCTTCCAGTGACATGAACCAGGACGGGTTCGCTGACCTGATCGGCCGCGATTCGGCCGGAGCCCTCTGGCTGTACCCGGGCAACGGCAAGAGCGGGTGGCTGCCGCGCGTCAAGCTCGGATCGGGCTGGGGGTCCTTCACTGCGATCTTCAGCGTCGGCGACTTCGACGGGGATTGGTATCCCGACGTCATCGCCCGCGACGCGACCGGTGGACTCTGGCTCTTCCCGGGCAACGGCACGGGCGGACTCGATCCGAAGTACCGCATCGGCAGCGGATGGGCTTCCCTTCTCATCATCCGATGAGAAGCGCGACGGGACGAGGCGGAATCGGGTACCGCGCCACGCATCGCTCCGCGCGGTGTGGAGGCTCCGGCGACGCGGCACCACCCGCAAGCAGGACCCGTTCCTTCGGCACGCACACGAATGCCCCGCTGCACCGCCTACGGCGGCACATCGGGGCATTGGAGGGGATGACGGGAATCGAACCCGCGCTATCAGCTTGGGAAGCTGAAGTTCTGCCATTGAACTACATCCCCGTGCGAATGGACGCAGGGCAAGCATAACAAGCGGGTCAGCCCGGGACGTACCCGCTCCAGATGGCAGCCCCGAAGTCGATCTGGGGTCCGGAGCACGACACCGACCCGCTCGGGTACCCGCGCTGCGCGGCCATGCAGTTCGCCAGGAGCTCGATGTTCCCGCCGTAGAGGGCGGCGTAGGTACCCGACGACTGAAGCGAACCCCACACGCGGAACTGGTGGATGTGCGCGAGCTCATGCGCCATGGCCCAGTGGATGCGGGCGTCGGACCATCCGCCGAGTCCGGCCGTGAAGGAGATCACCCCCGACGATGAGGCGCAAGCGGCCGCCGTCCCACCGCCACAGGCGCCGTCGAACTGCTGCAGCGGCACTCCTCCCCCGCCCACACGGTCGAGGGCTGCGCGGACGCGCTGGTAAGCACCCGCCGGGAGCGCGGCATCGGATCGCGACGCGCCAACGCCGGCAGCGGCCGCGAGCCGTGCCTGCTCGGCGTCGTAGGCGACCACCGCCTGGGACACCGATACCGTGATGGCATCCACCTCGGCGACCGCGGCGACGACCGCCGCGGCATCCGTCCTCTCCTCCCTCACCGTGCTCTGGGCCGCGAGCACAGCGGCGCGGGCAGCCGAGACGTCGACCTTGCCCTTCGCGGCCGCGAAGGCTTGCGTCACCTCGGCGAGTGACGTGACGAAGTCCGCGCGGCGATCCAGGACGACCGAGTACAGCGAGCTCTCCGACCGCGCGACCGCGAGATCGACGCCGAGGTCGGACCCGACGACCTCGGCCGCCGAGAGCAGTGCGTCGAGGCGGTCGGCGTCGCGTTGCGCACTCGCAAGCTGAGCGAGCAGATCGGACCGCTGCGCCATCACGCCGCCGACGACGACGCAGGCGACGGCGATGAGGACCCCGATGCTGCGTCGCGCCTGCGGCCTCACTTCAGGAAGCCCTCCGAGGAGGCCAGTTCTTCGAGCTGGGCGGCAGCTCGCGCACGCAGGTCGTCGAGCTGGATGGCCGATCGGGCATCCCGCAATTGCTGGGCCTGCAACGCGTCTGCCAGGGCCGCGGCTCGATCGACCTGCTGCGCGTGGGCGCTGCGGAGGTCATCCGCACCGGCCTCGGCGGCGACGACGCAGAGAGAGAGGAACCCGAGCATCGCGAGGGCGGTGAGCCACACCGGCGTGATCCGTCGGCCGATCCTCCCCGCGCGCGCCAGCGCCTTCGGCGGTGCGGAGGAGATCGCGTCGATCGTCGAGTCGGTCATATCCTGCGTCCAGGGAGGGGGTTCGTGCAGGATATTCCTCCTCAGCCGCTACCGCGACCCCTGCGTGCGCAGAATGCGCTGAATGCGGCGCATTCCGAGGCATTGCGCGCAGTTCAGCCGAGCGGCTCCGCTGTCTCGCGTGCCGCTCGCCCCGACGATCGAATGGCGCCGATGCTCGCTCCGATCACGAGGGCGATTCCCACGACCTCCAGCCACGACATGTGCTGCCCGAGAAGGACGAAGCCGGCGATCGCCGCCGTGGCGGGCGCGAGGCTCATCAGGATCGCGAAGACGGATGCCGGAAGCCGACGGAGAGCGATGAGCTCGAGCGCATAGGGGATGGCGGAGGACAGCACTGCGACGGCGGCTCCGATCGCGAGGAGGTCGATGCGGAGGAGGGCGGCTCCGGCATCCATGATCCCGAAGGGGAGTGACAGGAGCGCCCCCGCGGCCATCGCGAGGGCGAGACCGTCGAGGCGGGGGAACCGACGCCCCACCCGCGCGGACGCGAGGATGTAGAACGCCCAGCTCGCGGCCGCACCGAGCGCGAAGACGACGCCGAGCGGGTCGAGGCGGTCCCACCCCCCACCGCCCAAGGCGATCACACCGGCGAGCGCGAGGAGGGCCCAGAGCCACGCCGACGCGCGCCGGGCCGCGACGATCGACAGCACCAGCGGACCGAGCACCTCGATCGTGACGGTGACGCCGAGGGGAAGTCGCTCGAGGGCGAGATAGAAGAGCGCATTCATGACCGCGAGCACGGTGCCGAACGCGAGGACGGAGAGCCACCCGTCCCGCGAATGGCCGCGCAGCACGGGTCGCGCGATGAGCAGCAGCACGACGGCCGAGAAGACGAGGCGCAGCATGACCATGCCGAGCGGTCCGACCGCGGGGAACAGCAGGACGGCGAGGGATGCGCCGACCTCCTGGCAGGCGAGTCCCACCAGCACCAGGAAGAGGGCGGACGTCTGCCCGGATCGGGTGGTCACCGCGCGGGTCTCAGCCGGCAGGCGGCGGCGCGCAGACCGACCTGGCGGCGATCGCGTCGTGATACTGCTCTGCCGTCCACGGCAGACCGGCTTCGGGAGCCGTCCCGCCGTCCGCGGGCGTCGCCTTCGAGGCGAGTGACGCCAGCTCCCACGCGAGCGAGCCCGCGTGGTTGATCGCGGAGTTGTTCAGCACGACGACGACGGTGAGGCCCGTCGCGGGGTCGGAGTATGCAGCCGTCGAGTACCCCGGAACGGTGCCGGTCTGGCCGATCAGCGAGCCCGGCATGATCGCGCCACCGGCGGTCGTGAGCCAGGACGGCGCCTTCGAGGAGGTCGGCTTGCCGTCATCGAATCGGTCGGCGGCGGTCTCCCGCGGCGCAGAGGCTCCCGTGGCGAGGGCCTGCATGTAGCGGTGCAGGTCTTCGAGCGTCGAGACGACGCCGGAGTCCGTGAAGCCCGTGCTCGACGACATCTCGGTGATGTCGAGCGGCTCGATGCAGTCGACCCCGCCCTCGACCGGACGCGAGACGAGCCCGGTCAGCGGGTCAGCGCCCGGGGCGGCCGGCTTGCCGGACGGCAGACGGGTGCTCGTGAGGCCCAGAGGCGCGGCCACGTACTGCTGGATGAGGGCCGCGGCGCTCTTGCCCGTCGCGCGCTCGAGCGCGAGGCCGAGCAGCACGTACCCCGCATCCGAATCGCGGTAGCTCGCTCCCGGCTCGGTCGTGCGCTCCGCGCCGAGGCCGAAGCTCGCGAGCTCCCGCGGGTTCCAGACACGCGACGGGTTCGCGACCCAGAGCGGTCGCAGCTGCGCCGCGTACGAGCCGATACCGGACGTCCCGTCGCACAGCTGGCCGAGTGTGACATCGGTCAGATCGGCGACGCCCGACACGTACATCGGCACGGGATCGTCGAGGCTCACGGTGCCCTGCGCGGCGACCGCGTAGAGCACGTCGCAGGTCATCGGCCGGGTGAGCTGCCCGATGCGGAACGTCATGTCCGTCGTGACGGCATCTGAGGAACCCGGGTACTGCGTGCCCATCGCGGCCGTCCAGGCTCCGCTCCAGGGCGCCCATACGCCGACGATGGCTCCTGAGGACCCCGAGGCGGTCATCGCGTTGGTGACGGCATCCTCGAACTGCGCGTTCAGGGCATCGGGAAACGCCTGGTCGACCTGGGGAGGAAGAGTGACCTCGGTCTGCGGCTCGGCGGAACAGGCCGCGAGCGCGACCACGAGCGCGACGACGGCACTTGCGGCCGCGGCGATCCGCGCCTTGGTTCTCACTCGCATCACCCCCGGTCGTGCATTGAATTCAAACACACCGAGGTCACGACCGTGCAACGGCCGTCCGTAGGCTGTCGAGTATGACGTACATCTTCGACGAATCGGTGCGGTCAGGCGTGCTCGGGCACATGAACGGCGACCACAGCGACGACAATCTGCTGATCGCGCGCGCCTTCGGTCCCGACCCCGATGTGGAGTCGTCGACGATGACCGGCTTCGACGGCGATGGCGGCGAGTGGCTCGCCCGCACCCCGTCGGGGGAAGCTGTCGAAGTGCGCGTGCCATGGCCGGGGGGCGCCATCTCGGAGCGCCCGCAGGTGCGCCGCGAGATCGTCGCGCTGTACGACCTCGCATGCGAGAAGCTCGGCATCGAGGCGCGGCCGCACGGCTGAGATCTGGAGGTTTAGGATGCCCTAACTTCCAATATCATGGGGCCATGAGCGACGTCATCCCCTTCTCCACGGCTCTGCGCGAGCGCGCTTCCGACGCGCACGCGGGCAGCGAGCACGCGGGCTTCATGGCAGACCTCGTGAGAGGCGAAGGAACCCGCGACGACTACATCGCTCTCGTCGCCCAGCACTGGTTCATCTACGAGGCGCTCGAGCGCACCGCGGGCCAGATGCGCAACGATCCCGTGGCATCCGTCTTCATCAGCGACAAGCTCACGCGCCTGCCCGCGCTCGAGGCCGACCTCGCGTTCCTCGTCGGCCCCGACTGGCGCGATCGCATCCGACCGCTGCCCACGACCCGGCGCTACGTCGACCGCATCGACCAGGTCGGCGCGACCTGGGCCGGCGGCTTCGTCGCCCACCACTACACCCGCTACCTCGGCGATCTGTCCGGCGGCCAGTTCATCGGCCGCCTGATGGCACGTCGGTTCGGCTTCGAGACGAACGGCATCGGCTTCTACCTCTTCGACGACATCGCCGACCCGGCCGCGTTCAAGGACGTCTACCGCGAGCAGCTCGACGCCGCGCCGTGGGACGCCGCCGAGCAGGAGCGCGTCATCGACGAGGTGCTGCTCGCCTATCGCTTCAACACCGAGCTCTTCGAGGACCTCTCGCGCGCGAAGAGCGAGGCCGTCGCCTAACCGGAGAGGCGGGGAGTGGATGCCTCGCGCCTGACGTCCGCCATGAATCGGCGCACGTCGAGGTCGACGCGGATGTCGCTCGGCCGCAGAGGCCTCGTGAGATAGAGCCCCTCGAGCGACGTGAGGCGCGACAGCGCGACGTACGTCTGCCCGGGGGCGAAGGCGCCCGAGCCGAGGTCGACGATCGCCCGGTCGTAGGTCTTGCCCTGGGACTTGTGGATCGTCACCGCCCACGCGAGACGCAGGGGGAACTGCGTGAACTCCGCGACGATGTCACGGGTGAGGGACTTGGAGCCGGGATCGTAGGCGTAGCGGTACTTCTCCCACACGGCCGGCTCGACATCGAACTCGTCGCCGTCGACCTCGACGCGCACCGTGCCACCGGCGATCCGCACGACTCGGCCGATCGTGCCGTTCACCCACCGGGGCGGGTCGGGGAACGACCCGCGGTCGTTGCGCAGGAACATGACCTGGGCCCCGACCTTGAGCTTCAGCTCGGGATCGGCGGGGTAGCCGGCATCCCCCCTCCCGAAGTCACCGCTCACTTCGGCCGACGCCGTCTGCTCGCGGCCCTTGAGCGCCTCGAGGTGCCGGCGATTGATGCCGTTGACGATGTCGTTGCGCGTCGCGAGCGTGATGAGGGGCGGCTCGTCGTCGGAGGCGACGGGCGGCACCCGGGCGCCGGCCTCGTTGAGCCTGCCGGCGATCTCGGCCGTCACGACGCCGTGCCTCACCGCGTTGAGCATCGCCTTGAAGCCCGCATCGGACTGCCGATGGATGTCGACGAGCTCGCGGATGTGCAGATCGGTTCCGTGCCGCCCCAGGTCGATGAGTCCGTCGACGGCCGGTTCGGCACCCGCCCACACGTGCGCGTCGAAGAACCAGAACGAGCGGTAGTGGTCCTGCACGTAGCGCAGCTCGTCGCCCTTGGGCGGCACGGGTGCGAGCTGGTAGGGGTCGCCGAACATGACGATCTGCACGCCGCCGAAGGGCTCATGACGGCGACCCCGGGCCATGCGGAGCGAGCGGTCGATGGCATCCATCAGATCGGCGTTCACCATCGAGATCTCGTCGATCACGAGGGTCTCGATCGCGTTGAGGATCTTGCGCGTCGCGTCGGACTGCTTCTCGTCGGTCGTGCCGATGAGCCCGATCGGCAGACGGAAGAGCGAGTGGATCGTCTGACCCTCGACGTTGAGCGCGGCGACGCCGGTGGGCGCGCACACCGCGATCTGCTTGGACGTGTTCCAGGCGAGGTGCTGCAGCAGCGTGGACTTGCCCGTTCCCGCGCGCCCCGTTACGAACACGTGCTCGTTCGTGTCTTCGATGAGCCGGAACAGCGCCTCCTGCTCGGCAGACAGCGGGGGCGTGTTCACCGATCAATGTTAACGAGCGGATGCCGCGCCCCGGCGACCCACGCGCGCGACCCGTGTGAAACCGCCCCCATGTGACGGTTCGGGAGGAGCCGGCATCCGCTTTTCCTAGACTGGGAACGTGAGCCCTCCGCAACCGAGCGACTCCCCGGTACCGTCGCGACGAGCGCGCGCATCGCGCGATCTCGTCGTGCTCGGCATCATCGGGGTGCTGCTGGCGGGTGCGGTGTGGGCGGGTGTCGCCGTCATCGGCAAGGAGTTCTACAGTGCCTCGGCATTCGTCGAACGCTACCTGTCGCTCGTGAGCGAGGGGCGCGCCGGCGAAGCCCTGGCGATCCCCGGAGTCGCCGTCGATTCGACGGAGCTGGATGCCGCGGGCCTTCCTCCCTACGCATCCGACGCGCTGCTGCGCCGCGCGGCGATGGCAGCGCTCAGCGACGTGTCGATCGTGTCCGAGGTCGAGACCGGCGACGCCACCCGCGTCACCGTGACCTATCGCGCGGGCACATATCAGGGCACGACCGCTTTCGATGTCGTGCGCGCAGGTCAGATCGGCCTCGCGCCCACGTGGCGTTTCGGCACGAGCCCGCTCGCCGTGATGGACCTCGTCGTCAAAGGCTCGATGACGTTCGAGGTGAACGGCTTCGAAGTCGACAAGCGACAGGTGTCGCCTGACGGGGTGGATGCCGATCCGCTCGCCCCCGTCGCAATGCTCGTCTTCTCCCCCGGTATCTACTCCGTGGCGGTGGACACCGCGATCTCGGCGACTCCGGGTGTGGCCGTCGTGTCCGACAGCCCGTTCGCCGGCATTCCGGTCGAGATCCAGGCGCAGGCGACGGAGCAGTTCGTCTCGGTCGTCCAGGATCGCGTCGACGAGTTCCTCGTCGCGTGCGCGACGCAGCAGGTGCTGCAGCCCACGTCCTGCCCCTTCGGCTACTACGTGCAGGACCGCATCGCGTCGCTGCCCACGTGGTCGATCGTGCAGCAGCCCGCCGTGACGCTCGAGCCCGAGGGCGCGGGGTGGGTCATCCCGCCGACGGAGGCGGTCGCGCACATCGAGGTCGACATCCGCTCGATCTTCGACGGCTCCATCGACCCCGTGAGCGAGGACGTGCCGTTCATCGTCACCGCGACGATCACGATCGCGCCCGACGGCAAGGCCACGATCACGGTCGGCGGCCCCGATACGCGCTGAGTCCGCTCAGCGACCGGCGCGGGCGTCCTGCTCGGCGAGCGCGGCGAGACGCGCGTTGTACTCCTCGAGCTCGGCGTCCCCCGTCCGATCCGCGTGCCGATCCCGGCGCTTCTGGATGCGCTCGTCCGACCGGCTCCACTGGATCGCGACCGTGATCGCGAGGATGAGGGTCGGGATCTCGCCGACCGACCAGGCCACACCGCCGCCGGTGTACTGGTCTTCGAGCGGTGTCGCTCCCCACGTGCGCCCCATCGAGCCGAACCACTCTGCCACCATGAGCCCCGACTGCATCATGATCGCGATGCCGAAGAACGCGTGCATCGCCATGACGCCGATGAGCAGCAGCAGGCGACCCGCGTAGGGCAGGCGCCAGGGCACGGGATCGATGCCGATCAGGGTCAGGGCGAAGAGGTAGCCCGTGAGGAGGAAGTGCGCGACCATCCACTCGTGTCCGAGGTGGTCGTAGAGCGACCAGCGGAAGAGGTCGGTGTAATAGAACGCCCACAGCGAGCCGATGAAGAGCCCGGCGGCGACGAACGGATTGGTCAGCACGCGGGCGACCGGCGAATGCACGGCCCAGAGGATCCACTCGCGGCCCCCGCGGGTGCCGTCGTCGCGTTTGCGGATGGCGCGCGCGGCGAGGCTCACGGGCGCTCCGACCACGAGCAGCGCGGGGATCGCCATGCTCAGCAGCATGTGACCGACCATGTGCACGCTGAAGAGGTAGTCCTGGTAGACGTTGACGGGCCCTGCGGTGACCCAGACGAGCAGCAGGAGCCCCAGCATCCACATCACCGTACGGAACACCGGCCACTGGTCACCGCGCTTGTAGAGGCGCCACACGCCCGCGAAGTAGAGGAAGAGCCCGAAGCCGGCCGCGAAGGCCCAGATGAGGTCGACGTTCCACGACGTGAGCCATCGCTCGATCGTGAGTTCCGGCGGCAGCGGCGCGCCCGTGAGGACCTCGGCCGGAGTCGGCCTCTCGGGGATCAGCGCAGGCACGGGAGGCGGCGTGCGGGCGAGCGCCGCCGCTGCGCCGCTCGCGATGCCCATGAGTGCGAGCTCGAGGGCGATGAGTCCCCAGAAACGGCGGGATGCCCCGTCCTCCCGCAGGCGCCCGATGAGCCTCCGTCGGTACCAGGCCGCGAGCACGCCGATCGACACGAGGGCGACGACCTTGACCATGAGGATCAGCCCGTAGGGCGAGAAGAGCGCCGAGAAGTCGCGCAGGCCGATCGCCGCGCGCACGGTGCCGCTGATCGCGACGACGACGAACGCGGCGAGGGCGATGCTCGAGTACCGCGCGAGCATCGTCGCCGTCTCGTCCCGCGTCTGCAGCGGCCGAACGATCACCATGAGGAGCAGCCCGCCCAGCCAGACGGCCGCGGCGATGATGTGCAGGATGAGGGCGGTCATCGCCTCGTGGTGGAACGCCTCTTCACCCGAGTGCCCCTGCGTGCCCATCGGCACGAGTGCCGCGATGGCGATGACGGCGACGAAGAGCGTCGCCGTCCACGACCGCACGGCGAAGGTCAGCACCGTGAGCATCGCGCCGGCGACCGTGGTGATGAGCCAGGTGCGCCCGGGCTCGGTCTCGACGAGGAAGCGGCCGAGCTGCGCGCCGAACTCCGGGCCCGCGCTCAGCGACGGATTGAACGCGTCGATGAAGGTCAGGAATCCGGTGAAGGCGGAGGCGATGGTGAAGACGGCCGCCGAGACGGATGCCGCGTCCAGCGCGACGTCGAAGGGCCGCTCGCCCGCCTTGAGCGTGAAGAGCGCGGTCACGAGCACGCCCACCATGCCGGCGGCCGAAAGATTGACCAGCAGCTTCGCGATGGGCAGTCCCCAGCGCGCGAAGGGACCGGGGTCGCCGACCGCGAGCTCGGCGGCACCGCCGCCGTACGCGAGACCCCACACGACCGAGATGAGCGCGGCCACGACGAGGATCATCGGGCCGGCGGCCCGCAGCACGCGGGAGTTCACCACCTAAGCCTAAGCGGGACGTGAAGAGGGGGATGCCGCAGGTCGCGGCATCCCCCTCTCGCAGTGCGGCGGTCTTACTTGACGGCAGCCTTCAGCTTCGAGCCGGCGGTGACCTTGACGCGCTTGCCGGCCGGGATCTTGATCTCGGCGCCGGTCTGCGGGTTGCGGCCCGTGCGAGCCGACGTGGCGACCTGCTCGAACGAGATCCAGCCCGGGATCGAGACCTTGCTGCCCTTGGCGACGGCCTCCGAGACCGTGGAGAAGAGGGAGTCGAGCACGCCCGAGACGGCGGCCTGGCTCTGACCGGTAGCGCTCGCGATGCTCGCGACGAGTTCGGTCTTGGTGATGGACTTGTCAGCCATTGGGTTGTCCTCCAAAAGGCGACGGATGCGTCGCCTCTATTGCTGGGACCGGTTGGCGAATGCCCCCCGGCTGGTCGGATCGACCGCCTCGACTATAGCCAGAATCCGCGGAAAATCGCGGATTTCCGCCGTTCGCGGACACATCCGACGGCGTGTCGGGGTGCAGATGTGGCGAAAGTGGCCGTTGTGACTCCCTTTCCACCCCGGAGAACGACGAAGGCCCGGTCCTCCGAAGAGGGCCGGGCCTTCGTGCTGTGGGGTGCTTACCAGCTCGACTTGGTCACGCCGGGCAGCTCGCCACGGTGCGCCATGTCACGGAAGCGGACACGCGAGATGCCGAACTTCGTGAGGACACCGCGGGGGCGGCCGTCGATGACGTCGCGCGAACGCACGCGCACGGGCGACGCGTTGCGGGGCAGCTTCTGGAGGCCGACGCGGGCCGCCTCGCGCTGCTCGTCGGTCGACTCCGGCGAGACGAGCGCCTTCTTGAGTTCGGCGCGCTTGGCGGCGTAGCGGTCGACGACCACCTTGCGCTGCTCGTTGCGCGCGATCTTGCTCTTCTTAGCCATGGATCAACGCTCCTCTCGGAATTCGACGTGCTTGCGGATGACCGGGTCGTACTTCTTGAGCACGATGCGGTCGGGGTTGTTGCGACGGTTCTTGCGCGTCACGTAGGTGTACCCCGTGCCCGCGGTCGACCGCAGCTTGATGATCGGACGGACGTCCTGAGCCTTCTTGGCCATTAGAGCTTGACCCCCTTCGCAAGGAGGTCCTTGACGACGGACTCGATGCCGCGTGCGTCGATGACCTTGATGCCCTTAGCCGACACGTTGAGCTTGATGTTGCGCCCGAGCGACGGCACGTAGTACGTCTTCTTCTGCACGTTCGGGTCGAAGCGGCGCTTCGTCCGGCGGTGCGAGTGCGAGATGCTGTGACCGAAGCCGGGAACTGCTCCAGTCACCTGGCACACTGCTGCCATAGTGATGTCTCCTTAGTACCGTGGAGCCGGACGGCCCCACCCAAGATCCCTTGTCTGCATCCCTGCCCCGGGCACGGCGATAGGCCGATTTCGAGGAGTGGGATACGTACTGCGTGCTGGAGTGCGCGCAGACAAAGAGTCAGTCTAGCATGCGGGGGCCAGCGCCCCTGCCCCACCGGAACGCCGACACCGTCGGGTCGCCGGGGATCCAGAACCGCCAGGGGAAGGCATCCGTCCCCCCGACGCCTGCGACGCCCACGCGGGGTCCGGATGCGATCACGGTGAGGGGCTCGTCGCGTAGCCACAGCCGCGCCGTGGCGCCGTGCCGGGGTGCCGCCGCGATCGCGTCGAGGCCGTCGTGGACCGGATGCCGCAGCCCCACGGCATCGCCGAGCCTGCCGGGTCCGCGCGCGAGGTCGCGGGGCGTGCGCGCCGCCGGACGACGCGCGGCCGCGGCATCCGCCCCCTCGACGATCTCGCCGGCACGCAGGAGGACTCCGCCCGCGACGCCCTCGGGACCGCTCACGACGTTGACGCACGAATGGATGCCGTGGCTGAGGTAGACGTACAGATGGCCGGGCTCGCCCCACATGGTCGCGTTCCGCGCCGTGCGGCCCATGCGGGCGTGCGACCCGGGGTCGGGAGTCTCGCCCGTGCCCTGACCGTGGTACGCCTCGACCTCGGTGAGGCGGACCGCGACCGCCCGCCCACCGACGGTCGTGCGCAGCACCCCGCCCAGAAGGCGGGGCGCCACGTCGACGGGCAGACCGAGCAGATCGTCGCGCTCGGCGCGGCGGAGTCCGACCTGAGACATGCGCGCGAGTCTACGCACGCATGTCCGCGTCTATCTCTTGCCGACCCGCGTGACGGCGTCGGTGTTCTCGACGCGATTGCTCGCCGCCCGCTTGTCGGCCTTCGCGGTGCGCTTCTCTTTCAGCGTCTTGGAGGCGGCGGTCTTGCCGCCCTCTTTGCGCGTGGACTTGTCACCCATGGGTCGTGCTCCTTCGAGAGCCACCCTGACCCTATGAGCCTGAGGCTACACGCGCCGGCTGCGAGGCTCTCAGCTGGGCGGCACCCGGCACCACGAGATGTCGAAGCCGGCGAGCGTCTCGACGGGAGCCGCGTCCGAGATCTGCACGATCCGCGTCTCGAGCGTCGCGGGCAGCGGCAGCTGGTAGGTGTCGTACGGGTTGGCCACGGCATCGGGCGCGACGAGCACGGCGGCGTAGCGCCCGCTGGGCGATGCGCACACCTGCAGGAGAGCGTCGTCGACCGCGATGTCGGCCACGTCGCCGACGGTGCCGTCATCACTCACGAACTTCACCGACGTCCCCTCGGCGACGAGTCCCGTGTCATCGAAGCGGCCGTAGGTGCGCAGCGTGCCACCGCCGGCGACCGGGAGGACCGAGCGCAGCGTGCCGAGCGACTCCTCTCCGTCGGCTGCCACGAGCGGCTGCTCGCTGCCGTCGGTCAGGTCGATGACGACCATGCCCTCGAGGCGCTCAACGATCGCGCTGGTGCCGACGATGCCCTCGATCGCGATCGCCGTGCCGAGCGACGTCCCCGACCCGCCGGTCGAGCTCGTGAGCATGAGGGTGCCGTCGAAGCCGAGGAGCAGGATGCTGTCGGTATCGGGCACGAAGCGCCACTCGGCGACCCGCGGATCCGCGCCCTCGACGACGATCGGCGTCGGCTCGGCATCCGCCGCACCCACCGCGAGCGAAGCGGTGAACAGCGCGCTCTCCCGTCCGCCGTCCGCGCTGAGGTCGGCGTCGGAGAACGTGTACCCGATGACCTCGCCGCGGTCGGCGGCCTGCAGGTTCGAGACGAATCCGCTGCCCGGCAGCGGGAGCGGGCGGGCGCCCCCTCCGCCCGGACCGCTCACGATCAGTGAGGCTTCGTCGGCGTCGGAGCGCACCGACATGACGAGGTGGGATGCCGTCGCCCGGAAGTCCTCGACGTGCTGCGAGGTGAACACCGGCACGGCGTCCCCGGCGAGGTCGGTGCGCACGACCGTGTCGCCGTACTGCCCGTCGCGCTGGAGCAGATGGAACTCGAGAGGAGGTGTCGTGAACGACTCCTCGATCATCGACGTGGCCCCGCCGCCGGTGCCGGTCACGTCGGCGATCGAGACGGTGTACTCCGTGTCATCACGCAGCGGCTGCGCGAAGCGCACGCCGACGCTGCGGCCCGAGGTGTCGACGGTGAACGGCACCGCCGGTTCGACCGTCACCTGCGCGGGCTCCACCTCGGCGAGCGCCTGCGAGGTCGTCACGATGATCCGCGCACCCGATGACACGATCGCGGCGTCGGGATCGACCTGGACCCCGGTGACACGCGGACCCTGTACGACGCCGACGGCTGCGGCTCCTGCGCCGACGACGACCAGCACGCCGAGCACGATCCCGAACCCGCGGAGGTACGCCCGACGTCGTCGCGCGCGCTCGCGCTCGCGTCGCGAGCCGGCCACCGCGCGACGCGAGGGGGGATCAGTACTCATACGGGTCCGCCGGCTCGTCGATCGCCTCGACCGACGACGCGTCGATCACGAGTCGTCCGTCGGGCATCGAGCGCACCGTGCCCTCGACGGTCACCCACTGCCCCGTGCCCGGGGCCGAGCCCGACGCTTCGACGGGGATCGTCGCGGTCTGCGCGTCGATCACGCAGTGCGTGATGACGAGTCTCGTCAGGCCGAAGCCGTCCGCGCCGTCTGTGACGAATCCGGTGAGCGTCACGTCGTCGCCGTCGAACGCCTCGGGGTTGGTCGCCGTGGCGAAGACGGCCGACCATTCGCCGATCCCGAACGACGCGGTGTCCCCCGTCGTGGCGAGATCGACGACATCAGCCCCCGCGAAGAGCGGGGGCGCCCCGACGTCCCGCGACATCGCGAGCTCCGCCGAGAGCGAGGCGGGCGGCAGCACGAGGGTCGCGATCGCGATGACGGATGCCACGACCCCGCCCGACACCGTGGCCGCCAGACCGAGCGCACTCGGTCGATGGTCGTGCCCGTGCTCGTCTCCGTGGTCGTGCCCGTGGTCCTCTTCGGCGCCGAGCGGCAGCGCGAAGCTCGCGATCGCGCCGACCAGCACGAACACCGACATCCCGACCGCGAACCACGACGATTCGGGGTTGATGTAGAGGCCGAGGCGACCCGTGAGCGCGAGACTAAGCGTGACGGCGGCCAGCACCGAGGCGAGGCCCACGCCGAGCCACCGGGTCGCGAGGCTGCGATTACGCGACAAGGTTCACCACCGCCCCGATCGTGAAGGCCGACAGCACCACGACGACCACGAGCCCGACGAGGGTGCGCGTGGTGAACGTCGTGCGCAGGAGAGCCAGCATCTTGACGTCGACGAGCGGGCCGACGAGCAGGAAGGCGACGATCGCCCCGGGCGTGAACGTCGACGCGAACGAGAGCGCGAAGAACGAATCGACGTTGGAGCAGATCGACACGACCATCGCCAGCGCGATCATCGCGACGATCGAGAGCGCCGGATTGGATCCGATCGCCAGCAGCACGTCGCGCGGGATGAGCACCTGCACTGCTCCTGCGAGCGCCGAGCCGATGATGAGGGCGGGCATGACGGCGCGCAGCTCGATGACGAACTGCGCGATGCTCCGTCGCCCCCGGCCGCCCGGCTCGTCGAGCACGATCGCGCAGGTGTCGCGGAACCGATCCGTGAGCAGGGTGTCGGGCGAGGGGTGCCGACTGTACAGCCATCCGATGAGGTTGGCGATCGCGTAGCCGCCGAGCAGGCGCGCGACGAGGATGCCGTCCGAGAACCCGAACGCCTGGTGCGTCGTGATGATGACGATGGGGTTCACGATCGGCGCCGCGATGAGGAACGTCAGCGTCTCGGGCACGGAGAAGCCGCGCATGAGCAGCCCGCGGGCGAAGGGGACATTGCCGCATTCGCAGACAGGTACGACCATGCCGAGCAGCGACAGCACGGCCCTGCGGGCCCATGCCCTGCGCGGCATCCATCGCTCGATGACACCCGGCGGCACCCAGACCTGCACGACGATCGACAGCACGACGCCCAGCGCGACGAACGGCAGCGACTCGATGAGGACGCTGATCGCGAGGGTCAGTCCGTCCTGGGCGCGGGTCGGCAGCGCGTCGGCGAAGAATCCCGGCGCGAACGCGTCGACCGCGAAGAGAGCGCCGACGACGACCGCGCCGACGCCGAGCATCGCGAGGATGCGACCCGTGCTCTGCTGCGGCCTGCGGCGCAGACGACCACCGTCGGGGCGCGCAGCGACGTCAGTCCGCGACACGCTCGCTCGACCGGGCCGCGGTGCAATCCGAGCACAGCCCGAAGATGTCGACGATGTGCTCTGCTTCGCTGAAGCCGTGGCTCTCGGCGGTGCGCCGGGCCCACTGCTCGACGTCGGATGCCTCGATCTCGACCGTCCTGCCGCACGAGCGGCAGATGAGGTGGTGGTGGTGACCGCTCGTCGAGCATGCGCGGTACAGCGCTTCGCCCTCGGGGCTCTGCAGCGAGTCGGCGTCGCCCTGAGCGGCGAGGCCTGCCAGCGCGCGATAGACGGTCGCGAGGCCGATGCCCGTGTTCTCATCGCGCAGCGTGGCGTGCAGCGACTGCGCGCTCACGAACCCGGGGGCATCCGAGAGCGCTTCTCGCACGCGCTCGCGCTGCCACGTATTGCGCTGGACCATGGGCCGGAGTCTACCTTTCGGGCGTCTGACGGGCCTGGGAGTCAGGTTCGTGTGACGCGGTCGCGGCGAGCGCCGATCCCGCGGCAGACGAGATAGATGACGAACGAGATCGTCGTGATGTAGGGGCTCACCGGCAGCGTGCCCATGATCGCGAGGAGGATTCCGCCGACGGCGGAGACGAAGCCGAAGAGGCTCGCCAGGAGCGGAACCGCGACGGGTCCCGTGGCGATCCGCATCGCGGCGGCCGCGGGCGTGACGAGCAGCGCCATCACCAGGAGCGCGCCGATGATGTGCACGCTCACGGCGACCATGAGCCCGAGGAGCAGCATGAACGCCAGCGACACGGCGGTCGTCGGCACTCCGCGCGCGGCGGCGGCCTGCGGGTCGAGCGAGTCGAAGCGCAGCGGGCGCCAGACGAGCAGCAGGCCGATCAGGACGAAGGCGCTGATGCCGATGAGCCACCCCAGCTGCCCCGTCTGCACCGAGACGATCTGGCCGGTGAGCAGGCTGAAGCGGTTGGCGCTGCGCCCGTCGTAGAGGGAGAGGAACAGGATGCCCAGGCCCAGGCCGAACGGCATGAGCACGCCGATGATCGAGTTGCGGTCGCGCGCCCGGGCGCCCAGCCACCCGATGATCGCGGCGGCGATGAGCGACCCCACGATCGAGCCCGTCACGACGTCGACCCCGATCAGGAGCGCCGCAGCCGCACCGGCGAACGACAGTTCGCTGATGCCGTGCACCGCGAAAGCCATGTCGCGCTGCATCACGAACACGCCCACGAGCCCGCCGACGAGTCCGAGCACGGCGCCGGCGACGACGGAGTTCGACACGAGCGCGAGGATCTCCACGTAGTCGGGGAGTCCGCCGAACATGGCGTCGGCGATGTCGGCCCAGTTCACGAGTGCTCCTCGTGATGGTGGTGCGACTCCTCGGCATCCGGAGCACCGACGACGACGAGCCGGTCGCCGGCCCGCAGCACGAAGACGTGCGCGCCGTACAGATCGGTGAGCACGTCCGAGCGCAGGACCTCGGTCGGCGTGCCGAGCATGAACCGGCCGTTGGCGATGTACAGGATGCGATCGACCTTGCCCAGCAGCGGGTTGATGTCGTGCGTCACGAGCAGCACCGCGGCGCCGGCCTGCCTGCGGTGGCGGTCGATGAGCCCGAGCACGGCCTGCTGGTTGGCGAGGTCGAGGCTCGTGAGCGGCTCGTCGCACAGCAGCAGGCGCGGGTCGTCGGCGAGAGCCTGCCCGACACGCAGTCGCTGCTGCTCGCCGCCCGAGAGAAGCCCGACGGGCCGGTCGGCGAAGCCCGTGGCATCCACCGCCTCGATCAGCGCGTCGATGCGGGCGCGGTCGCCGCGGCGCGGGAGCGGGAGTCCGAAGCGGTGGCCGTCGATGCCCAGCGCGACGAGATCGCGGCCGCGCAGCGACGTCTCGCGCGGCAGCGGGCGCTGCTGCGGGATGTAGCCGATGCGGCGGCTGCCCTTGCTCCGCACCGGCTCGCCGAGCGCGGTGATCGTGCCGCCGCTCAGCGGCTCGAGCCCGAGGATCGCGCGCAGCAGGGTCGTCTTGCCCGATCCGCTCGGACCCAGGATCGCGATGAGCTCGCCCGGCTGGACGTCGAGGTCGAGACCGCTCCACAGTTCGCGGTCGCCGCGCTGCAGCGAGGCGTCGCGGATCGTGAGCGCCGGCGTCACGACTCCAGCGCCGTGCTCAGCGCCTCGATGTTCGACTGCATCCACGAGAGGTAAGTCTGGCCCTCCGGCAGCGTTTCCGTGAAGTCGACGACGGGTATGGCGGTCGCGTCGGCCTCATCGGTGATGGCCGTCGTCTCGGCGCCGCCGGTCTGGGCGTTGACCACGACGAGCTGCACGGAGCCGCCGCGCAGCAGCTTCAGCGCATCGAGCATGGTCGCCGGGGGCACGTCCTGGCCCTCTTCTACGGCTTCCGTGAAGGCATCGGGAGCGACGTTCACGAGGCCCGCGGCGCTCGTCAGGTAGAGGGGAACGGGCTCGGTGACGAAGATCTCGGCGCCGCCGTGCGCCGCGTCGAGTTCGGCGAGGCCGGACTCGAGATCGGCGATGCCGCCGACGAACTCGTCGAGGTTGGCCGTGAAGGTCGCGGCGTCGTCAGGGGCGATCTCGCTCAGTTCTTCGGCGATCGCCTCGGCGACGTGCTCGATCGTGTGCGGGTCGTACCAGACGTGCTCGTTGAAGCCCTCGACGTGGTCGTGGCCCTCGTGGTCGTGGTCGGCCTCTTCTGTCGCTTCTGCGTCGTGACCCTCGTTCTCGGGCCAGTCGTGCGAGAACTCCACGGCCGTGACGACCGCGGCATCCGTCCCGCTCGCGTCGATGAGCGTGTCGACGAACGCGTCGTAGCCGCCGCCGTTCTCGACGATGAGCGCCGCCCGCGAGACCGCGAGCTGGTCGCGGGCGCTCGGCTCGAACGAATGGGGATCCTGCGACGCCGACGACACGATCGACGTCACATCGACGAGGTCGCCGCCGATCGCGTCGACGATCTGCCCGTACACGTTGGTCGACGCGACCACGGCGATCCGTCCGTCGTCTGCAGCGGGTGTCCCCGTGCAGCCGGCGAGGACGAGGACGGATGCCGCGGCCAGCGCGGTCGGAATCACGATGCGTCGAGGGGTCACGCATCGACCATAACGCTATTGATAATCGTTCTCAAATCAACGGCGCGATGATGTCGCTCGCACGCGGGGCGCGAGCGTCAGTCGAGGAGGAGCGCGGGCTCCTCGAGCACCGAGGCGACGTCGGCGATGAAGCGCGACACGCCGTCGCCGTCGACCACGCGGTGGTCGAACGACCCCGAAACGGTCGTGACCCAGCGCGGGCGCACCTCGCCGTCGACGACCCACGGCTTCTGCCGGATCGCACCGAGCGCGATGATGCCGACCTCGCCGGGGTTGATGATCGGGGTGCCGGCATCCATCCCGAACACGCCGATGTTGGTGATCGTGATCGTGCCGTGCTGCTGGTCCGCGGGGGTGGTCTTGCCCTCGCGGGCGGTGACGGTCAGCTTCTCGAGCGCACGCGCGAGTCCCTGCATGTTGAGGTCCTGCGCGTCCTTGATGTTCGGCACGAGCAGACCGCGCGGCGTCGCGGCGGCGATGCCGAGGTTGACGTAGTGGCGCACGCGGATCTCGGCGCCGTCGTCGCCGTCGATCCAGGCGGCGTTGACCATCGGGGTGCGGCGCACGGCCCAGATGACCGCGCGGGCCATGATGAGCAGCGGCGAGACCTTGACGTCGGCGAAGTCCGGCGAGGCCTTGAGTCGCTTGACGAGCTCCATCGTGCGCGAGGCGTCGACATCCGTCCACACCGACACGTGCGGCGCGGTGTAGGCGCTGCGCACCATGCCCGAGGCCGTCGCCTTGCGGACGCCCTTGACGGCGATGGTCTCTTCGCGCGATTCGTCGACCGGTGGCGCGACCTGGATCGTCTCCTCGCGCACAGGGCTCCACTCGGGCGTCTCGAGATTGCGGAACACGGATGCCTGGGACGCGTGCTTCATGACGTCGTCGCGCGTCACCTCGCCGGCCGGTCCGCTCGGCGTCACGGCCCCGAGATCGACGCCGAGATCGCGGGCGAGCTTGCGGATGGGCGGCTTCGCGGCGACGCCGACGGAGGATTCGACGCGCTGCTCCGGGCTGACGGCGGGCTTGCGTCGTCGCGACGTGACCTGCCCGCCCGTGCCGTACCCCACGAGCACCGCACCCTCTCCCTCTGATTCCGGTTCGACCGGCTCGCCGTGCTCGCTCCGTCCGACGATGGATGCGGCCGCCGCCGCATCCGCGATCGTGATGATCGGCGCGCCGACGTTGACCGTCGCGCCCTCGGCGACGATGAGCTCGCCGACCGTGCCCGCGAACGGCGACGGAAGCTCGACGAGCGACTTCGCCGTCTCGATCTCGACCAGCACGTCGTTGACGGCGACGGTGTCTCCCGGCGCGACGCGCCACTGCACGATCTCGGCCTCGGTGAGACCTTCGCCGACATCGGGGAGGACGAACGTCTGAGTGCTCATGGGATGCCTTTCAGTAGGCCAGTGCGCGGTCGACGGCCTCGAGGATGCGGTCGGCGTCGGGCAGGTAGATGCCTTCGAGCTTGGCCGCGGGGAATGGAACGTCGAAGCCCGATACGCGCAGGACCGGCGCCTCGAGAGCGTAGAACGCCTTCTCCATGACAGTCGCGGCGACCTCGGAGCCGACACTCACGGCGCCCGGAGCCTCCTGCGCGTAGACCATGCGGCCCGTCCGGCGGACCGAGTCGAGGATCGGTCCGTAGTCGATCGGCGAGAGCGAGCGCACATCCACGACCTCGCACGACGTGCCTTCGGCTTCGGCGAGCGCGGCCGCCTGCAGCAGGGTCGTCACCATCGCGCCGTGGCCGACGAGCGTCACGTCGGTTCCGCGCCGCACGACGCGCGAGGCGTGCAGCGGCACGGCGCGCGCCGACGTGTCGACCTCGCCCTTCTGCCAGTACTTCGCCTTCGGCTCGAGGAAGATCACCGGATCGCGCGACTCGATCGCATCCTGGATCATCCAGTACGCGTCGTTCGCCGTCGACGGGCTGACCACGCGCAACCCCGGAGTGTGCGCGAAGTACGCCTCGGGGCTCTCCTGGTGGTGCTCGACGGCGCCGATGTGGCCACCGTAGGGGATGCGGATCACGATCGGCAGCTGCAGCGAACCCTCGTGCCGGTTCGTGAGCTTCGCGAGCTGCGTCGTGATCTGGTCGAACGCGGGGAAGACGAAGCCGTCGAACTGGATCTCGATCACCGGGCGGAATCCCGCCATCGCGAGCCCGATCGCCGTGCCGACGATGCCGGATTCGGCGAGCGGCGTGTCGAGCACGCGTCGTTCGCCGAACTCCGCCTGCAGGCCCTCGGTCACCCGGAAGACGCCGCCGAGCTTTCCGATGTCCTCACCCATGAGCAGCACGCGGTCGTTCGCCGCCATCGCGGCGCGCATGCCGGCGTTGAGCGCCTTGCTGATGGGCATGACCGTCGTCGTGTCGCTCACGAGGCATCCCCTTCGAACGAGGCTTCGTAGTCCGCCAGCCACGCACGCTGCTCATCGATGAGCGGATGCGGCTCGGTGTAGACGTGGGCGAACATCGCCTCGCGGTCGAGGCCCCCGAGCGCAGACGTGCGCACCCGCACGTCGTCAGCGACGGCGGCGGCCTCGGCGTCCACATCCGCGAAGAACGCGTCGGAGGCGCCGCGCCCCGTCAGATAGGCGCGCATGCGCTCGATCGGGTCGCGTCGCGCCCACGAGGCCTCCTCGTCGGAGGTGCGATACTTCGTGGGGTCGTCGCTCGTCGTGTGGGCGCCCATGCGATAGGTCAGCGCCTCGATGGCGCGCGGGCCGGCGCCCGAGCGCGCCTCGTCGAGGGCCGTGCGCGTGACGGCGTAGCTCGCGAGGACGTCGTTGCCGTCGAGTTGGATGCTGGGCATCCCGTACCCGTCGCCCCGGCGCACGAGAGGCGCGGGCGACTGCGTCGCGACCGGCACCGAGATCGCCCACTGGTTGTTCTGCAGGAAGAACACCTCGGGCGTGCGATAGCTCGCGGCGAAGACCATCGCCTCGTGCACGTCGCCCTGGCTCGAGGCTCCGTCGCCGTAGTAGACGATGACCGCTTCGTCGCGGTCCGGGTCGCCGGTGCCGCAGCGCTCGTCGAAGACGAGACCCATCCCGAGACCCGTCGCGTGCAGGGTCTGCGAGCCGAGCACGAGCGTGTAGATGTGGGTGTTGCCGTTCTTGGGATCGGTCGGATCCCATCCGCCGTGGGTCAGCCCCCGCATGACGCGGATGATGTCGATCGGGTCGACGCCACGGATGCGCGTGACGACGTGCTCGCGGTAGGACGGGAAGATGTGGTCCTGCGGCCGCGCCGCGCGCGCCGAGCCGACCTGCGCGGCCTCCTGCCCGAAGCTCGGCGGCCACAGAGCGAGCTGGCCCTGCCGCTGCAGATTCGTCGCCTGGCGATCGAAGGCGCGGATCACGGCCATGTCGCGGTAGAAGCCCTCGAGTTCGGCGTCGCCGAGACCGTCGATGAGAGCCAGGTACGGCTCGGCGGCGGCGGTCGGCGCGAAGCGGCCGTCCGCGTCGAGGACGCGGACGAGGCCCGACTCCTCGGCCGGGCCGGGCGCAGCGGACAGGGTCTCGGGCGTCGTCACCGTTCTACGCTAGCCCTCGTGCCGGATGGGCTTCCGGGAGGTCCTTCACAACGGATGCCGCGATCCGTAGGACCTTCTCGACAGACTCCTCTTCGCCGATCGAGATGCGGATGCCGTCACCCGCGAAGGGGCGCACGATGAGCCCCGCCGCCTCGAAAGCTTCGGCGATCGCCAGCGTCTCCTCACCAGCGGGAAGCCACACGAAGTTGCCCTGAGCCTGGGGGATCGCCCATCCCGCGTCGCGAAGGGCCGCCGCGAGCCGATCCCGGCGGTCGGCGATCAGCGTGACGCGTTCGAGCAGCTCGGCCTCCGCGTCGAGGCTCGCGAGTGCGGCCGTCTCGCCCTGGAGGGTGACGGACAGCGGGATGCTGGTGCTCCGCGCCGCGTCGAGGATGCGAGGATGCCCGACGGCGTACCCGACGCGCAGCCCCGCGAGCCCGAAGGCCTTCGAGAACGTGCGGAGCACCACGACGTTGTCACGGCCCGCATTGCCCAGCACGAAGAGGCCGTCCACGGCATCCGGATCGGTGACGAACTCGGCGTACGCCTCGTCGAGGATCACGAGCACGTCGGCGGGCACCTGCGCCACGAAGTCGTCGAACTCCGCCTGCGTCACGATCGGGCCGGTCGGGTTGTTGGGGCTGCAGACGATGATCGCGCGCGTGCGGTCGGTGATCGCCGCCGCCATCGCGGGCAGGTCGTGGCGCGCGTCGGCCGTGAGCGGCACCTGCACTGCCGTGGCCCCGGCGACGACCGCGAGCCACGGGTACGCCTCGAAGGACCGCCAGGCGTAGATGACCTCGTCACCCGGTCCGGACGTGGCCTGGACGAGCTGCGCGAGGATCGCGACGCTGCCGGCGCCGACGTGGATCGAGTCCGCCGAGACGCCGAAACGCTCGCCGAGCCGCGCCCGCAGGCGGGCGGCCGAGGCATCCGGATATCTGTTCACCGACGTCGCGGCCCGCATCGCCTCGACGACGCCGTCGAGGGGATCGAACGGGTTCTCGTTGCTCGAGAGCTTGAAGGCGTCCGCCCCCGCCTGCTTGCCCTGCTTGTATGCGGGGAGCGCGGCGATCTCTGGTCGAACGCGGATCGGGATGTCGGAGGTCACGCCCCGAGTCTAGAAGGGGGTCCATTCCATGGGCGGTACCCTGCGTGGCAGACTGGCCGGACTATGCGCTTCCTCATCCGCGTCGTCATCAACGCCTTCGCCATCTGGGTCGTCACGCTGATCCCGGCCCTCCAGGTCTCGGTCATCGCCTTCCCCCCGGGTGAGACGCTGCAGTTCGTCCTGACGCTGCTGCTCGTCGCGGCGATCTTCGCGATCGTCAACACCATCATCGGCACGGTCATCAAGGTGCTCGCGTTCCCGATCTACATCCTGACGCTGGGGCTCATCGGCCTCATCATCAACGCGTTCCTGCTGTGGCTCACTGCGTGGATCACGTCGTTCTGGAACTTCGGGCTGCGCGTCGAGGACTTCTGGTGGGGCGTCGTCGCGGCGCTCATCATCTCGCTCATCAACTGGATCTTCGGCATCTTCCTGCGCCCCCAGCAGAAGCGCGACTGACCGGCCGGCCTCACCCGGTCCGCTCCGCCGAGTACTCGACGACGTCGACCTCGACCGCCGTCGCGAGTTCGGCGAAGGTGTCACGCAAGGCGTCGACGCGCGGATCGGTGGATGCATCGACCTTCGCCGCCGTGTCCGCGTAGGCGCTGATCCCGTGCGACGACATGCCCGCCTCTTCATCCACGACACGCTCGACCACGAAGCTGCCCGGTGCACCGACGGGCGCGGCGTGTCCGCCGCCCGCCAGCGCGGCCACGGCGTCGTCGCTGTGCCGGATCCCGACGCTCAGGGTTCCGGAGCCCACGTCGGCTTCGACGGGCGAGCCGAACGTGACGAGCGTGCGCGTGTCGTACCCGGACTCGAGGGCGATGTGCGAGCCGATCATGGCGCCCTGCGAATGGCCGAAGACGTGCACGGTGTCGCCGGGCTTCGCACCCGCCGCCTCGAGCGCCTGGAGCGTCGCGGCATAGGACGCCGACTTCTCCCGCGTGTACAGCTGCACGTTCGACTCGCTGTCCCACGGGTCGCGTCCGCCCGCGACCGAGGCATCCCGCATGCCCGCGATGTACGTCGCGAACTGCCGGGATCCGTCGGGCATCGTGTACACCTCGACACGCACGCGGGCGTCACCGGTCGGCACGCGGGCCGCGGCTGCCGCCAGCCCCGCCGGCGCGCTCGTCGCACCCGACGACACGCGCGCGATCGCGACGCCGGGCATCGCACCCGTCAGGCGTCCGTCGTGAGGGACGCGTCCCGTCCCGCCCGCCCCGGTGATCGCCGCGCCGGCGATCGTCAGCGTGCCGAGCGCTGCCCCGGCGACGACTCCCGGAGCGAATTCGAACGTCTTGCCGAGTCCTTCGCCGAGCAGATCGTCGAACAGCCCGCCCAGGTCGTAGCCGAACTGCGTCGTCTCGCGAACGAGTTCGCTCGGCCACATGATCGCCCTCTCGAACTCGAAGAGCCGCGCCTGCCCCACGGCGTCGGGGTGGAGTCGCATGAGGTCGTCGCGCCTCGCATCGATCCGTGCGAGCGCTGCGTCGTCGCCGGCGAGCGCAGCGGCGGTGCGCTGCGCGTCGAGCTCGACGATCTCGTAGACGGTCGCCGCCACGCGCAGGTCGTGGGCGATCGCATCGGCCTCCGCCATCGTGTCGGCGAGTCGGGCCGAGAGCACCGACGCGCTGCCCGCGGCCTGCCACGCGACATCGCGCTCCACCAGGAGCATGAGCTGAAGCGATCCCAGGCGGTCCCTCAGCGCATCGAGCTCGGCGCGTGCCGTCAGGAACCGGGACGCCGCGGCTCGCAGCGTGTGCGTGTCCACCGCGACGGCGCCCCCGCCGCGGATCTCGATCTCGTCACTCACGGGCACCCCCACTCGGCGCGCGAGCGCGCCGTCTCGCGCGCCTGCACGACATCGATCCGCGCGGTCTCGGCGAGGCATCCGAGACCCGACACGGCACCCGCCCACCGCGCCGCCTTCTCGTGGAACGCCGTGGCCGCACGCGCCTGCCAGTCGGTGGCCGCGACGAGTGAGCGGGCGATCTGCGCGGCGTCCTGAAGTCGGTCCGAGATGCGTTCGAGCTCACGCACGACGACGTCGAGCTCGGGGGTCGATGCGGGGGCGCAGGAGGAAAACGTCATGCGCCGATGGTGCGTGCCACGACGGGGACCCGACGCCGACCGAGGGCGGTTCTGTGGACCGCGCACGGGGGGCGTCGGGTGGGGAGGAGGAGCGGGGCCGGGATGAGACCGGCCCCGCTCCCCACGTCACGGGAACAGGATCGCCGTGCCGACGTACACCTTGGTCTTCGCCGTCGTCGTGTTCCCCGCGGCATCCGTCGCCGTGTAGGTGAAGGTGTACACCGCGTTGTTCACGGCGCGCACCTTGAACGACGTGTCGCTGATCGTCGTGATCGCCGCTCGCTTGGCACCCGAGGCGACTGCCGAGGTCAGCGCGACGGTCACATCGCCGCTGTCGTCGGCCGCCTTCACCTTGATGTTGATCGAGCGCATGTCGCCGAGCGGCAGGATGATCCACTTCTGCGACGGCGTCACCGAGAGCGTCGGCGGCGTCGTGTCGGGCGGTGTCAGGTCGAGGCCCACGACGACGGGGTCGTGGTCGCTCGATCGGTAGGCGTCGGGCGCGTACAGCGCGTCCTGCGCGGGCAGCTTGAACGTCGTGTCGTAGTCGATGAGGCTCGGCTCATCGGCGTTGACGTTCCACACCGCGGCATCCGTCACCTCACCCCGGATCGCCGGCCCCGCGAGCGCGTGGTCGAGCGAGCCGAGCATCCCGTCGAACACGTACGTGTACGAGTCCGCACCCGCCACGTCGGTGTAACCCGCCGCGGCGAGGACCTGGATGGGGTCCTCCTGCGCATAGGAGTTCAGGTCGCCCAGCACCAGCTCGCGTCCGGCGCCGATCCCGGTCGGATCCGTCGCGAGCCAATCCGCCAGCGCGGCGGCGGCCTGCGTGCGCACGCCGTTGCAGTTGCCCTGACCATCGGGGTCGGTGGGGTCGCCGACCGCGTTGCAGTCGGAGCCCTTCGACTTCAAGTGGTTCACGACGACCGCGAAGGTCGCGCCGGAGGCGTCCTCGAAGGCCTGGGTGAGCCCGGGACGGTTGAAGTCGTCGAGCCAGCGGGCATCCTTCGACTGATCCATCAGCTGGAACGCGCCGACGGGAGTCACCGACGCCGGCTTGTACAGCAGGGCGGTCGTGATGACGTCCGTGCCGATGACCCCGGTCTCGATGTAGTCGTACACGTCCGCGCCGAGCCGCTCGTTGAGCGCAGCCGTGAGGGCCGCGACCGCCGTGCCGTTGTTCTCGATCTCGATCAGACCGAACACGTCGGCGTCGATCTCGGCGAGCGCCGTGACGATCTTCGCCTCCTGGCGCTCGAACTCCTCGGGGTCGTTCGCCCCGCGGGCATCCGGACCCGTGAGCGTCGTGAAGTAGTTCAGCACGTTGAAGCTCGCGACCTTCAGCGCGCCGTCGACGACCGGAGCACCGGTGCGGGCGTTGCCGACGGCGAAGTCCGCTCCCTGCGTCGGCTGGATCGCCCACGTGTCGAACCGGTAGTCCAGCACGCCGGTCGTGTTCGTCACGAGGTCACCGCTGCGGAACGTGTTGTCGAGCGTGAACACCTCGCCGTTCGGGTGGATCGCCGGGTCCGGGTTCTGGTTGCTGCGACCGTCGTCGACGGTGATGGATGCCGCGAGGTTGGCCGCGGCGAGCGCGACCGCCTCGGGCGACCCGGCGTCGTACAGCTGCGTCGGCTGGTACTGACGGCCGACCGTGAGCGAGATCGTGCCGAAGCGCGCGAAGTCGAACGTCTCGCCGATCGCGAGCTGCTGCGGGAGCGTCACCCGCATGCCTTCGAGTGCCTCCTTCTGCGCCTCGGTGGCGGGAAGGGTGAGGGGCGTCGCCGCGGGCAGCTCCGCGCCCGTCGCGCAGATCTCGAGGTCTCCCAGGGTGATCTGCGTCTGGCCGAAGGCCTCGTTCACGACACCCGCGACATTGACGACGTCGCCGAGATTCACGGGCGCACCGCCGACGGCGTAGACGAACACCGCATCGGAGGTCGCGGCATCGCCGTCACCTGCGTCCTGCACGTAGTACCCGTTGAATCCGCCGGTCTGGAAGTCGCCCACGACGGTGCCCTCGACGCGCACGGTCGTGCCGGGCACGGGAGTCGCGGCACCGGATCCCTGGATCGACCCGATCGTCACGACGGGCAGATCGCAGCCCGCCTCTCCCGGCTGCGGGCCGGTGGGCGCGAGCGTGAGGGAGTTCACGGCGCCGGGGGTGTTGACGGCCTCGCCCGCGACGAGCGTGCCGGTCTGCCCCGGGATGCCGGCCAGGTCGAAGTCGTTGCGCGTCCAGTCGGCGACGGCGTCGGTGTCGGTGCCGTCGGGGATGCGGGATGCCCCGCCCGGCGCGAATGCGAGACCGTCGTACTGCGCGGTCAGGACGACTCCGCCGTAGGCGAGGTCACCGGCGCCGCCGTCGTTGACGGCGACCGCGTCGACGACCTCGAACCCGAGGCCGTCGTCGAGCACGCCGTCGTCGTTCGCGTCGAGATCCGTTCCGGGCGCGGGGACGGTGCCGGTGACCAGGAGCAGGCTGAGCGTTCCGTTCTCGAGCGTGTTGGCGGGGAGTCGCACGACCGAGCGGCCCTCGGCATCCGGAGCCGGGAACCCGGTGATCGCATTGTCGAGGATGCCGAGCGTCGGCGCATCGCCCTCGACGCCCAGGACCGTGTAGCCCGACAGGTCGGACACCCCCGTTGTGAGCAGTTCGATGTACTCGACATCCGTTCCCGCCGTCGACGCCGAGAACTCGTTGATGACGACGCTCGATGCGAGCAGGTCGGGCGGCGGCGCCGCCTGCGCCGGTGCGGCACCGAGCAGCGCTGCGGCGGTGACGACGGCGACGGCGATCGCGGACGATCGGAGCGGGGGACGACTCACGAGAACCTCCATCTAGACGCGAAAAGGGACCCTTTCGGGCCCCCAGAACACTCACGCTACGGGGGCGGCGCGGCGCGCGGAACCCCTTGCGCGCAACCATCCGGTGAACGAAGATCGACGCCGCGCGGTCTCCCGGGCCAGAATGAAGATCATGTCGGCGACCCCCGTGGACCCTTTCCGCGTCGTCTTCGTGTGCACAGGGAACATCTGCCGGTCGCCCATGGCCGAGGTCGTCTTCCGCGAGGCGGCGGACGCCGTCGGCCTCGGCAACCGCGTCGTCTCGACCAGCGCCGGCACCGGCGATTGGCACGTCGGCGAGCGCGCCGATCAGCGCACGATCGACGCGCTCGCGCGCCGCGGCTACGACGGAACGCGTCACCGTGCGCGCCAGTTCACGCACGACGACTTCGCGCACAGCGACCTCGTCATCGCGCTCGACCGCAGCCACGAGCGCATCCTGCGCGGCTGGGCGCGCGACGACTCCGACGCCGACAAGATCGCGCTGCTCATGTCGTTCGACGCGCAGGCGCAGACGCTCGATGTGCCCGACCCCTACTACGCCGGCCGCGGCATGTTCGACGAGGTGCTCGGTATGATCGAGAGCGCGAGCCGGGCCCTCTTCCGGCAGCTCGAACCCGCCATCCGACCGGCCATCTGAGTGCCGGCGCACGAACGGACGCCCGTGACCTCTCTGCCTCCTCAGCCTCTCAGCCCGCTCGACGGACGCTACCGCGCCGCCGTCACCGGACTCGCCGACTACCTGTCCGAGGCGGGTCTCAACCGGGCTCGCGTCGAGGTCGAGGTCGAGTGGCTCATCGCGCTCACCGACCGATCGCTCTTCGAGACCTCTCCGCTGACCGATGACGACAAGGCTCGTCTGCGGGCGCTCTACCAGGAATTCGGTCAGGCCGAGATCGACTGGCTCGCCGAGAAGGAGTCCGTCACCCGCCACGACGTCAAGGCGGTCGAGTACCTCGTTCGGGACCGACTCGCGACTCTCGGGCTCGATGCGATCGCCGAGCTGACGCACTTCGCGGCGACGAGCGAAGACATCAACTCCGCCTCCTACGCTCTGACCGTCAAGCGGGCCGTCGAACGGGTGTGGCTGCCGAAGCTGCGTTCCGTCATCGCGTCGCTGAGGGACGCGGCCGTGCAGCATCGGGATGCCGCGATGCTCTCGCGCACGCACGGTCAGCCCGCGACGCCCTCGACGATGGGCAAGGAGCTCGCGGTGTTCGCCTGGCGCCTCGAGCGCGTCGCCGCGCAGATCGAGGGCGGCGAGTACCTCGCGAAGTTCTCGGGCGCGACCGGCACCTGGTCGGCGCACCTCGCGGCCGAGCCGTCGGTCGACTGGCCCGAGCTCTCGCGCGCGTTCATCGAGGGTCTCGGCCTCGACTTCAACGTCCTGACGACCCAGATCGAGTCGCACGACTGGCAGGTCGAGCTCTACGACCGCGCGCGGCACGCCGGCGGCATCCTCCACAATCTCGCGACCGACGTCTGGACCTACATCTCGATCGGCTACTTCACGCAGATCCCCGTCGCGGGAGCCACGGGCTCGTCGACGATGCCCCACAAGATCAACCCGATCCGGTTCGAGAACGCCGAGGCGAATCTCGAGATCGCGGGCGGCCTGTTCGCGACGCTCGCGTCGACGCTGGTGACATCGCGGATGCAGCGCGACCTGACCGACTCGACGACGCAGCGCAACATCGGCGTCGCGTTCGGGCACTCCCTCCTCGCGCTCGACAACCTCGAGCGCGGACTGAACGAGATCTCGCTCGCGGGCGACGTGCTGCTGGCCGATCTCGACGCGAACTGGGAGGTCCTCGCCGAGGCGATCCAGACCGTGGTGCGCGCTGAGATCGCGGCCGGTCGGTCATCCGTCAGCGACCCGTACGCGCTGCTCAAGGACCTCACGCGCGGCCGCCGGGTCGGCGCGGCCCAGCTCGCCGAGTTCGTGCGCGGCCTCGACATCGGCGACGACGCGAAGGAGCGCCTGCTGGCGCTCACACCCGCGACGTACGCAGGTCTCGCCTCAGCCCTCGTCGACGAGCTGGGCTAAGCCTTCGGCGTCTCGCCGGGCGAGGCATCCGGCGCCGCGTTCTTCTCGTCTTTCTCGACGAGGATCGGCTTGTCGACGGTCTTGGCGATCTGGGCCGGATCGACCGCCAGCAGGAGCAGGGCCACCATGACGAGCACGACGATGAACGTGATGCCGGCCACGACGGCCGCCACGACGAGCGCGCGCTCGGACTGACCCTCGAAGCGCTGCTGGAAGAAGCCCATCGAGATGAGCGTCACGATGCCGGCGAAGAGCGCGGATCCGAATGCGAGCCCGAGCAGCTGCACGGGCTTCATGAGGTCACGACGGGTGGGGCGGTCGGTCACGCGGCGTCCTCGGCCTGGGCGGTGGATGCCGGAGCCGTCGCGCGCGGCGAGAATCCGGCGATGGCGAGGTACACAGCGACGATGGCGGCGTACCCGCCGAAGATGCCGACGGCGATCGTGATGCCGGTCAGCGTGAATGTCGCGTGCGCCTCTTCGATCGTGTACTGCAGCGCATAGCCCGTCGGCACGCAGAGCAGCGCGATGCCGAGGACGACCGTCAGGATGCCGACGACGAGCGCGTCGCGGCTCTCGCTGCGGGGGGCGACGGCGGCTGCCGTCCCATCGGACCAGGGGGCGATCTCGCCGGGCTTGAGGTCGCGCGGCTTCAGCGCGCGGAGGCCGCGAGCGCCGGCGACGACCTCGATGACACCCGTGACGATCGCCCACGACACGACGATCGCGAAGAAGCCCGTGATCGTGCGCAGCGGCGTGAGTCCACCGGCCATCCCGGCGAGCAGGGTGACGATGGCCAGGAGCAGCGACGGCCAGCGCGCGCCCGCGGGGTAGACGAGCCACGCCGCGATGAACTGCACGAGCGCCGTCGCGATGGCGAAGCCGCTGAAGACCGCGACGCCGACCGCGGCGGAGTGATCCGGCGAGAACGTGATCATGACGGTCGCGATCGCCGCGAAGGCGGCGCGCGCGAGCTGCACGTGGCGCACCTCGAAGGTGCGGACAGCGGCGGTGTCAGACACGGTGGATCCTGAGATTGCGGTAGGGATGCCTCCAGTCTAGTTCGCGGCGCGCGCAGCCTCCGCCGGGAGAGGCTTGCGCCAGACCGAGACGTGGCTCTCGCTCTCGCCCGTGAAGGGCGTCCGATGCCAGTCGGCGTAGCGTGCTTCGAACTCGAGGCCCGCGAGCTGCGCCATCAGGTCGCACTCGGCGGGCCAGATGTACCGGAAGTTCGTCACGCCGTAGCGGAAGGTGCCGTCATCCTGTCGCGAGTAGTGGTGGGACGCACCCTGCTGCGTCGCCATGTCGTAGGTGTCGAAGCCGAGGTGGTCGTCGTCGACCGCGAAGGGCACCGCCGTCTGACCGGGCGGCAGGCGACGGATGCCCGGGATCCACAGCTCGATGACGAATCGACCGCCCGGCGCGAGATGCCGCGCGGCGTTGCGGAAGCACGCGACCTGCTCCTCCTGCTCCCGGAGGTTGCCGATCGTGTTGAAGACAAGGTATACGAGCGAGAACTCCCCCTCGACGGTGGACGTCGACATGTCTCCGACGACGACGGGGAGGGATGCGGCATCCATCTTCGTGCGCAGCCGATCCACCATCGGCTGCGACAGCTCGATGCCCGAAACCGGCACACCCCGCGCCGCGAGCGGCACGGCGACCCGGCCCGTGCCGATCGCGAACTCGAGCGCCGCGCCGTCCCCGGCGAGCTCGGCGAGGAAGTCGACCGTCGGGTCGAGCACCTCGCGCGAGAACATGTCGGACGACGCATCGTCGTATCGCCGGGCGACGTCTTCGGTCCAGTAGTCGCTGCTCACCACGAACCCCGACCCTAGTCCCACCCGGTGATACCGTGCGAGCGTGCCCGATCGCGTCATCCATGTCTCGGCCGCCGTCATCACCGACGACGCCGGCAGGCTACTGCTCGTGCGCAAGGCCGGCACGACCGCGTTCATGCAGCCGGGCGGCAAGCCCGAGCGGGGGGAGTCGCCCGCCGAGACGCTGTCGCGCGAGCTCGAGGAGGAGATCGGCGTGCGCATCCCGGTCGGGGACCTGCGCCCGCTCGGCTCGTACACGGCGCACGCCGCCAACGAGCCGGGGTTCCTCGTCGTGGCGGAGGTGTTCGAAGCCGACCTCGACGGTGCCGTGCCCGTCATCGCGGCCGAGATCGAGGAGCTCCGGTGGGTCACCCGCGCGGATGCCTCCGAGCTCGAGATCGCCCCGCTCGCGCGGACCTACTTCCTGCCCGTGTGACTCACCACTGGCTCTTGCGGTAGTCCTTGAGGAAGATGCCGTAGAGGTCTTCGCCGGCCTCGCCGCGCACGATCGGGTCGTAGACGCGTGCGGCTCCGTCGACGAGGTCGAGCGGCGCGTGGAACCCCTCTTCGGCGAGGCGCACCTTCGTGTAGTGCGGGCGCTCGTCGGTGATCCAGCCCGTGTCGACGGCCGTCATGAGGATGCCGTCGGACTCGAACATCTCGCGCGCACTCGTGCGCGTCAGCATGTTGAGCGCAGCCTTGGCCATGTTGGTGTGGGGATGCCCCGGCCCCTTGTACCCGCGGCCGAACACGCCCTCCATCGCCGAGACGTTGACGATGTACGTCCGACGGGCGGGGGATGCCGCCATCGATGCGCGCAGGCGCGAGACGAGCAGGAACGGCGCCGTCATGTTGGCCAGCTGCACCTCGAGCATCTCGAGCGGCTCGACCTGGTCGACCGACTGGGTCCAGCTGTTGATGTGGTGCTCGTCGGGCACGAGGCCGCCCGCATCGATCGCGGTGCCGGCGGCGAGCCGCTCGAGCGACGACGACCCTGCCGCCATCGCCTCAGCCGTCAGGTCCTCTGCGGCCTTCGCGGCGGAGGCGAGGATCGGGTGGCTCGACACGGACTGCGCGAGCGCGAGCGGGTGGGCGTCGTTCGTGTGACCGAAGGTCAGGAGCTCGGGGAGCGGACCCGTCGGCAGCGGCGCGAGCTCGGCATCCACCAGCGGCTTGTACGCCCCCGTGGAGCGTCGCACCGTCTGTGCGGCGTTGTTGATGAGGATGTCGAGGGGTCCGTCGGCCGCGACGGCGTCGGCGAGCGCGATCACCTGCGCCGGGTCGCGCAGGTCGATGCCGACGATCTTGAGACGGTGGATCCAGTCCGCCGAGTCGGGCAGCGCCGAGAAGCAGCGCACGGCATCGCGGGGGAAGCGCGTCGTGATCGTCGTGTGGGCACCGTCGCGCAGCAGGCGCAGCGCGATGTACATGCCGATCTTCGCGCGGCCGCCGGTCAGCAGCGCGCGCCTGCCGGTGAGGTCGGTGCGGGCATCCCGCTTCTCGTGACTCATGGCCGCGCAATCCGGGCACAGCTGGTGGTAGAACGCGTCGACCAGCGTGTACTGCTGCTTGCAGATGTAGCAGGCACGCGGCTTGATGAGTTCGCCGGCGGTCGGCGCCTCGGTGCGGACGGCCAGCGGGATGCCGCGGGTCTCGTCATCGATCCGGTCGGGCGCTCCGGTGGCGGTGGCCGCCACGACCGCCCGGTCGGCATCGGCGATCGCCTGGCGCTTGTCCCGGCGGGACTGGCGCTTGACGTCCTTGTACATCTTGCCCGTGGCTCGGCGCAGCGCGATGTAGTCGGGATCGTCGGGCTCGAGGGATGCCGTCGCCGCGATGACCCGCAGCGCGATCGCCAGCTCTTCGGGGTCGATCGACCCGGTCGGCGGCGCGTCGGGGGTCTCGGAGGGCACAGGGGATTCTATCCGGCGGCCGCTGGGAAGATCTGGCCGATCGGCTCGCGCTTCTCGGCCTGGAAGGTGTCCTCCGTGCGGCCCCGCGCCCAATAGCCCGAGAGCGACACCTGCGAGCGCTCGAGCCCGCGCTCGTCGAACAGCGCGCGGCGCAGCTGCTTCATCGACTCGCGCTCCCCGTGGGCGAAGACGTCGACGCGACCGTCGCGCCAATCCAGATCGCGGACGGCGTCGGCGAGGAGTGCGGTGGGATGCGCGGCATCGACGATCCACCGCACCTCGACGCCCTCGGGAGCGGTGAGGTGGATGACGGCGTCGGCCGTGTCGACCTCGATGATCGCGGTGCCGACGGCATCCGGAGCCAGTGCCTCGAGCGCCGCGGCGATCGCCGGCACGGCGGACAGGTCGCCGAGAAGGAGGAACCAGTCGGCATCCGCGCTCGGGCGGTAGCCGCCGCCCGGTCCCATGAAGCTCAGCCGGGCGCCGGGCTGCACGGAGGCGGCCCACGGTCCGGCGAGTCCTTCGTCGCCGTGCACCACGAAGTCGAGGTCGAGCGTCTGCGCCGCGGCATCGACGCTCCGCACCGTGTAGGTGCGCGTCACGGGGTGGCCGTCGAGCGCTGTGAAGCGCAGCTTGACGTACTTGTCGGTGTCGGGACGATCTTCGAATGCCGTGAATCCCGATCCGCCGAGCGTCACCCGCACGAGCTGGGGACTGAGCCGGCGACTGCGCACCACCTCGAGCTCGATCAAAGGGCGAGGGGCGCGCGGGGTCGTGCGAGAAGTGAGGGCCACCTCAGACACGGTACCGCCGTATCAGCGGACCCGGCCCCGGACTCTGTGCGAGAGGAGGATCACGCCATGAATCGCAAGAGCTTCAGCGTCGCGACGTTCAACCTGTACAACCTGCAGCTGCCGGGTGAGCGCATGAACCCCGGTCAGACGCCGTGGACCGCCGACGAGTACGCGCGCAAGCTGACCTGGATCGGGTCGCAGCTGAAGGCGATGGATGCCGATGTCGTCGGCCTGCAGGAGCTCTGGCACCGGCAGGCGATGGCGGATGTGCTCGCGGCATCCGGTCTCGACCAGACGTACGAGCTCATCGCGTCGCCCGCCGACGGCGACCGGATCATCTGCGCAGCGCTCGTCAAGCACGGCCTGCGGGCGGCGGACCCCGTCTGGATCGACCGCTTCCCCGCGGCGATGCGTCTGCAGTCCACGACACCGATGGATCCGCAGTCGCCCGGCATCTACGTCAACGTGCCGCGCTTCTCGCGGCCCGTGCTGCGGATGTCGCTCGCGCTGCGCGACGATCATCCCCATGCCGAGGTCTTCGTCGCGCATCTGAAGTCGAAGCTCCCGATCCGGATCGACACAGAGGTCTGGTACGCGCAGGACCCCGACACCTACAAGCCGCACGTCACGGCGCTGGGCTCGGCCCTCGCGACGATCCAGCGCACAGCCGAGGCGACCGCTCTGCGCGTGCTCCTCACCGACGTCATGAAGGGCACCGTCACGCCCGTCATCGTCCTCGGCGACCTCAACGACGGGCAGCACAGCAACACGCTCAACATCCTCACCGAGCAGCCGCGCTATCTCGTCGGCGAGGCGAAGGGCGGGGCCGATGTCGGTCTCTACACGGCGCAGACGCTGCAGGAGTATCGCGACACCCGCGACGTGTACTACACGCACGTGCACGACGATCTGCGCGAATCGCTCGACCACGTGCTCGTGAGCGAGCAGTTCTACGATCACAGCGAGCGGAGGCTGTGGCTCTTCGACGGCCTCTCGATCAACAACGACCACCTCAACAGCGAGGACCACAAGCTCGACGGCACGGGAGACCACGGGGTGGTCAAGGTGCGGTTCGCGTACAAGCCGGTCAAGAGGCTCTGACCCGGCGCGCCGCGCGGATCGATCAGGATCGGAGAAGCACGCGGCATCCACCGCCCGTAACGTGACTTCCGTCAGACGGGCGCCCGGCTCGTCGAATCCCCCGAGGAGGAGAGCACGATGGCCGATGGACTGTCGAAGGACGAACGCGACGCCGTCAGGGAGCGCGCGAAGGAACTCCGCGCGCAGGAGAAGGCGGGCAAGAACCGGGAAGCCGGCCTGAAAGCCGTGCTCGAGGCGATCGAGAAGCTCGATGGCGCCGACCAGAAGCTTGCGAAAGGCGTCCACGACATCGTGATGGAGGTCGCGCCCCACCTCGTGCCGAAGACGTATTACGGGATGCCGGGTTGGGCCAATGAGGACGGCAAGATCGTCGCGTTCGTCCAGCCCGCGAGCAAGTTCAAGACGCGCTACTCGACGCTCGGATTCGAGCAGCCCGCGCAGCTCGACGACGGCGACATGTGGCCATCGGCGTTCGCGCTGCTGAAGCTGACTCCGGAGACGAAGAAGCGCATCACGGAGCTGGTGAAGAGGGCCGCGCCGACCGCATAGGCGGTCGGGGAGCGCGCGGCGCGTAGTGTCGTGCGTGTCGCCCATCAGGCGGGAGTCCGATGTTCACCGTCAGCGAGACCGTCACGATCGAACGACCGCGCGCCGAGGTCTTCGACTTCCTCATCGACGGGCGCAACCGGCCGACGTGGGACACCTCGGTCGTGTTCGAGAAGCTCACGTCGACGGGCCCGGTCGGCGTAGGCAGCAGCATCCATTCACGACTTCGGGCGATGGGGCGCGAGAGCGACTTCCACTGGCGGGTGACGCAGTTCGATGCTCCTCGGCGGATGGCGACGGTGAGCACATCGGGACCGGTGCAGACGTCGCTGCTGCTGGAGTTCGCGGAACAGGACGCCTCGACCACCGTGCACGCGGCGATCGAGGTCGATCCGACCGGCCTCCTGCGGCTGGTCGAACCGGTCATCGCCGACAACGTGCGCTCGACCCTCGTCGCCGGCCTCGCCCGCGCCAAAGCGCTGCTCGAGCGCGCAGGGCCACCGAGAGGATGACCGGCCCTCGGCATCCCGGCCTCCTGCGCTGATATCGGCGATACGCTCGCTGCACACGATCGGAGCACCCATGACCGGCAACGACATCGCGCTCGTCACAGGGGCGCGCGGAGGCATCGGGCGGGCTCTCGTCGCGCGGCTGCGCGTACGCGGCCTGCGGGTGGCCGCGGTCGGCCGTGATGCCGACGCGCTCGAGAGCGTCGGCGCCGACGCGCGGATCGGCGCGGACGTGACGACGCCGGATGGTGCGGCCGGCGCGATCGACGCGTGCGTGCGCGAGCTCGGCGGTGCACCCACCCTGCTCGCGCACGCCGTCGGCAGCACGCTCGTCGCCCCGCTGCATCGGACGCGGGCCGACGATGCACGCGAGATCCTGCGGGTGAACCTCGAGAGCAGTCTCTGGATGCTTCAGGCCTGGATCGCGGCGCTGGGCGGCGAGCCCGGCGCGGCGGTCTTCGCCAGTTCCGTCGTGGCGCGGATCGGCGTGGCCAATCACGAGGCGATCGCCGCGGCGAAGGGCGGCGTCGAAGCTCTCGTGCGCAGTGCCGCCGCCACCTACGCGAGCAGGGGCGTGCGGATCAACGCGGTGGCCCCCGGCATGACGGACACGCCCCTGACGGCCGGGATGCTCCGCGCGCCGGCGATGCGTGAGGGAGCGCAGAAGCAGTATCCGCTCGGTGGCATCCAGACGGCCGACGAGGTCGCAGCGGTCATGGACTGGCTGCTCTCCCCGGGTGCCGACCGGATCACGGGACAGGTCATCCCCGTCGACGGCGGATTCACCACGGTGCGACCGCTCGTCAGGTAGGCGGCGCGCGAGGTGCGGGCGAGGGGTCGCCCGCGATGACGCTTCGCCGAGGCAGGATGTCAGGGTGAGGTGCACAACGGAGCAGATGCCATGCGCGTAGTCGTCATCGGCGGAAGCGGCCACATCGGCTCGTTCCTCATCCCTCGACTGGTGCGCGCCGGCCACGACGTCGTGAACGTCACGCGCGGATCGACACGCGCGTACGTCGACGCCCCGGAGTGGAGCGCGGTCGCGCAGGTGATGGCCGACCGCGAGCAGCAGGATGCCGCGGGCGAGTTCGGCCGGACGGTGCTGGCGCAGCATCCCGACGTCGTCGTCGACCTGCTCTGCTTCACGCTCGAGTCCGCAACCGCACTCGTCGACGCGCTGCGCGGTCGCGTCGACCATCTCGTGCACTGCGGAACACTCTGGCGTTACGGCCCCGCCCTGAAGATCCCGATCCACGAGGGGCAGGGCACGCCGCCGTTCGACGAGTACGGCATCCAGAAGGAGGCCATCGCGCGCATGCTGCAGCGCGAGACCGCGGACGGCGGACTCGTCACCACCTCGGTGCACCCCGGCCATATCGTCGGGCCCGGCTGGTCGCCGGTGGGCCCCCTCGGCAACGGCGACCCGTCGGTGTGGCGCACGCTCTCGGAGGGCGGCACGCTGCGCATCCCCGGCATCGGCTCCGAGCTCATGCATCACGTGCATGCCGATGACGTGGCGCAGGTGTTCGAGCTCGCGATCGCGCACCGGGAGGCCGCCGCGGGCGAGGACTTCCACGCCGTCGCGCCGTCGTCGCTGAGCGTCCGCGGTTACGCCGAGATCGCGGCATCCTGGTTCGGTGAAAGGGTGACGCTGGAACCGATCTCGTGGGAGCAGTTCCGCGCCGAGAACACCGAGCGGCATGCGAACGCGAGCTGGGGCCACCTGTTCCGCAATCACCATCTGAGCATCGCGAAGGCCTGCACCGTCCTCGGCTTCGCGCCGCGCTACGAGCCGGAGGCGGCCATCCTGGAATCCGTCCGCTGGCTGATCGATCACGACCGTCTCGACGTCGCGCGCCGGCTTCAGGTGTGACGACGGGATGCCGTGGCCACGGCTAGCCTGACAGCATGACCGAGTCGGCCCCGCGCACAGCTCCGGATCCGCGCGCCGTGCGGCGCGGGGTGACATCTTTCGCGATCGACGCCGCGCTCGTCGTCGTCTTCGCCGCGATCGGGCGCGCGAGCCACACGGAGGCGATCCTCGCCGGACTGTGGATCACCTCGTGGCCGTTCCTGCTCGCCCTCGTCGTCGGGTGGACGCTGTCGCTCGCGTGGCGGTCGCCCCTGGCCGTGCTCCGCACCGGCCTGCCCGTCTGGGCGATCACGGTCGCCGGCGGGATGCTGCTTCGCGCCGTCTCGGGACAGGGTGTGCAGGTCGCGTTCGTCGTCGTCGCGGCATCCGTCCTGCTGCTGTTCCTGGTGGGGTGGCGCGGTCTCGTCGTGCTGCTCCGGCGACGACGCCGCAGAATCGACGAGTGACGGATTCCACGGACGCGCCGCCCCTTCCCGGGCGAGCGGTGATCGAGCAGCAGTGGAGCGATGCCGTCTTCGTGCATTGGAGAGTGGATGCTGCGCAGGTGCAGCCGATGCTCCCGCCGGGCGTGCGCGCCGACACGTTCGACGGATCCGCGTGGGTCGGACTCGTCCCCTTCGTCCTCCGGGACTTCCGGTTCCTTCCGCTTCCGCCGGTGCCCCTCTTGGGTACGTTCGCCGAGGTTAACGTCCGCACATACGGCATCGACGAGGCGGGGCGACGCAGCGTCGTGTTCCGCACCCTCGAGGCGGAGCATCTCCTCCCCGTGCTCGCCGCACGAGCCCTCTTCGGGTTGCCGTATCGGTGGGCCCGGATCGGGAGGCGCACCCGCGACGATCATCGGGTGATCGAGTACCGCTCGCGACGGAGAACGGGCCGCGTGACGGAGGGCCCCACGACCCGGATCATCGTGCGCCGATCCGAATCCCCCGCCGACACGGCACTGTCGAGATTTCTGACGGCGCGGTGGGGATTCCACGAGAGGCATCTGTCGCGCACACGCTGGGCTGCGAACGAGCACGTCGCGTGGCCCCTCGTGGATGCGGAACTCCTCGACCTCGCTGATGGGCTCGTCGCTGATGCCGGCTTCCGCGGGCTTGCAGAGCGCCCGCCGGACTCCGTACTCGCCATGCCGGCCGGTCATCCCGGCTTTCGAACGAGGTTCGCTGCGCCGATCGCGCTCCCGTGAGGGTGCACCCCCGGCTACAAGTGTCAGCCGAGCGTGATCCCGCGTGTCCGGACGAGCGTGCGCACCGTCAGCCGCGCGGCCACCACGGGGGCATGAGCGCAGCGATCCGCGAGCCGGCGGCCGTCGCATCGGTGTCGTCCGAGAGCGTCCAGACGTCGATCACGCCGACGAGGGCGCCCGCGATGAAGGCTGCCGCCTCCGCTCGTCCGCGCGGGTCGTCGGGAACGCTCACGACGCCCTGGTCAGCGAAGACGTCGATCGCCTGCTCGGCGCGCGCGCGAAGCCGTCCCTCGAGCGCGGCGCGGAAGGAACCGCGCGAGTCCGACGTCAGGAGTGCCCGATAGACCGTTCGATCGTCCACCAGGTGGTCCAGCAGGGCTCGCAGGGATGCCAGGTAGCGGCGCGCCACCCGATCGGGGGTCTCCTCCTCCGCGTCGACGTCGACCGTCGCGATGCGGTCGAGATCCGCGGTGAACTCGGTGACGGCGAACTGACGCGCTCCCGGGGCGTGCGCGTAGAAGGTGGTGCGGTGCACCCCTGCCTCACGGCAGAGCAGCGATACCGAGACGTCGTCCAGCGAGTGGGTCGCCAAGAGGGTGCGCAGCGCATCGCGCAGCGCCTGCCGGGTGCGCGTCGTGCGCGGATCCTCAGCCATGGGGGCCTTCCTGACGACGGGTGGATGCCGCGGGCCGCAGCATCCACCCGCTCATGATGTCAGGACCCGTAGTGCGCGAGCCCGGCCGTCTCGCCGCCGTCGGCGACGAACTCGGCGCCGGTCGAGAAGCTCGACTCGTCGGACGCGAGGAAGAGCACGAGATTCGACAGCTCGATCGCCTCACCCATGCGGTGGAGGGCGACATGGTTCTGCTCGCTCGGCAGGCCGTCGGTCATCGGCGTGCGGATGGCGCCGGGGTGCACGGAGTTCACCCGGATGTTGTACTTGCCGAGATCGAGTGCCGCGCCCTTCGACAGGCCGCGCACGCCGAACTTCGCCGCGTTGTAGCCGGGCAGGGACTCGTAGCCCTGCAGACCCGCCGTGGAGGACACGTTGATGATCGACCCCTTGCCGCTCTTCTTCAGCGGCTCGATCGCTGCCTTCGTTCCGTAGAAGACGCCCGTGAGGTTGATCGCGATCATCTTGTCCCAGTCCTCGAGCGAGTACTCCTCGATCGAGCCGAAGTTCGCGATGCCGGCGTTGTTGACGACGACGTCGAGTCCGCCGAACTCGTCGACGGCCGTCTGCACGGCAGCCTGCCACTGCGCGTAGTCGGTGACATCGAGGTGGACGTACCGGGCGGCATCGCCCAGCTCGGCGGCGAGTGCCGTGCCCTCGTCGTCGAGGAGATCGCCGATGACGACCTTCGCGCCCTCGTCGACGAGCAATCGTGCGTGGGAGGCTCCCATACCGCGGGCTCCGCCACTGATGAGGACCACTTTGTTGCTGACGCGTGCCATGGTGTGCACCTTTCTCCTGGAGGAGTCCCGGATGCGATCCGGGCCGTCGCTTCGTGAGCGACTGCATCTATTCTACAGCTGTCGATTAGATGTGAGGGCCGGACGCGAGACCTCGCGAATGAGCGGTCTCTCCTCCGGAGCCCGCTCAGTGGCGGTCCTTCGTCGCGTATCCGACGCGCGACCGCGACGCCCGCCGCGCGGCGGACATAGCGGCTGTCGTCCCCTAGCTCGCGCGGTGGATCGATTTCACCTCGAGATACTCCTCGAAGCCTGCACCACCCGCTTCCCGGCCGATGCCCGACTTCTTGTATCCACCGAACGGTGCCTCGTTGTTGAAGCCGCCCCCGTTCACGGACACCTGGCCGGTGCGGAGGCGTCGAGCGACTCTGACGGCCCGCTCTTCATCGCCAGACCATACGCCGCCCGCAAGACCGAACTCGCTTTCGTTGGCGAGTCGGACCGCCTCGTCTTCGTCCGAATAGGGAACGATCGACAGCACCGGACCGAAGATCTCGACCTTGTTGATCGTCATGTCACTGGTGACGCCCGAGAAGACGGTGGGCTCGACGAAGTACCCCTTGGCGGTGGGCCGCACGCCACCACCGGTGACGAGCGTGGCTCCCTCTTCGACCCCCTTGGCGATGAGCTCTTCGACTCTGTCCAGCTGACGCGAGCTGACCACCGGGCCGAGCTGCGTGTCGTCGGCGAAGGGGTCGCCGTAGACGAAACCTTCCGCCGCTCGCTTCGCGATCTCCTCGACCTGCGGGAGGACGCTGGCGGGGACGAGCATCCGGGTCAGTGCGGTGCAGGTCTGTCCCGCGTTGAAGTAGCAGTTGGCAACCCCGGCGGCGACGGCCTCTTCGAGGTCCGCGTCGTCGAGAATGATGTTCGCCGATTTGCCGCCGAGCTCGAGGGCGACCCGCTTGACGCTGGGAGCGGCGAGCTCGCTGACACGGACCCCGGCGGCCGTGGAGCCCGTGAACGAGACCATGTCGATGTCGGGGGATGTCGCGATCGCCTCGCCGACGGGAACGCCACGGCCGCTGACAAGGTTGAATACGCCCGCGGGCAGCCCGATCTCGTCGCAGACCTCGGCGAGGATGTAGGCGGTGAGTGGGGCGACTTCGCTGGGCTTGAGCACGACCGTACAACCTGCTGTCAGGGCTGGTGCGACCTTGAGCGCGATCTGGTGCAGCGGGTAGTTCCACGGCGTGATGCAGCCGACCACACCGACGGGCTCCTTGACTACCATGGAGTGCTTGACGTAGCCCGTGTCGTACGCGTATTCGCGAACATGGGCGGCGTAGAACCGAAAGTTGCGGATGGGCAGATCGGACTGCCATTCGATGGCGTGCGAGTACGGCATCCCGATCTCGGACGACACGGTGCGGGCGATCTCTTCGCGACGGGCGTGAAGGCCGTCGGCGAGTCTCTCGATCCAGTCGCTTCGCTTTTGGGGGGAGAGTGCCGCCCAGCCGTCGAACGCGCGCTTTGCTGCGGCTGCGGCTGCGGCCACGTCGTCAGCGGTGCCGTCTGGGACGGTGCCGATGACCTCCTCCGTGGTGGGGTTGACGACTTCGATCAGGTCGGTGGAGCCGGAGGGGATCCACTTTCCGTCGACGTAGATGTTGTGAGTCACCGTGGTGCCTTTCTTCATTGTGGAGCGGAGTCGATGGTGGGGTCGAACTGGATCTTGACGGTGTCGGCGCCGCCAATGGCGGCGAGAGCTGCGGCGCCGTCAGTGAGCGCGAAGCGAGTGGTGATCAGTTCCGCCAGGGGGAAACCGCTGCGCTGCAGGATGCGGACGGCTTCTGGAATGCCGCGACTGAGGCTGAAGGACCCGATGATCCTCAGTTGCCTGCGATAGATCTCGAATGGATCCAGTGTGAGCTGGCTGCCCGGTGGGCAGACGCCGAACGGTATGAGCGTTCCCCCGTCGGCCAGGAGGCTGACGGCGTCCTGAACGACCGCGGGGCGACCGGTGGCGTCGATGACGAGGTCGAACTCCCGGGCGGGCAGGACCTCGGTGACGGACCCTTCGACCACCGCGGTGGCAGTCGCGCCGAAGGTGCGAGCGCGTTCAAGGCGTTCGGGGATGCGATCCGCGAAAGTCACGTCGTGGACGTCCCATCCCCGAAGTGCGATCGACAAGATCATCCCCATCGGCCCTGCCCCGATGATCGCCGCCCTGAGCCCGGGCGCGAGTCGCGCGCGTTCGAGGGCATTCACCGCACACGCGAACGGCTCCGCGAGCGCGGCTACGGGCATGCAGAGGGAGCCGATCCTGTGCGCGTTCTGAGCGTTCACGACTGCGTACTCAGAGAAACCACCGTCGCGTTCGGCGCCGTATGCTTCGCCTCGTGTGCAAAGGTTCGGGTACCCGCGGGTGCAGTTCCGGCAGTGATGACAGGCGATGAGCGGGTCAATCGCGACGCGGGCCCCGATGTGGCCGCGGTAGTCGTGATCGGCGTCGACGATGGTCCCTGCGAACTCGTGGCCGGGGATCCTAGGGAAGTCGGCCGCGTACGCTCCGGCGAGGATATCGAGGTCGGTATGACAGAGCCCCGCCGCTTCGACCCTCACGAGGAACTCCCCGGGTCCGGGTGTCGGAATCGGAACCCGCGTCACCTCGAACGTGTTGAGTGCGGTGTACACGACAGCGTTCATCGTGTCGGTCATGAGTGTCCCTCCTCCAGCAGCTGCCAAATCGGGCGAGCGAGTTCGAGGGTGGCTGTGTATCGGACGTGGTTCGCGTCCCAGCGCGCGACGGCGCCTGTCTCGGGGGTGAAGTGTCGGTCGATTCGGGACCACGCGTTGCTGGCGTCGCGGGCGTCGGCGAATCGACCGGTCCCTATCCCGGCGAGCATCGCCGCACCGAGCGCACCAGGCTCAGCGGCGTGCGCCACCTGGATGCGTGTGTTCAACCCGTCGGCGAACATCTGCGCCCAGAGGCTGCTGCGTGCTGCTCCGCCGGCCAGACTCGCGACAAGACGGGGGCTTGCGCTTTCGAGCAGCCAGTCCATGTGAGTACGATGGTTATGGACCACGCCCTCCCAGACGGCTCTCACCAGGTGCGCGCGGGTATGCCACCCGCGGAGACCGAGGAATGATCCGCTGGCAGTCGCGCCGAAGGGGCTGCCGTAGAGGAATGGGTGGTAGATCGGTAGATCGGCATCGGGCGCAAGAGCGGCGACTTCGTCGTTCGCCGCCGCGATGGCGTCGGGGGTGTCGACCATCAGATTGCGGAGGAACCACTCGAAGTTCGTCGCCGAAGCCGGCGACGCGGCCATGTTCACCCAACTGCGTCCGTCGATCCATGGTCGGGACTGCCAATGCGGATTGACTACGCGGCGCGGAGCGATGTACTGGTTGACGCTGTACGTGCCCGCCAGGATGGAATAGTCGCCGACGTCGGTCGCACCCGCACCGAGGGCGGCTGCGACGACGTCGTGGGTCCCGATGGCGACCGGTGTGCCGGCCTTGAGTCCGGTGCGGTCCGCGATCGCCGGCAGGATCCCGCCGGCGATCTCACTCGCGGGTCTCGGGACCGGTAGCATCTGCTCGAATCTCCCGAGACCGTAGGCCGTGAGAGCGGCGGCGGAGTATATGGTTCCGTCGAGCGTGCCCACGCAGGAGTTCGCCTCGACGAAGTCCGTGGCGATCTCACCGGTCAGCGAATACCGGAGCCAGTCCTTGCAGTAGAGCAGCCACCGGGTGTCATCAAGCGTCGTGCGCTCGTTCTCCGCGAGCCATGCCAATAGTGGTGCCGATGAGGCCGCGAACGGCTCTTGACCCGTCAGACGGCGTGTCTGCGCCAGAGTGCCGTCCGATCTCCATCGATCGAGGATGGGTTCGGCCCGGGTGTCCAAGGCGAGGATCGCGTTTCGGGACGCTGTGCCGTCGCGCCCGACGAAGTACATGCCGTCGCCGTGCGCTGCGATCCCGATCCCGGTGATCTCGGCGCCGCCGCCGGGAATCACGGCGACGGCCTCCGCGATGGCATCCAGCAGCTGCTGGACGACTCCATCGGCGTCGCGTTCGACATGGTGCGGCCGGGATTGGATGGTCTGTGTGGGTCGCCGTGTGGTGACCACCTCTTGACCGTCGTCATCGAAGACGACGACCTTCAGGGCGGTCTGACCGCTGTCAATTCCGAGCAGCATGGCTTTCATCCATGAGGAGTCCATCGACGACTTCGGCGACCAGTCCGCCGGATCGGTCGAAGGATTCGGGGGTGTCTCCCGCAAAGTGCGCGGTGAGCGTGGTGTTGTCCAGCTGACGCCACCGACTGTCCGGGGGCAGGGGCTCCTCGTCGAAGACGTCGAGCGCCGCGCCGGCGATCTGATCTTGCTCGAGCGCGGTCAGCAGCGCGTCGTAGTCCACCAGACGACTGCGGGCCGTGTTGACGAAGTAGGCGCTGGGCTTCATCCTCGCGAACTGATCGCGTCCGATGAAGCGCGCATTCTCTTCGGTGAGGCGGGCGAACACCGCGATAACATCCGCGCGCTCGAACACGTCGTCGAAGCCCACCGGTTTGACGCCGTCCGCGAGCAGCAGGGCAGGATCGGCGTACGGATCGGATGCGATGACCCGAACGTCGAAGCCCGAGAGCAGCTTCACGAATCGACGCCCGACCTGACCGTAGCCGATCAGTCCGACTGTGCGGCCGCCGAGTTCGGCGGCCCGGGAATGGTAGTCCTTGCGCCACCCGCCGGCGGCGATGCTGCGGTCAGCGCGAGCGATGTTGCGCATCTCGGCGAGGATCAGCCCGAGGGTGATCTCCGCGACAGCGGGGGCGTTCCGTCCGGCGATGTTGCGCACCGCGACATTGTTCTCCGCTGCGGCCGTCGCGTCGACGTTTTCGGTACCCGCGCGCGCGACGACCACGGCACGAAGACGCTGGCTCTCGACGAGGACGCGGTTGTGAACGGGGAAGAAGTGCACGATGAGGATGTCCGCGGTTTCGGCCAGGTCGAGGAGGTCCGCGGGAACGTCGACCGCGTCCGGCCCGTGGAGTTCGATCTGGTGCTGAAGCGCGTGAATCGCCGGTCCGCCACCGGTAATGTTCCAGTCCGCCGCGATGATGTCCGCGGCATCTTCGCCGATGCGCTCGCGAACAGCGCCGCTGATGGACTCGGCGGGCACGTACGCGTCACCGATGATGACGATCTTGGGGCGCGTCGAGGTCATGCGCTGTGGACGAGATCGTGGAAGGTACGGGCGGTGGCAGCCGGGTCGGCTGCCTGCCAGACGTTGCGACCGTAGACGAGGCCGCGGGCCCCGGAGCTGAGCGCATCGGTGGTGCTGGAGCGAAGCGAATCGATGTCGTCGGTCTTCGGACCGCCGAGCAGCAGGAGCGGGACGGGAGTGTTGCCGATGACCGCCCTCATGGATTCCACATCGCCTGTGTACTGGGTCTTGACCGCATCGGCGCCGAGTTCAGCGGCCAGCCGGTTGACGTAGATCAGGGCTTCGGCGTCGGCCTGATCCTTCACGAGCGACCCCCACAGCACCGTCTCCACGATGAGGGGAAGACCCACCTCGTGCGCTTCGCGGGCTGCCCGGGCGACGGCTCGGCAGTTGTCTGCCGTCACCGCGTCGTCGGGGTTGCCGAGGATGAGGAACATCACGATGCCGTCCGCACCGAGCGCGGCCGCCTCACGCGCATCGATGAGTCGGCGATACTCCTCTCCGGAGCCGGCAGTTCCCTCGGGCTGGAGTGCGCCGAGGAAGATGAAGTCGGTGCGCACCAGGACCGCAGGCGCGTTGCGATGAGCGAGCTGAGCGCGGCTGCGGTTGAGCAGGCCGGGCGACAGCAGAATGCCGTCCGCGCCGGAGTCGACGACGGACTGGACGACGGCGGCAGCGGATTCCCCCCCTCCCTTGGCGCTGGCTCCCAGGCCCCGGTCGAACGCGACGATCATCGTCCGGCCGGTGTCTTTCGCGAACAGGCGGCCGAGCCGGAACTCCGAAGTTTCCATGGTGGTTACGTTTCCTTTCGATTCCCGGACGGGAGGTCTTACTTGATGGCCCCGAGTGAGAGACCTCGAACGAGCTGCTTCTGGGCGAGAAGGCCGGCGAGGACGACGGGAAGAGTGGCAAGGAGCGACGCCGCGGATAGTTTGGCGAGGAAGAGTCCCTGAGTGCTGATGAAGCCGACCAGGTATAGGGGCACGGTCTGTGCCTGCACCGACGTCAGGCTTCTGGCGAGGAAGAACTCGTTCCACGAGAAGATGAAACACAACAGGGCGGTGGCTGCCAGCCCGGGGGCGACCATCGGCAGCACGATGCGGTAGAGCTCCTGGAAGAAGCTGGCTCCATCCACGCGTGCCGCTTCGAGGACTTCCTTCGGGATCTCCACCATGAACGAGCGGATCAACCAGACCGCGAGGGGCAGGTTCATCGCGGTGTACATGATGATCAGGATGATGATCTGGTCGACCAGTCCGAGCTGCACAGCGATCAGATAGATGGGGATGATGGCGCCCGCGATCGGCAGCATGCGAGTCGACAGCAGGAAGAAGAGCACGTCCTTCCACCTGCGGATCGGTCGGATGGACAGCGAATAGGCGGCCGGAAGCGCCAGCATGATGACGATGATCACGGAGACAACGCTCGCCGTGATGGAGTTCTGCAGGAACGGAAGGAAGTTGTTCTCGAACGCGATCCGGAACTGGTCCAGCGTGGGTTCGAAGAACAGCTTCGGCGGATAGGTGACCGCATCGACTTCGGATTTGAACGCCGTGATGACCATCCACACGAATGGGAACACGATCAGTAGAGCGATCACCCACGTGAGTGTGGTGAGAATCCAGCCGAATCGACTGCCGCGGCGACGACGACGCGACCTCGCGACGACGATCCGCTCGGTAGCGGTGCGCGTACTCACGATGCCCGCCCTTCGGTGGTCTTCAGCAGGTTGGACGCGACACGCAGTCCGACCGAGGCGATGATCAGCGTCACGATCAGAACGACGACGGCCATTGCCGACGCTTGGCCGATCTCGAGCCCACGGAACGCGCGCTGATAGAGGTAGTACGGGATGTTCGTCGTCGCGGATCCGGGGGCGGCGAGGTAGACGACGTCGAAGGTCTGCAGGATGTAGATCGTCCCGAGGACGATGCTGAGCTCGCTATACGGGCGAAGATGACGCCACGTCAGCTCACGAAACCGGGCGACCGCCCCGGCTCCATCGACCTTCGCCGCCTCGATAGTGCTGGGGTCCTCTGACTGCAGCCCGGCGAGAAGGATCAGCATGAAGAACGGCGACCACTGCCAGGTGAGGACGATGATCACCGACAGCATGGGGTACTGGCCGAGCCAGTCCACGGGTGCGATGCCGACGAGGCCGAGAACCCAGTTCACGATCCCGTAGGTGGTGCCGAGCATGGTGTTCTTCCACAGCAGGGCCGTGGCGGCGGGAAGGACTAGGAACGGGATGATGAGCAGTGTGCGGACGACCCCGCGCCCGCGGAACTCCCGGTTGACCAGGAGCGCCAGTAGGAGCCCCATGACGAAGGACGCGAGGACGCCGCCTACGGTCATGACGACGGTGTTGCCGGCCGCCTGCAGGAACTCGGGCTCGGTGAAGATGGTGGTGTAATTCTCCAGCCCGACGAACTGCGGGCCGCTCCGGCTAGTGGCGAGGTTCCAGTCCGTAAGGCTGTACCAGATCGTCAGAAGGAACGGCAGCTGGCTGACCAGCACGACGACGATCATCATTGGGTACAGCGGGAATGCATAGGCGGCGCGCGCCCACCAGGACTGCTTCTTGGTGTGATTCGGGTTGTCACCCGGCGCAGGCGTCGCCGCCTGCGCCGGGTGCTCCCGCGCCTCAGTAGCTGAGGGCTGCGTCATGATCTACTCTCCGCTGGCCCACGTGCGGTTGTCGTCCGCGAATCGCTCGAGGATGGCATCTGCGGCCGCGGCGACGTCGGCGCCGGACGCGCCGCTGGTGATCGCCGCCGACACCTCCTTGGCCACCTGCGTGCCGAAGTCCTGATACGACGGCAAGAGCAGGAACAGGATCCCGTCGTAGGGTGTCTCACTCGGGTGCGACGTGGGGTCGGCCAGATCGACCATGTCGAGCGAGGTCTGCGCGAACGGGGCGGCAGCCATGTACTCAGGGATCTCGTACGTGGACTCGCGCGTCGCGGACGGCGCGCGCTCCCACCCGAGCTGCTCGCCGACGAGCTTGACGTAGTCCTTCGAGCCGAAGAATGCCAGGTACTTCCACGCCGCGTCCTGCTTCTTCGAGGTCGCGGTCACAGCGAGGTTCCACGACCAGAGCCAGCCGTTGCCGTCCCACTTCTCCACCGGCGCCGGCGCGTACCCGACCTTACCGACCACCGAGCTGGTGTCCGGGCTCTCCACCGATGAACCGGCTGAGGTGGCGTCGAACCACATGGCCGCATTGCCCTGAGTGAACGCGGTCAGGCACTCCGGGAATCCGTTCGTGGAAGAGCCGGGCACGCCGTAGTTGCGCTGCAGCTCGAGGTACTTGTCGATCGCGGCGATCGCCTCAGGGCTGGACAGCTGTGGCGTCCAATCCTCGTCGTACCAGACACCGCCATAGGCATTGATCATCGGGTTGAGCGCCGCCATCGCGGCACCCCAGGACGCGTCGCCGCGAAGGCAGATGCCTGCGAGGTTCTGCGATGGATCCTGGATCTGCTCTGCGAGCTGAGTGACGTCGTCCCAGGTGGGGTTGGACGGCATCTGCAAGCCGGCGGCGTCGAAGAGGTCCTTGCGATACATTAACATCGAGGACTCCGCGCTGATCGGGACCCCGTACAGCTGGTCGTCCAGCGTGAGACCGCTGAGCACCGCCGGCACGATGTCGCTCACGTCGAAGTCGGGGTCGTCCTGAAGATACGTGTCGAGGGGTGCCAGCCACTTGTTCTGTGCCCAGAGCGGCACCTCGAGCGGACCGATGCTGACGACGTCGAACGGGCTGGAGCCGGTCGCGACACCCTGTGTGAGCTGATCGCGCAGCTGGTCTTCGGGGAGATTGACATACTCCACCTTGACGTCGGGGTTCGCCTTCTCGAACTCGTCCGTGAGCTCTCGGATGTCGTCGAACTGCGGGACGGCCGCGGTGGCCACTGTGATCGTGGTGACGCCATCGCTGTTGTCCGGCGCGGACGTGCTCGCCGTGCAACCGCTGATCGCCAGCGCGGAAGCAGCGATGCCTCCGATGACTGCGCCGCTGCGCCAGCGCCGCGACACTGCGGGATGTGACTTGGTCATTGATTGCCCTTCTTGATGGTGGTTCGGGTGAGGGTGTCGAGTCAGGCGACCACGACGTGGTCGACGGACTGCTGCAGGTCTTCAAGGAGGTCGGCGTCGAGTCCGGTGTCCGTGATGATGCCGTCGATGTCGGCAAGGGTCGCGAACCGATGGAAGTACTCCGCACCGATCTTGGAGTGATCGATCAGAGCGATCGAGCGGCGTGAGGCGTTCACCATTGCTCGCTTGCATTCCGCCTCGGACTGGTCGGACGTGGTCAACCCGTGATCCACGCTGAAGCCGTTCGCCCCGATGAAGGCGAGGTCAATCCGCAGCTCTTCGAGCGCGGATACCGCCCACGGACCGACCGTGCTCTGACTGACCGGTCGGAACACTCCGCCGAGATGCATGAGGGTGATGTTCGGAAACGCGGCGAGGGCGTTCATGATGTGTAGCGAGTTGGTGACGACGCGCAGGCTGACATCCGTGGGCATGAAGCGTGGCATCAGCGCGGTCGTCGTGCCCGCGTCGATGAGGATCGCCCCCTCGTCGGGCAGCTCTGCAACGGCCGCCTTTGCGATCCGCAGCTTCTCGTCGGTCATGACCGATTCGCGTACCTCGTTCACGGGCTCGAACCCGAGGCGCTGGACAGCGATGGCACCGCCGTGTGTACGGGTGACGAACCCCTGCCGTTCCAGATGTACGAGGTCTTTTCGCACCGTCTCGGTGGTGACATCCAGTTCCGCTGCGGCCGTTGCCACGTCAACGCGGCCGAGCTGCCTCACACGGTCGAGGAGGACCCGTCGTCGTTCTTCCAGATACATCTTCGTTCCTTCCGCTTTGGTCATACTGACGCATATCGCAAGCGATCGCAACTCGACATTTCGATTATTGATTGGTTATGGTTGCGATACACCTCCGATTGGACCCGCATGTCGAAGATGCTTGCAGCGAGCTCCGTGCCCGCGTACCTGCGCGAAAGATCGCTGTCGGTGGCCACCGACGACGCCTGGAGCGTCGAGCAGTTGACCGGGGGTGTGAGCGGCGCGGTGTACTCGGCATTCGACGGGGAGCAGCGTTTCGTCGTCAAGCAGTCACTCGAGAAGCTCGCGGTCGAAGATGACTGGCGAGCCCCGCGCGAACGGATCCTCAATGAGGCCCGCGTGCTGCGCATCCTCGGCGAGATCGTCCCGACCCAATCCCCCGCGGTCCTCGACGTCGACGAGCGGACGCTCACCCTCACGATGGAGCACGCGCCCAGGGACTGGGGCGACTGGAAGCAAGAGCTCCTCGACGGTCGAGTCGATGCGTCGCTCACCAAAACCGTCGGGAGCGCACTGGGCTCCATGCACACAGCGACGAAGGGCAGCGTCTGGGAACTCCCTCCTGACGACGGTGCCGCACTATTCTTCGAGCTCCGGATCCGACCGTTCCACCTCACCATCGCCGAGCGGCTCCCACAGTATGCCGAGCAGGTGGAGGCCGTCGCCCGTCGCATCACGGCGTCCCGGGAGTGCCTGGTCCACGGCGACTTCTCACCCAAGAACATCCTCGTCGCGCCGCCCACCAGTCGAGACCGCCGGTTCTGGATCATCGACGACGAAGTGGGGCATCGCGGCGACCCCACCTTCGACCTGGCGTTCTTCCTTTCCCACCTCGCACTCAAGCGCATCCGCGCCAGCGCGGAAGTGCAACTCCTCTTCGACGCGGCCGCGAGCAACTTCCTCGACGGGTATGCGGGCTCCGGCCTCGCGATCGACAGCAGTTACCTGTCTCAGCAGATCGGATGCCTGATGCTTGCCCGCGTCAACGGTCGTTCGCAGGTCGGCTACCTCAGCCAATCGCAACGGAGTGAGGCGGAGACCATCGGCGCGGCGCTTCTGAACCGGCCCGACGAGTACACGCCGACCCATCCGCTCGAAATCAGATAGCCACAAAGGACCCGCGCATGCCGAAGACCACGATCACCGCCCTCGACGCCTGGGAGGCACTCGACTCGCGGGGACGCCCGACCATCGGCTGCCGGATCACGCTTCACGGCGGTGGAACAGGCCGTGTCATCACACCCTCCGGCGCCTCCACGGGAGACTTCGAGGCGGTCGAACTCCGCGACTATGATGACCGATACGCGGGGTTCGGCACACGTCGCGCCGTTGCCTCGTTGCGCGGCCCCATCGCCGAGGCGATCGTCGGCATGGATGCCCGGGATCAGCGGGCCGTCGATGCAGCGATCGGGGCTCTCGATAGCGATTCGGCCCTTTCGAGCATCGGTGGAAACGCTGCACTCGGCGCCTCCCTCGCCACGCTCACCGCGCATGCTGACGCCACCCGCCAGCCCCTCTGGAAGCTCCTCAGCCCTGACCAGACGCCACTGATCCCGCTCCCCATGGTGAACATCGTCTCGGGCGGCGCGCATGCGGGTCGCGCGATCGACATCCAGGACATCCTGGTGGTCCCCGTCGGCTCTCACAGCTTCACGGAGGGCATCGAGTGGGTCGCGCGTGTGCGCGCGGCGACAGCAGAGCTTCTCACCGAACAAGGCGGCTGGGCAGCTCTCGTGGCGGACGAAGGGGGACTGGGAGCACGGCTCGAGTCCAATGAGGCCGCGCTCGCGCTCGTGACACGCGGCATCGAACGGACAGGCCTGGCCGTCGCGGACGACGTCGCGATCGCGGTGGACATCGCGGCATCCCAGCTCGTCGACGAGAATCGGATCCGGCTCCGCTCCGAGGATGTCTCTCTGTCGTCGGACGAGTGGATCAGCAGGCTCGTCGAGTGGACCAGAACGTACCCCATCGTGTCGATCGAGGATCCGCTGGGCGACGACGACTGGGATGCGTGGAGACGTGCCTCCGAACGACTCGGAGACATCCAACTTCTCGGTGATGACCTCTTCGCCACGAACAGTATCCGCATCCGCCGAGGAGTCGACGCAAGCGTCGCGAACTCCGTGCTGATCAAGCCGAACCAGGCGGGTCTCGTCACCCGAACTGTAGACGCGGTGGTGTTGTCTCAGCAGTCCGACTACGCCACTGTGGTCAGCGCCCGCTCCGGCGACACCGAGGATCATTGGCTTTCGGACCTCTCAGTCGGATGGCGGGCGGGACAGATCAAGGTGGGATCCACGATGCGGTCAGAGCGCACCAGCAAGTGGAATCGACTCCTCGAGATCGAGGCAACCGAGACGACGCACTACGCCGGTCGATCAGCGCTCGCCGTGCGATAGGGCGCCATCACGCAGGGGCCGCACTGCCCGAAATCGCCCGTAGTCATGTCCGCGGAGCGCAGGAATGACCCGTGGGGGGCCGGATGCTAAGGGTGCCGCCTAAGCGGCTAGGGCTGCTCGGACTGTGCGCGCAGCTTGCTCGTCCGGCGCTTCGTGTAGGCGATCATGCTCGCGACGTACTCACCGAAGTCGTCGAAGGTGTCGATGACTTCGCCCTCAGCGAGCCAGTGGACCTGCCGGCCGATCACACCGTCGACGATCGGCATGGCGAACACGTCGGCCTGCTCCCGCGTTGCTCCGAGTCGAGCGCGACGCCGAGCAGCTCCTCGATGGATCGGATCTCGTCGTCGGTCGCTGCGACCGCGGGTAGATGATTCGGGAAGATGCCGCGAGGATCCCACGCCGCCAGGTCGTCCTTCGCCCTCACCATCTCGACGATCAGAGGGCGCCAGTCTTCGATCGTGCTCATGCACGGAGCAGCCTTCCTATCGCCTGATCCCCACCGTGGACGCGATCCGCAGCGCGGATCGATCTGCCGTACTGAGGATGTTCCGGCCCACGACCGTCGGTCCACGTGTGAGGGTGGGGCAGGCGCACCCATCCGCGAGGAGTTCGATGTTCACCGTCAGCGAGACAGTCACGATCGAACGACCGCGCGCCGAGGTCTTCGACTTCCTCATCGACGGGCGCAACCGGCCGCAGTGGGACTCGTCCGTCGTCTTCGAGAAGCTCACGCCCGCCGAGCCGGTCGCCGTCGGCAGCACCATCCACTCCCGCCTTCGAGCGATGGGCCGTGAGAGCGACTTCCACTGGCGAGTCACGCAGTTCGATCCACCGTCCCGCATGTCGACGTTGAGCACGTCCGGTCCGGTAGGTGCGGGGCATACCGCGAGCGTACTGTCGACAGATTCCGCGGGCAGATGTCCGGATCGATTTCCGATCCTGCGAGCTGTTGCCCACGTCGAACGCGCACAACGAGAACGAACCTGCCGACCATGAAATGTCGGCAGGTCCGCCACTGAAGCTATGCAGGCAGCAGGTACCGCGCGCCGCGCTTCTCGCCGTGCAGTTCAAGCACACCCCGGTCGCGCATCTTCTGGAGCAGGTGACTGGCTTGGACGGGGGTGAGGTGACAGAGGCTGGCAGCCTTAGCCCTGGTGATACTCCCGAACTCGCTCACGTAACGCAGGACAAGCTGCTCCTGTTGCAGCGGGTCCATCGCCTTGAGACGCGTGTAGGCATCGGACGCCGCGAGCCGGTAGAAGTTGGCAGTCAGCCCATACTGACGACTCCGGCCGCTTCCGGTGACCTCGACGACGCCGAGTCCTGCGAGCCGCGTCAGTTCGCCGCGGAGTAGCGAAGCTGTCGAACCGAGGGCCTCAGCGAGTTCACTCGGGCTTTGGGGACCCGCCTCTTTGAGGTCATGCAGAATGCGCAACGCAGTGAGTGAGAAGATCACATGGTTCTGGTCCTCGAATTCCACAAGGAACCGCACGAGCTCGAGGTCGGAGTCGGCAGTTGGTACACGCACCACTACGTGGTCGGCGGTGGTCTGCGAGTAGTCAGGCTCACCGCGCCCTGCACGGAGAAGGAACGCATACATCTCGCGAATCCCCCGTCCAGCGCGATCCACGATTCCCGCCCGCTTGAAGGCATCGACAAGTATGGGACTGCGCGGCACGGAGGTGTCCAAGAGGTTCCCGAGGGTCACCCCGTGGGGAAGTCCTCCTGGGCTCGTAACGCGCAACTGCTGTTCATCCAACTGCACAGTGATTGGCCCTCGAGCTGCGTAGTCGCGGTGAGTCAGTGCGTTTGCGACGGATTCACGGATGACTTCGTCCGGAATTCTAGGTACCCCGACGCGGTGAATGCCGAGCATGAGTTCTTGCTCGCTGTTCCGAGCATGAAGGAGGTCGCTCAATCGCTCGGCCGTCGCGACGAGGGGCCCGCGCATCGTCTCCGAAAAAACGACCTCGCCGTCGCGCAGCTCCTGAAACATGACCTCGTGAGTCGGGACGCTGCGCGCGATTGTCCGCTCACTACCGAAAAGGAGTACCGCTCCCAGCGTTGGCTGTGTCGAATCGTCGGGTCGAACGAGGCGGAGAGCGCGCAAGATCTCCTCCGCCGATGCGTCGGCGAGAGCGCGATCGCCCTTGCCAGATGCGCACAGTCGCCGGAATCGCTCGAACTCCAGCGCGTCGAGGTCGTCGACGTCCACACCCCTCGCGACGACAGCTGCGTAGTCACTGCCCTGTGCGGCCAAACCTTGCGCGAGCATGGCGTGCAGCATGAGTGGTTTGCACTGCGGTTCACCATTCGGTTGGAGTGTTCGACGCAGGTACTTGCCGCCACTCGTACCGACGGGAAAGGCAGATCGTGGCACGGACACCACAGCAATCGTGGTGTCTTCGACGTCCACGAGCTCGACATCGACTTCTAGGGGTGGCTCCGTCCGGTTCGTGACCATGGCTCGAAGCAGGTGAGGTTCAGTCGTCGAACCATGCCTTGGGTGGAGTCCCTCAATCCGGCCGTCATCAGCGACGCCCAGGAGCAGGGTGCCTCCTTCGGCGTTCGCTAGACATACGGCTGCCTCTACGATGTCCTCGTCGCTGAGGTCACTGCGGCGTGCTCGTTTGAACTCGACGGTGAGCGTTTCACGTCCTGAGATCAACGCCTTTGCCTCGTCAGAATTCACGTCTCCAGCATATGCATACTTTTGGCAGAGTTATGAGAAACCACGCTGGGCATCATTTCTGCTCATAAGTATGCATACAAGGTGATCCGTGAATACCTGCCCAGATCCAGAGCGTCACCCCTGCCGCTACTACTGTGGGTTCCCGCTCGAGATGGCATGAACCCCTCGCGATTCCACGGTAGTTGGCAACGGTTTCAGGGCCAGGATTCCACGCGAAATGGCATTTTCCTACAGTTGGTCCGACTCAACTCAGATGCCCGCTTGCGGCAGGCAGATCGACCTAGAGTGTGTTAACGAGTGAGCAGCCGCGCCGTTCAGAGGCGAGGGCGATCGCCGACGGGGCGGCTCACTCTTCTCCTCATCCCGGTGTTGCTCAGCGCGACCGGCGTCCTCGATCTCCGCATTCCTTGGCCGTGGCTCCATGGCGAGTCCGCGGGGGATCGTCCGGTCGAGCACTCACCCCTGAGAGCCCTGTCAAGGTGAGCTGGACCGGGACAGCCGCTGGAGTGCTCTATCTCGCGTGGCTGGCGTCCGCAACCCTGCGCCCCGGCGGCAACGGGCTATTCGAGACACAATCCCACGCGCGCGACTCCCGGTCGAAGCTGTTCCGGATGGGGCTCGTCACCAACCTGCTCAACCCCAAGGCCGCTGTCATGTAACTCGCGATCATCCCGCAGTTCATAGATCACGGGCAGGGAAACACGACCGCTCAGGGATTCGTTCTCGGCGGAGTTCAGATCATCGTCAGGATGATCGTCAACTCCCTCATCGTGCTGGGCGCCGGCACAATCTCCGGATTCGTGTCGACGCGACTCACATGGATCCGGCACCCCGCTCGGCGCAGTGGCGGTCACGCTGGCCAGAGAGGTCCCGCAATGCATCTCGCCCCTGAACCGGGCGATCATGCTGCAGGACCTCCGTGAGACGCCGCTCAGATAGACCGTCCTCCGGAAGCTCGACGAGTACGAATGACCCTTTCTGAAGGGATTGAACAGGACTGTTGTTCTGCACAGATTCTGCTAGGTAGAGTGGGATTCCATCCGACGGAACCCGCCGTCGGTGAACAAAGGAGTTCCAGAATGCGCATCGTCTTGGTTCATGGAGGTTGGCAGGGTGGTTGGGCGTGGGACGGCGTTGTCGCTGAGCTCACGAAGGCAGGCCACGAGGTATGGGCCCCAACCTTGCAGGGTCACGGTGACAACGACGACCGTGCAGGTGTCACGCTCTCGACCATGGCGGACAATCTCATCGGCCGGATCGCCGACAAGGGGTGGGACCGGTTCGTCGTAGTCGGCCACAGTGGCGGCGGCCCGCTCATCCAACTCGTAGCTGAGGCGATGCCGGAGCAGGTGGAGCAGGCGATCTTCATCGACGCGTGGGTACTCGCCGACGGCGAGTCGATCAATGCGATCCTCCCCGCCGAGTTGGCGAATTTCGCCCGTGGCACAGCCGCGTCCTCGCCCGACCAGAGCGTGCCGATCCCGCCGCAGCTATTCATGACGGCTTTCTTGCAGGACGGATCGGAGGAGCTTCACGCGCAGGTCGAGCCTCGTCTGGTGCCGTCGCCTGGCGGTTGGCTCGACGAGCCGATCCGTCTTCGGACGGCCGGCACCGGTGACGTGCCGAGCGGCTACATCTTCCTGCAAGAGGATCGGGCTGTGCCGCAGGAGTTGTACCGCGCATCAGCAGACCGGCTCACGAACCCCACGACCGCGAGCTCGCCGGGGAGCCACCAGGCAATGTTGACGCGCCCTGTGGAACTGGCAGCAGCCATCGTCTCCGTCATGTCGTGACGACGTTTCGCTCTTTCGCGACTTCCGCTGGGACCGTCGCTTACGCCGAATGGCTGCCCGGCGGCCCCGCCCGTGCGACGGTGCTGCTCGTTCACGGCGGGGGGGTGGGCCCCGATGGCTGGAGTCGAGCGATCGGCGGGCGACCCGGGTGGGCGCCCCGTCTCGCCGAGGCCGGATACCGCGCGGTCGTGATGACGTGGCCTGGGTTGTCGGCTGGCGGCGCATGGGACCCCGACACGCCGCTGGATGGGGCGGCGGTCGCCGGCGCGATCGTGGAGCTAATCGCTGCGCTCGGCGGCCCGGTTGTCCTCGTGGTCCACTCCATGTCCGCCGCTTTCGGCTATCGGGTCGCTTTCCACCATCGGGATTCACTGATCGCCCTAGTCGCGCTGGCGCCCGCTCCCCCCGGGGATATCCAGCCCGAGCCCGCCGTGCTGGAAGAGGACGCCGATCACATCGTCGTCCAGGGACGCCCGCTCACCTGGAGGCTTCCCCGTCGCGGCTGGTGGCATCCCGGACCAGAGTTCATCGAGGCGAAGCTGGTCGGTGCGAGCGAGCAGTTCCCACCCGGTCACCTGGACGAGCTCCGTTCACAGCTGGTGCCAATCCCAGCCGGGCTCCTCCTCGAGCGGCAGAACGTCCGCGGTGCGCAGGTCCACATCGGCGACAGGGAGTTGGACGGCCTACCGACCCTCGTGATGGTCGGTACCCACGACACCGATCATCCGATCGAGTCGGACCGCGCGACTGCAGACTGGCTCGCCGAGCGGGGCGGCGATGTCAGGTTCGTCGCGTTGACGGCAGCGAACGTGGCTGGCAACGGCCACATGCTGATGCAGGAGTCGAACAGCGATGCGGTGCTCAACCTGGTGACGGAGTGGCTCGGTCCAAATGTACGCCCGCGGCGGTGAGGATGGTGCAGTTGATCGCGACCCGGGCTCCGGACATCTGTGATGGCCTGACTACAGCAGGAGCCGTTGCTCAGCAAGTTCCTGCAGCAGGAATCGCCAGAGATGCCCGTCGTTGAATGCGTCACCCAGGTCGGGCAGGTCGGCGAGGTCGTTGTCATCGATCGGTATAGGCTCGGCCCCTGCCTGCAGAACGGCGAGGTGCACGCGAGCGAGGCTGTCGACATTGATCGCGCGGATGACGGCCTGCGGGACGCTCTCGCCGACGGCCGTGAGGCCGTGACCGCGCAGGATGCCGACCGGCCGCGTGCCGAAATCGTCCGCCATGGCCGTCGCGCGTGCGTGGTTGCGGATCAGCGCAGACGAGGGGTGCGCGGGGATGCCGTCGCGCGCCATCCGCATAGCGGGGATGTTGAAGGCACCGACAATCGGTAGCAGTGTCCGTCCGGTTAGCGAGAACGCGACGACAGCCGGCGGATGCGCGTGGACGACGGATCGGGCCGCAGGATTGCGGCGCAGCAGCTCAAGATGCAGAGACAGCTCGTTCGGCGCCCGGTACCCGCCGGCGAGCTCGAACGATCCCTCGAGGGGCACGGCGAGGATGTCGTCGGCGGTGGTGAAACGCAGCCCTCGCTCCTGCGGTCCGCGGGCTCGGATGAGGACGGTGTCGTCGTCGACCCGCAGGCTGACGTGCCCGAGGATGTCGTCCACGAGCCCCCGGACCGCGAGCACGCGGCAAGCATTGGCGACGAGCATGCGTTCGTCGACGTAGTCGTTCATCATCCACTTCTCCTTCGAGGCGTGATCTCCGATTGCGAATTCCTGGAAAATCTAGCAGAATCAGATTCTGTCTTAAAGAAAACCGGTCTCGACCGACATCATCTTCAAGGCGCGGAATAGGACTCTGACATCAGGAAGCAGCGGCCCAATGGCGAGCAAGACGACGATCATCGAGGACGTGCGGCGCGGCATGATCCCGGCGCACATCTATAACGACGAGGAGATCTTCGAGCAGGAGAAGAGCAAGCTCTTCAGCCGCGCGTGGATTTTCGTCGGACATGAATCCGAGATCCCTCAGCCCGGTGACTACGTGGTGCGGCATGTGCTCGACGACTCGTTTATCGTCGTGCGCGACGAGAGTGGTGAGATTCGGGCGCACTTCAACATGTGCCTGCACCGCGGGATGCAGGTATGCCGCGCCGAGGTCGGCAACGCCTCCCACTTCCGTTGCCCCTACCACGGGTGGTCATACCGCAACGACGGCCGGATTATGGGCCTCCCGTTCCACGAGGAGGCCTACGGGGGTGAGGCAGGGTTCAACAAGAAGGGTGCACGACTGCTCCCGGCGCCGAACCTGGACACATACAACGGTCTGATCTTCATCAGCATGGACCCGAACGCGCCGACCCTGCGGGAATACATCGGCGACTTCGCGTTCTACCTCGACTACTACACCGGGCAGAGCGCCAAGGGCATCGAGCTGCGTGGCCCGCAGCGGTGGCGCGTCAACGCGAACTGGAAGATCGGCGCCGAGAACTTCGCCGGCGACATGTATCACACGCCCCAGACCCACACCTCGGTCGTCGAGATCGGGTTGTTCCGTGAGCCGAAGGCGGAGAAGCGCAAGGACGGCAACACGTACTGGGCCGGCAACGGCGGCGGCACGACCTACAAGCTCCCGCCGGGCAGCCTCGAGGAGCGGCTGCGCTACGTCGGATATCCCGACGCGATGATCGAGCGGATGAAGGAGCAATGGTCGCCTGAGCAGCTCGATGTGATTGGCCGTGACGGGTTTATGATCTCAGCGGCATCGCTCTTCCCGAACATGAGTTTCGTGCACAACTGGCCGAAGGTGGAGGACGGGGACGACGTGCTGCCCTTCATCTCGATCCGTTCGTGGCAGCCCATTAGCGAGAACGAGACGGAGGTCTACTCCTGGTTCGCGGTCGATGCCGAGGCGCCGGAGGAGTTCAAGGAGCTCTCGTACAAGGCCTACCTTATGTGCTTCGGTAGCACGGGAATGTTCGAGCAGGACGATGTCGAGAACTGGGTCTCGCTGACCACGACTGCCAAGGGTTCGATGGCTCGACGGCTCCTGCTCAACAGTCGGATGGGGACTCTCAAAGACGACACTCCGGTCGTCGCTGCGCTGACGCCTGAACAGTTCGCCGGTCCAGGCGTCGCGCACGTTGGTTACGGCGAGTACAACCAGCGTCATCTGCTCGATCGTTGGGCCGACTACCTCGACACCGATGACGAAGTCGAGGTGCAGGTCGCGAGCATCGGTACAGGCATCACCAACAACGGGGAGGCACCCGCATGATGAACACCGAGACCGGTGTCCAGATTTCCGGGCAATCGCCTCTCGGCGCCCACGCCACGCGCGCCGATCGAGTCGGGCGGTCCCTACTGTTCTCCGACGAACTGCATCTCGAGGCGCATCGTTGGTTGATTGAAGAGGCTTACACCCTCGACGAGCAACGGTACGAGCACTGGCTTGAGACGCTTACAGAGGATATTCACTACATCATGCCGGTGCGTCAGACGACGGCTCTCGGGTCTTCCTTCACGACGGCGAGGGGGATGTCGCACTGGGACGAGAATAAGTACTCGCTCAGCCGCCGGGTCGCGCGATTCCTGACTGAACACGCTTGGACGGAGGACCCTCCCTCACGCCTGCGTCACTACGTGACGAACGTGCGTGTGTTCCTGTCCTCGGTCGAGGACGAGCTCATCGTCGACTCCGCCGTCCTGCTGTTCCGCAGCCGGGGAGACGTCAACGAGCCGTCAATCATCTCCGCTCACCGCGAGGACGTATTGCGTCGCGTCGGTGACGACCTGCAGTTGGCACGTCGGGTGATCATGGTGGACGAGTCGGTGCTCCGCACCCAGAACCTGGCGATCTTCCTGTGAGCGGCCTCGACTGGGAGGGTGCCGACGTCGATCGTGATGCCGCGGCGGCTGCGGCGGCGGAGCGCGAGCGTCTTGTCGCCCGCACCGTCGGAGAGCCGCTCGTCATCGCCAACGAGTTTTCGGAGATCGAAGTGCGCCGCGTGGAAACTCACAACGGCACGAGGCTACTGATCGACGCCCCGAAAACTGGCCAGTGGATCGCGATCGACCCCATGGAACTCGAGGCCCTGACCTGGCAGACCACGCAGACGTTCTCCGAGATGATCGCGCGGCCTGACCAGCCGATGTTTCCCGAAATGCGACCGCAGTAGAAAAGGAGAGACCGATGGCACGGATCATCGCCGACCGCAGCGCCTGCCAGGGCTACGCCAATTGCGTTGTCGCCGCGGGCGACTACTTCGACCTAGATGACGACGCCCTAGTGATCGTTCTGCGCGAGGACCTGCCCGACAGTGACCGCAAGCGAGTAGAGGAGGCGGCGCGCAGCTGCCCCGTCTCCGCCTTGGTTGTGGAGGACTGACGTGTCGCGGGTCGTCATCGTCGGCGCCTCTGTTGGTGGGCTCAAGACCGCCCAAGCCCTTCGAAGCGAGGGATTCGAGGGCGAGATCGTCCTGATTGACCAGGAACGCCATCCCACCTACGACAAACCTCCGCTCTCGAAGAAGTACCTCACCGGTGAGACGGCGCGACACGAGATCGAGCTTCTCTCCGAGCACGAGACGCGGGGGATCGGAGCCATCTCAATCTTCGGCACGCCCGCGGCATCCCTCAACCTCGAAGGCCAGGTTGTGACGCTCGAGGACGGTACAGCCGTCTCATACGACACACTCGTGATCGCCACCGGGTCACGCGCCCGTCGCTCTCCGTGGGGTGAAGGTGAGCATATTCACTTGCTGCGTACCAGCGGCGATGCCGAGCGCTTGCGGGATGAGCTGGCCACAGCGCGGCACCTTGTGGTCATCGGCGCAGGCTTCATCGGGGGGGAGGCTGCCGCAACCGCGATCACGGCGGGCGTACGGGTCAGCATGGTTGACCCGTTCCCGGCGCCGATGTCGCGGGTGCTCAATGCCGAAGTCGGCCAGATCTTCAGCCGCAAGTATGCCCAGGAGGGCGTCGAGGAGTACTTCGGAAGGACAGTCGAAGGCGTCGAACAGACGGCAGACGGGGTGCGCGTGGTGCTCGATGGCGGCGAGATCATCGAGGCCGATGCAGCTCTCGTCGGTATCGGAGCTGTGGTCAACACAGAGTGGCTCGAGGGTTCCGGCATCGAACTCGACAACGGGGTGACCTGCGACTCTGGGCTGCGGGCCATCGGGCATCCTGAGATCTTTGCCGTCGGCGATATCGCACGTTGGGCGAGTGCGTCGCGCAACGTCTCGCTGCGCCTCGAACATTGGACCAATGCCGTTGATCAGGCTCGCGTCGTCGCACACAACATCGTCCACCCTGATGATTGCGAGGACTACGACACGACCGAGTATGTCTGGAGCGACCAGTACGACTGGAAGATCCAGGTGGTCGGGCGCACCGGCGCCGACGACATCGTCATCATCGGGTCCGAGGAGGACCAGCGCTTCGCCGTACTTTACTCGGAGAGTGACGACTCACTGACCGGCGCGCTCGTCGTCAACTGGCCGCGGGCGCTCGTTAGCACGCGGCGAGCGGTGGCTACGAGAACCGATCGAGCCGAGGTCGCGGCGCGCCTGACCGGCGACGGCGCGCGGTCGGTCACGCCCGCGGTCTGAGGATGGTCCCCGTGACCACAAGGCGATACGATTTCTGTTGTGCAGAAATCGCCCGGCGACGGTGTAGCGCCCCAATACCCGATCGAGTCAGTGGACAACGCACTGCGGTTGCTCATCCTTCTTGGCGAGCGTACGGAGGTAAGGCTGACCGACGTCAGCGCCGAACTCGGGGTGGCGTCTTCGACGGCGCACCGCATCCTCGCAATGCTCATCTGGCGCGGATTCGCCCGTCAGGATCCGCGCACGAAGACCTACGGTCCGGGTCCGACACTCACGAGCGTGGCCTTCTCAATTTTCCGGCGCATGGATCTTCCGCGCCTGGCGCAGCCGATCCTCGAGGATCTCAGTTCCTCGATGGGCGAGACGAGCCATCTCGGCACCCTCGAAGGCGCGAACGTCCGCTTCATCGCGGCGTCCGAGCCGGCGGCGGCAGTCCGCGTCGCCTCACGCCTCGGACGGGAGATCCCGGCGTACGCGACCTCGACCGGCAAGGCGATGCTTGCCAGCCTGCCGACAGAACAGCTCGGGCGCTTGTTTCCAACGGACTCACTCCCCGCGGTGACCTCGCATACCGTTCAGTCCCTTGCGGACCTCGAGAAGGAACTCGAAACCGTTCGGCGCCAGGGCTACTCGACGAACCGCGAGGAGAGCGAGGACGGTGTGGCATCGGTCGCAGTCTCGGTCGCGAACTCAGCAGGCATCAATCTCGCCATCAACCTCGCTGCCCCAGTCCATCGTCTTCCGGTCTCGAAAGTCGCGACCTTCGGGCGAGCACTCAAGGACGCCTCGATGCGGTTGAGCGAGGCGTTGGGCTAATCACGGGGGTGCTCCAGTGAACCCCGCCCCGATCCCGCTCCTCCACGGACACTCGATTCCGCGTCTGGGTCTCGGCACGTGGCCGCTCAAGGGCGACGCGGTGCACGAGATGGTCGCGCTGGCGCTCGACATCGGCTATCGACTGATCGACACGTCTCACAAGTACCTCAACGAGGCCCCGGTTGGCGCGGCGATCCGAGAGAGCGGGATCGCTCGCGAGGAGATCTTCGTCACCAGCAAGTTCAACAAGGAGAATCACAGCGTAGATGGTGTCCAGCGCGCCTATGACGAGAGCCTCAGACGGACCGGGCTCGACTACCTCGATCTATTCCTCATTCACTGGCCAGTGCCTTGGCTCGACACCTACGTTGCGGCCTGGCGGGGTCTTGTAAGACTCGTCGAGCAGGGGCGGGTCGGGGCGATCGGCGTCTCAAACTTCAAACGACCACATCTGGAACGGATCGTCGCCGCTACCGGACGCGTGCCCGACGTCAACCAGATCCAACTGAGTGCCGACCTGGCGCGCGACGATATCCGTGATCTGCACAAGCGGTGGGGCATCGTGACCGAGGCCTGGAGTCCGCTCGGGCGCGGCGGCCCCTTGCTCACACATCCCGTCGTGGTAGACATCGCAGACCGGGTCGGTCGCACCCCCGCGCAGGTGTTGTTGCGGTGGCATGTGCAGCACAACATCGTCCCGATTCCGCGCGCGGACGACCCCAGACAGCTGCGGGAGAACGCGCAGATCTTCGATTTCAACCTCACTCACGACGACCTTGCGGAGCTGAGGAACCTCGATCGCGGTGAATCAGCGGCACGAGATTCCGACTCAAAAGAGAACGGACATTAGCGCGTTTCTCCCTGACTCGATCGCGTTTCAAGTTTCAGGGGCCGAGCGATCACGTCGAATCCGGAAACGATCAATTTCGGGATGCGTGCGGAGGCTAACCGTTGTCGAGCAGTTCGAGCAGCCGTGTAGTTACGCGCCAGGTTCGGACTGTCATCTGTTGAAACATCGGCATAGCGAGTACGCGCTGAACGCGGGTCTTGGTCGCTTGCGCGGCTACCCGCGAGAAGTACAGGACACCCGGCCCGATTGCCATCGCGTCGACGCCCTCGCGCATTTCGGGAAGATCTGCAAACGCCGCTTCGGCCGTGAGGGGATCCTTTACGAAGAACACTTCGCTGCGTAGCCGATCTGATCCGTGGTCCGATGGTGCTTGGGCGATAATCGCTGCTAGCTTCCAACAACGTCGCCGGCCAGTACGGTCGGAACCAAGACAGTGCTCAACGCTGTAACCGGGCTCTATGCAGCCCCACGAATTTTCTGCCCGAAGGAACAATGCTGACGAGCTACACGGAAGATTCAAACTCGATGCTGGAGTCGGCTGGCGATGCGGCAGAGGATGACTGCTCGGCTTCCGATTCGGAACCATGCGAGAGGTCGCCGGGGGCCGGTTAGGCGCACCTTGCGGGCGCGGGTCGTCACTGCGATCACGGTTCCCTCGTCGAGTACCTCTTCCAGCGAATTCAGCATGCCGTCGAGGCCTCGTGCAGCATCCGGTCCGTGCCACGCTGTCTGCTCGCCGTAGGGGATATCGGTGACCACGACATTGGGGCGTCGCCCGTTCAACGCGCGCCGGAGTTGTGCGGGGTCGAAGACGTCGGCTGGTGCGATGTTGTAGTCGAATGAGCCGTCGCCTGACGCGAGCCGGCGAGCGAGTCGCTGTGCAGCGGCGGCGGCATCGAGGTAGGCGGGTTTGCTCAGGCGCTCGGCGCGGGCCTGCAGTTCATTCGCGCGGGCGGTCATGCCGTGCTTGCTCAGAAGGGCGAGGTTCTTCCGGGCGAGTTCCAGCGCCGCGTGATCGACGTCGGAGCCGAGGACGCTGGTGATTCTGTCTCTATGCAGGAGTGTGAGAGTGGTGAGGAGGTGGCCGCTGCCGCAGCATGGATCCCATACCTGGGCGGTGGGGTTCGGGGTGAGCGCCAATGCTCGCTGGAACATCTCGCTGGCGAGGCGTGCGGGGAAGGCGGGGAACCCGGGGGCAGAGTGGAGCACGCCGCCGGAGAGGTCGGCGTAACTCTCTCGCGTGACGGCGTAGCGGTAGGCCATTCGCGTGCCTATGCCCGTCCGCGCTGGCGCGCGGCCTCGTAGAGAGCGATCGATGCCGCGTTGGCAGCGTTCAGCGAGCTGGCGGCGCCGCCGATGGGGATGCGTGCGACGACATCGCACGCATCGCGCCATCCCGCGCTGAGTCCGGCGTTCTCATTGCCGATCGCGAGCAGGACGGGGCCTGTCAGATCCACGTCGGCGATGTCGTCGGACCCGTTCTCGTCGGTTCCGACGATCGTGAGGGGGATGCCCGCAGCGCGTTGCTCCCGTACCCAGGTCACCAGTGGTTGATGAGATGGTTGTCGGATCACCGGCACCGCGAACAGCGACCCAGTGGAGGCGCGGACGGCTCTGGGGTCGTACGGATCTGCGCCGTGTCCGGTGACGATCAGGCCCGACCCGCCGAAGGCATCCAATGAACGGATGATCGTGCCGATGTTGCCGGGCAGGGAGGGGCGGTCGAATGCCATCCCGAGGAACGACGGCCCCATAGGTATGCGAGACAGCTGATCGTCCGGCACGGCGGCTACGGCGATCAGCTCGGGGGAGCCGTCGTCTTGGTCGCTCAACTGATGCAGCAGCTGAGCCGCGACGGCTACCCGCTCGCCTCCTGATCCTTCGATAACCTGTGCACCCCACCGCGACAGCGGCCGATCCGCGTCATAGAGGACTGCGCGGATCGGCCAGCCCCGCTCGAGTGCGAGGCTGATGGGGCGCACACCCTGCACGATGAACTCGCCGGCCCGCTGGCGCTTGTTGCGGTTGTGGAGCAGAGCTTCCCACTGTTGGAATCTTGCGTTCGGCCGGGAGACGCGCAGAGTTGGCTTACGCGCGTTCAACGGGAATCCAGACCTCGGCGGTTGCGGCGCGCTGCTCGCCTGGTCGGCGCTCAGTGACGATCGACGGCCCCGGACGCAGGCGCCACGGGTGTGACGGAAACCACTCGCTGACAATGTCCATCCAGGCCGACGCAAAAGGAGCGCCCGTGCGGAACACCGCCCATTTGCCGGCAGGAACCTCGATCACATCGAGGCGCTCAGGTGCGGGCGGAGCCGCATCGAGGGCGACACCGACCATGAACGTGAACCGACTGTTCACTGCGTAGTCGGCGTCGACCTCCGTACTCACCTGAAGCAGACCCGAGGGCTCCGAGCAGCCCAGTGCTCGGAGCCGCTCCACGTTCTCCGCAGACAGCGCCGTGATGTGTGCCTCGACATGAGGATTCCGGAATTCCGACACGACCGGGACGCACGCGGCGTAACCGATCAGGCGGAAGGCCGTCCGCTCGACGATACGGGCGTCTAACATGCTTCCCTTCAGCTTGGACTCTCGTGGTGCGAGACGATTTCCAGGGTGTTCGTCACGCCGGGTCCAGCGCCCGACAATTGGAGACCGATCAAGTCGGGTGAAGGCGCCCGGGACGCCTGATGGTGTGTGGTGTTGCGTGTCGTCGGACGTCGCCGGCCGTCACGAGCCGGCCCGCTCGGATCGGAGTCGCACGTTCGGACAAACCACTGCACCCCGGCAAGCAGAATTGGAATGAAGGGAGGCTTGTGTGATCAGTGAGCTCAACAGGCTCATCGAGGTCGTCGAAGCGGATCTGTCCGACGACCTCGACATCGGTGCGCTGGCTGCTTCCTTCGGCACCACGGAGTACCACTTGCGGCGGATGTTCGCATCGCTTGTCGGCATGCCGTTGTCCGAGTATGTGCGGCGTCGGCGGATGACGGTCGCCGCGGCCGACGTCATCGCGGGCGATCCGCTTCTCCAGGTTGCGGTTCGATTTGGTTATGGCTCGGCCGAGGCATTCGGACGTGCGTTCCGGGCGGTCCACGGTGCGGCGCCTATCGAGGTGCGGACGAACGGCGGCCCGCTTCGGTCACAGCCGCAACTCACGCTGCGACTGACTGTCCACGGCGCCACGTCGATGGACACGCGTATCGTGGATCGACCCGCGTTCCGGCTCGTCGGCCATGCTGCACGCGTTCCGCTCATCCACCGGAGCGCGAATCCTCACATCCAAGCGCACGTCGCTTCTCTGCCGGCGCACGAGCACGCGCGACTGACGGCGCTCGGCAACACGGATCCTCACGGACTGCTTCAGATAAGCGCAGATGTCGATTCCGACTACACCGAGGGAAGCACACTGACCTATCTGCACGGCGTTGCCCGGGACGCCGCGACGACCACGCCGGAAGGACTCGACGTGATCGAGGTTCCTGCCGGCACGTGGGCTGTGTTCCGGGCATCTGGACCATATCCCGCGGCTCTGCAGGAGACGTATGCGGCATCGGCATCCGAGTGGTTTCCGTCGAACCCGTGGCTGCTGCGACCAGGCCCCTCGATCGTCGCGATCCTCGATCGCGCTGAAGACTTCCGTTCCGCGACGACGGAGTTGTGGCTGCCGATCGTCCGCCAGCGTGATGACGTGTAACCGCGACACGACCATGACCTCGCTACCCGAGGGGCGCGACTTCATGCCATCCCGATCTCGCGGACGAATGTCTACACGGTGTCCATCTGGGCGATTCGCTCGTCTTCGGCTGATCGCTCGTGTATTTCGGGATTACGCGGACGCGGTACTGTGCGGAAGCAACGACTCTCGAAGGACGACGATGAGCATTGCATTCCTGCTGACCACCCTCGTGGTGGTCGCCACCCCCGGCACCGGCGCCGTCTACTCGATCGCCGCTGGGCTCTCCCGCGGCGCAAAGGCTGGCATTATTGCGGCGTTCGGCTGCACCCTCGGGGTCATCCCTCACATGGTGGCCGCGATCACCGGACTGGCCGCGATCCTGAATGCCTCCGCGATCGCGTTCCAGACGATCAAGTGGCTCGGTGTCGCCTATCTGCTTTACCTCGCCTGGCAGACATTCCGCGACAAGACGATGATCGACGGCGACGCGAACCCCGCCCCGGTTTCGTTCTGGCGGGTCATCCGTACCGCCGTGCTCATCAACCTGCTTAATCCGAAGCTGACCATCTTTTTCTTCGCGTTCCTCCCTCAGTTCGTTCCCGCGGGCGAGGCGAAAGGCACGTGGCACATGATCTGGCTCAGCCTTGTGTTTATGGCGTTGACGTTCGTCGTGTTTGCGCTGTATGGGGTGTTCGCCGCGGGGATGCGCAACCAGGTCATCACGCGCCCGAAGGTCATGGCGTGGCTGCGTCGCACCTTCGCGGGCACGTATGGGCTGCTCGCCGGCCGTCTCGCCCTCGAAACCCGCTGATGCAGCTCAGTTCATGACTCGGCGCTGCGCGCTCATTTCCCTCAGCTCGCCGTCGCGACACTCACCCTCGATGGCGTGACCGACACGGCGGACGTCTCGGCGACCGCGGCACCATTCCGCGAGCGGGCCTCCATGCGCCTCTCCGAACGACCGGAGAGCGAGTTCCCCGAGATCGTCGCCTGGCGGCGCGCATTCAGTCAGATGGGACTCAAACCCACCCAGTACCGGTGCGCGTCGGAAGCGCTGCCACGCTGATTCAAGAGCGACGGGGAATTGCCCTCGATCCACCCGCTCGTCGACCTGTGCAACGCCGTCTCACTCGCTTACGCGATTCCCATCGCCGTGTTCGACCTCGTCCACGAGGCGCCCCTGCCCGGTGGCAGCGGCACCTGGGCGGAGAAGGTTCTCGTGACCAGTGCCCACGTCGCGCGCGTGCCCGACGGCTTGGCGCCGGCGGCCGCTCACGCGGAGTCAAGTACGTGATCGAGCTCTGACAGCGCCGGACGTGAACGCCGGGGTCCTCGCTGCGCCCACGAGTTGTTATCGATAGTTCAGGGCGCTCGTGCCCGTCATTGTGGCGCTCGTGGTGTCGGCCATTTGCTTCACGATCATCGTCGCGGGCTCCGGATATGAATCCGGCCACGATGAGTGGAATTGGCACGGGCCACGGCAGACTGCCTACGCGCGTTGTTCCATGCACTCGTGGTCGTCAACAACATCGGTGCGCTGAGCATCTGCTCCCGTTCGGAGGGGGTGAGGGGAGGATCGCCGATCGGTAGCCGACCTTGCATTCCAGTAACAGACGCTCTCGGTGCGGTCTGGGTTGCTTGGGCCAGCCGGAATCTTGCCGCGCTGCGCCAGCGAGTCGTTACGCTCGGCAACGCTCACTAACTGGTGCCGAGGTCCTTTCCGAGCTTGGCGTACAGCTCTATCACCGACCGGGGTGGATCTCGTATCGGGTTCGCTACCCGCGGCGGGCTTGCTCAGGGGGCGAGCCGAGGATGACGACTCCGAGCGGCTCGGTGACATCGACTTCATCCCGGTAGCGCAGAAGCGCGTCGATGAACTCCTGCTGCGCGGGGGACGGAACGTAGGTAGACCGAGTGATGAGGAGTGCGCGGCGGTCGGCCCATTCCTCTGCCACCGGATGTATGGCAGCAGGCAGTGTGGGAGAGCGGCTGACGGTCCCATACGGGACGATCGCCGCGCCAGCCCCAGTGCTGGCGACGGCGTACACCGCGTTGAGGGTTGGCAACCGCACGCGGTACGCCGGTGACACACCGAGGATGCGCGCCTGCTCGTCGATGAGTGTCTGAAGCGGGTTTGCCGCTGGCAACCCGATCAGCGGCCCCCGCATCACCTCCTCGAAGGAAGGAGCCACGTCGTCTCCGCGGAACACCGAGCCACGAACGACGACAAGGGGATCCGCCCATAACTCACGAGCGATCAAACCGTCGCCCGTCGGTGGGAGGGAAACGATCCCGAGGTCAGCACCCCCCTCGCGGACCCGAGACGCGACCTCGACGCTGCTTGTCTCGACCACCGCGATCCGCATCGTAGGGAATCGTGCGAGAGTCGCGGCCAGGAACTCGGTCAAGGTATCGACGGCTGATGTGTTGCTGGCGAGCCGGATCTCGTGGGCAGAGTCCCCGCGCAGCCCGTCCATCGCCTGCCGCAGTTCATCAGCACGTTCGAGAAGGGCACGGGCATGTATCGCCAGGGTCGTGCCGGCCGTGGTCGGCACGATCCCACCTCGTCGACGCGACAACAGCTCGACTCGCTCTTGCCGTTCCAGTAGAGCGATCCGGCTGCTGGCCGACGACAGCGAGACCCCCACGGCGCGGGCGCCCGCCGTGATCGAGCCGGCGTCGATGATCGCGACGAACAGCTCCAGATCCCGCAAGTTGGGCGCCACGAACTAGCTTTCGGATTTCGCGTACATCCCTTCCGATTCTATCAACCTGCGTCCAGCGCACTTTTGGAAGCCTTGAAGGCCTCCGGGACATCTTGTGACCCGGGCGAGGAGGAGGCCAACGTGCTGATAGAAATCGCGCCGCTTCTGCGAGGAGCGGCGGTCGTCGGCGCAGGCTTCCTTGCAGGAGGTCTGAACGTCGTCGTAGGCGCGGGGACACTGGCGTCCTTCCCCATCCTCGTTCTGCTGGGGTTTCCGCCGTTGACGGCGACGATGGCGAACACGGTCGGCATCGTGCCCGGCAGCCTGTCGGGGGTATTCGTCTACCGACGCGAGCTGCGCGCACACTACCGCGTTACTCGCCTACTGCTTCCCTCATCCAGCGCCGGCGGCGTCACCGGCGCGCTCCTCCTCCTGCACTTGTCCGCCGACATCTTCGCTGCCGTCATCCCTTGGCTGATTGGTATCGGTACGCTTCTGGTACTCAGCGGACCCGCCATCAAGAACCGCATCGGCCGCGTGGCGGCAACCGACGACGTCGACGCGACGCCATTCCCTCGCCGAGGTTCGAAAGTCGCCTCCGTGGTCGGCGCGTTCCTGCTCGGAGTTTATGGTGGCTACTTCAGTGCAGCGCAGGGGATCCTCCTCGTCGCCCTGCTCGGGATCACGACGACGTTGCTGATGCAAGAACTCAACGCCGTGAAGAACGCCAGCGTCGCCGCGGTCAACATCATCGCCGCCACGGTCTTCATCTTCGTCTCACCAGAACTGATCTCGTGGCCCATCGTCGCCCTCGTTGCTCTCGGCTCGATCCTGGGAGGATTGGTCGGCGGCAGGTTCGCAAGACGACTCCCCGCAGGCCTGTTCCGCGGGTTCGTCGTCATCGTCGGCATCACCACCGTCACGGCAACGGTCTTAAGCCATTGACCACCCTCGGTCGGCAGGAACGGTCGAGCCAGATGTCAGCGCCGGAATCACCCCGGCACGCGACGATCGATCTGCCCGTCCGGGCCCCGGGCGTAGGCCGAACTCGTTGACGTGGAACCGGTTCACGGAGTTGCTCGCTCAGTGCAGCCGCTGGCGGCCGCCGCCCGCGAGGTCGGCGCGATGCGGACGGCCGCGTACCCCCGGCGCGATGGCACCGCGGTGCGGCGCAAGGATAGCGCGGTGAAGGTCGTGCCACAGCCCTGGCCCGCTTTCGCTTCTCCCCATCTCCTCGAGGCTTCTTTTCGAAGAGGAGCGCGTTCTGATCGCGATCTCGCGAGCCGAGGTGCGCGGCCAACGGAGATCGCCGCGCTGCATGACCGATCTCCGTCCACAACCAGCCGGGAGTTGCGTCGCAGCGCGCACGGTCGCACGAGAGGCGCGTGACTCCTCCGTCCGTCGCCTCTGCAGCAGTCAGCGGATCGCATCGAGCGCTGCGATGATGTCCCGCGGTTCCGCACGTCTGGTGTGGTCGCTGTCCACGAACGACCACGATATAGACCCGCTCTGCCTGATCACATAGGTCGCGGGGATCACAAGCGTTCGACCATCGCCACCGTTTCGACGGATGAGATCGTGACCTCGTCGCTCGTAGAGCGCAGCCAGCTCCGTAGGAATGACGAAGGACAGGCCGTAGCTTTGGGAGACAGTGGCCCCCACGTCGCTCAGAACGTCAAAGTGAGGCTGTGTTTCTCAGCGGTCGACAATGACTCGTCAGGCACCTGCGGCGAGATCGCAACGAGCCGCGCGTTGCGCGCCTTGAACTCCATGATGTTCGCTTGAAGCGCCCGCAGCTCGAGATTGCAATACGGGCACCAGCTGCCTCGGTAAAAGCTCAGCACCACGGGGCCATCCTCAAGCAGATCACTCAAGGTCACCGTTTCGCCAGTGGCGCTGGGGAGAGAAAACACCGGCGCCACATCTCCGACGGCCTTCGCGCGGTCTGCCGTACCGGCGTCGAAGAGCTCCGCAGCCGCACGATCCGTCGTCTCGTTCTCCTCGGAGGACCGGTTGGACCGCGCGTCCTCGTAGACACGCAGAAGCTCTTCCCGCAGGTTCATCTCGCTCCCATTCTGCGGCCGTTGACATACACGCTCAGCTGTCCACGCCCTCGGCTTCTGATGTACGGGGTTGCCGTCGTCGGCGCTCGTGCGCACGTGGCACTCACGACGTGTGCCGCGAGAGCGATCAGTCGATGTCGCAACGAATCGGTTGAACGGATTCGTCCATTTCAGGTTACATCGGCGCTGCGATGGCTGGCGCGCTGGCCACACGCGCGCGACCACCTGCAGGTTGTCTACGCGCGGGCAGCCTGGGGAACTTCCCTGGCCAGCATGACGGCGACCGCGGCAAGAAGGCTGCCGGTGATGCGGCGCTGCCACTTGAGCCAGGACGGGCGGGTTCCGATGAATCCTGCGATCGTCCCGGCGGCCAGCACGATTGCTGCGTTGACGATCACGCTGACAGTGATCTGGACTGTGCCGAGCGTGAACCCCTGCGCAATCGGGTTGCCGTGCGATGTGTCGATGAACTGCGGGATGATCGCCAGGTACATCACCGCCGCCTTCGGATTCAGCAGGTTGGTAAACAGCCCCATCCGGAAGAGCTTCCCGTGCGTATCGCGGGTGAGCGGTCCGGGTTCGAACAGTCCTGTCCCTCCTGGGCGGAACGTCTTGAACGCGAGCCAGGCGAGGTACAGCACTCCTGCGGCCTTCAGACCGATGTAGAGCCACGGAACCACAACGAACACGACACTGAGCCCCAGGTTCGCCATCGTCATGTAGGTGAGGAATCCCACGCCCGTCCCCGCCAGCGAGACCAGACCTGCGATTCGCCCCTGAGCGATACTGCGCGACACGAGATAGATCATGTTCGGCCCAGGCGTGAGCACCATCACCAACGCCGCCAACCCCATCCCGCCGACCGCGGCCCACGGGAGTCCAGTACCCAGCACCGTCATAGTCAGTTCCTTCCAACGATTCACGTTCCAGTGTGATGTAATGCCCTTATGCATCTCAACCCTTACGGCGAGTACGCGGTCCTGCTCGCCGCGTCACTGGCAAACGACTGGCCCGAAGATCGAGCGGGCATTGTCGACCGTGCGGAGTCTTATGGGATGCAGACGCCGTTCGCGAATCCGCAAGCGGACGACTACACCGGTGTCCGCAGGGTAATCGACCGATGGCTCGAAGTCGTTGATGAACCTTTGCCGCAACGACGCGCCGACCTCCTCAACCAACACCTCGCAGAGGCGGCCGCCTACCCGCGCCTAACCGACCACCATGATGAAGGCTGGCACCTCCACTATCGAGACCAAGACCAAGCCCTGCCGCATGTGCTGGAGGCCGTCATCAGCGTCGGCACCGCACTCCACCTGACAACGCGGGGAATGCACCGCCTTCACCGATGCGACGCCGGCAAAGTCCCGGGTGACCCGTGCCACAACGTCGTGGTAGACGTCACGCGCAACGGCCGCCAGCGGTACTGCAGCGTCCGCTGCGCCAACCGCGCTGCAGTACGTCGGCACCGCGCGCGACACGCGTGAACATGGAGACCTGACTACGCCCGGCCACCCACATCGCAATGAGCCTCATCGCCAGCAGCACCGGATCCCACACGCCGGTAGCGGCATCGTCGCCTCCCGCTGGCCCGCTCAGAAACGGAACTACGCCTCTCGACCTCCTCGAGGAAGGCGCCGACGCCGGGGAAAGTACGGCACCAACGTCGCATGCCGTGGCTCCACGAGCGGGGCGGCAACGCGGCTGACTCGCCCTCACCGGAGTCGGTCGACGCCCAGGTTCCAGATGGTCACGTTCGGTTCCGCGCCGTCGTGGCGAGCGGCGTACTCATGGAGCGCGTCCGTGCGCACGTGCTCCGGGTCCTCGCCGTCCGCGAGTCGGCGGATGAGCGGAGCCATCCATTCCCATCCCTGATCGACGAGCCGACTGGACCACCGCGACAGGAACCCGTCCGCCGTCCAGACTCCCGCGTGATCGTCGGGACCGTACCTCTCGCCGGTCGCGACGAGGCGCTCCTCGAACGCGACCCAGACGAACACGGAGCGGTAGGGCTGCGGCGTCCACCCAGCGAGCTCGGTGAACCGAACCGGGGACGTCATGCTTCCGTGATGCGCACAGGCGAGCGACTGGTCAGAGTCGGTCGTGGTTCGCCGGACTGTTCTGCACGAGCCACCTCCCCGTGAACGGGTAGACGAGGTCGACCGGATCCACCGTAGAAGCTCCGCACGCCGAGGTTCCAAAGAAGGTTGTGCAGGTTCGTGTTATCGCTGTACCCGAGGAACGGCTTCGGGTTCGCCGCGATCACGGCGGCATCGAAGTGCGGAATGACAGTGATCTGGTCATCACCACCGATGGCGGCCAGCACCGCGCGAATGCTCCGATCCGCGAACACCGCGTTCACGTCTGCCGCACGGGCTTCCGCGCTCGCGCCGAGTTGCCGCGTCGTGGGGTACTCGACCGGGATGAACCCGGTCGCCTCCTTCAGACGCCGCATCGCTTGCTCGTGGAGAACGGGCGAAATCGCTGGGGCGGCGAATGCCGGCGAGATCACGGCGACACGATCACCCGGACGGACTTTGGGAACGGCTTCAACGAAGCTGCGACCATCCACCGATTAGACCAGACTCCCGCACCGCGGCCCCGTTCGTCGGAGAATACGCCCACTTCGAGCGTATCTACACGCGGCCCCTTGGCTGGCGCGCCAGCGGCGGCGGGCGGCGGGCAGCGGCGGCGGCGGCGATTACGTCCCCACGACACTGCAATTCGCAACTCGCTCGAAAGACCTCGTGGAATTGGCATCTCGTATCGAGAACCTTCAACTGCCGGTCGTGTCGGCCCTCAGGCCTCTCCCGGCCTTGAACTGACCACGATTACCTTGGGTTCGACTGGTGCTCCGTGGGAACCCTTCACATACGACGCGATCCAGATCAGTCGGGTGCGCACGTGGCCGTCGTCGTCGAGCCCGAGTGAGGGGTAGGGCTGTCGCCGCCAGTGGCCGCGAACCGACCAGGCCGCACGATCGGGCGGCTCGCCGTCGCTCCCCTCTCGATAGACGGATACGTGATCGCTGCCCGCTTGCACGCGCACGATCGTCAGCTCGCCCTGCGGCTCGCCGCTGGGCACGACGACGCCTGTGACGCGTTCCGACTCAGTTATGCCGCCCTGGGCCATTAACGCCCACACCGCGGCAAGCAGTTTCTGTTCCGGTCGGGTGTCATCCCAGACCGGGACGAATGGCACGCGGCCGGACAGCTGCGGCCCGACCTGTTTGACATTGACCGCGCCGGATCCCGCAACGCCAGCAACGTATGTGCGTATGCGCCACATCGAGCCGCCCTGCCGGTACCAGACCGCGCGGACATGGCGGTCGCTGTCGCCCGCCCGCTGCATCACGATCGGGCGCGCGAAGAACCAGATCGCGTTGATATGCACGGGCAGCGGATCGAGAACGTCCGCGTCGACGAGGCTGTCGACAGCCAGACGCAGAAGCTCTTCGTGAAGGAGGAACGCTTCTTCGGGACGATCCGACCCCTCGCCGACCGCCGCGACGACGGACGGCACTTTGTTGGCGGTGAAGAGCTGTGCGCGAGGGTTGATGCGGGGCGGTTCACCGGCGCTAGGGGGTGGCACCCGCACGAGCGAGTCCGCAGCCAATCGTTCACCAGGATGCCCGATCGTCTTCAGCGACCTTCCTAGCCAGACGTGTTGATGGGCGAGGTCGAAGGCGATGTAGAGATTGGGTGGCGTCCACCCGCGAGCGACATAGTCGCGGTCAACGTCCCGCAACGGCGCCAACAGCCTCCGTGCATCCGAAGCGTTGAGCACAGTGGGTGGCAGCGGCCCGCCCGACAGGGTGCAGAACCCGTACCGCGCGACGGCGTCACGGTTGTGGAATGCGACGATGACTTCGTTACCCTCGGGCAGCCGAGCGGCAACGGTCAAGCCCGCCGCGATGGTGGGGATGACGCGACGGATTGCGTCGTCATGCTGCTCCCGAATGCCTTGAGCAAACCTCGACCGGCGGCGCGCTGGCTCCACACCCCGCCGCCGCTCCGGCACAGCCCCGCCACCATTCAAATGCACTCGCACCTTGCGAGCGAGCGACTCACTCAGCTGCGCCTCAGGGCGCACTTCCGCCTCACCCAGGCTCCGCAGCGCGTCGAGCACGGTGCGCACGTCAACGCCGAGCTCATTTGCAACCTCGAACACTCGGCGTCGGTACACGAAGTCCATGATGACTTGCCGAGCGTCACCGCCGAACCGCGAAGGCCGCCGACATAAAGCGAGGACAGCCGAGTGCCGATCAGATGCACGCCCCACCTGAACAGCGGCGGCCGCGCCGGCGGCCCTCGAGGTAGCTCCTACCCGCCCACTGTCTATGCCGGTGCGTCTCCTTCGATCTATGCCGGTGCGTCTCCTTCGATGGTGTCGAGACGCAGGGAGGCGACCTCGTCGATGCGGTTCCCTGACGAGTAAGCATTGCCGCTGAGATCCAGGACCCATACGGCGGTGTCCCGATGGGTGGCGTAGTCGCCGGCGTCCTCGTCGAGGATCTCGACGCTCTCGAGCTTCACGAGGCACGTTGCCTGGGCGGTGTAGTTGATCCATAGATCGCGCGACTTTCGCTCGATCTGCACCCCTTCCACGTTCACATCCAGTAACAAGACTTCAAGCACATCAGCAACGTCGAACTCGGTCTTCGCTGCCAGCGAGTGAGTGAAGTCCTTGGGTGTTCCGCCTGCCAGCACCGCATCCTGTACCGCGTCGTGAAGCTGTCGCTCCTGCTCGTAGTCCAATGAGCCCTCGTCATCGAGGAACTGCCCGGGAACCTTGAAATCGGAGATGCTTTCAAGGATCTTCACCTCCCACTCCACATCGAGTTTCTCGATCTCGGCCAAGAGTTCGCGCCGTCGCGCTGGTCCGAACGCACGCTTGTCAGCCGACAGAAGAAACGCGTGCGGATCTTCGGGTTCGCACGTGAGAAGCAGATCGACAAAGACGTACCAGTGCAGCGCGTCACGGTATCCGTTGCCCTCCCTGTCGAACGGTGCCGACCGTGAGATCGCCCGCAACGCGACCTCACGATGCTCTACCTCCGGGTAGCCGACGATCTCTGCACCCATCTGTTCGAGGCGCGCCCGCAGAAGACTCTCGTACTCGGCGGCGAAGGACTCTGAAGCGTTGATGGCTTCCTGGACGAGTTCCCGTGACCTCGGCGGCCATGTCTTGAGAGCCTTCTTCGCCTCGCGTTCACGCAATGCTGCACTGTCGCGGTACCGTGCCACGGCTTCATCGACCGCAAGCTCGGGCACATAAAGATCGAGCGCTTCGGAAGCGACCGCATCCGCGACGGCGTCCCACTGCCGCCCGCGCAGAAGCGGATTGCCGACGATCACGTTGGCGTCAAGCAGCAAGAACACAGCTCGACGGTACCCGGTGGAGTGTCAAGGTGAACGTGGGGCCGCTCCGATGAAGCAGAGCTCGTGATTCGTTACAGGTTCAGCCCGTGAGCACGCGCCAGCAGATCGGCGACATCGTTCAGCCCCTGATGGCGGAGGTAGGGGATGAAGTGGGTCATGGGTGGCTGATTCGAGCGGTACGGGTTCGGGTCTGCACCGTCATACAGCCCACCCCCAGGCAGCGAGGAGAGACCTCCGCCAGGAAGCGTAGACAAGCCGCCCCCGGGAAGCGTCGACAGACCACCGCCAGGAAGCGTCGACATACCGCCACCAGGGAGCGTGGATAAACCGCCACCAGGAAGGGTCGACAGGCCACCACCTGGGAGTGTCGACAGACCACCGCCGGGAAGCGTAGAGGCCCCGTCACCCGGCAGGGTGGACAAGCCGCCACCAGGAAGCGTCGACAGGCCACCGCCAGGAAGCGTCGACCGGTTGCGTGGCCAGGTGTTTCGTTCAGTCATCCGATCAGCGTGCCCCATCTCCCGCACCAACTCCAGCGGCCCGCGCGACGCACAGCTCGGCGTCCTGTCAGGGCGACGATAGAGTCGGCGGTGAGCAGCGCGTTCCATGGACACCGCTGTCGCGACGGAGGTCGGTCGATGACGGACGCGGTGCAAGCGGACACACGGGTGGACCCCCGTCAGCTTCTTGGCGCGTGGGCGAACAGTTCCGACGAATGGGTGCGGTACATCGTGCGCGTCGTACTCACCGGAGCTGGCCCTCTCAACTCCGACGAAGAGGACCACGCGTACACGCTGTTCCGGCAAGAGAAGGCGCTGGACGCCCGGGAACTGTCGACCGAGGATCAGCTCGCGATGATCGACGGGGAGGACGAGGCGCTCGAACCTTTGACCGTGACCTCACTGTCAGAGGTTGCGGGGGTGAACGCTCTGATCGGTGGTGGGGTCATCGAACCGCATCAGGGCCTCACCATTCTGTTCGGTGAGAACGGCACCGGCAAGACCGGGTACTCGAGAATCTTCAAAGCGCTTGCTGCCAGCCGCACCGCGGACGTCATCCTCGGGGATATCGAGGCGACGGCGCCGCAATCCCCGTCCGCGACGATCGGCTACCAACTCGGAGCGGAAGCGAAGACGTACGCCTGGACAGGGCAACGGGGGGTTGCCCCGTTCACGCGCATCTCGATCTTCGACAGCCCATCGGTGAGCTTCCATGTCGACGAAGACCTCGAGTATGTGTACGTCCCCGCCGCGCTTGCCTTGTTCAACCACGTCATCGCCGGAATCAAGGCCGTCCAGGCCCGCATTGATGCGGCAATCAGCGACCTGCGATCCGGCCCCACAGGACTGCTGGGCCGATTCCCGCGAGCGGCGTCGGTGTACCCGCTGATCGAGACGCTCGGCGCCGCGACAGACCTGGACCAGCTCAGGGCGATGGCCGACCACCACACCGACGCTGATACCCGCATCGGGACACTGCGCCGCACCGTGGCCGCGCTGGAGGCCGACACGATCAGCGCCGAGATCACCCTGCAACAACGCGCCGAGCGTGTCCTAGCCGAGGCGAGCACGGCCGCACAGATTCTCGGTCGGTTCAGCCCCGCCACGTACAGCAGCGAGCTCACCGCCCTGGCGTACCTGCAGGAGGAGTATCGAGCCTTCCGCGCGGCGCTGTTCGAAGCGGCGGACCTGCCCGCCGCCCCCGACGACACCTGGACCCGGTTCATCCAGGCCGGTGAGGAGTACGAAGCACACCTGAGCGCACACGACGCGCACGACGCAGACCGGTGCCTCTACTGCCGCCAACCGCTCAGTGACCCGGCACGGGCGCTGATCGGAAAGTATTCCGAGTTCCTCGAGGAAAAGATCGCCGGCGACATCGAAGCCGCCAAGGGGCGGCTCAGCGCCCTGACCTCACCCGTGTTCGGCATCCGGACCAGCGATGTCGACGCCTACGCGCGCGACCACGCCACGAGCAACCCGCAGCCCGTGTTCTTGCCACTGCTGGAACGCACGCTCAGCACTGCCACCGCGCTCCTTGACCACCTCCGCGACAACACCCCCGTCACAGCCGACCTCCTGGCTCACGTGGCCGCCGACGCAGATGGCCTCACCGAAGCACTCGAGACCACCAGCGGCGCCCTGGTGGAACTGCGAGGACAAGCCGCGCGGCGCGCGGAAACACTCGCTGAGAAGAAGAAGGAACTGGTCGAACTCGAAGCTGCCGCCGAACTCGCCCGGTCCTGGGCGATCATCGAACAACAGGTGCGCGACGCGAAACAAGCCGACCGCCTCGCACTGCTCGCCAAGCCCATGCCTGCGCTACTACGCGCGGTCACTGGCCTTGCCAAAACCGCGAGCGACCAGATGATCAACGAAAGCTTCGACGCGCTGTTCGCCGAAGAACGCACCGCGCTCCGTGCACCCGAACTTCAAGTCGAGTTCGTGGGCCGTCAGGGACGAGCGCACCGCCGCAAGGTCCTCACCGGCAAGCACAAGCCGTCGAAGGTCCTCTCCGAGGGCGAGCAGAAGGTTCTCGCGATGGCGGACTTTCTCGCCGAAGCACGCCTCGCCGGCATCACCGCACCGGTGATCTTCGACGACCCGGTCTCCAGTCTCGATCATCGCCGCATCAACGAGGTCGCGCAGCGTGTCGCGGCACTCGCCGACACGACCCAGGTGATCGTGTTCACCCACGACATCTTCTTCGCCACCACACTGCTGAACCTGATGGCAGCGTCCAAACGATGCTCGTACTTCCACATCACCGACGAGGACGGCAAGGGGCAGGTCACCCGAGCTACCGGGCCCCGCTGGGACAGCATCAGCAATCTGAAGAAGAACATCAACGAGACCATCCAGGCCGCCAAGTCCCAGCAGGGTGATGCGCGCGCCGCGCTCGTACGCACCGGCTACGACTGGATCCGGGCCTGGTGCGAGGTGTTCACCGAAACTGAGCTGCTGCAGGGGGTGACGCAGCGTTACCAGCCCAACGTGCGGATGACCGCGCTACCGAACATCAAGACGGCCGCCCTGCCTGCCGCTATCGAGACTGTGAACCGCGTGTTCGAAGAAGCCTGCCGCTACATCGACGGACACTCCCAGCCGCTCCCCACCCTGAACGTCAGCCCCACTCTGGCCGGCCTCGAGGCGCACTGGGCAGAGTTGAGCGAGGCCAGAGCCGCGTACCTCAGCGCCGGCGCGTGATTGGCCGTCGTTCGGGTGGGAGGAGACCCCGGCCTCGACAAGAACGCTACGTACCCCGGGCTGCCGACCCCGACCACATACCGCCGAGGGCATCTGGCGGATGAGGGTGCCCAGGCGCACGCATCCTCGCCCTCCTCGAGCCCCCGTCCGCCCGCCAAAGCGGCACCGTGTCGTCGGTATAGGAGATACTGGCGACACCTGAGGCCGGCAGGGGGGACCCGTTGACAGCAACACCACAGCAGTTGGCTGAAGCCGTCGACACCAACCCGACTCTTCGTCTTCTCGGCGCATACAGTCGCGACTGGGTCCTGCCGCTGTTCGCCACCCACCTGGGGACCATCGATGGTTCCGTCTCCGCGGAGTGGTTCCATGAGCGGGTCGCTGAGACCATCGACGCCTTGCCGAGCATGACGGGAGATCGTACTCCCGCCGAGCACTGTAAAAAGTGGGTCGAGGACCGGTGGCTGGAAACGGAGATGGACGCTGGCCGCCTGCGATACCGGCTCTCCGCCTACTCGCTGCGAGCCCTGCAGTTCGTCCGTGAGATCGTCGACGGTGAAACCACTGTCACCACGGCTCGGTTAGAGAGCATCGCGCATGCCGTCCACACGCTCGCGGATATGACCAACCCCGACCGGCGCGTGCAGGTTCGTCGGATCGATCGGGAGATCTCCCGGCTCAAGAAGCAGCGGGACGACATCAAGTCTGGTCGGACCCGGCTGTCTACCGTGGAGGAGCAGCAACAGCAGCTGCGTGAGATCTTGGCGATGACCCGCACGCTGCCTGCGGACTTCCGGCAACTGCGCACCCTTGTCGAGGACCGTCACCAGCGAGTCGCCCGACGAGCGATGGCCGACGGTCCTACCAAAGCAGAGCTCGTCGAGGACTACCTCCACGAGCACGACCTCCTCGGCGACACCCCCGAGGGCCGCTCCTACCAAGGGTTTTCGAGGCTGTTGACGTCCAAGCAGGCCCAATCCATCCCGGACGACATCGATCAGATCCTCTCCCAGGAGTTCGCCCGCGAGCACATGACTGTGACCGAGCGGGCGCAGCTCGAGACGATGTTCTCGACCCTGCTCGCCGCGCAACTTCGCGTACAGCAGAGCTACGTCAAATGGACCTCGTCACTGCGGCGCTTCCTCACCAGGAGCACACACGAGAAGCACCGGCGCCTCCTCGCCCTCGCTGACCGGGCGCTCAGCGCCGGCGCCGAATGGGTCGAACGGCACCCCGGCCCCGCGGTGATCGACAGCGACGTGCTCGGCATCGGAACGATCGACACCACCGACATCTCCCAGACCCAGTTTTGGATCGACCGGGGACCTCAAGAGGTTCAGGTCCGCGCGATCTCGCCGCACGCAGACCTCCCGACTGCGGATCGTGAGGCGTTGCGGCTGGCGGCTGGGACGAGCCCGAGAGTCGTCGCCCGGACCGTGAACCGGCTGATCCGTGAGCGCGGTGCGGTGACCGGCAGCGAAGTCTTCGACGCGACGCCGCCAGACTTCCGACGGCTGGGAGCACTCGTCTCCCTCCTTGATCTAGCCATCACCTACGGCCAGGTATCAGACCACATCAGAGATCGCGTCGCACTCCAGCCCGCGCAGGAACGTGCACTCCACGTCGCGCTCCCCCATCTACGCTTCGACACACCCATCATGATCGGTGAGCACGAATGAGCGACGGACACGGCACCACCGATACAGGAGAGCTAGCGCCTGACGCCCCCGAGGATTTCCCTGACGGTGCCCGCCGCGCGCTCGTCGTGCTTCTCACGAACCGGTTCATCACCCGGACGAGGAATCGCGCCGTGTGGGACATCCTGCGTGGGTATGAAGAAGAGATCCGCGGCCGCCTCGCAGATCTCTACCTGACACTGGAGATCGACCACGACCACGGCGTCGCATTCAAACGGCAGATCATGGAGGAGGACACTCCCCGCATCCTCCGCAAAGATCGCCCGCTCAGTCGCGACGCCTCGTTCCTGCTCATCTTTCTCTGCCAGGAGTGCGCCCACGCCGACCCCCAGGACGAGCTCGTCGTGGTCACCCGGGCTCAGATCGACGAGTTCCTTAGCGCCTACCGCCAGGATGACGACGGCGACCAGGCGAAGTTCGATCGTCGCGTCACCGCCGCCATCCGGCAGCTGCAGGATCTGCGGCTGCTCAACCAGGACCCTGACGCCGACTACCTCTACACGATCTCGCCAGTCGTGGTACCTCTTGTCGGTGTCGATGAACTGACGCGGCTGGAAGCGGCATACCGGCTCGGGGCAGGCGCCACCGCAAATGACGGGAATGGCACCGAAAACTCAGCCCAGCTCCTTGACGAGGAGTCCTGATGCTAATCAATGGGCAGTTCCGCATCGAGAAGGTCCAGGTCCTGAACTGGGGCGGATACTCCGACCTACAGGTCATGCATGTCGAACGTGCCGGCACCGCGATCCTCGGACCGTCCGGACGCGGCAAGTCCACCCTGCTCGATGCGATGGCCTCGGTCATCCTTCCCAACCCGCAAGAGTTCAACCAGGCCGCACGCGACGACAAAGGCCAGAAGCGCGAGCGCACCGTATACACGTACGCGCGTGGGCTCACTGACCGGCGGCGTGACGAGAACCGACGCTCCGGCACAACCACCTACGTGCGTCCACCCGGCACAAACGGGTTCGCCAGCGGCGCTGCGATCACGTGGGCTCATGACGATGGCCGACGGGTCACGGTGTTTCGACTCGCATGGGTTGCCAGCGACACCACCGGCGCCGACGCGATCAACGCGAATACGATCTACGGGTTCGTCTCCGGCGACTTCGACCTGGACCGCCTGAACGGGCTCACCGGTGTCCGCTCCGGCTCATCGCCCCTGACCAAGACGACGCTCAGCGGCCTGATCGACACCAGCCGCGGTGATCTCGTCGATTCCTCACAGAGCAAGATCCACGCGAAGATGCGCTCCGTGATGGAGATGGGCAAGTCCGACGAATCCCAGCGCCTTGCCATGCACCTGCTGCGCCGCGCCCAGGCCTCCAAAGGCATTTTCAACATCAACGCGCTGTTCAAGGAGTTTGTGCTCACCGAGCCGCTCGCGCTCGACCGGTGGGGAACCGCGCTCGAGGCGTACCGAGAGGCGTCACGTCTGTATGACGAGTACGAAGCCACCCGACGCCAGCTGGAGACCCTCACCCGCCTCCCTCAGCTCGCCGAGAAGTACCAGCACGCGGGCAAAGACCACACACGCAAGACTTCACTCCTCTTGGAGCGGGCCGAAGGGACCCCCGCGCGCCTACGGATCTGGCACGCCCACAAGCTCCTCGACTGGTTGCGCGCACGGATCGATGACAATCGCCTGACGACGGCAGAGACCAACGAAGATCTGCAGGCAGCGAACACGCGAAGGACACACGCGAAGACAACGTTCGACAACCTCCTGCTCAGCCTCACCTCGGCCGGCGGAGACAAAGCACCCCTCCTCAAGGTCCAACTCGACACCGCCCAGCACAACCTGGACCGGATCGGCATTCACCGCGCAGCCGTCTCCCGTCGCCTATCTGAGTTCGACCGCACCCTGCCCGCCTCGCAGGGTGATCTGTTGCTTCTGCAGGACGACCTCAGCGATATGCGCACCCAACTGGAGACCCAACAGATCGCTCTTGACGCCGAGGCCAAGGCTGCGGTGCTCCGCGCGGGCATGATCGCCGGACAACGGAAGTCGGTCGCACACGAGCTGCATCAACTCAGCTCCCGACGATCCAACATCTCTCCCGAGGCGGCTCAGCTGCGCGCCGACATCGCCGCAGCTACCAACGTGCCGCTGGACCGGCTGCATTTCTTCGGTGAACTCATCCAGATCAAGGCCGAGCACCAATCATGGGAGGCTGCCGTCTTCAGTGTTCTGCGCGGCGTCGCCAAGGATCTCGTCGTCGATCAGGAACACTTCATCACCGTTCGGCGATTCATCAATGAGCATGACACCCGGATGCACGTGTCGCTCGTTCCCGTTCGCGAACAGGGCTCTCAGCGCGAGCCGGTACCCGGCACCGTACCGGCGATTGTCGAACTGGCGGACTCACCGTTCGCCCCGTGGGTACTCAACGAGCTCGTCGACCGATTCTCCTACCAGCTCGTGGAACGCGACTCGGATCTGGACACCAAACGTGCGTCACACCTCAACGGCGCCGTCACCCGCGCAGGGATGCGCACCGCAGCATTCGGACGGTTCGCGAAGGACGACTCGGTACAGAGGTACTCGTTCATCGGCTGGGACACCGCCGATCTACGCCGCGACCTTGAGCAGAACCTCGCGTCGCTTACCGCGGAACTGGCACCCGCTGACGCCGCGTCCAACACCGCTCAAGCCACACGCGACGACGCACGCGATCGGGCACAGCGCCTCACGACACTCCTCGAAGAACTCGACTGGTCATCCATCGATACGGCACCTGCAGCCGACCAGGTGCGACAGCTCCAAGAGGAGATCGCCGAGGCCAACACCCCCGAAGTCACCGAACTCCAGAAGCAACTGGACGACGCGCGAACAGAAATGACCGAGTCGGAGCTGCACGCACGCGAGATCGAGACGAAGCTCACGACTCTGAACGCAGCGTGGGGAGTGCTGGTCGACCTGGAAGACGAGTCATCTCTTCTCATCGACGACTCCGCCGTGTTGGACGCCGACGAACGCGAGGCCACCGGCACACTCGGATTCCTCGCACCTCCCGTCGATGTCACGACGGCGACGGGTCGCGCGCTCCGTGCGGCAATCGAAGCCAGCTACGGGCAAGCGGCCACGGATCTGCAGAACCAGCTCGTCTCACTCAGGAAGGAACGCGAAGCACTCGAGACCGCTGTCCTCGCCACCATCCGTGCATTCCGCGGCCTGGAGGATCGAAACCAGAGGGAAATCGACGAGAGCATCGACAGCCTGCCGGCGCTGCTCTCCATTCACGACCAGCTGCTCACCGATGACCTCCCCCGCACCAAGCAACGCTGGCTCGAGCAGGTCGACCAGGACATGAACACACAGCTGCGAGGACTTCTCGTCCAGATCGATGACGATCGCCGCTCAATCGTCCGAGGCCTCGCCCCCATCGATAGGGTTCTCGAGCGTGTGGCGTTCCGCGTCGACTCCACCCTCACGATCGACGTCTCCGACAAACCCAGCGGTGAGCTCAACGAGTTCCGCTCCACGATCTCGGAGTACACCAGCAACACCCGGAGCCTGACCCGGTTTCCCGGACACCTGAGTTGAGGCGATGATCGTCTCGGAAGGAGTCCGTGAGATGCCTGCTGCACACCCGCCGGAGTTCCGGCGTCGAGCCCTGGATCTTGTCGCCCAGGGAAACCCTGTCGGTCAGACTGCGCGTGATCTTGGGATCAGTGAGTCGTGTTTGCGGAACTGGATGAACCGTGACGCGGTCGACTCCGGCCGCAAGGCCGGTGTCACGACCGATGAGCACAAGGAGCTCGTCGAGTTGCGCCGCCGGAACCGGGTGCTGGAGATGGAGATCGAGATCCTCAAGCGCGCCAGCGCTTACTTCGCCAGGGAGAACGTGCTCCCAAAATAGGGTTCCGGCTGGTCCAGGAGCTCGCCGCCGACGGTATTCCCGTCGCGGTGGCCTGCCGGTTCCTGAACGTCTCAAAGTCCGGCTTCTACGAGTGGCTCGGCCGGCCACCATCGCGGCGTGCGGTCTCGGATGCGGAGCTGACGACCACGATCCGACGGATCCACGCCGATTCCCGTGAGACCTACGGGGCACCGCGGGTGCTCGCGGAGCTGCGCCTCGGTCTCGGCGTTCACGTTGGACGCAAACGTGTCGCTCGGTTGATGCGGATCGACGGGCTCGTGGGCGTCTCGCATCGCCGCAAGCGACGCGGGTGGAAGCCTGCCACCGCAACCCACGAGGATCTCGTGAAGCGGCAGTTCCGGGCGGACGCGCCGAACCGGCTGTGGTTCTGCGACATCACGCAGCACCGCGCGAGAGACGGCTGGGTCTACTGCGCCGCTGTGATCGACGCGTACTCGCGGCGGATCGTGGGCTGGTCGATTAGCGACCGGATCACTGCGGAGATCGTCGTCGACGCGCTCGAGATGGCCCGCTGGCGACGCCGACCCGAGCCCGGGGCCGTGGTTCACGCGGACCGAGGAGCGCAATACACCTCATGGCTCTTCGGCCACCGGCTCCGGCAAGCCGGACTGCTCGGATCGATGGGCAGAGTCGCTTCCAGCGTCGATAACGCGCTCATCGAGAGCTTCTGGTCAACGATGCAACGCGAGCTCCTCGACCGCACCAACTGGACCTCGAAGACGCAGCTCGCGTCCGCGATGTTCGAGTGGATCGAAGCGTTCTACAACCCCACCCGCCGGCACACCGCGCTCGGCAACCTCAGCCCCGTGGAGTTCGAACGACTTCACATCCCCGCCGCAACCGCGGCATGATCAACAAAGAGAAACCGTCCGGGAAACCGGGTCAGGCTCCCCCTCCACCAATCCATCGAACGCGACGCGGAGAAGATCGAACGCGACTTCAACCGGCTGCGCCGCAAACTGGCCCTCCTCGACGACCTCACCCGAACCGGCGAGAGCTGGCGTCGCCGCGTATTCGACGCGCGCGAACACGTCGAGTTCAAGGCAATCGAGAAGAGAGCCGACGGCGTCGAAATCGTGCACGACGGTGTCTCCGGGATGAGCGGCGGGGAGGGGCAGGAACTCATCGCATTCATCCTCGGCGCAGCCCTGAGATATCGGCTGGGCGAAGGAACGGACGCCCCTCCCACCTACGCGTCGATCGTGCTCGATGAAGGATTTGTCAAAGCCGATAGCGACTACACCGGACGGGCCCTCGCCGCCTTGTCCGCGCTCGGGTTCCAGCTCATCATCGGCGCGCCGCGTGAGAAGGCAACGGCGTTCGAGTCCCACGTGGAAACCGTCGCATACATCAACTCCGACCCAGCCAACCCGCAGGGCGTGCGCATCTTCGAGATGACGATCAGCGAAGCGCTCAGTATCGAGGAAGCCGCGTGAGGAGCCCCGCAGACGTTGAACGTCTTATCACCACCCGCTACAAGTCGTCCTGGCGCGCCTGGCTCACACAATCCTCCCCTGAACAGATCACCTTCCCCCTCCAGCCACCCACCGCGTCAACCATCCCCGCACAAGAAGAGGCCGTCCGGACGTGGCTACATGCGTGGCGTGCCTGGCACGACCTGCACCCCGCTACCAGCCTGCGAACCGCGACCGTCCGCACGGCCGCTGGCGCTCAGGTCGTCTACACACACATCGACATCCCTGGGCCAACAGCGCTCGCTGGACTCGACCCCGCGACCGCTAACCACTGGCAGACCGCGATTTCCCGCTACCCCCAACTGGCAGACCTCGACGTCTCCACCGACCAGCTGCGGCCGATCCTGCCCCGCATTGTCGACCTCGACGATTACGACTTCGAACTGCTCCTGCGCGTCGTGGAATGGTTCCGCAACAACCCCGCATCCGGGCTCACCGCCCGCCAAGTCCCTGTCACAGGTCTCCACACCAAGTGGCTGGGACGGCACAAGGCGATCGTCATCTGCCTGCTTCGAACCGACATCCCCAACCGGGTGGCTGATCTTGGCGCAGAAGCCGTCGACCCTGAACTCGACATCAACGACCTCGATCTACTCGGACTGCGGCGACTGCCGAACCACGTCGACGTCATCCTCGCCGACCCCGCCGACCGCCGACTCGTGGGCGGCATCCGCCAACTCCGAGCACCCGTCGAAGAAGTCGCCGGCCTCCCCCTCACCCCCGATGACGTCCTGATCATCGAGAACAAGGAGGCCGCGACGCCAATAGAGGACCGAGCAGGGCTTGTAGTGATTCATTCGCTTGGCAACTTTCTCGACGTGCTCGACGCGCTCCCATGGCTGCGGTCCGCACGCACCTGGTACTGGGGAGACCTCGATCGAGCCGGGATCACACTGCTGTCGCGTGCCCGGGCTAGGGTGCCCGAGATCGCCTCCCTACTCATGCACGCCGACACTGTCCGGGAGTTCGAACCACTCGCGAACGCCGACCCGAGCGGTCGCGTAGACCCACCCGAACCAGTCCTCACGCAAGATGAACGTGCCGCGCTGGAATATCTCGACGCTGGACAGCCGCCGCTCCGCCTCGAACAAGAACGCATTCCATGGCACACAGCGCAAACCACCATCAACCTGGCGATCGACCAGGCCGCTGTCCTCGATTAGCGCTCGTGTGGCACCATCCCAGACCACCTCGAGGACACCCCGACGTGGACGGGCTCTGATCCCCGATGCCGTGGACACCGCGTCATCGGCATGACAGACTGCTCTGTTCTGCTGGAAGGGGAACCACCGTGCCGCACACAGACGACCACACCGACTGGGAACAGATCATCCGCGACATGATCGCGCGGAGCAGCGAATCCGCACCTACCGAGCCAGGCGTGTACCGGATGCCGTGCGGGAACTGCTACGTCGACTTCTTCCGCACCTCGGACGGCACCGAAAGTTGGCTCGTCCCCGGCGACGAGCGCAGCTACACTCGCGACACTGTCGCCATCGACCGGCACGGCGACCACCCGTGGGAGCGGATGTACACCCTCGGCCACGCCGCCGCCGAGATCCGACGCCGCGCGACCGCCGACGATACGCCCGTCGAGGTGCTGGTCGAGCAGCTGGCGGCGATCGCCGCGGTGGAGGACGCGGCCGAGGCGGAGGAGATCGCCCGCATCGCCCGGGAACGTCCCGCCGACAGCCCGGACGTCCCGCTCGCCGATGTCGCTCGGAAGTTCGGGATCGATCTCGACGAGCTCTAGCGATACCTGTCGTCGCCTACTGGCACGCTAGAGACACCAGATCATGCGAGACACCGATCACCTGCGAGAGGGGCGTCGTCGTGAACCTGTATCCGCGGTTCGACTTCGACCAGGTCGACTTCGTCACCGCGGACACCCACTTCAGCCACGCGCGGATCAGCGAACTCGCGGATCGCCCGTTCGCAACGGTCGACGAGATGAACGCTGAACTCATCCGCCGCTGGAACGAAACGGTCAGTCCGACAGAGGTGGTGCTCCACCTCGGAGATGTCGCGCTCGGCCCGATCGAGGAATCGATCGGTATCACCGCGCAACTGCACGGCCGCCGATTCCTGGTCCCCGGAAACCACGACCGGGTGTCACCGGCGACGCAGTCGAAGAAGGCGATCGAACGGTTCGCGGCGCTCTACGAAGCGGCCGGTTGGACGATTCTGCCGGAGGTCATCGAAGGCACCCGACGCGGGTATCGGATCCTCGCTTCTCACTACCCATACAAGGGCGACTCGCAGGAGTCGGATCGGCACACCACCCATCGACCGCGCTGGGACGACGGGATCCCACTCCTACACCCACGCCCGCGACCACGGACCGAACGGGCACCAGTTCCACGTCGGCGTCGACGCCCACGGCTACACGCCCGTCCCCTTCACCGAAATCGACGCGTGGATCCGCGGCCTCCCAGACGCCGAACCATGGCTCGACATCGCAATCCGTGAGGCCCGCCAGACCATTACCGACCTCGACGGCAGCGAAACCTCAAACTCCGACGCGCTGTTCTACACGATGGGCTACAACGAGCTACGGGTCGCGCTGGAAGAACTCCTCGGCGCGTTCGACTCCGCCCACCCCGACTCGCCCCCGGGGACTGTCTAGGCGCGGGACTTCCGCGTCGGCGTATACCGCGTGGGCCCGAGTGTAAACAGTTCGCCTGCCGCGGGACCTGATCGGAGGGTACGCGGTTCCCGTCGGAAGCGGATCCATCCGCGACGCCGCCAGTGCACCATCGTCAGGTACCGCACCGACGCCGAAGACCACGCCTCCTGACGCTCCGCGGCGTCGGGGTCGTGGGCGGCGAGCTCCGCGAACACCTCACGGAAGGTCGGCGGCTGACCACGCTCGCGGGTGTGGCGGTGGATGAACCTCACGGCGCGGCGCGCCCACACCGGCGCTGTCTCATCAGCGGTGAGTTCAGTGAACAGCGGCACGAGGTGCGGTGCCGACCACGGCTTCTCGTACACTTCACCGTCGTTCGACACCACCCTGCAGCTCCCCTCAGCGGTCATCCCAGATATACCGCCGCCGAGCCCAGCCAGGGGCGCGGGCGTCGTCAGAAGGATGATCCTCGCCAGGGGAGGATGTCAGTGTCTCGCGTGGGGCGGTCGGCGAGGATGTGCTCGGCAACGGCGCCGCATCGATGAGTGCTTGCAGTGCCGTGGTGTACTTCTCTCCGGTCGCCTTCATGCGTTCCCTGGCGGCTTGCTGCAGCCGACGGGAGGTTCGCTTCTCAGTTGTCATGACGTCCCTGCTTTCCCGCGGGGGCGGACGGTGATGCCGGCGGCGTGCAGGTGCCGGTTGATGGTCATCTCGCTGCATCCGGCAAGGTGCGCGATCTGTGCCATAGTCCTCCCTTGCGTCTCATAGTGGTCGCGTAGCCAATCGGAATCGAGGGTGAAGGTGGGGGGTCGTCCGCGACGCGACTTGGTGCCCGTGTCGGCGAGGATGCGGCCCACGGTCTGCCGGGACACGTTCACGTCCGCGGCGATCTCGTACGTCGACGCCCCCGCCGCATACGCCCGCGCTAACACATCGGGAGGCATCACGTCCGCGGCCGTTGATCGTGCTGGGCGGCTCCGCGCCCACGCCGCAGGCGCGTCCGGGACACCGTCCGAAGGCTCGGGTGTCCATGTGACGGGCTCATCGATGCCGTTGACGAGAAGGAAGTCCGCGGCGAGCTGGTCGAGTCCCGTCCGCACCGCTGACGGCAGTCCATCGGCGAAGCGGGCGACGGCCGGCGCGGTCACCCCTGCCTGATCCCACTCCGGCGGGATCGAATGGATCGGATTCCCCGACAGTGTCCGGTGCAGGAGCGCCCGGGCCAAACGCCATCGTCGTCCACCCCCAGCCGATACCCCCGCCACCCGGCACACCTCCTGCCACTGGGATTCGAGGAGGATCCCGCTGTAGTCGAGGGCGCGACGTCGGGCGTAGTCAACGGGCACGTCATGCGTATCGAGGAACGCGGCCAGCCGGAGGATCGCGTGCAGGGTGCCCACGTCATGAGAGCTGCGACCGAGGTCACGCATCACATGGGTCACCTGGCGGGCCGGCGCCTGCGGATCGAGCAATGCAAGAGCGGCGGAGTGTGTGAGCCTCGTGCCCGTGAACACCACCGCCGCCGCCAACGCCGACGCCACCACCTCACTGCCGACCCGTTGCGGCGCGTACCGGGTGATCCACTCGCCCCACAACTGTGCCGGTACCTTTCGCGCTCGTTCGACCGGGCTGACCCCTGACGGTGGTGCGGACTGCAGGAACACCGTCGGCCGGCGACGACGCCCCAGCGCGGCCGCGATCAGGGTCTGCAGTTGCGGCGTGTGCGCCGTGTACGACGAACTCTGAGCCAGCCGCCCCTGCAGCAGCGCGGCGACACTGCCCGGCTTCGCCAGTGCGGTGACGGCGAGGGTGGTGCCGACGGCGGCCCCGACGGCAGAATCCGGTCGTGCCCGTACTGCCGTCGTCCAATCCTCGCTCGCCCTAAACAGCGCCACGAGCTCCTCACCAAGCGGACTGATGTCGAGGCGATCGCCGGCGGCAATCGCGTGCCGGGCGGTACGGGACAGCAACCGAGTGTCTTCCAGCACCGCGACCGCCGGCTGCGGCGCCTCCGCATAGATCCCGAACCCTGCCCCGCCGGTGGAAACGATCCGCATCAACGCCCGCTGCGCATCCAGGACCGCCCGCGACACTGGAGTGCGGGTCGGGTCGGCCGTGAGGTCGGCCCGACACCGGTTCGCTTGCGGGCCCCGTCCCGGCCCTTGGACGGGATTGTGGCACCGGCCAGGAACGGGAACAAGCGCGAGCGGGTGGGCACGGTACCGGGCAGGACGATCACACACGGGGCACCGGTCCACGAGCAGGCGGCGGTGGCGAAAACAGGCGAACCCGAACGGGAACTGCCACGACATCCGCCACCGGCCACCCGAATCGACCAGGCACTCCGGGCAGTAGCGTCCCGCGGTCCCCGCCGCCGGGCATTGCGAACTGATCCGCCCCCGCCGGGTGTACCGGATCGCATGGTGCGCGAACCGCATTCTCGTCATCTCCTGGAACTGATCCGCCGGAATGCCCGTCGACGCCTCGAGCCGCGACGCCTGCTCATCAGTCAGCGCGGTGGCCCAACTGTCCGCCATCCACGCGGTCGCCGACACCGCCACACCCTCCTGCTGCTCGATGAGGCCGAGCGCGCAGGCCATCTCGTTCATCGTCGCCCCATAGGTGGCCGCCATCTTCTCCAGCCAAGAGTCGAACGGCTCATCAGGCAGCGGCCGCACCCGAAACGGCAGCACCCGCACCTCATAGGAAATCGTCGACGTCGTGGTCATGCGGCGGCCGCCTCGCCGTCCTGGTTCTTGCGGCGGCGTGCCTGGTGGTTTCGCAGCTGCTGATCCAGCTTCGCCTCAAGCTCGCGGCGCTCCGTCTCCGCGCCCTCATCGATGCGGATGTCGTCGAGCAGTTCCCGATCGATGACCTCCCGCCCTGTGCGGATCGCGCGGGACGCGCCGCGACGGATCAGGTCCATGAGGGATCCGATGTTGCCGGTGGTGCGGGCGAACAGGTACCGGGACAGGTCGACCAGCATCCCGGGGCGAGCACCGGTGAGGACGAGAGCTTGTTCGACGCCGAATAGCAGCCGGTCCCACTCCTCCCTGCCCCTCTTGTGGGTAAGCGTGAAGGGGCTGAGCCCGAGGACGGTCCATCGGCGGAAGGTCTGCGCCATCGCCGCCTCCCGGCCGGTCTCCCCTTCACCCACCAGGCCGCGGGCGCGGAGGGCGACGCCGGCGAACAAGAACGTCGCGTTGTATTCGTTTGCGAGCCACTTCAGCTGGTTGGCGACTTCGACCCCGTCGCGGGTGCGCATGTTCAAGAAGTGCAGGTCGTCAACGATCACCAGCCGGGTGTCATGCCGTTCGATGCACTCCGCCGCCGCCCGGGCCAGGTCCCGGCCGGCCATGGAGCGGTGCAGGATGCCGGCGGTGGCGGGGTGGGCGTAGAAGCCGAGGATCATCATGTGCAGGCCCTTGATCGTCAGCCGCCCCGTCAGCGTCACATGACACACCGGCAGGTGCCGCACGTCCCTGTCCGCGTCCAGCCATCCCCCGGCCTCCGCGATCCGCTGCTGGTGGAACACGCGGCCGAAGTTGTTCACCACGGTCGACTTCCCGAGCGCCGGCGGGGCGTCGATCGCTGCGGCTGACTTCACCCGGTCGGAGTCCTGCAGGTTGGAGTCGAGGATGTCCGCCAGCTGCAGTTCGATGTCCTCTACCTGCCGTGTGCGCAGCAGGATGTTCGCGTGCCACACCCGCCGCTCCAAGTCGTAGACGACGCGATCGCGAGCAGGCAACGACTCCAGCTGGGCGCGCGAGAGCTCCTCAGGGCGAGCGCGGGGAGGCCGTTCGGCGAAGTCTGTCCAGCCCTCGTAGGTGGAGAGGCTCCGTTGGCGGGGCGGCTGCTGCGGGGCGCTCGTCGGGCTGGTCATCGGAGCATCTCCATCGGTTCGAAGTGGTAGTCGCCGCGGATGGTGGGCTCGTCGATGTCGTCCTCGTCGTCATCATCACCGGTCTCGGGCGTGTCGACGCGTCGGCGCGGGTCGCGGACGGAGCCGGTGAGCTCGGTTCCGAGATCAGACGAGGCGGTCAGTTCCGCGTCGAGCATCCGTTGCACGGTGCGTAGCGACCACACCCCGTCCGGGTCCGGTTCCTTGTCGTTCAGCTGTGCGGCCATCCGGGCGCTCATCCGCCGCTCCGATGGCGTCAGACCACGGCCGGCGCCCCAGTCCTCCAGCAGCTGCGCGGCGACGTCGTCAACCTGGGAGGGGCGACCCTGCCGGATTGCGATCTTCTTCGCGTACTCCAACGCGTCCAGGCTGAACGGGGTGTCGAAGCTGCCCTTGTGCTCCCATTCGAGGGTGTGCCAGGTGTGGTCCTCGGGGTCGTGGAAGTAGATTCTGGTGAGGTCGTCGGGGTTGACGAAGAATGGCCACTCCGTACCCTTGTCGCGGTGGATCGACCGGGCCCGGTTGCGGTACTTCGCGACCGACTCGCCGGTGTAGCGGAGTTTGTGGATCTCCACCCCGTAGTGGTTGAACTGCCGCTTCACCACCGGCAGCAGCTCCAGCAGCACGTTCCGGTCGGTGGGCAGACGCAGCTGTCCCGCGACAGCCAGGCCCTGTTCGTATCGTTGCGCGGGGCTGAGCTTTACCCCGGGCAGGTTTGGATCCTCCAACGAACTGTGGGGACGAAGGTGGTAGACGGTGGCTACCCATTCCCGGATGATCTGCTCCAGCTGCGGCACCGTGTAGACGGCCTCTGCTTCGGGGTCCTCGCCGCGTCCGGCGACGTCCGCGCCCTTGTAGCCGGGCAGCTCTTGCAGCAGGTCGTCGAGGGTGCGGAAGAATCGTTCCACGGGGCTCTTGTCGGTGGGCTGGTAGATCCGGGCGGGTTGGATCGAGATCCCCAACCGGGCGCACCCGCTGGTGAGATGCTCCGACAGGTAGGCGGCGCCGTGGTCGACGACCAGCGTCTCCGGCAGGATGCCGGCGCGGGTGAACCGGGACACCTTCGTACGGGTCGGGTCTACCAGCAGCGTGTCGGGCAGACCGTGGTACGGCCAGCGAGCGGACGTGCCCCAATCCGTGGGCGTATCAAACGGTTGCAGCGCCTCCATCAGCACGCCGGCGACGTCGATCGATTTCGTCGAACCCGGCGTGAGCCGCAGTCCGAGGATGCACCGCGAGTACAGGTCCATCGCGATCGTGAGATCCGCTGACACCCATTTCCCGGTCACCGGGGCGACGGCGAACACGTTCAGCGGCGTGGTGTCCATCAGCACGTACTCGCCCGGCCGGACCGCCGACAACCGCCCGTAGGGTGCGGAGGGTCGGTTCGCGGTCGACCGTTTGCGTTTGGTGGGGCCGGTGAATGTGGCCCGGCCTCGATCCAGCTCAGCCAGCGCGTTGTACGCGCTCGCGCGCGAGGGGCGCTTCACTGTCCCCGGGCCGTGGACGCGCTCGGTGCGTGCATTGATCCGGTCGATGATGATCTTCTTGGAGACCTTCGCTTCGGGGGTCTGCTCATCCAGGACCGTCTGCGCGGTAGCGATCCACCGCGGGTCGAACCCGGTCAGCGCGTTTCCGGCTTGGGAGGACCGGTAGTCCATCAGGCCCGCCTCCCCGGACTCCCGGTACTGCGCCACCCAGCGGCGCACGGTCCGTTCGCCCTTCCCGAGTTCGGTCGCCTTCGCCGCAGTCCGCTGTCGCAGACTGTGCTGCGGGTGGTATTCCAGGCGCGGCTCACCCTCCCGCGGGATCTGCGGAGTGCCGGACTTGTATCCGGTGAGCACCTCGCGGACGTGGTCGGCGCGCTCCATGGTGCGTGCCTTCGCGGAGTCGGTAGCGTCCGCCCACAGCACCCCCAGCGGAGTAGCATCCCTTTCCCGCGTGTGGCCAGGGATGTGGGCCTTGCCGCCCTCGGCGGCGGGGCGCAGCACGTCGACCATCCGGAGTCGGCGGTGCCGGCCCGTGCGGTCGCGGATGATCACCGCCCCGTCAGCGATCTCCGCGACCGTGCACGCCTCCCCGTCGTAGACGAAGTCCATCCCAGGTCGCAGCATCCAGCTATCCATCATCATGCTTCCTCTCAAAGTGAGTAGTCGGGGATCGGGTGCCGGGACTCAGGCCGTGTCACGGAGGGATGAGCCGCTCTCCGCCGTCACGCGAAGATGCCGCGCCGGTGGCTGCACGACGCGCGTACCGAGCACTTGCCGCAGGTACTCCTCAACGGCGCGCAGCAGCTGGGCTGCCGCTTCCTTGTCCGCTCTCGGTGACTGCGGGGGCACCGGCAGGGCCACGGGGATGCCCAGCGCCTCGCATGCTCGCGCCGTGTCGGCCTCGCGGTCGCGCTCCGATCTCGTCGACCGCTCCGGGCCAGCCTCCTCGAAGAGCAGGGAGGGAGTGCCAGGTCGAAGGTCGTCTCGTGCGCTCATGTCAGCTCCAATACGCTCGTCGTGCTCAACAGGTGGGACAGGTCCGTGCGCAAACGCTGTGTCCACAGCAGGTGCAGCACGAGGGAACGGGCGAACCGCTGCTCTCCCGCGATCGGAGTCACGGCACGCACCGCTTCCCCGAACGTCACAGCGGCTCCCAGCACGGTCGCCGCGGCATCGACCTGCCCGGGATCGAACTGGAAGCTGCGCCGGTACCCGGCGAGGAACTGCACATTCGCCAGCAGCACCGGATCGGGCTCGGAGCACACCCGGTACTCCCAGCCATGCGCCTCGACCTCCCGCCGCGTCCAGTCCAGCGAGTCCCGCACCGCCGGGACCTGCAGCTTCGCCGCCGGCTTCACATCGACAACGCACACCAACCGGTCTGTGTGCGAGATCAGATAGTCCGGGATGTGCCTGCGGGTCGTGCCGTGATCGTCGCCCTCCATCAGGAACGGCTGGGACAGGATCCAGTCCACTCGCGGGTCGAAGTCGCACAGCAGCAGGTTCGCGTACTCCAGCCGCGACTCGTACCCCACGGGCGCCTGCATCGTCGCGGACCAGTACGAGCCGGAGAAGTGACGCTGCTTGCGGTACCAGCGGAACTCACGCCACGGCACCGCCGCCGCGAACACCCCCAACCGGGCATCCGGCAGCGAAACGACGTCGACGTGATCCTGCATCATACGGATCCGGATCGTCGACGCCACCGCGATCATCCCCGACCCGGCTCCCCGGCCCGCAGCTCACCATCGCCCGTGTCCCCGGTCGGAACCTGACAGCGGTGCGTGCGCATGAACACATGCTGTTGCCCCGCGACCGCGCAGCGGAACTCACCGACGCCACAGAAAGAAGTGAGCAGCTTTGTACTAAATCACTAAACAGCTAATCACTAGTAAATGTCACATTCACTACCAAGCTCGATGTTGCGCCTGTCAGATACACAACAAACCTCCGCCGACCAGTCGGCGGCGTCCGACGCATATGAGACACTCGGAGCATGACGGCGATCCACCCGATTGCCCCCGAAGACTCCAAAGCGCTCTTCGGGAACAGCTACATGCACACCGTGCTGGTCGAGATCACCCGGCACGGCGATGAACCGTTCTCCCCGAAGCAGATCATCGACGCCACCGGACTGCCCGGCGGGATCATCCACCCGCTCATCAAGAGGCTGAAGTCCAGGCATTTCATCGAGTACCTGGGCCGTGTGCCCGGGGAGAAGACCACGCTGTACCAGGTCCGCGACAACCCCTACATGCGCGCCGCCCGCGAGTACGCCGAAGCTGCGCCCGAGATCCCGCAGCATCGAGCCGCCAGCTAACCCACGGCGCCCCGGATCGACCCACAGCTCGGTCGCGACGACCGGTGAGCGACGTGTTCGACGTGCGTCGCGCCACCACGTGCCACCGCTGCCGAATTCGCAAGGTGCGGCGTCCAGAGCACACACTGGTGCGTTCTCCATGTTTCATGAATCTTGAATTTGATCTAGACTGGGTAGGTGCCAACCCTTGCCCGCGCGGCCGAGCTGTCGAAGGCGGTCTTCGGCAGCGAGCACATGCTTTCCGTGATGTGGCAGATCTCGCAGGCACCGGACGCAACGTTCAACGCTCCCGCCATCGAACGGGCCACGGGCCTGGCCGGGAGCATCGTGCACGGCATGCTCGCACGACTCAAACGCGCCGGCCTCATCGAGGTCGTGGGCCATCTCGAGGGAGAACGCACCCTCGCCTACCAGCGTCGCGACCATCTCGTATGGCAGGCGGCGTCTCAACTCACGTCCGAGGTGACTGACACCCTGGGCATCGGAGGCCCCTATGACAGCTAGCCCCTCCACGACCGTCGCCGGGACGTCCGGGGTGAGTTGGCAAACCGGTGCCCATCGCGTCCACGTCGACCTCGAGCTTCACCTCCCGGAGATCCAGCGCCGCCGCGCCACAAACGCGGCGGGGTCTGTACAAGACCTGGACACTCTGCGGTTCCTGCTGACGCTCCCCGTCGATCAGCCCACCGCCCTCGCGGGCCTCGATGCGTACGAGCGGCGCCTGGCTCGGCGAGCCGTCCGCTGCGGGTTCGCCGAAGAGCGCGCCGTCGCCCGCAGCCAGTCCACTCTCATCCGAAGAGCGGAGCCTCCCGTGACGGTGCGGCTGATATCGGTGTTCGGCCCGTTCCGTCGCAGCACCCTGCAGTTGGCGACGACATTCGCCCCCTACGGGCGTCGTCGACTCGTCGTCCCCTCTGGACGGCTCGACGAGATATTGTTGCTCGAAGCAACCTTCTACGGTGTCGGCGTTACGGTGGCCGACGCCAACGGCGAGCGGACCGTCGCCGCGTCGGCGCCCTTCCAGCCCGCCCGGTTCACTGGCGCCTCCTGGCTGTTCGCTGAGCGCATCTACGGCCAGGCGCTCAGCTCAGCGACCGCCACCGGGCAAGTGTCGGCGGCATCGAGATCATGACACCCGTGTGCTGGGCGAGCCGAACATGCTCCGCTTCAGCCTCCGCCAGACGCTGATTCCACCACCGTGCCACTTGAGAGGTCCCCATCGAGGTGACGATACCTGCGATCTCGTCCAGCGCGGCCAGATTGTGCAGGTGAGCCCGGAGCCGATCCTCATCGGAGCCGGTGAACGAGTCCACCGCGCGTCCCTCACAGTGGCGACACGGGCACGGCCACGGAGTCGCGCTGGCGAACCACTTCAGGTGCATCTCGCTGGACCGGGCGAATCGCATCAGCTCCGGCATCAGCACGTGCGGCGTGCGATCACCAGGGCGACTCGAGTACGGTCGGCTGCCCGGCACCGGCAGGCGCCGCAGGCTCGGGATCTGCCCGATCACGGCCGCGCGAGCGCCGGACGCGAACGCATCGATGCCAGCGAAGTCCGCCCGCCACGGCACCGCACCCTTCACCTCGCCGAAGAACCGGCGATACGACTCCGGCGCCCCCTTGAGATTCAGAGGATCACCCGCCTTCGCTCCCAGCGCCAACGCCACCGGATGACGGCTCCGCGCGGCGACCGCGATCAACTGCGAGATGTGATCCGGCGTCGACCACTTCTGATGGACGGCCAACGGGAGGATCACGTCGTCGCGGTCGATATTGTCCGCAGCCGCGAGGACCGCCTTAAGCGCCCCCGGGTCTGCGACGTCCACAAACCCCGCTGGGATCACCGCGACCGCCGCGCCTGCATCGCGCTGCGCCTGGAGAGTCTCCTCCACCGTGGGCGCGATGAGCGCATCCACCGGTTCATCGATAATCAACGGGCGCTCGGCCGTCGCCGGAGCGAGCACCGAAGTCGGCTCGATAAGGAAAACCAAATCCTGATGCCGCGCCCGCAGGCGCCAGGCGGTCTGAAGAGCCGTCGGCCCCGACAACACCATGCCGCCGTGTTCCATGTTCACGTGCGGGGCGGTCTGCATCGTCTCACCGCCAGCCATCGTGAACACTCGCCCGCCCAAAGTGCGCTCGACCAGCGTGGCACCGGCGAGCGACTCACGCGTCGTCCGCGAAACCAGAGAGCTGTCGACCACCTCGATGTTGGCCCGATCGGTCATGCTGCGCTCCTCACGTAAAGGTCTTCGAACTCGTCCTGAACCAGGAACGCGTCGCGCGCGAGCTCTGCGACGCTCTCACCCTCATTCAGCCGCTGCTGCACCACCCGGTCGATCAGACCAGGATGTTCCTCGGCGATCGCTACCGGCTCTACGCTCCGATATCCGGCGCGGGAGAGCTCGATGTTCAACTGCCGGTAACGGCCCTCGCTGATCACATCCAGATCCACCGCACGCCGCAGCAGCGCCGCGATCGACACCCGCCACTTCGACTTCAACCGTGCCAAGCCCGGGATCGTCACCGGTGCCGCCGCCAGATCCATGCGCACATCCTGCGCCGGCATCAAGAACTCCGCCGCGAACCGATCCGCCTCAGACTCCTGCGTCTCCGACGGCACCTGATGCATCACCGCGTGCGCAAGCTCATGCGCCAGCGAGAACCGCTGCCGATCCGGCGGAATGTGATCTCCCAGCAGCACCACTGGTCGCTGTCCTTCCGGCCAGCTCACCATCGCATCGATCCGCTCCGACCCCAACGATCGCTTCACCACCACAACCCCGGCATCCTCCAGCGAGCGCACGAGGTCTTCCAGCGGACCGGACGCGATACCGATCGACGCACGCACCTCCTGCGCGATCTCCTCCGGAGTATCGAAGCCATCGGGCGGAAGCGGGTGCCGCACCAGCCGCACCGGCGTGTCTCCCGCGACGAGCCCCGTCACTTGCAAGTGCAGCAATTCCAGTTCTGCCCGCAACCGGTTCGCCACCGACAGGGGCAACGTGGAGCGCTTGCGATGGAACACATACGGCGCCGCTCCCTCATCCACCGGGACCGTCAGCAGCACCGGTGGAACACGCAGCACACCGCTCAGCTTCTCCAGGCGGTCGGGGTCCAACTCCACCAGCCCGGATTCCGCCTTCGACAGCACCGCTTGCGAGATCCCCGTGGCTTCGGACAACGCACCCTGCGTCCACCCACGCGCAACTCGGACCGTGCCGAGCATCACCCGGCCGGTCCGGCGATCAGAAGCAAACTCTGCCATGACTCCCATCTTAGTCAGCGCCTCCGACAATCGCGCGATCCATGTGCAGAAATATTCTCGCGTGTTGGATGTGAACAGCCCACTCTGACCGCGACCCCACGCCAGACCGGGTCGACGGAGATGAGCCGCCCGATCACGTCGATGCCAAATCCATCCACCGCACTTGGCCGAATGGCCAAGTGCGGGCCAAGTTGACACAGAAACGGCCATCTTCACGTGGAACCTACAACTACCCGAAGTCGCCCGGCGCCATGTCGGTGAAGCGCGAGAAGTGACCCTGGAAGGCGACCGTGATGGTGTCGGTCGGCCCGTTGCGGTGCTTCGCGACGATCAGGTCGGCTTCGCCGGCGCGGGGGCTGTCGCGCTCGTAGGCGGCCTCGCGGTGCAGCAGCACGACCATGTCGGCATCTTGCTCGATCGAGCCGGACTCCCGGAGGTCGGACAACGCGGGCTTCTTGTCGGCGCGCTGCTCGGCACCACGGTTCAGCTGCGACAGTGCCACGACCGGCACGCCGAGCTCCTTCGCGAGCAGCTTGAGCGCGCGCGAGAACTCCGAGACCTCCTGCTGACGCGACTCGACGCGCTTGCCCGACGTCATGAGCTGGAGGTAGTCGATGACGACCATCTTGAGACCCACGCGCTGCTTGAGTCGACGGCACTTGGCCCGGATCTCGACGAGGGTCATGTTGGGCGAGTCGTCGATATAGAGAGGTGCGTCGTTGATGCGGCCGCGCGTCGCGGCGATCGTCGTCCAGTCGCGCGAGTCGAGCGTGCCCTTGCGCATGGCCTGCAGGGGGATCGAGCCCTCGGCGCTCATGAGGCGCATGGCGATCTCGCTGCGCCCCATCTCGAGCGAGAAGAAGATCGTGGGCATGTCGTGCTTGATCGCCGCGGAACGAGCGAAGTCGAGCGCGAGCGTCGACTTACCCATGGCGGGGCGCGCCGCGATGATGATCATCTGGCCGGGGTGCATGCCGTTGGTCAGCTGATCGAGACCCGAGAAGCCGGTCGGGATGCCCGTCATCTGACCGTCGCGACCCCGAGCCGCCTCGATCTCTTCGACGGCGGCGTCGACCGCGGTCGTGAGCGGCACGTAGTCCTCCGCCGCCTCGGCGCCCGTGACCGAGTAGATCTCGGCCTGCGCGCTGTTGACGAGGTCGAGCGCCTCGCCCTGACCCGAGTAGCCCATCTGCACGATGCGCGTGCCGGCGTCGACGAGACGGCGCAGAAGTGCGCGCTCATTGACGATCGAGGCGTAGTAGCCGGCGTTCGCGGCGGTCGGAACGATCGAGGTGAGGGTGTGCAGGTAGTCCGCACCGCCCGCACGCTGGAGCTCGCCGGTCTTGATCAGCTCGTCGGTGACGGCGACGACGTCCGTCGGCTCGCCGTGCGAGTACAGCGTCAGGATCGCTTCGAAGATCAACTCGTGCTTCGGCACGTAGAAGTCGGTGCCGCGCAGCGACTCGATGACGTCGGCGACGGCATCCTTCGACAGCATCATGCCGCCGAGCGTGCTCTGCTCCGCGAGGAAGTCGTGCGGCGGGGTGCGCTGATTGTCGCGGGGACCACCGAGACGGTCGTCCGAAATGTCCGCGATCGACATGCACACTCCCTTTCTGCGCGTCAGCGCGCAGCCCCCCGACTGCCGGAGACCACGCTATGGACGGGGTCTGACACCCGCAACACGGCCTGTGGATAACTCTGTGGAGAGTGTGCGAGAAACGCCGAGAAGCCTGTGCACAACAGTTGTGGACAACTCCGGGATCGAGTGCTTCTTCAGGTCGATAAAACCTTCTTGATCTGGGCTTAATGATTCCACAGCCTGTGGGCTGAGAAGTGGTTGAAGTATGGATTGAAGGTTTGTCCGCCGAAAGGCGGGTTGTGTAAAACACTTACCTTCCAGACACATCCCCGAACCGGCGAAATACCCGAAGTTTTGAGGATCCTATGGACTCCACGCGGTTGAAGGGGTATCGTCACTCGTCCAGGCACCCGATGCGCGATCCGACCGGAGCGCGCAGCCCATTTCTGTATGGGGAGGTGAACGTGGACATCGCACCATCGCTAGCGCGGACTGTGCGCCTCGCCCTGATCGGGCTCGTGACCGCGTTCGCCTGGATCCTCATCTCGCTCGTCCTCGGACTCAGTGGCGGCCACGCTCAGGCCGCGGAGAACGACGATGAGCCCGGGCTCCTGGGTGCCGTCACATCCCTGCTCGACACGACCACCACCGCACTCACCGACACGGTGTCGACCGTCGGCGGAAGCGTCTCGGAGGTGGTGGGCTCCGTGGTCGCAGTGACTCCGGCGCCCGTGCAGCAGCCCGTGACCGAGACCGTGAACACGGTCGGATCAGTGGTCACCGCGGTGACCGCACCGACCGCCGCAACCCTCGGCGGCGGGGTCGTCACGGCGGTCGTCGAGCCCGTCGTCACCGAGGTCGTCCAGCCGACGACGGAGCTCGTCAGCGGCATCCCGACCGTCGGCGACCTCGTCGTCTCGCTTCGACTGGACCGTGCTCTTCTCGCCGTCGGAACCACGCTCGACAGCACGCTGGGCGCGACTCTCGACACCGTCGTCGCGATCACCGCCCCTGTCGTGGTCTCGCCGGCCGGTCCCGATTCACCGTCCGCTGCGCTTCCCGCGCTCTCGCTCGAGGGTGCAGGTGCATCTCCCGCGGTGGCTGCGGCCTCCGGACCCACCGGGACGGCGCTCGCGTTGACGCCGTCGCGGGGGAGCGCTGTGCCTGCGGATGCCTTCGCACAGGCCTCCCCTCCCTCGACTTTCACAGCAGGACTCTGCCTGCTGTCCTCTGCCACCTCGGGACCCGCCGGTGCGGGTTCCGGCGCCTGGGCGCTCGTCGCCATGGTCCCGTTCGCCGCACACCGTGCCTGGGTGCGTCGCGCGGGACTCTCGGACGATCGCGTGCCTCCGGCGCCCGCAGCGTCCACCGACGTCTCCCCTGACTGATCGGGATGCTCCGCCCCTCCGTGGGCGGCTCCGCATCCGCGCGCACCGCGCGCACATCCGATCACTCAGCAAAGGAGCAAGACCATGCGCACGATCCTCAAGCGCGCCCTCTGGGGCGTCGCTCTCGCCGGCGGCATCACGCTGCTCGGCGCAACGGCCGCCAATGCGGCCGACGGCACGACGACAGGCGAAGACGGGCTGCTCTCGGGCACCCAGGCGCTCCTGAACGTGGCGGTGCCCATCACCGTCACCGACACCTCGATCTCACTGCTCGGCGACAGCTCGAGCACGCAGGCGGCGCCGGCTCCGGCCGCTGCGTCGGCGGCGTCCCCCGCGGCGGCTCCGGCCCCCGCTCCGGCGAACACGAGCGGGCAGGACGGCGTCGCATCCGGAACGCAGGCGCTCGTCTCGGTCAGCGTCCCGGTCACGGTGACCGGCAACGCGGTGTCCGTCCTCGGCGACAGTTCGTCGATGGATGCCGCGGCCCCCGCCGCACCGGAGGCACCGGCATCCCCGGCACCCGCCCCGCAGACGGGCGGCGCTGACGGCATCCTCTCGGGCACCCAGTCCGTTCTGGGTCTCGATGTGCCGATCACCCTCACCGGCAATGCGCTCAGCGTTGTCGGCGACACCAGCAGCGATGGAGCGACTTCGCCCGACGGCGACGCTCCGGCCACCGCTGCCGGGGGTTCGCCGACCACGACCGGTGGGGACTCGGTCCTCGGCGGTAGCCAGGTCGTCGCGCCGATCGCGGCTCCGGTGAATGTGACCGGCAACGCGATCTCGGTCCTCGGCGACAGCTCGAGCGAAGGCGCGTCCACACCCGCCGGCACGATGGGCGGTGCGACGGGAGCACCGGCGACCGATGGCGGCGACGGAGTAGCGAGCGGCACCCAGGTCGTCGCGCCCGTCACGGCACCGATCACCGCCGTCGGCAACGCCATCAGCGTCGTCGGCGACAGCGAGAGCACCGGCACCACTGGTCCCGCCGGAACCGCGCCCGCGGCGACCGGAACGCCCACCACCACGGGTGACGACGGAGTAGCGAGCGGCACCCAGGTCGTCGCGCCCGTCACGGCACCGGTCACCGCCGTCGGCAACGCCATCAGCGTCGTCGGCGACAGCGAGAGCACCGGCGCGACCGCACCCGCGGGCGCGCCCGCGGCGGGGGGAGACCCGGCCACGAACGGCGAGGACTCCGTCCTCGGCGGAACGCAGCTGGTCATCCCGATCACGGCCCCTGTCACCCTGGGCGGCAACGCCATCTCGGTGATCGGCGACAGCGAGACCGAGACGCCGACCGTTCCGACCACGCCGGTCGACCCGGGAACCCCGGGGGAGCCGGAGGAGCCCGGCACTCCCGTCGCACCCGGGGGAGCGGGTGACGGGTCGAGTTCGGCCGGCATGATCCTCGCCGACGCGGCACTCGCAGAGACGGGAAGCCCCGGCATCCTGCCGACGCTCATCGTGGCGCTGCTCATCATGCTCGCGGGAGCGGGGGCGATGTACGTCGGCCACCGCCGCGGGATCGTCTGAGAGACCACCGGGTCGCAGCGGGCGGCGGGCTCTGCCTGGACCGTCGCTCGTTGCGACCCGGCATAGACGGGCGGATGCCGCGCCACCTGGGGGCTGCGCGCGGCATCCGCTCCCGCACGCCGGAAACGACAGATGCCGCGGACCCGAAGGTCCGCGGCATCGTCATCCGGCACACGAAACGGCGTGCCGAAACTCGTTACTTCGCTGCGACCACCGAAAGGGTGATCACGGCGGTCAGGTCGTCGCGCAGACGCACCGTCGCCTCGTGCTCGCCGATCGACTTGATCGGCGACGTGATGTGGATCTTGCGCTTGTCGAGCTCGCCGAGGCCTGCGGCCTTGACGGCGTCGGCGACGTCACCGGTCTTGACGGAGCCGAAGAGGCGTCCTTCGTTGCCGGCCTTGACGGCGAGACGCACCTTGGTGCCCTCGAGGGCGTCCTTGAGCGCCACAGCCTCTTCGTGGTCGTGGATCGCACGCGAGTCGCGCGCCGCACGGATCGAAGCGACCTGCTTCTCGCCGCCGCGGGTCCAGGCCACTGCGAAGCCCTGGGGGATGAGGTAGTTGCGGGCGTACCCGTTCTTGACCTCGATAACGTCACCGGCGCTTCCGAGCCCGGCGACCTCATTCGTGAGAATCAGCTTTGCCATGAGGTGCTCCTTAGCGGCCGGCGCCGGCGTAAGGCAGGAGCGCCATTTCGCGCGCGTTCTTGATCGCCTTGGCGATCAGACGCTGCTCCTGCACCGAGACACCGGTGATACGACGGGCGCGGATCTTGCCGCGCTCCGAGATGAACTTGCGAAGAGTTGCGACGTCCTTGTAGTCGATGACGCCGACGCGGATCGCCTTCGCGGGGGCTGCGTTCTTCGCGCCCTTCCGCGGCTTGCGGCGATCGCCGGTAGCCTTTCCAGCCATTTCTTTTCCTTAGTTGTTGTCGGATGCCGCAGCATCCGGAGATCTCTTAGAAGGGGGTGTCGTCGCCGTAGGAGGAACCGGGCGTCGCCCAGGCATCCCCGCCACCGGCGTTCGACGAACCCGGAGTCGACCACGGCTCGTCGGCGACCTGCGCGGGGCGCTGACCGCCACCGGCGGCACCGCCCGCTCCGCCGCCGTAGTTGCCGCCCCCGCTCGCAGCGCGCGTGACCTGTGCGGTCGCGTAGCGCAGCGACGGGCCGATCTCGTCGACCTCCAGCTCGATCGCGGTGCGGTTGTTGCCTTCGCGATCCTGGTAGCTGCGCTGCTTGAGGCGACCGGTCGCGATGACGCGGGAGCCCTTCGTCAGCGAGCCGGCCACGTGCTCGGCGAACTCGCGCCACACGCTCGCGCGGAGGAACAGCGCTTCGCCGTCCTTCCACTCGTTCGCGGCACGGTCGAAGTTGCGCGGGGTCGAAGCGATCGTGAAATTCGCGACGGGGAGACCGTTCTGCGTGTAGCGCAGTTCGGGATCAGCCGTGAGGTTGCCCACGACGGTGATGATCGTCTCGCCGGCCATGGTCGTTACGCGTCCTGCTTCGCAACGGGCTTGGCAGGACGAGCAGCCTTGCGGGCGGCCTTCTCGTCGGCGCGCTTCTTCTCGGACTCGATCAGGGCGATCGCTTCCTCGGCGCGGAGGACCTTGGTGCGCATGACCGTCTCGCTCAGCTTGAGCTGGCGGTCGAGCTCCTGCGTCGCGGCGGACGTCGCGGTGAAGGCCACGACGGCGTAGATGCCTTCGGTCTTCTTCTGGATCTCGTAGGCGAGACGACGGCGGCCCCAGATGTCGACGTTGTCGATAGTGCCACCATCGTTGGTGATGACCTTAAGGAACTTGTCGAGATTGGGCGCCACGAGGCGCTCGTCGAGTTCGGGGCTCAGGATGACCATGAGCTCGTACTGGTGCGTCACTAACCCACCTCCTTCGGACTAGAACGGCTGCCGGGCATTTCCCGGCAGCAGGAGGGTGTGTGCATGTCGTTCGACTGAATGCGCATGGTGCGCGTGCGGACAACCCTCCAATGGTACCGGATGCCCGGTCAGCCGCCGAATCGGTGCGCGGGGTCGGCGGGCGCCTCGATCCCGCGCGCGACCACCTCGCGCTCGACCCACGCGCGATCGCGGTTCGGCGAGGGTGGCGTGAGGCGGTACTCGACGGGGGATTCCGAGAAGCTCACCGGACTGCGGACGCCGACGACGTCGCCGTCCCGCGTGCGGGCGAGAGGAGCGAGCCCGAGTCGGTCGGCGAGCGCGAAGGCGTCGCCGATGTCGAGGATGGGGGCGCATGGGATGCCGGATGCGGACAGCGCGGCGTGCCAGGCGACGGCGGAGCGCCGGCTGAGCGCGGCGACGAGCAGCGGTCGCAGCGATGCGCGGTTGGCACTTCGATCGGCCGCGGCGCGGAAGCGCGCGTCGGCGGCGAGCTTCGGCGTCCCGAGCCCTTCGCACAGACGCGCGAACTGCCGGTCGTTGCCGATCGCGACGACGAGGTCGCCCTCGGCGGTGGGGAAGGGGCCGTAGGGGAAGATGCTCGGGTGGTCGTTGCCCAAGCGCTGCGGCACGACCCCCGCGAACGCCCACGCGCCGGTCTGGTTCACCAGCGCCGAGAGCGCGGAGCTCAGCAGGTTCACCTCGACGTGCTGGCCCGCACCGGTGCGGTCGCGGTGGTGGAGCGCCGCCAGGATGCCGACCGCCACGTGGAGTCCGGTGACCACGTCGACGATCGCGACCCCCGCTTTCGTGGGGGGTCCGTCCGGTTGCCCCGTCACGCTCATCAGCCCCGACAGCGCTTGCGCGAGGACGTCGTAGCCGGGCTGATCGGAGCCTGCGCCGAATCCCGAGATCGACGCGTAGACGACACGGGGATTGGTCGAACGGACGCTCTCGAAGTCGAGACCCCATCGCGCGGCCGTGCCCGGTACGAAGTTCTGCACGACGACGTCGGCCTTCGCGGCGAGCGCGCGCGCCACCTCGGCGTCCGCCGGATCGCCGAGGTCGAGCACGATGCCGCGCTTGCCCCGATTCACCGACAGGAAGTAGGTGGAGTCCTCGCCGGCCGCGGGCGGCATCCATCGTCTCGTCTCGTCGCCGTCGGGACCCTCGACCTTGACGACGGTCGCACCGAGATCGGCGAGGAGCATCGTGCAGTACGGCCCCGCGAGGACGCGGCTGAAGTCCGCGACGAGCAGCCCCTCGAGCGACCCGGTCACCGGAACGCGCCGATGCCCGTGATGTGCTGTCCGAGGATCAGCGTGTGCACCTCGTCGGTGCCCTCATAGGTGCGCACCGACTCGAGGTTCGCCGCGTGCCGGATGGGCGAGTGCTCAAGCAGCACGCCGTTGCCGCCGAGGATCGTGCGCGCCTCGCGCGCGATCGCGATCGCCTCGCGCACGTTGTTGAGCTTGCCGAGCGAGATCTGCTCGGGGCGGAGGGTCCCGGCATCCTTCGCCCGTCCGAGGTGCAGCGCGAGCAGAGCGCCCTTCTGGAGCTCGAGCAGCATGTCCACGAGCTTCTGCTGCGTGAGCTGGAAGCCGGCGATCGGTCCGCCGAACTGGTCACGGGCGAGGGCGTAGCGCAGCGCGGCTTCGTAGCTGTCGCGCGCGGCGCCCATCGCACCCCACACGATCCCGTAGCGCGCTTCGTTGAGCGCCGAGAACGGTCCGCGCAGACCGACCGCGCCGGGCAGGACCGCCGAAGAAGGAAGCCGGATGCCGTCGAACCGCAGTTCGCACTGCACCGACGCGCGCATCGACCCCTTGGGCTCGAGCACGACGGCGTCGTAACCGGGCGAGTCGGTCGGGACGACGAACCCGCGCACGCCCTCGTGCGTCTGCGCCCACACGACCGTGACCTGCGCGATCGAGGCGAGGCCGATCCAGCGCTTCTCGCCCGTCAGGATCCAGTCGTCGCCGTCGCGCTCGGCGTATGTCTTCATGCTCGCCGGGTCCGACCCCGCGCTCGGCTCGGTGAGCCCGAAGCTTCCGATGACCTCGCCGCGCGCCATCCGCGGCAGCCACTCCTGCTTCTGCTCCTCGCTGCCCCATCGGTGGATGGAGCCCATGGCGAGGGAGCCCTGCACCGAGACGAACGTGCGCAGTCCCGAGTCGCCCGCCTCGAGCTCGAGCGCCGCGAGACCGTACTCCACGGCGGAGCGGCCGGGGCATCCATACCCCTCCAGGCTCATGCCGAGCACGCCCAGCTCGCCGAACGCGGGCGCGAGCTCGGCGGGGAAGTGCCCGCGGTCGAACCAGCCCGCGATGTGCGGTCGGATCTCGGCGTCGACGAACGCACGCACGCGGTCGCGCGCCGCTCGTTCGTCATCGCTCAGAAGCGCGTCGAGCGCGAGCACATCGGACTGCGCGCGCAGCGCGTCGAGGTCGTCGGGGTCGTGAGCCGTCATGGTGCTGCCTCCTCGCCGTGCACAACTCCTGCAATCTTGCCGCGCATCGCCCCGGAAAGGCTGTTCGGCGCTGCTGCGCCGCCGATTCGCCGGAGTTGTGCGCGCGCCCCGGTAGCGTGGACGGCGAACGACCGAGGAGGACGCATGAGCGGGATGCCGGCGCCATCGCTGCCCTTCGATGCCCGCCCGCTCGTCGAGCAGATCGACTGCGCGGCGGTGCGGGCGCATGCGACCGAGATGCGCGCACGGGGTGCGACTGCCTCCGCAGGCGGCGGATTCGCCGTCGGAATCGTGCTCGCCGTCTTCGCCGGGGTCTTCGCGGTCATGGTCAGTGTGTTCGTCGCCTTCACGGCGTCCATGGTGCTGCGCAGCACCGCCGGTGGCGTGATCGGGTCGCTCGCGGGCATCCTCCCCCTCCTGGTCGTGGGGATCGTGATCGCCGTCGTCGTGATCTTCGCCGTGCGCTTCTCCCGCGGCCAGAGCGCTCGCCGGTATCGCCTCGACCGCTTCGCGCGCGCGAACGGCATGGGCTACGTGCCGCAGATCGCGGACCCGGGGCTCCCCGGGATGATCTTCAGCCTCGGGAGCTCACGCATGTCGAGCGACCTCGTGCGCGGCGACAAGCCCCGCTTCGTCGAGTTCGCGAACTACCGGTACACGACGAAGTCGGGCAAGAACAGCACGACGCACCGGTGGGGCTACGTCGCCGTCAAGCTCGACGTGCCGCTTCCGCACATCGTGCTCGACGCGACCGGCAACAACAGCCTGTTCGGCTCGAACCTCCCGGCATCCTTCGACAAGGATCAGCGCCTCAGCCTCGAGGGCGACTTCGACCGCTTCTTCTCGCTCTACTGCCCGCGGGGCTATGAACGCGACGCGCTCTATCTGTTCACGCCCGACATCATGGCGCGCTTCATTGACAACGCCGCCGCGCTCGACGTCGAGATCGTGGACGACTGGCTGTTCCTCTACGGCCAGCGGGACTTCTCGACGCTCGACCCCGCCATGTGGAACTGGCTCTTCTCGGTCGTCGCGGCGCTGCTCGACAAATTCGCGCAGTGGGCCCGCTGGCGCGACGAGCGTCTGCAGGAGTCGGTGCCCGCGATCGGCGCGCCCCCGGTGGCGGGGGGCGCGGCATCCATCCCCTTCGCGGCCACCGACGGGATGCTGCGCCCGCCCCCGGGCGTCGCCGCAGGCGGTCTGCGTCTCAAGCGGCGCGTGCCGTGGATCGCGTTCGTCTTCGTGGGGGCCTTCTTCCTCTTCTGGCTTCTGAGCCAGTTCGGTGTCTTCGCCGCGTTCCTCGGCCGCTAGAGCGCTGCTCGCCCGCCCCGACGCGCGAGCGCCCGCACGATGAGGTGTTGAACAGGCGCAACCAGATACATGATCAGCAGCGCCCAGTAGCCGACAGCCGGGACGAGCAGGGCGATCACGAGCGCGAGGGCGAACAGCAGCGCCATCGCGATGTCGGCGCTCATGCCCCGTACGAGGTTGGCGGGCGGAATGCGGTGCAGACGAGGGTGCGCACGCAGGTAGAGCCGCTGCGCGAACATGATGAGCGAGGTCACGACCATGCTCCCGATGTAGACGATTTTGACGAGCTGGTCCTCGCCGCTCATCTGCCCCGACATCGCCGTCGCGACGGGCAGCCACACGATCGACAGCAGCCAGGCCATGATGATCCACAGGAGCGGGGTCGTGACGGTCTCGACGGTGGCGAAGACGCGGTGATGCGTCATCCAGAACAGCGCGATGATGGCGAAGCTCAGCACGAAGCTCATGAGCTGCTGCTGGTGTTCGGCGAACCAGTGCAGCGCGGAGCGGTCGTCGCTCGCGACATCGGCGACGCTCTCCATGAGCGGCAGGATGAGGAGCGTCATCGCGATCGCGACGACAGCGTCGGCGAACGCCTTGGCGCGCTCGGCCGTGAAGAAGCCCTCCGCCCGCGTCTCGCCGGTTGTCGACTCGCTCACGAGAGCGATGCTAGCGCTGTGTCTGCGGCTTCAATCCGAAGAACTCCAGCTCGGGGTCGTCGAGCATCCTCGACCGCACGATGAAGCGCATGCCCGTCGGCGACTCGACCGAGAAGCCCGCGCCACGGCCCGGAACGGCGTCGATCGTGAGGTGCGTGTACTTCCAGTACTCGAACTGCGCCTCCGAGATGTAGACCTGGATGGGGTCGTCGAGTCCCACCTCGAGTCCGCCCAGGTGCACGTCCGAAGGCCCCGTGAGGAACATGCCGACGGGGAAGCACATGGGGGCGCTGCCGTCGCAGCATCCGCCCGACTGATGGAACATCAGCGGACCATGCTGTTTCGTGAGATCGCGGAGGAGGGATGCCGCGGCATCCGTCACCTCGACTCTGGAGTAGGTCTCGACGACCACTGAGCACGCCTCTCTCTCGGGGATCACCCGCCCGACAGCCGGTGCCAGAGCCGGCCGTCGAGCGGGTGGGGTGGGGATCAGAAGAAGCCCATCGAGCCTTCCGCGTAGGAGACCAGAAGGTTCTTCGTCTGCTGGTAGTGGTCGAGCATCTTCAGGTGGTTCTCGCGACCGATGCCGGACTGCTTGTATCCGCCGAACGCCGCGTGCGCGGGGTACTGGTGGTACGTGTTCGTCCAGACACGACCGGCCTCGATCGCACGCCCCGCCTTGTAGGCCGTGTCGCCCGAGCGGCTCCACACGCCGGCGCCGAGACCGTAGAGAGAGTCGTTCGCGATCGAGATCGCGTCGTCGAAGCTGTCGAACGACGTGACCGACAGCACCGGGCCGAAGATCTCCTCCTGGAAGATCCGCATGTCGTTCGTGCCCTCGAAGACGGTCGGTGCGACGTAGTAGCCCTCGCTGAGGTCCCCGCCGAGGTCGACGCGCTCGCCGCCCGTCAGCAGCTTCGCGCCGCCCGCTTTGCCGATGTCGATGTAGGACAGGATCTTCTCGAGCTGGTCGTTGGACGCCTGCGCCCCGATCATCGTGTTCGGGTCGAGCGGATTGCCCTGGACGATCTTGCCGACCCGGTCGAGCCCGTCAGCGAGGAACCGGTCGTAGATCGAGCGCTGGATGAGCGCGCGCGACGGGCACGTGCAGACCTCGCCCTGGTTCAGCGCGAAGAGCGTGAAGCCCTCGAGCGCCTTGTCGTAGAAGCCGTCGTCGGTCTTCCACGCGACGTCCTCGAAGAAGACGTTCGGGCTCTTGCCTCCGAGCTCGAGCGTCACGGGGATGAGGTTCTGCGACGCGTACTGCATGATGAGCCGACCCGTGGTCGTCTCACCCGTGAACGCGATCTTGCGGATCCTCTTGTGCGACGCGAGCGGCGCGCCCGCCTCGATGCCGAAGCCGTTGACGATGTTGAGAACGCCGGCCGGCAGCAGGTCGCCGATGATGTCGATGAGGAAGAGGATGGATGCCGGCGTCTGCTCCGCCGGCTTGAGCACGATGCAGTTGCCCGCCGCGAGCGCCGGGGCGAGCTTCCATACCGCCATCAGGATCGGGAAGTTCCACGGGATGATCTGCCCGACGACCCCGAGCGGCTCGTGGAAGTGGTACGCGACGGTGTTCTCGTCGAGCTGGCTGAGCGTGCCCTCCTGCGCGCGGAGGACTCCGGCGAAATAGCGGAAGTGGTCGATCGCGAGCGGGATGTCGGCCGCCAGCGTCTCGCGGACGGGCTTGCCGTTCTCCCACGTCTCGGCGACGGCGATCTTCTCGAGGTTCGCCTCGATGCGGTCGGCGATCTTGTTGAGGATGACGGAGCGCTCGGCCGGCGTCGTCTTCTTCCACGACGCGAAGGCCTTCCACGCGACATCCACCGCTCGGTCGATGTCCTCGACCGCCCCGCGGCCGACCTCGGTGAACGGCTTGCCGTTGACGGGCGAGATGTTCTCGAAGTACTGGCCCTTGACGGGTTCGACGAACTCGCCGCCGATGTAGTGGCCGTACCGGGGTCGGTATTCGGCGACCGAGCCGCGCTGCCCGGGGGCGGCGTAGACGCTCGAGACGCCCTCTTCCACGATGGTCATGGTGTCTCCTTCGACAGGTGCGCGACATCCGTCGTCGCGCGCGGGTTGACGTTGCGTCGAAGGTAGGCCGCGCAACGTTGCATCCCGTTGCACGCATCCTCGCCGGGGGCGGATCAGGACTCGAGGCGCTCGATCCGCGCCACGAGCGACGATCGCTTCGGCGAGCGCGGGGGCAGCATCGAGAGGCACAGCCGCAGGAGCTCGACGTCGTCCGTGCCGGCATCCGTATCGGCGAACGACAGCAGGACGTCGACGGATGCCTCGGCCACGAGGGCCTCGCGCAGGGCACCGCGGACGGCGTCGCGGAACTCCTCCACGCCCGGAGCGTGCGACGTCGGGAGCACATCGCCGTGGAACGCGGCGAGCGCGACGCGGTGCGCCCCGCGATCGAGGAGCGACAGGAGCTGATGCGCGTCGGTCTCCAGTTCCGCGGTCAGTCGATACGGCCGCGACGCGGGCACGAGGTGCGGAGCGACGCGCTCGAGGTGCTTGCGCAGACGGACGAGCTCGGGGCGCAGGGTGTCCTTCGCGTCGGCCTCGCCGTACACGAGCTCGCCGAGGCGCTCGGCCGAGAGGCCCTGCCGGTGCACGGCGAGCATCAGCAGGATCTCCGCGTGCCGTGCGCCGATCTCCGTCACGGTCTCGGCACCGTCGCCCGCGACCTCGAGCAGCGCCCGATCGCGGCCGAGCACGCGCAGGGTGGACCGCACCGCCGCGCTGCGCACCGGCTTCGTGCGCCGCGCCCGCCCGGGCGCAGCACGCGCCTTGAGCCGCGCGACCATGAGTTCGCCCTCGATCGCGCGGGCCGCGGCATCCACCAGCAGCTGCGCCTGGGGCGAGACGGCTTCGACGCCGCCCGTCACGTCGATGACACCCAGGATGCGACGGGTCTCGGGGTCATGGACGGGCGCCGCCGTGCACGACCACGGCTGCACGAGCCGGTTGAAGTGCTCCGCTCCGCGGATCTGCACGCCGCGATCGAGCTCCAGCGCGGTGCCCGGCGCCGACGTCCCCACCGCGGTCTCCGACCAGTTCGCGCCGGGGACGAAGCCCATGTCGCCCGTGAGCGAACGCACGCTCCGGTCGCCGTCGACCCACAGCAGCCGGCCCGCGGCATCGCCGACCGCGACGACCACGCCGGACTCGTCCGGTCCACCCGGGAGGAGCAGCCCCCGCACCATGTCGATGACGCCCGACAGCGGGTGCGTGCGCAGATACTCGTCGATCGCGTCACCGCCGAAGTCGAGCGGGGGGAGCGCCTCGGCGCCGACCAGACTGTCGAGCGAACGCCGCCACGATTCGCGCACGAGCGGGCGGACATCGAGCAGTCGCTGATCCTGGTCGTGGCCCGCGAGCAGCTCTTCGTGAGCGCGCTCGATCAGCAGTCGCGAGGTCTCGGGCGAGACATCGCGGCGCGGTGACCACGGCGAAGGCATGGGGCTCCGATCGACGTCGGGGAGCGTGCGTCCAGTGTAGATCGCGCCTGGGCCGCGAGCCCGAGGATCCTCGTCGAAACCGATCCCGCGAGACCGGGGTTCGACGCGATGACTCGGTGTCGGCGAGGATCAGCGGGCGGCCCACCACTCGCGCAGGCGCCGCTCGGCCTCCTCCGCGCCGATCACGCCTTCGTCGAGCCGCAGGTCCAGCAGCCAGCGGTACGCCGCGCCGACGTCACGGCCCGGCGGAATGCCGAGGATCTCCTGGATCCGGTTGCCGTCGAGCTCGGGACGGATCGAGTCGAGCTCCTCCTGGGCCGAGAGCTCGGTGATGCGTCGCTCGATGTCGTCGTACGCGCCTGCCAGCCGCGCGGCCTTTCGCTTGTTGCGCGTCGTCACGTCGGCCCGCGTCAGGATGTGCAGCCGTTCGAGCTCGGGTCCGGCATCCCGCACGTAGCGACGCACCGCGGAGTCGGTCCACGCGCCCTCGGCGTATCCGAAGAACCGCAGGTGCTGCTCGATGAGCTGCGCGACCGAATCGGTCGTGGCGGAGTCGAAGCGCAGGGCCTGCAGCCGCTTGCGCGCGAGCCGCGCACCCTTGACGTCGTGGTGGTGGAACGTCACCCCGCCGCCGGGCTCGAGCCGACGCGTCGCGGGCTTGCCGATGTCGTGCAGGAGTGCGGCGATGCGCAGGGGCACGTCGGGTGCGGATCCAGGATGCCGCACCCGCTCGAGCTCGATCGCCTGGCTGAGCACCGTGAGCGAATGCTCGTAGACGTCCTTGTGGTGGTGGTGCTCGTCGACCTCGAGCTTGAGCGCGGGGATCTCGGGAAGGAACTCGTCCATGAGCCCCGTCTGGACGAGCAGGCGGATGCCGCGCAGGGGGTCGTCCGTCTGCAGGAGGCGTACGAGCTCGCTCTGGATGCGTTCCGGGCTCACCATGGCGAGGGTCGAGCGCAGCTCGGCCATGGCCGCGACCGTCGCGGGATCGACGGCGAACTCGAGCTGAGAAGAGAAGCGGGCGGCCCGCAGCATCCGGAGCGGGTCGTCGCCGAAGCTGATGGCGGGGTCGACCGGAGTGCGCAGCAGAGCGCGCACGAGGTCCTCGACGCCGCCGGTGGGATCGACGAGCGTGCGGCCGGGGACACGCAGCGCCATCGCATTGACCGTGAAGTCGCGACGCACGAGATCGCCTTCGATCTCATCGCCGAACTCGACCGTGGGCTTGCGGGTCACGCCGTCGTAGCTGTCGGCGCGATACGTCGTGATCTCGACCTGCTCGCCCTGAACCCGCGCGCCGATCGTGCCGAACGCACGGCCGATGTCCCACTGCGCGGTGCTGATGGGCTTGACGATGCGCAGGATGTCGTCGGGCCGCGCGTCGGTCGTGAAGTCGAGGTCGTGCACCGGTCGGCCGAGCAGCGCGTCGCGCACGGGACCGCCGACGATCGCGAGGTCGAAGCCCGCCTCGACGAACGCGTGAGCGAGGGTCGCGACGACGGGGGACTCGGCGAGCGCGCCGAGGCGCGCGACGCCCTCGGCCATGTTGAGCATGCCCACGAGCCTACCGAGCGCGCATCGTCGGATCAGGCGAGTCGGAGGAAGCCCGTGAACACCAGCTCGCGCACGCGCGGCAGCAGATCATCGCGCAGCTCACCGGCATCCACCTCCAGGAGCTCGGCGATCGCGTCGATGAGCACGCCGACCGGCAGGTCGCCGTCGCACGCGCCCACGAGAGCCGCGAGTCCGGGATCGACGATGAGCGAACGACCGAATCCGGCGCCCTGACGCAGTTCGATGAGCGTCGGCGCCTCGGCTCCGGGCAGCTGATGGCGCGCTTCCGTGACATCGGGGGCGACGACGACGATGGATGCCGCGAGCTCGCCGTCGTCGAGTCGCGCGAGTGCGTCGTGCGCATCGAGCGCGTCGGCCAGGTGCCGACCGAGTCCGCCGTCGGGGAGGGCCTGCGGAATCCGCTCGTACCGGTCCAGCGTGGGTCCGCCCGTCTCCGGACGTCTGAGCAGGATGTAGCCGAATCCGATCGAGGTGACCTCGCGCTCGGCGAAGTCGATCGTCCACGCGTCGATGAGGGCCGCGAAGCCCGGCGATCCCGCGAGCGTGCCGCCGTCGCGCACCCACAGCTCCGCGTAGGCGAGCGGGTCGAGCGCCTCCCGCTCCACGACCCACGCGTCGAGCGGGACGGTGGATGCCGCGACCCACGCACGAACGCGGTCGAGACCGTCGACTCCGGCACGGGACTCCCAGTTGCCGAGCAGCTGTGCGACGCCGCCCGGGGCGAGATGCGCGCCGACCTCGGTGACGAACGCCGCGACGAGGTCATCGCCGACGAGTCCGCCGTCGCGGTACTCGTACGCCGGCACCCCCTCGACGCGCGGGGTGATCACGAACGGGGGATTCGACACGACCCGATCGAACCGCTCGCCCGCGACCGGTCCGAACAGGCTGCCCGATCGCGTCTCGATCCCCTCGACGGCATTGAGCAGGGCGTTGAGGCGCGTGAAGGCGAGCGCACGATCGGAGATGTCGGTCGCGACGACGTGCGCGACGTTGCGGCGCGCACGGAGCGCCTGGATGCCGCAGCCCACGCCGATGTCGAGCCCGCGCTCGGCGGGAGTCGGCAGCTGCAGCGACGCGAGCGTGAGCGACGCGCCGCCCACGCCCAGCACGTGGTCCTCGGGGAGCGGGCCGCCGAGGGCGGCCTCATCGAGGTCGCTCGCGACCCACCACTCACCCTCGCCGTGCTCGTCGACGAACGACTGCGGCCTGACGATCGCCGTCGGCACGACATCGTCCCCGTCGATCGCAGCGAGTCCGAGTCGTACGAGTCCCTCGGCACGGGTCCCGGGCAGTGCGAGATCGACGAGCGGGAGGGGCTGCCGCATCCCGAGCACAAGGAGCCGGCCGAGCACGGCGAGCGCGTCCTCCCGTCCCGCGAGCGCGCGCACGGCCGGCGAGCGCAGCCCGCGCGCGATCGCGGTGTCGGCGGACTCGCCCCACGCGCCGCGGAGGGCCGCGGAGGCGAACCCCGCCGCACGCAGATCGGTCGCGAGATCGCGGCACAGGGCGGCGTCGGGGTCGGGCAGGGCAGCGCGCATCGTCCCATTCAAGCGCGTCGCGCCGCGAGGTGTCGGGAGCCTCGGAGGCTCGCGGCCTAGAATCGCACCTGATCGTGCGGTCCGGACATCGCACAGGAGCGAAACCCCCACATCCATGATCGTGCCCCCTCCGCGTCACACGCGCCTCCGTGTCCTCGCCGCCTTCGCGACGGCCGCGGCGCTGGCGATCGGCATCGGCGTCGGGGCGCCGGTATCCGCAGTCACGACACCGTCACCCACCCCCTCGCCGTCCCCGGGTGTCGTCGAGGTCGCGCTGTCTCCGATCCGGGACGGCATCCTGCGTCCGGGCGACGGACTCACCGTCTCGGTCGGCATCCAGAACGGGACGGATGCCACCACCGCGCCGGTCACGGTCACCCTCTCGCTGGGTCGCGTGGCCCTCGACTCGCGAGCGGCCCTCACGTCGTGGCTCGCCGGCGCGACCGACGGCGTCACCGTGGAAGCCGTCGGCACGACGCTGCTCGAGCCGGTTGCGCCCGGCCAGCAGGACGTCACCGGCATCCTCGTCCCCGCCGATGCGCCTGCCCTCGCAGGTCTCGCACCCGGGGTCTATCCGATCGTCGCCTCGTACGACGGCGCCGCCGGTGCGATGAGCTCGACGAGCGTCGTCGTCGTACCCCGCGACCAACCGGCCGCCGACATCGGCATCGTGGTGCCGATCACGGCCGCACCTCGTTCCGAAGCCCTGCTGACCGCCCCTGAGCTCGCCGAGCTGACCTCCGACGGCGGCGCCCTCGACGACGCGCTCGACGCCGTCCAGGGCACGAGCGCCACGCTCGCGATCGATCCGGCCATCCTCGCCGCGGTGCGCGTCCTGGGCATCTCGGCTCCCGACAGCGCCGTCGCCTGGCTCGACCGCCTCGAGAGCCTGCCCAACCCCCGATTCGCTCTGCAGTTCGGCGATGCCGACCCCGCTGTCCAGATCGATGCGGGCGGGCGCCCGCATGCGCCGACCTCGCTCGCGGCCTTCCTGAACCCGGCGGACTTCCCACCCGCGACCGCCGAGGACGAGCCGGCCCCGACTCCGACCCCCTCGCCGTCGGCGAGCGTCGACCCGCTCGCGCCGTCCTTCCTCACTCTCGATGCGCTCGTCGACGTCGCCGCGACGCGCGGTGCCGTGTACTGGCCGAGCGCGGACGCCGTGACGCCCGGAGCGATCGAGGCCCTGGGCGGACTCGGCACGGATGAGGACGCATCCCTGACCCTCGTGCCGTCGACGGCGACCGATGCGGGCGCGGCGGGCTCCACCGTCGCCCCGCACGCCGCGGCCGGCGGGGCGGAGCTGCTGGTCTACGACGCCGACGTCAGTCGCTCCCTCTCCGAGGCCGCCGCCAGCGAAGCGGGCCCGATTCGCGGAGCATCCCTCGCCGCCGCATCCGCCTACCTGTCCTTCGCCTCGGCCAGCGCGGGCGGTGGCGCGATCCTCGTGGCTCTCGATCGCTCCACGACCGCCTCGCAGGTGAGCCTGCGGGCCTCGATCGACGCGGCGCTGGACTATCCCGATCTGTCCGAGACGACCCTGACGGCGATCGCCGAGGGCGCGGCGCAGAACGTGCGGATCGCGGATGCCGAGCCGCCCGCGGCACGCGTGTCCGAGGCGTCCGTCCTGTTCGCCGAAGAAGCCGAGATCGCGCGCTTCGCCACCATCCTCGACGACCCGGCTCTTCTCACGGGCCCGGAGCGCGCCGAGATCCTGCAGCTCCTCGGCGTCGGGTGGAGCGCTGAGCCGGAGGAGTGGGCGACTGCCGTCACCGAGCATCACGAAGCGACGCAGACGACGCTCGGCTCGGTCCGGCTGCTCCCGACCACGACGATCAATCTCTTCGGCTCGGGCGCGGCCCTGCGGTTCACCGTGCGCAACGACCTCGCCTACCCGGCCAATCTCGTGCTCTACGCGACGCCCGACGACCTGCGACTGGACGTGCAGCGGGCGAACCCCGTCGTCGCCACGGCGACGAGCAACACGCGCGTCGAAGTACCCGTGGGGGCACGGCTCGGGAACGGCGAGGTCACACTGACCCTCCAGCTGCGCAGTCGCGCGAGCGTCGCGATCGGACCGGCCGAGACCGTCGACGTCAACGTGCGCGCCGAATGGGAGACCTTCGGCATCATCGCGCTCTCGGTCGTCGTCGGCGGCCTGCTCGTGCTCGGCGTCGTACGGACCGTGCGTCGGGCGCGCGCGCGCACGAAGGCGAAGACGGACGCCGCGACCGCCGACTCGCCAGACGCGCCCGGCACTCCGGGGTCGTCCGACGATGGGCCGGAATCATGAGTGGAGTAGCTCGCGCGAGCGTCCTTCTGGGCGCGGGCACGGTCGTCTCTCGACTGACGGGATTCCTGCGCACGGTCGTCCTCGTGTCGGCCATCGGCGCCACGACCGAGGCCGGCAACGCCTTCGCGATCGCCAATCAGCTCCCCAACAACATCTACGCGATCATCCAGGCCGGACTCCTCACCGCAGTTGTGGTGCCGCAGATCGTCAAGGCGGCCCGTCACGACGACGGCGGCAGCGCTTTCGTCTCCAAGCTACTGACCCTCGGCACGGTCGTGCTGCTGGCGGTCACCGCGGTCGCGGTCGTCATCGCGCCGCTGCTCGTTCAGCTGTATGCGCCGCGATTCCCGCCCGATCAGCAGGCGCTCGCCACGGCGTTCGCGTACTGGTGCCTGCCGCAGATCCTCTTCTACGGCCTGTACGCGCTCTTCGGCGAGACGCTCAATGCGCGCAGGGTGTTCGGCCCGTTCACGTGGGCTCCGATCGTGAACAATCTTGTGTCGATCACGGGTTTCGCGATCTTCATCGCCCTCTTCGGGCTCACGGGGTCACTCGAGGCCTGGACACCGTCGAAGGTCGCCCTCCTCGCCGGCACGGCGACTCTCGGCATCGTCGTCCAAGCCGCGATCCTCTTCTTCTTCTGGCGTCGCACGGGACTGCACATCCGCCCCGACTTCCGCTGGCGCGGGGTTGGGCTCAGACACATCGGTCGTCTCGCCGGGTGGACGTTCCTCATGGTCATCGCGGGTCAGCTCGCGGGCCTGGTGCAGTCCCAGATCCTGTCGGAGGTGAGCAAGGAGTTCCCCGGCGTCTTCGTGTCGCAGAACGCCTGGTTGCTGTTCATGCTCCCCTACTCGATCATCGCCGTCTCGATCGGGACGCCCTACTTCACTCAACTGAGCGAGCGCGCTGCGGCGGGGCGACACGACGAGGTCAAGGCGGATGTCGGGCGCAGCGCTCGAACTGTGGGCCTCTTCATCGTCGCCGCGACGGCTGCCCTCGCGGCGGCGGCGATCCCGGCGTCCCGCATCTTCACCAACTCGACGCAGGAAGCGGTGGATGCCGCACTCGTCCTCGTGTGCTTCCTCGCAGGCCTGCTGCCCCTGTCGGTGCTGTTCATCGTGCAGCGGACGTTCTACATCTACAACGAGACGCGCCTTCCGTTCTTCTTCACACTGGTGCAGTGCGCGCTCGTCGTCATCACTGCTCTGCTCGCCTCGTGGCTCGTGCCCAACGAGTTCCTCGCCGCCGGGATCGCGCTCGGGCAATCCCTCGCGGGCATCGTCCAGATGGTGCTCGCGGTGATCCTTCTCGACCGCAAGCTGGGCGGCATCGGGGTCAGGAGCTGGTGGCCGTCCTTCGGTCGCTACATCCTCGCCGCGATTCCCGCGGGTCTCGCGGGATGGAGCGTCTTCCTCCTGCTGGGCGGCGCGGACGGCTGGACCGTGTCCGACAAGTTCTTCGGGGCGCTCGGGGCGGCGATCATCGGCACGGCTTCACTGATCGTCTACCTCGGTGTTCTGGCGCTCCTGCGCGCTCCCGAACTCAAGCCCGCGCTCGCCCTCGTGCAGCGGTTCCTGCCCGGGCGGCGCTGACGCCGCGGGCTGGAATGCCCCGCGGTTACCATGTGTTGAAGCAGTCGGTGGGGGCCGAGGCATCCCACTCGATCGAAAAGGAGTCGTGTCGTGCGTCAGGTCATCATCATCGGTTCGGGCCCTGCGGGCTACACCGCCGCGATCTATGCGGCGCGGGCGAACCTGAAGCCGCTCGTCGTGGCGTCGTCCGTCGAAGCCGGCGGTGAACTGATGAACACGACCGATGTCGAGAACTTCCCGGGGTTCCCCGAGGGCATCATGGGGCCCGACCTCATGACCAAGATGCAGGAGCAGGCCGAGCGCTTCGGCGCCGAGGTGCTCTACGACGACGTCGTCGAACTCGACATCGACGGCCCGGTCAAGAAGGTCACGCTCGGTTCGGGCAAGACGTTCGAGGGCGACTCCCTCGTCTTCGCGACCGGATCGGCGCATCGCAAGATCGGCATCGAGGGCGAAGAGCGCCTCTCGGGCCGTGGTGTCTCGTACTGCGCGACGTGCGACGGGTTCTTCTTCCGCGAGCGCGTCATCGCCGTCGTGGGCGGCGGCGACTCGGCGATGGAAGAGGCGACGTTCCTCACCAAGTTCGCCTCGAAGGTCTACGTCATCCACCGTCGCGGCGAGCTGCGCGCGTCGAAGATCATGCAGGACCGCGCATTCGCGAACGAGAAGATCGAGTTCGTCTGGAACAGCGAGGTCGTCGACGTGCTGGGGACGGATGCCGTCAACGGCCTCGTGCTCGAAGACACCGTCGACGGCTCCCGCCGCGAGCTCGCCGTCGACGGGCTGTTCGTCGCCATCGGAAACGACCCGCGCACCCACCTCGTGCACGGCAAGCTCGATCTGACCCCCGAGGGCACGGTCTGGGTCGACGGACGGTCGTCGCGCACCTCCGTGCCCGGTGTGTTCGCCGCCGGAGACGTCATCGACCCGACCTATCGTCAGGCGGTCACCGCCGCAGGCAGCGGCACCGTCGCGGCCCTCGACGTCGAGCACTACCTGGCCGCGCTGGGCGAGGCGGGTCTTCCCGCCGTCGACGCGGGCGAGATCGACGGACTGCCGGATGCCGGGCTGTCCCGCGCCGACGCAGCGTAGGAACAATCCGCGCGCGTTCTGCGTTTCACCAAAAGAGACTTTCCTACAGAAGGAGTAAATCCATGACCGCCAAGGCGACGACTTCCGCCACGTTCGAGCAGGACGTCCTCCAGGCCGAGGGTCCGGTGCTCGTCGACTTCTGGGCTGCGTGGTGCGGCCCGTGTCGCATGGTCGCCCCCGTCCTCGACGAGATCCAGGCCGAGAACCCCGACAAGATCACGGTGCTGAAGCTCAACGTGGACGAGAACCCCGACCTCGCCATGAAGTACCAGATCACGTCGATCCCCGCGATGAAGGTGTTCAACAAGGGCCAGGTCGAGACGACGATCATCGGCGCCAAGCCGAAGTTCGCACTCGAGCAGGACCTCGCCGCCTACCTCGGCTGATTCCGGATTCGAAATCCCCGCTGACCTGCACCAGGTCAGCGGGGATTTCTGCGTTCGTGCCGCCGGAGGCATGAGAACTTCTTCGGCCCACATGTCGATTCGCACGCTTCTCGTTCGACGAACGAAGTGAGAAGGTCGAAGCGGCCTTTCCAGAAGCCGAACAAGGAGATGGCAGTGCGTTACATGATGATCATGCAGGTCTCACCCGAAGCCGCCGCGAAGGCGGCCGTCGAGCTCGACATGGAACAGGTCGTCGCCCAGATGGGCGCCTACAACGAGGCCCTGCAGAAGGCCGGGGTCTTCCTCTCGGCCGAGGGACTTTCGGATGCCTCGGAGGGCTTCCGTGTGGACTTCGACGCGACTCCGCCCGCGGTCTCGGACGGTCCGTTCGCCGAGGCCCGCGAGGTCTTCACCGGGTTCTGGATCCTCGAGGTCGCGTCGCGCGAAGAGGCGGAGCGCTGGGCCCTGGCGTGCCCGCTCGGACCGGGGGTGGCTCTCGAGGTGCGCCGCGTCAACGAGTTCTCGGACGTCGACCTGCCCGAGGACAACGAGTGGCTCGCGAAGGCCCAGGAGTGGCGCGCCGCGAACTCGTGATCTCGTCAGGACGCGTCCGCACGCACTGTCGCATCCCAGCGGCGGTGCGTGTTCGCGTCGCCCAGCAGGCGCCAGACGGCTTCGGTCAGCGGCGGGTACTCGAGAGCGATCTGACGCAGGACGCGGTAGTGGCGCGCGGCATTGGGCCGTGCGCCGCCGTTCGCCTCGATGTTCTCGGCGCGGAGCGTGAAGACGACGAGCTCGTCGACCGTCGGAAGGTCGTCCATGAAGGCCCAGGGGTCCTCACCACCACGCAGGCGTTCGTCGATGACGACTGCCAGTTCGTCGGCCGCTTCCGCCCGCAGGAGCTCGAGGCTCGCTCGTCGGCGCGGCGTCTGTTCTTCACTCCTCACCCTTCCAGCGTACGTCGGGCCGCCGGCGCGGTGGCGATCTCATGAGCGATCGGGATCGGGCGCGCCGGGCCGTCGAGGCGGTCTGGCGGTCCGAGTCCCCGCGGATCGTCGCGGCTCTGACGCGGCACACGGGCGACTTCGCGTGGGCGGAGGACCTCGCTCAGGAGGCGCTCGTCGAGGCGCTGGGGCAGTGGCCGGACGCGGGCATCCCGGATAAGCCCGGGGCATGGCTCATGACGGTCGCGAAGCGCCGTGCGATCGATGGCTGGCGTCGTCGCGAGCGGTGGCAGGAGCGCGAGCCGCTGTTCGGTCACGACGCCCTGATGGCCGAGCACGGGCATCCCGTCGAAGACGCCGCCGACCCCGACGACATCGACGACGACGTGCTTCGACTCGTGTTCGTCGCGTGCCACCCCGTCCTGCCGGCGCAGGCGCGCCTCGCTCTCACGCTGCGCACCGTCGCCGGACTCACCACCGAGCAGATCGCGCGCATGCTGCTCATCTCGGTTCCGACCGTCCAGCAGCGGATCGTCCGTGCCAAGCGCACGCTCGCGCGCGAGAACGTGCTGTTCGAGGTGCCCGACCGCGTCGAGCGACCGACGCGCATGGCGAGCGTCCTGCAGGTGATCTACCTGCTCTTCACCGAGGGGTACTCGCCGAGCGATGGCGAACACACCGTACGGCCCGACGTCGCGCGCGAAGCCGTGCGGCTCGCTCGCCGTCTCGCCGCGCTCGCCCCGCGGGAGACCGAGGTGCAAGCGCTCATCGCGCTCATGGAGTTCCAATCCTCGCGCTTCGCCGCGCGGACGGATGCCGAAGGCCTCCCGCTCACGCTGGAGGAGCAGGATCGCGGCCGCTGGGACCGCTCGGCGATCACGCGCGGTCGTACCGCGCTCGCCATCGCGGCGGCGGCCCCGCAGGGACTCGGCTACTACGGCCTTCAGGCGTCGGTCGCGGAGTGCCATGCCACGGCACCGTCATTCGCCCAGACGGACTGGCCGCGCATCGTGAGCCTCTACGACGCCCTGCTTCAGCTCGCGCCGTCTCCGGTCGTCGCCCTCAATCGTGCGGTAGCGGTGTCGATGGCGGAAGATCCGTCCGCGGGGCTGCAGATCGTCGACGCTCTCGCCGAAGAACTGAATGATTTCCGACCGTGGCACGCGGTCCGCGGCGAGTTGCTGGAGCGCCTCGGAGAGCAGGATGCCGCGAGGGCCGCTTTCCAGCGGGCTGCTTCGCTTCCCGGAAACGACGCCGAGCGCGCCCTTCTCCTGCGCCGGGCTCAGGCGGAGCCGTAGCCCGTCTCGCCGATCTCGTCCAGGATGCGGTTGAGGTCCTGGATGCTGGCGAAGTCTATGCTGATCTGGCCTTTTCTAGCGGTCAGAGCAATCCTCACGCGCGTGTTGAGGCGATCGCCGAGCCGTTCCGCGACCTCGTCGAGGTGTGCACGGCGAGCGCCGGCCTGTGGCTTCGAGGGTCGGTTCTTGCCGGCATCCGGCATCTTCGCCGCCGCTTCTGCGGCACGTACCGAGAGGTCTTCGTTGACGATCTTGTCGGCCAGCCGCTGCATCGCCTCGGGATCCGCGAGAGAGAGGATGGCTCGGGCATGACCGGCGGTGAGCACACCCGCAGCGACGCGCTGCTGAACCGGGACGGGCAGCTTCAGGAGGCGGATCGTGTTGCTGATCTGCGGCCGCGACCGGCCGATGCGACCCGCCAGCTCCTCCTGCGTGATGCCGAAGTCCTCGAGCAGCTGCTGGTAGGCCGACGCTTCTTCGAGCGGGTTGAGCTCGGAACGGTGGAGGTTCTCGAGCAGAGCGTCCCGGAGCAGATTCTCGTCGGCGGTCTCACGCACGATCGCCGGGATGGACGCGAGACCGGCTTCACGAGCCGCCCGCGTGCGCCGCTCCCCCATGATGAGCTCATAGGTGCCATCGTCCGTCGCACGCACCACCACAGGCTGCAGGACGCCGAACTCGCGCACGCTGTGGACGAGCTCGGCGAGATCGTCGGTGTCGAAGTGGGTGCGCGGCTGCCGCGGATTGGGCACGATCTCGTGCGGATCGACCTGGATGAGCCGCGCTCCGGGCACCGCCACGAGGTCGGCCTCGACCTCGGTGATGTCCTCGGCCGGCGCTTTGGGGAAGAAGACGTCGGCGGGGCGCGCCTCCGAGGGTTCCGCCGTCGGGATGAGGGCACCGATTCCACGGCCGAGGCCCGTACGCTTCGCCATCAGGACTCCTGTTCTGTCTGGGCAGCGTTCTCACGCTGGACGATCTCGACGGCTGCTTCACGGTACGCCACCGCGCCTGCGCTCTGCCCGTCGTAGGCGATGACGGTCTGCCCGAAGCTGGGCGCCTCGGACACGCGCACGGAACGCGGGATGACCGTGCGGAGGACGTCGTCGGGGAAGTGCTCGCGCACCTCCTCTGCGACCTGCTGCGCGAGCCGCGTACGTCCGTCGTACATCGTGAGAAGGATGCTGGAGAGGTGCAGGCCGGGATTGAGGTGCTTCTGGATCATCCGCACGGTGCCGAGGAGCTGGCTGAGACCTTCGAGCGCGTAGTACTCGCACTGGATCGGGATGAGCAGCTCGTCCGCCGCTGTGAAGGCGTTGATCGTCAACAGGCCGAGCGACGGGGGGCAGTCGATGAGCACGAAGTCCAGGCGGTGCTCGGGGCTCGACAGGTAGTCATCGAGCGCGGTCTTGAGTCGATGCTCCCGCGCGACCTGCGAGACGAGCTCGATCTCGGCACCGGCGAGGTGGATGGTGCTCGGCGCGCAGAGGAGGTTCGGTGACTCGGGACTGGTCTGCACGATGTCCGCGAGGGGGAACTCGTCGATCAGCACGTCGTAGACGCTCGGGATATCTGCGGTGTGCGGCACCCCGAGGGCGGTGGACGCGTTGCCCTGCGGGTCGAGGTCGATGACCAGGACGCGGGCGCCCAGCGATGCGAGGGCCGCGGCGACATTCACCGTCGTGGTCGTCTTGCCGACACCGCCCTTCTGGTTCGAGACAGTGACGACCCGCGTGTTGCCCGACAGCTGCACCTCGGTGCTCTCGAGAGCACGGCGGCGGGCGGAGAGGTCCGCCAGCTCACGCGCGAGGGGGGTGTCGTCGAATGCGAAGGATGCTGTCGCCTCCGAGTCGTCGGGATGTTCCACGTGAAACGCGCTCCTGCAGTTCGTCGGACGTCGGCATCCACTCTAACCCGCGGGGTCGACGCGCTTCTCCCGCTCTCGTTCCCTCCCCTCTCAATCCCTCTTACGTCGGACCGGTGTTCCGTCGCATGGCCCGGGCGCGCGAGTTGGCAGCGTAGCCGTCGAGCCGATGCGCCGTGTTCATGTGAAACGGGACGCGTCTTCTCGCGATCCCAGGCTCGTCGAGCTTCGACAGTCCACACCTCGCGTTCGCGCGGCCGTCGAAGGCGGCTTATCGAGACCCAGAACGATGTTTCACGTGAAACACCCGGTGCCCTCATTCCACTACGCTCCGTGGCTCTTCGAACGCCTCGAGCCCAGAATGGGCGCTGGAGTAGCCGCCGAAGGCCGGGCATGGGACCCACGCCGATGTTTCACGTGAAACATCCCTCGCTGGACTGGATACGGAGTCTGAGCCGAGCACACGAACGCTCGCGACCCAGACCTGTCGGTCGCGCACCCCGAAGGCGACGCATCGAGACCCACCGCGAGGTGCCGGTGGCTTGCCCGCGTGCCGCATTTCTCACCTGACGCGATGTGGATGATCCCCTCCAGCGAGATCCGATGGAGAGTCGGTCCGATCTCGCCGGGCTCGCGCCCGACTCGATCTTCTGAAGGGGATCCTCCGTCGAGATCGAGCAACCGAATCTGCCCCGTCGGTCGAGTGGGTGGCACGGCCGTGAAATCGGACCACGACCTCCGCTGTCCCGACCCGCAGCAGCGCTACCGTTTCACGTGAAACATCTCTGATCTCGATGCACAGACCGTGCGGGTTGCTCTATCGCCGCGGCGCAGATCCCGTCAGGAAAGAGTGACCGAATCGCCCCGTCGGTCGGCAGGCACGACCGCCTCATCGAGACCCATCGCAGCCGACGGGTGCTCGGTGGTCAGCGGACGGTGCCTCGCACCACGCGTGTCGGTTCCTCGAGCAGACCCTCGCCCACGAGTTCCACTCGGGCATCCTTCACTCGAAACTTGCGCAGCACCTTGTCGGCAGCCTCGATCTCATTCGAAGCGGCCGCTCCCTTGAGGAGGATCAGCTCTCCACCGTCGCGCACCAGTGGCGCCGTGAGAGGCACGAGAGTGCGCAGCGCGCTCACCGCGCGGGCGGTGACGGCATCCAGCGCCGGTCCGCGCTTCCAGTCCTCCGCACGAGTGCGCAGCACCTCGACATTGTCGAGTCCGAGCGAGGCGACCTGCTCGTCCAGCCATGCGACGCGGCGCTCCATGGGCTCGATGAGCACCCACTGCACGTCGGGCCGCGCGATCGCGAGCACGAGTCCCGGCAGGCCGGCACCCGAACCCACGTCGCCGACCGTACCTGAGAAGAGGGGAGCAGCCACCGCGCTGTTGAGGACATGGCGCGACCACAGCCGAGCAGGCTCGAGGGGGCCGATCAGGCCGCGTTCTTCCCCGTGCTCGCCGAGGGCTCGGGTGAACGCGCGTGCCACCTCGATGCGGTCTCCGAAGATCTCCGCAGCGACCGCCGGCTCGGTCTCGATCTCGCTCATCGATGTTTCACGTGAAACGTCGGTCACCCGCGGCTGATGACCGTGTGTCGGTCGGCACCCTCGCCGTACGACTCCGAGACGAAGCCGCGCTCCGAGACGATGTCGTGGACGAGCTTGCGCTCATAGCTCGACATGGCGGGGAGGGATGCCTGGGATGCGCCCTCGTCGAGACGAGCGATCGCACGCTCGACGAGAGTCGTGAGTTCCTGCTTGCGCGTGTCGCGGGACCCGCCGATGTCCAGGATCAGGCGTGAGAAGCGGCCGGTCTTCGTCTGCACCGCGATCCGCGTGAGCTCCTGCAGCGCCTGCACGGTGTCGGGGTCGGCGAGCACGCCGACCGATCCGCCTTCGGGAGCTTCGACGGAGACATAGGCGCGGCCCGCGCGGACGTCGAGAGCGAGATCGCCGTCGATGTCGGCGATGTCGAGAAGGCCCTCCAGGAAGTCCGCGGCGAAATCGCCTTCCTGCTCGAGCTGCTCCACGGTCTCGGGGGCACGGTCAGTGCGGGTGTCGACGGCGTGGTCGGGGGTCTGGGTCATCGTGTCCTCGTCGGAGTTCTGCGGGAAGGAGATCAGGGTGTGCCCGAAGTGGCATCCGGCTTCTTGCCCTGCTGGCCTCCGCCGGCGGGCTTGTTGCCCTGCGTCTTCTTCGCGCGCTGCTTGCTCACCGGCTGCTGGCGCTTGGGAGCCGCGGCCTTCGCCGCCTCAGCCTCTTCAAAGAGGCGCTGCTGCTCGGCCTGGTACTTCTCCATCGGAACGACCTTGCCCGAGCTGTCGATCGCCTTGCCCTTGCGTGCCAGGCGCTCTTCGCGAGCTTTGGCCGCGTCGGACCCAGGCGTCGGCATCTCGCGGATGACGAGGAACTGCTGGCCCATCGTCCACAGGTTCGACACGAACCAGTAGATGACGACGCCGAGCGGGAAGAAGACGCCCGAGAAGACGAAGGCGAAGGGCAGGACGTAGAGCATGATCTTCTGCATCTGGTACGCCTGGCCGGTCTTGGCCTCGGGGGAGAGGTTCTTCGAGATGATCTGAAGCTGCGTGAAGAACTGCGACGCGATCATCAGGACGACCAGCGTGAGCAAGATCACGATGGCCGTGACGTTCTGCGTCTCGAACGCGTTGATGAGCGTCTCATGCAGGGACGCGACGCCGAACAGCTTGGCGTCGTAGAACTGCTGGGTGAGTTCGGCGTTGAGCAGTCCGACACCGCCGATGCCGGCCGTCACATGCTTGGTGACGTCGTTCAGGACGCTGAAGAGCGCGAAGAAGATCGGCATCTGAACGAGAAGCGGCAGACAGCTCGACACGGGAGTGGTGCCGTGCTTCTTGTACAGCGCCATCGTCTCGCGGCTCATCGCCTCGCGAGAGAGCTGATCCTTCTTGCCTCGGTACTTCTCCTGAACTTTTCGCAGTTCAGGAGCGATTTCCATCATCTTGCGCTGGCTCTTGATCTGCTTCACGAAGAGCGGGATGAGCGCCGAGCGCACGACGATGACCAGGCCGACGATCGAGAGCACCCACGTGATGCCGTCGGCGGGCGGAAGACCCATCGCGGTGAACAGCCAGTGCCAGAAGACGAGCACCATCTCGACCAGCCACTTGAGCGGCCAGAGGATCGTGCCGATGAGGTCGAAACCGCCGGCGGCCGGGGCGGGGGACGGTGAAGACGTCGCGGCGAACAAGAGATCCATGCGGTGGATCAGTCCTTTCCTGAGGGTGCCGGGACGACGAACCCGTGCGGGGTCAGTCCGTGGCGGAAGTGTGCGTGGGCCGGCACGTCATCGACGCCGCCGACGGCCCAGGGATGGCAGCGCCCGAGACGGGCGACGGTGAGAGCCGCGCCCTTGAGCGCGCCGTGCTGCTGGACCGCCCCGACGGCGTACGCCGAACACGACGGGTAGTACTTGCAGACATCTCCGTACGTGTGCGAGATCGTCGCGCGATACCCGTGGAGCAGACCGAGCACCAGGTTGCGGGGGAGGAGCGGGATGCTGCGCAGAGCGGACGATGCCTCGAAGTGCGCCGTCCCGAGCGCGTACGCAGGAAGAACGCTCACGCGGCTGCCCTCCGCTCGAGGCAGCGGACGACCTCGTCGCGCAGAGCGGCGTAGGGAGCCGACGCTGAGGAGGGGAGTGCCCGGATCACGATGTCCGAGCCCGGGCGGACGGCAGGCAGCGCGGTCAGACAGACCGACTTCAGGCGCCTGCGGACGGTGTTGCGTACAACAGCAGATCCCACCTGCCGGCTCACGATGAAGCCGAAGCGGGTGGGACGCTGTTCGTCAGTGGTGGTGACGTAGGTCACGGTGTGCACGGCGGCACAGCGACGACCCCGACGGACGACGGCCTTGTAATCCGCTCCGCGGGTGAGTCGGTTCGGCCGCGCCAGCACCGGCCCGTATCAGGCCGAGAGCTCGGTGCGGCCCTTGCCGCGGCGAGCCGAGAGGATGGCGCGGCCGGCGCGCGTGCGCATGCGGGCGCGGAAACCGTGCTTCTTGGCGCGGCGGCGGTTGTTGGGCTGGAACGTGCGCTTGCTCATGAGATCACTTCCGGATGAAGGAGTGTCACCGGATGTGCAACCGGAGACGACGATGAAGGGGACGACAGTGCCGAGAAGGCAGACGTCAACCGATTAAGGCTACGTCGTCGGGTCCGATAACTCAAACTGAGCGGGACGCGGGGCATTATGGCGGAGCAGAGCCCGTCGGCCTGGCAGTGACACGCGGGTCGCCCGTACAGTGGAGTTTGCTCGAAGCACCGGCGCTGACTAGCGTTGCTCCGGCAGTTATCCACAGGCTGCGCGTGAAGAAACCGCGGCGGCCCTCGGATCCATCAACAACCCGGGGGGGCCATGTCAGTGCACGAGAATCCGGATGTACCCGTCTGGACACACGTGCTGGAGATCCTGCGCACCGACGAGCGGATCACGCCGCAGCTCGAGGGCTTCCTCAGCCTCGCCGTCGCCCAGGGCGTCATGGGCGGAACCCTCTACCTCGACGTGCCGAACGACTTGACGGCCGCGCAGATCAACAAGCGCATGCGGGCGCCGATCCTCGAGGCCTTGGCCACGGCATCCCCAGAGGGTGAGGTCTCGACGTTCCGCGTCGTGGTCAACCCCGAGCTCGCCGACGCGCATCTGACGGTTCCGATCCCCGTCCAGCAGCCGGCCACGACGCCCACGGTCTCCGCGATGCGCACTCCCATGGAGGAGATTCCGGATGTCGCGGCATCCATCACCCGCAGCGACACCCGCCTCAACCCCAAGTACACCTTCGACAACTTCGTCATCGGTCAGTCCAACCGCTTCGCGCACGCGGCGGCGGTCGCCGTCGCGGAAGCACCGGCCAAGGCGTACAACCCGCTCTTCATCTACGGCGATTCGGGCCTCGGCAAGACGCACCTCCTGCACGCGATCGGCGACTACGCGATCAGCCTCTACGCCGGCATCAAGGTGCGCTACGTCTCGAGCGAGGAGTTCACGAACGACTTCATCAACTCGATCGCGAACAACCGGGGCTCGGCATTCCAGGCGCGCTATCGCGACGTCGACATCCTGCTGATCGACGACATCCAGTTCCTCCAGGGTCGCGCCGAAACCCAGGAGGCCTTCTTCCACACCTTCAATACGCTGCACGACCACGACAAGCAGGTCGTGATCACGAGTGACGTGCCGCCGAAGCACCTCACGGGCTTCGAGGACCGCATGCGCAGCCGGTTCGAGTGGGGTCTCATCACCGACGTGCAGGCCCCCGACCTCGAGACCCGCATCGCGATCCTCCGCAAGAAGGCGCAGTCCGAGCGCCTGCACATCCCCGACGACGTCCTCGAGTACATCGCGACGGTGGTCTCGTCCAACATCCGCGAACTCGAAGGCGCCCTCATCCGCGTCTCGGCGTTCGCGAGCCTCAACCGCTCGAATCTCGACATGTCGCTCGCCCAGACGGTCCTGCGCGACATCATCGACCAGGACGACGCGAACGTCATCTCGCCGACCGACATCATCACGGCCACCGCGCAGTACTTCAAGCTCACCGTCGACGACCTCTACGGCTCCAGCCGATCCCAGTCCATCGCGACGGCACGGCAGATCGCGATGTACCTGTGCCGCGAGCGCACCAGTCTGTCGCTCCCCAAGATCGGACAGCTGTTCGGCAATCGCGACCACACCACCGTGATGTACGCGTACAAGAAGATCAGCGAGCTCATGAAAGAGCGCCGCTCGATCTACAACCAGGTCTCCGACATCACGACACAGCTCGGTCGCAGCCCTCGTTGACCCGCATTCTCCAGGGGTCGCGCCACCCGACGACATATGCCGGAAGTCGTTCTTGACAACACGCGCCGACCCCGCCATCATCACGTTTCCCACAGTGTGGAAAACCTGTGGATAACTCGGGACGACCGTACGTCAGCCTGTGGGCAAGCGGGGAACGACCGTGGATGCGACGCAACGCCTTCAGCACGTCGTCCGCAGCTCGCTCACAACTTACAAAGGTGTGGTTCCGGTGTCCCGAGAGCGATCGGCTGAGTTGTCCACAGATTCCACAGGCGTTAACACCATGACGTTAACGAAGATGAAGAAGCCGGTCCGATCACCTCGAGGAACAGCGAACCGCAACGACGCGCACTGTGTGGCTGCGTGGGCAAGGGCACTAGCATGAGTACTCCCGCCTCAGATGTAAGGGAGCATTCGTGAAGTTCCACGTCAATCGCGATGTGTTCAGCGAAGCCGTGTCGTTCGTCGTCAAGCTCCTGCCGCAGCGCAATCCGCAGCCGATCCTCGCCGGCGTGCTCATCGAGGCATCCGATGCCGGGCTCTCCCTCTCGGCATTCGATTACGAGGCCTCCGCACGCACGACGATCGAAGCGACCGTCGACGACCCCGGCACGATCCTCGTGCACGGGCGTCTGCTCTCCGAGATCGCCAGCCGTCTGCCGAACGCTCCGATTCAGATCGAGGTCGACGAGGACGGCGGCATCCTGCTCTCCTGTGGTTCGGCGCGCTTCACCCTCGCGTCGATGCCGGTCCAGGAGTACCCCGCGATCCCCGAGGTCACCGGCGAGTCCGGCCTGGTCCCGGCCGAGGACTTCGCGACCGCGATCGCACAGGTCGCGTTCGCAGCCTCGCGCGATGATGTGACACCCGTGCTCACCGGTGTTCAGCTCGAGGTCTCGGGCACGACCCTGAGCCTCGTCGCGACCGACCGCTACCGGGTCGCACTGCGCGAGATCCCGTGGGACGGCGGAGCCGCGGCATCCGACGAATCCGCCGCAGCGCTCGTCCCGGCACGCACGCTCACCGAGGTCGGCAAGACCTTCGCGCACAGCGGCGACATCTCGATCGCGTTCTCCGGATCGGGCGATCGCGAGATCATCGCCTTCTCGTCGGGCAACAAGACCGTGACGTCCCTGCTCATCAAGGGCAACTTCCCACCCGTGCGTCGACTGTTCCCCGAGGCCACCGAGCACCATGCGGTGGTCAATACGGCCGAGCTCGCCGAGGCCGTGCGACGAGTCTCGCTCGTGCTCGACCGGTCCGCGCCGCTGCGGTTCACGTTCACGACCGACAGCGTCTCGATGGATGCCTCGGGCACCGAGCAGGCGCGGGCATCCGAGTCCGTCGATGCGCACCTCGTCGGCGAGGACGTCACCCTCGGACTCAACCCGCAGTACCTGCTCGAGTCTCTCGGTGCGGTGAAGAGCGAGTTCGCGCGGATCACGTTCACCTCGAGCGAGAACGCGAACAAGCTGAGCCCCGTTCTGGTGACGCCGCAGACCTCGGTCGACAAGGCCGCGGCCGAGTCGTTCAAGTACCTGCTCCAGCCGAACCTCCTGCTCCGGTAGGTGCGTCGGCACCTCCACGTAGGGTTGAGTGCGTGATCGTGGAGCAGCTGAGTCTCGTCGACTTCCGCAACTATGCGGCCGCCGACGTGACCCTGGGTCCCGGTCCGAACGTCTTCGTCGGCCGCAACGGTCAGGGCAAGACGAATCTCGCCGAGGCCATCGCATTCTTCGCGACGCTCGGCTCCCATCGCGTGTCCAACGACGCGCCGATGGTGCGCGACGGGATGGATGCGGCGATCATCCGCGCCCGGCTCGCGCACGGCGAGCGCCGAGTCCTGCTCGAAGTGCAGGTGAATCGGCAGGGCTCGAACAAGGCGCGCGTGAACGGGGCATCCGTCAAGCCGTCCGAGCTCCCGCGCTACGCGCAGGTCGTCCTCTTCGCCCCCGAGGACCTCCAGATCGTCCGCGGCGATCCCTCGGCGCGACGACGGTTCGCGGATCAGCTCCTCGTGCAGCGGACTCCGCGCATGGCGGGCGTGCTCGGCGACTACGACCGGGTGCTGAAGCAGCGCACGGCTCTCCTGAAGTCCGCGCGGGCACGCGGGATCCGCGGCGACGCACTGTCGACCCTCGACGTCTGGGACGACAAGCTCATCGCCCTCGGGTCGGAGGTCATCCGGGCGCGCATCGCGCTCGCCGAAGATCTGCAGGGTCCGCTTGCGACCGCGTACGCGGCGATCGCCGGCGCCGATCACCAGCCGCGGCTCGAATGGGCGCTGTCCGCGCGCGGGGCGGATCCAGAAGAGGGCGCTGAGGGCGACGAGGTCGAGCCGACCACTCGCGCGATCGAGGATGTCTTCCGCGAGACCCTCCTGGCTCGCCGATCCTCCGAGCTCGATCGCGGTGTGACCCTCGTCGGACCTCACCGCGACGACCTCGTCCTCCGCGTGCGCGGCCTGCCGGTCAAGGGCTATGCGTCGCACGGCGAATCGTGGTCGGTCGCCCTCGCCCTGCGTCTCGCGTCCGCCGAGCTGCTGCGGGCCGAGTCGAACCTCGGCGATCCCGTCCTCATCCTCGACGACGTCTTCGCCGAACTCGACGCCGATCGACGCACTCGCCTGGCGGGCCTTGCGAGCGGCTACGAACAGGTCGTCGTGACCGCGGCCGTCGACGCCGACATCCCGATCGAGCTCCGCGCGCGAGTCGTGCGGGTCGAGGCGGGAAAGATCCTGGAGGCAGCGGATGCCTGAATCCGACGCCCCGGTCCCCGAGACGGTCTCCACCTATCTCCGCCTTCGCGGGCTCGAGCCGCAGTCGCGCACGTTCCGCAAGAAGCGCCGCCGCGAGCTGGACGAGGAGAACGTGCCGTTCAGCGCGGGTCGCGACCCCCGCGGAGTGGGTGACGTGCTCGCAGTGATGACCCGCGAGGCGGGATGGAACCCGCAGCTCGCTCGCGAGGATGTGGTCCTGGCCTGGGCCGAGGTCGCCGGCGAGGACACCGCGGGCCACACTCGTCCCGTCGCTTTCCAGGAAGGCACGCTGACCGTCCAGGCGGATTCGACCGCGTGGGCGAAGCAGCTTCAGCTGATGCGGTCGCACATCCTCTCCGAGATCGTGCGGAGATTCCCCGAAGCGGGCGTGACCGGCATCCGCTTTCTCGGGCCCGACGTCCCCTCTTGGAAATGGGGCCCCAGAGCCATTCCAGGGCGCGGTCCTCGCGATACTTACGGCTGAACCACGTCCACGGGTCTCCCGGTCGATTCCATCGCGCGAGAGGGCCGTAGAACCCGCGGGAACAGCCGCGACACGGTAGACTGTCAGGGCACCCTACGATCGATCAGGAGCGCTCGAAACATATGACGTCCGTGAATCCCGAAAGCACTCCTGAAGCACCCCGAAACAGCCCTGAACCGAACGGCGCCGAGTACGGGGCCGATCAGATCCAGGTGCTCGAAGGACTCGAGGCCGTGCGCAAGCGCCCGGGTATGTACATCGGCTCGACCGGGCCCCGCGGCCTGCATCACCTGGTGCAGGAGATCGTCGACAACTCCGTCGACGAGGCGATGGCCGGCTACTGCGACACGATCCTCGTGACGATCCTCCCCGACGGCGGCGTGCGCGTCGTCGACAACGGACGAGGCATCCCGGTCGACATGCACAAGACCGAGGGCAAGTCGACCGTCGAGGTGGTGCTCACCGTGCTGCACGCCGGCGGCAAGTTCGGTGGCGGCGGGTACGCCGTCTCGGGTGGTCTGCACGGCGTCGGGTCGTCGGTCGTGAACGCCCTGTCGACGCGCCTCGAGGTCGAGGTCCACCGCGAGGGCTACGCGTGGCGCCAGGAGTACCGCGACGGCGGCGTCCCGCAGGCACCGCTGGAGCGAGCCGAGAAGAGCGACATCACCGGCACGACGATCACGTTCTGGCCCGATGCATCCATCTTCGAATCCATCGACTTCGAGTACGACACGCTGCGCACCCGCTTCCAGCAGATGGCATTCCTCAACAAGGGGCTCCGCATCGACGTCCGTGACGAGCGCCCCTCGTCCGCGTACGAAGAGGAGGTCGAAGCCGGCGAGGTCGTGCTTCAGCAGCCGAACGACAGCTTCCTCTACGAGCGCGGCCTCGTCGACTACGTCGAATACCTCAACAAGGTGCGCAAGGCCGAGCACGTGAACGACGAGGTGATCGACTTCGAATCCGAGGACACCGTGCGCAAGATCTCGGTCGAGGTCGCGATGCAGTGGACGACCAGCTACACCGAGAACGTCTTCACGTACGCGAACGTCATCAACACGCACGAGGGCGGAACGCACGAAGAAGGATTCCGCGCGGCACTGACGACGCTCGTCAACAAGTACGCACGCGCGAACAACCTGCTCAAGGAGAAGGACGAGAACCTCTCGGGCGACGATGTGCGCGAGGGCCTCACGGCCGTCATCTCGGTGAAGCTCTCCGAGCCGCAGTTCGAGGGCCAGACCAAGACCAAGCTCGGCAACACCGAGGCGAAGGCGTTCGTCCAGAAGGTCGTGGGCGATCAGCTCGGCGACTGGTTCGACCGCAACCCGGTGCAGGCCAAGAACATCATCCGCAAGGCGATCGACGCCGCGACCGCGCGGCTCGCCGCCCGCAAGGCGCGCGAGACCGCACGCCGCAAGAGCGTCTTCGAGTCGGCCGCGATGCCCGACAAACTGAAGGACTGCACGAGCAAGGACCCATCGATCAGCGAGATCTTCCTCGTCGAGGGGGACTCGGCCGGCGGCTCCGCGGTGCAGGGTCGCGACCCTCACACGCAGGCGATCCTCGCCCTCCGCGGCAAGATCCTCAACGTCGAGCGCGCGCGTCTCGACCGCGCCCTCGGCAACAAAGAGGTGCAGGCGATGATCCAGGCCTTCGGCACGGGCATCGGTGAGGACTTCGACATCGAGAAGGCGCGCTATCACAAGATCGTGCTGATGGCCGATGCCGACGTCGACGGTCAGCACATCACGACGCTCCTGCTCACGCTGCTGTTCCGCTACATGCGCGGACTCATCGAGGCGGGGTTCGTCTACCTCGCGCAGCCGCCGCTCTACCGACTCAAGTGGTCGAACTCGCCGCACGAGTACGTGTACAGCGATCGCGAGCGCGACGCTCTGCTCGCGGCCGGTGTCGCCGAGGGCAAGAGGATCCCGAAGGACAACGGCATCCAGCGCTACAAGGGTCTCGGCGAGATGAACGACAAGGAACTGTGGGAGACGACCATGGATCCCGAGACGCGCACGCTCAAGCAGGTGACGATCGACGACGCCGCCGCGGCGGATGAGATCTTCACCGTCCTCATGGGTGAAGACGTCGAGTCGCGCCGCAGCTTCATCCAGCGGAACGCGAAAGACGTCCGCTTCCTCGACATCTGATTCCGGCGTCGCCCCCGCCGAACGACATAGCGAACTGAGAGAACATGACTGACGACGTTCGTCCCGACGCCCCGGAGCACAACCACGGGCACATCGACCAGGTCGACCTGCAGTCCGAGATGCAGCGGAGCTACCTCGACTACGCGATGAGCGTCATCGTCGGGCGTGCGCTGCCACGCGTCGAGGACGGCCTCAAGCCGGTGCACCGCCGTGTCATCTACGGCATGTACGACGGAGGATTCCGCCCCGACAAGTCGTTCTCGAAGTGCGCCCGCGTCGTCGGCGAGGTCATGGGTCACTACCACCCGCACGGCGACGCCCCGATCTACGACGCACTCGTGCGCCTCGTCCAGCCGTGGGCACTGCGCTACCCGCTCGCCATCGGGCAGGGCAACTTCGGCTCGCCCGGCAACCAGGGCGCCGCCGCGCCGCGCTACACCGAGACGAAGATGGCCCAGCTCGCCCTCGAGATGGTGCGCGACATCGAAGAGGACACCGTCGACTTCGTCGACAACTACGACGGGCAGACGCAGGAGCCGGTCGTCCTTCCGGCGCGGTTCCCGAACCTGCTGGTCAACGGCTCGGTCGGCATCGCCGTCGGCATGGCGACCAACATCCCGCCGCACAACCTCCGCGAGGTGGCCGCGGGTGCACTGTGGGCGCTCGAGAACCCGGACGCGACCAAGGAAGAGCTGCTCGAAGCGCTCATGGAGCGCATCCCCGGTCCGGACTTCCCCACCCACGCGCAGATCCTCGGCACGAAGGGCATCAAGGACGCCTATCGCACGGGCCGCGGCTCGATCACGATGCGCGCCGTCGTCAACGTCGAAGAGATCCAGGGCCGCACGTGCCTCGTGATCACCGAACTGCCGTACCAGGTCAACCCCGACAACGTCGCGGTCAAGATCAGCGATCTCGCGCGCGAGGGCAAGATCACGGGCATCGCCGACATCCGCGACGAGTCCTCGGGACGCACGGGGCAGCGCCTCGTGATCGTCCTGAAGCGGGATGCCGTCGCCAAGGTCGTCCTCAACAACCTCTACAAGCACACTCAGCTGCAGGACAACTTCGGCGCGAACATGCTCGCGATCGTCGACGGCGTGCCGCGCACGCTGCCGCTCGACGGCTTCATCACCCACTGGATCGATCACCAGCTCGACGTCATCCAGCGGCGGACGGCCTACCGTCTGCGTGAGGCCGAGAAGCGCATGCACATCCTGCGCGGCTACCTCAAGGCACTCGACGCGCTCGACGAGGTCATCGCGCTCATCCGTCGCTCCCCGACACCGAGCGAGGCCAACGAGGGCCTGCAGAAGCTCCTCGACATCGACGAGGTGCAGGCCGCGGCGATCCTCGACATGCAGCTGCGCCGGCTCGCGGCGCTGGAGCGACAGAAGCTCATCGACGAGGCCGCGGCCCTCGAACTCAAGATCGCCGACTTCCACGAGATCCTCGCGACGCCGGCGCGCCAGCGCACGATCATCACCGAGGAGCTCACCGGCATCGTCGAGCGGTTCGGCGACGATCGGCGCACGCAGATCCTCCAGGGCTTCGACGGCGACATGTCGGTCGAAGACCTCATCCCCGAGGAGGAGATGGTCGTCACGGTCACGCGCGACGGCTACATCAAGCGCACGCGCAGCGACAACTATCGCTCGCAGCACCGCGGCGGCAAGGGCGTCAAGGGTGCGCAGCTGCGCGCCGACGACGTCGTCGAGCACTTCTTCGTCACGACGACGCACCACTGGCTGCTGTTCTTCTCGACCAAGGGCCGGGTCTATCGCGCGAAGGCCTACGAGGTGGCAGAGGCGGGTCGGGATGCCAAGGGCCAGCACGTCGCGAACCTCCTCGCTCTGCAGCCGGGCGAGGAGATCGCGCAGATCCTCGACATCCGGGACTACAAGGTCGCGGACTATCTCGTGCTCGCGACCCGCGGTGGACTCGTGAAGAAGACGCGTCTCGAGGAGTACGACACCAACCGCCAGGGCGGGATCATCGCCATCAAGCTGCGCGGGCAGGACGACGAGGACGGCGACGAGCTCGTCTCCGCACTCCTCGTGGACGAGGGCGAGGACATCCTCCTCATCAGCCGGCACGGAATGTCGCTCCGCTTCGAGGCGACCGACGATGCGCTGCGACCCATGGGCCGATCGACCGAAGGCGTCAAGGGCATGTCGTTCCGTGCTGACGACAGCCTGCTGTCGGCGTCGGTCGCACAGGATGACGAGTTCGTCTTCGTCGTGACCGAAGGCGGCTACGCCAAGCGCACCGAGGTCGGCCAGTATCGCACCCAGAGCCGCGGCGGTCTGGGCATCAAGGTGGCCAAGCTGAACGAGGATCGCGGTGACCTCGCAGGCGGTCTGATCGTCTCCGAGGACGACGAGGTCTTGGTGGTTCTTGCCAGCGGCAAGGTGGTACGCTCTGCCGTGGCCGAGGTCCCCGCCAAGGGTCGCGACACCATGGGTGTTGTGTTCGCCCGCCCCGACGACGACGATCGCATCCTGGCGATCGCGCGCAACGGCGAGCGCGGACTGGCCGAGATCACAGAGACCGCCGAGCCCGACTCGGCCCCCGTGTCCGTCGATGGGCCCACTGAAGCTGCAGACGCAGTGACCGCCGAAGAGAGTACTGACCTATGAGCACCGTAGCCGACAAGCTCGCCAAGAAGTCCAGCCACAAGACCAGCGCCAAGCAGGTGCGCCTGCGTCTCGTCTACGTCGACTTCTGGTCCGCCGTGAAGCTGTCGTTCCTCGCCGCGATCGCGGTCGCGGTCGTCACGATCGTCTCGTTCGTCCTGATGTTCCTGATCGTGCGCACGACCGGACTCATCGACCAGGCCGACGAGTTCCTCGGCGGCTTCTCGGACGGCAGCTTCCTGCTGTCGAGCTTCGTCAGCTTCCCGCAGGTTCTGGCCTTCGCGGCAATCGTCGCGATCCTCAATCTCGTCGTCGTGACCGTGCTCGGCGCGGTCATGGCCGGCATCTACAACCTCGCCGTGAAGGTGACGGGCGGGCTGCTCGTCGGCTTCACGTCGAACTGACGATCGACCTCTTCCGATTTCGACATTGCCCGCTCGTCGGGTAAAGTCTTGGAGGTTGACGGCGCGAGATCGCCGGCACGATCGGGGCTATAGCTCAGGCGGTTAGAGCGCTTCACTGATAATGAAGAGGTCCCAGGTTCAAGTCCTGGTAGCCCCACCAATTCCATACCTCTCGGGGCCTTAACTCAGTTGGTAGAGTGCCTGCTTTGCAAGCAGGATGTCAGGAGTTCGATTCTCCTAGGCTCCACAGTCTTTCCCTCCTTCTCGGTGCTGCCCCTGTCGTCCGGCGACAACGTTTCCCGTCACCGTGTGCCCGACGCGGTATTCCTCTCAGAAGTCGAGCAGCGTCGTTCGACAGGAAGGGCACCCATGGTCTGGGCATGGCTTCGGATCGCAGCGGCGGTCGTCGGAATCTCGGGCGTCGTCGCGGGCTTCATCGTCAACGTCGACCGCGCGGGGCGTCAGGGGCAGGATCTCGGTCTGGTTCTGGCGAACTACTGCAGCCTCTTCACGATCCTGTCGACCATCATCCTCGTCGTGACCTTCGTCGTCGCCGCGGTCTGGTCGCTGCGGAACCCGGGTCTCTCGTCCGAGCCGTTCGGTGTCGCGCTCGCGATCGCCGGCATCACAGGACCGATCCTCCTTCTCGGAATCGTGTACAACGCGCTGCTCCGCGGGCTGCCGTCCGAGATCGCGCAGAGCGATCCATCCGGAATCCACGCGCTCGACGTCTGGGCGACCGAGTCGCTCCACGTGATCATCCCGCTCTACCTGCTCGTCGACCTCTTCTTCGCGTCGCGCCGTCGTGGTCTGCCGTGGTGGTCTCTCGCGGTCATCGTGGCGTACCCGCTCGTCTGGTTGATCTACACGGTCATCCGTGGAGGCATCGTTCCCGACCCCAGCGGCGCGCACGACTGGTGGTACCCGTATCCGTTCCTCGATCCGCACGGTGCCGGTGGTTGGCCCTCGGTCCTCATCTACGTGGGGGTCATGCTGGTCGTACTCGTCGGGATCGGCGCGGCGATCGTCGGCATCGGGCGACTGCGCGGCCGTCGCTCCGCGGCACGCCGCACCGGGGAGAGCCTCCCCGTCTGACGAACATGGATCCTTGTCCGCGCCGCGGCGACCCGCCCTGTGGAGTCGATGCCTGAGTAGGGTGAAGCATGGACATGCGGGTGGCCGCGTACGGGATCATCGTCGACAGCGAAGAGCGGATGCTGCTCGCGCACTGGATCGAGGGTCGCCGCGCCGCGTGGACCCTGCCGGGCGGTGGACTCGAACCCGGTGAGGACCCCGAGAAGGCAGTCCGGCGCGAAGTGCGCGAAGAGACCGGCTATCGGGTCGTGGTCGACGAGCTGCTCGGCATCCATTCGCGTGTCATTCCAGGGGCCCGCCGGATCACCCCGGCCGACGAGCCCCTTCAGGCGCTGCGGATCGTGTACCGCGCCCACATCACGGGCGGAAAGCTGCGCAACGAGAGGAACGGATCCACCGATCGGGCGGAGTGGTTCCCCGTGTCCGAGGTGCGCACGCTGCAGCGGGTGAAGCTCGTCGACATCGGACTCAAGATGGCGCAGGTGAGGGGAGCGTCAGTCAGCGTCCTGTGAGATGTCGGCGACGGTGGCGCCGTATGCCGCGATGAGGGCATCCGCGTCGACGAAGAGACTGTAGCCATGCGCTCCGGCGCCCATCGCGATGCGGGTACCCACGATGCGCTCGTCGGCGAAGACCGGCCAGTCGCCGTCGGCGCCGATCGGCACGATCGTGCCGCGTTCGTACCCCGTCGCGGCCAGTGCACGTGCGGCATCGGGAAGCTGAAGCTTGTTCACGCCGACGACGGCACGCAGCTTCGGCCACGAGATCGAACGGTCGCCCGGCACCAGCGCGAACAGGAAGGTGTCATCGCTCCGCTTCACGACCAGCGTCTTGACGATGTCGGCGGGCTGCAGACCGAGCAGCGACGCTGCTTCGGCGAGGCTGTCGGCGCGCGGTCGCTCGCGCAACTCGATGTCGAGTCCGAGAGCGGATGCCGCGTCTCGGACCCGATCGAGAGGATCAGGCATCCGGCGCGCGCAGCGGGTCGTCCGCGACCCAGAGCTCGTCATCGGCGCGGAGCGTCTGCCATGCGGCGTAGAGGACGCCCACCGCAGCCGCGACGCCGAGGATGATCGCGATGACGCCCCCGGCACCCATGCCCTGCTTCTGCGGCGCGGGAACGTATCCGGAGAGCCGCTTCGACACGCTCTTGGCGTACTTGTCGGCCTTCTTCGCATAGTCACGCGAATCGGGCAGCGAGAAGCCGCGCCCCGCGGCGAGGCGGGCACGGGTCTCGTTGGCGGCGTCCCACGCGGACAGAGCCGAGCCGACGACGACGCCGGCCGTCGGGATCACGTTCTTCTGCAGGACCTGCTTCGAGGCCTGCACGCCCTTGTCGAGGTAGGGGGCCGCGTACTGCTCGTAGCCTTCGCGCACGCGAGGTGCGACCTGCTCACGACCGAAGTAGCCGAGCTGCCTGCTGGCCTCACGCGCGACATCCGCCGCCTCGCTCACGAGGACCTGCTGCGACTGCCACAGGTTGTTCGCCTGCGACTGGAGCTTCTTGAGTTCCTTCTTGCGCTTGCGGCTGAGGCTCACGGGGCACTCCCTCTCGACGGGGTCGGTGGAGATTCCATCTTGCCAGAACCCCGGGGACGCGGGAGGGCTTGCACAGAACTCTGCGAGAATGTACGACATGCCCCAGCACACTGCCGTCGCCACTTTCCACACCAACCACGGCGACATCGTCGTCAACCTGTTCGGGGACCACGCGCCCCGCACGGTGAAGAACTTCATCGGCCTCGCCGACGGCACCGGGGCCTGGACCGATCCGTCCACCGGCAAGCCCGGCGAGGGCCCGCTCTACAAGGATGTCGTGTTCCACCGCATCATCCCGAACTTCATGATCCAGGGCGGCGACCCGCTCGGTCAGGGCACCGGCGGGCCGGGCTACACGTTCAACGACGAGATCAACGGCGAGCTCGACTTCAACGAGCCCTACAAGCTCGCGATGGCCAACGCCGGACTCCGCCGCAACGCGATCACCGGCCAGCCCGAGGGCACCAACGGATCGCAGTTCTTCATCACGACCGACCCGACCCCGTGGCTCCAGGGCAAGCACACGATCTTCGGCGAGGTCGCCGACGACGCGTCGAAGGCCGTGGTCGACGCGCTCGGCGCAGTGCCGACCGCCGCCGGCGACCGTCCGATCGAGCCGGTCGTACTGCAGTCGGTCGACATCGTCGCCGTCTAGTAACCGCCCGCTCGTGACGTCCGACGCGTTTCTGCGCAACCGCGACAACTTCTGCTACCGGCATCCTGATCGGCAGAGCTTCGTGCTCTGCCAGAGGTGCGGTCGCACGGTGTGCCCGGAGTGCCAGACGCAGGCCGCCGTCGGTGTCATCTGCCCCGAGTGCATGAAGGAGCAGCGGGCCGCGCAGACTCCCGTGCAGCGCAAGGCCGAGCGGCGGTGGGCGACGAGGTCGGTGACCGCCGTCGACAGCCGACCGCTCGCGACCTATGCGATCATCGCGGTCACGGCACTCGTCTACGTCGTCACCCTGATCCCGGGCTTCGGAACGTCCGTGCAGGACACCCTGCTGTTCTGGGCGCCGACGCTCTATCCAGAGCTGCTCGGACGGTTCGAGCCGTGGCGCATCCTCACGGCCGCGCTCGTCCACGGCAGCTTCTGGCATCTCGGACTCAACATGCTCGCGCTGTGGATGATCGGGCGCAGTCTCGAGCCGCTGCTCGGCCGGGGTCGGTTCATCGCGCTGTACCTCCTGAGTGCGGTGGGAGGATCGGTCGCGGTCGCGCTGCTCTCGTTCACGACTCCCGTGGTCGGGGCGTCCGGGGCCATCTTCGGGCTCTTCGGCGCACTCGTCGTGATCGGCCGTCACATCGGCGCGAACATCACGGGTATCGCGATCGTTCTGGCGATCAACCTCGCGATCGGGTTCGTCCCCGGGTTGGGGGTCTCGTGGCAGGCGCACGTCGGCGGACTGGTCGTGGGCCTGATCGTCGGATTCATCTACGTGCGCACGCGCGCCGCCCGTCAGAGAGCACTGCAGATCGGGCTGCTCGCCGCAGTCGGCGTCGGGCTCATCGCGCTGCTGTTCATTCCCGCGTTCGTGTACTGAAACGCCGCGACACACGCTGCCAGCAGCAGTTATCCACAGGTTCATCCACACCTGGGGATGAATGACAGCCGTGTAATTCCTCGGCCGAGAAGGGATGCCGCGGCTAGCGCCAGCGGGTCGTCATGAGGAACCCGACGAACGCGATGCCGAAGCCGATCGCGAGGTTCCATGCACCGATGCCGGGGATCGGGAGCTGCAGCGGGCCGCTCAGATAGAACACCAGCACCCACACCAAGCCGACGAGCATGAGCCCGATCATGATGGGCTTGAACCACACCGGGTTGGGAGCGGCCTCGCCTTCTGCTCGTTCGATCAGCGAGTCGTCGTCTTTGCCGGGTCGTGCCATGTAGAGCATTCTAACTGCCAGCCGTGTCTCAGCAGTGATCGCTAGGCTTCACCCCGTGGAGCCATCGATGGGGGTCGGTGCGGAGCCTGTGCCGCAGAGCGCTGTCGCGCGCCCGCGCAAGCGCACGTCGGTCATCGGCGTCATCGGCGAGATCCTCATCACCGCCGGCATCATCGCGATGCTGTACGTCGTCTGGCAGCTGTGGGTAGGCGATTGGATCTACGCCGCCGAGCGCAACGCGACGGGGCACGAGCTGTCCGAGACGTGGGCTCAGGAGTACAAGCCGGCGGTGCCGAACCCTTCGCAGACGGCCACGCCACCCGAGGCTCCTGCCGAGGTCACGCCCGTCATCCTGCCCCAGCCCGCCGATGCGGAGCGGTTCGGCGTCATGCGGATCCCGCGGTTCGGCGCCGACTACGCCGTCGAGATCGCTGGAGGCGTCTCACGTGAGCGCACGCTCGACGCGATCGGCATCGGCCACTACCCCGGTGCGGCGATGCCGGGCGAGGTGGGCAACTTCGCGCTCGCCGCGCATCGCACGACGTGGGGCAAGCCGTTCAACCGCATCGCCGAGCTTCAGGTCGGCGACCCGATCGTCGTCGAGACCCCCGACGGCTGGTACACCTATCGGTTCCGCACCCTCGAGTACGTGACGCCCGACCGGGTGGACGTGCTGCTGCCCGTTCCGCAGGCCCCCGGTGTACCGGCCGGCATGCAGTACATCACGCTGACGAGCTGCAGCCCGATGTACTCGATGACCGAGCGGATCGTGGCCTACGGTGTCTTCGACTCGTTCACACCCCGCAGCGACGGTCCGCCGTCCTCCTTGAGCGGAGCCACCTGATGTACGCGGCGCTGTGGCGCATCCTTCCCGGACCGGTGTGGCTGCGCATCCTGATCCTCATCGTCCTCGTCGCAGCCGTGCTCTACGGTCTGATCTTCTACGCCTTCCCGTGGGCGAGCCAGTTCATCAACCCGCAAGAGGTCACGGTCGAGTGACCGCGGCGATCCTCGTCGTCGACAACCACGACAGCTTCGTCCACACCCTCGTCGGATACCTCCACGAACTGGGCGCCGAGACCGACCTCGTCGAAGCGGACGCCGTGACCGACGCCGCCGCCGCGATCGACGGGCGCCGAGGCGTGCTCGTTTCGCCCGGTCCCGGAGCCCCGGCGGACGCGGGAGCGTCGATCGAGATCGTGCGGGAGGCCGCGGGCCGCGGCATCCCGCTCCTCGGTGTCTGTCTCGGGCACCAGGCGATCGCCGAGGCATTCGGTGCGACGGTCGCTCATGCACCCGAGCTGATGCACGGGATGACGTCGCTCGTGCATCATGGCGCGAGTCCGCTGTACGCCGGACTCCCGGACCCTTTCACCGCGACGCGCTACCACTCCCTTGCGATCGTGCCCGCGAGTCTGCCCGACGAGCTGGTCGTCACGAGCCGCACCGATTCGGGCGTCATCATGGGGGTCGCCCATCGCACCGCGCCGATCGAGGGTGTGCAGTTCCACCCCGAGAGCGTGCTCACCGAAGGTGGCCACCGTCTCCTGGGCAACTGGCTCGAAAGCGTGGGGTATCGGGATGCCGCGGCCCGCGGCGCACTTCTCAGCCCGCGCCGCTGAGGGTCACGTGCCGGAGCAATAGGTCAGCGTGATCGCCGAGCGGATCGGCACATCGCCCGGGGGGAGCGACTGCGACAGGACGGTCGGCGGGGAGTCGCCCGCGCAGGACGTGTCCTCCTGCGTCGAGACGACGAGGCCGAGGTCCTCGAGCTGACGCTGCGCGGCTTCGACGGTGTAGCCGGCGACGTCGTTGATCGTCACGCGCCCCGACGCGACGACGAGGTTCACCGCCGTGCCGACGGGGATCTCGGCACCCGCCGTCTGGTCCGCCGAGATCACGACGCCGGCCTGCAGGTTCGGATCGTTCACCTGCCGGGTCGTGCCGAGCGTGAGGCCGGCCTGGGTGAGCGCCTGGGATGCCGCATCCTGCGCCAGTCCCTCGAGGGTGGGCACCTTCGCGAGCTCCTGCCCGGAGGACACGTATACGCGGACTTCGTAGCCGACGTCCACGGCCTCGCCCGCCACGGGATTCGTGCGGATCACATTGCCCGGCGCGACGTCTCCGTTGGGCTCGTCCTCGCGGACGGCCGCCAGGTCGAGCTCGCCGAGCTCCTGCGCGGCGCGCTCGTACGTCATGCCGCTGAGATCCGGGATGATGCGCGACACCGACGGCACTTCGCTATGAGGCTGGATCGACACGACCCAGAACACGACGGCGATCAACAGGACGGCGATGAGCGCGACGCCCGACCAGATCCACGCGACGGGCGGGCCCGCCTGCGTGCGCTTCATCGTCGTGTCGGTGCTCAGCTGTCGCAGCGATCGCGCCGTCTCGGCCGCCTGCCGCGGGTTCGGGCCGTACAGCTCGCTGGTGAGGGCGCCGACCGCGCGCTTCGACGGCGCCTTGCCGTCGATCGTCGCGTCGAGCGCCTCGCGGAAGGACCCCGCATCCTGGAACCGCTGGAACGGGTCCTTCGCGAGGGCGCGCAGCGCGACGGCGTCGAGTGCACGCGGGATCGACTCGTTGATCTCGGAGGGGGGAAGCGGCGCCTCGCTCACGTGCTGGTAGGCGACGGCGACGGGCGTCTCACCGCGGAAGGGCGTGCGCCCGGCGAGCAGCTCGTACAGCACGACTCCTGCGGAGTACAGGTCGGCGCGCGCGTCGACCTGTTCGCCCTTGGCCTGCTCGGGTGAGAAGTAGGCGGCGGTGCCCAGGATCGCCGTCGTCTCGGCGACCGTCGACGAGCTGTCGGACACCGCGCGGGCGATGCCGAAGTCCATGACCTTGGTCTGCCCCGCGGCCGTCACCATGACATTGCCGGGCTTGATGTCGCGGTGCACGACGCCCGCACGGTGCGAGTACTCGAGTGCTTCGAGGATGCCGTCGACGTAGCGCACGGCGTCCTCGGCCGAGACCGGCCCTGCCGAGATGACGTCCTTCAGCGTCCGCCCCGTCACCAGCTCCATCACGATGTACGGCACGGGTCGCACCGACCCGTCTGACTGGGTCTCGGCATCCTCGCCCGCGTCGTACACGCGCACGATCGTGGGATGCGCCATGCGCGACGCGGCCTGCGCCTCGAGGCGGAACCGGGTGCGGAACGCGTTGTCGGTCGCGAGATCCTTGTCGAGGATCTTGATCGCGACGTCGCGGCCGAGGGTCAGGTCGTAGCCGCGATAGACGGTCGCCATGCCGCCGCGTCCGATGATCTCATCGACGCGGTAGCGTCCCGAAAGCACGCGCGGCTGAACTGACACATCACTCCCCTGAACTCCTAGCCAGACTAGCCGAGACGCAGGCTCCGACCGTCAGGGGGTCGGAGCGACGATCCCGGCCTGCGTCTCGACGGGATCCGACGGGCGGTTGACACCGCTGCCGGTGCACACGGCCGTGTAGCTGATGATGAGGCGCTCGCCGTCGGCACCCGTCACCTGCAGCTGCGCGGTCCGCGCGGTGCCCGGGAACGTGCCGGTGGGCTGGCCGGCGAAGGTTCCGCCCGTGGCGGTGAATTCATAGCTGCTCACCGAGCCGGTCCCGGCAGGGCACGTGAACGCGCTCCAGTTGATCGTGTGGGTGGAGCCCGTCTCGACGTTGCCGTTCGCATCGAGCCCTTCGATGACGGCGGCGGTCGGCGTGCCGATCGGGGTCTGATCGGTGTAGCGCGTGAGCACCAGCTCGCGATCCTTCGGGACGTTGCCGCCCGGCTCGACCGAGTAGACGGTGTTCACCGCTTCGGCCGTCGTCGCCGGCTGGCCCGCGACGCACGTGACGGTCTGCATTCCTGCCGCGAGGGCGACGTTGCGGGCATCGTCGCAGTTCATGCCCATGAGTCCGAGCGCGTTGACGTCGACGGTCGTCGGCGTCGGCTCGGGGGTCGTCTCGGTCGGCGTCGGCGATGGCGGCGTCGACGAGGACGAACCGGAGCCCGTCGGCTCGGGACCCGCGCCCTGGTTCGCCACGAGAGCCCAGATGGTGCCGCCGAGCACGATGAGCAGCAGGGCGATGAGCGCGATGAGCGGCCACGTCCACGGGCTGCGCTTCTTCTTCTCGGGCTCGGTCGCCTCTTCGGCGTCGGGCGCCGGCAGGAGCCGCGTTGCGGCGGACGTGTCGGAGCCGGCTCCGAGGATCTGCGTCATGTCGTCGCCGACGGCGACTCCCGTCGCGATCGCCGGGTCGGCGGCCGCGGCGGCGGCGAGGTCGCCGCGGCGCAGGGCCGTGGCGGCACGTGCGACCGCGGCTGCCGAAGCGGGGCGGTCCTCGGGCTTCTTGGCGATCATCGCCATGACGAGGTTCTGCACCGGCACTGCCACGGTGGGCGGCAGCGGCGGAGGCTGCTCGTTGATCTGCGCCATCGCGATGGCGACCTGCGACTCGCCCGTGAAGGGACGCTTGCCGGCGAGGCACTCGTAAGCGACGATGCCGAGCGAGTAGGTGTCGGTGGCGGGCGACGCCGGGTGTCCGGATGCCTGCTCGGGCGAGAGGTACTGCACTGTGCCCATGACCTGGCCGGTCGCCGTCAGCGGCACCTGGTCGGCGATCCGTGCGATGCCGAAGTCGGTGATCTTGACGCGCCCGTCGGGCGTGATGAGAAGGTTGCCGGGCTTGATGTCGCGGTGCACGAGCCCCGCGGCGTGCGCGGCCTGCAGGGCAGCCGAGGTCTGCGCGACGATGTCGAGCGTCTTGTCGGTCGAGAGCGCGCCGTCGCGCTCGAGGATCGTCGACAGGGCCTCGCCGGGGACGAGTTCCATCACCAGGAACGCGCTGCCCGCCTCTTCGCCGTAGTCGAAGACGCTCGCGATGCCCTCGTGGTTGACGAGGGCGGCGTGGCGCGCCTCGGCGCGGAAGCGCTCGAGGAAGCCGGGGTCGCCCATGTACTCGTCTTTGAGGATCTTGATGGCGACGGTGCGTCCGATGACGTGGTCGGTCGCCTCCCAGACCTCGCCCATGCCGCCGATGGCGATGCGCGAGTCCAGCTCGTAACGGCCTCCGAACGTCACACCCTGTGTCGGTCTCATCGTCCCAGCACCGCCTCCATGACCTTCTTCGCGATGGGCGCCGCGATCGCATTGCCGCTGCCCGATTGACCTCTGCCGCCGCCGTTCTCGACGACCACGGCCACGGCCACCTGCGGGTCATCGGCCGGTGCGAACCCCGTGAACCACAGCGAGTACGGTTCGTCGGTGCCGTTCTCGGCGGTGCCCGTCTTACCGGCCACGTCGACCCCGTCTATTCTTGCACCCGACGCCGCGCCGTCACTGACATTGGCGACCATCATCGCGACGAGCTCCGACGCGATGTCCTCGTCGATCGCGCGGCCGAACTCGGTCGGATCGAACGTCTGCTGCACGAGCAGATCGGGGCCGATCACCTGATCCACCATCATCGGGTTCATGACGATTCCTCCGTTGGCGATCCCGGCCGACACCATCGCCATCTGCAGGGGCGTGGCCCGCACGTCGCCCTGACCGAAGCCGGTGACGGCGGTCTTGTCGTCCGACAGGGCACGCGGATACGTCGACGCGGTCGAGACGAGGGGCATCGTGAAGGACGTGTCGAAGCCGTACTTGAGCGCCTCGTCGCGGATCGCCTGGTCTCCGAGTGCGACCGCGAGCTCGGCGAACGGGATGTTGCAGCTCAGGCGCAGCGCGTCGGCGATCGTCACCGTCTCCCCCGGACCGCACGTCCCGCCACCGGCGTTCGAGATCGCGGTGTTCGTGCCGGGAAGCACGTACCGTGCGACGTTCGGCAGCGCCGACTGCGGCGTGTAGTCGCCGGAGGCGAGGGCGGCGGATGCCACGACGAGCTTGAACGTCGATCCGGGCGGGTTGAGGTCGCCCGCGATCGCGCGGTTGGACAGCGGCTTGCCGGGGTCGGCTTCGAGCTGGTCGAATGCCGCGTTGACCTCGTTCGCGTTGTGCGACGCGAGGACGTTCGTGTCGAAGCTGGGACTCGTGACCATGGCCAGGATGCGACCCGTCGACGGCTCGATCGCGATGACACCGCCCTGAAGGTCGCCGAGCGCTTCGTAGGCGGCGCGCTGGGCCGTGGCATCCAGCGACAGCACGACGTTGGATCCGCGCGGCGGCTGCCCCGAGACGATCCGCTCGATGCGCGAGAAGAACTGCGAACCGCCGGTGCCGCTGAGCACGGGGTTCATCGCCTGCTCGAGCGCCGTGCGCGATCCGAGGACGGGATTGAAGAAGCCCGTCACGGGGGCCCACATGCCGGGGTCCGTGTAGACGCGCTGCCAGCTGTAGACGTCGGTCGTCGGGACCGAGGTCGCGATCGCGGATCCGCTCGCGATGATCGAGCCGCGCTGCACCTCGTACGAGTCGTACAGGGCGCGCTTGTTGGCGGAGTTGACCGCGAGGGCCTCGGCCTGCACGACCTGGATCCAGCTCGTCGAACCGAACAGCGCGAGGAACATGATCAGCATCAGGATGCTGAGACGTCGGAGTTCCTTGGTCATCCGATCACCACCCTCGGTCGGGAGCGCACGGCGTCCGAGATGCGCAGGAGCAGCGCGACGATGATCCAGTTCGCCACGAGCGATGACCCGCCCGCCGCGAGGAACGGCGTCGTGAGACCCGTGAGCGGGATGAGACGCGTGACGCCGCCGACCATGATGAACACCTGCAGGGCGATCGTGAACGACAGGCCGACGGCGAGCAGCTTGCCGAAGTCGTCCTGACCGGCGAGCCCGATGCGGATGCCGCGGCTCGTGAAGACCATGTAGAGGCAGAGGATCGCGAACACGCCCACGAGCCCGAGCTCCTCGCCGAGGCTCGGGAAGATGTAGTCGCTCTCGGCGACGGGGGTGAGCCACGGCCGGCCCTGCCCGAGACCCGTGCCGATGAGGCCGCCCTGCGCGAGTCCGAAGATCCCGTTCACGAGCTGATAGCTGCTGCCGTCGATGAGGTCGGGGTTGAAGGCGTCCAGCCAGTTCGAGAACCGCGCACCGACGTAGGGCAGGACGCGAGAGGCGAGGAAGGCACCGGCCGCGGCGAGCACGACGCCGATCAGCACCCAGCTGGTCTTGCCGGTCGCGACGTAGAGCATCGCGACGAACATGCCGAAGATGAGCAGACCCGTGCCGAGGTCGCGCTGCAGCACGATGATGCCCAGCGAGACGAGCCAGATGACCAGGAGCGGGCCGAGCTCGCGGGCGCGCGGCCACGTGAGACCGAGGAATCGGGTGCCGACAGCGGTCAGGCTCTCACGCGTGCGCACGAGGTAGCCCGCGAAGAAGATCGCCAGGGCGAGTTTGGCCAGCTCGCCGGGCTGGAAGGTGAAGATGCCGAGGTCGACCCATACGTCGGCGTTGCCGCCGGCGCTCAGGCCGGGGACGATCGGCAGGAGGAGGAGCAGGATGCCGGCGAGCCCGAAGAGGTACGTGTACCGGAACAGCACGCGATAGTTCTTGAGCAGCACGATGACCGCGATCGCCAGCACCAGCGCGATCGCCGCCCACGCCAGCTGCCTCGTCGAGAAGGCATCCCACCCGTGGCGGTCCCAGTGCAGGTCGAGCCGATAGATCATCGCGAGACCGAGACCCGTCAGCAGGGTCGCGATCGGCAGCACGAACGGGTCCGCGTCGCGCGCCGAGAGGCGCAGCACGATGTGGATCGCGACGACGAGCGCCGTCAGTCCGCCGCAGAGCGAGAGGAATGTCGCATCCAGCGCGCCCGTCGCGCCCAGCTGCACGAGCGCGATCGCCCCGCCGTTGAGGACGAAGGCGAACACGAGCAGGGCCAGCTCGCGGTTGCGCTGCGTCTGCGGGACGCGGATGCGACGCAGCGCCCGGATGACGGCGGTGTCGGCCGCGATCGCCTCGGTCGGCGACGAGGTCATGGCGCACCCCCCGCGAGCGAGATGGATTCGATGATCCGCCGCGCACCGTCGAGGTCCCCGGCGGGGATCGTCTGCACGATGCGATCGCGGGTGAACTCCGAGAGGTCGTCGAGACGGATGCCGGTGTCCTCGTACACGGTCGACAGCGAGATCGGACCGAGGTCCTGTGCGATGCCGCGGAAGATCACGACCGAGTCCTCATCCGCGCCGACGAAGTAGCGCCCCTGCGTCCACTGGTAGGCCGTGAGGAATCCCGCCGTCAGCAGGCCGAGCACGAGGATGAGGCCGACGATCCAGCCGATGCGCCGACGCCGGGCGCGGCGGCCGTCCTCCTCGATGAGCTCCTCGAGGAACTCGGCGGCGGGCTCGAAGTGCGTCGGCTCGTTCGCCGCCTGGCGGCCCGGGTGAAGCCAGCTCGTGCGGCCGGGTCGGGCCGCGGGCACCTCGATGCCGACGGGGTTCGATGCCGAGCCCACGATGGTCGGGGTTCCCGAGAAGACCGGATGCTGGCCGCCCACATCGACCAGGACGATCGTGACGTTGTCGGGGGCTCCGGCATCCAGCGCCTGCTTCAAGAGACTGTCGGCCGTTCGTCCCGGAGCGAGTCCGGCCGCGAGCGTCTTGGCTGTGTGCGGATCGTCGACCACGCCCGACAGGCCGTCCGAGCACAGCAGCCATCGGTCGCCGGGCTGCGTCGGCATGATGAACGTGTCGACCTCGGGGTCGGTGTCCATGTCGCCGAGCACGCGCATGAGGACGGAGCGGCGCGGGTGGAACCGTGCCTCTTCGGGCGTGATGCGACCCGAGTCGACGAGCCGCTGCACGAAGGTGTGGTCGGTCGTGATCTGGGTCAGTGCGTCGTCCCGGAAGAGGTAGATCCGCGAGTCGCCGATGTGTGCGATGACGGCGTAGTCCTCGACCATCACGAGCGCCGAGACCGTCGTGCCCATGCCGGCGAGCTCGGGACGCACGCGCACCGTCTCGCTGAGCTCACCCGCGGCGTCCGTGATCGCGTTGCGCAGGGCTCGCTCCGCCTCGGGCGGAGAGCTGTAGGGATGGTCGAGCGACTCGAGACGCCCGACGGCGAGGCTGGATGCCACGTCGCCGCCCGCGTGTCCGCCCATGCCGTCGGCGACCACGAACAGGTTGGACCCGGCGTACCCGGAGTCCTGGTTGTTCGATCGCACCTTGCCGGTGTGCGAGATCGCGGTGCTCGACCCTTGGAAGACCATGCGTGCGGGGGCTACTTCCGCAGCTCGAACGTCGTGGCGCCCACCTTGATGGGCGTGCCGACGCCCACCGGCACGGGGGCGGCGACGCGCACGCCGTCGTGCCAGGTGCCGTTGGTCGAGTCCAGGTCCTGCAGCATCCACTGATCGCCCCACAGCACGAGCCGGGCGTGGTGGCTCGACGTGTAGTCGTCGCGGATGACGAGGCCCGATTCGCTCGAGCGTCCGATCGTGAGCGGCTCGGTGCCCAGCGGCAGCTCGAGGCCGGCCTTCGGACCGCTCGTGATCACGATCCGCGACACGACATCGGTCGTCGCGGGGCCGGACGAGCCCTTGGGCGGGGTCGCTGCCGGAACGACCGGCGCGGTGGCGCCCCGTGTCGGAGAGCTCGGCGCGGCGACGGGGGCGGCCGCGGCAGGCGCGGCATCCGGCATCTTCCGCACCTTCACGCCGAACAGGTCGGCGCGCAGCGAGTACACGACGGCGAAGACGAAGAACCACAGCAGCAGCAGGAAGCCGATGCGCAGCAGCAGCAGGGTCAGTTCACTCACGCCAGCGGCCCCTGGTCTCGCAGGTCGAATGCGCGCGTGACGTCCTGGGCAGGACGGGAGGGCTTCGGAGGCGCCGACTGGGCGACCACACGGAAGACGATGTCGGTGCGGCCGATCGTGACGGTCGAATCCGGCGGCAGCGCCGCCTCGGTGACCTTCCGCCCGTTGAGGAGCGTGCCGTTCGTGGAGTTCATGTCGCGCACCATCGCGCGCTCGCCGTCCCACAGGATCTCGACGTGCTTGCGGCTCGTGCCCGCGTCCGAGATCGTGATGTCGGCGTCACTCCCCCGGCCGATCACGGTGCGGGATCTGACCAGCGGGTGCCGCCGACCCTCGACGTCGACGACGCCGCGCCACGAGACCCGCCCCTCGGCGGTGGTCGAATCGACGCGGATCGTGCCCGTCGCCTGCTGGTCGTCGCTCTCGAGGGCGATCGAGACGGGTCCGGCGAAGGAGTAGCCCTGCTTCTTGGCGTGCTTCTGCACCAGGGTGTGCAGCTCTTCATCCAGCGGCGACCCGAGCGCCGTCATCTTCTCCGCGTCGGTGGGCGCGAGGTGCACCGTGAACGCGTTGGGTGCGAGGATGCGGTCGCGCGTGACGACCGCGGCCTTCTTGTCGAGCTCGCTGCGCAGAGCGGACGCGACTTCGACGGGCTGGATGCCGCTGCGGAAGGTCTTCGCGAACGCGCTGTTGACGGCGCGCTCGAGACCCTTCTCGAAGCTGTCAAGTAGTCCCACGGAGCTCCTCATGCAGGGGGGCCAGGTGGGTACATGCTAGTTGCACAGCCTGGGGAAAGCGGGATCCTCGACCCGGTGGCTACGTCTACACTGCACTCAGGCGCGCTCGGCAGCGCAGCGGTCCGTGGGAGACCGCCCCGGCCGGAGGAGACAAGGTGGCTCTCAGTTCAGCTGCGGCGAAGTGGCCTCGCCGCGCATCGATCGGGCTCGCGTTCATTCTGCTCGCGACTGGATCAGCGGCCGCACCGATCGGGGCATCGGCGGCGACCGGCACTACGATCTCAGGGGTCATCACGCTTGCCGGTGATCCGGCTCCCGCTGGCTCCGTCGAAGTGGTTTTGCGCAGGTTCAGCGGCGGTGACCCGTGGCAGTTCGTCGATACCGTCGTTTCCGTGTCCGAGGACGGGTCGTACGCTTTTCGTGGGCTCGCACCCGGCTCCTACGACGTCCGTTTCGATCATCGCAGTGGCGGCTACGGCGACGAATGGCTTTCGGGGGTCGGCGCGAGCGATAGCGATCGATGGCTGTCGGTCAACACGGCCCCGGTCGTCGCGAACGTCGACCTCGAGCCGAGCGCGGTGATGAGCGGCCGGGTGAGGGATGCAGTCGGCCGCGTTGTCGCTGGTGTCACGGTGACCGCCGAGTTCTTCGCCGAGGGGTGGTGGGGTTACCATCCGTCGCGCGTCTCGACCACGTCTGACGCCAACGGCTACTACCGGCTCGTCGGGCTCACCCCGGGTAGAACTCAGGTAACCTTCGCCAAGAGCGGATACCCGACACAGGGATACGGTCAGGAACCCTATGGGCCGATCGACCCTTTGATCACAACCTCGCCCGGCACTTCGCGCACTCTCGCCGACATGGTCCTGTTCAAGAGCAACCGGACCACCGTGACCATCGAGTGCTCGACGTACGGCTGCTCCGGCCTCGCTCCGGGCGATTACTGGATCGACATACAGAAGCTCGTCCCCGGTCCACGCTGGCAGCAGGTGTCCGCTATCGGATTCCCGCCCGCGCAGAACAGCTATGGGACGCTCGTCGCGACGTCCACCGCGCAGTTGATTCCGGGAAAGTATCGCGCCTTCGTGCGCTTCGGTGGTGACTCCGCCCGCGCATACTCGCCGCCGGTGGATCTGGTGGATGGTGGTGATCTCCGGCTCTCCGCTTCGTTCCGACCGTTCGTCCGAGGCGATTACCTCCAGGGGCCAACCGCGGACGTGCTCGCGCGGATGCCGGACGGGACATTGCGCGTCTACGCGGGCAACGGCCGAGGCTCGTGGGACGGTTCGTACGTACACGGGTCGGGGTGGGGCGGATTCACGAGCGTCTTCTCGGCCGGTGACTTCGAAACGAACCTCGCCACGGACGTACTGGCGAGGACGACGGACGGTCGCCTCGTCCTCTATCCACGCACACCATGGGGCTCATGGGGCACGGCCCGCGTGGTCGGCTCCGGATGGCAGGGATTCACTGCGATCTTCTCTCCGGGGGACTTCAACGGTGATGGCACTTCCGACGTGATCGCCCGGGCTGCAAACGGGGACCTCTACCTCTACCCCGGCAACGGCGGAGGCGGGTGGCTCCTTCCCCGCAAGATCGGCACCGGCTGGGCGCAATTCACCTCTGTGTTTGCGGTGGGGGATTTCGATGGAGACGGCGCCGCCGACATCATGGGGCGACGATCAAACGGCGACCTCTACTTGTACAGCGGCGATGGCTGGGGTGGCTGGAAGGGATGGAAGCGGATCGGCGTGGGCTGGCAATTCTTCACCGAGATCGTCGGGCCCGGAGATTTCGACGGAGATGGCGCAATGGACGTCATGGGCAAGCAACGTGACGGCCGCCTCATCCTCTACCCGGGCAACGGCCAGGGCGGTTGGAGTACGGCCAAGGTCGTGGGGTGGGGCTGGCAGAGCCTCCGCATCGTCGGCTGAACGAGAACCTGATCGGTGAAAGCGGCGGTTGCCTGCGTGATATCCTCGGGAGGTTGAGTCGGGTTGCAACCCGGCTCATGCGCGAGTGGCGGAATAGGTAGACGCGCTGGCTTCAGGTGCCAGTGCCCGCAAGGGCGTGGGGGTTCAAGTCCCCCCTCGCGCACATCATGGAAGAGGCTCCCGAGAGGGGGCCTCTTCCGTTTGGTCGAGCATTCTTCCCGATTTCTGGTTACCGGGACTGCCGCGGTCGCGACAGTAGGACGCGGATCGGCCTCATCCGTGGCCATCAGCGGTGCGGCGCTTCGTCGTCCTCACGACCGGGAGCTTTCGGTGGACCCCCAGCAGACGTCCGACGACTGCGGCTGCGCGCCCACGCCCCGCGAGCGCCGGATGCTCTGGCCGACGATGAACCGACGCTCGGCCATCGGTCTCGGTGTGCTCGGACTCGCTGTCGTCGGCGGGCTCGCGGGTCCCGCGATCGCGCCGGCATTCGCCGCTGCTTACCCGTCGTGGGACGAGGTGAGAAGGGCGAAGGCGAACCAAGCGGCCAAGGCCGCCCAGGTCTCCCGGATCCAGGGGCTCATCGCTGCGCTGACGGAGGACGTCGCGGCCAAGAACCTGGTCGCCGAGCAGACCGCCGATGCCTTCTATGTCGCGCAGCAGGCTTACCTCGAGGCCGCGTACCGCGCCGAGCAGCTGCAGGCGGCCGCCGACGCACAGGCGGCGACGGCGAAGGACGCCGCCGACAAAGCGGGGCGCTTGGCCGCGCAGGTCTACCGAGACGGAGGTGACGACACTTCCCTCAAGCTCTTCTTCTCCGATTCCGCGGTCGATGCCGATGACCTGCTCGCGCGTCTGGGCACGATGGACAGGCTCATCTCGCGGAACAACGACGTCTACACCGACGCGATCACGGCGCGGGATGCCGCGAAGGGTCTCAGTGGCCAGGCCGAGGTCCAGCGGGCCGAACGGGATCGACTGCAGAAGGTCGCCGAGGCGGCGATGATCGCGGCGCAGAAGGCCGCCGACGACGCGCGGGCCGCGCTGGAGGCACAGCAGACCTACCTCGGTCAGCTGCAGGCGCAGCTCGCGGCACTCACCGATAGAACCTCGAAGACCGTTGCGGCCTACGAGGAGGGTGAGCGCGTCCGCAAGGAGCAGGAGAGGTTGGCTCGCGAGGAGGCCGAACGCAAGGCCCGTGAGCAGGCAGAGGCGGCGGCCGGCGGTGGCGGGAGCGGTGGCGGTAGCGGCGGCGGCGGTGGTGGCGGCGGCGCGGTCGGTGGATCGGGCTGGGCGCGGCCCTCGAGTGGTCGCGTCACCTCGGGGTACGGGCCGCGGAGCTCGCAGTGCGGGAACGGCACCGGCTGCTCCAGCTCGTGGCACCTCGGCACCGATATGGCAGCGGGCTGCGGGTCGGCCATCTACGCGGCAGCATCGGGCACCGTCACGATGGCCTGGCCGTACAGCGGGTACGGCAACTACATCCGCATCAACCACGGCGGAGGCGTCGGCACCGGATACGGTCACCTCAGCCGCATCTTCGTGACGAGCGGTCAATGGGTCAACGCCGGACAGCTGATCGGCGCCGAGGGCAACACGGGCAACTCTTACGGCTGCCACCTCCACTTCGAGGTCTACCCGCCGGGTGGCGGGACGACCAACCCCGCGGGATGGATGGCCGCGCGCGGCGTCTACCTCTAGCGACGGATCGCGGCCGTCTCAGGCTCCGTCGAGGGCGGGCAGCAATGCGTAGACGATCTCCTCGGTGTCACGCCGCAGACCCGGCGCGAACGCGACGTCGCGCGAGACCTCGGTGAATCCGTTCTTCTCGAGCACCGCGATCGAGCCGGCGTTGTGCGCCGCCACGCGCGCGAACAGCGGGCGCTCGGGTTCGCGCGAGATCAGCAGCCGCAGCGCCTCCGTCGCGATCCCCCGACCCCACGCGTGGCGTGCGAGCCAGTAGGTCACCTCGCGGTCGCCGTCGAGGGTGAATGCGGCGATGCTGCCGGCGAAGCCGCCGTTCTCGGTCACGATCAGGTAGAGCACGTCGTCCGCGGCGCGATTGCGCCCGGCCCACGAGTCGAACGCCGCCCGGTCGTCGGGATCATCGGCTGTGAACGTCGCGAGGGCGATGGCCTCGGCATCCCGCATCATCTCGAAGACGGCGTCGAGGTCGTCGTCGTCGATGTCGCGCAGCTCGATGTGGCCCATAGCGACCACGGTAGCGAAGTCCCGCTCAGACGAAGCCGTGGATCTCGCGCATGAGCGTCTCGGCACGACCGCCGTCGCGCGCGGCGAGGGCCTCACGCAGGAGTTCGTACTGCCCGGTGCGCGTGATGGGGCACGCGATGAACGGCGCCCAGCCCGCGAGGTTGCGGCGGATGGCCATCTCGGCCTCGCGCAGCACCGTCAGGAACGCGACGTTGCCGGTCGCGTGGACGACCCGCTGGAAGAATTCGGTGCTCGCCTCCATCAGAGCGAGACGGTCGTCGGCGAGGGATGCTTCGACGACGGCGTCAGCGCCGCGCAGCACCATCGCGAAGACGCTGTCGTCGGCGCGGGCGACCGCGATGCGCAGGCAGTTGCCCATCGTGTAGGCGACGAACTCGTCGGTGTCGTCGATGAGCTTCTCGTCGGGCACGGACACGCGCGTGTACCGGTGCGGCGAGACCTCGACGAGCCCGATGCGCTCGAGTCGCTGGAGCGCCTCGCGCACGGGGGTCCGCGACACCCCGAGGCGCTCGGCGATCTCGTGATCGCGCAGGCGCTCGCCGGGCGGCAGGGTTCCGTCCAGGATCGCCTCTCCGAGCGCGCGGTAGACCTCGTCACCGAGCACGGTGCCGTGCGTGTTCAGAGGGACGAGCGGGGTGGCCATGACGAGGTAATTGTATGTCGATGAATGCGGAGCGGATACACCTCTGTATCGGGGGTTTCCCGCCTGCATATGCTCGCCGCGGCACTGATATATCGGTAGAGTGTGCGTGTCACGCTTGTCGTGGCCTATCCGGGGGGATCCGTCGACGCCCGGGCTTAGAGCTCCGGCTCAGCCCGGGCGTCCGATGGGAATCTGCGCTCTGCAACGTTTGGGTCACCATCTTTCGCCGAGGTTTCCTCCCCTCCCCTCCTTTTGGTTAGCGTGGAATCGGACTCGCGCACGTGGCGCGGGCAGGCATGGAACGGCAATTCATGAGCACGCAGGGCACCGTCAAGTGGTTCAACTCGGAGAAGGGCTTCGGCTTCATCGCTCCCGATGAGGGTGGCGCAGACGTCTTCGCGCACTACACCGCCATCGAGGCGAGCGGCTACCGCTCGCTCGAAGAGAACCAGCGCGTCGAGTTCGAGATCGCGCAGGGGCCCAAGGGCCTTCAGGCAGAGAACATCCGCCCGATCTGATCGAGCGACGCTGACCGCGGCTCCCCCGCACTGGTGCGGAGTGGATGCCGCGGCTCAGTCGCGCTCGCCGCGCACGAGCTCCAAGCCCGCGCCGGCAAACTGACGCAGCGTCGCGTCGGGCAGGAACGCCCGCGTGAGCGCCGCGCCGATCCTCGTGAGATCGGCCTCGTCTCGGAAGAGCAGGTACATCGTCTCGTAGCGCGGGTGGAACTTCTCTTTGAAGCGGTGGAGTGACCCGAAGCCGTAGACCGGCTCGAGCATCTCGGCGAGTTTGTCGGACAGCGCGGCGATCGCGCCGGCGTCCGGCGGATACTCGTGGGCGAGCGGCGCTCCTGAGAGCGACATGATCTTCGCGCCCTCTTCGGAGAAGAACTTCGCGGAGGAGCCGATCAGGAACTCCATGACGGGGCCGAAGCCGCCCTCGCGCCTGCGCATGAGATCGAGCGTCCAGCCGTGCGCGACGCCGTCGGCGCCGTACACCGGCAGCCAGGACAGGAACCCGTCGACGTCGCCGTCCGCCGACACCGCGAGCGCGAGTCGCACTTCGCGGTCCTCGGCCTCGGTGAGCGTCCCCAGGGTGAACCCCATCTCGGGAAGGCCCTTGTCGCCCACCCACATCTCAGAGATCGCGCGCAGCTGCTGCTGGATGCCCCACGGCTCGTCCGCGAGGCGCGTCATCCGGAACGTCATCTCTTCGCGCCCCGCGCGATTGAGCGATGTCCGCACGGGCGCCCACTGCTTGCCGGTGAACTCGAGGCCGGGCAGGTCGACGATCGTGTCGTCGGCGACGACGAGACTGCGCCAGCCGGACGGCACCGCAGCCCGGGTCGCGTCGCTCGCACTGAAGAAGCACGGGATGAGGCCGGCCGCCTCCGACATGCGGATGAACTCGGCAACGCTCTGGGCGCGCGTGTCCACGGGGCCGAGCGGATCCGCGAGGGCCAGCGCGACCTGGGCCCGCTTCTGATACGCGACGATGCCGCTCTCGGTGCGCGCGTAGCTGTTGCCGTCCCAGGTCGTCATCCACGAGAGCGTGCCGCCGCCGTCGGCGTGCAGCATCTCCTTGACGTCCTCGACGGTCGGCGCCGGCTGCGTGCCGAGCGCGGACTTGCGCTTGGACCGGAACGCGCGCCGCACCCAGATGAGGTAGACGAGCATGAGCAGCCACATCACGCCGCTCGCGAGGGCGAGCTCGGTCTCGCCGTCGATGGCGCCCTCGACCTGCAGCTCGGACGTCAGGGTGATGGCGAGCACGAGAAGCACGGCGACGAGGACGTTGAGCGAGGCGATGATGACACCCAGCACCCAGGCCCAGCGGCGCCCTCGGCGCAGGCCGTTCGCGATCAGCAGGATCCACAGCGTGTCGATCGCGATGTCGATGAAACCCCCGGAGGCCGGCTCGGTCGGCCCGAAGGGCCCGTTGGTGGGCACGATCGCCGTGATGATCTGTGTCGCGCCGAGGACGAGGATCGCGATGAAGGCGACCAGACGCTGCTCGCGTACGGTCTGACGCTGGATGCGCAGCGATCTGTCCACGAAGAGGATGAGCAGCACCGCGAGCAGGTGCTCGAGGTCGGCCAGTGCACCCCAGAACAGCATCGCGACGAAGACGAAGGCCAGCAGCACGAGCCAGCCGCGTACGCGCCAGGGCGGGACGAGGAGTCCGACCGCGGCGGCGATGCAGGCCATCGTGCCGCCCGAGGCGCCGACGTCGAGGGCGGCGGCCTCGGTCTGCGCCCACTCCCAGGGAGCGAGCGAGAGCACCGACAGCAGCAGCGCCGTGGCCAGGATCGCGAAGAGCTGGCCGATCCAGAAGTAGAGCAGCGCGACACGAGACCCGCGGCGGAACTCGAGATACGCCATCCCCGCGAAGCTCAGGATCGTGAAGACGTACACGAAGGGCTGATTCACGAAGAAGGTGCCGGTGACGGGCGTCCACCATCGACCCTCGAGGAGTGCGGGGAGTCCATAGGCCACGCCGTCGAACAGCGGTCTGTCTTCGAACGGCGTCCACAGTCCCTGCGAGACGACTCCGACGACGAGCATGACCACGATGAAGCCGAGCGTCGCGGGCGTGCGTCGGATGAAGGTGAGAACCGGGTGCGGTGATCTCGTCTCAGGCTCGCTCATGCGTTCACGATAGCGAGGGCACACTACCGGCCGCGCGTGATCCGACCGTAATCGGCGAGGGCCTTCGCATCCTCCGCGTCGCGCATCGCACGGCGTGCGGCGTCGAGCGCCTCGACGGGGTCGCCCGCCTGGCGCGCGCGGGCGAGCTCCGCCTGCGCGGACAGCAGGCGTGAACGGGCATCGGCCCCGCCGCCGGAGTGGGCGATGGATGCCTCGGCCGACGCCAGCGCGGAGCGCGCCGTCGCGAGCGTCCCCGGCAGGGCGGTTCGTGCACCGCGGAGCCGTTGCTGGGCGGTTCGGGCGTCGCCCACGGCGATGTCGAGTCGGTCGCGCAGGCGCGCGATGGCCTCGACGGCGCGCGTCGGGCGGCGCGCGGCATCCACCTCCACGGTCGACAGCTCGCATTCGATGACGCGCAGCTCGGCTCCGAGGCGCTCGGCGTCGACGGCATCGAGTTGATCGCGGATCGTCATGGCCTGGCGGAGCGCGGCCCGTGCCGCCGCGAACTCACCGGGCACGGCGGCCTCGGCCTGCGTCACGAGGCGGTGATGCTCTTCGAGGAGACGGGCATCCACCTCCGCCTGTCGGAGTGCGCGTTCGGCTTGCGCGAGCGAGGGAAGAGCCGACTTCGACGGATCGCGCGCCTCGTCGGCGGCCGCGCGCAGCAGGCGCTCGGCGGCGTCGGCTTCGGAGATCGCGGAGTGCGCGGCGCGCGAGGCCGCGGCCCATTCCTCCTCCGCCACGCGCGACGACAGATCGGACACGAGCGCCGCGGGGTCGCCCATCGCGTCGCGCAGTGCACCCAGGCGCTGCACGGCCGCGGAGACCTGCACCGTCGCCGAGACGTTGGCGTCGACCCACCGTGCGTGCTCGACCTTGGCGCGCGCGATCGCGGCGATCGCCTCGGTCGCACGCCGCTCGATCCGTGCGGCGGCGCGTTCGACGTCGGGTGGCGAGGCATCCGGTTCCGAGATGACGCGGTACTGATCGAACGACTCGTCACGGACGTGCTGCGCCGACAGGCGCGCACGGCGCAGCGACGACGGTGCGCCGCCGCCGTAGAGCGCGCCCGAGAGACCGACCTCGATCTCGAGATCGCTCACGGCGTCATCGAGGCGCACGAGTGCGACCCCCGCCCGGTCGCGCGCCGCTTCGGCACGCGAGCGCGCGCGAGGTGATCGGCGCGCCCGGCGCACCGCCCACACGATCGCCGCCACAGCGAGTGCGGCGACTCCGAACACGACGACGGCCGGGATCAGCCAGCCGAGGAACGCGCCGAGGGCTTCAGGCACCGTCGGCCTCGAGGAGCAGGAGCGCTCGGAGCTGATCGGGGGTGTCGACCGCGGCTGCCGCGCCGTCGGCTTCGTGGGGCCAGCTGAATCCCCAGCGCACGAAGATCGTCGGGACGCCGTGCGCGGCTCCGCCCTCGACGTCGTGGTGCCGGTCGCCGACGAGAACGGGTCGGCTCGTGTCCACTCCCTGCGCGCGCAGCCGGCGCAGCGCCTCAGCCACGATGTCGGCCTTGGTCGCGAGAGTGCGCTCGTCGGGGGTCGCGCCGACGATGGCGCGGAACGCCGGGGCGAGTTCGAAGTACTCCATCAGTGCGAGCACCTGGTTCTCGGGCTTCGAACTCGCCGTCGCCTGCGGGACGCCGCATTCCGCCACCTGGGCGATGATCTCGGCGACTCCGGGGAAGAGCTTCGCGCCGGTCGTGTAGCCGTCCTGCTTGCCGAGGGCGCGGTAGAACGCGACGGCGTCGGAGGACTCGTCCGGCGTCATCCCGACGTTGACCTGGAAGGAGTCGTACATGGGCGGCCCGATCCAGTGCGCGAGCTCGCCGCGCTGCGGCGGAGTGCGGCCGAAGTGCTCGAGCGTGATCGTCAGGCGACGCAGGATGCCGTCCGACGCGTCGACGATCGTGCCGTCGACATCCCACAGGATGCAGGTCCAGGGAGAGCGGCGGGGCATGCCTCCACCCTACGGAACCTCCCACCGCCGCAGCGCCAGCGCCCCGGCATCGATCAGAAGAGGGTCGGCCGCCCGCTGTCGACGCCCTTCATCGCGTCGTAGTCGAGCACGACGCAGTCGATGCCGCGGTCGCTCGCGAGCGTGCGCGCCTGCAGGGCGAAGGACTGCGCCGCCAGGATGCCGCGCACCGGCCGCAGGTGCGGATCGCGGTTCAGCAGCTCGAGGTAGCGGGTGAGCTGCTCGACGGCGTCGATGCCCGCCTTGCGCTTGACCTCGACGGCGACGTGACCGCGCGGCGAGCCCGCGACCTCGATGACGACGTCGTCGCGGAGCATGAGATCGACTGGTCCGATCGCGGTCGGGAACTCCCGGCGCACGAGGGTGAGGCCTTCGCCGACGACATGGACCTGTTCGGCGAGCAGGCGCTGCAGGTCGGCCTCGACACCGTCCTTCTGCAGACCGGGGTCGACGCCGAGCTCGTGCGAGGAGTCGTGGACGATCTCGTAGAGCTTCACGACGAGCGCATCGCCCGTCTTGGTGTGCGTGACCCGCCACTGCTCGACGACGTCCTCCTCCTCGGACGCCTCGACCTCGAGGGTGCACGGCGGCGACATCCAGTTGAGCGGCTTGTACGAGCCGCCGTCCGAGTGCACGAGCAGGGAGCCGTCGCCCTTGTGCACCAGCAGGCGCGTGGCGAGGGGGAGATGCGCGTTGAGCCGACCGGTGTAATCGACGGAGCAGCGGGCGATGACGAGACGCACCCGAAGAGCCTAGCCCGCGTCAGTGATGGCCGGCGCCGACCTTCGACCCCGCGATCGGCTTGGCCGCACCCGAGGCGAGACCCGACATCGCGATGAGCGCGACGATGATCCACAGGGTGGGAAGGATGCCGATCTCGTGGCTGATCCAGCCCAGCACGGGCGGTCCGCACAGGAACGCGAGGTAGCCGATCGTCGCGGCGGCCGATACGGAGGCGGCGGCCTTGGCGGGGTCGTCCGCCGCGGCCGACATGCCGAGCGGGAACCCGAGCGAGGCCCCGGCACCCCAGAGCGCGACACCGACGAAGGCGATCGGCAGATTCGGCGCGAGGATGAACATGACCAGCCCGACGCCGGCGGCGATCGAGAGCAGGCGCAGCGTCCAGACCCGACCGAGGCGGTCGACGAGCGGACCGCCCAGGATGCGGAAGAGCGTCATGGCGACCGAGAAGACCGTGAGGGCGATCGCGCCCACCGCCTGCGTCGTGTCGTGTCCGTCGACCATCGCGATCGTGAGCCAATCGGTGGCGCTGCCCTCGGCGAACGCCATGCCGAGCATGATCGCGCCGATCGCATAGATGCGCGGGTCGCGCCAGACCGCGAGCACCTCGGCCATGCGGTCTCGGCGCGACGTCCTCGCGGTGGGGTCGTGCGTGACCTCGCGCACGGGCACGGCGCCGAGCGAGATGAGCCCCGTGACGAGCACGAGGATGCCGACGGCCCACAGGTGCCACGCGACACCGACGCCCCAGAGCGTCATGACGACGCCGATCCCCGCACCCACGACCGTGCCGATGCTGAAGAAGGCATGGAACAGCGGCATGAGCGTCTTCTCGAAGGACTGCTCGACGGCCGCCGCCTCGACGTTCATCATGACGTCGGTCGAGCTCATCCCGGCGCCCATGATGCCGAGGCCGATCGCCGTCACGACGTAGGACTCGAGGAACTCCACGCCGAGGCCCACGACCATGACGCCGACGGCGAAGGCCACCACCGTCGCGTACATCCCGCGTCGGGCGCCCCATCGCGCGACGATCACGTTCGCGAGCGAGAGGCCGACGATCGCCGCGGCGCCGGAGACGAACAGCAGGATCCCGACCTCGAAGTCGTTGATGCCGAGGTCGATCTTGACGGCGGGCAGACGCGACGCCCACGACGCGAAGCCGAGGCCGGTCGCGAAGAAGACGGCGAAGATCGCCGTGCGCCAGCGCACGAGCTGCGTTCGCGTGAGCACGGTGTCCATCCCGACACTTTACCGACGCCGAGGCCGCTCGTCGAATCGATTCGACGAGCGGGTCGAGAGCAGGGTACGATCGAGCGCAATGAGCACGCGCCGGGCCACCATCTCCGACGTCGCGCGCGAGGCAGGAGTCTCGCCGTCGACGGCGTCGGTGGTCTTCAGCGGCAAGACGCCGGTGTCGGATGCCACGCGCCGCCGAGTGCTCGATGCCGCGGCATCCCTCGGCTACACCGGGCCCGACCCCCGCGCCGCGTCCCTTCGCACGGGTCGGTCCGGAATCGTCGGCGTGGTCTTCGAGGAGCATCTCGGAGCGGCCTTCCTCGACCCGGTCAAGACCCTCATGATGGACGGCCTCACCGATGCGGTGGCGCCGCTCGGGGCCGGCCTTCTGCTGCTGCGCGACAGGGAGCCCGTCGCCGGTGGGCCCTCGCTCACCTCCGCCCCGATCGACGCGGCGGTCCTCGTCGGCTGCAGCGGGTTCCTGCGCGAATCGCTCGACGTCGTGCGCAGCCGCGGCATCCCGGTCGTCGTGATCGAAGGCGACGCGGGCGAAGGCGTTCCGCGCATCGGGCTCGACAACCGCGAGGCCCAGCGACAGGCGGCGAGTCATCTGCGGTCGCTCGGCCACGAGCGGGTCGCGATCGTGACCTTGCCCGTCCGCGCGGGGTGGCAGCGCGGTTGGATCGGCGACGCCGAGATCACGATCGATGTGACGCGGGCGCGGCTCGAGGGTGCACGTGACGTGTATCCGGATGCCGCGGCCTTCGCCGCCGCGGGCAGCTTCATCGACGAGGGCCTCGCCGCCGGGCGCGAGATCTTCGCGGATCCCGCGCAGCGGCCGACTGCGGTCATCGCGCAGAGCGATCTGCTCGCGGCGGGGATCATCCGCGCGGCGGAGGAAGCCGGGCTGCGGGTCCCCGAAGACGTGAGCGTCACGGGCTTCGACGGCATCGTGGTCGACGGCCTCGCGCCGTACGAGCTCACGACGCTCGTCCAGCCGGCGGCCGACAAGGGACGGGCGGCGGGGCAGGCGGTCGCGGCGATGCTCGACGGGGCGGATGCCGCATCCGTTCGTTTCACGTGCGTCTTCCGCCTCGGGAACACGACCGGTCCTGCTCAGGAGCGCTGAGGCCCGAGCGGCAGGACGGTGTCGCCGAAGTCGAGGATCGAGTAGCGCCCGCAGGACACGACGCGGGCGTCATCCATCGCCACGTCGCCGGGCAGTTCGAACGCAGCGGACTGGTCGTCGACGACGAGGTAGGTGACCTCCTCGGCGGCGAAGTCGTCGCGGTTGACGAGCCACGCATAGCCGTTCAGCCGATGATCGACCTGCACGAGTGCGCGCGGGTCGGCGATGTGCGCTTTCGGCAGGCGGATGGTCCAGAACTGTCCCGCGCCGGTCCGGTGCGAGGCATCCACCCAGTCGGCGACGCAGTCGAGATCCGCATCGGGAGTCGAGACCGCGTGAGCGATGCGCGGGATGCTCGCCACCGCCGCGACGACGATGACCGCGCCCGCCAGCAGGGGCACGAGCCGGGGGGTGCGGCGCCCGACCGCGTCGGGGGCGACGACGAGTGCGAGGGCTGCGGCGAACGCGAGCGGCTGCAGATACCGCGCGGCGTGGGTGCCGAGAGCGATCGCGCCGACCAGCACGAGGAGCGGCGCGACCCACGAGTAGAGGGCGACGAGCCGCGGACCGGGATGCGCCGTGCGGACCGTCAGGGTGACACCGACGCCGAGCAGCGCGGCCGTCAGGAGGAGTGCCGCGAGTCCGGCGGGTGAGCTCGCCCGCTGCGCGAAGAGGGAGCCGTAGTAGTCCGATGACGCGAGCCAGTGCGTCGGGTCGGCGTAGCCGGCGCCCGTGTTCGCGATGACGTGCGCGAAGGGCAGGCGCGCCAGCATCCCGAGGCCCGCTCCGCCGACGAGGGCCCCGACGAGGATCCAGGCACGCCCGGCGCGCGAGACCACGAGCACGACGACGACCAGCGGCACCGTCGCCCAGGCGGCGAAGAGGGGGTTCGAGAGGACGGATGCTGCGCTCACGAGCGCAAGGCCGACGACCGCGACCCACCCCGACGACTCGAAGGCGCGGCGCACGAGTCCGACGGCGATGACGCTCCCCACGACGGTCGCGGAGTAGTAGGTCGTCGTGGTCTGCAGGGATGCCAGCTCGAGCGCATCCCGACTGGCAGAGGTGTCGAGCACCGCGAGAAGAGTGAACGCGACCGACGCCAGCAACGCTCCGGCGATCGGCGCCCGCGCCCGCGCCCGCGATCCCGCCGCGACGCGGAAGGCGCCGTACAGCGCGACGAGGTTGAGGATGCCGCTCAGCGCGAGCGTCGGGCCGACTCCGGCGCCCAGCGCCCACAGCAGGCAGAACACCGCGAGCTCGGGAACGAACAGCACGGTCGACATGGCCCAGTCCTGGGACTGCCCGGTCTCGAGCGATCGGGCGAAGAGGGTCGTGAGGAGCGAGTCTCCGTCGCGCAGCAGCAGCTCGGACCGATCGGAGCCCGCCACCGACCCCACGACGATGATCGCGAGGGCGGTCGCGATCGCGACGCCGAGGATCTCCCGCACCCAGCGCGGCATACCGAGGGCTCGAGCCTGCACCGCATCACTCTCGCATGTTCCGTCCGCGGGGAAGAGGTCCGGATGCGCGGATAGACTGGACCGGACACCCTGATCGCCCGAGCCGCGCGGATGGCACCCCGGCCGACGACCTAGAGGAGGCCGCTCATGCTGGTCGTCCTCGGCGCGTTCGCGATCGTCCCGCTGCTGCTTCCCTGGCTCGCTCATCGCATCGGTGCGCGCGCGTTCTACCTCGCCGCCGTCCTGCCGATCGTGGCGTTCGCGCTCGCCGTCGCGCAGACGCCGGCGGTGCTCTCCGGCGACATTCCTTTCGAGACATACGACTGGATTCCGGCCCTCGGCATCCAGCTCTCGATGCGCATGGACACCCTGTCGTGGGTCATGACGCTCATCGTCACGGGCGTCGGGGCGCTCGTCATGCTCTACTGCCGCTGGTACTTCGACGGCAAGAGCGAGGGCCTCGGTCAGTTCTCGGCCGTACTGCTCGCGTTCGCCGGCGCGATGTACGGGCTCGTGCTCACCGACGACCTCGTCGTGCTGGTGATGTTCTGGGAGATCACGAGCGTCCTGTCGTATCTGCTGATCGGCTACTACCACCGGCGTGCCGCGAGCCGCCGAGCGGCGCTGCAGGCGCTCCTGGTCACGACGCTCGGCGGACTCGTCATGCTCATCGGGGTCGTGCTGCTGGTGGTGGATGCCGGCACCTCGAGCATCTCGACGATCCTCGCCGAGGCGCCGACGGGCGCGGTGGTGGATGCCGCGCTCGTCCTGATCCTGGTGGGCGCGCTCAGCAAGTCGGCGATCTTCCCGTTCCACTTCTGGCTGCCCGGCGCGATGGCCGCACCGACCCCGGTGAGCGCGTACCTGCACGCCGCCGCGATGGTGAAGGCCGGCATCTACCTCATCGCGCGGCTCGCGCCGATCTTCGCGATCGCCCCCACGTGGCGGCCGATCGTCATCGGGCTCGGGGTCTTCACGATGCTGCTCGGCGGCATCCAGTCCCTGCGTGAGACCGACCTCAAGCGCATCCTCGCGTTCGGCACGGTGAGCCAGCTCGGCATGCTCACCGTCGTGCTGGGGTACGGCACGCGGGATGTCGCCCTCGCCGGACTCGCCCTGCTCGTGAGCCACGCGCTCTTCAAGTCGGCGCTGTTCCTCGTCGTCGGCGTCATCGACCGGCAGCTGTCGACGCGCGACATCGGCGAGCTGAGCGGAGTCGGCCGCCAGGCGCCGACGATCGCCGTCTTCTCGTCGATCGCGGTCGCCTCGATGGTGGGCATCATCCCGACGATCGGCTTCGCCGCGAAGGAGGGCGCGATCGCCGCCCTCCTGCACGAGGCCGAGGGCGGCGCGCCGTGGGGCATCGTCGCCGTCGCCGGCGTGGCCCTGGGCTCCGTGCTGACGGCGGCCTACGGCATCCGGTTCCTCTGGGGTGCATTCTGGACCAAGCGCGACGCGACCGGCGCGAAGATGGCGCCGACCGAGTGGCCCGACCCGCCCATCGGGTTCCTCGCGGCACCCGTCATCCTCGCGGGTCTCACCGTCGTCGCGGGCGTGGCCTCGCCCTGGCTCGACACCGCCTTCGCCGGCTACGCCGATCTCTCGCCCGCCGCGAGCCCGGGGGTGCCAGCACCCGAATATCCCGCCTACCTCGCGCTGTGGCACGGCCTCGAACCCGCGCTGTGGATCTCGCTCGCCTCGATCGCGTTCGGTGCGGGCCTGTTCTGGATCACGCGCCGCAAGATGCCCAAGCGCATGACGCCGTTCAGCGCGGCCGAGGTCTACAACGCGAGCCTCCGCGGCATCGCCCGCCTGTCGGTGCTCACGACCACCGCCACCCAGCGCGGCTCGCTGCCTGTCTACGTCGGCACGATCTTCGTCGTGCTGCTGGCCGCCGAGGGCACGGCCCTGGTCGCGGGCATGGGGATGTGGGAGGTCAGGATCGACGGCTGGCAGACGCCGATGCAGCTCGTCGTCGCGCCGATCATGATCATCGCCGGACTCATCGCGGTGCGCGCGCAGAAGCGCTACACGGGCGTCGTGCTGGTCTCGGTGACGGGGCTCGGGATGGTGCTGCTCTTCGCGACGAGCGGCGCTCCCGACCTCGCCCTGACGCAGATCCTCGTCGAGACGGTCACGCTCGTGACGTTCGCTCTCGTGCTGCGCCGCATCCCCGCACGGATGGGCGAGCACAATGCCTCGGTCGCACCCGTCGCACGCGCGGTCCTGGCCGCCGGTGTCGGCCTGACGATGGCGTGCGTCGCCCTCGTCGCGACGGGGGCCCGTGTCGAGAAGCCCATCTCGGGTCGATTCCCCGAGCTCGCCTACGAGCTCGGCCACGGCAAGAACGTCGTCAACGTCGCCCTCGTCGATCTGCGCGGGTGGGACACGATGGGCGAGCTCTCGGTCCTCATCCTCGCGGCGACGGGCGTGGCATCCCTCGTCTTCGTCACGCACCGCTCCGACACGCTCTCGAAGTTCAACGCGCTGCCGTCCGGGGCGACGAGGGCGCGCCGGCCCCTCGTCGAGACGTCGGACGGACTCAAGCAGCGTGGCGATGCGCCGGGGAGCGGTCGCACGGCATGGCTCGTCGGCGGTCAGCGGGTGCGACCCGAGAACCGATCGATCATGCTCGAGGTGATCGTGCGCATCCTCTTCCACACGATCATCATCGTGTCGCTGTATCTGCTCTTCGCGGGCCACAACCTGCCCGGCGGGGGCTTCGCGGGTGGTCTCGTCGCGGGCATGGCGCTCGTCATGCGCTACGTGGCGGGCGGTCGCTACGAGCTCGGCGCCGCAGCGCCCACCGACGCCGGCCGCCTGCTCGGGGCGGGCATGACGATCGCCGTCGCGTGTGCGATCGTGCCGCTCTTCTTCGGCGGCGCACCGCTCACGAGCACCTATTTCGAGTGGGATCTTCCCGTGCTCGGCGAAGTCGAGTTCGTGACCTCGACGTTCTTCGACATCGGCGTGTACCTCGTCGTGATCGGACTCGTCCTCGATGTGCTGCGCAGCCTCGGAGCAGAAGTCGACCGACAGGCGCAGGAGCTGCGCTCACGGGGGGCGATGGTGCCGTGAACGTCTCTCTCGTCCTGATCGTGATCATGGCCGTGCTCTTCGCCTGCGGTGTGTACGCGATGCTCGAGCGCAGCCTGACGCGCGTGCTCATCGGCTTCCTGCTCCTGGGGAATGCCGCCAATCTGATGCTCCTCATCGTCATGGGTCAGCCCGGTGTCGCCCCGTTCTTCGGCGCCGCGGCCACGACCGACGAGATGTCCGACCCGCTGCCGCAAGCGCTGACGCTCACCGCGATCGTCATCACCTTCGCCGTCTCGGCGTTCCTCCTCGCGCTCATCTACCGCTCGTGGCAGCTGGGCCAGGCCGACACCGTCGAGGACGACGAGGCGGACGTGGCCCTGCGCGCGCGCAATCTCGAGGCCGAAGAGGCGATGGACGACGAGACGGAGATCGAGGGGGCGGACGACGGCGTCACGACCGACTTCATCGGCACCGACACGGCGCCGATCACCGTCCTCGGGAGTCGGGATGTCGCATCGCTCCGCGACGACGCCCCTGTCGATCGGCCGCGTCGCGACGGAGGTGGTGACGCGTGAGCACCCTCGTCCCGCTCCTCGTGACTCTGCCCCTCCTGGGTGCCGCGATCGCGCTCATCGCCGGCCGCCACCGCCGGACGCAGGTCGTCGTGTCGATCGTGACGCTCAGCGTCGTGCTCGTGATCGCGTCGATACTGCTCTTCGCCGTCGACCAGACCGGAGTCCCCATCGCGGTGTCGGTGGGTGGATGGCCCATCCCCTTCGGCATCGTGCTCTACGTCGACCGACTGGCGGCACTGCTCGTCGTGGTCTCGAGCATCGTGCTCCTCGCGGTCCTGCTCTTCTCGGTGGGTCAGGGCGCCGCCGACGGCGACGACGAGACGCCGATCTCGATCTTCCACCCGTCGTACCTCATCCTCGCGGCGGGCATCTTCAACGCCTTCATCGCAGGCGACCTGTTCAATCTCTACGTCGGATTCGAGATCCTGCTCGTCGCCTCCTACGTGTTGATCACGCTCGGCTCGACCGAGTCCCGCATCCGGACGGGCGTCGTCTACATCGTCGTCTCGCTCGTGTCGTCGATCCTCTTCCTCGCGGCGATCGCGATGATCTACGGCGCCCTCGGCACGGTGAACATGGTGCAGATCTCGGAGCGCATGGCCGAGATACCGCAGGAGACCCAGCTCGTCCTGCACCTGATGCTCCTGCTCGCCTTCAGCATCAAGGCGGCCGTCTTCCCGCTGTCGTTCTGGCTGCCCGACTCGTACCCCACAGCGCCCGCGCCCGTCACCGCCGTCTTCGCCGGCCTGCTGACGAAGGTCGGCGTGTACGCCATCATCCGCACCGAGACCGAGATCTTCCGCGACAACGACGTCAACGTGCTCCTGCTCGTCATCGCGCTCGCCACGATGATCGTCGGCGTGCTCGGCGCCGTCGCGCAGGCCGAGCTCAAGCGCATCCTGTCGTTCACGCTCGTGAGCCACGTGGGCTACATGATCTTCGGGCTCGCGATAGCGACGCCGGCCGCGATCGGGGCCACGATCTACTACATGGTCCACCACATCGTGGTGCAGACGACGCTGTTCCTGGCCGTCGGCCTGATCGAGCGACGAGCGGGCAGCACGTCGATCCTCAAGGTCAAGGGGCTCATGCGGGCGGCCCCCGTCATCGCGGTGCTCTACTTCATCCCGGCCGTCAACCTCGGCGGGCTCCCGCCCTTCTCGGGCTTCATCGGCAAGTTCGCGCTCTTCGACGCCGCTGCCGAGGTCGGCACGCCGCTCATGATGGTCCTCATCGTGGCGGGCATCGTCACGAGCCTTCTCACGCTCTACGCGCTCATGCGTGCCTGGAACCTCTCGTTCTGGCGCGAGGAGGACGACTCGGCCGAGACCGAGGCGCGCATCTCGTACCTCGACGCGGCCCCGGGCGGCGTCGACACCGAGCGGCGCGTCATCCCGAAGATCATGACGGCGGCGACGGCGGGCATGGTCGCGGCGACCGTCGCCCTCACGGTGTTCGCGGGTCCGCTCTACGACGTCTGCGCGCGGATCGGAGCATCGCTTCTCGAGCCCGTCAGCCTCGTGCAGCTGGAAGAGGAGGCCGGCCAGTGACCCCCGACGCCAAGCCCGTCTTCCTCGCGCAGCTCTGGCGGCAGCTGCCGTTCTTCGTCTGGCTCATCGCGCTGTGGATGCTGCTGTGGGGCCAGTTCACCTGGCTCGCGTTCCTCACGGGCCTGGTCGTCGCGGTGTTCGTGACGCGGGTGTTCCGCCTTCCGCCCGTGGAGCTCTCGGGACGCGTCAACCTCGGCTACGGGGCGCTGTTCCTGCTCGAGTTCCTCGTCGCGCTCGTGCAGGGCTCGCTCCTGGTCGCGTGGCAGGTGATCGACGTGCGCCGCCAGCCCGGTGCCGCCGTCATCGCCGTGCCCCTCATCGTCGACGACGACCTGATCATGACGCACACGGCGGTCACGGCATCCCTCGTGCCGGGATCGCTCGTCGTCGACATCGACCGCGACCGGCGCATCATCTACCTCCACGTGATCGGGGTGCGCAGTGACGCCGACGTCGTGAAGCAGCGCAACAACGTGCTGCGGTGGGAGCGGCGCATCGTGAAGGCGGTCGGCTCCCGAGCGCAGGTGCGCCAGCTGAAGGAAGCCGACGACGCGCCGAAAGGATCTCCCCTGTGAACGTCCTGCTCATGGTGATCTACGCGGTGTTCGGCATCGCCGCGCTGCTCACGCTGTGGCGCATCGTCATCGGGCCGTCCATCCTCGACCGAGCCGTGGCATCCGACGTCCTGCTGACGCTCGTGATGTGCGTGCTGGGTGCCGAGATGGCGATCAACCACCACACGCGCACGCTGCCCGTGCTGCTCATCATCGCCGCCGTCGGTGTCTTCGGCTCGATCTCGATCGCGCGGTTCGTCGCGAGAAGGGACGGCCAGAGCTCATGACGATGGATGCCGTGCTCGACCTCGCCGCGCTGATCCTGATCCTCATCGGGGCGCTGCTGTGCCTCACGGCCGCGATCGGTCTGCTGCGGTTCCGCGATGTGCCGACCCGCCTGCATGCCGCGACGAAGCCGCAGGTGCTCGGGCTCATCCTCATCTGCATCGCGATCGCGCTGGCGTTGCGCTCGTGGCCCGTCGTCGCCTTCCTCGTGCCGGTCGTGCTGATCCAGCTCGCGACGGCCCCGCTCTCGGCGCACATGGTCGGCCGTCAGGCCTACCGCAACGGCACGATCGACGAGCGCTCGCTCTACGTGGACGAACTGGCCGAGTCGCGCCGCACGCCACCCGCCGCGGGCGGCTGATCCGGCGGGTGGGGACTTCTCTCCATCGCCGATCGGTGCACGCTCGGATACGGTTCGAGGGTCGAGACGGGCGCGAGGAATCGTCGCGCCGGATCCGGAGGAGTGCGAGATGTCGATGAAGCCGATCTTCCGCGAGCTCCGGCAGGCGGTGCTGGACGGCATGCGCCACGCGGACCTCAAGCTCTCTCAGCTGACCACCAATATCGATGGACACCTGGACACCGTCGTGCGCGCGGTGCGGGATGTGGACACCTTCGACCCCGACACCGTCACCGATGCGACGTCGCGCGGGTGGCTGGGCGACATCTTCCTCCGGCGGGGCAGGCGGACCGACGCCGGATGGCATTTCCTGCCCAAGAAGGATCGAGACTTCGCGGCAGACGTCCCGGTCTATCCGGGCGAGTACGCCCTGGACCTGCACGGATCCCCGACCGCGGTGCAGGGTGGCGACGGGACGATGATGGATGCCTCGACGTTCGCGGACGTCGTCCGTCGACGCACCGACTGGGACGGCGAGACCCCGATACGGTTGTTCTCGTGCGACACCGGCCGCCAGCCGGACGGGTTCGCCCAGCAGTTGTCCAACGAGCTCGGCGTCGACGTCACGGCGCCCACGACGCCGGTGTGGTCGCGACCGAACGGAGACCCGTTCGTGACCGACATCGATCCGGTGACAGGTGCGCCGGTGTGGCCGCCGAGCGGCACGTGGGTGCTGTTCAGCCCGGAGAGTTGAGAGAGTCGATGATCAAGCAGGTGACCGTGTTCGAGCCGGGCTGGGTGCCGACCGCTCCCGGGCAGCGTCCGCCGTTGAGCGAGGAGCGTCTGTCCGAAGAGGAAGCCGCTCGGGTCGGCGACTACCTTCAGGCGGGCGCGGTGGTGATGCACACGACGGCGCTGGGCATCGACGTCCTCGACAACGACGAGAAGGTCGTGCCCATGACGATCCGCACCGACGGCGAGTACGTGTGGACCGGCCCGGTCACGTACTACGTGCAGACGTACGGCGTCGCGCCGGACGCCGACTTCCTCGCGCACGTGCGGGCCCGCGACTATCAGGTCCGGGTGCCCAGCGAAGCAGAGATCGAACAGGCCGCGGCGGTGTTCGCACCGCCCCGGTGACGTTCGTGCCCGTCAGTCGGCGGGCGTGAGCGTCAGGGTGTCGGTGGTCGCGGCGGCCACGGCATCCGGAGTGAACGCCCACGGCGTGAGGATCGCCTTCTGCCAGTTCTCGGTCTGGTCGACGTAGTTCGGGTGGAACGTGTGACCGCTCGTGCCGGTCAGGTGATTCCAGCGCGAGGCGTCGAAGTCCGACAGGTCCACGACCATCCGCATGGACGGGACCGTCACCGTGGCGAAGTCGCCCCCGATATCCCACCCCGTCGCGTTGACGATCGACGAGCCGCCACCGACGGCGTACGGTCCGCGGTTGAAGAGCGCCTCGATCGGCGCGATGCCCGATGACCCGAACGTGTCGCTGCGCAGCGGCAGTGCGTGGAGCGAGCCCCAGTTCCATCGCGTCATGTTGTCGCCCTGCAGCTTCGCGAGGCGGTCGTAGGCCCCCTCGGCCGTGACGGCGAGCATCTCTTCGCGTCCCGTGACGCCGAGCTCCTCGTTCTGCCACCAGTCCGATCCGGGATCGGCGAGGATCGCATCGACCACGAGGAACAGGCGGGCCTGGTCGGTCGTCGGCGCGGGGTTCTCGCGGCCGCGGACGAAGAGGTTCTGCACGAGCTCGTCCCACAGCACGTTGGCGTAGGCCGCGGCATCCGAATCCGCGTCGTTCTGCGCGTTCCACGTGCGCATCAGGTCGAGCGCCGCATCGGGACCCTCGCGACCCGTCGTGACGTCCATGAAGGCCGCCGTCAGACGCTTGCCCATGTAGAACTCGTTGTCGGCCTGGATGTCGCGCATGACGTCGACGGTGATCGGACCCTCGGCCGACTTGCGCTGGATGAGGTCGGCGATGCGCGCGGCTCTCCAGCCGTAGTCCCAGTCCCGCGTGAGGAAGTAGGGATAGCTGTCGTCTGTGACCGCGTTGTTGGCGGTGACGATGTATCCCTCGGTCGGGTTGTACACGACGGGGAGCTCCTCGAACGGGATGAACCCGTTCCAGTCGTAGGCCGAATCCCAACCGGGCTGCGGCATCCATCCGTCACCCGCTCCGCGGATCGGGAGCTTTCCGGGCGTTTGGTAGCCGATGTTGCCGTCGACGTCGGCGTAGATGAGGTTCTGCGCGGGGACGTCGAAGAGGGATGCCGCGCGGCGGAAGCCGTCGAAGTCCTGCGCGATGTTGAGCGCGAAGATCGCCTCGGGGGTCGAGCCCGGCGTGAGGGCGGTCCATTTGAGGCTGACGGCGTACTCGCCGTCGGGGGCGTCTGCGGGCTCCTGCGCGCCGTCGTCGCCGCCGACGTACGGGTCGGCTGCGATGGCGTCGTAGTCGTCGGTGAGTCCCGAGACGATCGGACCGTTGACCGTGGAGCGGATGACGAGCTCCTCGTCCTGGCCGCCGGCGACCTCGATCGTCTCGGTGCGCTCGTCGAGCGGGACGAGTGCGTCGTCGCGCCAGTACTCGTCGCCGTCGATCTTCTCGATGTACAGGTCGGCGACATCCGTCGTCAGGTTCGTGAAGCCCCACGCGATGCGGGAGTTGTGGCCGATGATGACGCCCGGCACGCCCGAGAAGCCGAAGCCGGACACGTCGAACGCGCAGGCTTCGCTGAGCGTCCGGCACTTCAGCCCGATCTGGTGCCAGACGCTCGGCAGCGCGGCACCGAGGTGCGGGTCGTTCACGAGCAGGGGCATGCCGGTGTCGGTCAGGCTGCCCGAGACGACCCAGGAGTTCGAGCCGATGCCCTCGCCCGCTCCGCCGACGAGGGCGCTGACCGCCTCGACGACGCCGTCGACCTCGCTCCACTCGATCGAGGCCGTCGCGACGGAGAGCTCGCCCTCGCCCGACGCCTCCTCCGCGGCGGTGCCCAGAGCGGGCACGGTCGAGATCTCGGGAACGATGACGGGATTGGTGTCGAACGGGTAGTCGGGGTAGAGCGCGTCCAGCCCCTCGGCGTCGTACGTCTGAGCGAGGATCGCGCGCTGAGCCTCCTCCTCGAGGTTGGAGCGGAGGTCCCACGCCATGGCCTTGAGCCACGCCACGGAGTCCGCCGCGGTCCACGGCTCGATCTCGTAGTCGGCGTTCTGCAGACCGAGGACGGCGTACTCGAACGAGGCATCCGCCCCCTGGTGATCGGCGAGGTAGGCGTTCACACCGTCGGCGTACGCGTCGTAGTACGCGCGGCTCTCGGGGCTCAGCGCCGCGACCTCCTGCTCGGCGACCGCTCGCCACCCGAGCGTGCGGATGAACTTGTCCGTCGCGAGCTGCGACGCGCCGAACAGCTCGGAGAGACGACCGCTCGTCACGTGGCGACGGAAGTCCATCTCCCAGAAGCGGTCCTGCGCCTGCACGTAGCCCTGCGCGAAGAACAGGTCGTGCGTGTCGTCCGCCGTGATCGTGGGGATGCCGAGGGCGTCGCGCTGCACCGTGACGTCGTCGCCGAGGCCCTCGACCTCGATCGTGCCGTCGAGCTGGGGGAAGGACCGCTGGATCGTCCAGCCGAGGAGGCCCGCGGCGACGAGCGCGACGACGGTGAGGCCGGCGATGGCGCCGAAGACCCAGAGGCCGATCGTCCTGCCCACGGAGCGTTTGCGCGGCGCGTGTTCGGTCTCGGTATCGGCCGGTTCAGGCGTGGACGTCGTCATCGATGCATCTCTTCCGGAAGGTCCCCAGACACGCCGTGCCGCGCACGACGGAACTCCGTGCCTCCCGTTCGGGTCGAGCGGCACCGTCAGGCATCGTAACCCGGCGGAGCATCCCGACCCGAATGTCGCTCGGTTCCGGGAGGGTTCAGCCGATGATGCTGGGCTGGAGATCGCGCAGCGTGCGGAAGTGCGTCATGCGTGTGACTCCGATCGCCGCCGCGACGCCGGCCGCGGCGAGCCAGAGGAGCAGGACGCCCAGATCGAGCCAGACGCGACTCGGATCGCCGCCGTACATCACCTGGCGCATCGCGTCGACGACGTAGCTCATCGGCAGCACGTGATGGAGCGCGGCGAGCGGCGCCGGGAGCGTCTGCCAGGGGAACGTGCCGCCCGCCGTCACGAGCTGCAGCACCATGAGCACGAGACCGAGGAACTGCCCGACGGAGCCGAACCAGACGTTCAGCGCGAGGATGATGGCCGCATACGTCGCCGATGCGAGCAGCAGGATGCCGAGCGTCGCGAGCGGATTTGCGAACTGGAAGCCCAGAGCGAGCGAGAGCACGGCGAACAGGCCGATCATCTGGACCCCGCCCAGGATCGCGGGCGTCGCCCATCCCGCGAGCGTCACGCGGATCGGCGAGTGCAGTGCCGTGACGGCGCGACGCGAGATCGGCTTGACGATCAGGAACAGCGCGTAGATGCCGATCCAGGCCGCGAGCGCCGCGAAGAACGGCGCGAGACCCGCACCGTAGTTCTGCGCCTGGGCGACGGTCGAGGTGTCGATGTCGACCGGGTTGCCGATCGTCGCGGCCTGCTTCTGACGCGTCGCGGCATCCGTGTCGGGAAGCTGCCCCACGCCGGACTGCAGACCGTCCCGCAGCTGGGTGGCGCCGTCGGAGAGCTGGTCGAGTCCCGTGCCCAGCGCCGCGGCGCCGGCCTGCAGGCGCGCGGCCCCGTCGGCGGCGGATGCCGCGCCCTGCGCGAGCTCGGCGCTCCCGGCCGACACCTGCTCGGCGCCGGCGTTGAGCCGATCGATCTGGCCGACGGCGGACTGCACGCGCTGATCGACGGCCTCGACCTTCTCGCCGAGGGGGTCGAGCGCCGCGAGGACCTCGTCGATCTCGGCGGGCGTGAGTCCGCGTGCAGCGAGGCGGTCGGCGATGTCCGTCCGGATCGAGGGGAGCGCTGCCGTGACTTCCGCCGCGGCGGCTCCCACTCGACCCGCGACCGCGTCGAGCTGCTGGGTTCCGGCGGCGACCTGCTGCGCGCCGCTCGCGAGCCGGGTCGATCCGTCGCGCAGCCGCGCCGTCCCGTCGGCGAGCTGCGTCGCCCCGTCGGTCAGGGCGCTCGCGCCCGTGCCGGCCGTGCCGAGCCCGTCGACGAGACGACCGGCGCCGGACGCGGCATCCGTCAGCTGCACGCGGATCGTCGCGAGGGCGTCCAGCAGCGTCAGACCGGCTTCGCTCACGACCTTCTCGGCGACGGTGGCCCGGATCTTCTCGACCGCCTGCGTGCCGATCGTCGTGGCCAGGTAGTTGTTGGCGTCGTTGGTCCGCAGCTGCAGCGTCGCCTGCCGCGGGGCGTCGGAGGTGATCGAGGCGATGGATGCCGTGAAGTCCGCCGGCACCTCGATCGAGAAATCATAGGTCCCGTCGTCGAGTCCGGCTTCCGCTGCCGCGGCATCCACTCGATGCCAGTCGAATGTGCCGCTTTCGAGCAGGTCCGCGGCGACCTCGTCGCCGAGGTTGCGAGCGGTGCCGTCGATGGTGGCGCCGGCGTCTTCGACGACGAGGGCGACGGGCACCTGTGCGAGACGACCGTAGGGGTCCTGGTTCGCCCACAGATACAGACCGCCGTAGAGGATGGGCACGGCCAGAAGCGCCACCAGGGCGATGATCGACATGCGCGACGAGAACAGTCGCCGCAGCTCGGCGAGCACCATCTGAGGGACCTTCATCGGAGGACCCCCGAACGCAGGCGCGCGGCGCGCGAAGGCTTCGGAGCCCGCCGCGTTCGGGTGCGGGATGCCGCGGCCAGCGCGGTCTGCGAGGCGCGGCCGGCGATCACGAGCACGGCGAGTCCGCGCGCCGCGAGCTCTTCGGCAAGTCGCCACCACACGGCGGGCTCGCCGCCGTGGCGGTCGGGCGAGACGAGCACGATGCCCTCGACGCCCTTCCGCAGCACGGCGAGCTCGCACAGCATGCGCAGTCGCGCGGCGGGCTCGACCGTGCTGATCGGCAGGAGTGCGAGCTCACCGAGCCCCAGGCCTTCGAGCCAGCGCCGCGCGGCGATCGGGTCGGAGCGGCGCCCCGCGAACATGAGCTCCTCGGCGACGACACCCGCGACCAGGACGTTCGGGTCGGGGTCGGACACATCGGGGGCGTCGACGAGCGCGACACGACGCCGGAGGGCCGCGGCATCCACCCGCCCGTCGATCTCGACCGCACCGGCGGCCGGACGCATGCGGCCGGATGCGAGGAGGCCGAGCACCGTCGGACGCTGTTCGGTCTCTTCGCACACGAGCACCGCTCGGCCGGATTCGTAGACGACGGTCGTCGCGGGGAGCGCGCGGCCCTTCGCCGCCGCCCGGAGCTGGACTCTCATTCGGTCACGTCGAGGATCGCGGGGTGGGTCTCGAGCAGGTCGACGCACTCGCGCCACGACAGACCGGCGATGCTCAGCACGGCGCGCACGGCGAGTCCTCGGGCGTCGGGCGACGCGACGTCGAGCCGGGTGATGGCCATGCGCGCGGACTCCTCGATGAGTCGCGCGAGCGTGCCCGCCGTGATGTCCTCGCGCAGCGATCCGTCGGCCTGACCTCGACGCACGAGCCGCAGCACGGTGGCGCGCAGCGGGGCGAGGGCGTCGGCGGTGTCGTGCACGTGCGTCTCGTCGAGCGCGATGGCGGCGGCGACTTGCACGCGGGAGGCCTCGCCCCACAGGCGCGATGCGAGCGTCGCGAGCGCGACGCGCGCATCGTCGTCGTGCACCGATCCTGCGATCTCGTTGAAGCGCCCGGCGCCGAGCTCGACGAGCTCGCGGATGAGCGACTCGCGGTCGGCGAAGTGTCCGTAGAGGGTGCGGCGCGTGAGGTGCGCGCGGCGGGCGATCGTGTCGATGGATGCGTGGGGGTCGCTGGCGAGGGCGGCGGCCGCGGCATCCAGTATCCCGCGCCGGTTCTCCTGCGCATCGCGTCGGGGGCGACGCGCGGTGGTGTCGGTGGTGGTCACGCTGCGAGTGTACGCCTAAAGTGCACACCGCTGTGTAACTTAGGCGGGAAGTGTCAGCCTTTCCACAGTCATCCGCCAACCCGTGCCGATCCCCTTGGCGAGCCACTGCTCAACCTCGTCGTCGGGCATGTCGTCGGGCAGCGCGAGCGTCATCGTCGCGCTGCTGGATTCCTCGTCGACGTCCTCGAAGACGATCGTCGCGACCGGGCCGGCGCGCAGATCGGAGCGATCGAGCTCGGGCCAGCCGTCCTCTGCGCCCCACGCGAAGACGAGCCGCTCGTCGGGCACGATCTCGAGGTAGATGCCGCCGGTCGTGTACCTCGTGTCTTCGTCGATGACCATGGGGAGCGTCCACGCTCCGCCCACGCGCAGGTCGACCTCGATCGGCTGTGCGGGTCTCGGCTGCTCGGGGTTGAGGAACCATTCCAGTTCCGAGGGGACGGTCCAGGCGCGGAACACCTCCGCGCGCGGGACCGGGAACGTGCGGGTGACGACGATCTGCCGTCGGTCGTGCTCAGACATCGGGATCCTCCGGGATTTCTCCGGCCGGGCGACCCCGGCCGAGGTGGCGAGCGAGGGCGTCGAAGCGGCTCTCGAAGAAGCGTCGGTATTCGCCGATCCACTCCTCCGCGTCGCGCAGGCGCGCGCTCTCGAGTTCGACGACGCGCTCCTGGCCCCGCCGTATCTTGCGGACGAGCCCCGCCTTCTCGAGCGCGGCGATGTGCCGCGACACGGTGGGCAGGCTCAGCGCGAAGGGCTCCGCGAGATCGCCGACCGTCGCCGACCCGTCGGCGAGCCGAGCGAGGATCGCGCGGCGCGTGGGGTCGGCGAGCGCCGAGAAGACCTCGCTGAGCTCATCCGTCATATTTGCATGATAGCGCAATTACGCCATCATGCAAATACTTCAGTCCGTGCCGAGATCGAAGGCGGACGCCTCGTTCGCGGCATCCGTCGCCTCGGCGAGCTCTTCGCGCTCGGCGTCGTAGTCGGCCGCGTGGTCGGTGATCTCGTTCGCCTCGCCGGCTTCGATGCGGCCCACGAGGGCACCCGTCGCGCCGCCGATGAGGCCGAGGCCCGCGTACTGCTCGAGGCGCGAGCGCGAGTCGGCGATGTCGAGATTGCGCATCGTGAGCTGCCCGATGCGGTCGGTGGGGCCGAAGGCCGCATCGCCGACGCGCTCCATAGAGAGCTTCTCGGGGCCGTACGAGAGGTTGGGCGAGGTCGTGTCGAGGATCGTCCAGTCGTCGCCGCGGCGAAGGCGCAGCGTGACCGTGCCGTTGATCGTGAGGCCGACCCACTTCTGGATCGACTCGCGCAGCATGAGCGACTGCGGCTCGAGCCAGCGTCCCTCGTACATGAGCCGACCGAGGCGGCGGCCCTGCTCGTGATACGTCGCGAGCGTGTCTTCGTTCAGGATGCCGTTGACCAGGCGCTCGTACGCGATGAACAGCAGGGCCATGCCCGGAGCCTCGTAGATGCCGCGCGACTTCGCCTCGATGATGCGGTTCTCGATCTGATCGCTCATGCCCAGGCCGTGGCGGCCGCCGATGCGGTTCGCCTCGAAGACCAGCTCGACGGGGTCGGAGTACGCGGCGCCGTTGAGGGCGACAGGACGCCCCTGCTCGAACGTGACCGAGACATCCTCGGTCTCGATCTCGACGGCCGGATCCCAGAAGCGCACACCCATGATCGGGTCGACCGTCTCGAGCGAGACGTCGAGGTGCTCGAGGGTCTTCGCCTCGTGCGTCGCACCCCAGATGTTGGCGTCGGTCGAGTACGCCTTCTCGACCGAGTCGCGGTAGGGGAAGCCGTGCTCGACGAGCCACTCGCTCATCTCTTTGCGACCGCCGAGCTCCGTCACGAAGTCGGCGTCGAGCCACGGCTTGTAGATGCGCAGAGCGGGGTTCGCGAGCAGGCCGTAGCGGTAGAACCGCTCGATGTCGTTGCCCTTGTACGTGGAGCCGTCGCCCCAGATGTCGACGCCGTCCTCTTTCATCGCGCGCACGAGCAGCGTGCCCGTGACAGCGCGCCCGAGCGGCGTCGTGTTGAAGTACGTCTTGCCGCCGGAGCGGATGTGGAACGCCCCGCAGGCGAGGGCGACGAAGCCCTCTTCGACGAGGGCCGTCTTGCAGTCGACGAGCCGTGCGACCTCGGCGCCGTACTCGAGCGCCCGGCCCGGGATCGCTTCGATGTCGTCCTCGTCGGGCTGACCGAGGTCGCCCGTGTAGGTGCAGGGGACGGCGCCCTTGTCGCGCATCCACGCGACGGCGACGGACGTGTCGAGACCCCCCGAGAAGGCGATGCCGACGCGCTCGCCGGTGGGCAGGGACTGAAGGACCTTCGACATGACTCGATCCTACCGAGAGCCGTGTCTCGCGTTTCGGCCGGTCGCGCGTGCTTCCCCGTCGGAGGATGTCGTGTCGGTCGGAGGATCGCGGCGGAATCCTCCGACGGAGCGCACATCCTCCGACCGAGCGTGAGCCTCAGCGCAGAGTGACGCCCGTGATCGTCACGGGTGTCGCGGGGGCGCCGTCATCTGCGCCGCCCTCGACGCCGGCGGCCGCGATCTCCTGCACGACGGCGAGGCCCTCGGGCGACAGCTGCCCGAAGACCGTGTACGACGGCGGAAGCTCCGTGTCTTCGTAGACGAGGAAGAACTGCGACCCGTTCGTATCGGGTCCGGCGTTGGCCATCGCGACGGTGCCGGCGGGGTACGTCTCGGTGCCGTCGAGCTCGTCGCCGTAGCGGTACCCGGGACCGCCCCTGCCGGTGCCGGACGGGTCACCGCACTGCAGCACGAAGATCCCCGACGTGGTGAGGCGATGGCAGGGGCTGTCGTCGTAGTAGCCCTGATCGGCCAGTGAGACGAAGCTGCCGACGGTGCAGGGCGTGCGGTCGGCATCGAGGGTCATCGGGATGTCGCCGGCGGTCGTCTGCAGGGTCGCCTCGACGGTGCCGGATGCCTCGCCCGCGGCATCCGGGAACGCCACCTCTTTCACCGCACCGGCACTCTCGACGTACTCGCACGCGCCTCCGCCCGGAGTGGCATCGCCGCCGGGCGACGCCGACGCGCAGCCGGAGAGGGCGAGGGCCAGGAGGGCGAGCGGGACCAGGACGAGACGCGAGCGCATCCGTCCAGGGTAGACGCGTGGGTCAGGCAGCGGTGTCGGGCGCGAACCGCGGGTCGCCGACCTCGGCGTCGGCCCGGCCGTCTTCGCGCGCCCGGCCGACCCACACCACGAACAAGCCGATCGCGATGATGGCGACGGCGATCCCGACGATGTAGAGCACGACGGTGCCGTAGCCGTTGTCGAAGTTGTTCGGGTTCAGGAACGGATACGGGTACCACCAGGGGTCGCCGGTCGCCGGGTTCGTGACGAGGTTCGCGCGGATGAGCGTGTAGACGACCCAGACGATCGGGAAGATCGCGATGATGCCCACCGTCGACCAGGCGAGGCCGCGGCGCTTGGGGGCGAGGAAGAGGTCGAGCAGGAGGAAGATCGGCCCGATCAGGTGCATCACCTCGTTCGACCAGGGGATCGGCTCGGTACCGGGATACAGCTGGACTCCCCGCAGCAGGATGTTGTAGACGATGCCCGTGATGATCATGTACGTCGTCACCGAGGCGAGCGCGATCGCGATGCCCCGGGGCTCGGAGGAGAACGCCCTCCCTCTCGTCAGGCACCAGGCCGCGGCGATCACCAGCACGACGGCGGCGAGCACGTTGGAGAGGATCGTGAAGAAGCTGAAGAAGTTGCTCGCGACCGTCGCGATGTCCTGGCCGTTGCGCTCGGCGCGGGACAGGGACTCGACGAGCTGAGCGACGACCGCCGCCACGATGACGAGGGCCATGACGATGCGGAGGACGGACCAGGTGAGTGCCCAGGCAGGGGTGCGCAGCATGGCCACACCCTATCGTCGGTTCGCGGCGGCACCTCGGTAGGATGGGGTGTAACCGTCCGATAAACGGGGGAGTGGGCCCATGCCAGGCATTGTGATCATCGGCGTCCAATGGGGAGACGAGGGCAAGGGCAAGGCGACGGACCTGCTCGGCGATCGCACCGACTGGGTCGTCAAGTTCAACGGCGGCAACAACGCCGGTCACACGGTCGTGATCGGCGACGAGAAGTACGCGCTGCATCTGCTGCCCTCCGGCATCCTGTCTTCGGGCGTCAACGCCGTCATCGGCAACGGCGTCGTGGTCGACCTCGAGGTTCTCTTCTACGAGCTCGAGGCGCTGCACGCGCGCGGAGTCGACACGTCGCGCCTCAAGGTGAGCGCCAACGCCCACATCATCACCCAGTACCACCGCACGCTCGACAAGGTGACCGAGCGGTTCCTCGGCAAGCGGATGATCGGCACCACGGGGCGGGGCATCGGCCCCGCGTACGCCGACAAGATCAACCGCGTCGGCATCCGCGTGCAGGACCTCTTCGACGAGAACATCCTGCGGCAGAAGGTCGAGGGGGCGCTCGACCAGAAGAACCACCTGCTGGTGAAGATCTTCAACCGTCGCGCCATCACGGTCGACGAGATCGTCGAGGACCTCCTGTCGTACGCCGAGCGCCTGCGGCCGATGGTCGCCGACACGTCGCTGCTGCTGAACGATGCGCTGGATGCCGGCGAGGTCGTCGTCTTCGAGGGCGGTCAGGCCACGATGCTCGACGTCGACCACGGCACGTACCCGTTCGTCACGTCGTCGTCGGCGACGGCGGGCGGGGCGGCCACGGGCGCCGGGGTGGGACCGAATCGCCTCGACCGCATCGTGGGCATCGTCAAGGCGTACACGACGCGCGTCGGCTCAGGACCCTTCCCGACCGAGCTCTTCGACGAGCAGGGCGAGTGGCTGCGCTCGCGCGGCTTCGAGTTCGGCACGACGACGGGTCGCCCGCGCCGCGTCGGCTGGTACGACGCTCCGATCACCCGCTACGCCACGCGCATCAACGGCATCACCGATCTCGTGCTGACCAAGCTCGACATCCTCTCCGGGCTGGACGAGATCCCGGTGTGCGTCGCCTACGACGTCGACGGCGTGCGTTTCGACGAGGTCCCCGTCAACCAGACCGACTTCCACCACGCGACGCCCATCCTCGAGTTCTTCCCCGGGTGGAAGCAGGACATCTCGACCGCGCGCACCTTCGACGACCTCCCGCTCGAAGCGCAGGACTACGTGCTCGCGCTCGAGAAGATGAGCGGGACCCGCATCTCGGTCATCGGCGTGGGTGCGGCGCGCGACGCCGTCATCGTGCGCCACGACCTCGTCGACTGACGTGCGCTTCCTCCTGGGCGGGTACACCGCCGACATGGGCGGAAACGGCACCGGGATCGGGATGCTGCTCGCCGGGGCACCCGACGACGCGCTCGCCGGCGGGCCGCTCGGGTTCACGGGCGAGGTCGCACCGGCGGACTCGCCGTCGTGGGTGGCATGGCATCCCTCGCTCGACGTCGTCTACGCGGCGCTCGAGAAGCGCGGGGCCGTCCAGGCGTTCCGCCGCACAGGCGAGGCCTCCTTCGTCGCGTTGGGCGAGCCCGTCGCGGCGGGCGAGGCGACCTGTCACGTCGCGGTCGCACCCGACGGCGCATCGCTCGTCGCGAGCTGCTGGGGCGACGGACGCGTCGTGCGCATGTCGCTGGATGCCGCGGGGCGCCCGTCCGCGCCGGTTGCCGCGACGGTGGCGGTCGACCCGTACGGCTCGACCGCCCCGGGCTCGGGATCGACCCTCGCGCGCTCCGGTGACATCGATCTGGCCGCGGCGGCACGTGCTCTGCGGGACGCCGCCGGCGACGAGTTCGCCCACCTCGTGCCGGATCACGACCACGCACCCGAGGCCGAGGCGTCCGATTCGCGTCCCTCGCGTGCCCACGAAGCGGTCTTCCTCCCCGGCGGGCTCATCGCGACGACCGACATGGGCCTGGACCTCGTGCGGCTCTGGCGTGCCGGCGCCGACGGACTCGCACCGGCCGGCGAGGTCGTGCTTCCGCGCGGCAGCGGCCCGCGCCACATGGTGTGGCACCCGAGCGGGCACCTGTACGTCGTCGCCGAGCTGTCGTGCGAGGTGTTCGTGCTGACTCCGGATGCCTCGAGCACGTGGCGGCTCGTCGGGGGCGCACCTCTCGGCGCGGGCACGATTCCGGGCGACACGGCCGCGGAGCTCGCGGCATCCCGAGACGGCGACTTCCTCTACGCCGGTGTGCGCGGCAGCAACACGATCGCCACCGTCCGCGTCCGCGGCCAGGGCGAGAGCCTCGAGCCGGTCGCTCTCGTCGAGGCCGGCGTCGACTGGCCGCGTCACCACGTGGTCGAGCGCGACACGCTGCTGGTCGCGGGACAGCTCTCGGACGAGGTCGCATCCCTCACGCTCGATCTGCGCACCGGTGTGCCCGGCCGCGTGCGTCACCGCGCGGCGGCGCCGAGCCCGACCTGCATCATGCCCTTGGTCTAGAGCTTCGCGTCCTGCTTGGGTATGAAGACCTGCTTGATGATGAGCAGGATGGATGCCGTCACCGGCACCGCGATGAGCGCCCCGAGCAGACCGAGCAGAGTGCCGCCGATGAGGGCGCCGATCACGACGAGCGACCCGGGGATCGAAATGGCCTTGCTCATGACCCGCGGCGTGATGACGTAGGCCTCGATCTGGATGTAGATCAGGTACGCGATGCCGAAGATGAGCGCCGACACGGGGCTCGTGAACAGCGCGAGCGCCGTGGCGAAGATCCAGTACAGCACCGGACCGACGAGCGGGATGATCGTGATCGTGAAGGCCAGCACCCCCATGAGCAGCGGGTAGGGCAACCCCAGGATCAGGTGGAGGGTGAAGGCCACGACCGAGTTGAAGAACGCCAGGACGACCATGCCCATGAGGTAGGCGCCGATCGAGTCGGTGATCTCATCGGTCATGGCGTGCACCTTCGGCCGGTTGCGGGCCGGAGCGAAGCGTACGAGCGAATCCTTGATGGCGGGCAGCGAGGCGACGAAATAGAGCGTCAGCACGACGACGATGAGCAGGCCCGAGATCGCGGTCGCGATGCCGACGCCCACCTTCAGCAAGCCCCCGGAGATCGCGGCGATGTTCGCGGGATTGGTGATGAACTTCTGGAGGTCGTCGATCAGGTCGGTGAGGCCGTCGCCGAAGACGCCCTCGAGCCACTTGTAGAAGTCCGACGCCATGAAGTTGTTGATCGTAGCCGGGAGCGTCGAGAAGAACTGGGTGACCTGGGTCACGAGGGTCGGCACGACCAGCCAGAGCAGTCCGACACCGACGACGAGGAGTATGAAGAAGACGATGACGATCCCCCACACGCGCGACACCTTGTGCCGCTCCAGCCACTTGAGCAGGGGATCCAGACCGAGCGCCGCGAACATCGCCAGCGCGATGTAGATGAGCACCGTGGAGATGTTGGTGATCGCGATGCCCAGCAGCACGGCGGCGAGGCCGCCGAGCGTGACGAAGAAGCCGACGGGGAAGGGACTGTCCAACCGCGCCCAGAACGCCTTGGTCGTCTTGGCGGGAGAGCCGGTCGCGGTCGTGGCCGCGGCATCCGTCCCCGCCGACGGGTCCGCGGCGAGGGGAGCGGGTTCAGGTGTGCCGTCGGTCATGCGTCACACTCTAGGGCCGGGCGCGCGCGGTCCGCTCGCCCGCCGCGGGTGATCTCCGCGCCGCGCTACGCTCGGAGCCATGAGCGACGACGACCCCACGCAGACGCTCCTGCGACTGCGCAGCAGCATCGACAATGTCGATGCCGCCCTCATCTTCCTGCTCGCCGAGCGGTTCAAGTGCACCAAGCAGGTCGGTGAGCTGAAGGCCGAGCACGGGATGCCGGCATCCGACCCCGCTCGCGAGGAGCGCCAGCTCGCCCGCCTGCGCACGCTCGCGCACGATGCCGACCTCGATCCCGAGTTCGCCGAGAAGTGGTTCAACTTCGTCGTGGCCGAGGTCATCCGCCACCACACGGAAGCGGCCGACGGGCGCTGAAGCGCACCCGCCGGCCGATCGCAGCCGCGAAGCCGGCGGCTACGGGATCGCCCGTCGCAGAATGACGAACGAGATCGCGGCGAGCACGGCCGCGAGCAGGACGCCCCACAGCGCCAGTCCGAGTGCGCCGCTCACGGCGATCCAGGTGAACAGCTGGACCCACGCGTTCGCGAAGCCCGTGAGCCACATCAGGACCACCAGCGCGAAGGCGATGCCGACGAGCACGACCGTCAGCCAGAGCGCTCCCCATCGCTTGTAGATCGTCGCGGCCCAGAAGCCGGTGACGAAGAACAGCATCGCGATCGCGAAGTAGATGAACAGCGCCGCGAGGGGGCCGGCCGCCCAGATCCACTCGAGGTAGAAGAAGTAGCCATTCATCCCCCACCCCTGCGTCGCCTGCTCGATGAGACCGCCGATGAGGAAGATGACCGCCAGCATCGCGGCCGTCACTGTCGCCGTGAGCAGGGTGCCGAGGAAGAACTCGCGCCGGGTCACGCTCATCGCCTGCGAGAAGGGGAAGGTCAGCGTCAGCGCCTGCACGCCGACCACCATGAAGTACCACAGCGGCGCCCCCGAGCCGCCGCCGATCTTGGGCGCGTCGGTGGGGATCATGGCGTAGATCAGCAGGCTCAGCACGAATGCCCCGACCAGCACGATGAGGGGCACCCAGATGTAGGTCTGCTTGTTGACGAACTGCATGCGGACGACATTGAGAGTGCGACTCATCGGAGTGCTCCTTCGTCGAGAGGGGAGGGATGCGAGGATTCCGCGCTGTGCTGCGTCGTGCGGACGATCAGCTGCTGCAGCGACACCGGCGCCACGTCCAGGCCGGCGGCCCGCAGGCTCTCGTGATCGGCGGCGGAGAGTGCGCCGAGCACCGTCACCGACGAGACACGTCCCAGGCTCTCGCGGTGGATGACCTCGCGTCCGGTGACGAAGGCCTCGACCGCGGCGGTGTCGCCCACGATGTTCGCCGCGCGGTCGCGCACGGCATCCGTGTCCTCGTCCATGATGATCCGCCCGCGATCGATCACGAGAACGCGCTCGATCAGGTTCGACACCTCGTCGATCAGGTGGCTCGAGAGGATGACGGTGCGCGGATGCTCGGCGTAGTCCTCGAGCAGCCGGTCGTAGAAGATCTGGCGGGCCACGGCATCCAGTCCGAGGTAGGGCTCGTCGAAGAAGGTGATCTCGGCCCGCGCGGCGAGGCCGATGATGACGCCGACGGCCGAGAGCTGACCGCGCGAGAGCTTCTTGATCGTCTTCTTCATCGGCAGCTGCAGCTCGTCGATGAGACGCTCGGCCAGCTCCTGGTTCCAGTTCGGGAAGAAGAGCCGTGCGGCGCGGAAGGCGTGGCGCGGGGTCGAGTCGTCGGGGTAGCGCTGGCTCTCGCGCACGAAGCACATGCGCTGCAGCACCCGCGCGTTCTCGTACGGGTGCTCGCCGAAGATGCGCACGTCGCCCGACGTCGCGAAGTTCTGCGCCGTGAGGATCGACATGACGGTCGTCTTGCCGGCGCCGTTGCGGCCGAGCAGACCGTAGATCGTGTCTTTCGCGATGGAGAAGCTGACATCGTCGACCGCCAGTGCATCGCGGTAGCGCTTGGTGAGGTTCTTCACCTCGATCACGTTCGTCATCGTGGGTCTCCTTCCGAAGTGGTGGATCGTTCCTGGATGAGGCGGGCGATGTCGTCCGGGCCGAGCCCGAGGTGCCTCGCCTCGGCGAGCAAGGGGTCGACGTATCGGTCGGCGAAGACCGCGCGTCGCTCGGCGAGCAGCGCGGAGCGCGCGCCGTCGGCGACGAACATGCCGATCCCGCGTCGCTTGTAGAGCACGCCCTTGTCGACGAGCATGTTCACTCCCTTGGCGGCCGTCGCGGGATTGATGCGATAGAAGGCCGCGAGCTCGTTCGTCGACGGCGCCTGGGTCTCTTCGCCCAGACTTCCGTCGATGATGGACTCTTCGACGCTCTCCGCGATCTGCAGGAAGAGCGCCTTGCCTTCTTCGATCACGTCGCTCCGCTCAGTTGGTTAGTTACTTGACTAACTAACCATGCAACGGGGAGAGCACGACTGTCAACCCCCAGGCGGGGTCGTCCACCGATCCGTGCTCAGGAAGGCGACTTGGGATGGATGACGCGGCCCGAGCCGGTGTCGGTGCGCGCCGGCACGGGCCATGGCGCGTGCTCGCGCGCTCCGGGTGCCGACCGCACCGGTTCGGCGACCGGCTCGGGAACTGCGCCCGAGACCTCTGCCGGAGCGACGGGGGCGATCTCGAGCGCGACCTGGGTCTCGAGCACCTCGATCGCGTCGTCGGAGAGCGCGATCAGTCCGTCGAGCTCCTCGCGGACTCGCCGGTAGGCGAGCTGTCGCTCCGCCGGCGTCGCGGCCTGGTCGACGGCGACGGCGAGAAGCTGCTTGGCCTTCTCCAGCCGCTTGCGCTCGATCTCGGTGAACGAGGTGTCCTTGATGCGGCGCGCGTCGCGCTCGGCGACGTCGAATGCGACCTCGTAGTCGGCGACGGCGTTGCGGTACTCGGCGAGCTGAGCGGGCGTGAGCCGCGCCTTCGGGGACGCCGGGCGCAGCCCGTCGGCGATGCGCTGCGCACGCAGGAACGCCGCCGTCAGCGGCTGGCGGCCGTCGCTCATGGCGGGGAAGGCGATGAGCTTCGCGACATCCAGCTCGTAGTCGAGCCAGCGGGCCGTGACGGAATCGTGGGTCGCGAACAGACGGGCGAGCTGTGTCGCCTGCGACTCCCCCTCATGTTCGGCGGCGCCCGCGGAGAAGGCCGATGTCTTCGAGATCGCCCCACCGCGCTTGGCGGCTGTCAGCTCACTGCGGGCGCGGAGCAGCTCGATGCGCTGTTTGTGTCGTCGCTTCGCGGCACGTTCCCACGCGTTGCCGATCCTGCCCACGAGGCCGATCGTGATCGCGCCGACGGGGAAGATGAGCCACCAGTAGCTCTCCCACAGCTGCGCGAACGTCTCCATCCCCTCATGCTAATGACGTCGAGAGCCGCCCGGCACCGGGAAGATGCTGAGCGCTCAGGGCGAAGGCGGCCGCTGGTCGCGTCGCGGGAAGTTCTTGATCGACCACTCGACCGTGCGCTGTGTCGCGGTGAGAACGTCCTGCGCGCGATCGAACCAGGACTCCGCCGTGACGGTCCACTGCGGCGGAGGTCGATGGCCCGCCTGGATGAGCGCATCGCGCTCTGCGGCGTCGAACGCATCCTCGGCGTGACGGACCGCGGACCGATAGGCCGCGAAGTCGGCGGGTGTGATGCGGGCGTCGACGGATGCCGGGCGCAGCCAGCGCGCGTGCCGCTCGGCATCGAGGAAGGCGGCGAGCAGCGGCGAGCGCGAATCGCTCATGACGGGGTACGCGATGAGTTTCGCGGGATCGGTCTCGTACTGCATCCATCGCGCCGTCAGGACGTCGTGCTCGGACATGAGCCTGCCCAGCGGATACTCGGAGCGCTCGGTGTGCGCCGCGGGCACGGTCGCCCGCGCGGCGCCGACCGCTGCACGCCGTGCGCGCACGGCGACCGAGGCGGCCTTGAGCTCGGCGCGCGCGGACTGCACCCGTCGGCGCGCGGCTGCGACGGCACCGTCGGGGGCTCGGGATGCCGCGCGGTCCGCCTCGACGCGGAGCAGGTCGGCCTGCGCGACGCGCACCTGCGCTCGACTGCGTGCGACATCCCTCTTGGCCGACTCGAGCTCGTGCAGCGCGGCATCCACTCCGAGCCGGCGGGCGGGGCCTCGTGGCATGGGCTTCACAGCACGGGCACCTCTCGTGCGGCCGGCGCGCAGGCCGAACCAGCCCGCTGTCCCGGCTGCAGCCGCGGCGGGAGCGATCCACCAGAACTCGGCGGCGAAGATGAGGAGGGGCTCCACCCCTCGATGCTAACCGCGAGAGGCGGTGTGGCGACCGGGAGTCTGCCGGGTACGGTCAGCCGAAGAGCAGTGCGAACACGGTCGCGCCGCCGCCGACGAGGATGAGCGCCACGATCGTGACCCATGCGATCACCTTGATGCGCTTCTGTCGCGTCTCGCTGTAGACGCCGTACTCATCGTCGCTCTGGGCCATGGGCTCAGTCTAGAGCGCGGGTTCCGACACGGTGGCACCGAAGGCGTCGGGCAGCGTCGAGGTCGACAGATCGCGCAGCTCGGCCAGCGGCACCGTGAAGAGTCCCTGCACTTCGAGCGCGGCATCGGTCGGGTCGGTGACGCCGATCCGCAGCACCGGGTAGCCCCGGCCTTCGCAGAGCCCGCGGAACTTCACGTCGTCCTCGCGGGGCACGCTCACGATGACGCGGCCGGTGGACTCCGAGAAGAGGGCGGTCGCGGCATCCACCCCGTCGCGCTCCATGATCTCGGTGAGCCACACCCGGGCGCCGACTCCGAAGCGCAGGACGCCCTCGGCCAGCGCCTGGGCGAGGCCGCCCGACGAGAGGTCGTGCGCCGACGAGATGAGCGACTGCTGACCGCCTGCGTGCAGCAGCTCGGCGAGCTTGCGCTCCTGGCCGAGGTCGACGGCCGGGGGCCGACCGCCGAGGTGACCGTGCACGGTGCCGGCCCACTGCGAGCCGCTGAGCTCGGTCGCCGTGACGCCGAGCAGGTAGATGTTCTCGCCCGCGTCCTGCCAGCCCGACGGGATGCGCCGGCCCACGTCGTCGATGATGCCGAGCACGCCGACGACGGGCGTCGGGAAGATCGGCTGATCGCCGGTCTGGTTGTAGAAGCTCACGTTGCCGCCGGTGACGGGGACGCCGAGTTCGAGGCATCCGTCAGACAGTCCTTCGACGGCCTGCGAGAACTGCCACATGACCTCGGGGTTCTCGGGAGAGCCGAAGTTGAGGCAGTCGGTCACGGCCGTGGGCACCGCACCCGTGACGGCCACGTTGCGGTACGCCTCGGCGAGGGCGAGCTTGGCGCCCTCGTACGGGTCGAGCTGGCAGAAGCGGCCGTTGCAGTCGGTCGCGATCGCGAAGCCGAGACCCGAGTGCTCGTCGACGCGGATCATGCCGGCGTCGTCGGGGAACGACAGGGCCGTGTTGCCCATGACGTAGTAGTCGTACTGGTTGGTGACCCACGACGTGTCGGCGAGGTTCGGGCTCGCGACGAGCTGCAGGAACTGCGCGCGGAGCGTGTCGGCGTCGCTCGTGCGGGGCAGCGCCGAGGCCGAGTCGTCCCGCAGCGCATCGATCCACGTCGGGTAGGCGACGGGCCGCTCGTAGACGGGTCCGTCGACGGCGACGGTCGAAGGATCCACGTTCACGATCTCGTCGCCGTGCCAGAAGATCTGCAGGCGTCCGTCGCCCGTGACCTCGCCGAGCACGCTCGTCTCGACGTCCCACTTGCCGACGACCTCCAGGAACGCGTCGAGCTTCTCGGGCGCGACGATCGCCATCATGCGCTCCTGGCTCTCGCTCATGAGGATCTCCTCGGGCGTGAGCGTGGAGTCGCGCAGCAGGACGTTCTCGAGATCGACGCGCATGCCCGAGCCGCCGTTGGCGGCGAGCTCGCTGGTCGCGCACGAGATGCCCGCTGCCCCGAGATCCTGGATCGCCTCGACGAGGTCGTCGCGGTAGAGCTCGAGGCAGCACTCGATGAGCACCTTCTCGGCGAAGGGGTCTCCCACCTGCACGGCGGGGCGCTTGGTGGGGCCGCCGTCGGCGAACGTGTCGGACGCGAGGATGGATGCTCCGCCGATGCCGTCGCCACCCGTCCGGGCGCCGAAGAGCACGACCTTGTTGCCCGCGCCCGTCGCGTTGGCGAGCTTGATGTCCTCGTGGCGCATGACGCCGACCGCGAGGGCGTTGACGAGCGGGTTGCCCTGGTAGACCGCGTCGAAGACCGTCTCGCCGCCGATGTTCGGCAGGCCGAGGCAGTTGCCGTAGAACGAGATGCCGCTCACGACGCCGTGGACGACGCGCGCCGTGTCGGGGTTGTCGATCGCACCGAAGCGCAGCTGGTCCATGACGGCGACGGGGCGCGCGCCCATCGAGATGATGTCGCGCACGATGCCGCCGACGCCGGTCGCGGCGCCCTGGAACGGCTCGATGTAGCTCGGGTGGTTGTGCGACTCGACCTTGAAGGTGACCGCCCAGCCCTCGCCGATGTCGACGACGCCGGCGTTCTGGCCCATGCCGACCATGAGTCGGGTCTTCATCTCGTCCGAGACCTTCTGGCCGAACTGGCGCAGGTAGATCTTCGAGGACTTGTACGAGCAGTGCTCCGACCACATGACGGAGTACATCGCCAGCTCGCCCGACGTGGGGCGGCGCCCGAGGATCTCGCGGATCTGCGCGTACTCGTCGGGCTTGAGCCCGAGCGCGCCGTACGGCTGCTCCTTCTCGGGCGTGGCGATGGCGTTCTCGACGGTATCGGCGATGGGGGTGGTCACGCGGCTCAGCTCCAGGAAATCGGGGATGCCGGACCCTCCGAGTCTAGTCGCGGGAAAGGGTTGACACCGGACGTCGGGAGGCATAACGTACAACCAAATGGTTGCACAAACGGAGCTCAGCGATGAACAGATCGACCGCGTCTTCCACGCGCTCGCCACGGCGACGCGCCGCGACATCCTGCGACGCACCATCGACGGTGAGCTGTCGGTCTCGATGCTCGCCCGCGACTACGACATGTCGTTCGCGGCCGTCCAGAAGAACGTCGCCGTCCTCGAAGAGGCCGGCCTCATCGTCAAGCGCGCCGAAGGGCGCGAGCGTCTCGTACGAGCGGATCCGGCGATGATCGCCAGGGCCCGCGCGCTCCTCGCGCGCTACGAGGAGCTGTGGCGATCGCGCATCGATCGCCTCGACGCACTGCTCGCCGAAGAACCGGAACCCCAGAGAACAGAAGGAGAATGACATGCCCGTCACCGACGTGGTCACCGACCCCGAAGCACTGACCCTGACCCTCACCGCCGACTTCGCGGCCCCCGCGGAGCGCGTGTGGAACGCCTTCACCGAACCCCGGCAGCTCGAGCGGTTCTGGGGCCCTCCCGGGTATCCGGCGACCTTCACGTCGTTCGATTTCACGGTAGGCGGCACGGCGCTGTACAAGATGACGAGTCCGCAGGGCGAGGAGTCGTTCGGCTCGTGGGAGTTCCTCGAGATCGACCCGACCTCGTCGTTCGCGGTGCTCGACCAGTTCGCCGACGAGTTCGGCAACGCCGTGGTCGAGATGCCCGCCAGCCGCATGACGTTCGCGATCTCCTCGACCGAAGCGGGCGCCCGACTCGTCAGCACGACCTACTTCACGTCGGCCGAGTCGCTCGAGCAGCTCGTCGGCATGGGCATGGTCGAAGGCGCCACGATGGCGATGAACCAGCTCGATCGGGTGCTCGGTGGGCTCCGCGCCTACGCCGAGGGCAAGGGCACGCGCACCGAGATCCTCGACGACCAGCACGTGCGCATCACGCGGCTCATCGACGGTCCGCGCGATCTCGTCTGGCGTGCGCACACCGAGCCCGAGCTCATGAAGAAGTGGCTGCTCGGCCCCGACGGCTGGCGCATGAGCGTGTGCGAGTTCGAGCCGGTGGCGGGCACGACCTACCGCTACGCGTGGGAGCCCGTCGGCGACGCGGAGGGCGAGGCCTTCGGCTTCGACGGTGAGATCCTGCACGCCGAGCCCCAGCGCCGGCTCGTGAACACGGAGCACATGACGGGCACCGACTACCCGGCGACGCTCAACGACATGAACCTCGAGGAGGAGGACGGCGCGACGCTCATCACGCTGTACATCGAGTACCCCGACGCCCAGACGCGCGACATGGTGCTCGCGACCGGCATGACCGACGGCATGGAGACGAGCTACGCCCGCCTCGAAGGCATCCTGGCTGCGGTGTGATGGCCACGCGACCGATCACCACCCGCGTGGTGGGCGAAGGCGACGACGCGATCACGTACGACATCCACGGTGACCTCGCTGACGCGACGCCGGACAAGCCCGCGCTCTTCGTGTTCGCGGCGCCGATGGATGCCTCGGGCCTCGCGCTTCTCGCTGAGCGGATCGTCGATCGCCCGGTCGTCACGTACGACCCGCGGGGCGCCGGCCGCAATCCGGTCGGCACCGCCGATATCCCGACCGAGCAGCACGCCGACGATCTCCACCGTGTCATCACCGACCTGGGGGTCGGGCCCGTCGACGCCTTCGGCAGCAGCGGCGGCGCGGTCAACCTGCTGGCTCTGCTCGCAGCTCACCCCGATGACGTCCGACGTGCCGTGGTGCACGAGCCCCCGCTCGCCGCCGGGCTGCCCGACCGCGACACCGTGCTCGCCGTCATCCGGGACATGAAGGACACCTACGCGCGGCACGGCGACGGCCCGGCGATGGCGAAGTTCATCCAGCTCGTCATGCTCGACGGGCCGCTGCCCGACGACTACCTCGACGGCCCGGCGCCGGAACCTGCGATGTTCGGGATGCCGGCGGAGGACGACGGCGTGCGGACGAACCCGCTCCTGCGCAACATGCCCGCGGTCATCGAGTACGAGATCGATGCGGACGCACTTCGCGCGCTGGGCGATCGGCTGGTGATCGCGGCGGGCGTCGAGTCCCGCGAAGAGATGGCCGCGCGCGGCGCGCGGGCGACGGCATCCACCGTCGGAATCCCGGTCACGGACTTCCCGAGTCACCACGCGGGCTTCACGTCGCAGCCAGGATTCCCCGGCGACCCCGAGGGCTTCGCCGCGCGGCTCCGCGAGGTGCTGGCGTAGCTCGGCATCCGCTGTCCGCCACCGGACGCACGAGAGCCCCGGCATCGCTGCCGGGGCTCTCGCGTGCGGTCGATCAGGAGGGGCGGAACTGCGCCACGAGGTGGCAGTCGAACGGGTCGCGTGCGGCGAGGCCGACGCGGTTGAGGTACGCGATGAAGATGCCGTACGACTGGATGAGGCTCGTCTCGGTGTACGGCACGCCGAGCGCACGGCACTGGTCCATGACGATCTCTCGCGCCTTGGCGAGGTGCGGGCGCGGCATGCTCGGGAACAGGTGGTGCTCGACCTGGTAGTTGAGCCCGCCCATGAGCCACGTCGCCCACCAGCCGCCGCGGATGTTGCGGGAGGTGCGCACCTGCTTCGAGAAGAAGTCGAGCTTCGCGCCGGGGGCGATGATCGGCATGCCCTTGTGGTTGGGAGCGAAGGATGCCCCCATGTAGACGCCGAAGACGGCGAGCTGCACGCCGATGAAGGCGAACGCCATGCCGAGCGGCAGGAAGAAGAAGATCGGGGTGAACAGCAGCGCGAAGCGCGCGGCGATCATCGAGAGCTCGGTCCAACGGCCCTTGACCTCGCCCCGTGAGAACAGGTGCTTGATGCCCAGGAAGTGCAGGTTCGCGCCCTCGAGCGTCAGAAGGGGGAAGAAGAACCAGCCCTGCTTGCGCGTGATGAAGGCCATCGGGCCCTTCACCTTGGCGGCGTCCTCTTCGAGGAAGCGGATCGTGTCGACCTCGATGTCGGGGTCGCGCCCGACCTGGTTCGGGTTGGCGTGGTGCCGCGAGTGCTTCGTGTTCCACCACGAGTAGCTGATGCCGACGATGCCGGCGGCCAGGATGCGGCCGATGCGGTCGTTGGCTGGACCCGACGCGAGGATCTGCTTGTGGTTGGCCTCGTGCGACAGGAACGCGACCTGCGTGAGCAGGATGCCGAGCGCGGCCGCGATGAGCAGCTGGAACCAGCTGGGACCGAGAAGGACGAAGCCTGCGACGCAACCGGCGAGCCCCAGGAGGAGGACCGCGCCGACGATCGCGTAGAAGCCGCGGGTGCGGCTCAGGAGCCCGGTCTCGCGGACGACCTCGGCCACCTGCGTGTACGACCGCGCGATGGGGGGGAAGGTGTCGGCGCCGGCGTACGTCTGGCGGATGGGGCCGAGGGTGGCCTCCAGAGTCTGGGTGGCGATGATCGCGTTCCTCTGGTTCGGATGCCGACCCGAGGGGCCGACGCGGAGCCACAGGCGGATGCCGATCGCTAAGCGCCACACTACGCGCGTGCATATGGCGACAGGCGTATGCGCAGGAGACGTGCAGTGCCTTGCCAGCCGCCGCCTACGATGAACCCGTGGACTTCTCGCTGGCCTTCACGCCCGACCTCATCGCCGTCTTCTTCACGCTCTTCGTGCTCGAGGTGGTGCTGGGCGTCGACAACGTCATCTTCATCTCGATCCTGGCCTCCAAGCTCCCGAAGGAGCAGCAGGCGAAGGCCCGCAACCTGGGCCTCACCCTCGCGATGGTGATGCGCGTCATCCTCGTTCTCTTCGCCGGCTGGATCATCACGCTGAAGGAGGACGTCTTCTTCATCGGCGAGATGGGCTTCTCGTGGAAGGACCTCATCCTCATCGCGGGTGGTCTCTTCCTCGTCTACAAGGCCGTCACCGAGATCCACCACAAGCTCGAGGGGCACGAGGAGGAAGCACAGGCATCCGGTCGCGCCACCGTCACCTTCGGCTCCGTGCTGATCCAGATCCTCCTGCTCGACCTCGTGTTCTCGCTCGACTCGGTGATCACGGCGGTGGGCATGACCGAGAGCCTCGTCGTGATCATCACCGTCGTGGTGCTGTCGTTCGGCATCATGCTCTTCGCGTCGCGCTTCATCTTCGCCTTCGTCAACAAGCACCCGACGGTCAAGATGCTGGCGCTGTCGTTCCTGCTGCTCATCGGCGTCTTCCTCGTCGCCGAGGGCTTCGACTTCAAGATCGACAAGGCCTTCATCTACGGCCCGATGGCGTTCGCGATCATCGTCGAGGCGCTCAACCTGACCTACTCGGCGCGCAAGGCCAAGCGCGAGCAGAAGCGTCAGACGGCGGTGCAGTTCCGGCCGCAGTACCCCGGTGTCGACGAGTCGGCGGCGATCGACGCGGCGCTCTCGAAGGATCCCGCATCGGGCTCCGTCGGACTGTCGCGCAAGCCCGTCGCGGGCGACGTCACCACCCACGAGCACCGCGAGGGCCTCGGCTGAGTCAGACGACGAGCCGGTAGCCCATGCCCTGCTCGGTGAGCAGGTGCGCGGGGTGTGCGGGATCGGGCTCGAGCTTCTTGCGCAGCTGCGACATGTACAGCCGCAGGTAGCCCGAGTCGCTCACCTGCTCGCTCGACCAGATCTCCTTGAGCAGGGTCTGGCGCGTAACGAGCGTGCCGGGATTGCGGGCGAGGAACTCCAGCATCCGCCACTCCGTCGGCGTCAGGTGCACGCGCGCTCCCGCCTTCGTGACCGACTTCGTGGCGAGGTCGACGGACACGTCCGCGAAGTTCACGACGGGGGTGCCGGATGCCTCCCCCGCCCGCCGCGAGAGCGCGCGCAGTCGGGCGAGCAGCTCGTCGATCTGGAACGGCTTCGTGACGTAGTCGTCGGCCCCGGCATCCAGCGCGTCCACCTTGTCGCCCGACCCCGTGCGGCCCGACACGACGATGATGGGCGCGGTCGTCCAGCCGCGGAGCGCGTGGATGACGCCGACGCCGTCGAGGCGCGGCATCCCGAGATCCAGCATCACGATGTCGGGGTGCTCCTTCGCCGCCAGGGCGACCGCGGCCGCGCCGTCGGGTGCCGCGACGACGTCGTAGCCGTGCGCGGCGAGGGTGATCCGCAGCGCGCGGACGAGCTGCGGATCGTCGTCGGCGATCAGGATCTTCATGCCACCTCCACCGGCAGAGCGATGACCATCGTGAGGCCGCCGCCCGGAGTGTCCTCCGGAGTCAGCGTCCCACCCATCCCGTTCACGAACCCGCGGGACACGGCGAGACCCAGGCCGAGACCCGTCGTGTTGTCGACATCGCCCAGACGCTGGAAGGGCGAGAACATGTCGTCGCGGCGTTCGGGCGGCACCCCCGGCCCACGGTCGATCACGCGGATCTCGGCCGTCGCGCCGAGGCGGCTCGTCGAGATGAGCACGGGCGCGTCGACCGGGCTGTGGCGCCGCGCGTTCGCGAGCACGTTGACGATGACGCGCTGCAGCAGAACGGGGTCGGCGATCACGGGAGGCAGGTCGGGATCGAGGGCGAGCTCGACCTCTTCGGGGCCGAGGGCCAGCTCGTCGAGCGCCGAGAGCACGGCTCCGGATGCGTCGACGGATGCCAGCGACACCGCTAGCACGCCGGCTTCGACCCGGCTCACATCGAGCAGATCGGTCACGAGCGCCGAGAGGGTCGCGAGGCTCTCGTCGGCGGTCGCGAGCAACTCGCGCTGGTCGTCGACCGACAGCTCCATCCCCGCCGCGCGCAGGCCGCCGATCGCGGCGACCGCGGCGGCGAGCGGGCGGCGCAGGTCGTGGCTCACGGCCGAGAGCAGGGCGGAGCGCACCTGGTCGGTCTCCGCGAGCGCATCGGCTTCTCGCGCCGTCGCGGTCAGGTCGGTGTGTTCCAGCGCGGCGGAGAGCTGCGCGGCGATCGCGTCGACGAGTCGGCGGTCGGCGGCATCCAGGTCCTTGCCGTGCAGCTCGAGGGTCGCGCGCGGAGACGACCCGACGCGGCCGATCGCGATCGACTCGTAGGCGCCGTCCCGCACGGGCTCGCCGTCGACCGCCAGCACGTCGCCGTCGATCCCGACGAGCCGCACCCCCGCGAGTCCGAGCGACTCGCGCGTGCGGGCAACCATCGCGGGGATCGCGCTCTCGCCGCGCAGCACGCTGCCGGCGACCGTCGCGAGCAGCTCGGATTCGGCTGCGGCTCGTCGCGCAGCCCGCGCGGCGCGCGCCGCGCGGTCGACGACGAAGCTCACGAGCACCGCGATGACGACGTAGAGCACGAGCGCCCACGCGTTGCGAGGGTCGGCGACCGTGATCGTGTAGAACGGCGGCACGAAGAAGAAGTTGAGCGTCAGGCCCGACATGACGGCTGCGAACAGCGCGGGCCAGATGCCGCCGACGAGGGCGACGATCACGACGAGCAGCTGGTAGGCGAGCACGTCGCTCGTGATGGTGTCCTCCGAGCGGAGCACGACGAGCAGCCAGGTGAGGAGCGGGCCGCCGGTCAGAGCGAGCACGAAGCCCAGCACGCGTCGCTTCACGCTGAGCGCCCCGCCGGAGATCCTCGGCAGCGCGAACCTTCCCGCCGAGGAGTGCGTCACGATGTGCACGTCGATGTCGCCGGATTCGCGGATGACGGTGGCTCCGATGCCCGGGCCTGTGATCGCGGCGGCCAGCCGCCCGCGGCGGCTCACGCCGATGACCAGCTGCGTGGCATCCACCGACCGCGCGAACTCGACGAGAGCGCGCGGGATGTCGTCGCCGATGACCTGATGGTACGAGCCGCCGAGCGACTCGACGAGTGCGCGCTGCTTCGCGAGCGCGCCCGGCGCCCCCGTACGCAGACCGTCCTGGCTCGACACGTGCACCGCGAGCAGCTCGCCGCCCGCCGAGCGCGCCGCGATGCGGGCGCCGCGGCGCAGCAGCGTCTCACCCTCGGGGCCACCCGTGAGTGCGACGACGACACGCTCGCGCGCCTGCCAGGTGCCCTGGATGCCGTGCTCCTCGCGGTAGCTCTTGAGCGCGCTGTCGACTTCGTCGGCGAGCCAGAGCAGCGCGAGCTCGCGCAGCGCGGTGAGGTTGCCGAGGCGGAAGTAGTTCGACAGCGCCGCATCCACGCGCTCCGCCGGGTAGACGACCCCGGCGGCGAGGCGGTCGCGCAGCGACTGCGGCGCCAGGTCGATGACCTCGACCTGGTCGGCGCCGCGGACGACGGCATCCGGGACCGTCTCCCTCTGCACGACGCCCGTGATCTGCTCGACGACGCCGCCGAGCGACTCGATGTGCTGGACGTTGACGGTCGTGATGACGTCGATGCCCGCCGCGCGCAGCGCCTCGACGTCCTGCCACCTCTTGGCGTGGACAGAGCCGGGGGCGTTGGTGTGCGCGAGCTCGTCGACGAGGGCGACGGAGGGACGCCGCGCCAGCACGGCATCCAGATCCATCTCGCTCAGCGCGACGCCGCGGTGCTCGACCGTGTGCCGGGGGACCGAGGGAAGCCCCTCGAGCAGGGCGGCCGTCGCGGCGCGGCCGTGGGTCTCGACGATCGCGACGACGACGTCCTGTCCGTCGGCGATGAGTCGGCGCCCTTCTTCGAGCATCTCGTAGGTCTTGCCGACGCCGGGGGCGGCCCCGAGGAGCACCCGCAGCCTGCCGCGCTTCATGCCCTCACCCTAGTTTCTGTCCGTGTGCATCTGTGGTGTGCACAACGTCGGCAGACCGCGCGTCGCCCGGCCGTGCGGGGCGATGCGGCGGTTGCTCGGAGCCGTTCTGCCGACGTCGTGCACGAGGCTCAGCCCAGCTCGTCCAGTGCGCGATTGAGCTGCAGGACGTTGACGCGCGGCTCGCCCAGGAAGCCGAGGTCGCGGTCCTGGATCATCGACTCGACGAGCGACCGCACGTCGGCCTCGGGCAGACCCCGGGCTTCGGAGACCCGTGCGACCTGCAGGAGGGCGTATGCGGGGCTGATGTCGGGGTCGAGCCCCGATCCCGAGGCGGTCACCGCATCCGCCGGGACATCGGCGATGTCGACGCCGTCGCGCGCGGCGATCGCGGCCTGGCGCTCTTCGATCGCGGCGATGAGGTCGTCGTTGTTCGGGCCGAGGTTGGAGCCGCTCGAGGCGCCGCCGTCGTAGCCGTCGCCGGCGGCGGAGGGGCGCGACTGGAAGTACTCGGGATCGTCGGCGAACGACTGGCCGATGAGCGCCGAGCCGACGAGCCGGCCGTCGTCGGTGCGGATCTGCGAGCCGTTCGCCTGCCAGGGCAGTGCGAGCTGGCCGACGCCCGTGATGAGCAGCGTGTAGCCGAGGCCGAGCACGAGGGTGAAGACGAGCATCGCGCGGATCGCGACGCCGGTCGTGCGCAGAGTGGTGCGGGACGTGGACATGATTCTCCTCAGAAGCCCGGGATGAGGCTGACCAGCAGGTCGATCAGCTTGATGCCGACGAACGGCGCGATGACGCCGCCGAGGCCGTAGACGAGCAGGTTGCGGCTCAGCACCTGCGAGGCGCTCGCCGCGCGGTACTTCACGCCGCGCAGCGCGAGCGGGATCAGCACGATGATGACGAGCGCGTTGAAGATGATGGCGCTCGTGACGGCGGATGCCGGCGACGAGAGCCCCATGATGTTCAGCGCCGCGAGGCCCGGGAAGACGCCCATGAACATCGCGGGGATGATCGCGAAGTACTTCGCGATGTCGTTGGCGAGCGAGAACGTCGTCAGCGCGCCGCGCGTGATGAGCAGCTGCTTGCCGATGCGCACGATGTCGATGAGCTTCGTCGGGTCGCTGTCGAGATCGACCATGTTGCCGGCTTCCTTCGCCGCCGACGTGCCCGTGTTCATCGCGACGCCGACGTCGGCCTGCGCGAGCGCGGGCGCGTCGTTCGTGCCGTCGCCCGTCATCGCGACGAGTCGGCCGCCCTCCTGTTCGCGGCGGATGAGTGCGAGCTTGTCCTCGGGAGTCGCCTCGGCGAGGTAGTCGTCGACGCCCGCCTCCTTCGCGATCGCCTCGGCCGTGAGCGGGTTGTCGCCCGTGATCATGACGGTCCGGATGCCCATCGCGCGCAGCTCGCCGAAGCGGTCGCGCAGGCCGTCCTTCACGATGTCCTTGAGGTGGATGACGCCCAGGACCGTCCCGTCCGAGCCCGTCAGGGTCGCGACGACGAGCGGCGTGCCGCCCGACTGCGCGATCGCATCGGTCTCGCTCGTGAGGTGCGCGCGCGTCGCGGCGGGGACGGGGGCTCCGGATGCCTCGAGCCACGCGAGCACGGCGGACCCGGCGCCCTTGCGCACGATCGTGCCGTCGGCGAGGTCGAGACCCGACATGCGCGTCTGCGCGGTGAACGGCACGATGGTCGCATCCGCCGGCGACGAGACGTGGATGCCTCGAACCGCCGCGAGCTCGACGACCGAGACGCCCTCGGGCGTGGGGTCGGCGAGCGACGACAGGGCCGCCGCACGGGCGAGTTCACCGGCATCCATCCCCGGCATCGCGACGAAGTCGGAGGCGCGACGGTTGCCGTAGGTGATCGTGCCGGTCTTGTCGAGGAGGAGCGTCGTGACGTCGCCCGCGGCCTCGACCGCGCGACCCGACATCGCCAGCACGTTGCGCTGCACCAGGCGGTCCATGCCGGCGATGCCGATCGCCGACAGGAGGGCGCCGATCGTCGTGGGGATGAGGCACACGAGCAGCGCGACGAGCACCGGGATGCTGACGGGCGACGCGGCGTACGACGCGATCGGGTTGAGGGTCAGCACCACCACGACGAAGACGACCGACAGGCTCGCGAGCAGGATGTTGAGCGCGATCTCGTTGGGTGTCCGCTGGCGCGCGGCCCCCTCGACGAGGGCGATCATGCGGTCGACGAACGTCTCACCGGGCTTCGACGTGATGCGCACGACGATGCGATCCGACAGCACGCGGGTGCCGCCCGTGACCGCGGAGCGGTCGCCGCCCGACTCGCGCACGACGGGAGCGGACTCGCCCGTGATGGCCGACTCGTCGACGGTCGCGATGCCGTGGACGATGTCGCCGTCGCCCGGGACGAGCTCGCCCGCGGTCACGATGACGACGTCGCCGAGTGTGAGGTCGGATGATGCGACCTCGACCGTCTCGGCGGCGGAGGCCGAGGCATCCCGCGCCCCGTCGTACCGGACGACGCGCGTGGCCTTCGTCGTCGTTCGGGTCTGGCGCAGCGTCGCGGCCTGGGCTTTGCCGCGGCCTTCGGCGACGGACTCCGCGACGTTCGCGAAGAGCACGGTGAGCCACAGCCAGATCGCGATGCCCCACGTGAAGCCGAGCGGCACGGGCGTGCCGCCGGACTCCTCCGCACCGCCGAGGAACGGCTCGGCGATCGCGATGGCGGTCGTGAGAGCGGCGCCCACCCACACGAGGAACATGACGGGATTGCGCCACTGCGCGGCGGGGTTGAGCTTGCGAAGCGCTCCGGGGAGAGCTTCGACGACCTGGGACCAGCTGAAGGCGCGGGATGCCGCGGGCTTCTCGGGAACGGATCCCGCGATCGGGGTCGGGGTCAGGGTGGAGTTCGACATCGTCAGACGAGTCCTTCGGCGAGAGGTCCGAGAGTCAGGACCGGGAAGTAGGTGAGAGCGGTGATGACGACCGAGACGACGGCGAGGAGGCCGACGAACTGCGGTCGGTGGGTCGGCAGCGTTCCCGCCGTCGACGGGACGCTGTTCTGCGCCGCGAACGAGCCGGCGAGGGCGAGCACGAACACGATCGGCACGAACCGCCCGAGCAGCATCGCGACGCCCAGCGCCGTGTTGAGCCACGGAGTGTTGGCCGTGAGACCGGCGAAGGCCGAGCCGTTGTTGTTCGCGGCCGACGTGAAGGCGTAGAGCACTTCGCTCAGGCCGTGGACGCCGGGGTTCCAGATCGAGACGCTCTCGACGTCGGCGCGGATACCCGGGATGGCGAAGCTCAGCGCGGTGCCGGCCAGCACGAGCGTCGGCGTGACGAGGATGTAGAGCGATGCGAGCTTGATCTCCCGCGGACCGATCTTCTTGCCGAGATACTCCGGTGTGCGACCGATGAGGAGACCGCCGACGAACACCGCGATGACGGCGAGCACGAGCATGCCGTAGAGGCCGGAGCCGACCCCGCCGGGCGCGACCTCGCCGAGCATCATGTTGATCATCGGGAGCATGCCGCCGAGCGGCGTGTAGCTGTCGATCATCGAGTTGACGGCGCCGGTCGAGGTGAGCGTCGAGGTCGAGACGAACAGCGTCGAGCCCGCGATGCCGTAGCGGACCTCCTTGCCCTCCATCGCGCCACCGGCGAGCTGCGGTGCCGCACCGCCCGCCGAGGCCTCGAGCCATGTGAGCACGGCCAGCGAGACGAGGAAGATGCTCGCCATGACCGCGAGGATCGCGTAGCCCTGGCGGTCGTCGCCGACGATCCTGCCGAACGCGCGGGGCATCGCGAACGGGATCACGAGCATGAGGAAGACCTGGAACAGGTTGGTCCACGGCGTCGGGTTCTCGAACGGATGAGCCGAGTTGGCGTTGAAGAAGCCGCCGCCGTTCGTGCCGAGGAGCTTGATCGCCTCCTGGGACGCGACGGGCCCTCCGGGGATCGACTGCCCGCTCACGGTCTCGACGAAGCCGTTCAGGTTCTGGATCACTCCGCCGGCGATCAGCACGATCGCCGTCACGACCGCCAGCGGGAGCAGGAGGCGAGAGGTGCCGCGCACGAGGTCGACCCAGAAGTTGCCGATCGTGCCGGAGCGCTTGTAGGCGAAGCCGCGGACGAGCGCGATCGCGACGGCGATGCCGACGGCGGCCGACACGAAGTTCTGCACCGCGAGGGCGGTGAACTGCACCGTGTAGCCGAGGGTCAGCTCGGGCGAGTACGACTGCCAGTTCGTGTTGGTGACGAACGAGACGGCGGTGTTGAAAGACAGCGGCTCACTGGGCGCCGGCAGTCCGAGGGCGTAGGGGAGCATGGGCTGGAGGCGCTGGAGCGCGTAGACCAGCACGACCCCGACGATCGAGAAGAGCAGCACGCCGCGCAGGTACGCCTGCCAGGTCTGCTCGGATCTCGGGTCTACTCCGATGAGTCGGTAGGCCCCGCGCTCGACGGCGAGGTCCTTCGGGGAGGTGTAGATGCGGGCGATGTAGTCGCCCAGCGGGCGATAGGCGAGGCCGAGCGCGAGGATGAGCGTCGCCGCCTGGAGGACCGTGAACCCGACATCCATCAGAACTTCTCCGGACGGACGAGGGCGACCACGAGATAGACGACGGCGGCGACGGCGAGGCCGGCCGCGACGAGCGAGAAGACGATCACAGGCGTTCCACGCCCTTCGCGATCAGGGCGATCACTGCGAAGACGACGAGCGTCCCGGCGAGGTAGATGACATCGAGCATGAGATCGATGAAACCCGCCGCATCAGAGCGATCCGGTCTTCCTCACGGAATCCGAACGGGCCGGCGGTCGTTCCTCACGGACTCCCTACGCCGAGGGCACTTCGCGCGCACGACAGCGCTGCGTGCGCACGCGGACGACGAGCGCTCTCGCGAGGAGGAAGTACTCTCGGCGGCGGAGTGAACCCTCAGGCGCGGGCGAGGGCGTCTTCGAGCGCGACCCATGCGAGCATCGCGCACTTGACCCGCGCGACGTACTTCGAGACGCCCGACAGCGCCGCGGCATCCAGGTAGACGTCCTCGTCGAGCACGATCTCGCCGCGCGAGCGCAGGGCCGTGCGGAACCCGTCGATGAGGGCGGATGCCTCGGCCCGCGGCATCCCGTCGGCGATCTCGGTCAGCATCGACGCAGAGGCCTGCGAGATCGAGCAGCCGGAGCCGTCCCACGTCACGTCGCGGATGACGTCGCCGTCGTCGCTCATGCGGACGCGCAGCGTCACGTCGTCCCCGCAGATCGGGTTGTGCTGGTGGGAGGTCGCCGAGCGGCGCTCCTCGGGGGCGAGCTCCTTGCCGCGCGGCCGCTTGGAGTGGTCGAGCAGCAGCTCCTGGTACAGCGCCTCGAGGCTCACGCGCCGACTCCGAAGAACGGGCGCACACCGGCGAGCGCGTCGAGGAACACGTCGATCTCGTCGTCGGTCGTGAAGACGGACGTGGATGCCCGTACCGACGCCGTCAGCCCGAAGCGGGCGTGCAGCGGCTTCGCGCAGTGATGACCGACGCGCACCGCGACACCGCGGTCGTCGAGGAACTGCCCGACGTCGTGCGCGTGCACTCCTTCGACATCGAACGACGCGATGCCCACCCGCTCGACCCCGGACGCGTCGCCGAGGATGCGGACGCCTTCGATCTCTCGCAGGCCGGCCATCATCCGCCGCTCGAGGGTGCGCTCCCGGTCGTGGACGGCGTCCATCCCGAGACCCTCGAGGTAGCGCGCTGCGGCGGCGAGGCCGATCGCCTGCGACACCGGCTGCGTGCCCGCCTCGAACTTCTGGGGTGCTGCGAGGAAGTGCGCCTCGTCGAGCGTCACGGTCGTGACCATCGACCCGCCGGTGAGGAAGGGCGGCAGGTCGTCGAGCACATCGGAGCGTCCCAGCAGCCCGCCGACGCCGTAGGGGCCGAGCATCTTGTGACCCGAGAAGGCGGCGAGGTCGACGCCGAGCGCATCGAAGTCGAACGGCAGGTGCGGAGCGGACTGGCAGGCGTCGAGCACGGTGAGCGCTCCCGCGGTGCGCGCGAGCGCGACCAGCTCGGCGACCGGGTTGACGATGCCGAGCACGTTCGAGACGTGGGTGAAGGCGACGACGCGCGTGCGCTCGCCGATGAGGGATGCCGCGGCATCCGTGTCCAGCGTCCCGTCGTCGCGCACCGGGATGGACCGCAGGACGGCGCCCGTGCGGGCCGCGAGCTCCTGCCACGGGATGAGGTTGGCGTGGTGCTCGGTCTCGGTCACGACGATCTCGTCACCGGGCGCGAGGGCGAACCGCGACGGTCCGCGGCCCGCTGTCGCGTTGCCGATCGCATACGCGACGAGGTTGAGCGCGAAGGTCGCGCCGCTCGTCCAGACGAGCTGCTCGGGCCGCGCGCCGAGGAACCCCGACACGGTGGCGCGGGCATCCTCGAAGAGCTCCGTCGCCTCGCCCGCCAGAGTGTGCGCGCCGCGATGCACGGCGGAGTTCGCCCGCGTCAGGAAGTCGACCTCCGCGTCGAGCACGACCTGCGGCTTCTGGCTGGTCGCACCCGAGTCGAGGTACACGAGCGGCGTGCCGTGCACGGTCTGCGACAGGATCGGGAAATCCGCGCGGACGTCGAACGTCGTGGGGGTGGAACTCACCCCTCCAGGCTACGCGCCCCCGGGTCGACGGGCGCGGGGGGTCCCTCCGTGCGCGACACCCGGCGGCCGATGTGGTGCACCTCGGGGGCGGGGCGTCCCGCGCGCTCGTCGCCGGGGAGAGGGCGTGAGCGCCGACCGTAGATGAGCTCGGACGAATCGAGCAGCCACGGCACGAGGGTGATGCTCACCCCGTGGATGAGCATGAGCTGCTGGGCGATGCGGCCCGAGCGCCGGTTGTGCAGGATCGATTCCCACCAGTGTCCGACGATGTACTGCGGGAGGTAGACGGTGACGACCGAAGAGCCGTGCTCCTCGCGGTACTTCTTGATGAACTTCGCCACGGGCGAGGCGTAGGAGCGGTAGGGCGACTCGATGATGAGGAGCTTCATCGGGATGCGGTGCTCCTGCCACTGCCGCTGCAGCTCGGCGGACTCGGCCTCGCTCACGGCGACGTGCACGGCGACGGCCTTCTCGTGCTTCGCGGCGAGGGCGTAGTCGATCGCCTTGATGACCGGCTTCTGCAGTCGGTTGACGAGCACGATCGCGAGGTCGCCCTCCGAGCCGAAGTGGGTCGCGTCGTCGACCTGGATCTCGTGCTCGACGTCGCGGTAGTAGCGGTTCACGCCGATCATGAGCGTCGCGAGGATCGGGATCGCGATGAAGACGAGCCACGCGCCGTGGGTGAACTTCGTCACCGTCACGATCAGCAGCACGAAGACGGTGAGGGCCGCGCCGAGCGAGTTGATCACGAGCCCTGTGCGCGCCGATCGACGCTCGTACGCGGCGGATGCCTGGGCCGCGGCATCCGGAGTCAGTGCCGCGAGGTTGCGCAGCGCGCGTCTCCAGTGCCGCACCATGCCGATCTGCCCGAGCGAGAACGACACGAAGACGCCGATGATGTAGAGCTGGATCAGGGTCGTGAGGTTCGCCTGGTACACGATGAGCACGACGATCGCGGCGATGCCGAGGATGATCATGCCGTTCGAGTAGACGAGCCGGTCCCCGCGGGTGTTGAGCGCCTTCGGGGCGTAGCCGTCGCGCGCCAGCACCGACCCCAGCAGGGGGAAGCCGTTGAAGGCGGTGTTCGCCGCGAGGAGCAGGACGCACGCGGTCGCCGCCTGGATGATGAAGAAGGGGATCGACCCCATGCCGAAGGTCGCCGCCGCGATCTGGGCCATGAGGCTCGGCTGCGGGCCCGCCTCGCAGTCGAAGCCGATGAGGTTGCAGGGGTTCTCGGCGTAGTGCACGCCCGAGATGAGCCCGATGGCGGTGAGTCCCGAGAAGAGCAGGATCGCGATGCCGCCCATGAGCACGAGCGTCATCTGCGCGTTGCGGATCTTGGGCTTGCGGAAGGCGGGGACGCCGTTCGAGACGGCTTCGACGCCGGTGAGCGCGGAGCAGCCGCTCGAGAAGGCGCGCAGGATCAGCAGGATGACGGCTGCCTGGGTCAGCTGCTCGCCCTGCACCTCGAACTCCGCGCTCGACGCGATCGGCGGGTCGCCGAGGAGGGTGCGCGCGATGCCGACGACGATCATGATCGCGACAGATCCGATGAACACGTAGGTGGGGATCGCGAAGGCGAAGGATGCCTCGCGCACGCCGCGCAGGTTGACGATCACGATCAGGATGACGAAGCCGACCGCGAGCTCGATGCGACCGGGATTCAGCTCGGGGATCGCCGAGATGATGTTGTCGACGCCCGAGGCGACCGACACGGCCACCGTCAGCACGTAGTCGACGAGCAGGGCCGCGGCCACGACGACGCCCGGCACTTCGCCCAGGTTCTTGCTCGCGACCTCGTAGTCGCCGCCGCCCGACGGGTAGGCCTTGATGAGCTGTCGGTAGCTCACGACGACCACGATCAGCAGCACGACGACCGCCGCCGCCACCCACGGGCTGAACGCGAGGAACGCCGTACCGCCGACGAGGAGGATCATCAGCAGCTCCTGCGGCGCGTAGGCGACGGAGCTCAACGCGTCGGACGCGAAGATCGGCAGTGCGCGCTTCTTCGGAAGCAGCTGCTCATCGAGCGCCTCGGAGGTGAGGGGCTCACCCAGGATCAGGCGTTTCGCGAGGGGCGGTTCCTCGGCGGGCTCACGACTTTCATACGTCACGGCGGGCGATATTACGCCTATGGATTTCGTGAGGACGCCTCAGAACCGGCATCCTGACGGAATCCTTACGCCCCGCCGACGGCAGGAATCGCCATGCGGATGACCAGATCAGCCGGTGAATGCCCGCCGCCCTGTGCCGTGACGCGCGCGACGATCTCTAGTCGAGGAACTCCCGCGCGGCGGTGACGAGTGCGTCGACCCCGATCTCGAGCGTCGGGTGGATGACCGGGGCGAAGAACGGCGAGTGATTGGTCGGGATGTCCCGCTCGAGTGTTCCGGCATCCTTCGCCGTCTTGTACGCCACGGGATCGACACCGCCCCAGAACCAGAACACCAGGGGCGCGCCGGATTCGCGTGCGAACCACGAGACGTCCTCGCTGCCCGTGAACATGCCGGGGTCGATGACCGTGCCCTCGCCGAAGGCGCGGTCGAACGCCGCGGTCAGCTGCGCCGTCGCGTCGACGTCGTTGATCGTCGGAGGAAGGGAGTGGTCGACGGCGATGACGGGCTGCTCTTCGGCACCGGATGCCTGGGCCTCCGCGCGCACGACGCGCTCGACCTTCTCGAGGATCCGCGCGCGCGCCGCATCGTCGGGGTAGCGCAGGCTCAGCTCGAGCTTCGCCTCGGCGGGGATGATGTTGTTCTTCAGCCCCGCGTGGATCGAGCCGACCGTGACCACCGCGACGTCGCGCGGATCGACCTCGCGCGACACGATCGTCTGAAGTCGCATGACGGTCGCTGCGGCCATGACGACCGGGTCGATCGTGGAGTGCGGTCTCGACCCGTGTCCACCCCGCCCGAGCAGGGTCACGGTGAGGCCGTCGGAGGCGGCCATCTGCGTGCCGCTGCGCACGCCGATCGTTCCGGCGGGGAGGGGGGTGACGTGCTGCCCCAGTACGATGTCGGGCTTCGGGAACCTGTCGAGGACGCCGTCGGCGATCATCGCCTGCGAACCCGCACCGTACTCCTCGGCGGGCTGGAAGACGGCCACGATCGTTCCCGACCACTCGTCCTTCGTCGCCACGAGCTTCTCGAGCGCGCCGAGCAGTGCCGTGACGTGCATGTCGTGGCCGCACGCGTGCATGACCGGGACGTCGAGACCGGCCGGGTCGATGCCGCGCGCCGTGCTCGCGTAATCGAGGCCGGTCTGCTCGGGGACGGGGAGGGCGTCCATGTCGGCCCGGAGCCAGACGACGGGTCCGTCGCCGTTGCGGATGACCGATGCGATGCCCGTCTTGCCGATGCCCTCTTCGAACTCGATGCCGAGCTCGTCGAGGTGACGGGCGATGACGCCCGCCGTGCGGGTCTCCTGGAACGAGAGCTCCGGGTGGCGGTGCAGATCGGTGTACAGCGCTTCGAGGTCGATCGTCATGCCTCGAGCCTACGCGGCGGCCCGCGCGGGTTCGGGGCGCCTGCCCTACCGCCGAACCCGCCCATTTTTCGCGAACCCACCCAGTTCGGTGCGCAGAATCGGGTGGGTTCGCGAGAGATGGGTGGGTTCGCGAGAGGCCCGCGGCGGGGGAGGCCCGGTCAGATGCGGGCGGTCGAGCCGCGCACGATCAGCTCGTAGGGGAGCTGGTTGGGGGCATGGTGGGCTCCGGATGCCTCGAGCTGATCGAGGATCGCGTCCGCCGCGCGCTCGCCCTGACCGAGCGGGAACTGGTCGACCGTGGTGAGACGGAAGAACTCGCCCAGCTCGTGGCCGTCGATGCCCACCACCGAGAGGTCCTCGGGCACGCGGTAGCCGAGCTCGCGTGCGGCGAGCAGTGCGCCGATCGCCATCTCGTCGGAGGCGGCGAAGATCGCCGTCGGACGCCCGCCCGGCTTGCCGAGAAGCTGTTTCGCGGCGCGGAACCCGCCTTCGATCGTGAAGTCGGCCGGCTCGAAGAGACCGGGGCGCACAGGGATGCCGGCATCCGCCAGCGCCTGCTCGAAGCCCTGCCGGCGGTGCGTCGGGATGTGGAAGTCGATGTCGAACTCGGGGCTGGCGCCGATGTGCGCGATCTCGCGGTGCCCGAGGGCCAGGAGGTGCTCGGTCGCCAGGCGAGCGACCGCGACGTCGTCGACGGTGAGGGTCGTGAGGCGGGGGTTCGGGCCGCCGATCGCGATGACCGGCATCCCCAGCTCGACGAGCCGCTCGGTCTCGGCCTCGCCGAGCTCGATCGAGATCGCGATGACCCCGTCGACGCGCTGACGCCGGAGGAAGGTGTCGAAGATCTCGAGGCGGGCTTGGTGGTCGGCGGTCAGGCTGTAGAGGGTGATGTCGTAGCCGCGGCGCATGAGGGCGGATGCGACGCCGCTCAGGACCGTCGAGAAGAACCAGCGGTCGAGGAACGGCACGAGGACGCCGATGTTGCGCGTACGCCCCGAGGCGAGGCTCGACGCGGACGACGAGACGACGTAGCCGAGGCTCTTGGCGGATGCCTCGACCCTCGCCCGCGTGGGCTCCGAGACGTGACCGCGCCCGCTCAGGGCGCGCGACACGGTCGCCGTCGACACGCCCGCGTGGCGGGCGACCTCGTCGATGCTGACCACGTCGTCATTCCTCTCGAGCGGTGCTCAGTCGTCGGCGAGCCAGACCGCGGTGTCGGTCGGCAGCGTCGCGCCCTCGACCGGGCCGCTCGCCGCGATCACGATACCGTCCGGCAGCGCGATCGGAGCAGTGCCGAGGTTCGCGACCACCGTCACATTCCCGTTGCGGAATGCCAGGACGTCGTCGCCGGCGTCGATCCAATCGAGCACTCCGGCGCCGAGCGCGCGTGCCTTGCGCGCGGCAAGCAGGCCCCGGTACAGCGTGAGGGTGGAGGAGGGATCGCCGACCTGCGCCTCGCGTGCGAGCGTGGCCCACTCCGCGGGCTGCGGAAGCCACGAGGCTCCGCTGTCGCTGAAGCCGTAGGCGGGACCGCCGGTCGTCCAGGGCAGCGGGACGCGGCATCCATCGCGTCCGTACCGCTCTCCGTCGGTGCGGAACCACGTCGGGTCCTGCCGGGCCTCGCCGGGGATGTCGATGACCTCGGGCAGCCCGAGCTCCTCGCCCTGGTAGAGATACGCGGAGCCGGGCAGGGCGAGCATGAGCGTCGTCGCAGCGCGCGCGCGGCGCAGGCCGACCTCGGGGATCGGCTTGCCGGGCGAATCGGGCCCGATGCCGTGACCCTGCGGGTTCTCGGCGGTCAGCGCGAGGCGCGACGCGTGGCGCACGACGTCGTGATTCGACAGCACCCACGTGCTCGGCGCGCCGACGGCTGCGTAGGCGTCGAGCGACTCGGTGATGACGGAGCGGAGGGCCGCGGCATCCCATTCCGTCTCGAGGTACGCGAAGTTGAAGGCCTGGTGCATCTCGTCGGGGCGCACCCACAGGGCGGTCTTCTCGGGCGTCGGCAGCCAGGCCTCGGCGCAGAGGGCGCGATCGCCCGCGTACTCCGCGACGAGCGCGTGCCAGTCGCGGTAGACGTCGTGCACTCCGGGCTGACCCCAGTACGGCACGTTCGCCTCTTCGCCGCCCATCGAGCCGGCGTCGGGGTCGGGCGTGTAGTCGGGCAGGCCCTCGGCCTTGACGAGGCCGTGGGCGACATCGACGCGGAAGCCGTCGACACCGCGGTCGAGCCAGAAGCGCAGGATGCGACGGAATTCCTCGCGGACCTCCTCGTTCGACCAGTCGAAGTCGGGCTGCGACGAGTCGAAGAGATGGAGGTACCACTGTCCGGGCGTGCCGTCGGCCTCGACGAGGCGCGTCCACGCGGGTCCGCCGAAGACCGACTCCCAGTTGTTGGGCGGCAGCTCGCCGTTCTCGCCCTTGCCGTCGCGGAACATGTAGCGCGCGCGCTCGCGGCTGCCGGGAGCGGAGGCGATCGCCTGCTGGAACCAGACGTGCTGGTCGGACGAGTGGTTGGGCACGAGATCGACGATGATCCGGATGCCGCGGCCGTGCGACGCGGCGAGCAGGTCGTCGAAGTCGTCCAGCGTGCCGAAGAGGGGGTCGACGTCGCAGTAGTCGGCGACGTCGTAGCCGGCGTCCTTCTGCGGGGAGAGCTGGAACGGGCTCAGCCAGATCGCGTCGATGCCGAGATCGGCGAGGTCCTCGAGGTGCTCGGTCACGCCCGGGAGGTCGCCGATGCCGTCGCCCGAGCTGTCGGCGAAGGAGCGCGGATAGATCTGGTAGATCACGGCGGTGCGCCACCACTCGGGCCCGGCGGGGAGCGAGTGGGCATCGGTGCGCTCGGAGGTCACGGTCGCAGTCATCCCGCCAGGATACTGCAAGCGCTTACATGCGCGTGAACATCCCCGCGGCGAGGAGAGGCGGCGAGAAGTCCGCCGCCTCCGCGTGCATCAGGGGGCATCGGCGCCGCGACTGATCTCGTCGGCGACGACGGGTGTCTCGCGCACGCGGTCGCCGCGCGTCTTGACCAGGCTCGCCACGGTGGCCACGGCGATCGTCCCTGCGATGAACAGCAGCGAGAGCCAGATCGGGATCTCGGGGATCACCGTGATGGGCTCCCCGCCGTTGATGAACGGCAGCTCGTTCTTGTGGAGGGCGTGGATGAGCAGCTTCACGCCGATGAAGGCCAGGATGACGGCGAGCCCCTGCGCGAGGTAGACGAGGCGCTCGAGCAGCCCGCCGATGAGGAAGAAGAGCTGGCGCAGCCCCATGAGGGCGAAGGCGTTGGCCGTGAAGACGATGTACGCCTCGTTCGTGAGGCCGTAGATCGCCGGGATCGAGTCGACGGCGAAGATGAGGTCGACGAACCCGATCGCCACGATCACGAGCAGCATGGGCGTGACGAACCGCCGGCCGTCGTTGACGACGGTCAGCCGGTCGCCGTTGTACTGATCGCTCACCGGAAGCACCCGACGGGCGGCCCGCATGAACCGTCCGTCCGCCGGGTTGGACTCGCCGTGCGCGAACGCCTGCCGATACGCGAGGTACAGCAGGAGCGCGCCGAACAGGTAGAACACCCAGGTGAAGTTCTCGATGAGGGCGGCGCCCACCGCGATGAACGCCCCGCGCATGATGAGCGCGATCACGATGCCGATCATCAGGACCTTCTGCTGATAGATCTTCGGAACGGCGAAGCTCGTCATGACGATGAGGAAGACGAACAGGTTGTCGATCGACAGCGCCTTCTCGGTCAGGTAGCCGGCGAAGTACTCGCCGCCGTACGTCCAGCCCGACACCATGCCGATGCCGACGCCGAAGAGCAGCGCGAGGCCGATGTAGAAGGCCGACCAGCGGGCGGATTCACCGATGGTCGGCTCGTGCGGCTTGCGCACGTGAGCGAAGAACTCGTAGACGAAGAAGGCGATCGTGACGGCGATCGTGATGAGCCAGACGAGCGGAGTGATGTTCACAGCGGGGGTCCTTACCTTGGCGTGAGCGGATCAGCGCCAAGGTCTTCTCCATCCTCGCGATCGAGGACCGGTGACCCGGGATGCGATGACGCATCCGAACTGACGAGCCGACCGTGTCGGAGTACTCCCCTTGGACTTCGAAGTCTAGGGGTGACCCCCGGGGCGTTTGCTGAGTGATCGCTGAGCGCTCCGTGGGCCGCGGCGCCCACCCGTAACCCCACCGCAACAGCGATGGTGCATGGTTGACCCATGTCGGTCAAGGTCGCGCTCGAGCACTACACGGGCTATCGGTTCGCGCATCCGGTCACGGTGCATCCGCATCTCATCCGCCTGCGACCCGCGCCGCACACGCGCACCCCGATCGAGGCGTACTCGCTGCAGATCAGTCCGGCCGAGCACTTCATCAACTGGCAGCAGGACCCCTTCGGCAACTGGGTGGCGCGCGTCGTCTTCCCCGAGAAGGTCAGCCACCTCGAGATCACGGTCGGACTCGTGGCCGATCTCATGGTCATCAACCCGTTCGACTTCTTCATCGAGGAGTACGCCGAGCGGTTCCCCTTCGCCTACCCGCCCGACCTCGCCGACGATCTCGCGCCGTATCGGGCCACGGTCGACGACAGTGCCGGGGCGGGGGACTGGATGCAGCGGCTCCCGCCGCTTCCCGCCGACGGCGTGCCGACGGTCACGTTCCTCGCGGACCTCAACCGCGCGGTGAACGGCGCGGTGGTCTACGACGTGCGCATGGAGCCCGGCGTGCAGTCGCCCGACGAGACCCTCGCGCGCGGCATCGGCTCGTGCCGCGACTCGGCCTGGCTGCTCGTCAGCCTGCTGCGCCGGTACGGGCTCGCGGCCCGTTTCGTGTCGGGCTATCTCGTGCAGCTCGCGGCGGACCAGGCATCCCTCGACGGCCCTTCCGGACCCACCGCGGACTTCACCGACCTGCACGCGTGGGCAGAGGTCTTCGTCCCGGGTGCGGGATGGATCGGGATGGATGCCACGAGCGCCCTGTTCGCGGGCGAAGGTCACATTCCGCTGTCGGCGACGCCCCATCCGAGCAGCGCGGCGCCCATCGAAGGGTCCACGGCGCCCGTCGCGGTCGAGTTCGACTTCCGCAACGAGGTGCGTCGCGTGCACGAGGACCCGCGCACGACGAAGCCGTACACGCCGCAGCAGTGGGAGCGCATCGACGCGCTGGGCGAGGCCGTCGACGAGCGTCTGCGGCGGGGCGACGCGCGGCTGACGATGGGCGGCGAGCCGACCTTCGTCGCTCTCGACGACGCGACCGCGAAGGAATGGAACACGACCGCCGACGGCGAGCACAAGCGCGCCCTCGCGACGGAACTCGCCGACAGGCTGCGCGGGGTCTACGCACAGGGCGGCGTCGTGCACCGCGGCGACGGCAAGTGGTACCCGGGCGAGCCGCTGCCGCGCTGGAACATCGCGCTCCAGTGGCGCACCGACGGCGTGCCCCTGTGGACCGACCCCGATCTTCTCGACGACCCGTGGCGGGCATCGGACTCGACGACCGCCCGCTACGACGCGGAGGTGGTCGCTCGGGGCATCACGTCGTCGCTGGGGCTGCCGGCATCCCAGCTCCTCCCCGCGTACGAGGACCCGCTCGCAGCCCTCGCCGCCGAGGTGCGCAAGCCCGAGGGGCCGCGACCCGGCGACGAGACGGCAGAGGTCGGAGAGCTGGATGCCGGCGAGCGCACGCCGACCGGCTGGGTGCTGCCGCTCACGACCGACGACGCCTGGACGAGCCCCGCCTGGCGGTTCCGCCGCGGCCGGCTCGTGCTCACGCCCGGAGCCAGCGCGATCGGCGCCCGGCTGCCATTGGATTCCGTGTCGTGGGTCGATCCCGAGCATCCCGGAGAGCCGTCGTACCTCGAGGCCGATGAGCCGCTGGTGGCGGGCATCCCGATCGTCGAGGTGGTCAGCCCCGACGAGGCGCCGCGCACGGCGATCGCGATCGAGGGTCGCGACGGTCACGTCTTCGTCTTCCTGCCGCCCACCACGACGCTCGAGGCCTACGCGTCGCTCCTGGCCGTCATCGAACGCGCGGCGACCTACGCCGGCGTCCCGATCGTGCTGGAAGGGTACGGCCCCCCGCCCGACGCGCGCCTGACGCAGCTCATCGTCACACCCGACCCCGGCGTCATCGAGGTCAACGTGCAGCCGACGTCGTCGTGGGCGGACCAGCGCGAGCTCACGCGGACGCTGTACGACCTCGCTCGGCAGAGCCGACTCGCGACCGAGAAGTTCGACCTCGACGGCCTGCACACCGGCACGGGCGGCGGCAACCACATCACGCTCGGCGGAACACGGCCGGTGGATTCGCCGCTGCTGCGCCGCCCCGATCTGCTCGCGAGCCTCATCGCGTACTGGCAGCGGCATCCCTCGCTCTCCTATCTCTTCTCGGGACGCTTCATCGGCCCGACGAGTCAGGCGCCTCGCTTCGACGAGGGCCGTCCCGAGTCCGTCTACGAGATGGAGATCGCGCTCGCCGAAGTGGGTCGGCTCTCCGCCCCCGAGGAGGGCGCGCCGCTCTGGACGGTCGACCGCGCTCTGCGCCACCTGCTCACCGACCTCACGGGCAACACCCATCGCGCCGAGTTCTGCATCGACAAGCTCTACAGCCCCGACTCCTCGCGAGGGCGGCTCGGGCTGCTCGAGCTGCGCGGTTTCGAGATGCCGCCGCATCCCGAACTCGCCCTCGTGCAGGCGCTGCTCGTGCGGAGCCTGATCGCGATGTTCTGGGAGGAGCCCTACACGGCACCGCTCGTGCGGTGGGGCACGCGCCTGCACGAGGACTTCCTGCTGCCCCAGGGGGCGACCGCCGACATCCGCTCGGTCGTCGCAGACCTGCGCGCCCACGGCATCGCGTTCGAGGAGACGTGGCTCGATCCGTTCATCGAGTTCCGATTCCCCAGGATCGGGATGACGCGCATCGACGGCATCGAGCTCGAGCTGCGGCAGGCCATCGAGCCGTGGCACGTGCTCGGCGAGGAGGCGACGGCAGGCGGTACGTCGCGGTACGTCGACTCGTCGGTCGAGCGCATCCAGGTGCGCGTGCGGGGCGTCGACCCGTCCCGCCATCTCGTGACGTGTCAGGGTGTACCTGTGCCACTGACACCGACGGGACACCTCGGCGAGTACTACGCCGGCGTGCGCTACCGCGCCTGGCAGCCGTGGTCGGCGCTGCATCCGTCGATCCCGGTGCACGCGCCGCTCACGTTCGAGGTCGTGGACATCGCGGGCGAGACCAGCCTCGGCGGCGCGACCTACCATGTCGTGCACCCGGGCGGACGGTCCTACGATCACCCGCCCATCAACGCCAACGAGGCCGAGGCCCGCCGCGCGAGCCGGTTCGAGAGGCGGGGCCACACGGCCGGACGCCTCGACGTCGCCGCGATGCGCGAAGCCGCGAGGCGTGCCGCGACGCCCGACTACCCGCACACCCTCGATCTGCGGAGGGTGCCGCCCCGGTGAGCGTGCTGCACGACTACGCGGCCGGCATCACGCAAGCGCCGCTGCTTCCCCTGTCGGACGATCCGACGGGGGGCGCTTCGCGCTTCGACGAGGTCATCGGCCCCGAGGGCACCCTACGCCCCGCGTGGAAGTCGATGGCGTCGGCGACGCTGGGCCTCACGCCCACCGAGGTCGCGCGAGTGGATGCCGAGATCGCGCGCGCGCTCGCGGACGACGGCGTCACCTACACGCACCGCGACGGCGCGCGCCCGTGGCGGCTCGACCCGTTCCCGCTCGTGCTCGAGGCCTCCACGTGGAACAGCCTGCAGACGGGGCTGGCGCAGCGCGCGGAGCTCCTCAACGCGATCATGGCGGACGTCTACGGCGACCAGCGCCTGCTCGCCGACGGCGTCATCCCGGCCGCTGCCGTCGTCGCCCACCCCGGATTCATCCGCGCCGTCGCGCGGCCGAGCATCGGGACCACGCATCCCCTCCTCATGACGGCCACCGACCTCGGTCGCGACGCGGACGGCGAGTGGCGGGTGCTCGCCGACCGGGTGCAGGCCCCATCGGGGCTCGGCTACGCGATGACCAACCGCGCGGTCGTCTCGCGACTGCTTCCCGAGCTGCACCGCGAGGCGGAGGTCCACCGCCTCGAGCCCTTCTTCGCGGCGTTCCGAGACGCTCTCCTGCAGTGTGCAGCGGTGGACGACACCGACCCTCGTGTCGTCGTCCTGTCACCGGGCACGCACTCCGAGACGGCGTACGACCAGGCCTTCCTCGCGAACTCGCTCGGCTTCCCGCTCGTGCAGGGCAGCGACCTCGTCGTCAGCGAGGGGAGCGTGTGGATCAAGCCGCCGCGCTGGCCGCGATCGAAGCCCGTCGATCGGGTCGACGTCATCCTGCGCCGCGTCGACTCGGAGTGGTCGGATCCTCTCGAGCTGCGCGGCGACTCGCGTCTCGGTGTGGCGGGGCTCGTCGAGGCCGTGCGCCGCGGACGCGTGCGCGTCGTCAACGGACTGGGCGCCGGTGTCCTCGAGAATCCGGCGCTGCTGCCGTTCCTGCCCGCTGCGTGCGAGCGCCTGCTCGGCGAGCAGCTGCGACTGCCCGCCGCGCCGGCGTGGTGGTGCGGCGACGACGGGCTCGATCGCGTGCTGCAGCGACTGCGGGACGACCCCGAGTCGATCCTCGTCCGCACGCTCGTCGGCCGCACGGTGTCGACATCGGGGACCCAGCTCGAAGCGATGATCGCGGCGCATCCGTACCGGTTCGTCGGCATCGAGCGGCTCCCGCTCTCGCAGGCTCCCGTGTGGGGGCCGGGCGCCGAGGCGCGGGCGCGCACGCTGGTCGTGCGGGCGTTCACGCTCCGGCACGGACCGGCGTACCGCACGCTCGCGGGTGGACTCGCGACGGCACGGGATGACGCGGGCGCCCCGCTCACGAAGGACGTGTGGGTGCGCAAGGCGGATGCCGCCGAGAGCGATCAGGGGCTGCCGTCGGCCACGCCGCGCGCGATGGAGCCGTCGATCCCCGCGTTCGCCCCGCGCGCCCTCGCCGACATGTACTGGGCCGGCCGCTACGCCGAGCGGGCCGAGGACGCCCTGCGCCTCGTGATCGCGACGCAGGCCCTCGTCGACCGACCCGCCGGAGACCGCTCCGCGGCATCCGGCGTCCTTCTCGGCGTGCTCCGCCGCCTCGCGGGATCCCGTTCCCTCGCGGCGGAGGCCGATCTGCGGTCCGCCCTGGTCGACGCCGGCCGGTCAGGATCTGCGGCGCATGCCCTCACGGGAATGCGCACGGCGCTCGAGGGCGTACGCGACCAGCTCTCGGGCGACACGTGGCGCGTCTTCAGCTACGCCGACCGGGCCATCGCGACCCTGCGCGAGTCGACGCATCCGTCGTCCGTCGCCGACGCCGCCGAGCAGATGCTCACGGGCGTGCTGTCGCTGCACGGCGTGACGGCGAGCATGATCCGCGACACCGGCTGGCAGATGATCGAGGCGGGCCGCTATCTCGAGCGGGCCCTGCAGGTGTGCACGCTGCTGTCCGCCGTCACCGCATCCCGATCGCAGACGGCCGATCGAGACGTGCTCGACGCCGTGCTGCTCGCCGCCGAGAGCCTCGTCACCCATCGGCGCCGCTACCGCGGCTACGGGCGCGTGCGCAGCATCCTGGAGCTCCTCGTGAAGGATGCCGCCAATCCGCGCTCGATCGCGTTCTCGCTCGATCGCGTGCAGGCGTCTCTCGCCGCGATGCCCGACTCGACGGGGTCGACCCGGCCCGAGCGCCTGCTGCACGAGATCATCGCCTCCGTCGAGGCGGTCCCCGTGACCGTGCTGGCCGCCCGGACCGAGGACGGTGTGCGCGAGGCGCTCGTCGCGTTCCTCGCCGAGACGTCGAGCGCCGTCGCGCGGCTCAGCCACGCGATCGAGCAGCTGCACGTCGAGGGCGGGCCGCCCGCACTGGAGATGTCGTCGCTTTCACTCATCGAAGAGATGACCCGATCGTGAAGTACCGCCTCACGCACCGCACCGAGTACGTGTACGACAAGCCGGTGCGCAACAGCCTCGGGACGCATCACCTGCGTCCACGCGACCTGCCGTGGCAGCACCTGTCGTCCCACGAGGTCGCGATCGATCCGGTGCCGACGGATCACGCGCGCGACACCGACTACTTCGGCAACGCCGTCACCTACTTCCACGTCACGGAGCCGCATGAGCACCTCGTCATCTCGGCGACCAGCGACGTCACCGTCGAGGCGCCGCAGTACGACGACGCGGCGCTGGCTGTGCCGTGGGAGCAGGCCCGACCCCTCGAAGAAGGCGCCTGGCCCGCGCAGTGGGCGGCGACGGAGTTCGCTCTCGAGTCCCCGCGGGTCGCCCACATTCCGGATGCCGCGGCCTACGGCGCCGTGTCCCTCACCCCCGGACGCCCGATCGGCGAAGCCGCGACCGACCTCATGCACCGCATCCATCGGGACTTCGACTACGACACGAAGGCGACGACCGTCACGAGCACCGTCGCGGACGCCATGCGCAAGCGCGCCGGCGTCTGCCAGGACTTCGCGCACGTCGCCCTCGCGTGCCTGCGCAGCCACGGTGTCGCGGCCCGCTACGTGAGCGGGTACCTCGCGACGCAGCCGCCGCCGGGCAAGCCGCGGGTCGTGGGGGCCGATGCCTCGCACGCGTGGCTCGCCGTGTGGCTGCCGGCGTCGGATCAGTGGCTGCACATCGATCCGACGAACGACACGTGGGCGGACGAGCGCTACATCACCGTGGCGTGGGGTCGGGACTACGGCGATGTCTCGCCGGTGCGCGGCATCATCTGGTCGAAGGCGAAGAAGTCGACGCTGCGCGTCTCGGTCGACGTCGCCCCCGTCCTCGAGCCGGAGCCCGCATGAAATCCTTCCGGTGCCGTGTGTGCGACGGAGCGCTCTTCTTCGAGAACTCGGTCTGCGTCACGTGCGGCACGGCCCTCGGCTTCTCGCGTCTCGAGCGCGAGATCGTGCCCGTGGATGCGACGGGTCGATACGTCGACGGCGAGGGTCTGATCTGGCATGTATGCCGCAACCTGAATCTGTCGGGCTGCACGTGGCTCGCGCGGTTCGAGGGCGGCCAGTGCGAGAGCTGCGACCTGACGCGCGTGCGTCCGGCCGACACCGATCAGGTCGGCCTGGCGAACGTCGTCGAGGCGGAGCGGGCCAAGCGCCATCTCCTCGTCGAACTCGACCGCGTGGGCCTCGGGAGATCCGTCGGAGGGCTCGCGTTCGATCTGCTGTCGAGCGAGCACCAGCCCGTCACGACGGGTCACGCGGACGGGGTCATCACGATCGATCTCGCCGAGAGCGATCCAGCGCATCGCGAGGGTCTCCGGGATCGACTGGATGAGCCCTATCGCACGATGCTCGGCCACTTCCGCCACGAGATCGGCCACTTCTTCCAGTCCACCCTCGTGCGGGACGATGCCGTCGTCACCCGATTCCGCGAGACCTTCGGCGACGAACGCGAGGACTACCAGGCCGCGATCGACCGCCACTACGCCGAGGGACCCCCCGCCGACTGGGAGACCGCGCACATCTCGACGTACGCGACGATGCACCCTTTCGAGGACTTCGCCGAGACGTGGGCGCACATGATGCACATCCTCGACACGGTGGACACCGCCGTCGCCTACGGACTTCTCGACGAACAGAGAGTGCATGCCGTCTCGGGCATGCGAGAGCTCGTCATCGGGGTGTGGATGCCGCTGTCCACCGCGTTCAACGTCGTCAACCGCTCGATGGGTGAGGGCGATCTGTATCCGTTCGCGATCCCGGCTCCCGTCATCGACAAGCTCGAGTTCACGGCGTCCCTGCTGCCCGGGGGCTGAGTCAGACGAACGAGGGCACGTCGGCCCAGGCATCCGGAGCCGGCGCGGCACCGTCGCGCGACACCGTGCCCTCGATGAGGCCGTAGGGGCGGTCCGCCGCGTAGAAGACCTCGTTCGGGTTCTCGAGGCCGAAGGGCGAGAGGTCGCAGACGAAGTGGTGCCTGTTCGGCATCGCGAAGCGCACTTCGGCGATCTCGGGTCGCGCCTCGATCGCGGCGGCGCCCATCGCGAAGAGCGTCTGCTGCAGCGCGAGAGAGTGCACGGTCGCGAAGGTCGAGAGCAGCACGCCGAGGACCTCGGAGTACAGCCCGTTGTAGTCGATGCCGGCCTCGACGGCGTCGGGCAGGAGACGCCAGCGCCCGGTCACCGAGGTCGCCATGATGCGGTCGTCGGTCTCGACGAGCGTCGTGTACCGATCACGGGGGAAGCCCGCGAACTCCGAGCCGGTGGACTTCAGCACCGTGAGGTCCTTCACGCCGCCGATCACATGAGTCGCGCCCGCGGACTTCTGCACGGTAGCGAGACGCGTGCCCTGACCCTTGCGCACGAATGAGTGATCGTGCGGCTTCCCGTCCACGAGGATGCGCTCCCACTCGTACTGCTCGGCCTGCCACAGGCCGCCCTCGATCCAGTCGAAGCCGTCGACGAAGTGCGCGCCGAGATGGAGCAGGTACTCCTCGGGAGAGGGGATGCCGTGCTCCTTCGCGAACGCGAACACCGTGTTCTTCTGGGTGTCGGTCGCTACGACGAGGGCGTTGTCGCCCTCGACGTACGAGTCCACGAGCGCCGTCCCGCGCAGCTGCGACGTGACATTGAGGTCGACGATCTCGTGGCGCGGAGTGTCGCGGTAGATGCGCACGACGCGGTTCTCGGCCTTGCCGTACTTGTTGGCGCCGAGGCTCACTGCGACCATCTCTAGCTCCCTCTGTATGTCGAATATGCGAACGGACTGAGCAGGAGCGGCACGTGCAGGTGCCGATCGTTCGCTTCGACGGTGAAGGTCACGGTCACGAGGGGATGGAAGCTCGGGATGCCGCGGTCCGCGAACCACGCTCCTGTGCCGAAGGTGAGCGCGTACATGCCGGGCTCGAGGACGTCGGGACCGAGCGCCGCACGCCCGTCGGCGTCGGTGACGCCCTGGGCGACCGGCTCGGAGCAGCCGCCGGGCAGGTGGCGGGCGAGCGAGACGACGACGTCCTGCGCGGCGGCTCCCGCCGTGGCATCCAGAACATGGGTGGTGAGGTGGCTCATGCGGGGACTCCTTCGTCCGTGACGGAGCTGCGCAGGCGCAGCAGAGCGATCTCGGCGAGCTGGCCGGTCGCCTCGGCTGCTTCGGCGTCGTCGTCCCCGTCGAGTCGGCGCTCGAGCTCCGCGAGCATCTCGTCGGGCGTGCGACCCGACGCCCGGATGAGGAAGACGCGCCCGAAACGCTCTTCGTAGGCGGCGTTGCCCGCCGCGATCCGCGCCGACACGTCGGCCGCGGCATCCGTCATCGACGACTGCTCGGAACGGGATGCTGCGGCCTCCGCGTCGTCGCCGGTGACCTTCGCGCCTATCCGGGGGTGATGGGCGAGCGCCGCGTCGAGGTCTTCGCGCGTCCAGCCGGCGGCGAGCAGCGCGGCCGCCTCGGTCAGTGCGTCGGCCGACGAGTAGGGTCGGGCGGCGACGAGCGCGTCGACCCAGACGGGGATCGCGGCCCACACGGTCGCGAGCGCGCGGGCGTCCGCGGCATCCAGCTCGTTGAACTCGTCGATCCGCACGCGGCCCCCTTCGTCCTGCGACGGTACCGCTCCGAGGGCACGAAGGGGTTTCGCCGATGTAAACCGCGTCGCCCGAAACGACGGCGGCGCGTCGAGCCGCGAAACCCACCCGTCACACGGATGCGGGATGCTGGCGGGATGACGACCGCTCTGCGCACCGGCGGCTCCGGCCGCATCCGCGCCGGGCGCGCGTGGATCGAGGGCGCCTTCCGGCCCGCCGACGTCACGATCCAGCACGGCGTGATCGTGGGAATCGAGCCCCCGCAGGGTCCTGCGCGCAAATCGGTGCTCGTGCCCGATGATGCGGTGCTGCTGCCCGGACTCGTCGACTCGCACGTGCATGTCAACGAGCCGGGCCGTACGCACTGGGAGGGCTTCCGCTCGGCCACCCTGGCCGCCGCGGCGGGCGGAGTGACGACGATCGTCGACATGCCCCTCAACTCGATTCCGCCGACGACGACGGTCGAGGCGCTCGCCGTGAAGAAGGCGGCCGCCGCGCGCTCCGCTCACATCGACATCGGCTTCTGGGGCGGCGCCGTGCCGGAGAACCTGGGCGAGCTCGCGCCCCTGCACGACGCCGGGGTCTACGGCTTCAAGTGCTTCCTCTCCCCGTCCGGCGTCGAGGAGTTCGGGCACCTCGACCGTGCGCAGCTCGGGGCCGCGATGGAGGAGATCGCCGCGATCGGGTCGCGGCTCATCGTGCACGCGGAGGACCCGGCGCTGCTCCACGAGCACGGGCCCCTCGGGCGGGGGTACGACGCGTTCCTCGCCTCCAGGCCGCCGGAGAGCGAGGCGTCGGCCATCGGCGCGGTCATCGCCGAGGCGCGTCGCACGGGCGCCCGCGCGCACATCCTCCACCTGAGCGACGCCGGCTCGCTCCCCGCGATCCGGGCGGCCAAGGCCGACGGCGTCGCCCTCACCGTCGAGACGTGCCCGCACTACCTGACGATCATCGCCGAGCAGATCCCCGACGGCGCCGCCGAGTTCAAGTGCTGCCCGCCGATCCGCGGGGCGGCGAACCGCGACCTGCTGTGGGCCGGGATCGTCGACGGCACGATCGACGCGATCGTCAGCGACCACTCGCCCTCGACCATCGACCTCAAGCGCTCGGGCGGCGGCGACTTCGGGCTCGCCTGGGGCGGCATCTCCGGTCTGCAGGTGGGCCTGTCGGCGGTGTGGACCGAAGCGCGCAGCCGCGGCATCCCGCTCGCGACGCTTCTTCCGCTCTTCACGACCGGGCCTGCGCTCGTCGCGGGGCTCACGGGCCGGGGCGTCATCGAGATCGGCGCGCCCGCGCACCTCGCGGTGTTCGGACCCGACGACCCCCACGCCATCGAGGCCGCGGCGCTGCTGCACCGCAACCCGATCACGGCGTACGACCATCGCCTGCTGACAGGCCGCGTGCGGCGCACGTGGCTGCACGGCACGCCTGTCTACGACGTGACCGAGGGCGGACCGGGCGAGGCGCCGCGCTTCCGCGGAGCGCCTCGCGGCCGACTGCTGTCGGCGCGGGCATGAGACGATCGGACCGGACGGGATGACACCATGAGGATCCTCCAGCCTGGAGTGGGCGAGACCCCCGGCGATCACTATCTGCGGTCGACACCCGAGACGGTGCTGTGGGGGCGGCTTCCGTGCCGAGTCGATGCGCCGGTGCTCGCGGTGGCGGCCGGCGCGAGCGTGACGATCGACACCGTGAGTCACGAGGGCGTGCTCGAAGACCAGGGCAAGGATCCGATCGCGTTCTTCACGGCTCACGGCGTGGATGCGGCATCCATCCTCGACGACGCCGTGGCCATCGCAGCCACCCTCTCCCGCGACCCGGCCGCCGACGGACCGCACGTCGTCACCGGCCCGATCTTCGTCCGAGGCGCGCACCCGGGTGACCTGCTGAAGATCACTGTCGAGAGGCTCGACCCTCGCGTGCCCTACGGTGTCATCTCGAATCGGCACGGCAAGGGCGCCCTGCCCGGCGAGCTGCCGCGCCGCGAGGGCAACGTCAGCGTCTTCACTCCCGTCGAGAGCCGCGGCGACCGTCTCGTCGGCCTCCTGCCCGTCGTCGAGGGCGGCGATCGCGTCATCGCGTTCCCGCTTGCGCCCTTCCTCGGCACGATGGGGGTGGCCGTCGACTCCGACGAGCGACCGCATTCCGTTCCGCCGGGAGCACACGGCGGCAACATCGACATCAACCTCCTGACCGAGGGGGCCGTGCTCTACCTCCCCGTGCAGGTCGAGGGCGCGCTCGCGTACGTCGGCGACCCGCACTTCGCGCAGGGCGACGGCGAGGTCGCACTGACGGCGCTCGAGGCATCCCTCCGCGCGACGCTCCGCTTCGACGTCGTGCCGCGCGACGAGGCGCTCGCCGAGTTCGGCGAGGTCCTCGGCCCTCTCGCCCGGGCGGGCGGCTACCTCGTGCCGACGGGGCTCGACCCCGACCTGAACGTCGCGATGCGCGAATGCGTGCGTGCCGCGCTCGCGCTGCTGCAGGCTCGCTGGGGCCTCGACGAGCACCTCGCGTACGCCTACCTCAGCGCCGCGACCGACTTCGATATCTCGCAGGTCGTCGACATCGTGTGCGGTGTGCACGCCCGCATCCGCGAGGCGGACTTCGAGGGGGTCGACCGTGGCTGACATCCCGCCCGATCTGCTCGCCGCGTTCGAGCGGTACGAGGCGGCGATCGTCGCGAACGACGTCGAGGTGCTGGACGCCTCGTTCGCTCCCGCCTCCGAGACCCTCCGCGGCGACGGCGCGGGGCTGCTCGTCGGATTCGAGGCGATCTCGGCCTTCCGCGGCCTGCGCGCCGGTGTGCCGGCGCGTTCGATCGAGCGGATCGAATACCGAGCGCTGGCGACGGATGCCGCGCTCCTCGTCTCGGTGTCGCGCTACGCCGGCGGCGGCACAGGCCTGCAGACGCAGGTGTGGCAGCGCATCGACGGCACGTGGCTGATCACGGCGGCGCACGTCACGCCGCGCGCCCCGGCCCTCGATACCTCGGTGTGGCGCACCGTCGGCTCGCCCCTGTGGCAGGGCGCCTGGGAGGGCGCGCTCGCGGGGCTCACGGTCGCCGTCAAGGACCTCTTCGCGATCAAGGGCTATCGCATCGGCGCGGGCAATCCGACCTACCTCGACGGCGCGAGGGCCGAGGCGACGACCGCGCCCGCCGTCGCCGATCTGCTGCGGGCCGGCACCTCGCTGCGGGGCATCGCCCGCACGGACGAGTTCGCGTACAGCATCGCGGGCGACAACGCCCACTACGGCACCCCGACCAACGGCGCGCTCCCCGGAGCCCTTCCCGGCGGATCGTCGAGCGGCCCGGCGACGGCCGTGTCGACGGGGCAGGCCGACATCGGTCTTGCGACCGACACGGCCGGTTCGATCCGCGTGCCGGCGTCGTACCAGGGCCTCTGGGGCCTCCGCACGACGCACGGGCTCGTGCCGCGGCAGGGGATGCTGCCGCTCGCGCAGTCGTTCGACACGATCGGCTGGCTCACGCGCGACGGCGCGACGCTCGAGCGCGTCGCGGACTGGTGTCTGAGCTACGACGGATCCGAGACGACCGAGGGCGTGCCCGCCGAGCTTCCGCGGCGCTTCGCGGTGCCGCTCGAGGTCCTCGACGCGGCGCAGCCCGAGACCCGTGCGGCCTTCGAGGCCGTCGCCGGGCGGCTCGACGCCGACAGCGTATCGATCGGCGACCTCGACGAGTGGCTCGCGCCGTTCCGGACGGTGCAGGGCGCCGAGGCCTGGCGCAACAACGGCGCGTGGGTGACGGCCCACCCGGGTGCCCTGGGGGCCGCTGTCGCCGAGCGGTTCCGCGTGGCATCCACCATCACCGCGGAGGACGAGGCATCCGCCCGCCGCTCCCTCGAGCCGCTCCGTGCGCGGATCCGCGACCTCGTCGAGGACGCCGTGCTCATCATGCCGACCGTGCCCGGACCCGCGCCGCTGCGCACGGGGTCGGGTCCGCGGGTCGACGAGGTGCGCACGGCGACGCTGCGCATGACGAGCCCCGCCGCGATCGGAGGCCTGCCCGCGCTGTCGGCCCCGCTGCTCACGGTGCCCTCGACCTCGGGCCCCGCACCCGTCGGAGTCTGCTTCGTCGCGCGCGAGGGCGCGGACATCTCGCTCGTACGCCGCGCACGCGAGCTCGCCGAGCACCTGGAGAAGCCATGAACATCCCCGGCCCGATCTCGCCCCCTCCGCGCCTGCTGATGGGTCCCGGCCCGATCTCGGCGTATCCGACTGTCCTCGAGGCGATGTCGGCTCCCCTCGTCGGCCAGTACGACCCGTTCATGACGGGCACGATGACCGAGACGCAGGAGCTCTATCGCGCCGTGTGGGCCACGACCAACGAAGCGACACTCCTCGTCGACGGCACGTCGCGCGCCGGGATCGAAGCGGCGATCGTGTCGCTCGTGCGTCCCGGTGACCGGGTCCTGGTTCCGATCTTCGGCCGCTTCGGGCATCTGCTCGCCGAGATCGCCGAGCGCGCGCTCGCCGACGTGCACACGATCGAGGTGCCGTGGGGCGAGGTGTTCCCGGTCTCGGCGATCGCGGAGGCCGTCGCCCGGGTGAAGCCGACGCTGCTCGCCCTCGTGCAGGGCGACACCTCGACCACGATGAACCAGCCGCTCGACGAGATCGGCGCTCTGTGCGAGAAGCACGGGGTGCTGTTCTACACCGACGCGACGGCCTCGCTCGGCGGGAACGCGTTCGAGGCGGACGCGTGGGGGCTGGATGCCGCCACCGCCGGGCTGCAGAAGTGCCTCGGCGGGCCCTCCGGGTCGTCGCCGATCACCCTGTCTCCGCGCGCGGTCGAGGTCGTCCAGGCGCGCAAGAAGATCGAGGCCGGCATCCGCGAACCCGGCGATCCGTCGGCCGCCGACTTCGTGCGCTCGAACTACTTCGATCTCGGCATGATCCTCGACTACTGGGGGCCGCGCCGGCTCAACCACCACACCGAGGCGACCTCGATGCTGTACGCGGCGCGCGAGTGCGCGCGCGTTCTGCTGCTCGAGGGACGGGATGCCGTCATCGAGCGGCATCGCGTCGCCGGCGCCGCGATGCTCGCCGGCGTGCAGGGTCTCGGCCTCACCGTGTTCGGAGACATCGCGCACAAGATGAACAACGTCGTCGCCGTCGAGATCCCCGACGGCGTGCCGGGCGACGTGGCGCGCGCCGCGCTCCTCGAGGAGGACGGCATCGAGATCGGCACCTCGTTCGGACCGCTGCACGGTCGCGTGTGGAGGATCGGGACGATGGGCTACAACGCCCGCGAGGACGCGGTCATGACGACGCTCACGGCGCTCGAGACGATGCTGCGCCGGTACGGTGCGCCGGTCCCGACGGGCGGCGGCGTCGACGCCGCGCGAGACGTGTACCGGGGGGCGTGATGGCCCTTCTCCTCGCGGAGCGGGATCGCATCGCCGCGGCGGCGCGGCGCGTCATGGTGCGCTGCGACGAACTGGCGCGCGTCACTTCGGCGCAGGGGAGCATCGAGCGGGTGTACCTCTCGCCCGAGCATGCGCGGGTCAACCGGCTCGCGGCGGAATGGATGCGCGAGATCGGCATGACGACGAGGCAGGATGCCGCGGGCAACCAGCTCGGTCGCGCGGGCGACGCGGCATCCCCCGCCCTGATGCTCGGCTCGCACCTCGACACGGTGCCCGACGCGGGGCGCTTCGACGGCATCGTCGGCGTGCTCATGGCGCTCGAGGTCGTGCGGCTGCTGCGGGATGCCCGGCTGCCGTTCGCGCTCGAGGTCGTCGCGTTCTCGGATGAGGAGGGCACGCGCTTCGGCAAGGCGCTGCTCGGGTCGTCAGCCGTCGCGGGGACGTGGGAGCCGCAGTGGTGGACGCTCACGGATGCCGACGGCACGTCGCTGCGGGAGGCGTTCCTCGAGTTCGGGCTCGATCCCGGGCGCATCGCCGAGGCGGCGCGCCGACCCGACGAACTCGTCGGCTACCTCGAAGCGCACATCGAGCAGGGTCCCGAGCTCGACGAGCGCGGCGAAGCGCTCGCGGTCGTGTCATCCATCGCCTCCGCACGGCGCTTCCAGCTCGTCGTCGAGGGCGAGGCGCGGCACGCCGGCGGGACGCCGTACGACCGCCGCCACGACGCACTGCTCGGCGCGTCGGAGGCCGCGCTCGCCGTCGAGCGGATCTGCCGCGCCGAACACCACGTCATCGGCACCGTCGGTCAGCTCGAGGCGTACCCCGGCGCAGTCAACGTCGTGCCGGGCGAGGCGCACCTGTCACTCGACCTGCGCGGCGAGTTCGACGAGACGCGCGACGGCGTCTGGCGGTCGATCGAGCGCGAGATCGACGCGATCATGGGTCGCCGCGGCCTGCGCTGGACCGCGCGCGAGGTGCACAGCGCTCCGGCGGTCTTCTGCGCGCCCCTCCTGCAGGACGCCCTGCGCGAGGGCATCCGATCCACCGTCGACACCGCCGAGGACCCGGCCGTCATCTTCAGCCGCGCAGGTCATGATGCGATGGCGATCGGCGCCGTGACCGGAGTCGGGATGCTCTTCCTCCGCAATCCGGACGGCATCAGCCACCACCCCGACGAGGCGGTCTCCGAGCAGGACGTGGCGCGCGGCATCCGGTCCCTCGCCGAGACCGTCCTGCAGCTCGCCGCCGACCGCTGAGCTCGCCCTCGCTCTCTCGCCGAACCCACCCGCCTTCCCCGAACCCACTCACTTTCGCGCGCAGATGCGGGTGGGTTCGGCAGGAGTGGGTGGGTTCGCGCGCCGGCCACGGGACGGGGAGGGGATCCCGGGGTGATGGGGCTCAGCGCTGACCGGGCTGCATGCCCATGCGCACGAGCACGATGTTCTCGACGATCTGCACGATGTTGTAGAGCAGGAGCGTGATGAGGGTGATGAGGGCGATCGACGTCCAGAGCTGCGTGAACTGCGCCTGCGCGTTGAACTTCAGGATCGATCCGCCGATGCCCTGACCGGTCGACAGCCACTCCGCGAGCAGCGCACCCGTGACGGCACCCGGCACCGACACGCGCGCCGCGGCGAAGAGCGACGGCCCCGCACCGGGGAAGTTCACCTTGCGCAGCGACGTGAAGCGTCCGCCTCCGAAGACGTGCACGACGTCGATGCTCTGCTGACTCGCGCGGCTGAGTCCGAACAGGATGCTCGCGAGCGCGGGGAAGAGGACGACGATCGTTCCGATGACGGCGACGGATGCCACGGTGCCGCGCCCCGTGATGAGGATGATGACGGGCGCGATCGAGACGAGCGGGATCGTGCGCAGCAGCAGGACGAGCGGCATGACGCCGGCCTCGACCGCCTTGGAGAGGCTGAACAGCACAGCGAGCACGACCGCCGTGATCATGCCGAACACGAAGCCGATCGACGAGTCGAGGAGCGTCTGGGCGACGAGCGGCGCCATCGTGGCGCGGTGCTCCGCGGCATCCTCATCGACGAAGAGGTGGTTCCAGACGTCGACGGGTCCCTTCGCGATGAACGGCGAGATGCCGCTGAAGCTCACGATGCACTGCCAGAGGATGAGCACGATCGCGAAGGTGATGACGGCGTTCGCGAGGGACCTGCCGATCGTGCGCAGGAGTGCCCTTCGGCGGTCCGCTCGCAGGCGCGCCTGTGCGACGGGATCGGCCTGCAGCACGAGCTGGCCCGTGAGGGGGGTCGGCGGATGGGCGGTGTCGACGAGCTTCTCGGTCATGATGCCTTCCCCGAGACCCAGGGGGTGACGAGCCGGACGAGCAGTCCGACGAGGCCGTAGGCGACGAGCGCGAAGACGGCGCACAGCAGGAACACCGACCAGACCCCGGCGGCGTCGAGCTGGCCCTGCAGACGGATGAGCGTCGGACCGACGCCGGCCGTGATCGCACCGAGGTACTCGCCGAGGACGGCGCCGAGGAAGGCCGTCGGCACCGCGATCTGCAAGGCGTTGAGGATCGCGGGCAGCGCCGCGATCAGGCGCACTTTGCGCAGCTGCGTCCACGAGCTGCCGCCGAAGACACGCACGACGTCGAGCGAGGCCTTGTCGGCGGACTTGAAGCCGAGGATCGATCCGACGACGGTCGTGAAGACGCACACGAGTGCCGCGAGGAAGATCGCGGTGGCCGACGGGTCGCCGGGATTCTTGGCGCCGCCGAGCACGACGACCGAGATGCCCCCGACCGCGACGATCGGCAGGCAGTAGCTCACGACGGCGATCTGCGTCACGACCGTCTCGGTCTTGGGGAACACGAGCACGAAGGCGGCCAGGACGAGGGCGATGCCGTTGCCCCACACGTAGCCGATCGCGGCGGCGGTGATCGTCGGCTGGAAGACGCCCCACGCGCCCAGGATGTTGCCGTCGAGGAACAGCCACTCGAAGACCGCCCAGGGCGAGGGGACGGGGGTGAACGACGTCCCTGCCTGGATCTGGAACGCCGTGAGCGAGAAGATCCACCACACGACGATGAGCACCGCCGCGCCGATGAGCCCGGCGGCCCACGTCGGCATCTTCCAGGTGGTGCGCATCACGCCTCCGCTTCGGCCCGACCGTCCGAGCCGAACAGCAGCTCCGACGCCCGATCGACGTAGGCGTGGAACTCGGGCGTGCGCATCATGTCGGGGGTCCGCGGCCGGGGCAGGTCGATCTCGATGATCTCCTTGACGCGGCCGGGCCGCGGCGACATCACTGCCACCCGGTCGGCGAGGAAGATCGCCTCGCTGATGCCGTGCGTCACGAGGAGGGTCGTCGCGGGCTTCTCGGTCCAGATGCGGAGGAGCTCGAGGTTCAGGTTCTGGCGGGTCATGTCATCCAGCGCCCCGAACGGCTCGTCGAGCAGCAGGACGGACGGCTTGAGCACGAGGGCGCGGGCGATGGATGCACGCTGCCGCATGCCGCCCGACAGCTGCGCGGGCTTCGCGTTCGCGAAGTCCTTCAGGCCGACGAGGGCGATCAGCTCATCGACGTAGTCCCGGTCGACCGGCTTGCCGGCGACCTCGAACGGCAGCTCGATGTTCTTGCGGACGCTGCGCCACGGCAGGAGGGCGTGGTCCTGGAACGCGATGCCGAGCTCGCTCTTGGAGCGCAGCTGATCGGGCGATTCGCCGTCGACGAGGGCCGTGCCGTGCGTCGGGTGGTCGAGAGCGGCGAGGATCCTCAGGATCGTCGACTTGCCGCATCCCGACGGACCGAGAAGGGCCAGGAACGAGCCCTTCTCGGTGTGGAGGTCGGTGTCCTGCAGGGCGAGGAGGGACTTGCCTCCTCGCAGTGCGAACGACTTGGAGACTCCGGTGATCTGGATGCCGGTGCCTGTCTGGGCACCGGCATCCGTGGTGGAGGAGATGGTCATGATCCCTTACGGCAGGTACGCCAGGAGGTCGGGGTTCTCCTCGTAGATCTCGTCGATGATCGTCGTGTCGAACAGCTGGTCGGCGGTGAGCTCCCAGCCCGACGCCTTGAGCGACGCGAGCGTCTGCTCCTTGAGGTCGTCCGAGATCGTGAACAGGCCGTTGGCCTCGGTCTCGTCGGTCGAGATGAGCAGCGCCTGCGCGAGGATGCCCGCCGCGACCTTCGCCGGGTCGAGCTCGCCGAAGGTGAGGTCGCCCGCGGCGGCCGACTCGTTGTAGTAGTCGGTGACGAGTGCGACGGTGTCGTCGGTCGGGTTCTTGAACGTGTCGGTCCAGCCCTTGATCTCGGCGATCAGGAACGCCTTGATGAGGTCCTTGTTCTCGGCCAGGTACTGGTCGGTGACCGTGAACGTCTCGGCGACGTAGGGGAGACCGTTCTCGGCGTAGGCGAGGTTGGTGACCGGGTAGCCCGCCATCTCGACCGTGATCGCCTCGTTCGTGAGGTAGGCCATGAAGCCGTCGACCTCGCCGTTGATGAGCGGCGTCGGGTCGAAGTCGACCGGCACGATCTCGAGCTCGCTCGCGTCGATGCCGTTCGCGGCGAGCAGCGCCGCGAAGACGGAGGCGTTGGAGTCCTGCACGCCGATCTTCTTGCCCTTGAGGTCCTCGGGTGTCGCGATGTTCCCGCCGTCGGCCAGCGAGAGGATCGTGAACGGGTTCTTCTGGAACGTCGCGCCGATGATCTTGAGGGGGGCATCCTGCTCGGCGACCGCGGCGCCGACCGAGGCCGCGTCGCTCAGCGCGAACTGCACCTGGCCGGACAGGAGCTTCGCGACGCCGGTGTCGGGGCCGGCGATGCCCGTGACCTCGCCGAAGCCGGCCTCGTCGTAGTAGCCGTTCTCGTACGCGTAGAACTCGCCGGCGAACTCCTCGTTCTTGATCCACGAGTACTGGATGCTGACGTCGCCGAACGAGGCCGCTTCATCCCCGCCGCCGCTGCCGGACGAGCTGGGGGCGGCGCCGCCGGCGCAGCCCGCGAGGACGAGGACGGATGCGAGAGTCGCCGCCGCGACGGCGCCGAAGCGCGCGCGGCGGGACAGGTTGCTGTGTGATGCCATCGGGTTGGCTCCCCCTTCGAGATGCATGTGATCAGGGCGACGCTATTGGTCGCACGTTTCACCGCGTGCGTCCGCGTGTTTCGGCGGTGTGAATCCGCCGGGCGCGTAGTAAGCGCGAGAGTGCTTCCCCCGCACGATCGCGCCCCCGAATCACGGGCGCGCCGAGACACGTCGTGCGTACGAAGTGCTCTCGGCTAGGGACGTCAGTCGAGGTCGTTCGCGAGGCGCCACACGCGCTCGCGCGTGAACGGCTGCCGGAACGGACGACGGCCGACGGCGCGGGCGATCGCGTTGCCGACGGCGGCGGCGACCGGGTTGTAGGGCGACTCGCTCATCGACTTCGCCCCGAACGGTCCGACCGTGTCCACCGTGTCGGCGAAGAGCACCTCGGTGTCGGGGATGTCGGCGAACTGCGGCACGCGGTAGAGCCGGAAGACGGGGTTCGACACCGCTCCGTCGTCGTCGACGAGCACCTCCTCATAGAGCGCGCTGCCGATGCCCTGCGCCGCGCCGCCCTCGATCTGACCGCGCACCTGCGCGGGATTGAGCAGCACGCCGGCATCCGCCGCCTGCACGGACTGCAGCACGCGCACCGTGCCGGTCTCCGCCTCGACGGCGACGCGCACGGCGTGCACGTTGAACGACAGACTCCGCTCGTCGCCGTGCTGCTCGCCGTCGGCGACGAGTCCTTCCGGACTGCGGTCGGGCGAGGCATCCACGATCTCGGCGAACGTGACCAGCCTTCCGGCCCGCACGCCGTCGGTCTCGAGCGTCGCCTCGTCGGCGCCCGTGAGCTCCCGCGCGACGGCCAGCAGGCGATCCCGCAATCGCGTGCAGGCGTCCTGCAGGGCGCGGCCCGCTCCCACGACACCGGCCGAGGCGAACGCTCCCGTGTCGTGCGCGACGGCGTCGGTGTCGGCGGAGCGCAGCACGACGCGGTCGCCGGACGCTCCGAGGATCGTCTGGGCGATCTGGCGGTGCACGGTGCTCGTGCCGTTGCCGAACTCCGCCGTGCCCACCGCGAGCACGAACGTGCCGTCCGGTCGGATCGTCGCCGACGCATGGGCGTGATGACCGCCCGGCGCCATCGCCGCGATGAACGACAGCGCCATCCCCTCGCCGACGAGCCAGCCCTCGGGCGCCTCGGCCCCGTTGCCCCGCCGCAGCGCGCTCTGCGCGAGATCGAGGCACTGATCGAGGCCGTAGCTGCCCCAGACGAGGTCGTCCTCGGGCTCCTCGAACACCGTGAGCAGCGCATCGCCGTCCCGCACGGCGTTGATGCGCCGCAGGTCGAACGGGTCGATGTCGAGGCGCTCCGCGAGCATGTCCATCGCCGACTCGACGCCGAGGATGACCTGTCCCAGCCCGTAGCCGCGGAAGGCTCCCGAGGGCACGTTGTTCGTGTAGACCACCTCGGCGTCGATCTGCTTCACGGGACACCGGTACACGTTGACCGACTCCGAGACGCCGTGGAACAGCACGCCGATGCCGTGATTGCCGTAGGCGCCCGTGTCGCTGAGCACATCGAGCTTCATCGCCGTGAGCACGCCGTCCGCCGTCGCGCCGAGCGAGACCGCGACGCGGAACGGATGCCGCACCGACGCGCGTCGGAACTCCTCGGTGCGCGTGTACTCGAAGGCGACAGGCCGACCCGTGCGCAGCACCGCGAGGGCGACGAGGTCCTCGGTGAACATCTCCTGCTTGCCTCCGAAGCCACCGCCGACGCGTGCCGCGAACACGCGCACCCGATCCTTCGGGAGCTCGAAGAGGTGGGCGAGCTCGTCGCGCACGAGGAACGGCACCTGCGTGCTCGAGCGCACGACGAGGCGCCCGTCGTCGTCCAGCCATCCGATGGCGCCGTGCGTCTCGAGCTGCGCGTGCGACACGCGCCCGGTCCGCCACGTGCCGCTCACCGTCACATCGCTCGCCGCGAGCGCGGCATCCGCGTCCCCGCCGATGCCGTCGTGCATCGCGGCGATGAGATTGCGGGATGCCTCGACCACGCGGTCGACGGCCGTGAGACCGGGGTGCAGCACGGGTGCCCCCTCGGCGCGCGCCTCTTCGGGGTCGAACACCGCCGGCAGCACGTCGTAGGTCACCTCGACGAGTCGGCAGGCGGCCTCGGCCGCCTCGGCGTCCTCGGCGACGACGGCCGCCACCCGCTGCGCGACGAAGCGCACGACGTCATCGAGGATGCGGGTGTCGTCGGGGTCGTCCTCGCGATGCTCGTGCCGTGCCGTCGAGAACCGCCGAGCGGTGACATCCTCGTGCGTGAAGACGGCGACGACGCCGGGAACGGCGCGCGCGGCCGTCGCGTCGATCGCGACGATGCGCGCGTGGGCGTGCGGCGAGCCGAGCACGCGCAGCACGAGCGCGTCGGGCACCTCGACGTCGAACGTGAACGGCTCGAGCCCCTGCACGACGCGCCGCCCGGGCTCCGGGCGCGCAGAGACGCCGATGCCGCGGGGTTGCGAGGAGGCCCCGGTCTCGCGCACGGGCCCGAGGACGGATGCCTCGATCGCCGCGCGGATCGGCCGGTAGCCCGTGCAGCGGCAGAGGCTGCCTTTCATACGCCGGTCGAGGTCGGGCAGGTCCTCGACGGTCAGCGTCGACGCCGTGACCGACATCCCCGCGGTGCAGAATCCGCACTGGAAGCCGAAGTGCTCGACGAGCGCCTCCTGCACGGGGTGCAGGTCGTCCCCCGGGGCGAGGCCGGCCGCCGTGGTCACCTCGACGCCTTCCATCCGCACCGCGGGGATGATGCACGAGTGCACGGGCGTGCCGTCGACGAGCACGGCGCACGCGCCGCAGTCGCCCGCGTCGCATCCCTTCTTGACCTCGTGGTGACCGTTCTCGCGCAGAAGCGTCCGCAGACACTGGCCCGCCCGCGGCTCGGCGTCGACGGGCTCGCCGTTGACGTGGAACCTCATGCCGCCAGCTCCGCCCGGATGCGCTCGGCCAGCGCGATGCTCACGCCTCGACGCCAGTCCGCGGCGCCGAGCGAGTCGGTGTAGTAGTGCGGAGCGGCGTCGATGGATGCCGCGAGGGCCGCGGCATCCGGAATCCCGGCGAACCGCACCACGAACGGACGCGACACCGCCGCCGTCACGGTGAAGACGGCGGCGCCGTCGGCATCGAGGCGGCCCGTGACGACGGCGCCCGAGCGCCCCAGCTCGGCGAGCGCGATCTTGCGCAGGACGAGTCGCGCGCTGAGAGCGTGCGCGGGGAGGTCGATCGCGCGGAGCACGTCGCCGCGGGCGAGCGCGTTCTCCGCGTTGCCGGTCACGAGGTCGGCGATCGCCCAGGTGGTCGTTCCGCGGTCGGCGTTCCACACCTCGGCGGTGCCGTCGAGCGCGACGGCGAGCGAGATCATCGAGCCCGCGGCGAACGACTGGCACACGTTGCCGCCGACGGTCGCGGTGTTCCAGATCTTGAACGATGCGAGCAGGGCGTTCGCGGCGTCGGGGATGACGGATGCCGCGGCCCACCCGGCCGGCACGTCGGGGCCGCGGGACCACGCGACGAGCTCGGCGATCGTGCAGGTCGCGCCGATCCGCAGGCCGGCGTCCGTGATCTCGATCGCGGGCCAGCCCATCGTGGTGAGGTCGACGAAGCCCGTCGTATCGGGCTGCGGCTCGCTCATCAGCCACGTGCCTCCGGCCATGACGACCTCGCCGTCGTCGAGTGCGAGGTCGTCGCGCGTGCGGGCGCGACGGAACCTCGTGACCGTGACGATGTCCACCGTCAGAGCCTCTCGGCGAGTTCGCGCGATGCGGCGGCGACCTCGCGCGCGAGCACGTCCTCGTCGGTCGTCACGAGCGTCGCATCTTCGACCACGGTGTTCCCGCCCACGAAGAGGCGCTTGAGCGGCGGCATCGCGCCGAGACCGAGGGCGGCGACGGGATCGAGGATGCCGGCGTGCTCGACGCGGTCGACCTGCCACACCGCGATGTCGGCGAGCTTGCCGGCTTCGAGCGAGCCGATCTCGTCCTGGCGGCCGAGCACGCGAGCGCCCCCCATCGTCGCGATCCGCAGGCCGTCGCGCACACTGAATGAGTCCGCACCCGTGCGCAGGCGGTTCATGAGCACGGCTTCGCGCACTTCGATCCCGAGCTGGCCGGACTCGTTGGACGCCGCGCCGTCCACGCCCAGCCCGACCGGGACGCCGGCGTCGAGCATCGCGCGCACGGGCGCGATGCCCGCCGCCAGGCGCCCGTTGGACGACGGGCAGTGCGCGACCCCGGTCCCGGTCGCGGCGTAGCGCGCGATCGCGGGTTCGTCGAGGTGCACGCAGTGCGCCATCCACACGTCGTCGCCGAGCCAGCCGAGGCTCTCGAGATAGTCCGTCGGCGTCATCCCGAATCGCTCGGCGCAGTAGGCGTCCTCCTCCACCGTCTCCGAGGCGTGCGTGTGCAGGCGCACGTCGAGCGAGCGGGCGAGCACCGCCGCCTCTCGCAGCAGATCGGCGGTGACCGAGAACGGCGAGCACGGCGCGACCGCGACGCGGACCATGGAGTCGAAGGATGCGTCGTGGTACCGCTCGACCGCCTCCTGCGACGCGGCGAGCGCGGCGGCGGTCGTCTCGACCGCGAAGTCCGGCGGCAGACCGCCCTGCGATGCGCCGAGGTCCATGGAGCCTCGCGTCGCGTGCAGGCGCACGCCGACGCGCGAGGCCGAGTCGACGATCGCGCCGACGATGTCGCCCGAGCCCTGCGGGAAGATGTAGTGGTGGTCGCCCACGGTCGTGCAGCCCGACCGCGCGAGCACGGCCATCGCCCCCGCGGCGCCGACTCCCGTCAGCCCCGCGTCGATCCGCGACCACAGCGGGTACAGCGACGTCAGCCAGTCGAACAGGATCGAATCCTGCGCGTAGCCGCGCGTGAGCCACTGATACAGGTGGTGGTGCGTGTTCACGAGACCGGGGGTGACGAGGCATCCCGTCGCGTCCACGATCTCGGCGCCCGCGCGCAGCTCTTCCGGCGCGCGTCCTGCGCCGACGGCCGTGATGATCCCGTCGTCGATCACGACGTGGCCGCCGTCGTGTTCGCTGCCTGCCGAGTCGACGGTCGCGACATGGCCGCCCTCGATGATGGTGCGGGTCATGTCGTGCCTTCCGGGGGGAGCGGCGCGCACGCCGACGGGGTGACGCGGATGCTTCCAGCCTGCGCATCGACGTCGATGACATTCTCCGTCGGCCGGTGGATGGCGCCGGTCAGATCGCGCAGCGGCAGGCCCGTGCCGTCGTGACGGGATGCCGTGATCTCGGCGAGCACGGCGATCGCCGTCTCTGCGGGTGAGCGTCCGCCGAGATCGAGGCCGAGCGGCGAGTGCACGCGCTCGAGCTGCCGTCCGGTGACGCCGCGCGCCCGGAGCAGGTCCGCACGGTGGGCGACCGTTCCGCGCGCCCCCATTGCCCCCACGAAGTCGAATCCCGCACGCAGGGCGGTCGCGAGGGCGGGGACGTCGAGTCGCTCGTCGTGGCTGAGGACGCACACGGCGGCGAAGCCCTCGCCCGGTTCGAGGTGCTCGTCCGGCATCCCCACGACGAGCTCGTCCGCATCCGGGAACCGGTCGCGCGTCACGAGGGACGCCCACACGTCGATGACGGTGACGCGGTACCCCGCGGCGGATGCCACACGGCACAGTGCCGCGGCATGCTCGCCCGCGCCCACGATGAACAGGCGCGGAGCGGGGTCGATCGTCAGCTCGATGCCGCCGGGCAGCAGGTAGGTCGCCGCGCGGCCTGCGGCGGCGCGTTCGAGGGCGTCGAGCGCCGCGGCATCCGCGGGAACCGGATACGCGACGACGTCGACGCTGCCGCCGCACGCGAGACCCGCCGCGTGGGCGGCCTCGTCCGAGAACCCGAGCCGGGCCGACTGCGCGACCCCGGTCACGCGCGCGGTGTGCGCGAGCACGACGGCATCCCCTTCGACGCATCCGCCCGAGATCGAGCCGATGATGCCGCCGTCGGCGGTCACCGCCATCGTCGCTCCGGCCCCTCGCGGGGCGCTGCGAGCCACCCTCGTGACGGTCACCGCTGCGACCGGCACGCCCCGCCGCAGGAGCGGCAGCAGGTCCTGCGCGAGTTCGAGCACAGTCCCACGCTAACCCGGTCGTGTTTCACGCGGACTACGCTCAGGAAAATCAGGGCTCACGCGACGGGGGTGCTCGCATGCACGTGACGGGAATCGTCCTCGCCGCCGGTGCGGGCGAGCGGTTCGGCGGTCCCAAGGGCCTCGCCCGGACGGCCGACGGGATGCCGTGGATCGCGCTCGCCGTCGGGGTCCTCCGGGACGGGGGGTGCGACGACATCGTCGTCGTCGTGGGCGCCGCCGCCGACGAGGTCGCGCTTCTCGTCCCGCCCGACGCGCGCGTCGTCGTCGCCGAGGACTGGGCGGACGGCGTCTCGGCCTCCCTGCGCGCCGGGCTGGCGACGGCGCTCGACGCCGATGTCGTCGTCGTGATGACGGTCGACACTCCGGATGCCTCGCCCCTCGCGGTCGCACGGGTGCTCGCATCGGGAGCCGAGCTCGCGCAGGCCGTCTATCGCGGTGTCCCCGGGCATCCCGTCGCGATCTCCCGTGCCCACGTCGCCGCTCTCGCCGACGCCGTCTCGGGTGACCGCGGCGCACGGCCCTACCTCGCGGAGCACGGCGTCGTGGAGGTCGAGTGCGGCGATCTGTCGTCGGGCGAGGACATCGACCGACGCCCCTGACCCCCACGCGGCGTGCACGATGTCGGACGTTCTGCCCGACACGCCGTCCTGGCGCGTGCCGGCACGGCGTGTCGGTCAGGATCCCCGACGTTGTGCACGCCGGGGATGATCCGGGACCGCGGGTAGGGTGGGCGCGTGCCGACCACCGAAGACCTCGCCCGCGCCGAGGCGCTCATCCGCACGATCCCCGACTATCCCGAGCCGGGGGTCCTTTTCCGCGACATCACGCCGCTGCTGGCGGATGCCGAGGGCCTGCGGTGCGTCATCGACGCGATGATCGAGCCCTTCCACGGGCAGTTCGACGTCGTCGCGGGCATCGAGGCGCGCGGCTTCCTGTTGGCGGCGGCCGTCGCGATGGTCGCGGACGTGGGGCTCGTTCCCATCCGCAAGGCCGGCAAGCTCCCGCGGCCCGCGGCAGCCGTCGACTACGCCCTCGAATACGGCACCGCGACCATCGAAGCGCACGACGACATCGCGTCCGGGACCCGCGTGCTGCTCGTCGACGACGTTCTCGCGACGGGCGGCACACTGCAGGCGGCGCACGAGCTGGTCCCCGCGATCGGCGGCGTCGTCGTCGCGACGAGCGTGCTCATGGAGCTTCCGGCCCTCGGCGGTCGCGCCCTCGTGCCCGACGCGTTCGCGGTCTTCACGGCGTGAGCGACGACTTCACGGTCGAACCTCGCTGGAAGGAGCGCGTCCTCTACCGCGAGGGCGACCGGGTCTTCGATTTCGACGGCGGCTGGGGTGTCGCACCGCCGGCCCTCTACGTGCCACCGGCGCAGGAATGGGATGCGATGACTCCGCCGTGGATGCACGGCCGCCGCGCCGAGATCGTCGCCCGCCTGGCCGAAGAGACCGGGCACACGATCGTCGAAGGTCCGTACCCGCTACAGCGCTGACGGAGCCGTCACGGCGCGGGCGTCCAGCATCTTCACGATCTCGACGACCGCGGCCCGACCGGCGCGATTGGCGCCGACGGTCGACTGCGAGGGGCCGAAGCCGATGAGATGGATGCGAGGATCCGCCGCGACCCGCGTCCCGCGCATCTCGATCCCGCCGAGGTCGTTGCGCAGGCCCAGGCCGTCGAGGTGCGAGAGCGCCGGACGGAACCCTGTCGCCCACAGGATCGCGTCGACGGGCGTGAACGACCCGTCCGCCTCGCGGACCCCGTCGCGCTCGATGCGCGTGAACATCGGCCGACGCACGAGCGCGCCCCTCTCGCGGGCGGCGATCGCATACGGCGTCCATGCGAGACCCGTGTAGCTCACGACGCTCTGCGACGGCCGCCCCGCCTCGACGTCGGCGATCACGCGGTCGATGACGGCGCGGCCGGTCGTCTCGGGCTGGAACTCGCCCTCGATGAAGGTCGGCTCGCGCCGCGTGTACCAGAAGGTCTCGGCGACCCGCGAGATCTCCTCGAGCTGCTGCACGGCCGAGATCCCGCCGCCGACGACGGCGACGCGCAGACCGGCGAACTCGTCCGCGGACACGTAGTCGCGCGTGTGCAGCTGTCTGCCGGCGAAGGTCTCGGCACCCGGGTAGGCGGGCAGGAGCGGATTCGTCCACGTGCCGGTCGCGTTGATGACGGCATCCGTCCGCCATACGCCCGCGTCGGTGGTCACGACGAGCTCCTCGCCCGCGTCGTCGACGCGGGTGACCCGCACGGGGCGCAGGATCGGTAGGTGCTCGGATGCCTCGTACTCCGCGAAGTAGCGGGGGACCGCCTCGCGACTGGGCTCGTCCGTATCGACGACGGGCGGCTCGGCGCCCGGAAGCGCGAAGATGCCGTTCACCGTCGACATCGTGAGCGACCGCCAGCGGTGCTGCCACGCGCCTCCGGGAGCGGTCGCCGCATCCAGCACGACGAGCGTGCGTCCCGTCGTCGCCTCGAGCGCGCTCGCGAACCCGCGCCGCGTGAGGTGATGGGCCGCCGACAGGCCCGCCTGGCCCGCGCCGATCACGACGACGGTCGCGTGCCTCATCTCATCCACGCCGATCCCAACGCCTCGCTCGGCGGGAGTCTTCCCGGGGTCAGCCGATCACGACGTTGAGCGGCTCGTCCCCGGCGAGCAGGCGCTCGATCTGCGTCCTCACGAGCCGCGCGATGCGCGGGCGCATCGCGGAGGACGCACCCCCGACGTGCGGTGCGACGACCACGCCCGCGAGCGACCACAGCGGGTGATCCGCGGGCAGGGGCTCGGGATCTGTGACGTCGAGCGCTGCGCGGATCCGTCCGCGGCCGACGTGGTGCACCAGGGCGTCCGTATCGACGATCGGCCCGCGGCCGACGTTCACGATGAGCGCGCCGTCCGGAAGCGCCGTGAGGAACGCGTCGTCCACGAGGTGACGGGTCGAGTCGCCGCCGGGCAGCGAGACGATGACGATCTCGGCGGTCGGAAGGAGCACGGGAAGCTCGTCGACGCCGTGCACCGGCATCCCGTCCTCGACGCGGGCTCGCGAGGCGACCGCGGTGACCTCCACCTCGAATCCCGCCAGTCGCGCGGCGATCGCCTTGCCGACGCCGCCGTAGCCGAGCAGCAGCACGCGCCGGTCGGCGAGGCTGTCGGCGAACTCGGGAGCCCATTCCTCGCGCTCCTGCGCGCGGACGAAGCTCGGGATGCGGCGCTGCGCCGCCAGCGTGAGGGCGACGGCCAGCTCGGCGGTGGATGCCTCGTGCACCGAGGACGCGTTCGCGAAGCGCAGGCCGGCGGGCAGGATGTCGGCGACGCCCTCGTAGCCGATCGACTGCCCTTGGACGAGCCCGACCTCGACGCCCTCGAGCCGCTCCAGCACCTTCGCCATCGACATATAGGGCGGGACGACGAGGTCGAACCGATCGCGCGGGGCCGCGGCATCCATCGGCCACACGATCAGCTCGACGCCGGCGGGGAGGGCGCCGAGATCATCGGCGAGCTGCGGGGTGGGGACGCTGACGACGAGTGTGCTCACCCGCTCCACGCTACCGGCGGCGTCGCTCGTCGGTCGCGGGATCAGGCGGCGGCGGCGACGACGGCGGCGATCGCCGCCGTGAAGAACGGCAGGCCGTCGACGCCCGAGCGCATCGCGGCGGCGGTGTCGGGGCCGAAGCCCTCTTCGACGGCGTGCTCGGGGTGGGGCATGAGGCCCACGACGTTGCCGCGCTCGTTGGCGATGCCGGCGATGTCGCGGAGCGACCCGTTGGGGTTCACGCCGAGGTAGCGGAAGGCGACGAGACCCTCGCCCTCGAGGCGGTCGAGCTCGGACTCCGACGCGATGTAGCCGCCATCGGCGTTCTTGAGCGGGATGACGATCTCCTGCCCCTGCGCGAAATCCGACGTCCACGCCGTGTCGGCGTTCTCGACGCGCAGGCGCTGGTCGCGGCGGATGAACTGCTGGTGCGCGTTGCGGATGAGTCCACCCGGCAGCAGGTGCGCTTCGACGAGCATCTGGAAGCCGTTGCAGATGCCGAGCACGGGCATGCCCGCGGCCGCCGCCGACTTCACTTCGGCCATGATCGGCGCAAGCGCGGCGATAGCGCCGGCGCGCAGGTAGTCGCCGTAGCTGAAGCCGCCGGGAAGCACGAGCGCGTCGACGCCTTCGAGGTCGTGCGAGCCGTGCCAGAGGGCGACGGGTTCGGCGCCGGCCACCCGGATGGCGCGCTGCGCGTCGCGATCGTCGAGCGAGCCGGGGAAGGTGATGACGCCGATGCGGGCGGTCACTCGACGACCTCGATGCCCACGACGTCCTCGATCACCGAGTTCGACAGGATCTCGTCGGCGATGCGGCGCGCCTCGGCGAGGACCGCGTCATCCACGTCGCCGTCGACGGTGAGCTCGAAGCGCTTGCCGATGCGGACGCTCGAGAAGCCGTCGACGCCGAGCCTGTCGAGAGCCCCCGACACGGCCTTGCCCTGCGGGTCCAGCAGCTCGGCCTTGGGCATGACGTCGACGACGATGGTGGGCATGAGAGAGCTCCCGGAGTGGGTGGGCGGAGGTTCGATCCCAGTCTATCGCCCGCGTCGACGGATGCCGGTGGGCACCATCCACGGCATCCGTGACCCAACCGTGACCGTCCCATGGGAGCGCTCCCTTGCATTCGTGGGAGCGATCCCATAACGTAGCCTCCAGTCCGATGGGAACGCTCCCACGGCCGATCCTGCAACACAGACCTGACAACACAAAGGAGTGACAGTGAACACACGCGCCTTCCGCAGAAGCGCAGTGGCTCTCGCCGCCTTCTCGGCCACCGCCCTCGTCCTCGCCGGCTGCGCCGGCGGCGGCACCGACGAGGGGTCGGGCGGAGACGAAGAGATCACGCTCACGCTCGCCACGTTCAACAACTTCGGCTACACCGATGAGCTCCTCCAGGAGTACATGGACGCCAACCCGAACGTGAAGATCGTCCACAACAAGGCAGCCGAGTCGGGCGACGCCCGCGCGAACTACTTCCAGAAGCTCGGCAAGGAGGGCCTCGCCGACATCGAGGCCGTCGAGATCGACTGGTTCGCCGAGGCCATGCAGTACTCCGACCTCCTCGCCGAGGTGCCCGACAGCGCCAAGGGCCGCTGGCTCGACTGGAAGGAAGCCGGCGCGACGGACGCCGACGGTCGTCTCGTCGGCTTCGGCACCGACATCGGTCCGCAGGCGATCTGCTACCGCGCCGACCTGTTCGAGGCCGCCGGCCTGCCGTCGACGCCCGACGAGGTCGCCACGCTCTTCGACGGCGACTGGAACAACTTCTTCGACGTGGCCGACGAGTACAAGGCCGCCACGGGCAAGCCCATGATCGACGCGGCGAACTCCGTGCTCCAGGGCATCGTCAACCAGATGGAGTACACGTACACCGAGCCCGACGGCACCGTCATCGCGACGGAGAACCCCGAGATCGAGGACGCGTACAACCTCGTGGTCGAGCGCGCCATCCCGAACTCGGCCTACTCGGGCCAGTGGAGCGACGACTGGAACGCCTCGATGGCCAACGGCGAGTTCGCCACGATGCTCTGCCCCGGCTGGATGCTCGGCATCATCTCGGGCAACGCTCCCGACGTGAAGGGCTGGGAGGTCGCCAACGTCTTCCCGAACGGCGGGGCCAACTGGGGCGGCTCGTACCTGACGGTCCCGGCGAACGGAAAGAACGTCGACGCAGCGCTCGCGCTCGCCGACTGGCTGACCGCTCCCGAGCAGCAGGCGAAGACCTTCGTGAACGCGGGACAGTTCCCCAGCGCGATCGAGGCGCAGAGCGACCCGGCCGTGACGGACTCGACCAACGAGTTCTTCAACAACGCGCCGACCGGTCAGATCTTCGCCGAGCGGTCCGAGGCCATCACGGTCACGCCGTACAAGGACGCGAACTACTTCAAGTACCACGACGCGCTCCAGAACGCGGTGAACCGTGTCTTCGACGGCACGGAGGACCAGACCACCTCGTGGAACACGTGGGTCACAGAGGTCTCGGCCTTCTGATGATCTGACGAGGGTGCGGGCCGCGCCACGCGGCGCAGCCCGCACCCTCGTTTCTGCCCCAACCATCAGATTCGGAGTTTCTCGTGACCGCGACCGATACCCGCGCGCAGACGAGCACACCCTCGTCACCGCCCCGTCAGACGCCGCCCCGACCCGGCCTGTCTTTCAAGAACAAGCTGAGCCGCTTCGACCTCCGGTTCTCGCCCTACTTCTACATCTCGCCGTTCTTCATCCTCTTCGCGATCGTCGGGCTCTTCCCCATCGCGTTCACCGCGGTGATCTCGTTCCAGGAGTGGGACCTCGTCCGCAACTCCGGCACGTTCGTGGGCCTGGACCAGTACATCTGGATCCTCAACGACCCCAAGTTCTGGACGGCTCTGCGCAACACCTTCAGCATCTTCCTGCTGTCATCGGTGCCGCAGCTGATCCTCGCGATCTTCATCGCCGCGATGCTCGACCGCAACATCCGCGCCAAGACCTTCTGGCGCATGAGCGTCCTGCTGCCGTTCGTCATGATGCCGGTCGCCGTCGCGCTCATCTTCAGCAACATGTTCGGCGACAACCACGGCCTCGTGAACAACATCCTCACCAACTTCGGACTCCAGCCCATCCCGTGGCACAAGGATCCGTTCTGGAGTCATATCGCGATCGCGACGATGGTGAACTTCCGCTGGACCGGCTACAACGCCCTGATCCTGCTCGCCGCGATGCAGGCCGTGCCCCGCGAGTACTACGAGGCGGCCACCGTCGACGGTGCCAACGCCTTCCGCCAGTTCTGGAGCATCACGCTTCCGTCGCTCAAGCCGACGCTCATCTTCGTGATCATCACCTCGACGATCGGCGGTCTGCAGATCTTCGACGAGCCGCGCATGTTCGACAACACCGGCCAGGGCGGTGCGGCGCAGCAGTGGCTGACGATCACCCTGTACCTGTACAACATCGGCTGGGGCGAGTTCAACTTCGGCCGCGCCGCGGCGCTCGCCTGGATCCTGTTCGCGATCATCCTCGTGATCGGTCTGATCAATCTGCTCATCACCCGTCGCCTGGTGCGCGATGAGGGGCGCCGGGGCGAGACATCCCGCGGTCGTCGGAAGGGAGTCAAGCGATGAGCGCCATCAGCACGCCACCGCTCGCCATCGTCGAGGAGAACATCCCCAACGAGAAGAAGCGCCGTCGCGGCGAGCGCACGACGAAGATCCGCGGCGTCCGCGCCGGAACGTGGGTCTACATCGGCCTCGGGGTCGTCGTCGTCTCGGCGATCTTCCCGTACTACTGGTCGTTCCTGATCGGGTCGGGGGATGCCTCGACCATCAACGATCCCGACATGTCGTGGCTCCCGGGCGGCAACTTCGTCGCCAATGCGCTGTCGGTCGTGAACGACCCGGCGGTGAACTTCTGGGTGGCGCTGTGGAACTCGATCTTCAGCTCGACGGTCATCGCGGCATCCGTCGTCGTCTTCTCGACCCTGGCCGGCTGGGCGTTCGCGAAGCTGCGGTTCCGTGGCGGCAAGTGGCTGCTCGCCTTCGTCGTCGCGACGATGGCGATCCCGATGCAGCTGGGTGTCGTTCCGTTGTACATCCTCTTCGCCGACCTCGGCTGGACCGGCAACATCGGCGCGGTCATCATCCCCGCTCTCACCAGCGCGTTCGGTGTGTTCTGGATGACGCAGTACTTGAGCCAGTCGGTCCCCGATGAGCTCATCGAAGCGGCCAGGGTCGACGGGGCCTCGATGTTCCGCACCTTCTGGACGGTCGGCGTCGTCGCTGCGCGGCCCGCCGCCGCGATGCTGTTCCTGTTCACCTTCGTGGGCGCCTGGAACCAGTTCTTCTGGCCGTTCATCGTGCTCGACCGACAGAGCCCCACCCTTCCGGTCGCGCTGTCGCTCCTGCAGTCGAACTACTTCGTGGACTACTCGATCGTGCTCGCGGGCGTGCTCCTGGCGACGATCCCGCTGCTGATCCTGTTCGCCTTCGCGGGCCGGCAGCTCGTGAGCGGCATCATGGCGGGAGCGGTGAAGGGATGACGATCGAGATCCAGAACACCGCCCTGCGCACAGCGAGCGCGGAGCGCCCGTTCCCCCAGGACTTCCTCTTCGGCGCGGCCACGGCCGCGTTCCAGATCGAGGGAGCCGCCTTCGAGGAGGGACGCACGGCATCCATCTGGGACGCCTTCGCGCGCGTCCCGGGTGCCGTCATCAACGCCGACAACGGCGATGTCGCGTGCGATCACTACCACCTGTATCGCGACGACGTCGCGCTCATGAAGCGCATGGGGCTGCAGACGTACCGCTTCTCGACGTCGTGGTCGCGCGTGCGTCCCGACGGCGGCGCGGTGAACGCGAAGGGACTCGACTTCTACGAGCGGCTCGTCGACGAGCTGCTGGATGCCGACATCCTGCCGTGGCTCACGCTCTATCACTGGGACCTCCCGCAGGCGCTGCAGGATCAGGGCGGCTGGGCGGTGCGATCGACCGCCGAGAAGTTCACCGAGTACGCGCTCACGATGCACGACGCCCTCGGCGATCGCGTCAAGGTGTGGACGACCCTGAACGAGCCCTGGTGCTCGTCGTTCCTCAGCTACACGGCGGGCATCCACGCTCCGGGGCACTACTCGATGGAGGAGGGGATGCTGGCATCCCACCACCTGCTCCTCGGCCATGGGCAGACCGTGACCGAGCTTCGCAAGCGCGACGCCTCGCTCGACCTCGGCATCACGCTCAACTTCACCGTCGCAGACCCCGCCGATCCGCGGAATCCGGCCGACGTCGATGCGGCGCGTCGACTCGACGGGCAGCACAACCGGTGGTTCCTCGACCCCGTGTTCCGCGGGGCGTACCCGGCCGACATCGTGGAGGACTTCCGCGCGGTCGATCCCGCCGCGACCGAGGCGTTCGAGGCGGCGGTCCTGTCCGGCGACCTCGCGGCGATCTCGGCGCACATCGACGCACTCGGCGTGAACTACTACCACGGCGACCTCGTGAGCGCCGCGGCGCCGGACGCGCTGCCGACCGGCGGCGACGCGCCGACGGACCGCCGTGGCGAGTCGCCGTTCCCGGCGGGGAGCGGCTACTCCAACGAGCGTGGACTCGATCGCACGTCGATGCACTGGGAGGTGCAGCCCGAGGGTCTCACCCGGCTGCTCCGCCGCGTGTCCGACGAGTACGCGGCTCGCGCCGGAACGGTGCTCTACGTGACCGAGAACGGCGCCGCGTACGACGACGAGGTCGTAGAGGTCGACGGCGAGACCCGCGTGCCCGATGCGGAACGCGTCGAGTTCCTGCGTGGTCACCTGGGCGCGATCCTGGATGCCGTCGACCAGGGCGTCGACGTGCGCGGATACTTCTACTGGTCGATGCTCGACAACTTCGAATGGGCCTGGGGCTACGAGAAGCGCTTCGGTATCGTTCGGGTGGATTACGACACGCAGGAGCGCACCGTCAAGGACAGTGGCCTCGAGTACGCGAGGATCATCGAGCAGCGTGCCCTGGGGACGGATGCCGCGGCCGTCGGTCGCTGAGATCCCGGCACGGAGAGGTTTACGAGGATGACCATAGACGCGGCGCGTGCCACCGTCACGATCGAAGAGGTCGCCGCCGCAGCGGGCGTCTCCCGATCGACGGTGTCGCGCGTCGTCAACGGCTCGACGGCGGTGAGCCCGGAGGCGCTCGAGTCGGTGAAGCGCGCGATCGACGAGCTGAACTACGTGCCCAACCGCGCGGCGCGTTCGCTCGCGAGCAGGCAGACGCACGCGATCGCGCTGATCGTGCCCGAGGACACGACGCGGTTCTTCGGCGATCCGTTCTTCGCGGCGATCGTGTCGGGCATCAACGCGCGGCTCGGTCGCTCCGACTACGTGCTGAACCTCTTCATCGCGAACGACGACCCGGGCGACAAGACGACCGCCTACGTGCGGTCCGGGGCCGTCGACGGCGCGATCGTCGTGTCTCACCACACGAGCGACCTCTTCATCGACCGGATCGCGCAGACGGTCCCCGTCGTCTACGGCGGCCGCCCGGTGCGCGAGCGCGAGCGCGACTATTACGTCGACGTCGACAACACCCGCGGCGCGCACGACGCGACGGTCTATCTCATCGAGCGCGGTCACCGCGACATCGCGACGATCTCGGGCCCGCTGACCATGCCCGCCGGCGTCGACCGCCTCGCGGGCTACCGCGAAGCCCTCGCCGCGTGGGGGCTCGCCGACGGCGCCATCGAGGACGGCAACTTCACGGCCGACGGCGGCGCGGCCGCGATGCGGCGCATCCTCGAGCGCGGACCCGTGCCCGACGCGATCTTCGTCGCGAGCGACCTCATGGCGCGCGGCGCGCTCACCGTTCTCGCCGCCGCGGGGCTGCGCGTCCCCGAGGACGTCGCCATCATCGGGTTCGACGATTCACCGGTCGCGACCTCGGTCTCGCCGCAGCTGACGACGATGCGACAGCCGTCGTTCGCCCAGGGGGAGCGCATGGCGAGCATCCTCCTCGATCTGCTCGCGGGCCAGCATCCACGTCACGTCACGATCCTCGAGACCGAGCTCGTCGTCCGCGAATCCGTCTAGGCGGTCCGCGAGCGCTGGGCTTGCCGTCGAGCGCACGGCCCCGTCACTGCGCCGACGTCGTGCACTCGCCGACGACCCGTGCCCTCGCCGGACGGCGTCTCCGTCTCCGCGCTAGGCGGACTCCGCGACCGTCGCGTTGAGCAGATTCGCCCACGGGTCGTCGAACGCGACCGTGCGGCCGTCGTCGCGCACGGCGATCCCGTGATCGCGCAGGCGCTCGCCGAGCGCACCGAGCGCATCGGCGTCGGGAAGCGCGAGGTCGACGCGGCCGAGGCCGAGCGCCGGCATCCGGGGTCCGGCTCCCCGGGAGTTCCAGACGTTCATCGCCATGTGGTGGTGGTAGCCGCCGGCGCTGACGAAGACGGCCTGGCTGCCGAGCGCCGCCGTCTCATCGAACCCGAGCGCGCCCACGTAGAAGTCGCGGGCTCGGGCGACGTCGCCGACCGAGAGGTGGACGTGGCCGACGGATGCCGCATCCCCCGCCGTGGAGCCGGCCGCCGCGTCCTCGGTCAGGTGCTCGCCGAGGAAGGCGTTCGGGTCGAGGTACAGGGTGGCCATCTCGATCTGCCCGTGCGTCCACGACCAGTCGGAGCGCGCGCGGTCCCAGTACAGCTCGATGCCGTTGCCCTCGGGATCGGTGAAGTAGAACGCCTGGCTCACGAGGTGGTCGGCGCTCCCCGTGAAGGTGCCCGGCGCGTGCCTGGCCACGCTGTAGAGCGCGGCCGCGAGGGCCGTCTGCGATTCGAAGAGGATCGCGGTGTGGAACAGGCCGGCTGAGCCGGGCGTCGCGTGCCGCAGAGCGGGCTCGTGGCGCAGGACCACGATCGGCCGCCCCGCGCGACCCAGAGTGACGGTGTCGCCCGCGGCGGACAGCACCTCGAGGGTCACGACGTCGCGGTAGTAGCGCGTCATCCCGTCGAGATCGCCGACCAGGAGCGTCACGGCACCCATCGCGGTGTCGGCGGCGAGCTTTTCATTCATGCGAATGAGAACGTCCTCTCCCGTCTCGTCATTCCTCGTCGCTCTTCGCGGAGTCATCCGACGACCGGCGACGCGAGGGCACGCTACGCCCCCGTCAGCCGCTCGAGCAGCTCGCGGTAGCGGTCGGCGGTGCGCTCGACGATCCCGGACGGAAGCTCGGGTGGCGTGCCCCGCTTGTCCCAGTTCGCGGCGAGCCAGTCGCGCACGATCTGCTTGTCGAAGCTCGCCATGCGCTCGGCAGGGCTCGTGCCGGATCGCCAGGCCGCGGCATCCCAGTACCGCGACGAATCGCTCGTGAGCACTTCGTCGGCGAGTGTCATGACGCCGTCGTCGTCGACCCCGAACTCGAACTTCGTGTCCGCGAGGATCAGCCCCTTCGCCTCGGCCGTGCGCGCCGCGCGATCGTAGATCTCGAGCGAGAGGTCGCGCAGCAGCTCTGCCTTCTCGGCGCCGACGAGCTCGACGGTCTGGTCGAACGAGATGTTCTCGTCGTGCTCGCCCAGGGGCGCCTTGTACGCGGGGGTGAAGATGGGCGCCGGAAGGCGATCGCCGTTCGAAAGGCCGTCGGGAAGCCGGATGCCGCACACCGTGCCGCTCGCGGTGTACTCCGCCCAGCCCGAGCCGGTGAGATAGCCGCGCACGACGCACTCGACCGGCTGCATGTCGAGGCTCTTCACGAGCATCGCGCGGCCGACGACCTCGGCGGGGATGAGCTCGCCGCCGTCGATCGTGTGATCGGGGGCGAGATGGTTCGGGATGCTGCGCCCTCCCTCGGTCGAGGCCAGGAGATCGAACCACCACAGGCTCAGGGTCGTGAGCAGCACGCCCTTGTCGGGGATGCCGGGCGAGAGCACGTGATCGAACGCCGAGACGCGGTCGCTCGCGACGACGAGCATCCGGCCGGTCAGAGCCGGGTCGAGCGGCTCGTAGAGATCGCGCACCTTGCCGGAGTAGACGTGGTTCCAGCCGGGCAGCGAGGTCGAGGCATCCGTCACCCGCCCATCATCCCAGACGACGAAGCGACGACTGCGGGTGTATAGTCCATCTGGACTAATCGAGATGGAGTGATCGTGAAGGATGCCGTGGATCGCCTGACCCCGCTGGGGCTCATGGTGCTCGCGCTGCTCGCCGAAGGCGACATGCACCCGTACGAGATCATCCGGCTCATGCGCATCCGCAAGGACGACCGGCTCGTCACGATCACCAACGGCACGCTCTATCACACGGTCTCGCGGCTCGAGAAGGCGGGCCTGGTCACCGAGGTCGGCGTGGATCGGGACGGCAATCGACCCGAGCGGACGACCTACTCGGTGACGGATGCCGGAACCCGCGCCGTCGGCGAGTGGGTGCGCCGCGAGCTCGTGCGGGTCGATCGGCCGGCCGAGTTCCGCATCGCACTCGCCGAAGCCCACAACCTCGACCGGGCCGAGGCGGTCGACCTGCTGACGGAGCGCCGCGTCGCCCTCGCCGCGCAGCGGGACCTCCACGAGAACGGACTCCGCGGCGCGATCGCCAAGGGCGTCCCCCACCAGTACCTGATCGAGCTCGAGCGGGAGGGGGCGCTCCTGCGCACCGATCTCGACTGGCTCGATCGCATCATCGCGCGCATCGCCGGCGAGGAGTTCCCGTGGGGGACCCACGAGCCGACCGAGCGCTACCTCGAACAGCGAAAGGCCGCACGGCAATGACCGAACAGCACACCCGGGCCGAGGCATCCGCCACCGTCGCCCCGACCCGCAGCCCGTGGCCCGCCCTGTGGGCGCTCGTCATCGGGTTCTTCATGATCCTCGTCGACACGACGATCGTCTCGGTCGCGAACCCCGCGATCAAGGCGGCGCTCGATCCGAACACGAGCAACCTCGACAACGTCGTGTGGGTGACCTCCGCCTACCTGCTCGCGTACGCGGTGCCGCTGCTCATCACGGGACGCCTCGGCGACCGCTTCGGCCCGAAGCGCATCTACCTCATCGGGCTCGTGATCTTCACGGCCGCATCGCTGTGGTGCGGCCTCTCGGGCACGCTCGAGATGCTCATCATCGCCCGCGCGGTGCAGGGTCTCGGCGCCGCGCTCATGACGCCGCAGACGATGGCCGTCATCACCCGCACCTTCCCGCCGAACCGCCGCGGTGCGGCCATGGGCCTGTGGGGTGCGACCGCCGGTGTCGCGACGCTCGTCGGTCCGCTCGCCGGCGGACTCCTCGTGGACGGGCTCGGGTGGGAGTGGATCTTCTTCATCAACGTGCCTGTCGGTGTCATCGCGTTCGTCCTCGCGCTGATCCTCGTGCCGAACCTCGAGACGCACCCGCATCGCTTCGACATCCTCGGCGTCGTGCTGAGCGCCGCCGGGCTGTTCCTCATCGTGTTCGGCCTGCAGGAGGGCCAGCACTTCGACTGGGCTCCCTGGGTGTGGGGCATGATCGTGGCCGGCATCGTCGTCATGGGCGTCTTCATCTGGACGCAGGCGCGCACCAAGAGCGAGCCGCTCGTGCCGCTGCCGCTGTTCCAGGACCGCAACTTCGCCGTCTCGAACCTCGCGATCGCGACGGTCGGCTTCGCGGTGACGAGCATGTCGCTGCCGCTCATGTTCTTCATCCAGCTCGCGCGGGGGCTCACCCCGACCGAGTCGGCACTGCTGCTCATCCCGATGGCGCTGCTGACCGGCGTGCTCGCGCCGTTCGCGGGACGCCTGCTCGACCGCACCGATCCGCGGTTCCTGCTCGTGCCCGGACTCGTGCTCTTCACGGCATCCCTCCTCTGGTACGCCGCGCTCATGAACGTCGACACCCCGATCTGGATGTTCCTGCTGCCCTCGGCCCTCATGGGCATCGGCAGCGCCGGCATGTGGGGTCCCCTCGCGACGACCGCGACCCGCAACCTCCCGGTGCACCAGGCCGGCGCCGGCGCGGGCATCTACAACACGACCCGCACCGTCGGCTCGGTCATCGGCTCCGCCGCGATCGCGGCGTTCATGCAGGCGCGCCTCGAGGCGAACCTGCCCGGCGCAGCCGACGCGGGCGGCGACTTCGGCTCGGGCGGCGCGCTGCCCGAGGTCGTGGTCGACGGCTTCTCGAACGCCATGGCTCAGGCGATCCTGCTGCCGGCGGCGGTCATGCTGATCGGCATCATCGCGGTGCTCTTCCTGCGTCGACCCAAGCCGCAGGCGAACGACTGGACGGCAGCACGCGAGACATCCAAGGCGTGACGCCGGTGGGAGCGGGAGGCGCCGCCTAACGACGGTGCGAGCGCGTGTCAAGGCGTCGACAGCGTGCGGTGCACGGAGTGGGATGGACGCATGCCCGCTCTCCTCATCATCCTGATCGTCGTCGGCATCGTGTGCCTGCTGCTCGGTGTCTTCGTCGAGGCCGTGAAGTTCCTGCTCTGGCTCGGCATCGTGATCCTCGTGATCGCCGTCATCGCCTGGCTCATGAGGTTCATCCGTCGCCAGACGTGAGGGGCGAGGGATGCCGATCTCCCGCGCCCGCCTCGTCTCGATCGCTCTGCTCGCCGCCGCCGGCGTGGCCTTGACGGGCTGTGCGGCGGGCGATGGAGAGACCGCGCCGACGGCGACATCGTCCACACCCGCCGCGTCGCAGGAGGTCGCATCGCCGGCGCCGTCCGCCACGCTCGACGTCCCCGAGACGCTGCCCGGGGAGATCGCTCGCGCGGTCTTCCTCATCGACGGCGGTGAGGGCGGCACCCCGGAGACCAGCTACATCGCGACGGATCTTGTCCAGATGGATGTGCCGTTCTCCGTCACGGGCGAGTGCATCGGCGACAGCGTGGACTACGAGGTCGTGCGCGCCGCCGTCGGCGACAGCGGCGGAGTCCTCGTCTCAGGGACCATCGAGTGCGGCGCGACGAACTCGAGCGGCTCGTTCTCGGCGCCCTACGCCGGGCCGGTGCAGCTCATGCTGAAGGACACCGACCACGTCTCGCAGGCCTGGGTCGTCGTGGTGCCGGGCTAGAGGCCTTCGTCGACCTTCGCCGCGATGTCGGTGCGGAAGCGCGCGCCCTCGAGACCGAGCTCGCCGAGTGCGCGATAGGCCCGCTCGCGCGCAGCGCGGAACGTCGTGGCCACGGCGACGACGTTGAGCACGCGGCCGCCCGTCGCGACCAGTCCGGCATCGTGCTCGGCGGTGGCCGCGTGAGCGAGGTGCACGCCCTCGACGGCGGATGCGGCATCCACCCCCATCAATGCGCGTCCCGTCACGGGGGACTCCGGGTAGCCGTCGCTCGCGAGCACGACGGTCACGGCGACGTCCTCGGCGAAGGCGGGGCGAGGCAGGTCTTCGAGGTGCCCGGAGGACGCCGCGAGCAGCAGCTCGGACAGCGGATCGATGAGACGCGGGAGTACGACCTGCGTCTCGGGGTCGCCGAAGCGCGCGTTGAACTCGATGACCTTGACGCCCTGCTCCGTGAGGATGAGGCCGGCGTAGAGGAGACCGATGAACGGCGTGCCCTCGGCATCCAGCTGACGGATGACGGGCTCGGCGACCTCGGTCGTCACGAGGTCGACGAAGGCGGCTTCGCTGCCGAAGCGGCTGTCGAGCCAGGGGAGCGGCGAGTAGGCGCCCATGCCGCCCGTGTTCGGTCCCTCGTCGCCGTCGCGCAGGCGCTTGAAGTCCTGGGCCGGGCTGAGCGGGAGCACGTGGTCGCCGTCGCTCAGGAAGAAGAGCGACACCTCCGGGCCGTCGAGGAACTCCTCGACGAGGACGGAGCCGACAGCGAGATAGGTCTCGGCGTGCGCGAGCGCCGCATCGCGGTCGGACGTCACGATGACGCCCTTGCCCGCGGCGAGGCCGTCGGCCTTGACGACGTGCGGAGCGCCGAACCGGTCGAGCGCGGCCTCGACCTCTTCGCGGGTCTGCGCGCGCACGGCTCCGCCGGTCGGCACCCCCGCGGCATCCATGATCCGCTTCGCGAACGCCTTCGATCCTTCGAGCTGCGCGGCTGCCCTGCCGGGTCCGAAGACCGGGATGCCGCGGGTGCGCAGCGCATCCGCGACGCCCGCGACGAGCGGGGCCTCGGGGCCGATGACCACGAGGTCGACCGACTCGGTGCCGGCGAAGTCCGCGACGGCGACGGGGTCGTTCGCATCGAGGTCGACGATCGTCGCGTCGCGCGCGATACCGGCGTTGCCGGGCGCGGCGAGGATCTCGTGCGGGGCATCCTCCGACCGCAGCGCGAGGATGATGGCGTGCTCGCGCGCGCCCGAGCCGAGGACCAGGATTCTCACCCGGCCAGCCTATCCGTGCCGGTCCCCGCGGCTCGGCGTGCACAACGTCGGCGATCCGAAGTCAGCTGGCTCTGTGCAGAGCGACCGGATCGTTCCCCGCACGATCTGCCGACGTTGTGCACGGCGTAGCGTGGAGCCGTGCCCAAGAAGATCCTGACCGGCGAGGGGCGCGCCGCGCTCGCCGCGGTGCGTGCCGGCGCTCCGGCCCGGAGCGAGCTCGCGACAGCCGTGCGCTACCTGCTGCAGCTGCTCGTCGAGAAGGCGCCCGGCGGCAGCGTCGAGGTGCGCGTGCCGCCCTTCGGCGCCGTGCAGGTGATCGAGGGGCCGCGGCACACGCGCGGCACGCCTCCGAACGTCGTCGAGATGGCTCCCGAGACGTGGATCGCCGTCGCGACGGGCGAGGAGCAGTGGATGGATGCCGCGGCCGCGGGCCGCATCATCGCCTCGGGTGTGCGCTCCGACGTCTCGGATCTTCTTCCGCTGCGGCCATGACGGCGCCACGGTGGGAGAATGGTCACATGGCCGACCAGGCACCCGCCCCCGAAGAACCCGCCACTCGCGCAGAGGACCGCATCGAGTCCGTCCGCGTGCGGCGGGCGCCGAAGATCTCGGTCTTCCTCGCGCTCGGTGCGGGCGTCGGCATCCTCGTCGCCCTGATCCTGACCTTCTCCTTCGGCGGGGCCTCCGATGTGAGTCCCAATACGGGCCTCGTCTACACGCAGGGTCAGGTCTTCGGGTTCCTCGCTCTCATCTGCATCACCGCCGGCGTCGCGCTCGGAGCGGTCGTCGCGCTGATCCTCGACCGCCGCTCGTCGAAGCACACCCGCGAAGTGCGCGCCGATCACGAGTCGGTGCACACCGACGAGCCGTAGCCCCTACGCCAGCTCGGCGATGATCGGGTGGATGGCCGCGTCGAACGCGACGACATCCCCTCGCAGCCCGTCGGTCACGGCGATCGTGAGGGCGCCGATCCACCACACGCCTCGCTGGGTCAGGGGCAGGATCTGCACGTTGAGCTCGAACGAGTGCGCGCGCCGGCCGACCTGGCGCTCGTGCTCGGCGATGGCGCTCGCATAGGCCCGATATGCGGTTCCCGTGTTCGATCCGGCGTCGCGGCGATAGCGCGCGTGCGTCGACTGCGCGAACGCGACGGCCTCAGCGCCGTGCGGGGTCGCGGCGGCACGCAGTTCGTCGGCGCCCTCGATCGGCAGTGCGAGCAGCGTCGCGAAGCCGTCGACGAGGTCGAGCGGCACGGGCGAGGGGTGGGTGAGCGGCTCGACGGTCATGTCCCAGTACGTCCGCCACTGGACCTCGAGGGCCTCCTGCGCGGCGGGCGTGCGGTCGTTGGCGCGCGGGGGGATGCCGCGCAGATGCGGCAGCTCCTCGGCGACGCGCAGCCCCAGCACCTGACGCAGGTACAGGGCGAGCAGAACGGGCTGACCCGCGTCCTCGCGGACCAGCCACTCCGGATTTCCGGTGCCGCCCATACCTGAAGTGTAGAGCGGGCGTGCGACCTGCGTCGGGAGGCCCGTGCTCCCGTATCTCCGCGGCGATCTGCACATTCACAGGCGTGAGCGTGGCCGAGAGATCGCGCTCCCGCCGCTCGACGCCGTGGGCAGACGGATGCCGCAGCCGAGCGGCGGGCACGCGGCATCCGTCCAGGGATCCCGCCGGTAGGCTGGGGGCGTGGCCTCCCCCACCAATCCCTACACCGAAGCCGGCGTCGACACGGCTGCCGGTGATCTCGCCGTCGAACTCATGAAGTCGGCCGTGCGTCGTACGCACGGTCCCGAGGTGCTCGGAGGAGTCGGCGGCTTCGCCGGACTCTTCGATGCATCCGTCTTCAAGAGCTATGCCAAGCCGCTCCTCGCGACCAGCACCGACGGCGTCGGCACGAAGGTCGCGATCGCGCAGGCGATCGACAAGCACGACTCGATCGGCCTCGACCTGGTCGGCATGGTCGTCGACGACATCGTCGTGGTGGGCGCGAAGCCCCTCTTCATGACCGACTACATCGCATGCGGCAAGGTCTTCCCCGAACGCATCGCCGACATCGTGCGCGGTATCGCACAGGGCTGCGCCGAGACCGGCACGGCGCTCGTCGGCGGCGAGACCGCGGAGCACCCCGGTCTCCTCGGCGTCAACGACTACGACGTCGCGGGCGCCGCGACCGGTGTCGTCGAAGCCGGTGCCGTGCTCGGCGCCGAGCGCGTGCAGGACGGCGACGTCGTGCTGGCGCTGGCCTCCAGCGGCCTGCACTCCAACGGCTACTCGCTCGTGCGCCACATCGTCGCCGGCGCCGGCATCCAGTACGGCGATCGCGCCCCCGACCTCGGCAGCCACGGCACGACGTGGGGCGAGGCGCTCCTCGAGCCGACGCGCCTCTACACCTCGCCGCTGCTGCGTCTGATCTCGCAGTTCGGCGGAGCCGTGCACTCCCTCAGCCACGTCACGGGCGGCGGGATCGCCGCCAACCTCGCGCGCGTGCTCCCGCAGGGCACATGGGTCGACGTGGACCGCTCGACCTGGTCGCCGCCGCCGGTCTTCCGCGTCCTGGCCGACCTCGGCGGGCTCGCCCTCGAGAGCGCCGAAGGCACCTGGAACCTCGGGATCGGGTTCCTCGCGGTCGTGGCTGCCGAGAAGGCCGACGCCGCGGCATCCGCCCTCGCGCAGGACGGCATCGCGACGTGGCCCGTCGGGGTCGTGCGCCGCGGTGCGCGCCCCGAGGGCGACTACGAACAGGGCGCCAAGGGCGTCGACGGCGGGGCGGTCCGCCTCGTCGGCACCTACAGCAGCGACGGAGCCGAGTAACACCCCATGTGCGGAATCATCGGGATGGTCGGGCGCGGAAACGTCAACCAGGAGATCTACGACTCGCTCGCACTCCTGCAGCACCGCGGTCAGGACTCCACCGGTATCGCGACCGCCGAGGCCAGCGGCGTGTTCCACATCTCGAAGGCGAAGGGCCAGGTGCGCGAGGCGTTCCGCACGCGGGACATGCGGGCCCTCATGGGCGAGATCGGCCTCGGTCACGTCCGATACGCCACGCAGGGCACGGCATCCAACGAAGAAGAGGCGCAGCCCTTCTACGTGAACGCTCCGTACGGCATCGTGCTCGTGCACAACGGCAATCTCACGAACACGCGCGAGCTGACGCAGGAGCTCTTCCACAAGGACCGCCGGCACCTCAACACGTCGAGCGACACCGAGCTGCTCGTGAACGTGCTCGCGAACGAGCTCCAGGCATCCATCTCCGGCGTCGAGCTGGCCGCGGACGAGATCTTCCAGGCCGTCGAGCGCGTGCACGAGCGCGTCGAGGGATCTTATGCGGCGATCGCGCTCATCGCGGGCTACGGGCTGCTCGCCTTCCGCGACCCGTTCGGCATCCGCCCGCTCATCCTCGGCACGCGCAAGGCCGCCGACGGCTCGTACGAGTGGGTCGTGGCATCCGAGTCCCTCGTCCTCGAGAACGGCGAGTTCGAGGTCGTCCGCGACGTCATGCCGGGTGAGGCCGTCTTCATCGATCTCGACGGCCACCTGCACACGAAGCAGTGCGCGACCGATCCCAAGCTCATCCCGTGCTCGTTCGAGTACGTCTACCTCGCGCGCCCCGACTCGGTCATGAACGGCATCTCGGTCTACGAGGCCCGCCTGCGCATGGGCGACCGGCTCGCCGACACGATCGCGAAGTACACGCCCAAGGGCACGATCGACGTCGTGATGCCGATCCCCGACTCCTCCCGGCCGGCTGCCATGCAGGTCGCGCGCAAGCTCGGCATCGAGTACCGCGAGGGCTTCTACAAGAACCGCTACGTCGGCCGCACGTTCATCATGCCCGGCCAGGCCGTGCGCAAGAAGAGCGTGCGCCAGAAGCTCAACGCGATGTCGAGCGAGTTCAAGGGCAAGAACGTGCTGCTCATCGACGACTCGATCGTGCGGGGGACGACCTCCAAGCAGATCATCCAGATGGCGCGGGATGCCGGGGCCAAGAGCGTGACGTTCGCCTCCGCCGCGCCGCCCGTCCGCTACCCGCACGTCTACGGCATCAACATGCCGTCGCGGCACGAGCTCGTCGCGCACGGGCGCACGATCCCCGAGATCGCCCAGGAGCTCGGCGCGGACTACATGGTCTACCAGGAGGTCGCCGATCTCAAGGCCGCGATCCTCGAGGGCTCCGATGTCGACGATCTCGACATGAGCTGCTTCGACGGGCGCTACGTCACCGGCACCGTGAGCGACGAGTACCTCGCCTGGGTCGAGGGCTCCCAGCAATCCTGACGCCACTACTGTGGTGAGGTGAGCTCCACCCCTGCGCGTCCGCTGTGGCAGGGTCGATCCCTCGCGGTCGTCGGGATCGTGCTGTTCGCGTTCTCACTGCGGTCGGCCGTGGCATCCCTCTCTCCCGTGCTCGTCGAGATCTCGGCCGACTTCGCCGTGCCGGCGGCCGTCGTCGGGCTCATCGGCACGGCTCCGCCGGTCTGCTACGCCGTCTTCGGCATCCTGACGCCGGCGCTGGAGAGGCGGTTCGGACTCGAGCGTCTCGCCCTCGCGGCGATGGGCGTCGCCGCGCTCGGACTGATCGCGCGCGGTTTCGCGGTGGACGCGTTCACGCTCCTCGGGGCGACCGCTCTCATCTTCGCCGCCGTCGGCGTGGGCAACATCCTGCTGCCGCCGCTCGTGAAGAAGTACTTCCCCGATCGCATCGGCCTCATGACGACGATCTACTCCACGACGATGGCGGTATCGACCCTTCTGCCGCCGCTCGTCGCGGTGCCGGTGGCGGATGCCTCATCCTGGCGCGTCTCGCTGGGTCTGTGGGCGGTCTTCGCCGTCGTCGCGATGATCCCCTGGGTCACGCTGCTCGCGCGCGCGAGGGAGAGCGAGGGAGCGGACGTCGACATCGAGACGGCCAACCCTCATGTGCTCGGGCGGCTCTGGCGCCTGCCGCTCGTGTGGGCGCTCGTCGTCGGATTCGCCATGTCGGGCGCGATCGCATACACCTCTTTCGCATGGCTGCCGAAGATCCTGATCGACATCGCGGGGATCACTCCGGCTGCGGCCGGCGCGCTGCTGTCGCTCTTCGCGGCGATGGGGCTCCCGGCGTCGGCCCTCGTCCCGGTGCTGGTGGTGCGGTACAACGCGACGCTCGCCGTGATCGGCGTCGCCGTGGTCGCCGGGTTCGCGGGGATCGCGGGGCTCCTCTTCGCGCCCCAGGTCGCGCCGTGGCTGTGGGTCGCACTGCTCGGAACCGCGCCGCTGCTCTTCCCGCTGACGCTCGTGCTGCTGGGCCTGCGCACGCGCACGCACGAGGGTGCGGTCGCGCTCAGCGGGTTCGTGCAGAGCGTGGGCTACGCGATCGTGGCGCTCTTCCCCGTCGGCATCGGCATCCTGCACGACCGGACGGGCTCATGGACCGGTCCGCTCATCGCGCTGGCGTTCGTCGTGGCAGCGGCGATCCCGGCGGGGTTCGTCGTCGCGCGACGACGCACCATCGAAGACGAGTGGGAGCGCCGCCACGGATCGTGGTGATCACGCCCGTCCGTGTGCTCGAGGCATCCTGAAGACGCACGCCGGGGATGCGGCGGGGTGCTCGTGAAGCGCGAGGGAAGGCGTCAGGCCTTCTCGTCCTCGAGCTCGTCGGCGTACTGGTCGGCCCACTTGTCGACGTATTCGTCGTCGGTCGGGTGACCCAGCTCACGCTCCAGAGCGTGATAGTTCACGCTCGGGCTGTAAGACTTGAGTTCACGGGCGATCTTCGTGTTCTTCGCCTTCTGACGGCCACGCCCCATATGCGAGACCCCCTCATTTCTGAGTGGCGGGCTGCTGCGGGCGCCCGCTCGATGTCGTCCGGCTTCGAGGCCGGTAAGAGTAGCATTCAGGATAACACGGAGCCTTCGGACCCCGGCCGCTCCGGCAGTCGGCGCGCGGCGCGGAGAGGCGAGACGCAATGAGTGACCAGGCAGCCGTAGATCCCACGGAAGAGGCGGATGCCGCACGCGGCGCCGTCATCGTCGGGACCATTCCCGGGCAGTCCTCTCGTGTGCTCGCAGAGGCGGCGAAGTACGCCGAGCTCTTCCACGCGCATCTGCTCGTCGTGCACGTCGACGTCACGCGGTTCGTGACCTACGAAGACCCCGACGGCTACGTGCATTCGGCTCCCATCGACCTCGACGTCACGTCGGGGGAGGGAGCGCTCGCCGATGTCACGTCCGCTGCCACCGCCGTCCTCGACGGCCGCTCGGTCGCGTGGAGCGTGCGCCAGCTCGTAGGCGACCCCGCGCTCGCGCTGAAGCATCTGGCCGAGCAGGTCGAGGCCCGGCTGATCGTCGTCGGCACGCGTCGGCGCGGCATCGGCGAGTCGATCCGCGAGTTCTTCACGGGTTCGGTGGCCGCGCGGCTCGCGCATCGCCAGCACCGGCCGATCCTCGTCGTGCCGCTCGGCGAGCCCGTGCCCGACGACGAGGACGTCTGGCCCGTCGCTTAGCCGACTCCCGGCCGGCCGTACGGACCGCGACGACCGCCAGGGCCCTCGCGGTCCGGGACCCCCCGTCCAGGCCTCAGCGCTGGAGGGTGCGGGTGAGGTTGCGCGCGGTCTCGTCGAGCGTGCGCTCGAGATCGTCGACGATGGACGCCGCGAGCTCGCCGCCGCGCGCGACATAGCTGCGGAGGTCGCTGCGGATGCGGGCGCGGAACTCGCTCACGAGCGCGTCGGCGCGGTGCAGCTGCTCGCGGCTGCGGGCACGCGCGTCGTCGGACTCGGTGGTCGCACGTGCTTCGACCCGCTCGCTGCGGCTCGCCGCGGCGAGATCGGCGCGCAGGCTCTTCATGGCCTCGCGCACGCTTCCGCGCACCTCGTCGGCGATGAGCCGCACGCTGTCGGTGAGCCCGGCCTCGATCCCCTCGAGATCGCCCTGGCGGGCGGCGACTTCGGCCCGACCGGCCCCGGTGATCTCGTAGACGGTCTTGCGGCCGTCGACCGCCTTGGTCACAAGCCCCTCCTCCTCGAGCTTCGACAGACGCGGATACACCGTGCCCGCACTCGGCGTGTACGTGCCACCGGTGCGATCCGAGAGCGCCTGCATGATGTCGTACCCGTGTCGCGGGCCCTCATCGAGCAGATTCAGCAGGTACAGGCGGAGGTCGCCGTGCGAGAAGACGGGGCTCATCACCACTCCTCGTCGTCGACGCCGGCGACGGCCTCGGGGGCTGCCGCGGCATCCACTGTCACCGCACGCCGCAGGACGGTCACGTCACCCGACACGGAGTTCGCGCGCACGTCGACGAAGCTGCCGCTGAGCTCGCCGATCGAGCCGGTGAAGTTGGTGGTGGGGCCCGCTCCATTGCCGGAGCGCACGACGCTGTCGATCTGCACCGTGCCGCTGACACTGCGCACGACGTAGTTGGCCGGCAGACCCTCGTCGAGCCGGATCGTCGCGCTGCCGCTCACGGTGTTGAGGTTGATCGCGCGGATCGGGCCGGTGGAGTCGACGACCATGGCCCCCGACACGGTGTCGATCGTCGCCTTGGTGAGCGCGCCCGTCGCTGCGACATCGCCCGAGACGCTGTTCGCCGACAGGGAGCCCTGCAGCTCGCGCACCTGGACGTCGCCCGAGACCGCGTTCAGCGTCAGACTGCCGGCGATCCCGTCGACGATGAGGTCGCCGGAGACGGTGTTGAGTCGGGCGTCGTTGCGGATGCCCGACACGAGCGCGCTCGCCGACACGACACCGAGCGTCAGGGCGATGTCACGCGGGACCGCGACGCTGATCTCGGCCTTGGGGCCGCCGGCGCCGAAGTTGCGGAACACCTCGAGGAAGTTGTCCCAGCGCAGCTGCGGGTGGTCGATCTCGACGGCGTCGCCGGTCACCTCGATGCGGAGGTCCTTCACGGTCACGCCGTGCACCTCGATGCGCATGCCGGGCTCGTCGTGAGCGACCACGTCGATCTGGCCGCCGACGAGGCCCACCTTGAGCGACGTCGCCGCCTCGATGTCGATGACGCGGGTTTCTCCGGGGTGGATGATCCACTTCTCGAAGGTCATTTTCTCCTCCTGCATGAGTTCTCAGTCGCGATATATCGCGTTGAAGAGAAGATAACACGATATATCGCGAGTGCGCAACGGCGCCGCGCGATCTCTCAGCTTTCCCTCTTGACCTTGACGTTACGTCAACCTTTAACGTGGTCATCGACACGAAGGGAGACGGAAATGGAGTGGTCGATCCAGCAGATCGCCAAACTCGCGGGGACGACGAGCCGCACGCTGCGGCACTACGACGACATCGGCTTGCTGCCGCCGTCCCGCGTCGCGTCCAACGGGTACCGGCACTACGACGAGGCTGCGCTCCTGCGCCTGCAGCGGATCCTGCTGCTGCGCGAGCTCGGTCTAGGACTCCCGCAGATCTCCGGTGTCGTCGACCGCGAAGAGCGCGAAGAGACCGCTCTCGAAGGCCACCTCGCGTGGTTGCGCGAGGAGCAGAGCCGGCTGGCGCGCCAGATCGCGTCGGTCGAGTCCACCATCACGGCACTGAGAGGAGGTGAACGACTCATGGCAGAGAAGATGTTCGACGGCTTCGACCACACCCGCTACCGGGATGAGGTCGAAGAGCGTTGGGGGAAGGACGCCTATGCGTCCGGCGACGCCTGGTGGCGGGGTATGAGCCCTGACGAGAAGGCGACGTGGAAGCGGCGCACGGCGCAGCTCGCGAGCGACTGGAGCGCGGCGGCCGAGCGGGGTATCGACCCCGCGGGCGACGAAGCGCGGCAGCTCGCCCAGCGACACGTCGAGTGGCTCGCGGGCGTGCCCGGCACGCCCGCAGGCGACGACGTGAAGGGCTACGTCATCGGGCTCGGCGAGATGTACGTCGCCGACCCGCGCTTCGGTGCGAACTACGGCGGACAGGCGGGCGCCGAGTTCGTGCGCGACGCGCTGCGTGCGTACGCGGAGGCGAGCCTCTAGGCACGGAAAGAACGGATGCCGTGACCAGCGCGGTCACGGCATCCGTTCGATGGGGGGATTCGTCCGACGGCTGACGCCGCCGGAAGATCAGGTGCGGCGGCTGCCGCTGATCAGGCGGAAGAGCAGCGCGATGAGGGCGATGACGCCCACGATCAGGGCGACCCACAGAAGCCACTGCAGCGCGGATCCCATTCCTCCGACGATGGCGAGCACGATTGCGACCACGATGATGATGATCAGCGCGATGTTCATGAGGTTCTCCTTCTCTGTCCGGCGCGAGGCGAACGCCCCGGTGTGCCTCGTGGGCACGTGAACACGCTCCCACCATCGGCCCATCAGTGCGAGGGGTTGCGCCTTTCGGCTCCGCGGTGCTAGCGGATCCGGCGACGCTGTCAAGCCCTACCCGCGACCTCACAGGCATCTCTACGGTCGATAGCGACGAAGGGGGAGCCATGCCCGCTGGACGGGGATCCAACAGCCTCAAGGACCCGAGTCTCTACGAGGAGCTCAGAGATCAGGGCGCTTCGAAGGAGAAGGCGGCGCGCATCTCCAATGCGATCGCCCGCGACGGGGCGAAGGCCGTCGGGCATCGCGGCGGCACGGCCGGCGACTACGAGGACTGGACGGTCCCTGAGCTGCGCACGCGCGCGAAGGAGCTCGGCATCTCCGGCTTCTCGGGCAAGCGCAAGGCGGAGCTCATCACGATGCTCCGGAACCACTGAGCCGCCTCGGCTCCGGTCTCGTCCGCGTCACGCCGGGCGACGATCCGGGGCTTCGTCGCATCCGATCCGGCAAGGGCTTCCGCTACGAGAACCCGATGGGGAGCACGGCGTCCGACGACGATCGCGAGCGCATCTCGGCGCTCGTCATCCCGCCCGCCTGGACCGACGTCTGGATCAGCATCGAGCCGCTCGGCCACATCCAGGCGGTGGGAACCGACGAAGCGGGCCGCCGCCAGTACCTCTACCACCCGCTCTGGCGGGAGCGTCGCGACAAGGGCAAGTTCACCCGTGCGCTCGCACTCGCCGAGGCCCTGCCGAGCGCGCGTCGACAGGTCACGAAGAGCATGCGCAGAGCCGACCTCGATCGCGAGAAGGTGCTCGCGGTGTCCTTCCGGCTTCTGGACTCGGCCGCGCCCCGCATCGGGTCGACGAGGTACCTCGAGCGACACGGCAGTCGTGGGCTCACGACGCTGGAGAGACGGGACGCCGCGGTCGAGGCATCCATGGTCACCCTCTCGTTCCCCGGCAAGAGCGGCAAGCGCGCGCTCCTCCAGGTCGACGACGAGGACCTTGCGGCTGTCATCGCGGATCTCGTGCAGGGCCGGCCGCGCTCATCGCTGCTCGCGTACCGCAAGGGCAACCGCCGCGTGCCGCTGAAGCCCTCGGAGGTCAACGATCACGTGCGCTCCCTCACGGGTGGCGCGTTCACGGCCAAGGACTTCCGCACCTTGCGAGGCACGATCGTCGCGGCGGAGTCCCTCGCACGCATCGGCACGGTCGACACAGAGCGCGATCGCAGGTCGGCCGAGCGGCTCGCGGTGCGCGCGGCGTCGGAGGCCCTGGGCAATACGCCCTCGGTCGCGCGCGCGAGCTACATCGATCCGAGGGTGTTCGCGCGGTACGCCCGCGGAGAGCTGATCGATCTCGACCTGTCGCCGGAATCGGGCATCCGGTCGCTGCTGGGCGGCGAGAAGGCGCGACGCGGCGATCGCAGCAAGAGCAGGCGCGCGCGAAAGGGAGGGCGAGGCTGAAGCGGAGGATGGATGCCGCGCAAACGCCCCCCGCTCTCGCGTCCTCGCGCCGCTAGCCTGAGTCCGTGTCACGGACCGCGTTCTCCTGGCCGCACCTCGGCCTGATCGCCGCGGGCGGCGCGGTCGGCACGGCGCTGCGCGCCGGGATCATCGCGCTCGGGGATCCTTCGTGGGCGTGGCTCAGCATCCCGCTCATCAACATCGTCGGCGCCTTCGGACTCGGAATCGTCACCGGGCTGGCCGTGCGGATGGGAGACGTGCCGCGCTCCCGAGCGCTACGCCAGTTCTTCGGCGCGGGCGTCATGGGGGGCTTCACGACCTACAGCACCTTCGCGGTGCAGTCGGTCGACGCTTTCTCGCTGCTCCTCGCGCTCGCCACCGTGGTGGCGGGCACGCTCGCCGCGTGGGGCGGCCTGGTGCTCGGGCGGCGGTCCCGATCATGACGCCGCTGCTGTTCCTGGCCGTCGCCCTCGCCGGAGGCGTCGGTGCCGGGCTCCGGTACCTCGTCGACGTCCGGACGTCGCTCGCCGTCGGCGCGCGGTTCCCCTGGGGGATCCTCGTCGTCAACATCTCTGGGTCGTTCGCACTCGGCGTCGTCGCGGGATCGGCTCCCGGCACCCCGCTCGCGTGGATCGTCGGCGTCGGGCTGCTCGGCGGCTACACCACCTTCAGCTCGGTCGCCGTGACGACCGTGGTGCTCGCCGAGGAGCCGCAGCCGCGCGCCGCCGTCGCTAACGCGGTCGGCACCCTCGTCGCGACGATCGCCGCCGCCGGACTCGGTCTCCTGCTCGGCGGGGCATTGTAGGCGAGGGCACAGGAACCCGCGTGGAATACTGAGAGCCGATACATTCTCGTATCGGCGCGGACGGTCCACACAGCACCGAGCCGGCCGCGGCACCCTTCATCACTGCAGAGGCAACCGTGTCGAACCTCGCCGTCCTGAGCCTGCGCAACCGCGCGCTCATCGCCCTCATCACGATCGTGGCAGCGATCTTCGGCGGGCTCGCGCTCACGAACCTCAAGCAGGAGCTCATCCCGTCGATCGAGTTCCCCGCGCTCATCGTCGTCTCGACCTATCCGGGCGCGTCGCCCGAGGTCGTCAACAACGACGTGTCGGGGCCGATCGAGGCCGCGATCCAGGGCGTGCCCGGACTCGAGTCGAGCACGGCGACGAGCACCACGAACGCCTCGATCGTGCAGGCGTCGTTCGCGTACGGCACCGACCTCGCGACGGCCGAGCAGAAGATGACTCAGGCGATCAACCGCATCTCATCGCAGCTCCCCGACGGCGTCGACCCGAACGTGCTCTCGGCGAGTATCGACGACTTCCCCGTCATCCAGGTCGCCGTCACGGGCTACGACGACGCGGAGACCGTCCAGGCGCAGCTCGAGGCATCCGTCATCCCCGATCTGGAAGACGTCGACGGCGTCAATGCCGCCCAGATCGTCGGCGGCGTCGGCCAGCGCATCACGATCACCCCCGACCAGGAGGCCCTGGCCGCCGCGGGGTACACGCAGCAGGCGATCCGCGATGCCCTCGACCAGAACGGCGTGCTCTTCCCCGGTGGTGAGATCACCGAGAACGACGAGACGCTCACCGTGCAGACCGGAACGAAGATCACCTCGGTCGACGAGCTCTCGGCACTGCCGCTCGTGCCGTCGGACGCGACGCAGTTCCAGGCCGGCGCTCTCACGATCGCCGACGTCGCGACGGTCGAGCAGACGCAGGACCCCATCACATCGATCTCGCGTGTGGACGGCGAGCCGGCGCTCACGATCGCGGTCACGAAGCTGCCGTCGGCCAACACGGTGGATGTCTCGAAGGGCGTCATCGCGGTCCTCCCCGACCTCGAGAGGAGCCTCGACGGCGCCACCTTCACGATCGTCTTCGACCAGGCGCCCTACATCCAGCAGTCGATCGAGACTCTCGCCGTCGAGGGCATGCTCGGGCTCTTCTTCGCCGTCCTGGTCATCCTGCTCTTCCTCATGTCGGTGCGCTCGACCCTCGTCACGGCGATCTCGATCCCCACGAGCGTGCTCATCACCTTCATCGGCATCCAGGCGTTCGGGTACTCGCTCAACATCCTGACCCTCGGCGCCCTCACGATCGCGATCGGCCGCGTCGTTGACGACTCGATCGTCGTGATCGAGAACATCAAACGCCACTACGTCGGCGATGCCGACAAGAAGGCCTCGATCCTGCTCGCCGTGCGCGAGGTGGCGACGGCGATCACGTCGTCCACGATCACGACGGTCGCGGTGTTCCTGCCCATCGCCTTCGTCGGCGACATCACGGGCGAGCTGTTCCGCCCCTTCGCGCTCACGATCACGATCGCGATGGTCGCCTCGCTCCTCGTGTCGCTCACGATCGTGCCCGTGCTGGCCTATTGGTTCCTGCGGCCGGGCAAGCAGCTGCGGGATGCCGAGGGCCGCGCGATCGACCCCGAGGACGAGAAGGCACCGCCGTCGCGTCTGCAGAAGGCCTACCTGCCGATCCTGCGCTGGACTCTCAAGCACTCGTTCGTGACGCTGCTGCTCGCGGTGCTCGTGCTCGGCGGCACGATCCTCGCGGCTCCGTTCATGAAGACGAACTTCCTCGGCGATTCGGGGCAGAACACGTTCACCATGACCCAGACGATCGGCGCGGCCCCGAGCCTCGAGGCGGAGTCGGCCGCGGCCGAGACCGTCGAAAACGCGCTCCGGGACGTGCCCGGCATCGAGACCGTGCAGGTCTCGATCGGGTCGAGCGGCTCCGCCCTGCGCGACGCGTTCTCGGGCGGCGGCAGCGGCATCACGTACTCGATCACGACCGACGCCGACGCCGATCAGGTGCAGGTGCGCGAAGACGTGCAGACCGCCGTCGCCGATCTCGACGACGTGGGCACGATCACGATCGCCGCATCCGGAGGCGGCTTCGGCTCGACCGACATCGCGATCGACGTGACGGCTCCCGACTCGAAGGCGCTGCAGGATGCGACGGACGCCGTGGTCGACGCCGTGACGGGCGCAGACGGTGTGGGTCAGGTGTCGAGCAACCTCTCGGCATCCCTCCCCTTCATCTCGGTCGCGGTCGACCGCGAGAAGGCTGCATCGCTGGGCCTGTCGGAGGTCGCTGTCGGCGCGCTCGTGTCGAACACGATGCAGCCGCAGCGCATCGGCACGGTGGAGATCGACGACACGGGCCTCACCGTCTACCTCGCGGCATCCCAGACGCCCGCGACCATCGACGAGCTGAGCGAGCTCACGGTGCCGTCCGCCACGGGTCCGATCCCGCTATCGGACGTCGCCACCGTCGAGGAGAGCGAGGGCCCGACCTCGATCACGACCGAGCGCGGTCAGCGCACGGCGACGGTGACGGTCACGCCGTCGTCCGACAACCTCCAGGCCACGACGGCCTCGGTGACGACCGCGCTCGAGGACGCCGACCTGCCCTCGTCGGCCGACGCGTCGCTCGGCGGTGTCGTGACGCAGCAGGCCGATGCGTTCTCGCAGCTCGGACTCGCGCTGCTCGCGGCCATCCTCATCGTGTACATCGTCATGGTGGCGACCTTCAAGTCGCTCCGCCAGCCGCTCCTGCTGCTCGTCTCGGTGCCGTTCGCGGCGACCGGCGCGATCCTGCTGCAGATCGCGACGGGCGTGCCGCTCGGCGTCGCTTCGCTCATCGGCGTGCTGATGCTGATCGGCATCGTCGTGACGAACGCCATCGTGCTCGTCGATCTCGTGAACCAGTACCGCCTCAAGGGACTGTCGGCGCACGATGCGACGATCGCCGGAGGCTCGCGTCGACTGCGGCCGATCCTCATGACCGCGCTCGCGACGATCTTCGCCCTCACCCCGATGGCGCTCGGCATCACCGGCCACGGCGGCTTCATCTCGCAGCCGCTGGCCATCGTCGTGATCGGCGGCCTCGTGTCGTCGACGGTGCTCACGCTGCTCGTGCTTCCCACGCTCTACAACCTGGTCGAGGGTGCGAAGGAGCGTCGCGCGGCACGTCGTGCCGCGAAGGCCGGCGTGACGCTCGAGTCGGATGCCTCCTCCTCCGTCGAGGCGGCGGCCCCGGTGCCCGAGACCCGTCGCGAGCGTCGCCAGCGCGAGGCCGCTCTCGCGACCGGCACGGTCCTCGTGGCGGAGGCGCCGACTGTCGTCGAGGAGACCGACGCCTCGCCCGCCGAGCCTCCCGTGTCCGACGATCGGTCATCCGTCGTCGAGCCGGAGCCGGAGTCAGCCGAGCCGGAACAGGGGGCCGTCGAGCCGGAGCCGGAGTCCGCCGAGTGGGCCGAGCGGCCCGACGCCGACGGATCCGCGACGGATGCGGCGGCCGTCGGCGACGACTCGACCGAGGCGCTGTATGCCGGAGACCCTGAGCCGGCCGAGGCGGAGAACCCGACGGTCGATGCCGCGTCGCCGCAGAGCATCGAGTCGTCGGATACGGCAGGGTTCGAAGGCGACGACGTGGCCACCGGAGACGGCTCGCACGAGGCGGCGGCCGCCGCCGCGCCGGGTGAGGACGAGCAGTCCTCGCCGCTCGACGAGGCGCCCGAGGGCGATCCCGAAGCGGACGAGCGCCGCGACGACGCCTGAGCGGAGCGACACGGTCATGTCCGAATCGCCGGCGTCGCTGACGGCGCGATGGGGCGGGACTCCGGTCGGACTCGAGCGCCTCGAGTCCGAGGTCGACGAGACGTACCGAGCGGCGTTCGTCGACGGATCGGCGGCGATCCTCAAGATCGCCGTCGCGGGGACCGCGCACGAGACGCTCGACTTCGAGTCGGCCGTCGTCGACGCGGCGCTCGCGACCGATCCGACGCTTCCGCTCGCGCGCACGATCGCGACGCGCGAGGGCGCGACGCGCATCGAGGCCGGCGGGAGGTGGGCTCGCCTCGTGGAGTGCCTTCCGGGGACGGATGCCGCGGCATCCATCGTCGACCTCGTCCTCGTCCGCGAGATCGGCCGCGTGGCGGGTCTGCTCACGCGCGCGCTGGAGGGCTTCCGGCATCCCGCAGACGAGCGGATCGTCGCGTGGGACGTCAGACGTGCGCCCGGTCTCCGCAGCCGCATCGACTCGCTCCCCGGCGCCGGCGTCCGGGACGACGTGACGGGGGCCCTCGACGAGCTCGAAGAGGCGCTTCCGACGATCGAGCGGCTGCCTGCGCAGGTGGTGCACAACGACATCAACGGCGGCAACGTGCTCGTCGACCGCGGGCGCGTGACCGGCATCGTGGACTTCGGCGACGCCGGGTTCATGCCGCGGGTGTGCGACGTGGGCATCGCGATGTCCTACACGCTCGGCTATACGAGGGAGCCCGATGTCTGGGCGGCGCCGACCCGGTTGCTCGCGGGGTATCGCGAGACCGTCGAGCTGTCCCCGGACGAGCTCGCCGTGCTCCCGGTGATCGTGCGGGCGCGTGCCGCGCAGCGGGTCCTGATGAGCGTCGCGGCGGCGGCATCCTCCTCCGAGGGGCGACGCGACGAGACGGAACGCCTCGCGCGCGCCTCGGCGGATCTGCGTCGGCTGATCGCCGCCGACGACGGAGGGAGAGGATCATGACGACGGGGCCGTCGACCTACTTCCGACCCGAGCACGCCGCCGGGCTCGACGACCGCACGCGCGAGCTCGTCCGTCGGCGCGAGCGTGCGCTGGGCGGCGCCTACCGACTCTTCTACCGCGAACCCGTCGAGTTCGTGCGCGGGCGGGGAACGAAGCTCTACACGGCTGACGGCGTCGAGTATCTCGACGCCTACAACAACGTCCCGTCGGTCGGCCATGCGCATCCGCGGGTGACCGAGGCGATCGCGACGCAGGCCGCGCTCGTGAACACCCATACGCGATACCTGCACACCGCCGTCGTCGACTACGCCGAGCGGCTGCTGGCGACGCTTCCACCCGCGATCGGGCATGTGATGCTGACGTGCACGGGTTCCGAGGCGAACGACCTCGCCCTGAAGGTGGCGCGGGATGCCACGGGCCGCACCGGCGCGATCGTCACGCGCTACGCGTACCACGGCGTCACTCTCGCCGCCGGCGCGCTGTCTCCGTCGCTCGTCGGCGCCCGGGACGTCGAGCCGTGGGTGCGCCTCGTGCCACCGCCGCATCCCGATCCCGTCGCCTTCATCGAGGGCGTACGCACCGCGATCGCAGAGCTCGACGGAGCCGGCTGCGGTGTCGCCGCACTGTTCGTCGACACGATCTTCGCGAGCGACGGGGTGATCCCGGGCGACTTCCTCGCGCCCGTCGTCGATCTCGTCCATGCCGCCGGAGGAATGTTCATCGCCGACGAGGTCCAGGCGGGCTTCGGCCGTCTCGGCCACGGCATATGGGGCTTCGAGCGCCACGGGATCGTGCCGGACGCCGTGACCTTCGGCAAGCCCGCGGGCAACGGCATGCCCATCGCAGGATTCGCGGCGATGGATGCCGTCATCGACGGCTTCGGCGCGCGACAGCGCTACTTCAACACCTTCGGCGGGACACCGGTCTCGGTCGCCGCGGCGAATGCCGTGCTCGACGTGCTCGTCGACGAAGACCTGATCGGCAACGCGGCCCGGACGGGCGATCTGCTCGCGACGGGACTTCGCGAGATCGCCCGCGAGTCATCCGTGATCGGCGACGTCCGCGCGGCCGGTCTCTATCTCGGCATCGACATCGTCGACGCCGACGGCCTGCCCGACGAGGCCCGCGCCCTCGACATCGTCAACGGCATGCGCGAACGCCGCGTTCTGCTGGCCGCCTCGGGCGAGCGCAACCACACCCTGAAGGTGCGGCCGCCGCTGCCCTTCGACGCGGCCGACGCCGAGCGGTTCACGACGGCTCTGGCCGAGACGATCGCCGCGACCGACAGCTGAGTCCCTAGGCGCCGCGCTGCAGCCACGGCCGCAGCATCCGCGTCACCCAGGGCAGCACGAAGTAGGTCATGATCGGCGTGAGCGCGATCGTCGCGAGCAGCACGCGAAGCGCGAGCGGCCAGTCCGTGAAGCCCGGCACGAAGCCCAGGAGCCACGACGCGAGCAGGTTCGTGGGGAAGAATCCGAGCCAGATCGTCACCGCCTGCTTCCAGCGCGGCGGCGCGGACGGGATGGGCTGCTGGATCGGTCCGGTCGCCGGCGCCGATTCACCGGCCGGATGCCGCGCCTCGACGTGGGTCGCGAAGGGGGCATCGAACCACCCCTCGATGCCCGTGCGTCGCTCCACCCGGACCTCGCTCGCGAACGAGCGACCGGAGTCGAGCCACCAGGCACGCTGCGACGACTGCTCCCAGGCCTCGAGAGTCGGGATGTCGCGGAAGCGGTAGAGCATGTACCAGAGATCGCTGCCCTCGCCGGCGCGCACCCAGCCCGACCCGAGAAACCCGGCGAATCCGGTCGCGAGGTCGGTGCCGGACTGCATCCAGCTCGTCGCCTCGACGGTCCGTGTCGGGTCGATCCGTCGCTCGATGGCGACGGTGATGGGGTGCATGTCCGGCTCTGCCATGCATCCATTCTCGGCCCGAAGAGACGCGCCGGAGGACTCAGGCCTTCTGCCCGCTCACCGCGAGGAACCGGATGAAGACGGCGATCCAGCCGAAGATCAGGGCGAAGACGATGATCTCGAACGCGGTGAGCGAGAAGTAGCCGACCGCGAAGAGCACGATCGAGGCGACGAGCGCTCCCAGGAACGCCCACGCCGACACGAAGTAGGTGCGGGGCATCCCGCGCAGCAGGCGGGGGCCGGCGATCAGCAGCACGAGGAACATCGCGGCCATGCCCATCGCCGAGAGGTTATGGACGAGCAGGTTCACATCGACGGGGAAGATCCCGACGCACGCCAGCATGATCCCCATCACGACGAAGAGGACCGGCACGATGCGCGGTCCTCTTGGGCTGGTCAGCGCTCCGGCTTCCGCCAGAGACTGCATGTCGTTCGCGATGTAGACCGCGAAGGTCGTGACCAGGAGCCCGCCCGCGATGAGCGTGCCGTTGAACACCCAGCTCGAGAGATCCTCGAACGAGCCGAGCTGGCTGAAGTGCACCTGCCACCAGTCGGGATCGGGGGTCGTGACCATCGCGGTGAGCGTCCCGATCGCGATGAACGCCATGAGCAGAGAGGACATGCGCTGCGTGGTCATGCTCGAGACCGACAGATACACGATCCAGGCGGTGAGCCCCAGCGTCACCGCCATGAGTACGACGGCCCAGAAGGGGACGACCGGGAGGCCGATGAAGCCGAGGGCGAGCAGCTTGTACAGCCCGTAGGTGACGACGAACGACAGTGCCGCGTGCACGATGACGACCGAGATCGTGTTGACCGTGAACTTCCACGTCGGGAGCGCACGTCGCCATTCCTGTCCCGGCAGGTCCCGTGCGCGCCAGTAGCCCACTGCCGAGGCGATCACGGCGACGATCGCCGCCCCGCATGCTGCCAGCAGACCGAACGATCCACTGGGGGTCGAGAGCTCGAGACCGTCCGTCGTGAACGCGACGATCAGCCCGTACAGCGCTCCCGAGATCCCGGCCCCGAAGGCCAGATAGACGGCGGTCGCCTCGGTTCGGCGCACCGGTGCGGGCGGCGCGGCGTCGGGAAGCGGAACGACGGAGGGTGCGCTCATTGCGCCAGTGTAGGACCGCGAGAAGCGTCGGCACGTGACGCGCCTGGACGTGCGAGCCGGTGGCGGTGCGCGCCGTGCTGAGTCGGGGGAACAGCACGACCCACGAGCTCATCGCGATGAAGGCGAACGACTCGAAGATGAACGGGGAGATGAGCGTGAGAACCATGGATGCCGCGCCCATGACGAGCAGGACCGCGGCCACGACCATGTGGCGACGGGTGCGGGCTGCGAGGCCGCGGATGCCGATCGCGCTCAGCATGAGCGAGACCAGCGAGACGGCGAGTCCGGCTGCGGCGATGCCGTGCGCGCTCTCGCTCACGGAGAGCGGGATCATGCCCAGGACGACGAGGCTCGCCCCGACCGACGCGACGGAGATGCGCACCGCCTTCGTCGTGCGCCTCCCCACTTCGGTGCGCAGCCCGACGGGGAGGACGAGGCCGTAGACGCCCAGCAGCGAGCCCGCCACGACCAGCGTGCCGTTGAAGACGTAGCCCGAGAAGTCGTCGTAAGTGCCGAGCTTCGAATAGTGGAGGTGCCACCACTCGGGATCGGTCGTCGTGCACACCGCGAGGGCGACGCCGACCATGAGGACGATCATCGAGAGCGCCCCCACGCGATGGGGTCCACTGAGGACCCTCGGACGCGGCGACGCGCGCGCGTGAAGGGTTCGAGAGAGCGAAGCGTCATGGACAGCGACGCGAGTGAGGGCTGGAATCGCCATCATGACCACCTTGATCGGCGACGACCCCGTCGATCGAGAAAAGCATTTCCCCAGAAATACTCGTCCGACGTTGTCGACAAAGGACAAAAGGTGTGTCCCCAGCGGCCTGCGGTCGCAGGCTCTACTAGGATACCGGTCACTCGGGGCGCTCCCAGTCAGTGTCGACTAAGCTTTCCGAGTCGGCTCTGGACACCGCCTCGTGCGGATGCGTTCATGTGAGTCCAAGGGGGCCGATGGTAGGGACGAATCCGTCTCGACGACCATCACGTGAATGGCCCCCGGCCGACGATTGTCCGGGTCACTCTCCGCGCCGCAACGAGCCGCGCGGGAGAGTGCTGTTCTCATGCGAGAAACCCAGAAGGACACCACCATGCCCAAGAACAAGAAGCCCGCCGGCGGTCGCGCCGCGAAGAACTTCGAGCCGCGCTACGGCGAGAAGAAAGGGTCGTTCCAGGACCGCAAGCGGCGGACGGATGCCCCGGACGCCCGTTCCCAGAAGCCGGGCAGCAAGAGCCCGGGCCACCGCGGCTACCGGGCCGAGCAGGCCACCGAGGCTCCCGCGAAGCGCCGCTGGACGTCGCAGGAGCGCGCCGGCCGCGATGAGGCCCGCGGCATCCGCACGCACGGTGCCGGCGACCGCCCTCGCTACGACCGGGACGCGCGCCCCGCGCGCGACGACCGATCGTTCGACCGCTCCGCACGTCCGGCGCGCGATGACCGTGCTCCCCGCCGTGACGTCGGAGGCCGCCCGGCTCAGGGTGAGCGCCCCCGGTACGACCGTGATGCGCGTCCGGCGCGCGACGACCGTGCTCCTCGCCGTGACGACCGTCGCCCGGCTCAGGGTGAGCGCCCCCGGTACGACCGCGATGCGCGTCCGGCGCGCGATGACCGTGCTCCCCGCCGTCAGTTCGACGATCGCCCGGCTCGTGACGACCGTCGCCCGGCTCAGGGTGAGCGTGCTCGCTACGACCGGGACGCGCGCCCGGCACGCACCGACCGCGACACCCGTGCCCCGCGTCTCGACCGGGTCGATCGCGATGACCGCCGCTCGTTCGGCGACGCGCGTCCGTCCTACCGCCGTGACGACCGCGTCGAGCGCCCTCGCTACGACCGTGATGCGCGTCCCGCTCGCGACGATCGTGCGCCTCGTCGTGACTTCGGCGACCGCCCCGCCGGAGGCGACCGTGCACCCCGGCGCGACCAGGGCGCCCGGCCGAACCGCGCGGACTGGAACGCCAAGCCCTCGCGCTCGACCGAGCACGACCAGCGGGTCGACGTCGTGCACGAGCGACTGCAGGCGCAGGCGATCACGGCCGGCGATGTCGCCGACGTGACGTTCGGCGACCTCGGACTGGGCGAGAACATCGTGCGCACGCTCGCGGACCTGGGCGCGCAGAGCCCGTTCCCCATCCAGGCGGCGACGATCCCTGCGATCCTCGAAGGTCGCGACGTCCTCGCACGCGGACGCACCGGCTCGGGCAAGACCATCGCGTTCGGTGCGCCGCTGGTCGAGTCCATCCTGCGCAGCCAGAGCGGGAAGCGCCGTGAGTTCGGCCGCAACCCGCGGGCGATCATCCTCGCGCCGACGCGAGAGCTCGCGCTGCAGATCGACCGGACGATCCAGCCCATCGCGCGCAGCGTCGGCCTCTTCACGACCCAGATCTACGGCGGCGTGCCGCAGGGCCGTCAGGTCGGTGCGCTCAAGAAGGGCGTCGACATCGTCATCGGCACGCCCGGCCGCATCGAGGACCTCATGAATCAGGGCAAGCTCGATCTCTCCAGCATCGAGATCGCGGTGCTCGACGAAGCCGACCACATGTGCGACCTCGGGTTCCTCGAAGGCGTGCAGACGATCCTCCGTGCGACCGCCGACGGCAGCCAGAAGCTGCTCTTCTCAGCGACGCTCGACCGTGAGGTGGCCGCGCTCGTCGACGAGTTCCTCGTCGAGCCGGCAGTTCATGAGGTCGCGGGCGAAGATCAGGACTCTTCGACGATCGACCACCGCATCCTCGTCATCGAGCACCGCGACAAGGCCGAGATCCTCGACTCGCTCGTCTCGCGCGAGGGTAAGACGCTCGTCTTCGCACGGACCCGCGCCTACGCCGAGATGCTCGCGGAGCAGTTCGAGGATGCCGGCATCAACGCCGTCGCACTCCACGGCGATCTGAACCAGGCCAAGCGCACACGCAACCTGGAGCGCCTCACATCGGGCCGCGTCAACGTGCTCGTGGCGACGGACGTCGCCGCGCGCGGCATCCACGTCGACGACATCGACCTGGTCGTCCAGGCGGACGCGCCCGACGAGTACAAGACGTACCTGCACCGGTCGGGCCGCACGGGCCGCGCGGGTCGTTCGGGCACCGTGGTGACCCTCATCACGCGCCAGCGCCGGCGTCGCATGGCCGAGATGCTCGACCGCGCCGAGATCGACGCTCCTTTCGAGGAGGTGCGGATCGGCGACGATCTGCTCGAAGAGCTCTCGGGGCGCCAGCTGTCGAACGTCGACGCGTAGTCGGCGTCCGCCGGGATTCAGAACAGCATCCCGGTATCGCCCGCCGCCGCGAGTCGTCCGCGCGAGGTGGTCCTGATCTGGCTCACGGTCGACCGTGACGCGAGCCCGGGCATGGCGGAACGCGGGCGCGTGCTGTCGTCCTCGGCGTGGCCGTCGAGCCCGTGCACGCGCAGCAGCGGCCGCACACGCTTCGAGAGCCAGGCGCGATACGGCTTCGGCGCGGTCGTCGACGCCCCGGGATACAGCCCCCGATACGAGGAGATGAGTTCGGGATGCTCGCGCTCGAGCCACTGCAGGAACCACTCCTTGGCACCGGGCCGCAGATGAAGGGCGCCGAAGACGACGCGCACCGCGCCCGCGGCCTTGATGCGCCGCAGCGCATCGTCGATCGCGGCGATCGAGTCGGTCAGGTGGGGGATGATCGGCATGAGGAACACGGTGACGCGGAATCCGGCATCCGTCGCCGCCCGCACGGTCTCGAGGCGCGCGCTCGCACTCGGCGTGCCGGGCTCGATGAGCTTCTGCAGCGTCTCGTCGAACACGGCGATCGACATCGCGATCGAGACGCGGACGGATGCCGCGGCTTCGGCGAGCATCGGCAGGTCGCGCCGCAGGAGCGTGCCCTTCGTGAGGATCGAGAACGGCGTGCCCGAGTCCGTCAGCGCCGAAACGATTCCGGGCATCAGCCGGTAGCGGCCCTCGGCGCGCTGGTACGGATCGGTGTTCGTGCCGAGCATGACGGGCTCGCGGCTCCAGGAAGGGCGGGCGAGCTCGCGACGCAGCACGTCGGCGACATTGATCTTGACGATGATCTGCGAGTCGAAGTCGCGCCCGGCGTCGAGCTCGAGGTACTCGTGCGTGCCGCGGGCGAAGCAGTAACTGCAGGCATGACTGCAGCCGCGGTAGGGGTTGATCGTCCAGTCGAAGGGCATCGCCGACGCGCCAGGAACGTGATTGAGGGCGGACTTGCACAGCACCTCGTGGAACGTCATGCCGGCGAATTCGGGAGTCGTCACCGACTGCACGAGACCGTTCAGGTGCTCCAGGCCGGGGAGGGCAGCGGCATCCGGAACCCCCAGCTCTTGACCCTGCCATCTCATGATCCCATGGGAACAGATCTTCGAATATCTGTCAAGACGGGCATGGGTGACATTCGAATCGGGAGAATATTCTCATCTTCATGTCCTGGTGGTCCGCGCGAGAGCCGGGTCAGAATGTCCAGGTGACGGCGCCCCCACGGCATGAGCCCACGCCGTCCCGCCGCGCCGCCCGAGCGCAGCGGGAGCGTGCCGCTCGGCGTGCCCAGGGGCCGATCCCCGATGCGACCGGGGCAGCGGCCGACGCCGAAGCCGAAGCTCGCGCGACCGCCGACACGGCGCCCATCCAGATCGTGCGGTCGAGGCTCCGCACCCCCACCGCGCCGACGTCGATCTCGGAGGCGCAACCGCAGACGCGTGCGCAGGCGAGACAGCGCGCGCAGGTGCCCGCGCCGACGGGACCGAACGTCGTCCACCTCGCTCCGTTGCACCGCGACCCCCCTCCTCTCCCCGCCGCCGACGACGCCGAGCCCGGCCTGATCGAGAAGGTGCCCGGGCCGGAAGAGCTCGCACCGGAGTCCGATGAGCTCGTGCCCGAACCCGCCTGGGCCGCGAGCGCGGTCGACGAGGGGCCCGCGCTGCGTCGACGATCGCGCGAGCTGCTCGACCTGGGCGTGATTCCTCGCCCCACGCCCGTCCACCACGCGCGAGTGCGCAATCTGTTCGGGTACCGCACCTCGGGGGCGCTCACGATCGCAGCGCTGCTCGTCGTCGGATCGGCGTCGGCCGTCACCGCTGCGCATCTGCCGCCTGTGCCCGATCGCAGCGTCGAGCAGTCGACGGAGGACGCGTCGATGCCCGACGTCGATCCGCCCGTCTACCTTCCCGCCGACATCGCGAGCGCGGGGCTCGGCGCGGCCGCTCTGCGTCCGGCCCCGGCCGCACTCGATGTCACGCAGCTCGACCTCTGCGCCCAGCCCGCCTTCACGGCCGCGCTGGCAGCGGGCGACGACGCTGCGACGATCGCGGCGGCGGGCGGTGCGGTGGCGTTCCGAGACGCGGTCGCCGCGGGCCGCGCGACCTGCGTCGCGCTCGACGACCCCGCCCGCGTGTGGGTCGTCGTCGACAAGCAGCGGCCGTTCGCCCCGATCGACTACCGCCCGACACCCTTGGCCGCGCCCTCGGGCATGAGCAACCCCGCCGGCGATGCTCTGCGGACGGACGCCGCGACCGCGCTGTCGGCGATGGCCGAGGCATCCCGAGCCGCCGGCGCCGGCGAGATCGGCGTCGTCAGCGGGTACCGCTCGTACGAGACGCAGGTCGGTACGTACAACGGCCATGTCTCACGCCGCGGTGTCGAAGGCGCCGACCTTGTGAGCGCACGACCCGGTTACAGCGAGCACCAGTCCGGTCTCGCGGCCGACGTCGCACCGTGCACGGGATCCTGCGCGTCGATCGACGACCTCGCCGCCTCGCCGCAGGGTGCGTGGATCCTCGCGCACGCGTGGGAGTACGGCTGGATCGTGCGATACGAAGACGGCGCGACCTCGGCGACGGGATACCTCGCCGAGCCGTGGCACCTGCGCTATATCGGCCCTGAACTCGCGCGGGCCTACGTCGAGGGCGAGTGGCAGACGCTCGAGGAGTTCTTCGGGCTGCCTCCCGCGCCCGACTACGCCGAATAGGCGTGGCTGGAGGCATCCCACAAATCCCGGTACTGAGTGCCGTGGATGATGGGATGCAATCCCACATGATCGAGCGGCGCGCGCGGGCACCTCGTTAGAATCGCCTGCGGCGATGAGGCCCCGCAGGGCTCCGCCGGGATTCGATACGAAAGGACCCAGCTCATGGAGCGCGACATCTACGACGAGGACCACGAGGCGTTCCGCGACGTCGTCAAGGAGTTCATCAAGCGCTACGCGACCGAAGAGAAGCGCAAGCAGTGGGAGCGCGACGGCGAGGTCGACCGCGCGACGATGCGCGCGGCGGGCGAGGCGGGCATCATCGGCCTCTCGGTCCCCGAGGAGTTCGGCGGTGCCGGGATGCTGCAGGACTACCGGTTCCGCTCGATCGTCATGGAAGAGGTCATCGGCGCGGGCCAGGGCTCGCTCGCCGGCGCCCTCGGCATCCAGGACGACCTCGCTGTGCCCTACATCGTGCACATGGGCACGCAGGAGCAGAAGGAGAAGTGGCTCCCCGGCATGGCGACGGGTGAGATCCTCGGCGCGCTCGCGATGACCGAGCCGGGTGCAGGGTCCGACCTCCGCGGCATCAAGACGACCGCGAAGAAGGTCGATGGCGGCTACATCGTCAACGGCGCGAAGACCTTCATCTCGTCGGGCAAGACCGCCGACATCGTCGTGACGTTCGTCAAGACGGGCGAGGGCAATCGCCCCGACGCGTTCAGCCTGCTGATCCTCGAAGACGGCATGGAGGGCTTCGATCACTCGAAGAAGCTCGAGAAGATGGGGTTCCACGGGTGGGACACCGCGGAGCTGTCGTTCAGCGACGTCTTCGTGCCCGAGGAGAACCTCATCGGCGGCAAGGAGGGACTCGGCTTCATCCAGCTCATGATGAACCTGCCCCTCGAGCGCCTCTCGATCGGCGTCGCCGCGGCGGCCGCGTGCGAGGCGGCGTTCGTCTGGACGCGTGACTACGTGATCAGCCGCGAGGCGTTCGGCGAGCGCATCGCCGACTTCCAGAACACGCGCTTCAAGCTGGCCGACATGGCGACGACGGTCGACGTCGTGTGGGCGTACAACGACCGCGCGATGATGCTCTACAAGGACCAGAAGCTCACTGCCGAAGAGGCCGCGAAGGTCAAGTTCTGGTCGACCGACCGTGAGGCCGAGCTGCTCGATGTCGGCGTCCAGCTGCACGGCGGCTACGGCTACATCACCGAGTACCCGATCGCCCGCGCGTACCTGGACGCACGCGTCCACCGCATCTACGGCGGCACGAACGAGATCATGCGCGATCTCGTCTCGCGCCAGATCGTCGGCAAGAGGTAGCTGAGAGCGAATGGATGCCGCGTCCCTCGCCGGGGCGCGGCATCCATCGTCTTCCGTCACCGGCTCATCGCCGCGGCGGGGATGATGGATGCATGCCCGCCACCCACCGCTCCGGACTTCGGGTGACGGCCGAGCTCACGATTCCCGAGTCGGAGCTGTCGTGGCGGTTCTCGCGCTCGTCGGGCCCCGGCGGTCAGGGCGTGAACACGGCTGACTCGCGCGTGGAGCTCACGTGGGACGCCGCGGCGTCCGGCGCGCTCACGGCCCTGCAGCGCGAGCGGATCCTCGACCGACTGGGCGCTCGACTCGTGGACGGTGCGCTGACGATCGCGGCATCCGAGCACCGCGAGCAGCTGCGCAACCGCGAGGCTGCACGAGAGCGACTGGCAGCCGTCGTGACCGAGGCCCTGCGGGCGCCCGCGCCGCCGCGCCGCCCGACGAAGCCGACCAAGGGTGCGAGAGAGCGCCGGCTCAAGCAGAAGCAGCTCCGCACCGACGTCAAGCGCCTGCGTCGGCCACCGGAGGCGTGACGGATCAGGCGGCCATGGCGAGGACGCCGTAGCCCATCGCGATGAAGAAGGACAGCACCGCCAGCACGATCGACACGGGCACCATCGTGTAGCGCTCGGGCTTGCTCCGCGAGATCGCGTTCATGAAGATGCCGAGCACGAAGTACGCGAAGATCACCCACATCGCGATCTGCGAGAACAGATCGGGGAACACGTCGATCGCCTTCACGCGGTCCCACGCGACGATGTCGATCAACGCGTAGATGAGGATCGACACGACGCTGCCGATGCGCAGGCGAGCAGGCAGCACGAGATGCTGTCCGCCCCACGCCCAGCGCCCGAGCGGAGCGCCGAGGATCAGGGCGAACTGGAAGATCGCGAGTCCTGCCAGCACGACGGTGAGCGCGAGAGCGAAGGGCACCCGATCACCGTATCGGGTGCCCGAAGCGGGTCAGTGCTGGCCCGCGGGGCCGCTGCCCCGACCGAGACCGCGACCTGCGAGTCCGCGACGGCGGGCGAGCTTCGCGACGCCGGCGGCGCGCAGGCGGTCGGCGATCAGGATGCCGAGGGTTGTGCCGACGAGGCATCCCGCGATCGTGAGCGCGAAGAAGGCGACCATCGTCCACGCGGGCATCGACCAGAGGTTGAACGACTCCGCGGCGAGGAACGGATACAGCACGCCGACCAGGACGGAGCCCGCGTAGTACTGCCATGTCTTCCAGAATCGGTAGAGCACGACGAGGAAGGCGAGTTCGGCGAAGAACGCCCACCACACCGCCGCGCCGAGGAACGGGAACGCGACGAGGCCCGAGATGACACCGACGAGGATGCCGGCGCCCGGCCGCTCGAGCAGGCGGAGCGCCACGGTCGCCGGCAGCAGCCACAGCCCTGCCAGGGCCACCGAGAAGAAGGGCGCGAGTGCGAACAGCGCGGTGGATGCCCAGCCCGCGCCCCACAGCAGCAGTCCGCCCGCGACGCCGATCGCGGCGCACGTGAGCAGATACACCGTCGAGACGCGGCTCACGAGTGGGCCTCCGCTCCGGCGAGCTGAGACTTGGGGGTGGGGGATGCCGCCCCCACGCGCCAGTATCCGCAGAAGCTGATGAGGTCCTTCGAGACGCCTCGGCCGACGAGGTGGCGGCGCCCTTCCGTGGGCAGCGCCTGCTCCCCCGCGAGGTAGGCGTGGAACGGTGTCGGCAGCAGGTCGGAGGCGATCAGCGCATCGAGCGCGAGCGCGCCCGGCTTGGCCGCGTGGTCGCGCACGATCCATCGCACCTCGACCCCGCTCGGATGCGGGAACTCGAGGGCGTCCGCGGCCTCCGCGACCTCGATGATCGCGAGCCCGGTCGCGGCCGACGGCAGGGACGCGCAGATCGACGACACCGCCGGCAGGCCCGTCTCGTCGGTCACGAGCAGCACGCGATCGGTGCCGCGTGCCGGGTTGAAGGCGAGCCCTTCGTCGATGATGACGACGCTCTCGCCGGGCTCGGCGGTCTCGGCCCATCGCGAGGCGGGACCGGCTGTGCCGTCCGAGGCCGACCCGTGCAGGACGAAGTCGACGTCGAGCTCGGCGGGAGCATCCATCGTCGCCGGTCGGAACGCCCGCACGGAGTAGTTGCGCATGACGGGCCGCATGCCGTCGGGGATCCGCAGGTACTTGAGATAGCCGAAGAGCTTGTGCGCCTTGGCCGGAAGCCGCTCGAGTCCCTCGTCGCCGCCGAGCGGCAGGAAGATGCGGAACCACTGGTCGTAGCCCATCGGGCGGAACCGCGCGATGTCGCCGCCGCCGAGCGTCACCCGCATCCAGTGCGGTGACAGACGCTCCGTGCGCAGGACGGACAGATGCAGGAGGTCCTGCGTCTCGGGCTTCACGAGTCGGCTGGCGACGGCCATGCGAGCTCCTTCGGGTCAGGCGAACGGGCGGAAGAGGACGAAGATCGCAGCGGACACGATCCAGAACACGATGACGAAGACGGTGTCGCGCACGCGCCACGGCACGAGGTGGCGTTCGGTGCGGTCGGGGTGAGCGCCGAAGGCGCGGGCATCCATCGCCAGCGCCACCCGCTCCGCGTGCCGGATAGCCCCCGCGAGCAGTGGCACGATGTAGCCGAACCAGCGGGCGACGGCTGAGAACGGTCCCCGTCCGCCGTGGGCTCCGCGCACGCGATGGGCCTGCCGGATGACGTCGAGCTCGTGTCCGAACCGCGGCACGAAGCGGAACGCCGCGAGCGCCGTGTAGCCGATGCGGTAGGGCACGCGCAGCTGCTGCACGGTCGCGCGCACGAGGTCGGGTCCGGTCATCGAGAGCCCCGCTGTGAGGGTGAGCGACACGATGGCGGCGATCCGCAGCGCGGTCGAGAAGCCCGTCTCGAGGGCGCCGGCGTACATCGTCCACGATCCGATCTGCCACATGACGGCCGTGTCGTCGACGCGCGCGGCGTCGGTCCAGACCGAGAAACCGGCGCCGATGGCGAGGACGGCGATCGGAAGCGCGAGGAACAGGATGCTCGCGAGTCGCCGGGTGAATCGCACGCCGATGATCAGGAGCGCGTAGGCGAGCAGCACGAAGACGGCGGGGGTCGCGGCATCCCGCACGAAGATCAGCGCGACGATCGCGGGAACGGGCGCGGCGAGCTTCGCGAGCGGATTGAGACCGTAGAGGAAGCGAATGGATGCCGCGGCCGGCCGCTCGGCGTAGGGATCGACGGCGACGGTCATGACGCAGCGCCGGGCAGATCGGCCAGCCGGGTGATGCCGGCGAGATCGCCGGGGAGATCGCGGAACGCGCGGGCGAGCGCCGGCGGGCGCAGCCCGGCAGTCTCGACGAGCGCGTCATCGGCGAAGACGTCGGCGGTCGGTGCGGAGCGCAGCACCCGCCCGTCGCCGATCACGACCGTGCGGTGGGCGTACTCGGCGACGAGCTGCATGTCGTGCGTGACGACGATGATCGTCGTGCCGTCGTCGTTGAGCTCCTGCAGCACGCCGAGGAGCTCATCCGCGCGGGCGCGGTCCTGGCCGAAGGTCGGCTCGTCGAGAGCGAGGATCGGCGCGCCCGCGACGAGGGCGGTGCCGACCGAGAGGCGGCGCTTCTGGCCGCCCGAGAGCAGGAACGGATGCGACGCGGCCTTGCCTTCGAGGCCGAAGCGCGCGATGAGGGCCATCGTGCGCTCGCGCACCTCGTCGTCTGGCAGCCGCAGTCGGCGCAGACCGTGCGCGATCTCGTCGAAGACGGTGTGCGCGATGAACTGGTGCTCGGGGTTCTGGAAGACGAACCCGATCTGCGACGCGAGCGTGCGGGTGTCGGTCTTCGCGACGTCGAGGCCGTCGATCCGCACGGCACCGCGCGGCGGGGGGATGACGCCGGCGATCGCCTGAACGAGCGTCGTCTTGCCCGCGCCGTTCGCGCCGACGACGGCGACGAACTCGCCGGCATGGATGTCGAGGTCGACCGCGTGCAGGACCTCCGTGCGCCCGCGACGCACCGACAGGCCGCGCACCTGCACGAGCGCCGGTTCGGTCGGAGGATGCGCATTCGGTCGGAGGATTCCGGCCGAATCCTCCGACGTAGTCGCGACGCTCCGACCGAGTGACGGCGACGACGCGATCGAAGGAGATTGCGCCGGCAGAAGGACTGCAGGGGCGGATGCATCCTCCTCTTGGTCGGATCCCCTTCGCTCGAGGGCCGGCGCGCCCACGAGACCCGCTCGCAGCTCGGCCGGCGCGAGCGGGAGGGGGTCGAGCGCATAGCCCGCCGCGCGCAGCCGCAGCGCCGCGAGGGTCGAGATCGGCAGCCACACGCCCATCGCGTGCAGCTCCTCCGCCCGGGCGCGCAGCACGGCATCCACCGATCCGTCCGCGACGACGGTTCCGGAGGCGTCCAGCACGACGACCCGGTCGACGAACCCGACGGCCGCGTCGAGATTGTGCTCGACCAGCAGGATCGCGCGGTCGCCCGCCGCGACGAGCTCTGCGAGCGCGGCGTAGACCTCTTCGATCCCGCGCGGGTCGAGATTCGCCGTCGGCTCGTCGAGGACGAGCAGCGGCGAGCCCATCGCGAGCGCGCACGCGATGGCGAGCCTCTGGCGCCCGCCGCCCGAGAGCCGGTCGGGGTTCTCCCCGCGACGCTCCCAGAGACCGACGCGACGCAGCGCATCCTCGGCACGCGCGAGCACGTCGGCGACCGGCATGCGCAGGTTCTCGGGGCCGAACGCGACTTCGTCGAGGAGCGTTCCCGTCACGAGCTGCGCGTCGGGGTCTTGGAACACCATCGACACGTGGGTGCTCAACCGGGCGACCGTCGCCGTCTGCGTGTCGAGCCCGGCCACCTCGACCGATCCCGACATCGCAGCGGGTACGGCGTGGGGGATGAGTCCGTTCAGCGCCAGCGTCAGCGTCGACTTGCCCGAGCCGCTCGGACCGAGGAGCAGCACGACGTCGCCGGGTGCGATGTCGAAGGTGACGGATGCCGGAGTCGGGGCATCCTCGCCGTCATGCGTGATCCCCAGCCCGCGCACGCGGACGAGCGGCGACGGATCGGCGGAGGCAGCCGCCTGCGGAGCGGCTGAGTCACGCTCGAGTGCGGCCACGAGAGTCTTCCGGAGAGGGTGCTTAGTCTCTCCTAACTTAGCCGACCCTAAGTCGCCGACCTAACGCGTCGCGCGCACGACCCCGGCTCGCCGCAGACCCGCGCCGACGGCCAGGCCGACTGCCGTCCAGGCGACCGGGCCCAGAACCGAGATCGCGAGGTACACGATCTGCGCCCACACCGGCAACGCGCCGAGGTGAGCGGCGAAGAAGACGGCCGCCGCCACGATCAGCCCGATGATGACGGCCGAGATGAAGAAGCGCCAGGGGGCCCAGGAGCGGTAGCGCACGACGGCCGCGACGATCTCCTGGATGCCGCCGAAGAGCACCGCCGTGCCGAGGAACTGCATGACGTAGATGGGTGCGATCGCGCTCGAGACGAGCGCCGCGAGGACGTGGGCGAGCAGGGCGACCCACGGGAGGCGGAGGGCCTCCTGGGCGATGATGCCCGGCAGCACGTGCACGCCGAGCACCAGCCCGTAGACGACGGGCAGACCCGCGAGCACCGGAATGGTGATCCAGCCCGCGACTCCGCCGAGGATGCCGGTGGCTACGCCGATCGCGGCGCACGTCAGCAGGACGCGCGTCGAGAGGACGGATCGGGCCGAAGCCCCGGGTGAATGCTGCGCCACGTGGGAAATCGTAGCCGCGCGTCAGACCCGTCGGCGCCGTCGCGTCAGCCGGACTGCGGGGAGGGGCGGGGCGGGGACCCGCTCCGCGCCATGGCCCGGAACACGTCCGAACCGCGCGGACTCGGCTTCCCACTCCTCGCGCGCCTCGACGATCTCGTCGTGCGATCGGCCGACGAAGTTCCACCACATGACGATGTCGTCCTCGAACGGCTCGCCCCCGAGGAGGAACACGGTCGCCTCCTCGTCGACGGCGACGTCGATGGCGTCGCGCCCGGTGCCGAGGTAGAGGAGGTGTCCGCGATCGACGGATGCCGCGGCATCCACCGTCGCTTCTCCTTCGACTCCGATCACGGCGTACTCCCACTCGGGACGCAGCGGAAGAGTGACGCGACTGCCCGCGGGGAGGAAGATCTCCGCCCCCACGAGCGGTGTGTACGCCGTCGCGGGCGACACCGCGCCGGCGAACTCGCCCATGACGACGGCAGCCTCGGCCGGACGCCCGCCGCCGGCATCGGGCAGCGTGACGATCGGCAGGTGCTCGTGCCGTTCGAAGGCGGGCTCGCCGTGGCGACGGCTCTCGGGCAGGGCGATCCACAACTGCAGCGCATCGAGCGGGATCGGCCCCTCGCCGATCGAGTACTCGGAGTGCGAGATGCCCGCACCGCTCGTCATGAGGTTCACGACGCCTCGGCTCACGACGACGTCGCTGCCGATCGAATCGCGGTGGTAAATCTCGCCGACGAGCGGCCAGGTCACCGTCTGCAGGCCGATGTGCGGATGCGGCTCGACGCGCATGAGGGTGTCCTGCGGGCCGAAGCGGTCGAGGAAGCACCACGCCCCGACGAGGGGCAGATCGCGCTGCGGCAGCGAGCGGTGCACCTCCATGCCGCGCACTCCGCCGAGTGGCACTTCGCGCGATTCGAGCAGCAGCATGCGGGGGCCGTCGCTCGGCGTGGGCTCCTCGGACGCCACGGCGGCGTCGGTGTCGAGGCGTGTCACGGCTCAGACCCCGTCGGGCCAGGCGATCTCGAGACCCGGCACCTCGTGCGTGCGGAGGTACTTCACGACCACGGGACATGTCGGCCTCACGACCTCGCCCCGGGCCGCGGCATCCTCCATCGCGAACGCCACGACCGTCGTCGCGAGTCCGCGCCCGCCGAACGCCGGATCGATCTCGGTGTGGTGGAAGACGTAGCGGCCGCGCGAATCGACGCGGTACTCGGTGAAGCCCGCGAGCACGTCGCCGAGGCGGACTTCGTAGCGGCTCTCGGCCTCGTCGCGGGTCACCGTTCGGTCATCGGTCAGATCACTCACGTGGGTCCTCTCGTCGCTTGTTCCAACGTATGCTCCCGCATGGGTGTTCCGCCATGATTCGGAGCGGGTGGATGCCGTGCGTAGGGGAGACTCGGAGGATGACCTCCCTGCTCCAGCGGATCGGCGACACCGACGACGCCGACGCCGTGTACGACGCCTTCGTCGCGTGGACCGGCGCGCAGGGCATCGAGCTCTATCCCGCGCAGGACGAGGCGATCATCGAGATCGTCTCGGGGGCGAACGTCGTCCTCTCCACGCCGACCGGCACGGGCAAGTCCCTCGTCGCCGTCGCGGCGCACGCCGCCTGTCTCGCTCGCGGCGGACGCTCGTACTACACGGCGCCCATCAAGGCGCTCGTGAGCGAGAAGTTCTTCGCCCTCGTGGACATCTTCGGCGCGTCGAATGTCGGCATGGTGACGGGGGACTCGTCGGTGAACCCCGACGCGCCGATCATCTGCTGCACGGCCGAGATCCTCGCGAACCTGTCCCTCCGCCAGGGGACGGATGCCGAGGTCGACCAGGTCGTCATGGACGAGTTCCACTTCTACGGCGATCCCGACCGGGGCTGGGCGTGGCAGGTGCCGCTGCTGCTCCTGCACCGCGCGCAGTTCGTGCTGATGTCGGCGACGCTCGGGAACGTCGCATCCATCGCCGACGACCTCAGCCGGCGCACGGGCCGCACGACCGCGCTCGTCACGGGTGTGGAGCGGCCCGTGCCCCTGCACTTCTCGTACGCGCGCACCCCCGCGCACGAGATCGTCGAGCGCCTGCTCGAGGAGCACGAGGTTCCCGTCTACATCGTGCACTTCTCGCAGGCCGCAGCCCTCGAGCGCGCGCAGGCGCTGGCATCGGTGCGGGTCGCGTCGCGGGAGCAGCGGGATGCCATCGCCGAGGCGATCGGGGACTTCCGCTTCACGACGGGCTTCGGCAAGACGCTGTCGCGCCTCGTGCGCTCGGGCATCGGCGTGCACCATGCGGGAATGCTCCCGCGCTATCGGCGGCTGGTCGAGACTCTCGCCCAGCGCGGTCTGCTCAAGGTCATCTGCGGCACCGACACGCTCGGGGTCGGCATCAACGTCCCGATCCGCACCGTCGTGCTGACGGCGCTGTCGAAGTACGACGGCACGAGGATGCGGCAGATCTCCGCGCGGGAGTTCCAGCAGGTCGCGGGCCGTGCCGGACGCGCCGGGTTCGACACCTACGGCAACGTCGTCGTGATGGCGCCCGAGTGGGAGATCGAGAACGCCGTCGCCCTCGCCAAGGCGGGGGACGACCCCGCCAAGCGCAAGAAGATCGTGCGCAAGAAGGCGCCCACGGGTGTCGTGAACTGGGGCGAGGGCTCGTACGAGCGCCTCATCGCCGCCGAACCCGAACCGCTCGTGCCCCAGCTGCAGCTCACGGCGGCGATGCTCATCAACGTCATCGCGCGCGGCGGCGACGTGTTCGAGAACGTGCGGTCGCTCGTGTTCGACAACCACGAGCCGCGCGGCCGCCGCTACGACCTGGCCCGGCGAGCGATCGCGATCTTCCGCACGCTCGTGGCGGCCGAGATCGTCGTGGCGGACGGCTCCGGCATCCACCTCACCGTCGATCTGCAGCCCAACTTCGCGCTCAACCAGCCGCTCTCGCCCTTCGCGCTCGCCGCGATCGGACTGCTCTCGCCCGACGACCTCTCGGCCGAGACCGGCTCGGGGCATTACGCGCTCGACGTCATCAGCGTGATCGAGGCGACCCTCGACGATCCGCGGGCGATCCTCTCGCAGCAGGAGTTCAAGGCCCGTGGCGAGGCCGTGGGTGCGATGAAGCGCGACGGGATCGAGTACGACGAGCGCATGGCGCTGCTCGAGGAAGTCACCTACCCCAAGCCGCTGGCCGAGCTGCTCGCGCAGTCGTTCGAGGTCTTCGCCTCGTCTCAGCCCTGGGTGCGCGACTTCGAGCTCGCCCCCAAGTCGGTCGTGCGCGACATGTTCGAGCGCGCGATGTCGTTCGCCGAGTTCGTGTCGTTCTACCAGCTCGCCCGCAGCGAGGGCCTCGTGCTGCGCTATCTCTCGGACGCCTACCGCGCCGTGCGCCAGACCGTGCCCGCCGAGGCGCGCACCGACGACCTGCTCGACATCATCGAATGGCTCGGCGAGCTCGTGCGCCAGGTCGACTCGTCACTGGTCGACGAGTGGGAGGCGCTGATCAACCCGGTGGTGGATGCCGCTACCCCCGTGGTGCCGCCGGCTCCGCCGTCCGTGCTGACCAACCGTCGCGCGTTCCAGGTGCTGGTACGCAACGAGCTCTTCCGCCGGGTGCAGCTCGCGGCGCTGCAGCGCGACGACGAGCTGGTCGAGCTGGATCCCGGCGTGGACTGGCCTGCGGCGCTCGACGCGTACTTCGACGATCACGACGAGATCCTCACGGGCGGTCCGGCGCGTTCGCCGCGCCTCGTCACGATCGACGAGCGCGCCGAAGAGTGGCTCGTCGAGCAGACGATCGACGACCCCGCCGGAGATCACGACTGGCGCATCCGCGGGGTCGTGGATCTCGAGGCATCCGTCGAAGAGGGCACGGCCGTGGTGCGCGTCACGGAGGTCGTGCGGCTGTGACCGAACCCGGAATCCTCGTCCTGCCCTCGAATCGTCCGGCCGACCGCTTCTATCGCGGCGGCCGTCGGATCACCGACTTCCGCGGCGAGGCGCCGGCGGCGGAGTTCGAACCCGAGGACTGGGTGGGCTCGGTGACGGCCGTGAGCGGAGAGGCGCCCTCGGGTCGGTCGGTGCTCGCGGATGGCACGCTGCTCGCCGACGCGATCGCGGCCGATCCGATCCCCTGGCTCGGCGCCGCGCACGTGGCGGCGTACGGAGCGGATCCGATGCTGCTCGTCAAGCTCCTCGACGCGGGGCAGCGGCTCCCCGTTCACGCGCATCCCGACGGATCGTGGGCGGCCGAGCACCTGGGTGCCGCGCACGGCAAGACGGAGGCGTGGTGCATCCTCACCCCCGGCGAGGTGCATCTCGGCCTCGCCCGGGACCTCGAGCGGGCAGAGCTCGACGACATCGTCGCGCGGCAGGACACCCCGGCACTGCTCGCGGCGATGCACCGCATCGAGGTCGGCCCCGGCGACGTCGTCCACGTGCCCGCCGGCGTGCTCCATGCGATCGGCGAGGGCATCCTGCTTGTCGAGCTGCAGGAGCCCGAGGACCTGTCGATCCTGGTCGAATGGCGCGACTTCGCGATCGACGGCGCCGTCGCGGGCCATCTCGGGGTCGGCTTCGACACCGCCTTGAGTGCGGTCGAGCGAAGGCCGCGCACGACGACGGAGATCAGCGGTCTCGTCCACCGTGCGGGGTCGCGAACGGCCCTGCTTCCGGCCCAGGCCGATGAGCTCTTCCGGGTCGAGCGCGTCATGGTCGACGGTCACGCGGCGCTCGAACGCGGCTTCGCGATCGTCGTCGTGGTCGACGGAGAGCTGGCGCTCATCGACGAGGCGGGCTCACCGACTCGGGTCGCGCGTGGTGCGACGGTGCTTCTGCCATACGCGGCCGGTGGTGTCGGCGCATCGGGTCAGGCGGAGCTGCTGGTCTGCCGTCCGCCTCTGCCGACCGCGCGCGTCGCTCGATAGGCTCGCGATCAGTGCGCCCCTCGGCGGGGCTGCGGAGCGGAGCTACCCATGTGCACCAGCTTTCAACTGCGGGCGGATGACGGCAGCGTGTGCGTCGGTCGCACGATGGAGTTCCCCGACATGCTCGGCGCGAATCTCACGGTCATCCCCCGCGACGTCACGCTCACGTCGGAGGCCCCGGACGGTGACGGCGCGACGTGGACGTCGGTGCACGGCGTCGTGGGAATGGATGCCGTCGGCCGGCCGCAGTGGCTCACGGACGGCATGAACGAGGCCGGGCTGTACGCCGGCGCCCTCTACATGCCGGGTTTCGCGTCGTATCCGCCGCCTTCGCCGGATGCCGGGTCGAACCTCTCCGTGCTCGACGCCGTCACGTTCGCACTCACGCAGGCGGCGACCGTCGCCGAGGCGTTCGCGCTGCTCGCGACACGGACGATCTGGGGGCCGGTGAACCCGCTGCTCGGGGCGGTGCCGCCGCTGCACGTGGTCCTCCACGATGCGTCGGGTGATGCCGGTGTCGTCGAGTTCGTGGATGGCGCAGCGGTTGCTCACCCCAACCCGCTCGGCGTCGCGACGAACGCCCCGTATCTGGAATGGCACTACGACAATGTGCGCAACTGGCTCCCGCGACTCGGACCGGCCAACCCCGCGCCGGTCGACATCCGCGGTGTCACGTTCGCCCCGCTCGCGCAGGGGCAGGGTTTCGTGGGTCTGCCGGGGGACTCGGGCAGCACCGGACGCTTCCTGCGCGCCACCGCGTACGTCTCGACCGTGCACGCCGGCGCGAGCGCGGCCGATGCGGAGCAGACATGCCTGCACGTGCTCAACAACTTCGACATCCCCGCCGGGCTCATGACGGGCGTCGGCCCGAACGGCCAGGAGCAGGATGACCAGACGAAGTGGTCGTCGATCTCGAGCCTCTCCGCGCGGCGGTACATCGTGCGCCTTCAGGCGAACCCCGCGCCGTTCGCCGTGGATCTGCGCGCGACCGACTTCACGACATCGTCTCCTCGACAGGTGGCGCTCGCGCCGGGTGGGTTCACAGAGCTTCAGGTCTGAGGCGTGACGTCGGTGACGATGATTACGCTGGCCACGTGACATCCCACTCCTACAACGACCCTTATGCCGATCTTGTGTGGGATCCCGACGAGCTCGCACCGCCGCCGGACTTCAGCGACGCACCCTATCCCGTCGATCGGTCGACGACGGCGGGCGCCATGCCGGCGACGCCGCTGAGCGGAACAGCACGCCGCGATTTCACGGGCACCGAGGCGCTCGCCGTGCTGCTCGAGGTGTACGGCTACGACGCCTTCCGCGGCGAGCAGGCGTCCATCGTCGACCATGTCGTCGCGGGCGGCGACGCCGTCGTGCTGATGCCGACCGGCGGGGGCAAGAGCGTCTGCTACCAGGTGCCCGCGCTCGTACGACCCGGTACCGGGCTGGTCGTGAGCCCGCTCATCGCGCTCATGCACGACCAGGTCGATGCGCTCATCGCCAACGGCGTGCACGCGGCCTACCTCAACTCGACGCAGTCCCCGCAGGAGCGCGCCGCCGTCGAACAGGCGTACCTCGCCGGCGAGCTCGATCTGCTCTATGTGGCCCCCGAGCGGCTCAACACCGAAGCGACGCTGCGCTTCCTCGCGCGCGGAAAGCTCAGCGTCATCGCGATCGACGAGGCGCACTGCGTGTCTCAGTGGGGCCATGACTTCCGCCCCGACTACCTCGCTCTCGGCGAGCTCGCCGACCGGTTCCCCGGCGTGCCACGACTCGCGCTGACGGCGACCGCGACGCCGGCGACCCACCGCGAGATGACCGAGCGCCTGCGACTGCCGAACGCGCGGCACTTCGTCTCGAGCTTCGATCGGCCGAACATCCAGTACCGCATCGAGGCGAAGTCCGACCCGCGCCGCCAGCTCGTCGGCTTCATCCGGTCGCTGCCCGAGCGCTCGGCCGGGATCGTCTATGCGCTGAGTCGCAAGTCGGTCGAGCAGACGGCGGAGTTCCTGAGCGCCCAGTGCGTCGACGCGCTGCCGTACCACGCGGGTCTCGACTCGTCGGTGCGCGCGGCGAACCAGTCGCGGTTCCTCCGCGAGGACGGCGTGGTGATGGTCGCGACCATCGCGTTCGGGATGGGCATCGACAAGCCCGATGTGCGGTTCGTCGCGCACATCGACCTGCCGAAGTCGGTCGAGGGCTACTACCAGGAGACCGGTCGAGCGGGACGCGACGGCGAGCCGTCGATCGCGTGGATGGTCTACGGGCTCGGCGACGTCGTGCAGCAGCGGCGCATGATCGACCAGTCGCCGGGTGATCGCGCCTTCAAGACGCGGCTCGGGCAGCACCTCGACGCGATGCTCGCGCTGTGCGAGACGATCGGCTGCCGCCGCCAGAACCTCCTCGCCTACTTCGGCGAGGACTCGACGCCGTGCGGCAACTGCGACACGTGTCTCGAGGCGCCCGAGACGTGGGACGGACTCGTGCCGGCGCAGAAGCTCCTCTCGACGATCGTGCGTCTTCAGCGGGAGCGCGGGCAGGCGTTCGGAGCAGGCCACCTCATCGACATCCTGCGGGGCGCATCGACAGACCGCATCCGTCAGCAGGGACACGACAAGCTGTCGACCTATGGGCTCGGCGCCGACCTGAGCGACCAGGACTGGCGGAGTGTCATTCGGCAGCTGCTCGCCCGCGGCATCCTCCAGGCTCAGGGCGAGTACGGAACGCTCGCGCTCGCCGAACCGGCCGCGGGCGTGCTCAAGGGCGAGACCGCGGTGCCTCTGCGCCGCGATGTGCTCGGACGAGGTGCGGAGGCGCCCCGGCTGCGCAGGTCGTCCGCGCCCGAGACGCTCGGCGAAGACGACCGCGGGCTGTTCGAGGCGCTGCGCGCATGGCGGGCGGGAGTCGCGAAGGAGCTCGGGGTGCCGGCGTACATCGTGTTCGGCGACGCGACCCTGCGAGCGCTCGCCGAGGCACGACCGGCGAGCCTCGGCGACCTCGACGGTGTCACCGGGATCGGGGCGAAGAAGCGCGAAGCCTATGGAGAGGCGGTGCTCGAAGTCATCGCCGCGGCGTGAGGGGAGGGAACGTCCGGATCCTCTGCACGCGCAGCACGTGCGGCAACGCGGAGAGGTCGCGCGAGCCGTCCGACCGGGCGAACTCGTACACGTCGAGCATGAACTGCACGGGGTAGTCGATCGTCTGAACGACGGTCTTGACCCACCGCCCGTCGACGAAGAACCGCAGGCGATCCGGCATCCACTCGACCGCGTAGTCGTGCATCTCGGTCAGGTCGCCGTCGATGCGGATCTTCTCGAAATCCATCGTGAGGCGCGGATCGTTCTGCGGCTTGACGCCGATGCCGACGAGACCGCCGTCGGCATCGACCTCGCTGCCGAAGATCTCGGCGATGCAGATCTCGCCGCAGTCGTCGGGGCGCTCCTCGAACCCGATGGGCCAGAACGCGACCATCGCATCGGCGTGGGCGATCGCCGCCATCCGCACCTCGATCACTCCACCGTGCACGAGCCAGCCGCGATGCTCGGGCTGCTCCTCGTTCACGACGAGACCCTGACGGAACCGATGCTGCCCGACACCGCTGCCGAGCGGCCCGGAGAACTGTCCGGTCTGCACGTGCGAGACGCGGATGTCGCCGTCGATCGCCGGAGCCCACGGTCTCGTGTCGCTGTCGATCCGAAGCTCCAGACCGCGGTCGGATGTCGCCCACCGCGCGGCGGCATCGGCCCGCGACGACCAGTGCGGGTTGTAGAACGGCCACCACCGGCTGTCATCGAGGGCGGCGAATCGCTCGTCGACATCGGGCACCCGCCCGGTGAGATCGAGGGGCGACATGTCGAGCACCCAGGAGTTGAACGTGAGCTCGCCCCCGCGCCACGGCATCGTGCCGGAACCCACCTGAGTGAACCCGGCGCCGCGGCACAGCGCGTTCGATCCCGGATTGTCGACGCCCGGGTAGGCGACGAGCAGAGATCGCGAACCGTCCGCCGCGACGAGCCGGATGAGCTGCCGCAGCGCCTCGCGCGCGACGCCTCGACCCTGCCACGCCGGCTCGATCTGCCACCCCGTCTCGAACGCGTCGACACCGTCGTGCGAGGTCTGCCAGTATCCGATCCCACCGACGGGGAGGCCGTCGACGTCGACCCGGTACATGCGCGCCTCGCCCGAATCCCAGAGCCGCAGATAGCGTGCATGGCGCTCGCGCACCTGCTCGTCCGTCTCGGGGCCTCCGAGGTACGCGGTCATCTCGGGGGTGTTCGCGCGCTCGAGCACGGGGAGGTCCTCTTCGCTCCATCGGCGCAGCGCGATGTCCATGCCCTCATTGTCGACGCCCCTTCGGACACGGCACCCAGAATAGAAAACCAAGCGACATTCGGTTTATCATCGAGGCATGAGCAACGACGCCACGACACCCATCGACGACCGGTACCGCGACGCGAGCCTCTCCGTCGACGAGCGGGTCGAGATCCTCCTGTCGCAGATGACCCTCGCCGAGAAGGCCGGGCTCTTCTTCCAGACGATGATCTCGATGGGCCCCGACGGCGAGCTGTCGGACGGCGATCCGATCTTCGGACTGCCGTCCAACGCGGAATACGTGATCGAGCGATCGATGAGCCACTTCAACCTGCTCGGTGTCGCGCCGACCGCCGGCGCGATGGCGCGCTGGCACAACAGGCTCCAGGAGCTCGCGGCATCCACTCGTCTCGGGATCCCCGTCACGATCTCGACCGATCCGCGCCACGCGTTCAGCGACAACCCCGGCGCGGCGATCCTCGCCGGACCGTTCTCGCAGTGGCCCGAGCCGCTCGGTCTCGCGGCGACCCGCGAGCCCGAGCTCGTCGAGCGCTTCGCCGACATCGCGCGCCAGGAGTACACGGCCGTCGGCATCCGCGTCGCTCTGCACCCGCAGGTCGACCTCGCAACCGAACCGCGCTGGTCGCGCGCCCTGCAGACCTTCGGCGAGGACGCCGACCTCAGCGGCGAGCTCGGAGCGGCGTACGTGCGCGGATTCCAGGGTGCATCGTTCGGCGCCGGCTCGGTGAGCACGATGACCAAGCACTTCCCCGGCGGTGGACCGCAGAAGGACGGCGAGGACCCGCACTTCGCGTACGGACGCGAGCAGGTCTACCCCGGCGACAACTTCGAGCACCACCTGAAGCCGTTCGAGGCCGTCTTCGCCGCCGGCGGACGCCAGATCATGCCCTACTACGGCATGCCGATCGGCACGGAGCACGAGGAGGTCGGCTTCGGCTTCAACAAGTCCGTCCTCACCGGCCTCCTGCGCGAGCGCTTCGGCTTCGACGGCATCGTGTGCACCGACTGGGGGCTCGTCACCGACTCCGAGATCATGGGCCAGCCGTTCCCCGCACGGGCGTGGGGCGTCGAGCACCTCACTCCCGAAGAGCGGATCGTGAAGATCCTGGATGCCGGCGCCGACCAGTTCGGCGGCGAGAAGTGCACGGAGCTGCTCATCGGCCTGGTCGAGACAGGCGCCGTTCCCGAAGAGCGCCTGGACGTCTCGGCCCGACGCCTGCTCCGGGAGAAGTTCGAACTCGGCCTCTTCGAGAACGCGTTCGTGGATGCCGATGCGGCCGACGCGATCGTGGGCTCGGCCGAGTTCCGCGCCGCGGGCGACGCCGCGCAGCGCGCATCGATCGCGGTGCTCTCGAACGATGGCGTGCTGCCGCTCGGCGACAGGGTGAAGCTCTACGTGGAGGGGATCGCCCCCGAGGCGGTCGCGGCCTACGGCGAGGTCGTCGCGACGCCGGGCGAGGCGGATGCCGCGATCCTGCGCCTGCAGGCGCCGTACGAGCAGCGGGCGACGATGTTCGAGAACTTCTTCCACGCGGGGTCGCTCGACTTCCCGGCCGAGACGCTCGCGCATGTCGCCGAGATCGCGGCCCAGGTGCCGACGGTCGTCGACGTCTTCCTCGATCGCCCGGCGATCCTCGGCCCGATCGTCGACTCCGTCGCGGCGGTCGTCGCGAACTGGGGCGTCAGCCCCGATGCCCTGCTCGACGTTCTGACCGGGGCCGCCGAGGCGCGGGGGAAGCTGCCGTTCGACATCCCGCGCAGCATGGCGACGGTCGAGGCATCCCGTCCCGACGTGCCCTTCGACACCGAGGATCCGCTCTTCCGCTTCGGCCACGGACTCGCGCTGTAAGACCTCGCACAACCGACCCTCGGCACGTCGCTCGACGACGTTGTAGGAGTCCTCTAGGCGCGTTGGTAACGGGTTGTGGAGGTTCTACCGTGGAAGGAGTCTTCCCACCACTCCGAGAGGTGCAGCAATGGCCGACGCCGCCGTCCGATCCAAGAAGCCCGCTACGAGCAAGCGCACGCCCGTCGGCGGTGCCCCGACCGCGCCGCACACCGCTGCCGAGGCATCCGAGCCCCGCATCGACGTCGACGCCGTCACCGACCTCCTGCTGGGCACGTGGGGCGACACGCGCCGCGAAGCGCGCGAGATGATCAAGGACCCCGCGTTCTGGCGCGTCGAGGGCATGCCGATGGACGAGCACCGCGAGCGCGTGCTCACTCAGCTCCACCTGCTCGTCCAGCACGGCGGCTCGCGCCGTGCGATGCCCGAGGAGTACGGCGGTCTGAACGACAACGGCGCGAACCTCGCGGGGTTCATGGAACTCGTGCTCGCCGACCCGAGCCTGCAGATCAAGTCGGGCGTGCAGTGGGGTCTCTTCGGCTCGGCGGTGTTCCAGCTGGGCACGAAGAAGCATCACGACGCGTGGCTCGAGGGCATCATCGACCTGTCGATCCCCGGTGCGTTCGCGATGACCGAGACGGGCCACGGATCGGATGTCGCGGCCATCGGCACGACGGCGACCTACGACCCCGCGACGAAGGAGTTCGTCATCCACACCCCCTTCCGCGGGGCCTGGAAGGACTACCTCGGCAACGCGGCCCTGCACGGCAAGGCGGCGACGGTCTTCGCGCAGCTCATCACGGGCGGCGTCAACTACGGCGTGCACTGCTTCTACGTGCCGCTCCGTGACGACGAGGGCGACTTCCTCCCCGGGATCGGCGGCGAGGACGACGGCGTCAAGGGCGGGCTCAACGGCATCGACAACGGCCGGCTGCACTTCGACCAGGTGCGCGTGCCGCTCTTCAACCTGCTCGACCGCTACGGCCAGGTCGCCGAGGACGGCACGTACACGAGCGACATCCCGAGCCCCGGTCGTCGATTCTTCACGATGCTCGGTGCGCTCGTGCAGGGTCGGGTCTCACTCGACGGCGCCGCGACGACCGGCACGGCACTCGCCCTCTACATCGCGCTCACATACGCGGGTCAGCGCCGCCAGTTCGACTCGGGCGCAGGCAGCGACGAGGTCGTGCTGCTCGACTACGGCAAGCACCAGCGTCGTCTGATGCCGCTCCTCGCGCAGAACTACGCGCAGTTCTTCTCCAACGACGAGCTGCTGCGCAAGTTCGACGCCGTGTTCAGCGGCCGCGACGACACCTCCGAGAACCGCGAGGACCTCGAGACCCTCGCCGCGGCCCTCAAGCCGCTGTCGACCTGGAACGCACTGAGCACGATCCAGGAGGCGCGCGAGGCGTGCGGTGGCTCCGGCTTCCTCGCCGAGAACCGCCTGGTGGGCCTTCACCAGGACCTCGACGTCTACGTGACGTTCGAGGGCGACAACAACATCCTCCTGCAGCTCGTCGGCAAGCGCCTGCTGTCGGACTTCGCGAAGCAGTTCAAGGGTGCGGATGCCGCGACCCTCGCGAAGTTCGCCGTCGGCCAGACGGCCGGCAAGCTGTTCCACGGCGCAGGACTCCGCCAGTTCGGCCAGTCGGTCGCCGACTTCGGCTCCACCGCGCGATCGGTCGAGCTCGGTCTGCGCGCCGAGCAGCAGCACGAGCTGCTCGCGGGCCGCGTGCAGCAGATGGTGTCGGATGTCGCGACCGCGCTGCGCCCGGCATCCAAGCTGTCCCCGTCCGAAGCCGCGGCGCTCTTCAACGCGCACCAGTCCGAGCTCATCGAAGCCGCGCGCGCGCACGGCGAGCTGCTGCAGTGGGAGGCGTTCTCCGACGGCCTCGCCCGGGTGACCGACGAGGGCACCGCCCAGGTGATGACGTGGCTGCGCGACCTCTTCGGTCTGCACCTCATCGAGAAGCACCTCGCCTGGTACCTCATCAACGGCCGCCTGTCGGCGCAGCGCGCGGCATCCGTCTCGCGCTACATCGATCGCCTGTCCCTGCGGCTGCGTCCCCACGCACAGGACCTCGTCGACGCCTATGGCTTCGCACCCGAGCACGTGCGCGCGCCCATCGCGTCGGGCGCGGAGCTCGAGCGCCAGAACGAGGCCCGCGACTACTACGCCGCGCTCAAGGCGTCGGGCGAGGCCCCTGTCTCGGAGAAGTCGCTCAAGAAGAAGGCGTGATCGAAGGCTGCTCGCAGCGCACGTCGTCCCGGCGCGACCTCCTCCGCACCGAGTAGGAGAACGAGCCGGCATAGCGGAACACCTCGCCGACGAGCGGTGAACGCAGTCGCACGTCGACGTGCTGGCGTCCATCGGAGAAGCTCTCGTCGACCGTGACCCGTACGACGTGTGGCAAAGGCAGCCGTCGGCCGCCGATGCGGAGCGCGAGCGACGTCGAGCGCAGGCGGACGCATCCATCCGCGACGTCGACGTCGAGCGCGACTTCGAGACGACCCCCGATTCCGATGCGGTCGATGAGGCGGCCGTCATCCACCGTCATCGAGTCCGCGAGCACGCGATCCCCGCCCGCGAAGTGGAGGGTGCGGATGCCACTCAGGGACCCGTCTGCGTGCTGCTCGTTGACCACGGTGAACGGCACGTCGCGACCGAACTCGGGGAAGAGGATCTGTCGTCGAGCAAGCCACGCGAAGGCCGGGCGGAGAATGCGCAGACGCGATCCGGCGGTGACGAACGTCCCCGCCCCCCGCCCCGTGCCCTCGGGAGCGGAAGCGAAGTAGGGGCGCAGTCCGGGGTCGATGGCCGCGAAGCCCTCCCCGAGAACGAGCTGGTACACCGACTCGGAACGCGACGGGGTCGTCATAGCGGCGAGCGTAGCGTATTCTGAACACGTTCAGAAAGAGGAGACATGCGCATCGTCATCGCCGGGGCATCCGGATTCATCGGCCGTCAGCTCGTGGCGGAGTTCACCGCCGGCGGGCACGAGGTCGTCGCGATCGGCCGTCGCGGTCCGGTGACCTGGTCGGACGCCCGCGCAGCAGTGGACGGCGCCGATGTGCTGATCAACCTCGCGGGCAAGTCCGTGAACTGCCGCTACACCGACGCCAACCGCGACGAGATACTGCGATCGCGCGTCGAGACGACGCGCGCGCTCCACCACGCCGTCGAGTCCGCTGTCTCGCCTCCGAGGGTGTGGCTCAACGCGAGCACCGCGACGATCTACCGTCACGCGATGGACCGCCCGAACACCGAAGCGAACGGCGAGCTCGGTGCCGGCTTCTCGGTCGATGTGGCGCGGTCGTGGGAGCGCGCCCTCTTCGCCGGCGATCTGCCCGGCACGCGTCGTGTCGCGCTGCGCATGGCGATCGTGCTCGGCGACGGGCCCGCGACGATGATGCTCGCGCGTCTCGCTCGGCTCGGTCTCGGCGGCCCGCAGGTCGACGGCTGGTGGCCGCAGCACCGTCGCTACCGCGGGATCGGCGAGCACCCGACAGGCGACGGCCGCGCACCCCATCACGACACCCGGGGGCGACAGCGATTCAGCTGGATCCACATCGACGACGTCCTCGGTGCGATCCGCTTCCTCATCGAACGAGACGACATCGACGGCGTCGTGAACCTCGCGAGCCCGCATCCCTCCGACAACGCGACGCTCATGCGCACGCTCCGCCGCGTCGTCCGTGCGCCTTTCGGCCTGCCGGCGCGGCGATGGATGCTGGAGCCCGCCATGTGGGCGCTGCGCACCGAGCCGGAGCTCGTGCTGAAGAGCCGGTGGGTGCTGCCCGAGCGCCTGACCGCGGCGGGTTTCACGTTCCGGCATCCCGACCTCGAGGAGGCGCTGCGGGCGCGCGAAGGAGCGCTCCCCGCTCAGGGCGGGAAGCGCTCCTCGAACGCGCCGACGGTCAGTCGAGCGTGAACGCGACCGTGGTCGTGTTGCCGAACACGTCGTAGGCGACGAGCGTGTTGGCACCGGAGACCGCCCCGAACACGCCGTTCTTGACCCCGTTGACGTCGGACCACACGTTGTTCGAGAGGTCCTTCACGACCCCGTTGATGGTGACCTTGTCGACCTTGTTCGCGTCGTAGAGCTTGAAGCTCTGCGCGGAGAGGGTCGAACCGCCCTTGACCGTGACGGTCGGACCGGTCGCGTCGAGCGCGAACTGCAGCGTCGTCGTGTTGCCCGCGACGTCGTACGCGACGAGGGTGTTGGCGCCCTCGACCGCGCCGAAGACGCCGGGCTTGACGAAGTTGAGGTCGGACCACGCGTTGTCGGTGAGGTCCTTGACCTTGCCGTTCAGCGTGATCCTGTCGATCTTGCCCGCGTCGTGGAGCTTGAAGCTGACGAGGCCGTAGATCCCGCCCGCACCGTTCGTGTACGACGCGCCGTCCTTGACCGTGATGGTCGGGGCGGTCTTGTCGATCGAGAACGCGAAGGTGCCGGTCTGCGCGATGTTGCCTGCGAGGTCGCTCGCGTTGTACTTCACCGTGTACGCGCCGTCCGGCAGCGAGACGGTCGCCGTGTGCGTCGCCGACGAGGCGCCGTTCGCGGCGGTCTGCGTCGACTTCACGAGCTTGCCGTCCTTGTAGATGTTCGCCACGACGCGGTCGAGTCCGCGGTCATCGGTCGCATCCACCTGCAGACTGAGCGACTGGAACGGTCCGGCGGTCGTCGGCGAGACGAGGGTCGCGACGGGCTTGACGGTGTCGGGTGCCTCCTCGAGTGTGACGGTGAAGAACGGGTTCCAGAAGTAGTCCTGCACCTCGGTCGAGGCGAACGACCACGAATCGCCCTGCTTCGTCACGGGGATCGACGGGCCGCCCTCGTAGTTCTGCGCCGTGACCGAGGCGACGCGGTAGCCCGCGGGCGGGGCGAGGCGCACGCTGAGATCGCCGGGCAGGTGACGCACGTAGCCGTAGCTCGAGAAGGCCTCGTAGGTGCCGTACCCGCCCGCGAAGTCGTACTCGGTCGCGGGGTTCCACGTGCCGCGCGAACCCAGCTCGACCGAGGCGAGGTCCTCGACGGGGGTGCCGTCGGCGAGCTGGACCTTGGTCACGAGGCGCAGGGCAGTCATGCCCACGAGCAGGAACTCGCCGTCGGCGTCGATGTCGACCGTGGCGTAGCCGCTCTGCGAGCCGAGGAAGCTGCCGACGGGGAGCTGCTCGATGTCGGCGGCCGAGGTCGCGCCCGTCGCGTCGAAGAAGACCTCGCCGCCGGGGCTGTTCGGGTACAGGAAGTGCACCTGCGCCTCGCCGACAGGCAGGTTCTCGAAGACGACGTCGCCGTCGGCGTTCGGGCTCGCGTGGTACCAGACGCCGTCGGCGCCCAGCACGCGCGGGGCGGAGTCGTTCTTCGCGTCGGAGTATCCCGCGGCGTTCGTGTTCGACGGGTCGAAGAGGCCGTCGGCGTAGCGGTCGTCGAAGCGCGTGACGGTGAGCGTCCCCGTCGCGTCGGAGTCGTCCTCGGCGGCGAGCGCCGGCAGCGGCGCGAGGACCAAGGCCCCGGCGACGCCGGCGACGAGACCGAGCTTGTGTGCAGATCGCATGTGTGTGTTTCCCCAGTTTCGAGAGAGATAACGGATGGATGCCGCGAGGCATCCGTCTTCGACGCTATGGGCGCATCTGGTGGCACGCCGAGGCGATCCGGCCTTGTTCACCGAGCCTTCTTCTGTCCGTTGCCAGCCGTAATGTTGGCGCCATGACGAGTACGCGCATCGGCCCCGACGGCATCGCACGCTGCGCGTGGGTCGGCGACGACACCGAGTACCGCCGCTACCACGACGAGGAGTGGGGGCGACCTCTGCACGGCGACCGACCCCTGTTCGAGAAGATGTCGCTCGAGGGGTTCCAGGCAGGACTCTCGTGGATCACGATCCTGCGCAAGCGCCCGCACTTCCGAGAGGTCTTCCACGGATTCGACCCCGCGATCGTGGCGGAGTTCGGCGACGACGACGTCGAGCGATTGATGATGGATGCCGGCATCATCCGCAACCGGGCGAAGATCCTCGCCACGATCTCGAACGCGCGGCTCGTGCTCGAGATGGCGGACGGCGAGCTCGATGCCTTCCTGTGGTCGTTCGCGCCCCCGTCGTGGCCGCGTCCGGCATCCTTCGCCGACGTCACGGCGACCACGGCCGAGTCCGACGCCATGAGCAAGGCGCTCAAGAAGCGCGGATTCCGCTTCGTGGGGTCCACGACGACGTACGCGCTGATGCAGTCGTCGGGCATGGTCGACGACCACGTCGCCGGATGCTGGCGCGCGGAGTGATCCCCTAAACGGATAGATCATCCGTTTAGGGTGTAGCCTGGGAGCATGAGCCCCCGAGCCGACGCCGTGCGCAGCCGCGAGCGCATCCTCGACGTCGCACGCACGCACGACGCGCGCGCCCTGCGCCTCAACGACATCGCTCGGGAAGCGGGTGTCGGGATCGGCACCGTGTACCGGCATTTCCCGACCGTGCGCGCCCTCGTCGAGGCGCTGAGCGCCGATGCGCTCGCGCGGCTCGTGGCCGCCGCGGCGACCGCCGCCCAGGAGCCGGATGCTGAGGCGGCACTGCGCGGCTTCGTCTGCGAGGCCGTCGCGCTGCAGCTCGCCGACGCCGGACTCGAAGCCGTCCTCACCGACCTCGAGCAGGTCGACCCCGCGATCCACACCGAGTGCACCGCGGCACGCGGTCGGGTGTTCGACGGGTACGCCGCCGTGCTCGCGCGCGCTCAACGCGACGGCGTCGTGCGCGAAGACCTGACCCCACCGCAGCTGCAGCGCCTCGTGTGCGGCGTCGAACACGCCGTGCGCCTCGGTTCTCCCGACGACCGGGAGCTGCTTCTCGACATCCTCTTCGCGGGCCTCCGCCCCGCGCCGGCCGCTGTCGCGGCTCTCTGAAAGGACCCTCATGGACTACGGCCACTCCCTCGAGTTCGGTGCGTTCATCACTCCCGCCGCGGCGAACCCGCAGAACCCGGTGCTGCTCAGCCAGGCGGCCGAGGCATCCGGCCTCGACCTCGTGACGTTCCAGGACCACCCGTACCAGCCGTCTTTCCTCGACACCTGGACGCTCATGTCGTACGTCGCCGCACGCACCGACCGCATCCGGATCGCGCCGAACGTGCTCAACGTGCCCCTGCGTCCGCCCGCGGTCGTCGCCCGTGCGGCCGCGAGTCTCGATCTCCTCTCGGGGGGACGATTCGACCTCGGTCTCGGAGCCGGCGGCTTCTGGGACGCGATCGAGGCGATGGGCGGCGGACGCCTGACGGCAGGCCAGTCGGTCACGGCGCTGGAAGAGGCGATCGACGTCATCCGCGAGCTGTGGGACACCGACGAGCGGCGCGGGGTCTTCACCGACGGCACCTACCACCGCGTGCACGGCGCGAAGCGCGGACCGCGACCCGCCCACGGCATCCCGATCCACATCGGCGCCTACAAGCCGCGCATGCTGGCCCTCACGGGGCGCAAGGGCGACGGGTGGCTTCCGTCCCTCGGCTACATGCAGCCGGGAGATCTCGGCCGTGGCAACACGACGATCGACGAGGCCGCCGCGAGCGTCGGCCGCGACCCGCGTGAGATCCGGCGACTGCTGAACATCGGTGTGCTGTCGAGCGATCCGGCCGAATTCGTCGAGCACCTCGTGCGTCTCGCCCTCGACGACGGGATCGGCACCTTCATCCTCGCGGGCGACGACCCGGGCCTGCTGCAGACGTTCGGCGAGGACATCGCGCCGGCGGTGCGCGAGGTCGTCGCGCGCGAGCGCGGTGAGCGGGGGACGGATGCCTCGCCCGTCCGCGCGGCGACATCGCTCGCCGCGCGGCGCGAGGGCATCGCGTACGACGACGTGCCTGTGGGCGTCGCGGCCATCGAGCCGGGCGACTTCGGCTACGGCGACGTCCGTGCGACGTACATGCGCGGCGGTCGACCGGGGATCGTGCTGCAGCCCGACTCGGCCGAGCAGGTCGCCGACGCGATCGCGTACGCGCGTCGGCATCCCGCACTCCCGCTCGCGATCCGCAGTGGCGGCCACGGCATCTCCGGCCGATCGACGAACGACGGCGGCATCGTGATCGATCTGCGCAGACTCGACGGGATCGAGGTGCTCGACGAGGGCGCACGGCTGGTGCGGATCGGCGCGGGTGCGCGCTGGATGCAGGTCGCCGCAGCCCTGGGCGAGCACGGCTGGGCGATCTCGTCCGGCGACTACGGCGGCGTCGGAGTCGGAGGACTCGCGACGGCGGGCGGTATCGGCTTCCTCGCGCGCGAACACGGCCTCACGATCGATCGCCTGCGGGCGGCCGAGGTGGTCCTCGCCGACGGCTCGATCGTGCGGACGGATGCCTCGACCCGCCCCGAGCTGTTCTGGGCGATCCGCGGCGCGGGTGCGAACATCGGCGTCGTGACGTCGTTCGAGTTCGAGGCCTCGCCGGTCGGCGAGGTCGGCTGGGTGCAGCTCGCGTTCCAGGTCGACGACGTCGCGGAGTTCCTCGAAGGGTACGGACGAGTGCTCGAGGCCTCACCGCGCGACGTGACGCTGTTCCTCCTGATGGGCGGCCGGCGTCCCGGCCAGCCGCAGGTCGCACAGCTGTACGGCGTGGTCGACTCGCCCGACCCCGACACGATCATCGCGCGACTGCAGCCGTTCGCCGAGCTCGGCCCTCTCGTGCAGCAGTCGGTCCAGCTCGCGACCTATGCGCAGGTGATGGCGAACGCCGACCTCGGTGCGCAGCACGGGTCGGGCGAGCCCTACTCCCGGTCGGGACTCGTCGAGCACGTCACCCCCGAGTTCGCGCAGACGGCCGCCCGCATGCTCGACGACGGTGCCGCCTACTTCTTCCAGCTTCGCGCCGTCGGGGGCGCGGTGGCGGACGTCGCGGAGGATGCCACGGCCTACGCGAACCGGTCGGCCAACTTCTCGGTCGCCGCGCTGGGCGCCGATCCGGCGCGACTCGACCGAGCCTGGGCATCCATCGCCGAGCACTCGCGCGGCATGTACCTGAGCTTCGACAGCACGCTGCGCCCCGAGAGGATCGCCGAGGCGTTCCCACCTGCGACACTCGCGCGCCTTCGTGCGATCAAGGCGGAGGTCGATCCCGCAGGCGTGTTCCGCGACAACTTCGCGATCGAGCCCGACCGCGCCGCCGACGCCGCGTAGCGCCTGGCCGGGGCCGAAACGGGGAGACTCGCGCCGTTCGGGGCGCGAAGCATCCCGCCCCGGACGAAATGGGGGCGCCACACGCAGGCGAGCAGTATTCAGGAAGCAGGATGTCCTCGATGGGCGGCAGAATGAAGCGTCGTTCCGAACGAGAGGCCCCCTGTGACCGAGAAGCACATCGCCGACTCCCACGAAGTCATCCGCGTCGTCGGAGCCCGTGAGAACAATCTGAAGAACGTCGACGTCGACATCCCCAAGCGCCGGCTGACGGTCTTCACGGGGGTGAGCGGCTCGGGCAAGTCCTCTCTCGTCTTCGGAACGATCGCGAACGAATCGCAGCGCCTCATCAACGAGACCTACCCGACCTTCGTGCAGCAGTTCATGGGCCAGCTCAATCGCCCCGAGGTCGATGCGCTCGAGAACGTGAGTCCGGCGATCATCGTCGACCAAGAGCGGATGGGCGCCAACTCGCGCTCGACCGTCGGCACGGCGACCGATGCGCACGCCATGCTGCGCATCCTGTTCAGCCGTCTCGGCCAGCCGCACGTCGGGTCGCCGCAGGCGTTCTCGTTCAACATCCCGTCCGTGTCCGGCGCGGGGGCGGTGACGTTCGAGAAGGGGGGCGAGACGGTCAAGGAGCGCCGCTCGTTCGAGGTCACCGGCGGCATGTGCCCGAAGTGCGAGGGTCTCGGCGAAGTGAGCGACGTCGACCTCGACGAGCTCTACGACAAGACGAAGTCGCTCGCCGACGGCGCCCTCACGATCCCTGGGTACAGCGTCGACGGCTGGATGGTGCGCGCCTTCACCGAGTCGGGCTTCGTCGACGCCGGAAAGCCGATCCAGGACTACACCGAGCAGGAACGGGCGGACTTCCTCTACAAGGAGCCGACGAAGGTCAAGATCCAGGGCATCAACATGACCTACGAGGGTCTTGTGCCGAAGATCACGAAGTCCTTCCTGACGAAGGACCGCGATGGACTGCAACCCCACATCCGCGCGTTCGTCGACCGCGCCGTGAAGTTCATGCCGTGTCCGGAATGCGGTGGCTCTCGGCTCAACGAGGGAGCGCGATCGTCCAAGATCGGCGGCGTCAACATCGCGGATGCCGCCGCGATGCAGATCACGGATCTCGCGGAGTGGCTCGCGACGATCGACGACCCGTCGGTCGCACCGCTCATGGCCGGGCTGCGCCACACGATCGATTCGTTCGTGAACATCGGCCTCGGCTACCTCTCGCTCGACCGTGCGTCGGGCACCCTGTCGGGCGGCGAATCGCAGCGCACCAAGATGATCCGGCACCTCGGGTCGGCGCTCACCGACATCTCCTACGTCTTCGACGAGCCGACGGCGGGCCTGCACCCTCACGACATCCAGCGCATGAACGAGCTCCTGCAGCTGCTGCGCGACAAGGGGAACACCGTGCTCGTCGTCGAGCACAAGCCCGAGGTCATCGAGATCGCCGACCACATCGTCGACCTCGGTCCGGGCGCGGGTCGCGCAGGCGGCGAGATCCAGTACACGGGGGACGTCGCGGGTCTGCGCGCCTCGGGGACCATCACGGGTCGCCACCTCGACGACAGGGCCCAGCTCAAGCCCTCGACGCGCGAGCGGAAGGCGGCGCTCGAGATCCGGGGCGCGACGCAGCACAACCTCAAGGACGTCGACGTCGACATCCCGCTCGGCATCCTCACGGTGATCACGGGCGTCGCCGGCTCGGGCAAGTCGTCCCTCATCCACGGCAACGTGCCCGGATTCGACGATGTCGTGGTCGTGGATCAGGCGCCCATCAAGGGCAACCGGCGATCGAGCCCTGCGACGTACACGGGCATCCTCGACACGATCCGCACCGCGTTCGCGAAGGCGAACGGCGTGAAGCCCGCCCTGTTCAGCGCGAACTCCGAGGGTGCATGCCCCGCCTGCCGCGGACTCGGCGTCATCATCACGACACTCGGGTTCACCCAGACCGTCGAGACGCTGTGCGAACTCTGCGGCGGCTCGGGGTTCAGTGACGCGGTGCTCGAGTACCTGCTCGAGGGCAAGAACATCGCCGAAGTGCTCGCGATGTCGGCGTCCGAAGCGGCCGAGTTCCTCGGGAAAGGGCCTGCGCACGCGATCCTCCTGCGCATGATCGATGTCGGACTCGGCTACATCACGCTCGGTCAGGCGCTCAACACGCTCTCGGGCGGCGAGCGCCAGCGGCTCAAGCTCGCGATCTCGATGGCCAAAAAGGGCGCGATCTACGTGCTCGACGAGCCGACGACGGGTCTGCACCTCGCCGACGTCGACAACATGCTCGGGATGCTCGACCGCCTCGTCGAGGCCGGCAATTCGGTCATCGTGATCGAGCATCACCAGGCCGTCATGGCGCACGCGGACTGGATCATCGACATCGGGCCGGGGGCCGGGCGCGACGGCGGCACGGTCGTCTTCGAGGGAACGCCGGCGGATCTCATCGCGGAAGGCAAGACCCTGACAGCGCAGCACCTCAAGGCCTACGTGGCCGGCTGAGTCTTCTCGCCCCGCACCGCTCGCTCGACGCGACGAGCGGTCAGCGGCCGGTGTCGAAGAGGTGGCGCCCGCCGTGGCTGAGCACCTTGACCACGACCCCTCGCCGGTGGAGCTCGGCGACCGTGCGCGTCTCCTCCTCGATGTTCCGGCCGAGGGCGTGCACGTTCGTCACGACCAGCACGTCGCCCCGCCCGAGTCGGCCGAAGAGGCGCACCAGGCGCTCCTCCCACGACTCCAGGGTCTCGGGAGCGGGATGCCGGAACCCGTCGATCGGCACGCCGAAACGCGTGAGCTCGTTGCGCTGCTCGGTGACCGACGGCATGTCGTCGCGCGAGACCACGAGCCCGACGAGCCGCGAGCCGGCGGGCCGGGCGAGCCACCAGTCGCGATCGGCCTGCAGCTCGGTGAAGCACTTGGGGCACTCGGCCGCCGCGTGCGGCAGGTGGATGGGACTCGTGTCGGCGCCGGATGAGCCGTCGTGGGCGTGCGTGACCGCGGCATCCATCCTCGTCGACTCGCTCAAGACCGCACCCTTCGTCGCGTCTATTCTGACCCGTCGCGACGACATCGCGATACCGCGGTCAGTCGTCCTTCTCGTCGAGCCGCAGCTGCAGGCTGATCTCGTCGGCGTCGAGCTCGGCCAGCGCGTGGCGCAGCGCCGCCGTCGAGTAGGCGCCGCCCGACGACAGCTCGAGCAGTCGCCCCCGCATCGCTTCGATCATGGCGAGGCGCAGCTCGAGCATGTCGCGCGCGAGCGCCGTGGTCTCGTCGTCGGGCGGCTCGGTGAACCGTGCGCCGACACGCGCGGCGAAGCCGTCGGGGAATGCGGAGCCGTCACGGCGCACGAGCCCGGGCGCAGACAGCGCCGCGCCCGCCGCTTCGCGCAGCTCGTCGTCGATGCGCTGCTGGTCCGCCCTGTCGACGCCTTCGTCGTCGCCTTCGTCGAGTCGCAGCATCCGCACCAGCCACGGCAGCGAGAAGCCCTGGATGATCAGGCTCCCCACCGCGACGAGGAACGCGATGAAGATGAGGAGCGCCCGCTCGGGCGTCTCGTCCCCGCGGGGAAGGGTCTGCGCGGCGGCGAGCGTCACGACGCCGCGCATGCCGGCCCAGACGATGATCGTGCCGTGCTTCCAGCCCAGCGGCCGGCCCTGGTAGTAGTCCAGGTCGGCGAGCGCGCGGGTGAGGCGGCGCCGGGCGGATGCGATGCGTCTCTCCTGATGGGCGGGGTTCACCTGCATCCCTCGTCCGCCGCGTCCGCCGGGTGGGGCGTCGGCGAGATCGTCGAGTCTTGTGCCGAACTGCTCGAGCCTGTTCCGCTGCCTCCCGCGGGCGCGTCTCGACTGCAGCCAGACGAGGATCGACACCCATCCGGCGCGGACGATCAGGATGATGCCCAGTGCCGCGATCGCGAGCGCGACACCGAAGCCCGCTCCGCCGTCGCGGTTGAGGTTCTGGTCGAGGATGGCCTTCAGCTCGAGGCCCATGACCAGGAAGACCGCGCCCTCGAGCACGAGCTCGACGGTGCGCCAGTTGAGTTCGTCCGACAGGCGCTGCTCGGGCGTGAACCAGCGCACCGACCCCTGACCCGTGACGATGCCCGCCACCACCGCGGCGACGAGCCCCGAACCGCCCAGATGCTCGGTCGGCAGGTACGCGGCGAAGGGCACCACGAAGCCGATGGCGGTGTTCGCTGCGGAGTGCCGGATCAACGCGCGCAGGCGCAGGTTGAGGTAGCCGATCACGGCGCCGACGACCGTCGCGATGAGCACGCCCCAGAGGAAGGAGCCGACGAACTGCCCCGGTGAGATCGACCCCACCGCGAGCGCCGCGATCGAGACGCGGAGGATGACGAGCGCGGTCGCGTCGTTGAGCAGGCTCTCGCCCTCGAGCATCGTCACGACCCGTCTCGAGATCCCCAGGCGCTTGACGATCGACGTCGCGACGGCGTCTGTGGGGCTCAGGATGGCGCCGAGCGCGAGGGCGAGCAGGAACGGGATGCCGATGACGGCCGAGAAGAAGAAGGCGAGCGCGACGGAGCTGAGCAGCACGAGCAGCACCGAGAGCCCCGCGATGGGGCCGAAGTCGCGTCGGAACTCGATCGCGGGGAGGGAGACCGCGGCCGAGTACAGGAGCGGGGGAAGAACTCCGACCAGGATGATGTCGGGGTCGATCTCCGGAACGTGGACGAACGGAAGCAGGCTGACACCGAGGCCGAGCAGCACCAGGATGAGCGGCCCCGCGATGTTCAGCTTCGGCCCGACCGCCGTCGCGACGGCGATGACCACCACCCCGATGATGATCAGGACGAGCGGGTCGACGACCTCGGTCACAGCACGCCGAGGGCTCGGACGGCGTCGCGTTCGGCGACGAGTTCGGCGACGGATGCATCGAACAGTGCGCGCCCGCGTGCGTCGAACGCGAGGTCCTCGATGACGCGGTATCCCGCGCCGTCGCCACGGGAGACCACCGGGAACGAGCACACGATCCCCTCGGGCACGCCGTACTCGCCGCGTGAGACGAGCGCCGCCGACGTCCAGCCGCGGTGCGTGCCCAGCTGCTCGTCGCGCACGTGCTCGATCGCGGCGTTCGCCGCCGACGCGACCGACGACGAGCCGCGCACCTCGATGATCTCGGCTCCGCGCTTCGCGACGCGCGGGATGAACACGTCGTCGAGCCACGCGATCGCCGCCTCCGTTCCGCCCAGGCGATCTGCCAGCGCGGCGGACACGGTCGTGCCATCCGCAAGGTGCGCGTGCGCCACGTCGGGGAACTGGGTCGCGGAATGGTTGCCCCAGATGATGACGTCGGCGATCTCGTCGGCACCGACGCCCAGCACCTCGACGAGCTGCCCGACCGCCCTGTTGTGGTCGAGCCGCGTGAGCGCCGTGAAGCGATCCGCGGGCACGCCATCGGCGGCCGACGCCGCGATCAGTGCGTTGGTGTTGGCGGGGTTGCCGACGACGACGGCGCGGAATCCGGATGCCGCACCCGCCGCGATCGCGGCACCCTGCGGACCGAAGATGCCGGCGTTGGCGGCGAGCAGGTCCGCCCTCTCCATGCCCGGCCCGCGCGGACGCGCGCCCACCAGCATCCCGATCTCGGCGCCGTCGAAGGCCTCGTCGGCGCTCACCGTGACGTCGACGCTCTCGAGCAGGGGGAACGCGCAGTCCTGCAGCTCGAGCGCGGCGCCCTCCGCCGCACGCACACCTTGGGGGATCTCGAGCAGACGCAGACGCACCGGCCGGTCGGCGCCGAGCATGTCGCCCGCCGCGATCCGGAACAGCAGTGCGTAGCCGATCTGCCCACCGGCGCCGGTGATCGTGATGGTCGTGGATCGCTGCATGTCAAGGAGCCTAGCGAGCACCCGATTTCCCGGCAGGCGTGGCGGCCTCGCGGTACCGTGAGGCATGACCTTCAACGACAACGCCCGCGTCGGAGGCAACCGAGCGACGCGTCGGGGGCCGGGCGCCGGCCTGGTGGGCGGCGGCATCGCCGGGATCGGCGGGCTCGTCATCCTGCTCTTCAGCCTGTTCACGGGCGGCGACCTCTCCGGACTGCTCGGCGGCGGCATCCCGGAGGCCGACCAGTACTGGGCAGACAACGTGCAGGACTACCGCGAGCCGAACCTCGTCATCGTCGACGGCTCGACACCGACGCAGTGCGGAACGGCGTCGAATCAGACGGGTCCGTTCTACTGCCCGCCCGAAGAGACGGTGTACGTCGATCCGACCTTCTTCGCCCTGCTGCGTCAGCAGTTCGGCGCGACGGCGGGCCCGCTCGCGCAGATCTACGTGCTCGCGCACGAATATGGGCACCACATCCAGAACATCGCCGGGATCATGCAGCGCTATCCGAACAACGGCACGGGACCCGACAGCAACGGCGTGCGCACCGAGCTGCAGGCCGACTGCTTCGCGGGCGCGTGGGTCGGCTCGATGACGGAGCAGGTGGACGAGAACGGCGTCCCGTTCCTGAAGGCGCCGACCGAGGTCGAGATCCGGGATGCCCTGGATGCCGCGCAGACCGTCGGCGACGACCACATCCAGCAGGCGGCAGGGCAGGGAGTGAACCCCGAGACCTGGACCCACGGATCCAGCGAACAGCGTCAGCGCTGGTTCTCGACGGGATACCGCGACGGCTACCAGGCGTGCGACACGTTCGCCGTCTCGGGGAGCAGCCTGTGAGCGACGCACTCGACGGCATCCTCTACCCACCCCTCGAGCCGTACGAGACGGGCGAGCTCATCGTGGGCGACGGCAATCGCGTCCACTGGGAGCAGTCGGGCAATCCCGACGGCAAGCCGGTCGTGTTCCTGCACGGCGGCCCGGGCGCCGGCACGTCGCCGTGGCAGCGCCGCTTCTTCGATCCGGAGCGCTATCGGATCGTGCTGTTCGATCAGCGCGGATGCGGCAAGTCCACGCCGCACGCGAGCGATCCGCACGCGGATCTGCGCTTCAACACGACCTGGCATCTCGTGGCCGACATGGAGCTGCTGCGCCGCAACCTCGGGATCGACCGCTGGCAGGTGTTCGGTGGATCGTGGGGAAGCGCCCTCGCGCTCGCGTACGCGCAGGCTCATCCCGACGTCGTGACAGAGCTCGTGCTGCGCGGCATCTTCACGCTGCGCCGTCACGAGCTCGAGTGGTTCTACGAAGGCGGCGCATCGGCGATCTTCCCCGATCTGTGGGAGGAGTTCATCGCTCCGATCCCCGTGCTCGAGCGGTCGCGACTCATCGAGGCGTACCACCGCCGGCTGACCGATCCCGATCCGGCCGTGCACCTGCCCGCCGGCGTCGCGTGGTCGAAGTGGGAGGCATCCACCCTCACGCTGCGCCCCGATCCGGAACTCGTCGCCGAGATGACCGAACCGGCCGCGGCGACGGCGTTCGCGCGCATCGAGAACCACTACTTCCTGCACGGCGGCTGGTTCCGCGAGGGCCAGCTCATCGAGGACGCCCCGAGACTCCGCGACATCCCCGCCGTGATCGTGCAGGGTCGCTACGACGTCTGCACGCCGATCATGACGGCGTGGGATCTGCACCGGGCATGGCCCGCAGCAGAGCTGGTCGTGATTCCCGATGCCTCGCACTCGGCGACGGAGCCCGGTATCGCCGCGGCTCTGAGGCTCGCGACCGATCGCTTCGCCGACGCCGGCTGAGCCCGCCCCGGCCGAGCTCAGCGGCGCCGGTCAGCGGGCGACGGTGTGCTCGCGGCGTGTCATTGCGCGATGAGCAGATCCGCCGCCACTTCGCCGATCACGATCGCGGGGGCGTTCGTGTGCCCGCGGATGAGCGACGGCATGATGGATGCGTCGGCGACCCGCAGACCGTCGACGCCGCGCACGCGGAGCTGCGGATCGACGACGGATGCGGCATCCATCCCCATCCGCGCCGTGCCGACCGGGTGGTACAGCGTGTGCGAGTAGCGGTGCAGGGACATCTCGGCGCGCTCCGTGGGCGTCATGGTCTCGCCGCCCGCGGGCTGGATCCACCCGCCTGTCGTGACGGCGCGCAGGGCGTCGGTGTCGATGATCCGCTCGCACGCGGCGAGACCGGCGAGCATCGTCGCCTCATCGAGGCCGCCGTCGTCGGTCAGGTAGCGCGGGTCGATGAGGGGTTTCGCGAAGGGATCGGCGGAGGCGAGTCGGATGGTGCCGCGACTGTGCGGACGCAGCAGGATCGCGCCGACCGTGATGCCCTCGGCCGGGGTCGGCACAAGGCCTTCGCCCACATACGGCACGGGAGCGAAGATGATCTCGATATCGGGCAGGTCTGCGGCCATGCCCGACCGATCGGCGACCGGGGTGCGCAGGAACCCGCATCCCTCGCCGACGTTCGAGGTCAGCATCCCCTTGCGTGCGGTGAGGAAGCGGGCGAGCTCGGTCAGCCGCTCGGCGCCGAAGAGCGTGCCGCCCTGGGCTTCGGGAGCCAGGCCCGCGACGAGGTGGTCCTGCAGGTTGGTGCCAACCTCGGGCGCGTCGACGACGACATCGATGCCGTGCTCGGCGAGATGGTCGGCCGGACCGATGCCCGACAGCATGAGCAGCTGCGGAGTGTTGACGGCGCCGCCCGAGAGGATCACTTCACGAGTGGCTGAGGCGTGGCGCGTAATGCCGTCGATGTCGACGTACACGCCTGTCGCCCGCGGAGTCTCGCCGGGCGAGAACGTCACCCGCCGTACATGCGCGTTCGTCACGATGCGCAGATTCGTGCGGCCCTTCGCGGGACGCAGGTACGCGTCGGCCGTCGACGCGCGGCCGCCGCGGTGCTGCGACACCATCGTCTGCGTGAAGCCCTGGCCATCGGGGAGGTTCGGGGCGGTGACGGGATACCCCGCCTCGCGCGCCGCGTCGAGGAACGCGCGCGTGTGCCGACGGGGATCGCGCTGGTGCTCGACCGCCTGAGGGCCGCCGGTCCCCTGCGTGGGATGCGCCGGATCCTGCGTGTTCTCGACCCGCTGGAAATACGGGACGAGCGAATCCCACGACCATGCGGAGCCCGCGGTATCCGCCCACTCGTCGTAATCGGCGGCGAACCCGCGGACCCACATCATGGCGTTGAGCGACGATGAGCCCCCGAGGGTCTTGCCCCGCGGCCAGTAGACCGTGCGGCCCTCGAGCTTCTCCTGCGGGACGGTGTCGTAGTTCCAGTCGTACGCGCCGCGGAAGAGCTTCGAGAAGGCGGCGGGCACATGCAGCTCGAGCGCCTTGTCGGGCGCGCCAGCCTCGAGCAGCAGCACGGTGACGCTCGGGTCCTCGCTCAGGCGCGCCGCGAGGGCGGCGCCCGCGGAACCGGCACCGACGACGACGTAGTCGGCGGCGAGCTCGTCGCGGGTCATGCGCGGAACGCCTGCACGAGTGTGCCCATGAGGCCGACCCAGTCGCCGTCCATGCGGAAGCGCGTGAAGCCCTCGCTCACCGCTGCACCCGTGCGCGAGGACACGAACCACGGCGGCTTCGGCAGCACCGACATCCGGCCCTTGCCGATGAGTGCGGACAGCGAGCGCGGCAGCGGGCGGAACGGACCGCGCGCGATCGACCGCTCGACGTGATCCAGCAGGAGCGCATTGTGCACGACGCCGATGCCGCTCTCGACGTGCTGCAGCGTCGCGCCGGGGAAGCCGCCCCAGGCGAGGGTCGGGGTGAGGAAGATGAAGGCGGTCCACGTGTTGATCGCGATGGAGCCGTACCGCAGGTCGGCGATCGCGCGTTCGAAGCCGCCGCCGAGCGCGGCCTCGGTCTCGGGATCGATCAGGACGTTGGCGCCGAGGGTTCCGACCAGCTCGTCGTTCGCGTGCGCGACGGCGTTGTCGAGGAACTCCTGTCCGTTGCCCGGCAGCGACACGACCCCGAGCACGGGGGCGAAGTACTCCGTCGTCTCGAGCGCCGTCGCGTCGTCGCCCGGCTCGACCTCGACGAGTGCGCGCGTGCCGTCGCCGCACCAGTCCGCGGACGGGTAGCCGGATGCCGCGGCGGCCAGCTTCTCGTCGCTGCGCGGGTACCAGACTGGCCGTGCGGGGGCGGCGTCGTACGCCGTGCGCAGCGCCGCGAGGAAGGCGTCCCGCTGCGGCCAGTCGGCGCTCAGGATGACGACCTGGCCGGCGATGCAGTTGTGCCCGCTGTTCTGCAGTCGCATCGTGGCGACGTGCTCGGCGTGGAACCGCAGATCGGCATCCGACCACACGCCGGGGACGATGATGATCGGCGACACCCCGCCGAGCTCGGCGGTGATCGGCTTCTTGAGCTGTGGGCGGTCCTCGCGCTTGCGTCGTGCGCCGGCGGCGCCCGTGCCCCACACGATCGCATCGAACGTCGTGGCGGCGCCGGTGATGTGGACGTGGTCGATGCTCTTGTGCCCCGCGAGGTACCCGCCGACGTCACCGCCGCCGCGCACGATGCGCAGGAACCCCGGTTCGATGAGCGGCGCGAGCGCGCGTTCGTAGACGGGCACGAGCACGTCCTGCGTCGGGTTGACCTTGAGGATCGCGACGCGGTTGTGCGCGAGCAGCTCGTACAGCACGTCGAGCACGGGAATGGATGTCACATTGCCCGCACCGAGCACGAGGCCGACGCCGCCGGGAGTCGTCGGCTGCAGCTGAGCGAGTCCGGCGTCGCGGCGGGCCTCGGCATCCGTCGTGCCCGGGGTGAACCAGATCTCGCCCGTGTAGCCCGACAGCAGCATGCCGTCGACGCGGTTGAGGGGGAAGACGTGCGCGCGTCGGCGGCCGCCGGGCGCCGGCTCGGTCGGGATGCCGGCGAGCGGGCTCTCGCCCTTGGCGAGCTTCGCGAGCGAGTCCCTGGCCGCGTCGATCCCGACGAGCGTCGCGTAGGGGCCGCTGAGCCATTCCTCGCCACGGAGGGGATGCCCCGCCTCGAGCCCCTTCGAGTTCGCCGCCGTGTCTGCCCATTCCTCGGCGACGGCGGAGACCGTCGCATGGAGTCGCTCCAGCAGCTTCGCGCGCTGGGCGAGCGTCACATGCACCCACGCGCGCAGTCCGGTGCCGAGGTCGGCGATGGCCGCGTCGAGCGAAGCCGCCTCGGGCAGGGCCGGCGCCGCGGCGGATGCGGGCTTGCGGGTCTTCACGGGTGCGGCGTCGGGCACGATCGCTCTCCTTCGGGCGGGGTTGTCATTCTACGACCGTGAGTGCGGGACCGAGTCTCAGGATGCCTGCGACTCGATGTCCTGCCGACGGAGGCGGTAGCGCGCGAGCGTCAGCAGGCTGAGGGCGATGAGTGCGGCCGGCACGACGCTGAAGCTCACGACGATGCCGGTGATCGCCGCATCCGGCTGGGTGACCGTCTGCCCCGCGGTGGATGCGACGTAGCCGGTCAGGGCGAGCACGATCGACAATGCCGTGGCGCCGAGGGCGAATCCCGTCGTCTCGCCCGCCGTCCACACACCGCCGAAGGCGCCGGCGCGACCCGGGCCGTTCTGCTGCGCGTCGTGCGCGATGACGTCGGGGAGCATGGCCATGGGCAGCGACTGCATACCCGCGTACGCGATGCCCGCGAACGCGACGGGCACGTAGATCCAGGCCCCGGGCGCCCAGATCGCGCCGGCGGTCGTGAGCGCTGCGACGGCGAAGAGGATGCTCGCGACCGCGAAGATGCGCTCCTTGCCCTGTCGGCGCGCGAACCACGCCCAGGCCGGTGCGGCGAACAGCGCGGGAGCGATGAGTGCGACGAAGAGGAAGGTCACGGCATCCTCCGACTTCAGCACCCACGTCGCGAGGTACTGCGCACCCGCGAGCATCAGTCCCGTCGCGAGAGCCTGCAGCAGGAACGTCGCGAGCAGCGCGCGGAAGGGCTGGCTGCGGCGCAGCGCGTCGAACGCGGCGCGGTAGTTGGCCCGGATGCCGGAGCCGAACGCCGAGGGTGAGGCATCCGGCGACGAGCCCTTCGTCCCGGAGGTCGCGTCGGCGACGAACTCGGCCTCCGCCGCCGTCGCGGAGCCCGCCGCCTCCATGGCGGGGCGCGTCGAGAGGGCATGGCGGGCGGCACCGGTCGCGATGAGCATGCCGACACCGATCGTGACGCCCGCGACGATACCCATCACGAGATACCCCGTCGTGGGATCGCCCGTGACGGTGCGCAGCAGCGGGCCGCCGGCGCCGAAGAGCAGGATCGCGAAGGTCAGGACGACGACGCGCCACGTGAGGAGCGTCGTGCGCGCGTCGTAGCTGTCGGTGAGCTCGGCGGGGAGCGCGATGTACGGCACCTGGAAGAGGCTGAACGCGGTCGCGGTGAGCAGGAAGGCGATGAGCACCCAGATCGCGCCCACGATCGGCCCGAGCGCCGGAGGCACGGCGAAGGTGACGGCGAACAGCACGGGGAGCGCCAGCGCGCCGACGAGCATGAGCCGCCGACGCGTGCCGTGACGCGCGAGGTCGCGGTCGGTGAGCGCGCCGATCACCGGGTCGATGATGACGTCCCAGATCTTCGCCGCCGACACGATGACCCCCGCGAGGATCGCAGCGACGCCGAGGCTGTCGGTCAGGTAGTAGGTCAGCACGAGGCCGGGGAGCGTCGCGAAGCCCCCCGTGCCGAGCGAGCCGATCGCATACTGCGCGACCGTGCGGCGGGGGAGGGCGCGGGTGGATGCGGGAGCCGCGGACGGACCGCGAGCGTCGGTGCTCATCGCGCCAGTGTAGGGCTCGAGCCCGGTTCACCTCACGAGGAGACGGCCACCTCTGCCTCGATCGCCCGCGCGACGGCGCGCAGCCCGTCCAGCACCTCGGCGAAGGAGGTCGAGAGCGGCGACAGCCCGATCCGCAGACCGTCCGGATCGCGGTAGTCGGGGATCACGTCGTGCTCCCAGAGCCGCGCCGTCACGGCACGCATGGTCGGGTGCGAGAGCGTCACATGCCCGCCACGGAGTGCCGGGTCCCGCGGCGAAGCGACCGTCACCCCCAGCGGGCCGAGCAGGGCCTCCGAGACGTCCAGCGCGAACGAGGTCAGCGCGACGGACTTCTCGCGGATCGCAGGGATCCCGGCATCCCGGATCATCGCCAGCGTGTCCTGCATCGCGAGCATTCCGACGATGGGCGGAGTGCCCGAGAGGAAGCGCCGCATGCCCTCAGCCGGTCGGTACGACGGGCCCATCGCGAAGACGTCGGCCGTGCCCATCCAGCCCTGGATCGGCTGTACGAGACGATCCTGGAGCGCCGCCGCGACATAGACGAAGGCGGGGGAGCCCGGGCCGCCGTTGAGGTACTTGTAAGTGCATCCGATCGCGATGTCGAAGCTCCACTCGTCCGCGTGCACGGGAACCGACCCGGCGGAATGGCACAGGTCCCACACGATGAGCGCGCCGGCATCGTGCGCGATGCGCGTGAGCTCGGCGGCATCAGCGAGGTAGCCGGAGCGGTACGCCACGTGCGAGAGGAGCACGACGGCGGTCTCGGGTCCGACGGCCTCACGCAGCGCGTCCGCGGTCACGCCCGACGACAGGTCGACGTCGATCCAGCGCACACGGCCACCGCGCTCGCGCGCGATGCCGTCGACCAGGTACCGGTCGGTCGGGAAGTTGTCGCGGTCGACGACGATCTCGACGCGTGCGGGGTCGGCCCCGTGCTGCGCATCGAAGGCGGCGCGCACGAGCTTGTACAGCAGCACCGTCGTGGAGTCGCCGATCACGGTCTGTCCCGGCCCGGCTCCGATCGCCACGCGACCGATCTCGTCGCCGATCGCGAAGGGCAGCTGCATCCACGACTCGTCCCAGCCTCGGATGAGCCTGCCGCCCCACTCCTCCGTCGCGAAGCGGGCGAGGCGTTCGACGCTCGCGCGCGGCGGGCGGCCGAGCGAATTGCCGTCGAAGTACACCAGCGAGGTCTCGCTGCCGACGAACTCGTCGCGGTACCGCCGCAGCGGGTCGGCGTCATCGAGCGCGGTGGCGGTGGTGTCGAGATCAGATGTCATCGTGGACGAGCTCCTCGGAGGGGACGACGGTCGCGCCGCCCAGCCACGCGGCGATCTCGCCGAGCGACGCGGGGGGTGGGCCGGGGATGAAGGTCGACACGCCGGAGGGCGTTCCGACGAAGGATGTGTCGGTCAGCGCCCCGACGAGGGCGGCACCGCGCACGCCCGCGCGGTCGAGTGCGGAGACCTCGTCGACGAGGACGCCGACTCCGCGCTCGCCGTTGCCGAGATCGGTTCCGTACAGCACGCGCCCGCCGGCCGAGGCGAAGGCGGCGAGATTCGCCTCGGCGTTCTGCGCCGACACGCCGTCATGGATCGTGAGGGTCGAGATCCACGTCTGCGTCGCGACGGCACGCTGCACCAGCGCGGCGGACAGTCGTTCGGTGAAGGGCGTGTGCGCGAGCACGTCCACCCCCGCCTCGAGAGAGGCCTCCGTCATCGCGTCGCCCTCGACATGGGCGACAACGGGCAGCCCTCGCTCGCGCGCACAGGCGATCACGGCCGCCAGGAACGCACCCTCGAGGACCGGCCCGGCGGCGGTGTTGAGCGAGATCTTGATGACGGATGCTCCGAACCCCGCCTGCTCGTCGACGGCGGTCGCGGCGCCGCCGGCGACCCCGGGGTGCAGCGACGGATCGGTCACGGCGCGCACGATCGCGTCGGGCGCCCACCCGCGACCGGACGGGTAGCCCCCGTCAGCCGTCAGGAATGCGCCGGCATATGCGATGCGCGGCATGCCATCCGGGGACCGGCGCGCGAGGGCCGCCGGGTCGCCGCCGAGGTCGAGCACACCGGCGATCCCGCCGGCCGTCAGCTCGCGCTCGTCGATCAGATGCAGATGGACATGATGGTCGATGAGCGGCGGCAGTGCGACGCCCTGCTCACCGCCGATCGACCGACGGCACAGCGACGCCGAGGGTCCGAGGAGCTCACGCAGACCCTGCGGGTCGGAGCGGGGCATCCGTCACCCTCGTCTCGGTGCGCGCCGAGCCGCACTCGGGCCGTGCGTCATGACTGGCGGCCGATCTCGGTACGAACTGCGAACAGCTCGGGGAAGAACGTGAGCTCGAGCGCCTTCTGCAGGAAGCGCACGCCGCTCGATCCGCCCGTCCCCGTCTTGAAGCCGATGATCCGCTCGACGGTCTTCATGTGGCGGAAGCGCCACAGCTGGAAGTTGTCCTCGAGGTCGACGAGCTCTTCGCACGTCTCGTACGCGGCCCAGTGCGTCTGCGGGTCCGCGTAGATCTGCGCGAAGATCGGCACGAGCTCGGGCGCGAACGTCCACGCCTGGGTGACGTCGCGATCGAGCACGTGGGCCGGGATCGGGTAGCCCGAGCGCGCCAGCATGCGCAGGAACTCGTCGTACACGCTCGGCGCCTCGAGGGCGGCGGTCAGCAGCGCGTGCGCGGAGGGGTCGGACTCGAAGACGCGCAGCATTCCGGCGTTCTTGTTGCCGAGGGTGAACTCGACGGCGCGGTACTGCGCGGACTGGAACCCGCTCGCGTTGCCCAGCACGCCGCGGAACTGCGCGTACTCGGCAGGCGTCAGCGTCGCGAGCACCGACCACTGCTCGGTGAGCGTGCGCTGGATGTGCTTGACGCGAGCGATGCATTTGAGTGCCGGTGCGAGCTGATCATCGCGCAGGTACGCCGCCGCCGCGGACAGCTCGTGCAGGACCAGCTTGAGCCACAGCTCAGTCGTCTGATGCTGGATGATGAACAGCAGCTCGTCGTGGTGCTCGGGGTCGCTGAGCGGCCGCTGGGCCGACAGCAGCGTTCCGAGATCGAGGTAGCCGCCGTAGCTCATGCGGTCCTGGAAGTCCGTCACGACCGATCCCTCGATCGTGCGGGTGTTGCGCTCGACGCCCTCGCTCACGATGTCGAGCTTATCGAGCGCGTCGCGTCAGATGAGCGCGAGCTCGCGGAGCTTGGCCTCGACGTCGGCATTCGACGGCTCGACGTGGTGCGTGGCATCCGGATACACCACGACCGGGATGTTCGTGCGCCCCGAGATCTCGCGCGCGACGTCGGCCGCGGCCGGGTCGGCCACGAGGTCGACGTACGTGTACTGGATGCCGAGACCGTCGAGCTGTGACTTGGTGCGGACGCAGTCGCGGCACCAGTCGGCACCGAACATCGTGATCGTGGAGGGAGAAGTCATGCGTCCATTCTTCCGGATGGATCCTGGGTGCCGGGTGGATGCCGCGAGGGCACTACCATCGCTCTCATACCCGCTTCGTCCCCCCGGAGGCTCCCCTGGCCAAGCAGCCGGCCCGCCCGACGATCCTCGTCGTGTGCACCGCCAATGTGTGTCGTTCGCCGCGCGCCGAATACGAGCTGCGCGAGGCCTTCGCCCGTGCGCCCCAGTTCGCGTCGATCCGCGTCGCGAGCGCCGGCACGGACGCCCCCCGCGCAGAGCACATCTGCGAGGTCGTGCGCGACTCGGGCCGATCGGACGGGCTCGCGAAGTACAACTGGCTCGAGTTCGCCGATCAGCACCGGTCGGCTCCGCTCACAGCGGCGAAGATCGCTTCGGCGAAGCTCATCCTCACAGCCGGGCCGGAGCATCGCGCGGCAGTCGCGCGGGTCGCCCCGGTCGCGCGCTCGCGGACCTTCACCCTCCGCGAGGCGCTGTGGCTCGGTGAGGGCTTCCGGCCCGGGCACGACGGCGTGGCCGCCGTGCCCGAGTTCGCCGCCTACGCCAACGGCCGACGCGGGATGACCGCGCCTCCCGTGCCGCCACGACGGTTGCCCTGGTCGCCTCGACCGAGCGGCGCGCTGTCGATCGACGACACGCACGGCGCTCCGGCGAAGGAGCATCGGGCCACGATCGATGCGGTCTCCGACGTCGCGGGGCGACTCGGAGCGCTGCTGACCGGAGCCGCCTACTCGCCCAGCTGAGGCCGACCGAGCCCGCGGTACGTCCACCCGGCGGCGTGCCACGCGGCCGGGTCGTAGCTGTTGCGGCCGTCCACCACCCGCCGCTGGGCGACGACCTCGCCCAGCGCGCCGGGGTCGAGGTAGCGGTACTCATCCCATTCGGTGACGAGCACCACGACATCGGCATCAGCGACGGTGTCGTCGAAGGATTCGCGGAAGTCGAGCTGCGGGTGCAGTCGTCGCGCGTTCGGGATCGCGTACGGGTCGGTGGCGCGCACGTCGGCGCCGAGGCCCTTGAGCCGGACCGCCACGTCGAGGGCGGGGGAGTCGCGCACGTCGTCCGAGTGCGGCTTGAAGGCGAGGCCGAGGACCGCGACCTTCTTGCCGAAGGGCTCTCCGTCGAGCAGGTCGACGACGTGATCGACGACCTTCTGCCGACGCCGGAGATTGATGGCATCCACCTCTTTGAGGAAGGCGACCGACTCGGCGCGACCGAGCTCCTCGGCGCGGGCGATGAACCCGCGGATGTCCTTCGGCAGGCATCCGCCGCCGAACCCGACGCCGGCGCCGAGGAAGCGCCGCCCGATCCGTGCGTCGAAGCCGATCGCGTCCGCGAGCTGCGTGACATCGGCATCCGTCGCCTCGGCGATCTCGGCCATCGCGTTGATGAACGAGATCTTCGTCGCGAGGAACGCGTTCGCGGCGACCTTCACGAGCTCGGCCGTCGCGAAGTCGGTGAGAACGAGGGGTGTGTCGGTCGCGAGGGCGTCCGCGTAGACCTCGCGCATCGCGGCTTCGGCGGTCGCGGCGGCATCGGCATCGCGCGGCAGTCCGACGACGATGCGATCCGGCGTGAGGCTGTCCTTGACCGCGAAGCCCTCACGCAGGAACTCGGGGTTCCACGCCAGGATCGCGCCCGGGGCGCCTTCGGCGAGTACGTCCTGCATCCGCGCGGCGGTGCCGACGGGCACGGTCGACTTGCCGACGACGACGTCACCGGGAGCGAGGTGCGGCAGGAGATCGGCGAGGGCGGCATCCACGTACGTCAGATCGGCCGCGTTCGAACCGCGCACCTGCGGGGTGCCGACGGCGATGAAGTGGACGGTGGCCTCCGCGGCGGCGGCGATGTCGGAGCTGAAGCGCAGACGGCCGGTCGCCCCGGCCTCGGTCAGCAGCTCGGGCAGCCCGGGCTCGTGGAAGGGCGCGATTCCGGCCCGCAGCGCCTCGATCTTCGCCTCGTCGACGTCGATGCCGACCACCTCGTGGCCGAGGCTCGCCATCGCGGCCGCGTGGACGGCTCCCAGGTAGCCGCATCCGATGACCGAAATCCGCATTGCTCTCCTCACGTCGTTCGAGACCCGCTCACCCATCTTGGCCGACGGCACGCGCAGGAAGGCGCGATCCACCGCGCCTTCGGGTCGGGCGCCTCAGGCGTTGACGACGCTGCCGTCGGCGGAGGCGCCGTTCGAGAGCGCGTCGAGTGCCGTGCGCAGGCGGGTGCTGGAGGTGTGGACGGTGTACGGGAAGTAGACGACCTCGACGCCCACGGCCCCGAGGTCCTGCTCGAGACGCTGACCCTTCTCGGTGCCGCGCCAGTCGTCGCCCTTGAAGAAGTGCGTGAAGTGCACGTCGCGCCACGCGTCGAGCTTGTCGGGCGAGGTCTCGATGTAGACGTGGTCGACGAAGCCGATGTGCCGGACGATCTCGGCGCGCTCGAGCGTGGGGACGACGGGGTCGACCCCCTTGACCGCGCGGAGCATCTCGTCGCTCACGACGCCGGCGACGAGGACGTCGCAGTTCTCCTTCGCGTGACGAAGGATGTTGAGGTGCCCGACGTGGAAAAGGTCGAAGGCGCCCGCGGCATAGCCGATACGCAGAGTCATGTGATCCCCCAGAGATCGCCGGGCCCCCAAGCCCGATCCGTGCATCCCGAATGCACGTTCGCCCAGTTTAGCCAGGCGAATGTTACGAATGCGAGAAGTCTCACCAACCCTGAGGGTCCCCTGAGGGTTGCCGCGTCCTCCGCAGGGTGCGATACTTCGCGGTGTCCGGCAGTGCGCACCGTTCTGGGGAGGGTGCAATGGGATCTTCGGAGTCGTCGTCCCGCACGTTTCATCGTCGACGCCCGCTCACCGCGCTCGTCTTCGCGACGATCGTCGCGGTCGCCGGTTCGCTGCTGGCCGCCGCGCCCGCGTCCGCGGCGGCACCGTCCGATGCGGTCCTCGTGTCGCCCGCGGACGGCACGGTCTCGTCGACGCCCGATCCACAGCTGCGCGTCAATGTGAGCGACTCCGACGGAGATCCGCTGACGGTGACGTTCGAGGGGAGGCGCAAGGGTGCGACGGTTCCGGGGCCGACGGATGCCGATCCCTTCACGTTCGCCGTCATCCCCGACACGCAGAACTACACATCCAACGGGCCGACCGCACCGATCATCGCGCAGCAGGCCCAGTGGCTCGTCGACACGCGCACGACGCTGAACACGCAGTTCGTCGTGCAGGTCGGCGACCTCGTGAACGACTGGCCCAACGCGACGCAGTGGCAGCGCGTGTCGAACGGCCTCAAGGTCCTCGACGACAACGGCATGCCCAACGCCGTCGTACCCGGCAATCATGACTTCGACAACGCCACCGGTGCGCACACCGCGTACGACACGTGGTTCCCACCCAGCCGTTACCAGAACGCGATCTGGACGCCGTCGACGGCGAGGTACGGCGGCTACATGGGTCAGAACCAGTTCGGTGCGGATGCCGAGGACCGCGCGAACATGAACAACTACTCGCTGTTCACCGCGGGGGGTGTGGACTGGCTCGTGCTGGGACTCGAGTGGGAGGCGTCCGCGGACGCTCTCGCATGGGCGGACCGGGTGCTCGCGGCGCATCCCGGCCGCCAGGTGATCATGTTCACCCACGCATTCGTCAACCTCCCCGGCTCGCGGCGGACGTTCGCGCAGCGACCGGGCGGAACCCCACCCGAGACGACCTGGGGCTCGTTCGTCCGCACGCACTGCCAGGTCAGGCTCGTCGTCAACGGCCACGAGCACGCCGGCGATCTGGGCGAGGCGCGTCGCACCGACGACAACGCGTGCGGGAAGCCCGTGCACCAGATCCTGTCGGACTATCAGGCCCGTGCGAACGGGGGCAACGGGTGGCTGCGCTACTACCGCTTCGACCCTCCGACGGGCACGATGACCGCCGTCACGTACTCGCCGTATCTCAACCAGTACGAGACCGACGCCGACTCCGCCTTCACGCTGCCCTTCCTCCTCTCGCCGCCGGTGGCGGCTCCGTTCACGACGATCTCGACGGTGACGGCATCCTCGGGGACGACGGCCGGCGCGAGCTGGCCATCCCTCCTTCGCGACACCGACTACGAATGGCGCGTCCGCGTGAGCGACGGCTCCGCCACGACGACCTCCAGCACCTGGACGGTTCGCACACCACCCGAGGACACCGTCCTCCGTGACGACTTCTCTCGCACGTCCACGGCGGGCTGGGGGGTCGCCGACTCCGGACAGACCTGGACTCCCACCGGGTCCGGGTTCTCGACCGACGGCGCCTCGGGGCGCATGACCATCGCTCCGGGGCAACGCCGCGACGTCTCGGCGGGCGCGGCGACCGGCGCCGACGCGAGCATCCTCACCTCACTCGCGATCACTCCGACCCCGACCGGGTCGGCGACCTACACGTCCGTGTGGGCCCGACGCAGCGTCGCCGGCGACTACCGGGCAACAGTGACGTTCCGCGTCAACGGCCAGGCGCCCGACGTGACCCTCTCGCGCAAGGTCGGCCCCACCGAGACGAACATCGCCACATTCCGGATGCCAGCGGCGCTTGCCACGGGCGCTCGCGTCAACCTGCGGTTCGAGACGGAAGGGTCCTCGCCAACCAAGTTGCGCGCGCGTGCGTGGGTGGGCGCCGTCGAGCCCTCGACATGGAACCTCGACACGACGGATGCCACTGCCACGCTCCAGGTCGCTTCGGGCGGCCTGGGACTGAGCACGTACGTCTCGAGCACGTCGGCGTCGGCATCCACCGTGATCGTCGACAGCATCCTCGCGACCCGGCTCGGATCCGTCCCGCCTCCCGTCAACGCGGCCCCCGTCGCCGCCATCGCGGTGACGTCGCAGAGCGGCCGAACGGTCGCCCTGAGCGGAGCGGGATCGAGCGACGCCGACGGCACGATCTCCTCCTACGCCTGGGCATTCGGCGACGGCACCACCGCTGCGGGCTCCGCCGCATCCCGCACCTACACATCCGACGGGACGTACACGATCAGTCTGACGGTGACCGATGACGACGGAGCGTCCGCCACAACGAACACGTCGGTCACAGTGGCCGCCGTCCCACCGCCCAATCAGGCTCCGGTCGCGGCGTTCACCTCAAGCGTCGCAGGCCTCGCTGTGTCGGTGGACGGGGCGACGAGCGCCGACACGGACGGCACGATCGCTTCATACGCCTGGACGTTCGGCGACGGAGCGACCGCGACCACCCGGGCGGCGTCGCACACATACCCGTCAGCCGGAACGTACAGCGTCTCGCTTCTGGTCACGGACGACGACGGCGCGACCAACACCACGTCCACGACGATCACCGTGACGGCCCCGCCGATTTCGGGTGTCCTCGCGCGCGATCTGTTCGAGCGCACGGGAGCGAACGGCTGGGGTACAGCGGACCAGGGAGGAGCGTGGGCGATCTCAGGCGCAGCATCGCGATTCAGCGTGGCGAGCGGTTCGGGCATCATCAGCCTCAACACGTCGACCGGCCAGCAGGCCGTGCTGCCTGCTGTGTCGAGCACGAGCACGCGCGTCGCGACCACGTTCTCCGTCGACAAGATCGCTGCTGCACAGTACATCTCCGTGATCGGCCGCCAGGTCGGCTCCGAACAGTACCTTCTGCGCCTCCGAGTCGGCGCGGACGGCGGGGCGACCCTGCTGGCGATGCGCGGCGGGACGGCCATCGGCGCGAATTACGTGGTGCCAGGACTGACGATCACGCCAGGCGCCCTCTACAACGTCGTCTTCGACGTCACCGGGACGGCTCCGACTACCCTGTCGGCCAAGATGTGGCGGTCCGGCACGACCGAACCCGCATCCTGGCAGTTCACCCGCACCGACTCAACCGCCGCCCTCCAAGCCGCGGGCTCCGTGGGACTGTTCAGCTACGTACCCACGGCGGCGAACGCCTTCCCGGTCGCGCTGTCCTTCAGCGAGTTCACGGTGACCGATCCCAACGGCGGTCCCCCACCCCCGAACGTCGCGCCCACGGCGAACTTCACCACCAGCGCCATGGGTCTGACCGCGTCGGTGAACGGGTCGACCAGCACCGACGCGGACGGCACGATCGCGTCGTACGCCTGGGCGTTCGGAGACGGCGCGACCGCCTCCGGCGCGACGTCCTCGCATGCGTACACGGCGGCGGGCACGTACACGATCACTCTCACCGTCACCGACGACGACGGGGCGACCAGCGCGACCTCGGCGCCCATCACCGTCGTGGCGCAGCCTGTCAGCGGGAACGTGCTGGCGAAAGATCTGTTCGAGCGTTCGGGAGCGAACGGGTGGGGTTCCGCCGATCAGGGCGGCGCGTGGTCCGTGACCGGCACGGCCGCGCGCTTTTCCGTCGCGGGCGGCGCCGGCGTCGTCTCGATCACGACAGGACAGGGACAGAACGCGAACCTCACCGCCGTGTCCAGCGCGTTCACGCGCGTCGTCGCGGAGTTCTCCGTCGACAAGGTCGTCGAGGGGCACTACATCGCCGTCGTCGGTCGGCAGGTGGGCGCCGCGCAGTACATCCTGCGCATGCGACCGGAAGCGGGCGGTGCGCTCAGGCTGTACGTCCTGCGCGACGGGAACCTGCTCGGCAGCGCGATCCTCGTGCCCGGGCTCATGGTGACACCGGGCCAGAAGTACACCGTCGCCTTCGAGGTCACGGGCACGTCCCCGACCACGCTCAATGCGAAGGTGTGGCGCTCGGGCGACGCCGAGCCCGGCTGGCAGGCGACGCGCACCGATTCGGCGGTGGGGATGCAGACGGCCGGCTCGATCGGCGTCTTCACATGGCTGCCCTCGTCGGCCACTGCATCCAATCCGGTCGCCGTCGCCTTCTGGTCGCTCGTCGCCACGGACACACGCGGCCCCTGAGACTATCGGCCTTTCCCCAGGGCGCGGGGGTTGACGTGGTCTGTACACTCACAGGTGGGGATACCCGGTTCGCGTCTGCCACATGACGGAGGATCGGGCGTGTTGCTGGGGCGACGCGTATACACACTTTGGGGAGAGCCATGGAGCTCACAATCGTCGTGCCGACGTATAACGAGGCGCCGAACGTCGCAGAACTCGTGCGCCGGGTCGCAGACGCCACGCGTGCCATCGATGCCGAGATCTTGTTCGTCGACGACAGCACCGACGACACGGCCGCCGTCATTCGCGAGGTGGCCGCGTCGGCTTCGCTCCCGGTGCGGGTGATCCATCGCGACGACGCGCGCGGCGGGCTCGGCGGCGCCGTGGTCGAAGGGCTCGAAGCCGCGGCATCCGATGTCTGCATCGTCATGGACGGGGATCTCCAGCACCCGCCCGAGGAGATCCCCAACCTGCTGCACCGGCACCGCCGCGGCGACGCGGACGTGGTTGTCGCCTCGCGGTACACGGGAGCCGGCTCGGCGGAGGGACTCGCCGATCGCGGCCGCGTCCTCGTGTCGCGTGCGTCCACGATGGTGACGAAGGCCATGTTCCCGATGCGCCTCAAGGACGTCTCCGACCCGATGACGGGCTTCTTCCTCGTCGACCGCAGAGGCGTCGACCTCGAGGGGCTGAAGCCCCGCGGCTTCAAGATCCTCCTCGAGATCCTCGCCCGCAAGGTCGTGCGCGTCGCCGAGATCCCCTTCGAGTTCGCCGACCGCTTCGGCGGCGAATCGAAGGCGTCATTCCGGCAGGGACTTCATTTTCTCACGCAGCTCACGGCGCTGCGCTTCGGCAAGATGTCGCTCTTCGCCATCATCGGCGGACTCGGAGCGCTCGCCAATCTCGCGATCATGTGGGCGCTCACGCAGATGGGCGTCAACTACATCGTCGCGGCGATCATCGCAGCCGAGATCACGATCGTCGGCAACTTCCTGCTGCAGGAGCGCTTCGTGTTCCGCGACATGAAGGGCGACGCCTCCGGCGTCTGGGCGCGCTTCGCCAAGTCCTTCTCGTTCAACAACGCCGAGGCTGTCATCCGCATCCCGCTCATCGCTGTGCTTGTCAACTCGTTCCACATCTCGAGCGTGATCGCTGCGGCCATCACGCTCGTCGTCGCGTTCTTCGTGCGCTTCCTGTTCCACTCGCTCGTCGTCTATGCACCGCGCAAGGCGACCCCCAAGTCGTCCCGGGTGCGGACCATCGTCGAGGGGCTGGATGCCGAGGCCGTCAAGCCCGGTGAGCTCTGACGCCGAGCGCCGTGAGGCTCAACGCGCTCTTCGATGACCGAGCGCCGTCGTGAACACCACCACGTGCTGGTGACCTGCGTCGGCCCAATCCCGGCGCGACAGGTCGGGCGATCCGTTCGTCTCCGCCGTCGCGGCGACGGCCTCGCGCAGGCGTTCCGGCGTGATGTCACCGTCGAACTGGTGCACCCACCCGGCGCCGACTTCGGCGGACAGCAGCTCGTTGACCTCCGTGCGGGGCACGAGGACGGGCCGGTCGAGCGAGAGCGCCGCGAGCGCACCGCCGGAGTTGTGCATGAAGCGATAGGGGAGGACCACGATCTGCGAGCTGGTCGCGATGTCGACGAGCTCGGCGTCGTCGAGGAAGCGGAGCGTCGCCTCCGTGCGGGGCGCGGCATCCACCAGCCTACGGATCGTGGCTTCGAGTTCGGGAGTGCTGGGGCGACCGCCGAGACGCAGGCTGATCGCGGCGTCCTCGTCGGCCGCAGCCGCGTACGCCTCGACCAGATGCTCGACGCCTTTGTAGCGACGTATGAGCCCGAAGTAGCCGATCCTGCCGGCGACCGCAGAAGCCTTCGGGAACTCGGCGAACCAGTCCCGGTAGTGACCGTGCGGGATGAGGGTCATGGGAGACGACCACGGACTCGTCGTGACCGGATTGAGGATGATGCGATGATCGGTGCGCCGTTCGAGCGCGAGGAGCAGTCGACGGGTCGCGGCGTCCACATCGGGCAGCTCGAGGTTGTGCGCCGTGCGCACGATCGCGGCGCGGGTCAGGGCGAGCTTCACCAGCAGCGCGCGGAAGAGAGTCCGCTTCGCGAGGCGCTTCCATCCGGCATCGCCTTCGAGCATCACTTCCGGCCAGTGGAAATGCATGACGTCGACGCGCCCGAACAGCGCGGGTCGCCACGAGAACGTCGTGTGCTCGATGTCGTGCTCGACCGCGAGGGAGCGATCGAGCATGACGATGTAAGGGTTCGTCGTCGGTCGCGGTGTGCGGAACGACTGCATGACCCTCGGTCGACGCGAAGTCATCCGTCCCCTCACATGACGCCGGTTCGTGAAGGGCCAGCGTATCGGGTCGAATGCGACCCTCCGTTATCGTGGTGCGGGAGGGGGATGCATGGCCGACAGCGCTCCGCGCATCGGCGTGGTCGTCGTGAACTACGGGTCGCACGATCTCGTCGCGCACAATCTCGGGCGGCTGGCTGACGAGGCTCCGCATCTCGACATCATCGTCGTGGACTCCTTCTCGTCCTCCGAGGAGCGAGCTGCAGTCAGCGCGCTCTGTCATGACCGCGGGTGGACCGCTCTGCTCCTGGACGAGAACGCCGGATTCGGCGGCGGCGTGAACCGAGGCGCTTCGGCGGCCTTCGAGCGCGGTGCGGACGTGTTGTTCGTGATCAACCCCGACGCCGTCATCGGGGCGGGGGATGTCGCATCCCTCGCAGCGCACTCCGCCGGCGACGATGGATGCCTCGTCGCGCCGGTGATCCGTCGCCCCGACGGCAGCCTGTGGAGCGAGGGCACCGACCTTTATCTCGACGACGGAACGATGGCGGGGGTGCGTCATCGCAGCGCGCACGGCGAGCGGGCTCGCATGTTCTGGGTCTCAGGGGCGTGCTTCGCCCTCTCCCGCGCCCTCTGGATGCGGATCGGGGGCTTCGACGAGAGCTACTTCCTCTACTGGGAGGATGTCGACCTCACTCGGCGGATCCTCGATCTCGGCGGTGAGGTCCGCATCGTGCGTGACGCGAGCGCCGTACACGACGAAGGCGGCACGCACGGAGGTCGCGCCGATCGACGTGCCAAGTCCGAGACCTACTACTACTACAACATCCGCAATCGCCTGCTCTTCGCCCGACGCAACCTCACGGAGAGCGATGTCCGGCGGTGGCGCCGGTCGGCGCTGGCGGTGTCGTTCGGCATCCTCCTGCAGGGCGGGCGCCGCCAGCTCGTCACGTCGATCGAGCCGTGGCGCGCGCTCGTGATCGGACTGCGGGACGGGCGTCGCGGGAAGACCGGAGCGCGCTGAGGCGCGGTCGATCCCGCACCGCTGGCAGGATTGACCCGTCCGCACGATCAGGGGAGCGCGCATTGCGACTTCGAGCACGGCGAGCCCGTCTCTATGAATCCATCCGCACGGCGCACCTCGAGCGGGCGCGACAGCTCACGCCTGCGGCGATCCTGTACCGCGAACGGCGCTACGACTTCGACCCGACGCTCGCCGAGGGGCTCGAGCTCGTCCAGGCGGGCCCGGTGCAGGCCGCGCTGCTCCTGCGGCGCTCGCGCCTCGACGCGCTCGAGGTCAACGAGCCGCTCATGCGCTCGAGCATCCTGGCGACTGCTCTCGCGATCTTCGCGGCACGGGCGCTGCGACGGCGTCGCCCGCGGATCGTGACGTACGCGATCGAGAATGCCGATCCCTTCGACACGACGCGGGTGGGTTGGAAGCGGCGAGCGAGGTTCGCCGTCGAGCGAAGGCTGGCGGTGTACATCTGGAGACGGGTGGATGCCGTGGCCTTCGGCACCGCCGGCGCTCGCGATCTCTACCGGGCGCTCCTTCCGAACCGAGCCGGCCTCCGCCAGATCCTCATCCCCGCGCTGCCGGCGCGGCCGGACGACCTGCCGAACGCCCCGCGCGGAGAGACCGTCGTGTTCCTCGGCGCTTTCGTGCCGCGGAAGGGGCTGCCGCTCCTGCTCGAGGCGTGGCCGCTCGTCGTCGCAGAACTGCCCACCGCACGGCTCACCCTCGTCGGCAAGGGGGCGCTCGAGGATGCCGTCCGCACTGCGGCCGGTGCCGAGGCATCCATCGATGCCATCCTGGACCCGCCGCGCGCCGAAATCCGCCGCATCCTCCAGGCATCCCGCGTGCTCGTGCTGCCGTCGCAGCCGTCTCCGACATGGCGCGAGCAGGTCGGTCTGCCGATCGTCGAAGGCCTCGAAGCCGGCTGCTCGGTCGTCACGACCGATGAGACGGGCATCGCGCCGTGGCTCATCGAGCACGGCCACGCCGTCGTGAAGGGTTCGGCGACGGCGTCGCAGCTCGCGCGCGCGATTCTCGACCAGCTCGCACGCGGCGATCGGGCCGTGGCGATCGCCGCGAGCCTTCCGCTCGAGGACGGACGCCTGCGCGCGGACCGGTGGATGTTCGACGGTGTCTGACCCCGAGGCGAACTCGCGACGTTTCCACGGCACGCTCACAACCGCGCCACGATAGAGTCTGGTTCGCTGGGAGCCTGGGGAGTGCTCCCCCAGCGGATCTGGGAAGAGAACACGATGACTGAACACGTCGACTCCACTGCCACCACCCCGTGGTGGCGCCGCCGAACGACTCTGATCGTGGCGGGCGCCGTCGTGGTGGTCGCCGTGATCGCGATCGTCGTGGCGGTCTTCGTCTCGAGAGGCGGCACACCGTCGGCCTCGCCGTCCCCGACGGACTCCGCGACCGGGACGGCGTCCCCCTCCCCGTCGGTCACTCCCGATGCCTCTGCCGGTCCGTCGCCCACCGAGACCGCCGATGCCGGGCCGTTCCCCGAGCTGCCGCCCGTCGCGCCGGACGAGCCGTCCGAGACTGACGCCGCGACAGTGCAGATCGCGAAGGTCGAGCATGTCGATGGCGAAGCGGTCGCCCCGGGCGATGTCGCCGGCGCGGCCATCCGGCTCACGATCGACATCACCAACACCGGCACGCAGCCCCTCGACCTCGGCCTCGTGGTCGTCAACGGCTACATGGGCCCCTCCCTGGATCCGGCCGAGATCTTCACCAAGCCCGGCGGCAGCCCTGTCTCGGGTTCGCTCGCTCCCGGTCAGAAAGCGACCGGCGTCTACCTGTTCCGCGTTCCGATCGACCGTCAGAACGATGTGACGATCGTCGTCGACTATCTCCCGGGGCAGCCGGCGATCGTGTTCAAAGGCTCCTTCGCTTAAGACGAGGACATGTTTGCCTGAGGAAACGCCCAGCGTCGCGGAAGACGTTTGACAGAACGCCTGCGCATTCAGTTCAATGAGGTAACGCGCAGCCTGGGGGCCGCGCAATATTCTGCATCCCTTCGGGTGGGGTGCCTGGGGACTGCCTGCGCTCGCAGGCGTGATGGGGAGCACTCGTGCTGAAGATCGGCAACGACGTGGAGCGCACAGACGCGTCCACGGGTTCGAAGTGGACGCGCCGTCTGATCGCCGCGGTCACGGTGGTCGGCCTGACGGTGGGAGGCCTGGCGCTGACAGCGGTGCCAGCATCCGCCGACACCGCTCCGGCACCGGGGACGCCCGCGACCGTGACCGCCGATGCTCTGCCGACGGCGCAAATGAACGGTGTGGCGTGGACGCAGGTCGTCGCCGGCAACACCGTCTACGTCGGTGGTCAGTTCACCGCGGCACGCCCGCCGGGAGCCGCGGCCGGCGTGAACACCTCGCCCCGCACGAACCTCATGGCCTATAACCTCACCACGGGTGCTCTGCTCCCGTGGAACCCGGGCGCGAACGCCGTCATCCGCTCCATGGCAGTCTCCGCCGATGGCAGCACGCTCTACGTCGCGGGCCTCTTCACGCAGATCGCCGGGCAGACCCGGTATCGCGTCGCCGCGTTCAACGCCGCGACGGGCGCCCTCCTTCCCTGGCAGCCGAGCCCGAACTCCGGCGTGCTCGGCGTCCAGGCCATCGGCAACACGGTCTGGATCTCGGGATCCTTCTCGACCGTCGGCGGTCAGGCGCGCACGAACGTCGCGGCTCTCAACGCCACCACCGGCGCCGTTCTGCCGTTCAAGGCGACCGTCGCGGGCGGTTACGGCGCCCGCGGTCTCGTCGTGAACCCCGCGGGAACGAAGGTCGTCGTCGCCGGCTCGTTCACGAGCGTCAACGGCAGCACCAATCCCGGTCGTGGTCTCGCCGCGCTCGATGCCACGACGGGCGAGTCGCTTCCGTGGCTCTCGAACAGCGTCATCCGCAACGCCGGTGAGAACGCGGCCATCTACAGCATCTCCTCCGACAGCGACAGCGTCTACGTGACGGGTTACGACTTCGGCGGCAGCAAGGTCGAGGACGATTTCGAGGGCGCCGCCCGGATGAGCTGGAGCGACGGCTCGCTCGTGTGGATGGAGGACTGCCACGGCGACACCTACAGCGTCGCCGCGAGCGGCGGCGTCGTCTACACGGCCGGCCACGCGCACTACTGCGGCAACATCGGGGGCTTCCCCCAGACGTCGCCCAAGTGGACGTTCTCGCACGCGGTCGCGTTCAATAAGGAGTACGACGGCGTGACGAAGATCACGCCCGACATCTACGGGTACCGCTCGTTCACCGGGCAGCCCGCCGGCTCGATCCTGCAGTGGTTCCCCGACTTCGAGGTCGGTACCTTCACCGGTCAGTCGCAGGCGGCCTGGAGCGTCGCGACGAGCGGCGACTACGTCCTCTACGCCGGCGAGTTCCCTTCGGTGAACAACCGCGGGCAGCAGGGTCTCGTCCGCTTCGCCAAGAAGCCGGTCGCGCCTGCTGCGGACGGTCCGCGCGTGCAGGCCAACAACTGGCCGCTCAGCGCAAGCTCGACGCGCACCGACAAGGTCCGTCTCGTCTGGAACGCCAACTGGGATCGCGACAGTGAGAACCTCACGTACGAGGTCTTCCGCCAGGGCACGGCGGCGCCAATCTACACGACGACGATGAAGTCCAACTTCTGGACGATGCCGGGTATGAAGTTCACCGACACCACCGTGACGGCGGGTCAGACGTACCAGTACCGCGTCCGGGTCACGGATCCCGACGGCAACGCCCTCACGGGCAACTGGACGCCGGTGACCGTGCCGACGACCAACACCTCTTCGGACTACAACGAGGACGTCATCGGTGACGGCGCCCTGCACTACTGGCCGCTCGGTGAGAACTCGGCGAGCGTGGCGACCGACTGGGCTGGTACCTCGTCGCTCGCGCTCAGCAACGTCACGACCGGCCAGACCGGGCCCAACCTGGCGCAGGCCAGCAAGGCGACGGGCTTCAGCGGCAACTCCAACGGCGCCACGACGTCGGCCGTGACCGGGCCTGACACGTTCACGGTCGAGGCCTGGTTCAAGACCGACAGCACGTCCGGCGGCAAGATCGTCGGCTTCGGCGGCAACAGCACGGGCGACTCGGGCAGCTACGACCGTCACGTCTACATGGACGGTCAGGGTCGCGTGACTTTCGGCGTCTACCCGAACACGGTGCGTACCGTGGCGAGCAACACCGGCTACAACGACAACCAGTGGCACCACGTCGTCGCGTCCCTCGGTCCCGACGGCATGAAGCTGTGGCTCGACGCCAAGCTCGTCGGCACGCGCGCCGACACCACGTTCGGTCAGTCCTACTCGGGCTACTGGCGTGTGGGCGGCGACAACATCGGCGGCTGGCCGAACGTCAACAACTTCTACTTCACCGGTGCGATCTCGGACGTCGCCGTCTATGGCACGGTGCTCGATCGCAACACGATCAACAAGCACTGGACCGATTCGGGCCGCACGTCGACGGTGCCCGCGGCACCAGCTGATGCCTACGGCAAGTCGGTCTTCGAGCTCGACCCGACCCTCTACTGGCGTCTCGGCGAGGCAGCCGGCGGCACCGTCCTCGATTCGGGCCCGCAGGGCAACCCGGGTCAGTACTTCGGGAACGTCTCGACGACGACCGGTGCGCTGGCGGGCACGGTGAACTCCGCTAAGACCTTCGCGCCCAACGGCGGAGACCAGACGGGCGTGTCGAGCGACGCGACGTTCAGCAACCCGGGCGTGTTCTCGATCGAGGCGTGGTTCAAGACCACGTCGACCGACGGCGGCAAGATCATCGGCTTCGGTGATCAGCGAACAGGCACGAGCAACAACTACGACCGGCACATCTACATGTCGGGCGACGGCCGTGTGAAGTTCGGGGTCTGGACGGGCTCGTCGCAGGTCGTCGAGAGCGTGCCGGGCTTCAACAACGGTCAGTGGCATCACGTCGTCGGCGTTCTCTCGCCGACGGGACAGCGGCTGTACCTCGACGGACAGCTGGTAGGCACGATCTCCAACACGTCGGCGCAGGACTACACGGGCTACTGGCGCGTGGGCGGCGACACCGGATGGGAAGGCGCGACCTACTGGGCGGGCTCCGTCGACGAGGTCGCGATCTATCCGAGCGCCCTGAGCTCCCAGGCGATCGCCTCGCACTACGAGATCGCGACGGAGGGGGCGGCCAACGTCCCGCCGACGGCGGCATTCACGTCGACGGCAACGGATCTGAGCGTCGCATTCGACAGCTCCGCTTCGACGGACACGGACGGCTCGATCGTCTCCTACCTGTGGAACTTCGGAGACACCGAGACCTCGACACTGGCCTCCCCGACGCACAGCTACGGGGCAGCCGGCACGTACAACGTGACGCTGACGGTGACCGACAACCGCGGCGGGACGAACTCCTTCGCGCAGACCGTTTCGGTGACGGCCCCCAACCAGGCTCCGGTCGCAGCTTTCACGTCGACCACGAGCGGCCTGACCGCACACTTCGACGGAACGGGGTCCAGTGACGCGGACGGCACGATCGCATCGTATGCGTGGACCTTCGGCGACGGTTCCACGTCGGCGCAGGCGAGCCCGTCGCGGCTGTACGCCGCATCCGGTATCTACAACGTCACACTGACGGTCACCGACAACAAGGGAGCGACGAACAGCATCACGAAGCAGGTCGAGGTCGCGGCTCCGGTCAACCAGGCGCCGGTGGCGGCCTTCACGTCCAGCTCGACCGGACTGATCGCGAACTTCAACGGCACGGGTTCCACCGACCCCGACGGCACGATCGCGTCCTACGCGTGGACATTCGGCGACGGGGCGACCTCCACGGTCGCGAGCCCCTCGCGGACCTACGCTGCGGCCGGCGACTACGTCGTCACGCTGACGGTGACCGACGACCAGGGTGCGACGAACAGCATCTCGAAGGCGATCACTGTCACGGCGCCCGTGAATCAGGCTCCGGTCGCGGCGTTCACGTCGACGACGAGCGGCCTGACGGCGAGCTTCGTCGGTACTGGATCGAGCGACCCGGACGGCACGATCGCGTCCTACGCGTGGACGTTCGGCGACGGCGCGACCGCCTCGACGGCCAGCCCTTCGCGGACCTACGCTGCGGGTGGCACGTACGACGTGACCCTCACGGTGACCGACAACCAGGGTGCGACCAACAGCATCACCAAGCAGGTGACGGTGACGGCGCCTCCCGCCACTGGTAACGCAGTCGCGACCGACTCGTTCGAGCGCACCGTGGCAGCCGGTGGCTGGGGCTCGGCGGATCTCGGCGGTTCGTGGAGCTTCGTCGGAGCGGCATCGCGCTTCAGCGTCACCGGTGGTGCGGGTGTGATCTCGCTGAACAACTCCACGACGCAGAACGCCAACCTGGCCTCGGTGTCGAGTGCGAACACGACGGTCTCGGCGACCTTCACGGTCGACAAGATCGCCAATGGGCAGTACGTGGCGCTCGTCGGCCGTCAGGTCGGTGCGGACCAGTACATCCTCCGCTCGCGGATCGGCGGCGACGGCTCGGTCATCCTGTACGTGCTGCGTAACGGCACGGCGATCGGCGCGGGTTTCACGGTGCCGGGTCTGACGGTCACCACGAACACGGCCTATACGCTGAAGTTCCAGGTGCAGGGCACCGGCACGACCAACCTGTCGGCGAAGATGTGGGCCGCGGCGGGCGCCGAGCCCGCTGCATGGCAGCTGACGCGCACCGACACCAACGCGGCGCTCCAGGCGCCGGGTTCGGTGGGTCTGTTCAGCTGGGTCCCGACCTCCGCTGCGGCGTACCCCGTCGCGCTCCGATTCACAGACTTCGCGGTGACGGACCCGACCGTGGCAGAAGGACCGAACCAGGCTCCGGTGGCGGCGTTCACGTCGTCGGCTTCGGGTCTGACGGCTTCGTTCAACGGATCGACCAGCACCGACGCGGACGGTTCGATCACGTCGTACGCGTGGAACTTCGGCGACGGGACGAACGGGACGGGGGCCACGGCGACGCGTGCGTACACGGCTGCCGGCACGTACAACGTCACGCTGACGGTCACCGACAACGCGGGTGCGACCAACGCGATCACCAAGGCGATCACGGTCGCCGCGCCCCCCGCCAACGGCAATGTGCTCGCGAAGGACACCTTCGCCCGCACGACCGCCGGTGGCTGGGGCACGGCCGACATCGGAGGTGCGTGGACGGTGTCGCCGACGGCGGCCAGGTTCAGCACCGCGCCAGGTGCCGGCGTGATCTCGCTGAATAACTCGACGACCCTGAACGCAACCCTCGCGGGCGTGTCGAGTGCGAACACGACGGTTTCGGCGACCTTCACGGTCGACAAGATCGCCAATGGGCAGTACGTGGCGCTCGTCGGCCGTCAGGTCGGCGCTGACCAGTACATCCTTCGCTCGCGGATCGCGTCGGACGGCTCGGTCATCGTCTACGTGCTGCGCAACGGCACGGCGATCGGCGCCGGCTTCACGGTGCCGGGTCTCACAGTGACCACGAACACGGCCTACACGCTGAAGTTCCAGGTCGCCGGCACCGGCACGACGAACTTCGGCGCCAAGATGTGGGCAACGGCGACTCCCGAGCCGGCTGACTGGCAGTTGACCCGCACCGACACCAACGCGGCGCTCCAGGCGCCGGGTTCCGTGGGCCTCTTCAGCTACGTACCGACGGCGGCCGCGGTGTTCCCTGTCGCAGTCACCTTCACCGACTTCACGGTGACCGACCCGACCATCCCGTAGTCACGACAGCAGAACGAGGGGCCCCGGAGCGATCCGGGGCCCCTCGTTTCGGTCGGACTCATTGTGGCGACTTCGACGCGCCGTTATACTCGCGGCCAACTGAGGTGCGCGGTCTGGGGCCGCGCCGTGATGTCTGCTCAGGCGCCGAGCTGTGGGGACAAGGTGATGGTCGTGACTGATCTCGTGGGTTCAGGTTTCGAGACATCCGGTCGTCGAAGCGTCCGCCTCATGATCGTCGGTCTGACCGTCGCCGCTCTCGTCGCGACCGGAGTACTCGTCTCCACGCCCGCAGCGGCAGACACCGCGCCCGCACCGGGCACGCCCGAGACGGTGACAGGAGACGCTCTCCCCACGGCGCAGATCAACGGCGTCGCCTGGACGCAGACGATCGCCGGTAACACGGTGTACGTCGGTGGCGACTTCTCGAACGCCCGCCCGGCAGGGTCGGCGGCGGGGGTCAACACGACGGGCCGCGCGAACCTCCTGGCATACGATCTCACGACGGGCGCGCTCCTTCCGTGGAACCCCGGCGCGAATGCTCAGGTCCGTTCCATGAGCGTCTCGCCCGACGGCAGCACGCTCTACGTCGGTGGGACCTTCACGCAGATCGCGGGGCAGACGCGCTACCGTGTCGCGGCGTTCTCGACGGCGACGGGCGCACTGCTCCCCTGGGCGCCGTCGCCCAACGCGACCGTCTATGGCGTCGTCGCCAACGGCTCGACGGTGTGGATCTCGGGGACCTTCAGCAGCGTCGGCGGGCAGACGCGCACCAACGTCGCCTCGGTGTCCGCGTCGACCGGCGCCGTCCTGCCGTTCCAGGCGACGGTCGCCGGCGGGTACGGCGCACGCGGACTCGTGGTGAGCCCCGGAGGTGACAAGGTCGTCGTCATCGGATCCTTCACGAGCGTCAACGGCTCGACGAACCCGGGCCGGGGCATGGCAGCGCTCAACAGCACGACAGGCGCGCTCGTACCGTGGGCGGCGAACAGCGTTCTGCGCAACGCGGGCAACAATGCAGCCATGTACAGCGTCAGCAGCGACAGCGACAGCGTCTATGTCACGGGCTACGACTACGGCGGTGGCGCGGAAGACGACTTCGAGGGTGCTGCACGCATCAACTGGTCGGATGGAGCCCTCATCTGGATGCAGGACTGCCACGGCGACACCTATGGCGCGTACCCGGTGGGCGATGTCGTCTACACGGTCTCGCACGCGCACTACTGCGGCAACATCGGATCGTTCCCGCAGACGGCGACCCCGTGGGTCCTCCACCCCGCGCTCGCGTTCGCGAAGGCTTACGACGGGGTCAAGAAGATCACGCGTGACATCCACGGATATCGCTCGTTCACGGGCCAGCCAGGCGGCACGCTGCTGCACTGGTACCCCGACCTCCAGCCTGGGACCTACACGGGTCAGACGCAGGCCGCATGGGCCGTCGCGGCATCCGGCAACTACGTCGTCATGTCCGGTGAGTTCCTGTCCGCGCAGGGCAGGTCGCAGCAGGGTCTCGTGCGCTTCGCGAAGAAGGCCATCGCGCCGCGCCTCACCGGTCCCCAGAAGGCCGACGCCGCGTTCCCGATCACCGCTTCGTCGCTGTGCGCGGGCGCCGTAAGACTCACGTGGGTCGCCAACACCGACAAAGACAACCAGACCCTCACCTATCAGGTCTTCCGGCAGGATCTCGGTTCGACTCCGATCTACACGACGAGCGCTGCATCCAACTTCTGGACCACTCCGACGCTCGGCTACGTCGACCAGACGGCGGTGCCGGGCCAGTCCTACAGCTACCGCGTTCGTGCCGTCGACCCCGACGGCAACCAGGCGACCGGTGCCTGGACCTCGGTCACGGTGTCGTCGACGAGCAGCGCGGCGTACAACCTCAGCGTGAGTCGCGACCGGCCGTCGCACTATTGGCCGCTCGGCGAGCAATCCGACACCAACGGGGCCGACTGCGCATCGACGAACGATCTCACGGTGCGCTCGGCCACGCGCAACGTGAACGGACCGAACCTCGCGACGGCCTCGAAGGCGACACAGTTCTCCGGCAGTTCGTCTTCGTACGCTTCCCCGGGCTCGAGCGAGACCGGCGCGAACACGCTCTCGGTCGAGGCCTGGTTCAAGACGTCGAGCACGTCCGGAGGCAAGATCGTCGGTTTCGGCAATGCCGCGACCGGCGGCTCGTCGTCCTACGATCGTCAGCTCTACATCGACGGATCCGGACGCGTGAGCTTCGGCCTCTATCAGGGCTCCAACCGTACGCTTTCGAGCGCGACGGGATTCAACAACAACCAATGGCACCACGTGGTCGGCACCGTCGGTCCGGTCGGGATGAACCTCTTCGTCGACGGGAAGCTCGCCGCGTCTCGCGCCGACACGACCGGCGGTCGTGCTCTCACGGGCTTCTGGCGCATAGGCGGCGACAACATCAGCGGGTGGACGAACAACCCGTCGAGCTCGTACTTGAATGGTGCGATCTCGGATGTCGCGATCTACTCGGCGCCTCTGTCCCCCACGCAGGTGAACGCGCACTGGATGGCCAGCGGACGCCCATCCGCAATCGGCGGTAGCAACCAGACGCCGACGGCGGCGTTCGCCTTCACGACGAACGCGCTGACGGCGAGCTTCAACGGCTCGGCCTCGGCGGATCCGGATGGATCGATCTCGTCGTACACCTGGACGTTCGGCGACGGTTCGACGGGCACCGGCATGACGCCCTCCCGCACCTACGCGGCTGCAGGGATCTACAACGTGACGCTCACCGTGACCGACAACGCCGGCGCGACCAACAGCGTCTCGAAGCAGGTCACGGTGGCGGCGGCGCCGAACCAGAACCCGGTCGCGGCCTTCGCGTCGTCGACGAGCGGGCTCACGGTGACGGTCAACGGCTCGAGCTCGGCGGATCCGGACGGCTCGATCTCGTCGTATGCGTGGACGTTCGGCGACGGTTCGACGGGCACGGGGGCGACGGCATCCCGCACTTACGCCTCCGGCGGCGCGTACAACGTGACCTTGACCGTGACCGACAACCGTGGCGGAACGAACAGCATCACGAAGCAGGTGACCGTCACGGCGCCTGTCGGCGGTGTGGTCGCGAGGGACGCCTTCGGGCGCACTGTCGTCGGTGGCTGGGGCACGGCGGATCAGGGCGGCGCCTGGACCGTGAGCGGAGTTCCCGCACAGTTCTCCGTCTCGAGCGGCGCGGGTGTCATGAACGTGACTTCGTCGACGACGATGGCCGCGAATCTGGCCGGGGTATCCCGAACAAGCGCGACGGTTTCGGCCACCTTCTCGGTCGACAAGATCGCCAACAGCCAATACGTCGCGATCGTGGGTCGGCAGGTCGGAGCGAACCAGTACATCCTGCGTCTTCGGATCGCGGCGGACGGCAGCGTCATCCTGTACGTCCTCAACGGAGGCACCGCCATCGGTGCGGGCTACACCGTGCCGGGATTGACCATCACGCCTGGAACGTCCTACACGCTCAAGTTCCAGGCCCAGGGCACGGGGACGACGAATCTGGCTGCGAAAGCGTGGCCGGCCGCAAGCGCCGAACCCGCGGCTTGGCAGATGACGAGGACGGATGCGGCGGCCGGGCTGCAGACGGCTGGATCCGTCGGGGTCTTCACGTGGGTGCCCACAGCGGCTGGCGTCTATCCCGTCAAGGTGAGCTTCACCGGGGTGACCGTCACGGAGTGACGCCAACCGGTGATCCGTACCTGACCAGGATCGTGAATCGGTCATTGCGGCGTGTCGAGCGCATCCGATAGGATTCGTCCGTCTGGGGACGACGCATTGGGGTGCGTCGGGTGATGCTCGCTGGGGCGAGCTGATGGGGATGAATCGTGAACGGTTCGCTTGGCATGCAGTCTGCGCTCACTTCGGAGTCGATGAAGCGCAGTCATCCGTGGCGACGCACAGCAGTCGTCGGCGCGATGATCGCGGCGCTCGTGGTGGGGGGACTCGCCTTCACAGCACCGCCCGCCTCCGCCGACACCGTGCCACCGGTCGGCCTCGAAGAGACGGTGACCGCCGACGTCCTTCCCACCGCCCAGATCGACGGCGTCGTCTGGACGCAGGCGATCGCCGGCAACACGGTCTTCGTCGGCGGCGAGTTCACCACGGCACGTCCTGCCGGCTCCGCTGTGGGAGTGAACACGGTTCCGCGGGCGAACCTCATGGCCTACGACATCCGCACCGGCGAGATGACGCCCTGGAACCCCGGTGCCAACGCCGTCGTCAAGTCCATGCGCGTTTCGCCGGATGGATCGCGCCTCTACGTCGGCGGCAACTTCACGCAGATCGGCGGAGCGACGCGCTACCGCATCGCAGCGTTCAGCACCTCGACCGGCGCCCTGCTGTCGTGGGCGCCCACCTCCAACGCACAGGTGTCGGCGATCGATGTCTTCGGCGACACGGTGTTCATGGGCGGCAACTTCACGAGCATGGCCGGCGGCGCCCGCCCTCGGCTCGCGGCCGTGTCGGCGACGACCGCCGCGCTCCTTCCACTGACGGCGAGCCTCGACGGCGGCTATGGCGTGACCGACCTGGTGGCGAGCCCTGACGGCGGCAAGATCGTCCTGACCGGATCGTTCACGAGCGCGAACGGCTCGACCAACCCTGGTCGCGGAATGGTAGCGCTCGACTCAACCACCGGCGCGTCGGTGCCGTGGGCCATCAACAGCCTCCTGCGCAACGCCGGCACCAACGCCGCCATGACGTCGCTCACCTCGAGCGGTGACAGCATCTACGGAACCGGGTACTCCTTCAGCGGCGCAACAGCCGAGGACGGTTTCGAGGGAACCTTCCGCGCCAACTGGTCCGACGGCAGCCTCGTGTGGCTCGACGACTGCCACGGCGACAACTACTCGGTCGCCGTCAGCCAGGGCGTGGTGTATACGGCCTCTCACGATCACTACTGCGGCAACATCGGCGCCTTCCCGCAGACCGACCCGTGGGGCTTCCATCACTCGCTCGCCTTCTCAGCCGAGTACCGCGGGAACGTCCTGACGAAGGACGTCTACGGATACAAGTCCTACACGGGCATGCCTGCCGCGACGCTGCTCCACTGGTACCCGGACTGGCAGGTCGGCACCTACACCGGCAAGTCGCAGGCGGTATGGGATGTCGTCGCCAACGACCAGTACGTCGTTTACGGCGGCGAGTTCCTCAAAGTCAACAACGTCGCTCAGCAGGGGCTCGTGCGCTTCGCCAAGAAGTCGACGTCGCCGCACAAGGCAGGACCGCAGGAGAGCGGTGACAACTGGGCGATCTCCGCGGCGTCGCTGCGCGCGAACGAGGTGCGACTGAGCTGGCGCGCCAATACCGATCGTGACAACGAAGTGCTCACGTACCAGGTCTTCCGTCAGGACAAGGGATCGACCCCGATCTACACCACGACACAGGCATCGAACTTCTGGACCATCCCGCTCATGAACGCCGTCGACTCGACTGTCATCGCGGGACAGACATACAACTACCGGGTGCGCGCGATAGATCCGGATGGCAACCAGGCGACGGGTGCGTGGACATCGGTCACGGTCGCCAGTAGCGCGCAGGCTCCCGAGTACAACATCTCGGTGGTCGACGATGGCGCCGTCCACTACTGGCCACTGGGAGACTCGACGCCCGACAGCGCCGTCGACTGGGCGGGCCGCGACGCTCTGACGGTTCGCAACGCGACGCGAGGCACGACCGGTCCGAACCTCGCGACTGCGACGACGGCGACGCAGTTCGCAGGCGGTTCGAGCTCATACGCGTCCACGAGCGCGATCGAGGTGGGCATCCATTCGCTCACCGTCGAAGCGTGGGTGAAGACGTCGAGTACGCAGGGCGGCAAGATCGTCGGCTTCGGCAACAAGGCGACCGGCAACTCGGGCACCTACGACCGAATGCTGTACATCGACGGCTCGGGCCGCATCAGCTTCGGCATGTATCAGGGCGCCAACCGCTCCCTGTCGTCCGGAACGGGCTTCAACAACGGGCAGTGGCACCATGTCGTGGGCACCGTCGGTGTAGCGGGCATGACGCTCTACGTCGACGGCGCGCGCATCGCCACTCGCGCCGACACGACGGGTGGGCGCACCCTGAACGGCTACTGGCGCGTGGGCGGCGACGCGATCTCGGGATGGACCAACAGCCCGAGCAGCGCCTACCTGAACGGTCAGATCGCCGACGTCGCGGTCTACCCGACGGCCCTGACCCGCACCCAGGTTAATGACCACTGGGTCGCGTCGGGACGCTCCAACGCGATCCCGCCCTCGCCTGCGGACGCGTACGGCAAGGCCGTCTACAATCTCTCGCCGACGCTGTACTGGCGACTCGGCGAGTCCTCGGGTTCCGCCGCGGCCGACTCCGGTCTGGACGTTCAGCCGGGCACGTATTTCGGCAGCACGACGAAGGGCGCTTCGGGCGCATTGCTCGGCGTGGCGGACACCGCGGTGAGCCTCGCGCCCACGAAGAACGGCAGCACGTGGGTGCAGACGGGGGTCACGAGCGACAAGTCGTATGCCAACCCGACGACCTTCTCGGTAGAGGCGTGGTTCAAGACGAACACGATCACCGGTGGCAAGATCGTCGGCTTCGGCAGCTCGCGCACGGGCCTGAGCTCGAGCTACGACCGTCACATCTACATGTCCAGCGACGGCACGGTGAACTTCGGCGTCAGCAACGGCTCCCGTTACATCGTCTCGAGCGGTGCAGGCTTCAACAACAACCAGTGGCACCATGTCGTCGGTCAGATGTCGTCGTCGGGTATGCAGCTCTACATCGACGGCGCGCTGGTCGGCTCGAACGTCAACGCGGGCGCGACGAGCTACACGGGATACTGGCGTGTGGGCGGTGACGCCGGCTGGACGGGCGACACCTACTGGAAGGGATCCGTCGACGATGTGGCGGTCTACCCTGCGGCTTTGTCGTCGGCTGACGTGCTCGCGCACTTCCAGCTCGGATCGCTCGGGTTCGCGAACGAGGCGCCGACCGCGACATTCACGAGCGTCATCAGCGATCTCGCCGTCGCCTTCGACGCCTCCGGCTCGACCGACGTGAACAACAACATCGCCTCGTACGCGTGGACGTTCGGCGACGGCGGCACGGCGACCGGTGTCGCGCCGTCGCACACGTACGCCGCCGTCGGCACGTACTCGGTCAAGCTGACCGTCACCGACGCCCTCGGCGCTTCCTCGTCGATGACCCAGCCCGTCACGGTCCGCGGACCGAACGCGCTTCCGACCGCCAGCTTCGCGCCGGTCATGACCAACCTCGCACTCGCGGCCGACGCGTCGGCCAGCACCGACTCCGACGGCGAGATCCTCACCTACGCATGGGCGTACGGCGATGGCTCGACGGGAACGGGCGTGACGACGGCGCACACCTACGCGTCTGCGGGGGTCTACCCCGTGACGCTGACGGTCACGGACGATCGCGGGGGCTCCGTGTCGACGACGCAGAGCGTCACCGCGACGCTCGCGCCGAACGTCCTGCCGACGGCCGCGTTCACGCCGACCGTCAACAAGCGCACCGTCTCGGTCAACGGCTCGGCGAGCGCCGACGCCGACGGTACGATCGCTTCCTACGCCTGGAATTTCGGCGACGGCTCGACGGGAACGGGCGCCACGGCGACCCGCACATACGCGGCCGGCGGCACGTACACCGTGACCCTCACCGTGACGGACGACCGCGGCGGGCAGGCAACGACGACCCGGTCGGTCGTCGTGCAGCCCAACACCGCACCCACCGCGTCCTTCTCGACACAGGCGCAGGGTCTGGTCGCGAGCATGGACGGATCCGCGAGCGCCGACGCCGACGGTGCGATCGCGTCCTACACCTGGACCTTCGGCGACGGCGCGACCGGTACGGGAGCGACCACCTCGCACACCTACGCGTCTGCGGGCGCCTACGTCGTCACCCTGACGGTGACCGACAGTGAAGGCGCGACATCGACCAGCACCAAGCAGGTGTCCGTCTCCGTGACCAACGTCATCGCGACGGATGGGTTCGAGCGCAATCTCGGGGTCGGCTGGGGCTCGTCGGACGTCGGCGGACCGTGGATGCTGACGGGCTCCGCTTCGCGCTTCTCCACGTCGGGCGGCGCGGGCAACATCTCGCTCGTCACTGGTCAGACTTTCCAGGCCCTGCTGCCGTCGGTCTCCTCGACGAGCGCACGAGTCACCGCTGAGTTCTCCGTCGACAAGGTGGCAGATGCGCAGTACATCGCCGTCGTCGGGCGACAGGTCGGATCGAGCCAGTACATCCTTCGTCTGCGTCCGGAGTCGGGTGGAGTGCTCCGTCTCTATGTGCTCCGCGACGGCAACCCGATCGGCGCGAACGTCCTCACCGATGTGGCCCTCGTCGCGGGCCAGAAGTACACGGCCTCGTTCGAGGTCGCGGGCACGTCGCCGACGAACCTGCGCGCCAAGGTATGGAAGTCGTCCGAGTCCGAGCCGGCCGCGTGGCAGATCACTCGGACGGACACGACCGCGGCGAACCAGGCTCCCGGCTCGGTGGGCGTGTTCACGTGGCTGCCGTCCAGCGCCGGTGCGTTCGCGCCGGTCGTGACGTCCTTCCACAGCATCGTGGTCGTGGACCCGAGCACGAACCTGCCGCCGGCCAATCAGGCTCCGGTGGCTGCGTTCGTGTCCACCGCCACCGGCCTCTCCGTGAGCTTCGACGGCACCGGCTCGACCGATGCCGACGGCACGATCGCGTCCTACCTGTGGGACTTCGGTGACGGCTCGACCGCGACAACGGCCACGCCGCAGCGCACCTATGCGGTGGCGGGCTCGTACACGGTCACGCTCACGGTCGCCGACAACGCGGGTGCCGTGCACTCGGCAAGCAAGGCCATCACCGTCGAGGCTGTGAACCAGGCTCCATTGGCGGCTTTCACCTCCAGTGCGGCGAATCTCGTGGCATCCTTCGACGCCTCCACGTCCAGCGATCCCGATGGCACCGTCGCCTCCTACGCGTGGAGCTTCGGCGACGGCGCGACCGGCACCGGTGCGACGGCATCGCGGACGTATGCGGTCGCGGGCACCTACAACGTGACGCTCACCGTGACGGACAACAGAGGTGCGACCAACGCGGTCACGAAGGCCGTCACGGTGTCCGCCGCGCCGAACGTGGCGCCGGTCGCAGCGTTCACGTCTTCCACCTCCGGCCTCGCAGTGACGGTGGACGGCGCGACGAGCTCCGACCCCGACGGCACGATCGTGTCTTACGCATGGGGCTTCGGCGACGGATCGACGGGCAGTGGCGCGACGGCGTCGCGCACATACGCCGCCGCAGGCACCTACAACGTCACCCTCACGGTCACCGACAACCGCGGCGGCACCAACGCGATCACCAAGTCGGTGACGGTGACGACACCGCCCGTGGGCAACGTCCTCGCGAAGGACACCTTCGCACGGACGACGACGGCCGGCGCCTGGGGCACTGCTGACCAGGGTGGTGCGTGGACAGTGACAGGCACTCCGGCAAGGTTCAGCACGGTCCCGGGCGCGGGCGTGATCTCGCTCAACACGTCGACCGCCCAACAGGCCATGCTCAACTCGGTCGTCGGAGCGAACACCACGATCTCGGCGACGTTCAAGGTCGACAAGGTCGCCAACGGGCAGTACATCCAGGTCATCGGTCGGCAGGTCGGAGTCGATCAGTACATCCTCCGCGCGCGCATCGCCGGCGACGGGACGGTGCAGCTGTATGTGCTGCGCAACGGGACGCCGATCGGTGCGGCGTTCACGGTTCCGGATGTCGTCATCGCGCCGGGGGTGGCCTACACGATGAAGTTCCAGGCGCAGGGCACAGGCGCGACCAGCCTCTCGGCGAAGATGTGGGCGACCGCCGCCGCAGAGCCGGCGGCGTGGCAGATCACGCGGACCGACACGAACGCCGCGCTCCAGGCGGCGGGCTCGGTCGGCGTATACGGCTATGTGCCGACGGCAGCGGGCGCCTTCCCGCTCGCGCTGACCTTCACCGACGTCACGGTCACCGACCCGACGATCCCGTGACGAGGCGATCCCCCGATGGCGCTCGGCGGCGTCGGGGGATCCCCGGGGTGAGCACCGCATTGGTATCCTGAGGCAGTCGCCACCCGGCGGTCTCCGAGATCGAGGAAACACCCTGAGCACGCCAGGACGCAGCGAAACCTCCCTTGGCATCAGCCTCCCGACGTCAGGGGCAGCCGAGCGGTGGATTGCTGCCATCGCGGTGATCGTCATGCCTTTGCGCTTCGCACTGCCGATGGAAGTGCCATCGAACGTGCTCGTCGCGATCCTCGTCCTGCCGATGGCCGCCGCTTACCTCAAGCGCTATGTGGGCGCCGTCTCGATCGCGGTGGCGGCGATCGTCGCCGTCGTGTCAGGATTGCTGCTCGCCCTCGCCGCCGCGCCGGAGCGGCTCGTGTCCACGCAGCTGCTCGTGCCGCAGACTCTGCGAGTCCTCGGAATCGCTCTCGTGCTCGCCGTGCTGCTGTGGGCGCGCTCCGTCATCGGGCTCCGCCAGATGATCTTCCTGTTCGGGGTAGGAGCTCTTGCCAACCTGCTCGTCATCGGCGTCAACACCGACAACGTCTGGAAGTTCTCGCTCTCGGTGCCGGTGACGATCCTCGTGCTGTCGCTCCCGTGGGTTTACGGCCGCCGCCTGCCCCAGGTCGTGGCGGCCCTCGTTCTTACGGGCCTGTGCGTGGCCTTCGACTCCCGCTCGGCCGCGGGATTCATGTTGATCGCCATCGCCCTCACCCTCACCCAGTCCGCCTCCACCGGCCGCACCGCCTCTACCGCCGCACGACGTTGGATGATCCTCCTACGCTTCGCCGCGATCGGCGTCGGCGCGTACTTCGCGCTGCAGGGTGCCATCCTGGAAGGGCTCCTCGGCGAGGTGACTCAGGAGCGTACGCAGGCGCAGCTCGCTACTACCGGATCCGCACTGATCGGCGGGCGCCCCGAGCTCGGAGCATCGGTCGCCCTCATCGCTCAACAGCCATGGGGGTACGGTGCCGGAGTGCTCCCCACACGAGCGGACGTCGTTCTCGCCCAGACGGGCATGTCGCGTCTCGGTTACGATCCCAACAACGGTTACGTCACGAACTACATGTTCGGCGACGGCTTCGAGGTGCACTCGGTGCTGGGCGACATGTGGATCCTCTACGGCCTTGGTGGTCTGCTGCTCGTCGTCGTCTTCGTCGTCGCCATGATCCGTGGTCTCGCCCACAGCATGGCGCTCGGCATCGCATCCACCATCGCTGTGTACCTCGTCTCGCGCACGACCTGGGACATCGCGTTCAGCCCGCTCTATACTTCCCTCGTGCTTCTGCCGCTGACCCTCGCGGCCGTTCTGGAGGATCGCCGACCGGAAGTCGGCGGTCTCGAATCAGTGGGGCGAGTAAGGAAGATCACCTGACGAACGGTGGTGTTAGGGCAACCCCACGAACCGCGATCCGGTCGGAACGCCCAGGAGGGCGGCGACCGATGCCGGCAACGGCACAGCGAGTGCGGCGGCGGACGTGATCGCCGCCTGCATCTGGTCGATGCGAGGAGCTGTGCCGACCGTCAGAGAGTTCTGCCACCCGGCGTTCTTCGCCGCCGCGAGAGCCTGTGGCGTGTTGTAGGCCTCGAAAGTCCTGTTGTCGCCTCGGCCCCACGCCACCATGGTCGGACCCCCCGCGGCCTTGTCGGTGAACAGGTTGCCGGTGATCTGCACGTTCCAGCCGTCGACCGCGCGGCCGGTCTCGCCGTCGCGTGCGTAGAACGAGAACTGACTGCCGGCACCGAACACATTGTTACTCACCCGTACATCCTGCGTGAGCCACCGCATGTTCGGATCCTGGCCGATACGTGGATTGATGCCCACGGCGCCGGGATCGGTGGGGCGGCGGGCATCCTGCGCGAGCTTGACGCCCATCAGCGAACTGCCGCCGAGTTCATTGTTGAAGACGTCGACGTTCGACGTGTTGTAGACGAGGATGCCGATCTCTCCGCCGAGAGCCTGATTGCCCGCCACGATGCCGTTGTCGGAGATCTCCAGTTCGATGTTGACCGAGCGGTTGTCGTTGGCAGTGTTGCCGATGACCTTCATGTCGTAGTTCGACTGATCGAACCACAGACCGTAGGCGTTGTTCCGACTGATGTCGTTGCCGGTCACGGTGACGTTGCGCGAACGCGTGATCTTCACCCCGCCCGCGACCGGCTCGTCCTTGAAGAACTCGCTGTTGTTGTCCGTGACGACGGAGTCTTTCAGCACCAGGTTGTAGTTCAGATCGAATCCGAGGCCGAGCATCCCGTTTCGCTGCGCCGTGACGCGCTGGGCGACACCGTTGTTGTTCGAGATCGTGAGGCCGATCGTGGCGTTGTCGACCACCACGAGGTCGCGGGCGACGGATTCGGTGTTCTGCAGACGAACGGCGCCGCGGTCCATGTAGGGCGTGGCGTACCGCATCACACCGAAGCCCTGGAGAACGGTTCGCGTCGCCACGGAGTTGATCGCCTGGCCGAGATCACTCGCACGCACGTCGTGACCGCTGGGGTTCGTGCCGAGGATCAGTCGGCTGTTCGCATAATCCACGGCGAAGGTGCCGGGGACGACATCCGCGGCGGTGCGCACCTGGCGCATCGACATGCCGTCTACGAAGAGCTGGTCAGGGCTCGCGGCCATTGGGTATGCCGGGTCGATGAATCGTCGATTCTGACCGCCCTCGAGGTCGTCGGAGAAGCGCGCCGTCCATCCGGACGCGACCCACACTGATCCGGATGGGGCCCAGTTCGTCACCGGTCGCGATCCGTCGAACCACACGGCCTCCCCTGGGTACGCCTGAATCGTCAGGGCCTTACCCCACGGGATGTCGACCTCCTCGTGGTACGTACCCGCGCGCAGCACGATCGTGGCTCCCGGCTTCACGGCATCGACTGCCGACTGCACGGAGTTGAACGGTCGGCTCTCAGAGCCGGTGCCACCGTCAGCTGCAGAGGCGTCCGCGAAGATGGCTCCGGCAGGCACAGGGTATGCGGCTTTGCCTACCGGCGTGGATCCCTGGCCGCCCGAGGGCTGCGGATCGCCGGGTCCGGTGACCGGTCCCGGGTCGACCGGCCCCGGGGGAGGCGTCGGTGTCGGTGTCGGGGTCGGGGTGGGTGTCGGTGCGGGCGTAGGTGTAGGAGTCGGAGTGGGTGACGCCGTCGGCTCCGGCGAAGCGGTCGGTTCGGGCGACGCCGTCGGGTCGGGCGACGCCGATGGCTCGGGCGACGCCGATGGCTCGGGCGACGCCGATGGCTCCGGCGACGAGGACGGCTCGGGGACGGTCGTCGGCTCCGGCGCGGCCGTCGGCTCGGGTGCAGGCGTCGGCTGCGGCGCCGCGGTGAGCGCCGGAGCGGGCGGCTCGCTCGGGGTCGGTTCGGCAGTCGGGACCGGTGTGGCTGTGCCCTCGGGCTGCGTGCCCGGTTCGGTCGGCGGGGGCGCGGTCGGCGTCGCACCGCTCAAAGGACGGACGTTGTCGACGATCGCCAGGTCGTCGATCGACAGTTCGGTGCTCCCTTTCGTCATTCGCGATCCGTACGCCCAGAAGCCCAGACCGCCACTCGCACCGATGCGCGCGTCGGAGGCATCCTCCAGCTGCAGTTGAGGAGCGCCGGCGCGATCCCCCACCCGCGCGAGTGAGCCCTCGATCCGAACTGGGTCGGAGCCGGTCACACTGAACGAGAGTGCGTACCACTCGTCGGGCGCGAGCGGCTGGTCGAGCTTGAGCGTCGTGAGTCCGGTCTCGACCGCGGCGTTCAGCCGGGACACCGACAAGAACGGGATGCCCGACGAGTTGATGTTGAGTCTCGCGCGGTACGCCGACCCGTCGGTCTGGGAGCGCAGGACGAAGGCGTAGTAGGCGCTGCCGCCGAGTGCACTGAGACGCACGGATGCTTCGGCGCGGGTGTCGCCGGCGGTCGCGTTCGCGAAGCGCACGGTGGCACCGTCTCCGGCTCCGAGGTCGATGTGGGCTGCGTCATCCGAAACCGACAGAACGCCAGCGGTCGTGCCGCTCGTCCGGTACGCACCCCCGTCCGGGACCGCACCCCACCCGTCGTCCGCGGTGCGATCGAACGAATCGGACACGACCGTGCGTTCGGCAGCGGACGCTGGTACGAAAGCGAGGGTGGAGGCGACGAGTGCGGCGACCGCGACGCCGACGGCGGCCGTGCTGCGGCGGAGCGCCTTTCGACGTCGACGAGTCTGCCGGATCGCTCGGCGGGTGCTGGGCTGCGTCTGCGGAGTGGGGAGGGGCAAAACAGAGTCCTCTGGGGAACCACGGCCATCTGACGTGACGACCGCTGCGCGACTCCTTCGGGTAGGAGTCCTGGCCACCATCGAGAGAGCCGATGCGGCAGGGTGCGCGTACGAACGGGTTTTGGAGACGGTACCCCAGCTCGGAGTGGAATGACCCGACTATGAGAGGATTCTCCTTGTTCACCTCCGGAGGCGCCCCGGGCGGTGTGTGCCACCTCACTCGCGTGTGTACTCGACCACGACCGACCGCGGCCCGCTCCAAACCGTCTCGCCGGTGAACCCCTCATCCGCGAGGAACGCCCGATCCGCTTCGAGCACAGCCTCCGCGGTCGATGCCACATATACCATCCACAGATGATCATGACCCTCGAGGCGATCGCTGTCGGCGAGCTTCATCGAGAAGCCGTCGAATGTGCCGGTCTCAGCTCCCGTCGTCAGGATCGTCACGTCCTCCAGCCCGGCAAAGGCCTCGGGGTACGCCGTCGCGATACGCCGAGCCGTGTACTGCGAGAGTTCATCGGTGTCGTCCCGGGGAGCGAAGTACACCGCGTCATCCGGAGTCGACCGCTCGGCCACGATCGCGGACGATGCCGCCCAGTCGCTACCCGACTTGGCGAAGGGGATGCGCTGAGAGACGAAGACCACGCTCACTGTGAGCACGTAGAGCGCTACGGCCGCGATGGCGTACCACCGTCGCGCGAGGGACCGGATGCCGAGAGCCAAGAGAAGCGCGGCGGCGGGTGCGGCAAAGGTGAAGTAGCGGGGCTGGTACAGCGGGGCGACGAGCACGGCGTACCCGGCGACGAACGCGGTGGGCACGGCGATCCACGGGAGCGTGAGGGAGAGGATCATCGCCTTGCCGTCGCCATCGCGTGCTCGCCGCACGATCGCCAGCACCATGAACGCGACGCCGAGAACGGCGGCCAGGATCGCCGCCACTTGCCACGCCCGCATGAACCAGGGAGCAGCCGCCCCATCGGCGGGAGTCTCGCCGAGGAAGAACTGATTGACGACCACTTTGCGGAGGATGCTGAGAGGGTTGCGGTCACCGGCACTGCTCAACTGCCCCTGCTGCGAGCGGGCGAGAAGCAGTACGGGTAGACCGAGAAGTCCCGCAAGGGCCGCCGCGCTCAGGAATCCGGCCCAGACGCGTCCGACCGAGCGGTACCGGACAATCACGGTCACGCCATGCGCCACAACCAGGAGGAGCAGATAGATGTTCTCAATGATTCCGAGCGCGGCCAGTCCGGCATAGGCAGCCCACCAGCCCCATCGGCGCGGATTCCCGGCGGCGACGACGAAGGCGTAGCTCGCCCAGACGGCAAGTAGTGCGGAGAACGCGAAAGGTCGGGCTTCGATCCCAGCCCACATCAAGCGTGGAAGCGTCGCGGCCAGCAAGCCGGCGATGAGCGCCGTCCTCGGTGTGGCGAGACGCCTGCCCAGGACGTATACGCCCACCGCGGTGGCACCGATCGCCAGCGCGCTCGGAAGTCGCAGTGCGAACGGCGAAGCACCGAAGAACTGGATCCAGAAGTGCATGAACGCGTAGTAGAGGCCGTGCACCGCGTCGATCCGCTGAAGAAGCGCCCACAGCTCGGGGAGACTGCGCTCGGCGGCGGTGATCGTGATGGCCTCATCGGTCCAGAGCGAGACGCCCCATGAACCCGTGAGCGCGATGAGAGTGGCGACCAGGAAGATCGCGGCAGGCAGGAGCCACCTCGCACGGCCGAGCAGAAGACCGGTCATCGAGTCACTCACCGGACGGCTTGCTGTCTTTCTCCGGCTCCGGGCGCCGGCGGCCGAGAGAGCGGCGACTGCGTTTGGGCTCCGTAGCGTAGTACGGGTTGTTCGCCTCGCGTTTCACGCCGTTCAGAACGATGCCCAGCACCGGGGTGCGCGTGGAGTTCAGCGCCGCGAGTGTTCGGGTGAGCGCGTCACGTCTCGTCTTGCGTGCGCGCGCGAGGACGACCACGCCGTCTGCGACCGGTGCGAGCCACCGAGGATCGCTGACGGCCAGCATCGGGGGACTGTCGATTATGACATAGTCGTACTTCTCCCGTACGTCCGCGACGATCTCGCCGACTCGCTCGGACGTGAGGAGCTGGCCGGGGTTCGGGGGCAGGACACCGCTCGTCAGGATGTCGACGCCGGTCGAGGCCCACGGCTGGACAGCGGTCTCGAGCCGGACGTCACCGAGGAGCACCGTCGTGAGACCGACCGAGCTCTCGAGCTGCGTGAGTTCGCCGACGGACGACCGACGAAGGTCGGCGTCGATCAGCAGGACGGTGCTGCCCTGTTCCGCCATGATGAGCGCTGTGGCGACGCTGATCGAGGACTTGCCCTCACCCGACTCGGACGAGGTCACGAGCAGCACGCGCGTGTCGCCGTCGACGTTTGCGAACCGCAGGCCGGCGACGAAGCTGCGCATCGACTCAGCGACCGAGCCGGTCGGATCCGTGCGGATGGTGGCCGGCACTGTGCGACCGTTCGAGGAGGCGATGATGTCGCCCAGGACGGGCGTCTCAGTGATGTCGGCGATATCGGCGTTGGAAGTGACGCGGGTCGCGAACAGGCGGCGCAGCAGCGCGTAGGCGAACCCGAGCGCGAGCCCCACGAGGGCGCCCATGATCGTGACGAGTCGCGTGTTGGGCAGAACCGCGTACGACGGCACCTGGGCCGACGATATCGTCCTCACCCGCACGGCCGGCTGGTTGTCGGCGTTCTGCGGTGAGAGGTCGCTCACGGCATTCGCGAGCTCGTCAGCGGTCGCGTTCGCGATGTCGCGGGCGAGCTCGGGATCCGCGTTCAGCACCTGGATATCGAGAACCGCGGTGTTGAGCGGGGAGTCGACCGTCATGGTGCCGGCGAGAGCCTGCGGTGTCATGTCGAGGTCGAGGTCGTCGATCACGGGCTGGAGCACCTGAGGCGAGGTGGCCACCACGATGTACGTCTGGACGAGGGTCTGCACGTAGTTCGCACCCTGCACCAGTTCGCTTGTGCTGTCGCCCCGCGCCGGGATGACCATCACCGATGACGTCGAGCTGTACATGTCGGTCTGTGTCTGCGCGTAGCCGAATCCCGCAGCGCCGCCGAGGATCGTGAGCAGCACGATGACCACCCAGTGCCTACGGAGGGATGTCAGATAGTCGTGCAGTGTCAAGAGGCGTGCTCGCTTTTCAGTGTCTCGCTGGTGCGGGTAGGTCTATTCTGGTGGGTCGATCGGGGGTTTGCCGACACGTATCACGCTCCGTCATCCGCCGTGGCGTCCGGCTCTGTGCGGACTTTCGCCTCGATGGCGAGCCGCCGACGCACGAGGTACATGTTCGGGAGCAGTTGACACGCCAGCACGCCGATGATCGAGCCGATGAGCGGCCCGAGCGCTCCGAGCGAGGGCGTCAACAGAATCGTGAGACCGAGGTTGAGGGGCAGCATCCCGAGGATCCAGAACGCCTGGAAGCGCAGGCCCGACGCATCCGTCAGGAACATCCCGTACGGGTACTTTGCGGATTGCAGCACGATGAACACCGAGAATGCGAGCAGGAGCTCCCAGCGGAGGTGGATCGTTCCGCCCGAAGCGAGTTCGGCGAGCCACCCGGACAGCAGGCTGATTGCGAGGCACGCCACCGCAGCGAGCCCTGAGAAGACCAGCGACATCGCACCCGGCGTCCAGGGCGTCGCAGTGCCGGTGGCCCGTGCACGCGCGAAGACGGGCCACAGCGACATTCCGGCAGCAGCGACGACGCCGAAGATCGGCGTGAACATCTGCGATGCGAGGCTGTACTGCGTGAGCTGCTCGAGAGTGCTCAGGTGGCTCAGCACGACGCGGTCCGAGGACATGGCGATCGGAAGCGCGATCATCTGGACGAGCATCGGCCAGGCGGTGTTGAACACCCTCTCGCCGCGCACCCGCGGATTGAAGGAGTCGCGGATGGCGTTTCCCAACATCGGGTGGATTCTGCGTGACGCGATAATGAGCGCGACGAGTGACAGCGCGGTTGTCGCCGTGTACGACACCACGGCGATGTATCCGCCATCGCCGGAGCCCAGTGTGATGAGCCCCCACAGCGCGAGCAGGACGACGGGCGTCTGCAGTCCGTTGAGGAGGATGACCAGGAAGTTCAGCCCCAGCGCGATGAGGATGCGCTGACCGAATGAGATGAGCACGTTGAGGCCGAATACCGCGAAGCACAGAGTCGCCGCGAGGGCTCCAGACTCGAGGGCTAGTCCGCCGCCGAGGAGAGGCTCCCACCATCCGCAGAAGTAGATAACGACGGCCGTGACGGCAACCGCCGGCCCCGATATCGCGAGCACTCGCAGGGACGACACGAGCACACCGTGGAGCCTGCCGTCGCTGCGCGGGTCGGATGCGCCCGCGACGGCGTTCATGATGGCAGCCCCGAGCCCGAGGTCGGTGAACGGGATCAGCGCCGCTAGCCCGACGAGCAGGATGTACTGCGCGTATGCCGCTTGACCGTAATTGTCGATGATGAGGCGCGTGACGAAGATGCCGAGGATCGCGCTCACCGGCAGGACCGCCACGCGTGCGAGCGCGCTGCCGCCGACCGACTTGACGATGCCGCGGCGCGTCTGGAGCTGCTCGAACGTCACTCTGAGCCCTCCTCGAGTCTGCGAGGCAACACCGTGTCCATCGCAATCTCCCCAGATCATGCGCATTCTCGTCGGTCCGATGACCGGATGAAGGATGCTGACGTCGACCCCTCCCCAGAGGTCACGCGACGTCGCACCCGATGCTCTACAGGAGTTTATCTGTCTCGGCCGCATCTGCCCGCCGATCCGATGATTTGGCCGATGGTAGGCTCGCGACCTACCGCATAGCACTGGGGGCGTGCGAACCGGTCGCGATCATCCGCGCTCGGGAACTTGACGCGGTGCCCCCGCACGACAAGGGAGTGCGATCCTGGCCTACATCGAGTCCTACCGCAGTCTCGCGGCGGCGCAGAAGGGCCGCGGTCGAGGCGCACCTGCATACTCTCTCTACGTCAATCGGCCGCTCGGCCGCGTGCTCGCTGCCCTCGCGCACACGATCGGTCTGACGCCGAATCAGGTGACCGCCGTCAGCGCGGTCTTCACGTTCACGGGTATCGCGCTCCTCGCGACCGTTCCGCCGTCGATCGGGCTGGGTATTGCCGTGTGGCTCCTCCTTGCGATCGGCTACGCGTGGGACAGCGCCGATGGACAGGTCGCTCGCCTGCGCGGCGGGGGGTCCCCAGCGGGTGAGTGGCTCGACCACGTGATCGACGCGGGCAAGATCGTCTCGCTTCCGCTCGCGGTCGCGATCGGCTGGTACCGCTTCTATCCGCTTCCGTCGCAGCTGTGGCTGCTCGTGCCGCTCGGCTTCGCGGTCGTAGGTACGGTGATGTTCTTCGGCATGATCCTCAACGATCTCCTCCGGGCGCGTCTGGGTGTGGCGCAGGCGGCCGAGGCCGGCGGCTCATCGCTCGCGCGCTCGCTCCTCGGCCTGCCCACCGACTACGGCGTTCTGTGCCTCACCTTCGCGGTGTGGGGTGTCCCGGTCGCATTCGTGGTGCTGTACTCGCTCCTGGCGATCGCGGCCCTCCTCCACCTCACGGCCGCATTGCCCGTGTGGTTCCGACGCATGAAGCGTCTCTGATCGCGGGCATCGTGACAGAGTTCACTCCGCCGGTTGAGAGCGAGGCCACCGGCCGGACGGGTGTGGGTCGCCGTGCTGTCCTCATCGGAGCAGGCGTCGCATTCGCGACGATCGCCGTCGGCGTGCCGCTGACGATCGCGCTCTGGCCGCGGCCGCCGGCGGTCGAGGCGATGCTGGCGAAGCGCCCCTTCGTCGTGGCGCACCGAGGTGGCTCCGTCGACTGGCCCGAGATGTCGGAGTACGCCTACGCTCAGTCGGTAGCGCTCGGCGTGGACGCGCTGGAGATGTCGGTCGCCCGCACTTCGGACGGCGTATGGATCGGAGCGCACGACAGCACGCTGGATCGAACGGCGGGCGTGTCGGGCTTTCGTATCGCGGACCACACGTGGGACGAGGTGAGGAAGTTGCGCATTCTTCCTCCTGACCGCAATCCCGACCAGGAGTCGCGGCCATACTGGCGCCTGACCGACTTGCTTGATCAGTACCGCGGGTCGCACGCACTGTGGGTCGATCCGAAAGCCGTCGGTCCGCAGCACTATCCCGAGCTGATGGCACTTCTGACAGGGAGCGTCCAGACGCCTGCCGAGGTCTTCGTCGCCAAGAGCGATGCGTCGAACACGCCATGGGCCGAGCTCGCGCGTGAAGAAGGGCTCGAGACGTGGGGATTCTACTACGGTGATCAGCTCGCGGCCGACCCAGGACTTTTCGACCGGACCCAGGAGCCGTGGACCATGCTGGGCCTCGACGACAACGCGACCGATGCACAGTGGGCGGCGTTCGCCGCGGACGGCCGCCCCGTCGTCGCGCATGTGCTCTCACGGCCCGAGCAGTTCCGGCTCGCCGTCGAGCGCGGGGCCCGGGGACTCATGGTCTCGGGCGTCCGGGAGCTTCGTGGTTAGCTGCCCCCGTGGCCGGGTCGTGCGATGCCGGAGATCATCTCCTGCGCATAACGATCTGGAGAGAACGCCGCCGCGACGGTGACGGCGTCGCGCGCGGCGCGTGCGGAATAGTCGTCCCATTCCCGAACGATGGTCGTGACCGCGTCGGCGACTGCGGGCGCGTCGGCGGCCGGAACGAGCACGCTGCTCGTCGAATGGCCGGCAGCCTCGGGCAGCCCGCCGACGGCACTGACGACCGACGGTCGCGCCGCCAGTGCGGCTTCGACCGCGGTGTTGCCGAACGGCTCATCGACGGTGGACGGGATGAGGATCACGTCGGCGGCAGCGAGCTCGTCCCAGATCGACGGCTTGAAGCCGAGCATGTCGATCCTGTCGGTACCGCCCGAGGCGACCTGACGATCGAGCTCTTCGGCGTAGGCCTCGTTGCCGGGGAAGACGGCGCCGAGAACTGAGAGTCGCACATCCACACCACGGTCGGTCAGGATCCGTACAGCGTCGACCGCAATGTGCGGACCCTTGCGGTGCGACAGGCGGCCGACGTACAGCAGACGCGCCGAGCCATCGATGCGGCTCCGGGGTGGCACGACCTCCTCGGGGCCGGCGACCGCGTTGTAGACGATCCGGGTCCGGGAGCGCAGCCACGGCGCTGCGTCCTCGAGGACGTCGAGGCTGAAGCGGCTGTTGATCAGGATGCGCTGCGCGAACACGAGAGGCAGGTACAGCGCACGACGCAGGATGCCCGAGACCGACGCCTCCCCCTCGTGCACGTGACAGACGGTGTAGCGACCCGTGAGCCGCGCCAACACGAGCCACAGAGGCGGAGTGATGGTGTTGACGACGACCGTGTCCGCCGCGGATGCGCGCAGGACGCGCAGACCGGGACCGATCGACGCGAACGTGGTGCCCACGAGTTGGAGCAGACCGCGCACGCTCAGCAGTCCCTTGCGCACGATCGGCGTGCGGCACTCCACTACCTGTGCGCCCGCATCAACGAGCATCGGCACCAGCGGGCCTGCGTGGGGCACGGTGACGGTGACCCGCCGGCCGTCGGCGACGAGCGCGCGCACGGTCTCGAGCGCCATGCGGTCCGAGCCGTAGAGGTCCGCTCCCGGGTTCGCGATCAGCACCGAGCGGGGGTCACGACTCATCGTCGGCCTTCCCGTGCGCAACGACGTCATCCGGCGTCCTCCACCCCGCCGGATTCCCGGCATCCCCTGTCGTCCAGGCTAGCGCGCGTCCGACGCCTCCCGATCGCCCACGCGGTCTACCGTCTCCTCGCCGTGCGTCCGGACGCGCCCAGCCCGGTATATTCGACACACTGGGGAAGGAAGGGCTGGCATGGCGCATCGAGTGCTGTTCGTCTGCGCAATGAACGTGTGCCGTTCGCCGCTCATGGCCTTCACCTTCGCCGATGCCCTTCTGGCGGACGCCGATGGTGCCGAGTGGTCGGTCATCGCCCGTGGCACGAACGTCACGCGCCGTGACCCGATGTGCGAGGTGAGCGCCTCGCTCATCTCATCGTCCGCGGCGGGAGCGTCCTTCGCCGAGTCCCACGCCTCAGCCCCCATCGCCGTGACACAGCTCGGTTCGCAGGACGCCATCTTCGTCGCGACCCGCGCCGAGCGCTCGCGCGTCGCCCAACTCAATCCGTCCGTTCGCTCGCGCACCTTCACCGTGCGCGAGGCCGTCCTTCTCGGTGAGCGGGCTGTTGCCTCCGGTGAAATCGATGCGGTCCTGCGCAATCGTCCGCCCAATCAAAGACTTCGCCTGGGTGGATATCCGGCGCTTCTGAACTCGCGTCGAGGGAGCGTGCACCTTCCCGCCCCGCGTAAGGGTCTCCCGTTCTTCGGCGGCCCGCCGAGCGATCCGCTGGACATCCGCGACGTGCACCTGGAGGGCGGGAGGACCCACCTGAACACTCTCAAAGAGCTGCAGGGCGATGTACGTCTGCTGCGCGGTCAGATCAGCGACTTTCTGAAGGCTCGTGTCGCTTCCGTCTGACGCCCGTGATGTCCGCCGGGAAGAGGACGCGCTTCCGCCCGCCGTCACGATCGTCGTCCCGACCTTCAACGAGGCTCCGAACATCGCGGAGCTCGTCCGCCGTACGACGGCCGCCGCTCGAGCGGGCGGGCTGAAGGTCGAGATCGTCTTCGTCGACGACAGCACGGACGACACGCCCGCAGTCGTCCGCGACGTCGCCGCCACCGCCGAGATTCCTGTGCGGCTCATCCACCGAGACGAACCCGCCGGCGGACTCGGCGGGGCCGTCGTCGAGGGGATCCGGACGGCCTCGACGGACGTGTGCATCGTCATGGACGGCGATCTCCAGCATCCGCCGGAGAAGATCCTCGAGCTCGTCGCACGATACGAGAGAGGCGACGCGGACATCGTCGTCGCCTCTCGCTATGCCGGCGGCGGCACCTCGCACGGACTCGCCGGACGCATCCGCGTGTTGGTCTCTCGTCTGTCGACCACCGTCACAAGAGCCATGTTCCCCATGCGAATGAGAGCCATCACCGACCCGATGACCGGCTTCTTCCTCGTCGATCGCTCGCGCGTGGATTTCGAGAGCCTTCATCCACGCGGATTCAAGATCCTGCTCGAGATCCTGTCCCGTCAGCAGCTGCGCACAGCCGAGATCGACTTCGACTTCGCCGACCGTTACGCGGGGCAGTCGAAGGCCTCCTTCCGCCAGGGCATTCACTTCCTCCTGCAGTTGACCTACCTCCGGTTCGGCAAGATGTCGCTCTTCGCCGTCATCGGCGGTCTGGGCGCCGTTGCGAACATCGCGATCGTGTGGGCGATGACTCAGCTCGGCATCGGCTACCTGGTTTCGGCGATCGTGGCGGCCGAGGTCACGATCATCGCCAACTTCCTGCTCCTCGAGCGCTTCGTCTTCCGTGAGATGCGGAGCGAGGCATCCGGATTCTGGTCGCGGTTCGCGAAGTCGGTGTCGTTCAACAACGCCGAGCTGCTCATCCGCATCCCGATCGTCGCGCTCATGGTCGAGTCATGGCACATCACCGCCGTCGTTGCGACGGCGATCACGCTCGTCGTGGCGTTCTTCGCGCGCTTCCTCTTCCACGCGCTCGTCGTCTACGCGCCACGGCGAACAGGACGATCGGCGCTCCGCAGGTTCGCGGAGGAGGTCGACGATCAGGCGATGTCGCCGGGTGAGCTCTAGCTGTTCTTCCCCGTGAGGTTGTGAACGCGTTCGGCGGGGGTTGAGCCTCCGAGCCCGGTGTGGGGTCGATGGTGATTGTAGTGATGGAGCCAGTCGGCGTAGGCGGCTTCGCGGTGGGATTCTGATTCGTAGGGTCTCGCGTAGGCCCATTCGGCGGCGAGTGTGCGGTTGAAACGCTCGACTTTGCCGTTGGTCTGTGGCCGGAACGGACGGGTGCGGCGGTGTCGGACGTCGTCGCCGAGCGCGGCAGCGAATACGTGCGAGCGGTAGCAAGAGCCGTTGTCGGTCATGACTGCGGTGACGGTGATCCCGTGCTCGGTGAAGAATGAGCGGGCGCGGATCCAGAATGCGGCGGCGGTCTCTTTACGCTCGTCGGGGAGTCGCTCGGAGTATGCCAGCCGGGTGCAGTCATCGACGGCGTGGTGAAGGAAGGTGTAGCCGCGCGAGGGTGACGCGC
>NZ_JBIMKU010000002.1:0-133519 GCF_051860965.1 Microbacterium sp.
CCATCGACCCCACACCGGGCTCGGAGGCTCAACCCCCGCCGAACGCGTTCACAACCTCACGGGGAAGAACAGCTAGATCAGACCTCCGTCGACGGAGCGCGAGTACTCGGCAGGGTCCTCGGGAACGAGCACGGGCGTCTCGCGGTTGAGGCTCTCGCCGCGGAAGAACGGCTTGGAACCCGGGAACGCGAACCACAGGAACATGAGCAGCACGCCGAACGCGAGCGCTCCGATCCCGAGGACGAACGTGCCGCCGATGCCCAGCAGCACGGTGTAGCCGTAATCGACGTCGTACATGTCGATCGCCGACTGGATGAACGCGTACGTCAGCATGGCGGCGCCGAGCAGCGGGAACAGGAAGCGGTAGAAGAAGTTGCGGGCGGAGGTGAAGAGCTCCTTGCGGAAGTACCAGACGCACGCATAGCCCGTGATGGCGTAGTAGAAGGCGATCGCGAGGCCGAGCGAGAGGATGGAGTCCTGCAGGATGTTGTCGCTGATGAGCGACATGCCGACGTAGTAGACGATCGCGACGATGCCCATGACGAGCGTCGAGAAGGACGGCGTCTTGTAGCGCGGGTGCACGGTCGCGAACCGCTTCGGCAGAGCCCGATAGGCAGCCATCGCGAGCGTGCCGCGGGCCGTCGGCAGGATCGTCGTCTGGGTCGACGAGATCGCCGAGATCATCACGGCGACGACGAGCAGCCAGCCGGCGGGTCCGAGCAGGCCGTCCTTGATCGCGAGGAAGAAGTCATCGGCGTTCGCCTCGTTGCCCAGGCCCGTGCCGGTCTCGCCGAGGCCCGCGTACATCATGGCCGCGATCGTCACGCCGACATAGGTGACGAGCAGGATGACGGTCGTCAGGAGCGCCGCGCGACCGGGGATGCGCTTGGGATCCCTCGTCTCCTCGTTCAGCGCGAGGCAGGTGTCCCAGCCCCAGTAGATGAAGAGGGCGAGAAGGATCGCCTCGGTGAATCCGCTCCAGTCGGTGAACGCGAACGGGTTGAACCACTCCCAGTCGAAAGGCGTCGGGTCGGGGGCCGTGCCCGCGAAGAAGTGCCAGAGGGCGGCCACGACGAAGATCGCCAGGGCGAGGTACTGGAAGCCCAGCAGGATGTTCTGGATCCTCTCGCCGATCTCGACGCCGCGCCAGCTGACGTAGGTCATCGCGGCGATGAACACGACGCCCGTCGCGGTCACGAGCACGTAGTTCTCGGCGAGGGAGCCGTCGCCGAACAGCGACCAGAAGTAGATGCCGGCGATCTGCGCGAGGTTGGCGAGCACGACCATTCCCGCGACGGCGACACCCCAGCCGCCCATCCATCCCACCCACGGTCCGAACGCCTTCGTCCCCCACGTGAAGGTCGTGCCGCAGTCGGGCACGTCGTTGTTCAGCTCGCGATAGGCGAAGGCGATGAAGAGCATCGGCACGAACGCGATGACGAAGGCGATGGGCGCCTGCGCACCGACCGCGAGCACGACGAAGCCCAACGTCGCGACGAGCGAGTACACCGGCGCCGTCGACGCGAGGCCGATGACGGTCGATCCCCACAGTCCGAGGGTTCCCGCCGCGAGCCCCTTGCCTTCGGGTCGGTCGAGGTTGGTGGTTGCCATGCCCTGAACGTAGGGTCAGCGCGGGAGCGGGTCAAGGGCGGCGCGCGCGACGGACCGGCCGGAGGTGTCGTCATGAGAGGACGATCCGGACGGCGTCGCCTCCGGCGCTGAGCAGCCACGCGCGACCTCGGCCGTGGTCGGCGTACGGCGGCAGTTCGCGCGACGCGCTCAGCACCCGGTACTCGGCCCCGCAGCTCGTGTCGATCACGAGATCGTGATCCGCCCGCACCGATGCGAGCAGCCGCCAGTTCGCCTGCCACTCGTCGGGGTCTCCGACGAGCACGACGGGACCGTCGGCGATGACAGAAGGCTCGTCGGCGTACTGGGCGAGCGTGAGCGTCCGGATGCCCTGCTCGGCCCATGCGTCGAGCACGGCACGCGTTCTCGACGCGCGACGCGTCACGAGCCCGGTGAGAGGCGCGCTCGGCGCCCAGACCCGGTCGATGTCGATCCGATCGCGCTCGAGGGCATCGGTCCACGCGATCTGCACGGCGAGACCGCCGAATCGCCCGCGCCCCGATGGCGCGTCGGGCGCATAGTGCGCAGGGTCTCCGCCCGCGGCGAGGTGCTCCGCGCGGGAGGCGGTCCCGAGCACCAGTCGCTTGGGCAGCAGGTCGCCCAACCGCGCGGCGGGGCCCGTGAGGCGCTGCGCGGACGCGACGACGAGGATGCCGCATTCCCCGGCGCTCCGGAACACGCGCTCGAGCCGCTCGACCAGCACCTGCGCATGGTCGGGGCTCAGTCGCGCTGCCAGTGCGTCCAGATCGTCGATGACGACGACGGTGCCGGGCGCCGGAGGCGCGTCGACGAGCGCTGTCACGGCATCCCACGCCCCCTCGCCCGACGCCGGCACGCGCACGAGCGACGCTGCCTGTGCGGCGAGCGTGCGCAGCGCCGTCGAGCGGCCCGAGCCCGCCCCGCCCACGACGAGGAGCCCGCGATCGGAGATGTGCACTCCGATCGCGCGCTGCCGCTGGCGGTCGGGCTCGTCCGCGAGGCCGAGGACCAGTTCACCCGAGGTGACGTGCCCGAGCTCGTCGAGGGCGACCCGCGTCGGCAGATCCGGCAGCCACGGTCGTCGCGGCGAGGGACCGACGTCGCGTCGCGTGACGGCGGCGACATCATCGGCGTTCGAGAGCGCGATGCGCACCCGTTGCGGCGCGGCGTCCGACCCCCGCCGCACATACGCGAGCCCGCGAGCGCCGACCGTTCCCGGAAGGCGCGCCGCATCGTCGGTCCCGAGCACGGCGCGGCTGTCACCGGCATCCGTCACCCGAAGGCTCACGCGCAGCGGACAGTTGGCGAGCAGGCTGTCGCGCACGACGCCCGCGATGCGCTGCGTGCCGAGCACGAGGTGCATGCCCAGGGCGCGCCCGCGCGCGGCGACGTCGCCGAAGACGGCGTGGAGTTCGGGATGGTCGCCGAGCAGGGCCGCGAACTCGTCGACCACGATGACGAGACGAGGCATCGTCACGCGCGGGTCGAGGATGTCGCGCGCGCCGCATCGGGCGAGCTCCGACTCGCGCCACCGGACCTCGGCTCGCAGACTCTCGATCGCGCGTCGAGCGCCCGACCCGTCGAGGTCGGTGATCACCCCGGTCACGTGCGGAAGTCCGCGCAGCCCGTCGAACGCGGTGCCGCCCTTGAAATCGGCGAGGAGGAAACTCACCTCGCGGGTGGAATGCGTCGCGGCGAGCGCGAGGATCCACGTGATGAGCAGCTCGCTCTTGCCGGACCCGGTCACCCCGGCGACCACGGCATGCGGACCGTCGAGGACGAGATCGACGAAGGATGCCGCGCCACCGCCCCGGCCGATGGCCGCCAGGAGCGACCCCGGCCGCGACACCGGCGCGGAGGCGATCAGCTCTGCGAACGCGACCGGCTCGTCGCGGGCGGCGGCTGCGCCGAACGTGCGTTCCGCCCGCGCGGCGAGGGCCTCGGCCGCTTCGATCGCCTGATCGACACCGATGCCCTCCACCGCGAGCGGCACGACCGCGCCCTCGTGATCGAGCGAGGCACGATTCGGGCTGTGAACCGTGAGGATCGCGCCGCACTCGGGCGGCGCGGGTTCGTCCGCGTCGACGCGTGCGATCACCACGTCGGCGCCCGCACCGAGCGCCATCGCGACGGAGACGCCCGCCGTCGCGGTGCGATGAGGCAGGGCTTCGGCCCACGCGCACCCATCCGGAAGCTCGCCGACCAGGCGCACCTCTCCGGGAGGCAGAGAGAGGCACAGCTGCAGCACGAGAGCGCGCTGCACGGCTGCCGCGGTCGCCGTTCCGCCCCGGATCGCGACACCCGCGCGGAGCGGGATCGTCACGGGCGCGCCGCTCAGCCGTGCCGCACGAGCTCGCAGCGCGCCGGCATCCGGATCCCCCACCCCTCCGGCGAGGCGCAGGCCGCTCGCGACCTCGCCGGCCCCTACGACGAGGACGTCACCGCGACCGGGCACACTCCGCCAGACACCTCCGTCGCCCACGAGGAAGGATGCGACATCGGGACGCACCGACCACTGCCGGCGCCGCTCCGCCTCGTGCCGCTCGTCGACGATCGCGCTCACGCGCATTCGCGCCGTCGCTGCCTCCTCCCTTGCACGTCTTCGCTCGCGCGACGCGGCCCGCCGCCCGTCGACGACGCTCGCGACCGCGATGAGAGGACCGAGCGCCGCGAGCAGCAGCGACAGCACAGAGCCGGTGACCAGCCAGAGCACGACCGCGCCGATGATCGGCACCGTCGCGGCGACGAGGGGCAATGGGGGCCGCGGCGGTGCCTGCCACGCGTCGGGAAGCGGCGGGATGTCGGGCTCGTCGTCGAGCAGGCGATGCCGCGGCGGATCGAGGATCTGTTGCACGCGTCCAGTCCACCCGACGCTGGTACGTGACGAAGCGCGCGCGGCCGGGAGTGCGGAGTACCGCCGTCAGACCTCGTCTGTGGAGGAGACGTCGAGCGGCCCGGTCGAGCCGCGTTCGGTCGGCGCGGTCGGCTCCGTGGGCTCGGACGGCTCGATCGAGTCGCCCTCGCGCGCCACGTCCAGGACGATGATCGTCACGTTGTCGCGCCCGCCGTTCTCGAGTGCCGCCTCGAGCATCGCGCCGACGGCGTCGGCGGGATCCGAGTTCTCCGCGAGGAAGTGCTGGATGCCGTAGTCGGTCAGCTCCTTGGTGAGCCCGTCGGAGCAGATGACGAAACGATCGCCGTCCACGACGTCGAGCCGCACGTAGTCGGGCGTGACGCCATCGCTCGGTCCGACCGCACGGGTGATGACGTTGCCGTAGGGGTGGTTCTCGGCCTCTTCGGGACTCAGCCGCCCCGCGGCCACGAGCTCCTGCACGACGGAGTGGTCGGTCGTGATCTGATCGATCGCGCCGTCGCGAACGAGGTACACGCGGGAGTCGCCGATGTTCAAGGTGACCCAGTGCGGGACGTCCTGCGAAGCGTCGAGGAAGACGCCCGTCACCGTCGTGCCGGTGCCGTCGTCGGTCGTCTCGGGATGCGACGCGATGTCCTTCACGGCACGCGCGAGCGCCTTCTCGATCGCCCTCGTCGACACGTCGCCGTCGACGAGGCCGCGCAGGCGATCGACGGTGCTCGCACTCGCGATCTCACCGCCGATGTGGCCGCCCATGCCGTCCGCGACGATGAAGAGCGGGTACGCGGCGAGCACGGCATCCTGGTTGGTGTCGCGACGCCGCCCCGTGTGGGTGACGGCGGCCCACGTGAGCGTGAGGTCGCCGCTCGGCAGCGAGACGGTGCGTGAATGAGTGGATGCTTCCGCCACGCCGCTCCTCCCCGTCACCGCTTCTTCGTGATCCATGCATCGGGATCGACGTGCTCACATACTAGTCGCTTCACCGGCCCCGCCTCGGGTCGCGCCCGCGGGAGCGCGCTCGACATCGCCCCGTCGCGCTGCCACGCGGCCGTCTCGTCACACCTGCGCGCCGGGGTCCTCCGGCAGGGCGAAGAGCGCATCGATCGCCTCGATGTCCTCGGCTCCGGGCGTCCACGCGGTCGCGGCGGCGGCATTCGCCTGCACCTGCTCCGGGGTCGTCGCACCCGCGATGACGCTCGCGAGTCCCGGCTGCGCGAGGAGCCACCCGAAGGTCGCCTCGAGCATCGTGATGCCGCGCTCGTCGCAGAACACCTGATAGGCCTCGAGCGCGTCCCACGGCGCCTCCTGCCAGACGTGCTGACGCTGGCGCATGATGCGCGTGTCGGACGGCGCGTGGTCGCGGGTGAACTTCCCCGTGAGCAGTCCGTTGTGGAGCGGGAAGTACGGAAGGAACCCGAGGCCGAATCGCCGCACAGCGGGCAGCACCTCGCGCTCCGCCGCGCGCGCGAGCAGGCTGTAGTGGTTCTGCGCGCTGACGAACGGGATGCCGGCGCGTTCGGCCGCGACGTAGTGCGCCTCGGCGATCTGCCACCCGCTGAGGTTCGAGTGCCCGATGTAGCGCACCTTCCCCTCGCGGACGAGATCGGCCAGGGCATCGAGCGTCTCCTCGATCGGCGTGTGCGGATCGGGCACGTGCAACTGGTACAGGTCGATCCAGTCGGTCTGCAGACGCGAGAGCGATCCTTCGACAGCGCGGCGGATGTACGAGCGGGATGCCTTCGCCCCGGACGCCGGATATCCGATCTCCCGGCCCGAGTGGCCGAACTTCGTCGCCAGCGTGACGCTGTCGCGACGACCCTTGAGCGCCTCGCCCATGAGGGTCTCGGAGTCTCCGGCATCCTTCCCGTACATGTCGGCCGTGTCGAGGAAGGTCACTCCCGCGTCGATCGCCGCGTCCAGGACGTCCCTGGTGCCGGCGAGCGTCTGCGTGCGCGTGCCCTCACGGCCGAAGTTGTTGCAGCCGAGGCCGGTGGCCGAGACGAGGAGACCGGACGCGCCGACGCGGCGCAGCGGGATGCTGGTAGTCATGCTTCCACGCTAGACGAGGCGATGCCCCTCCGCGCTCGGCGGAGGGGCATCGTCGGTGCCGGATCAGGCCTTGGGCGGCTCGGGAGCTGCCGGCGGCTCGGTGGGCGGCGTCGTGGGCGGCTCGGGCGCGGCAGGCGGTGCAGCCGGAGGCGCCGTCGGCGGCGCGGGCGGCTCGACCGGGGGCTGTGCGGCCGCGGGCGGCGGCGTGTAGCCCGCCGGCGGAGCGGGGGGCGCCGTGTAGCCGGCCGGGGGCTGGTAACCCGCTCCGGGCTGCGTGACGGGGTTCGCGGGGTATCCGCCCGTCGGTGTCTGGGCGGGGATGCCGCTCCAGACCGTCGTGTCGCGGAGGAAGCTGTTCGCCCACGGTGCGGCCGGAACCGCGGTGTTCCAGCGCGACTTGTCGAACGCGTTGATGCCGAGCCAGACGATGGCGAGGAAGAAGTACAGGATGAGCCAGACGGCTTCCTTCTGGAGCTTCAGGCCGACGCGCCACGCGGCGAGCAGAGTGTAGACGAACGCTGCGAGTCCGAGGAGATTGCCGATCACGGGGACCCAGGACAGGACGATCGTCCCGCCCCACAGGATCAGGAGCCACCACGGGTTGAGGTCGCCGAGCTTGGCGAAGATCAGAGTGTTGTAGACCGGCACCCACGCCCGCCATTTGCCCTGGACTCCGGCCTTCTCGAAGATCCTCATCAGGAACAGCGAGGTCAGCACATAGCCGGCCAGCGCGAAGATCAGGAAGATGGGCAAGAAGACGAAGATCCACGCGAGCGCATAGCCCGTGCCGTAGTCGTCAGTGGTCATGAACGCGTCCCCTCGGAACGATTGCGACGCCAAGCGCCGGCGCGCCCTCGGCCCGCGCCCCACATGCTAGCGAGGCATCCGCCTCCGTGTCAGCAGGCGCGGCGAGGATGGCCTCGCCCGCGGTGGATCGATAGCCTGACGAAGACGGACTCGTCCGATCCTCGGAAGGAAACCCATGAGCGACTCCCCTCCCCCCGTTCCGCCGCTTCCCTCGCGTCCCGCCGCCGAAGCCGCCGCCGCGGCGCCCGCCTACGACCCCGCGACGGATCCTGACGACACGGGAGTCCCGACGTCGCTGCACGGCGAGGTCGACGACATCGGCCGCGGATTCTTCCGTGCGCTCTTCGACCTCTCGTTCCGCACGTTCATCACGCGGCGCCTCGCGAGCGTGTTCTACCTCGTCGGACTCATCGCGATCGGCATCGGCTTCATCGTCTGGTTCGTCGGCGGCATCCTCCGCGGCGTCGGCGCACTGTGGATCAACCCCGGTGCGGGCATCTCGCTCATCATCGCGACGATCATCCTCGTGCCGATCGTCTCGTTCCTGGCGATCATCACGCTCAGATTCATCATCGAGGGCGTCGTGGCCCTCATCGCGATCGCCGAGAACACCGAGCGCACGGCCGAGAACACGCGCCGCTGACGGTCAGGCGAACAAGTCGAGTTCCCCCGACCTGCCCTCGCGGACGCGGAAGCCCGCGGCATCCGCCCATCTCACGAAACCCGCGCGCGACGCGATGCGCGGCCGATCCTGCGCGAGTCGACGCACGAGGGCGCCCTTGGCGTGCTTGTTGAAGTGGTTCAGCGCACGCACCGCACCGTCGGCGCCGTTCGTGACGACGCGCACGTAGACGGACGGCACGTCGTCGGGAACCGGGCCGAGCGCGACATATGCCTCGGAGCGCATGTCGAGGACGAAGGGGATGGATGCCGCCGCCAGCGCGTCCGCCACCGCATCGGCCCACACGCGGGTCATCGCCGGCAGGCCGGGCAGCGATGCGGCCGCACCCAAGCGGTAGGCGGGAATGCGGTCGAGCGCGCCCACGGGACCGAACGGCGCGGATTGGATCATCACGTGGCGTGCGAGCCAGCGCCGGGAGGCGGCGTCGAGGGATGCCGCATCCATCGCGTCGTACAGCACACCCGTATAGCGGTCGACCGCCGGCATGGTCGGCGCCCCGCGGACGGCCGCGTTCACCGCGATCTCGTCGAGCTGGCGAGGGCTGAGCTTGAGCACCCGTGCCGCTGCCACGGGGTCGTCCGACAGCGCAACGAGCGCGTCGAGGACCTGCGCGCGCTGCGGCGCGAGGGATGGGAGAGCCAGTGAGTCGAGGTCGAGCGCGCGCTTCGACCCGCCCGGGCGCTTGGTCTCGGACGGCGGAAGCAGGATCAGCATGGGAGGTCCTCGGAGACGCCGCACGCCGCCCGGCGGAGCCGGGCGGCGTGCGAAGGTGTGAAGCGGATCAGCTGACGAGCGACGCGTTCCCCGCCACGATCGAGAGCTCGTCGCCCTCCATCGACAGGAAGCCATCCTCGGCGTTCGCGATGATCTTCTCGCCCGAGGTCTGGGTGATGCGCACCTGTCCTTCGGCGAGGATCGCGAGCACGGGCTCGTGGCCCGACATGAAGCCGATCTCGCCCAGGACGGTCTTGGCCACGACGAGCGAGGCCTCCCCCGACCAGATCTCGGCATCCGCCGAGACGAGGCTCACGTTGATCGGCATGTCAGCCGTTCTCCTTCTGGATCTTCGCCCACTGCTCCTCGACGTCCGAGATGCCGCCGACGTTGAAGAAGGCCTGCTCGGCGACGTGGTCGAAGTCGCCCTTCACGATCGCGTCGAACGACTCGATGGTCTCCTTGATCGGAACCGTCGAACCCTCGACACCCGTGAACTTCTTCGCCATGTAGGTGTTCTGCGAGAGGAACTGCTGGATGCGACGAGCGCGCGACACGACGATCTTGTCCTCTTCGGAGAGCTCGTCGACACCGAGGATGGCGATGATCTCCTGCAGCTCCTTGTTCTTCTGGAGGATCTGCTTGACGGCCGTGGCCACACGGTAGTGGTCCTCGCCGATGTAGCGCGGGTCGAGGATGCGGCTCGTCGAGGTCAGCGGGTCGACGGCGGGGTACAGGCCCTTCGACGCGATCTCGCGCGAGAGCTCGGTCGTCGCGTCGAGGTGCGCGAACGTCGTAGCCGGGGCCGGGTCGGTGTAGTCGTCGGCGGGGACGTAGATCGCCTGGAGCGACGTGATCGAGTGTCCGCGCGTCGAGGTGATGCGCTCCTGGAGCACACCCATCTCGTCGGCGAGGTTCGGCTGGTAGCCCACCGCGGACGGCATACGGCCGAGGAGGGTCGAGACCTCGGAACCCGCCTGCGTGAAGCGGAAGATGTTGTCGATGAACAGCAGCACGTCCTGCTTCTGGACGTCGCGGAAGTACTCGGCCATCGTGAGGGCCGAGAGGGCGACGCGCAGACGCGTTCCCGGCGGCTCGTCCATCTGGCCGAAGACGAGCGCGGTCTTGTCGAAGACGCCCGCCTCCTCCATCTCGGCGATGAGGTCGTTGCCCTCACGCGTGCGCTCGCCGACGCCGGCGAACACCGAGACACCACCGTGGTCCTGCGCGACGCGCTGGATCATCTCCTGGATGAGGACGGTCTTGCCGACACCGGCACCGCCGAACAGGCCGATCTTTCCACCCTGCACGTACGGCGTGAGGAGGTCGATGACCTTGATGCCGGTCTCGAACATCGTGGTCTTCGACTCGAGCTGGTCGAAGTTGGGCGCCTTGCGGTGGATGCCCCAGCGCTCGGTCACCTCGATCGTCTCGCCGGGCGCGGCGTTGAGGACGTCGCCCGTGACGTTGAAGACCTTGCCCTTGGTGACGTCGCCGACGGGGACCGTGATCTGGTCGCCCGTGTCGCGCACCTCCTGGCCGCGGACCATGCCGTCGGTCGGCTTCAGCGAGATCGCACGGACGAGGTCGTCACCCAGGTGCTGGGCGACCTCGAGCGTGATCTCGGTCGACTCGCCGTCGATCGTGATCGTCGTCTTGAGCGCGTTGTAGATGTCGGGGATCGAGTCGTGCGGGAACTCGATGTCGACGACCGGGCCGGTGACGCGCGCGACGCGCCCGACGACCGCGGTACCGGTCTTCTCTGCGGTGAGGCTCATGGCTTCATCCTCTTTCGTGTGGTCTTTACTTGCCCGATGCCAGAGCGTCGGCGCCGCCGACGATCTCGGCGATCTGCTGAGTGATCTCGGCCTGGCGCGCGTTGTTGCGCAGGCGCGTGTAGTTGGTGATGAGCTTGTCGGCGTTGTCGCTCGCGGACTTCATGGCCTTCTGCGTCGCTGCGTGCTTGGCGGCCGACGACTGCAGGAGCGCGTTGAAGACCCGGCTCTGGATGTACACCGGGAGGAGCGCGTCCAGCACGACCCCGGCATCCGGCTCGAACTCGTAGAGCGGGTACACCTGGGCCGACGCGGACTCTTCGGCCTCGACGACCTCGAGCGGCAGCAGGCGCACCGTCTCGGGCGTCTGCGTCATCATGCTGACGAAGCGGTTGTAGACGAGATTGATCTCGTCGACGCCGCCGTCGTCACCGCCGCGGTCGTACGCGTCCAGCAGCACCGCCGCGATCTCCTCCGCCGTGTGGAAGTGCGGGGTGTCGGTGTCGCCCGTCCACTCGGCGGCCGCTTCGATCCGTCGGAACTGGAAGTAGCCGACGGCCTTGCGGCCGATGAGGTAGAACACCGGCTCCTTGCCCTGCTGGCGCAGAAGCTCGGCCAGCTCGACGCCCTCGCGGAGGATCTGCGAGTTGAACGCGCCCGCGAGGCCGCGGTCCGACGCGAAGATCACGACGGCGGAACGCCGGATGACCTCGCGCTCGGTCGTGAGCGGGTGCTCGACATTCGAGTGCGTCGACACGGCCGAGACCGCCCGTGTCACGGCACGCGCGAAGGGCGACGACGCGCGCACACGCGCCATCGCCTTCTGGATGCGCGAAGCCGCGATGAGCTCCATCGCCTTCGTGATCTTCTTGGTCGTCTGAGCAGTGTTGATCTTCTGCTTGTAGACCCGGAGTTGTGCGCCCATGGTTTCTGCCCGGCCCCGCCTTAGCGGCGGCCCTTGACGATCTTCTCCTGGTTGACGTCATCCACCTCGGCGGCATCGACCTGCTCGTGACCGAGCTTGCCGATCGCCTGACCCTTGCCGGCCTGGAACTCGAGGATGAACTCGTCGACCTTCTTGCCCAGCTCGGCAGCGGTGTCGTCATCCAGGACGTTCGTGTCGCGCAGCGTGTCGAGGATCGTCGTGTTGCGACGGAGGTAGTCCAGCAGCTCGCGCTCGAACGGCAGGACGTCCTCGACCTCGATCGAGTCGAGCTTGCCGTTCGTGCCGGCCCAGATCGAGACGACCTGCTCCTCGACGGGGTACGGCGAGTACTGCGGCTGCTTGAGCAGCTCGGTCAGTCGGGCACCACGCGAGAGCTGGCGACGGGACGCCGCGTCCAGGTCGCTCGCGAACATCGCGAACGCCTCGAGCGAGCGGTACTGGGCGAGCTCGAGCTTCAGCGTGCCCGAGACCTTCTTGATCGACTTGACCTGCGCGTCGCCGCCGACGCGCGACACCGAGATGCCGACGTCGACCGCGGGACGCTGGTTGGCGTTGAAGAGGTCGGACTGCAGGAAGATCTGGCCGTCGGTGATCGAGATCACGTTGGTCGGGATGTACGCCGACACGTCGTTGGCCTTCGTCTCGATGATCGGCAGACCCGTCATCGAGCCGGCGCCCAGCTCGTCCGACAGCTTCGCGCAGCGCTCGAGCAGACGCGAGTGCAGGTAGAAGACGTCACCGGGGTACGCCTCGCGGCCCGGCGGGCGGCGGAGGAGCAGCGACACGGCGCGGTACGCCTCGGCCTGCTTCGTCAGGTCGTCGAAGATGATCAGGACGTGCTTGCCGTCGTACATCCAGTGCTGGCCGATGGCCGAGCCGGTGTACGGGGCGAGGTACTTGAAGCCGGCGGGGTCGGATGCGGGAGCCGCGACGATCGTCGTGTACTCCATCGCACCGGCGTCCTCGAGCGCGCCCTTGACGGCGGCGATCGTGGAGCCCTTCTGGCCGATGGCGACGTAGATGCAGCGGACCTGCTTGTCGACGTCGCCCGACTCCCAGTTGGCCTTCTGGTTGATGATCGTGTCGAGCGCGATCGCGGTCTTGCCCGTCTGGCGGTCGCCGATGATGAGCTGGCGCTGACCGCGACCGATCGGGATCATGGCGTCGATGGCCTTGATGCCCGTCTGCATGGGCTCGTGCACCGACTTGCGCGACATGACGCCGGGCGCCTGCAGCTCGAGAGCGCGGCGGCCGTCGAGCGGCGCGATCTGGCCGAGGCCGTCGATCGGGTTGCCTAGCGGGTCGACGACGCGGCCGAGGTAGCCGTCGCCGACGGCGACCGAGAGCACCTCGCCCGTGCGGGTGACGGGCTGACCGGCCTCGACGCCGGAGAACTCGCCGAGGACGACGACGCCGATCTGGTGCTCGTCGAGGTTCAGGGCGAGACCCTGCGTGCCGTCCTCGAACTGCACGAGCTCGTTGGCCATGACGCCCGGGAGCCCCTCGACGTGCGCGATGCCGTCGGCGGCATCGATGACGGTGCCGACCTCGGTCGCCGCGGCGCCCGTGGGCTCGTAGGCGGCGACGAAGTCCTTCAGCGCGTCACGGATGGCGTCGGGGCTGATAGACAGTTCTGCCATTGTCTTCCCTTTGTTTCCTGTCGTTCTCGATGGGGACGAGCCCCGAAATCTCCGCCGGTGGCGGGAAGTGTGTGTCAGCCAGCGAGTCGCTGGCGGAGGTCGGCGAGACGTGCGGACACGCTCGCGTCGATGACGTCGTCGGCGACCTGCACCCGCAGTCCGCCCACGAGCGACGGCTCGATGACGGTGTTGACCGAGACGTTCTTGCCGTACCGCTGCGACAGCGACGCCGTGAGGCGGTCGACCTGCGCGGCGCCGAGCGGAACCGCCGTGAAGACCGTCGCCACGATGCGTCCGCGCTGATCGGCGACGAGCTTGGTCGCGCGCGAGAGCAGCTGCCGCACACGGCGCTCGCGCGGCTGCTGCACGAGCGATGCCGCGATGAGCGTCGTCGCGGGGCTCGTCTTGCCGCCGATGAGCTTCTCGACGAGAACGCCCTTGGCGGACGCCTCACCGAGCCGGCTGCCCAGCGCGAGCTCGAGCTCCGAGTTGCCGGCGATCGCGCGCGAGAACCGGAACAGCTCGTCCTCGACGTCCGCGTTCGGCTCGGCGATCGCCGCGGCGCGGATCGCGAGCTCCTCGACACCGTCGACGAGCTCGGATGCCGACGACCAGCGCTGCTCGGCGACCGTCGTGAGGAGCTTCACGGTCGCGGCCGAGACGCTTCCGCCGAAGGCTGCGGCGACGAGACTGCTGCGTGCGGCCGGGGCCGCGGCGGAGTCGGCGAGCGCGCCGCTCAGCTGCGACGAGTCGCCGAGGGCGCGCGCCGCGGCGAAGAGCTCGCGGGCGACGTCCAGGTCGACACCCGACGCGGCGTCGAGCGCCGCCGTCGTCGCCGCGAGGGCCTGAGTGGTCGCGCTGCCCATTACGCCTTACCCGCCGTCTCGGACGCCTCGAGCTCCGCGAGGAAGCGATCGACGACGGCCTGAGCCTTCTTGTCGTCCGAGAGCGTCTCGCCGATCACGCCGCCGGCGAGATCGAGGGCGAGGGTGCCCACTTCGCTGCGCAGCGACACGAACGCCGTCTGGCGCTCGGCCTCGATCTGCGAGTGCGCCGCGGCCGTCAGACGCGCGGCCTCGGAGGTCGCGGTGTCCTTCGCCTCGGCGACGATCTTCTTGCCGTCCTCACGGGCGGCGTCGCGGATCTCACCGGCTTCCTTGCGAGCATCGGCGAGCTGCGCCGTGTACTCCTCGAGCGCGGCCTCGGCCTTGCGCTGGGCCTCGTCGGCCTTCGCGATGTTGCCTTCGATCGCAGCACTGCGCTCGTCGAGCAGCTTCTTCATCCGGGGAAGGGCGACCCTCCAGAAGATGAAGAGGATGATGACGAAGCACACCGCCGACCAGATGATGTCGTACGGAGCCGGCAGCAGAGGGCTCGGCGCAGCTTCGCCCTCTTCTGCGGCGATTGTGACAAGAGCGTTCAGCATCCTGTCTCCTTAGCTCGAAAGTGACGGATCAGGCGTAGCCGAAGATGAAGGCCGTGGCGATGCCGATGAAGGCGAGCGCCTCGGTGAAGGCGATGCCGATCCACATGAGCACCTGCAGGCGGCCTGCGAGCTCGGGCTGACGGGCGACCCCCTCGATCGTCTTGCCGACGACGATGCCCACGCCGATGGCGGGGCCGATGGCTGCGAGGCCGTAGCCGACGGTCGCGATGCTGCCGGTGACCTCGGCGAGAACCGTAGTTGCGTCCACGAGTTGGTTTTCCTTTCGGTTACGGGTGGCTGTGCCGACCCGGGATCAGTGCTCTTCCGCCACCGCGAGCTGGATGTAGACCGCGGTGAGGAGAGCGAAGACGTACGCCTGGAGGACTGCCACCAGGAGCTCGAACAGAGTGAAGACGAAGCCGAACGCGAGCGAGCCGACCCCGAGGAGCGACCACCACCCGCCGGCGGTGAAGAAGAAGAACTGCGTCGCCGCGAAGAACAGCACGAGCAGAAGGTGGCCGACCATCATGTTCATGAGGAGTCGGAGCGTCAGCGTGACGGGCCGGACGACGAAGGTCGAGATGAGCTCGATCGGCGTGACGATGATGTAGATCGGCCACGGCACGCCCGACGGGAAGAGCGAGTTCTTGAAGAAGTTCTTGGGGCTCTTCTTGATGCCCGCGTAGATGAACGTCACGTACGACACCAGTGCGAGCAGCAGCGGGACCGCGATGATGCTCGTGCCGGCGATGTTCAGGAACGGGATGATGCCCGTGATGTTCATGAACAGGATCATGAAGAACATCGTCGTGAGGATCGGCAGGAACCGGTCGCCGTCCTTCTTGCCCAGCAGGTCGTGCGCGATGTTGACGCGGACGAAGTCCAGGCCCATCTCGACGAGGCTCTGGAAGCGGCCGGGAACGACCTTCATGCGGCGCGTGCCGAGCCAGAAGATCAGCACGACGGCGATCGTCGCGAGGAACTGGATCAGGTGGATGCGCGTGATCTCGAACGGCTGACCGAAGACGTAGAGCCCCGGGAACGTGATGACGGCGTCGGGGAAGAACTCGAAGATCGACGGCGCGTGGAAACCGCCATCGTCCGATTCGGCAGCAGTGGCGATCAGGCTCGCAGCTTCAGTAAACAGCGCTGGCTCCAGCTTCGGGGCAACGGCCGGAACCGGTGCGACGATGGTCGGTGAGAGTCACTCCGCGCAAGCACTCACGGGTGAGGCGGCGGGCGCAGACCCAGCCTATCAAACCTGAGGGGCTCCGGAATCCGCCGAGGCAGGCTTCCCTTACTCGGACGGGCGATCTTCGGGATTCTCGGTCGGAAGCGCGGCGTCTCCGACGTACGGGACACGCATCCGGAGCATCACCACGACGTCGATCGCGAGCGAGGTCAGGATGCTGACCACCACCGCGACGAAGAACACCGTGGGGTTGAGCCACGGCTGCCCGCGCAGCGTGAAGAGGACCACGAGGAAGATCACGAACTTGAGAAGCCAGCCGCCCATGACGATGCCGAAGAAGAGCTGCACGAAGAGCGGATCGCCGTACCAGCGGTTGGCGATCAGGATGCTGATCCCCGTGATCGCGAGGAACACGGCGGCCAGGAGCACGCCCGCGAGCGCGCTCCACAGGCCCTCGGTGTCGGCGACGAGGAAGCCGATGACGGCTCCCAGGACGGCGAGCACCGCCGTCGCGGCTCCCGACCACAGCAGGGTCGTGCGGAGGATCGGCGTACTCGAGATCTGCTGCGGGGAAGTCATCGGGCGTCCTCCAGGACGTTCGGTGGCGGGGTGGATGCCGCGGCCCGGCGTTTCGCCGAGAGCCGCGAGGGAGAGAAGGTGAGCACGAGGCAGACGGCGACGCCCACGACGCCGAAGGCGACGCCGAGGAGATACTCGCCCGGCCAGTCGGCCTGCGCACCGATGTACATGAGCAGGACCGCGAGGCTCACGACGGCTGTCCATGCGTAGAAGATCAGCACGGCATCCCGATCCGAATGCCCCATGTCGAGCATGCGGTGGTGCAGGTGCTTGCGGTCGGGCGAGAACGGCGACTTGCCCTTGCTGACGCGCCGGACGACGGCGAGCCCGAAGTCCAGGAGCGGCAGCAGCACGACCACGACGGGAAGGATGATCGGGATGAACGCACCGAGCAGCTGGGAACGGCCGAACTCGTCGGGGTCGAACATCGACGGCTCGAGGTCGCCCGTGATCGCGATGGCCGAGGTCGCCATGAGGAGGCCCAGCATGAGGGCGCCCGAATCGCCCATGAACAGCTTGGCGGGGCTCCAGTTGAGCGGCAGGAAGCCGAGACACGCCCCGATGAGCGCGGCGGCGATGAAGGAGGCGAGGTTCGAGTACGTGCTCGCGCCGAAGTCGCGCACGAGCAGGTACGAGTAGGCGAAGAAGACGACGTTCGCGATGAGGCAGACGCCGGCGACGAGACCGTCGAGGCCGTCGATGAAGTTGACGGCGTTCATGACGATGACGATCGCGAAGATCGTGAGGGTGAAGCTCACCCAGGTCGACACCACCGTCATCCCGCCCAGGGGGATCGCGTAGATCTGCAGGCCGCCGAACCACGCGATGAGCCCGGCCGCGAGGAACTGCGCCCCGAGCTTGATCATCCAGTCGAGGTCCCACAAGTCGTCGGCGACACCGATGACGACGATGAGGAACGTCGCGCCGAGGATCGCCCAGATGCGCTCGGGCTGCGCCCAGATGAGGGAGAAGAAGGGATGCTGCGCCGACATCAGGAACGCCGCCGTCACTCCCAGGAACATCGCCACGCCGCCGAGGCGCGGCGTCGGCGTCTTGTGGACGTCGCGCTCGCGGATGCCGGGGTAGAGCTTGTACCTGAGGCTGAGTCGCCAGACACCCCACGACAGCGCCAGCGTCAGGGCCGCCGTGAGGATGATCGTGAAGACGTACTGCTTCACAGGGTCGCGCCCGGCGGGGGGTCCTCGGCGGGGTCCGGCTCGAGCAGATCCCCGAGCACCTCGCGCAGGCGAGCCCGCTCGACGGCCCCTTCGCGCAGCACGCGCACGACCGGCTCGTCGCCGCCGACGAGACTCGTGGCATCCACGATCGTCGACGAGATCCCCCGCGCGGACGGCCCTCCGTCGAGGTAGATCTCCACGGACTCCCCGAGCATCGCGCGGGCGTCGTCGACGAAGACCGCCGCGTTCTTCCCCGTCAGGTTCGCGGACGACACCGCGAGGGGCCCCGTCTCCTCGAGCAGCTCGAGGGCGATCCGGTTCGCCGGCATCCGCACCGCGACGGTGCCGTGCGTCTCGCCGAGGTCCCACGTGAGGGACGGCTGCGCCGGCAGCACGATGGTCAGCCCGCCGGGCCAGAACTCCTCGACGAGGCGTTCGACGGCGGCGGGGACGTCGGCGACGAGCGCGCGCAGCGTGTTCACGCCCGACACCAGCACGGGCGGGGGCGACTGCCGGCCGCGACCCTTGGCATCCAGCAGCCGCTGCACGGCCGCGGCGTCGAACGCGTCCGCCGCGACACCGTAGACGGTGTCGGTGGGGAGGACGACGAGTTCGCCGCGTGCGATCGCGCGCCGCGCGGCGCGCATGCCGGGAAGGAGCTGCGACTCGTCGCTGCAGTCGAAGAGGGAGGACATGACCCCGACAGTCTACGGCCGCGTGCCTGGGTGGAACGGGCGAGCGCTCAGGGGCGCAGCGCGGTCGTGGCGCGGTCGCGCATCGTGAGGTCGGGATGCGTCGCCGCCGCCCGCCAGCCGTCCGCCGCGAGGATCGCACGGATCTCTGCGCCCTGCCATTCGCCGTGCTCGATCACGATCGTGCCTCCGCCGTGCGCGAGGCGCAGTCCGACGCGGCTCAGCACGCGCACGACATCGAGACCGTCGGCGCCCCCGTAGAGCGCAGCCGGCGGGTCGAAGAACCGGACTTCGGGGTCGCGGGGGATCGCGGCATCCGGAACGTACGGAGGATTGGATGCCACGACGGATACCGTTCCGTCGAGCTCGGGGAACGCGCGCTCGAGGTCGATGAAGGCGAGGCGGGCGTTGTCCGCGCCGACGAGGGCGAAGTTCTCCTTGGTCCAGACGAAGGCGTCGACCGAGTTCTCGGCGGCGAAGACCTGTGCGTGCGGCACCTCGGTCGCCATCGCGAGGGCGATCGCACCGCTGCCCGTGCCGAGATCCACGGCGATGGGTGCGGGCGCGGCGGCGGCACGGAGGGCGTCGATCGCGAGCTGCGCGACCATCTCGGTCTCGGGACGAGGGACGAAGACGCCCGGCCCCACGCGCAGCTCGAGGTGACGGAAGGGCGCCGTGCCCGTGAGGTGCTGGAGCGGCTCGCGCGTCGCGCGTCGCGCGACGAGACGGTCGAGCTCCTCCGCCTGCGCGGGTGCGAGAGCGTCGCCGCGGATCGCGGCAGCCTGCACTCCCCCGCGTCCGGTACCGAGCACGTGGGCCGCGAGCAGCTCCGCGTCGACGACGGGGTCGGCGATGCCGGCGCGCGCGAAGGTGTCGGCGGCGCGGTGGAGCGCGGCCTGCAGCAAGAGGGGGGAGTCCATGGGCAGGGCACAGCCTAGCGACGTCACACGGTCCTGCGGGAATGCGCCCTCCCCTAGGCTGGTTCACGGTCACGACCCTCCGCGAAAGGCCCGACATGCCCGGCATCCACTCCGACATCACCACCGCCTTCGGCGACACGCCGCTCGTGCGCCTCAACCGCGTCGCGGAGGGCGTTGACGGCAACATCCTCGCCAAGCTCGAGTTCTACAACCCCGCCGGCAGCGTCAAGGACCGCCTGGGCATCGCGATCGTCGATGCCGCCGAGGCATCCGGCGAGCTCAAGCCCGGTGGCACGCTCGTCGAATCGACGAGCGGCAACACGGGCATCGCGCTCGCCATGGTCGGGGCCGCGCGCGGCTACCGCGTCATCCTCACGATGCCCGCCTCGATGTCGAAGGAGCGCCGCACGCTCCTGAAGGCCTTCGGGGCCGAGCTCGTGCTCACCGACCCGACCAAGGGCATGTCGTTCGCCGTCGAGGAGGCCAAGCGCATCGTCGCGGAGACCCCCGGCGCGGTCTGGACGCGACAGTTCGAGAACGAGGCGAACCCCGCGATCCACCGCAAGACGACTGCCGAGGAGATCCTGCGCGACACCGACGGCAAGGTCGACTACTTCGTCGCCGGGATCGGCACGGCCGGCACCATCACGGGCGTGGGCCAGTTGCTCAAGGAGCGCGTGCCCGGTGTGAAGATCGTGGCCGTCGAGCCCGCCGACTCCCCCATCCTCACCAAGGGCACCCCCGGACCGCACAAGATCCAGGGGATCGGACCGAACTTCGTGCCCGAGATCCTCGACCGGGACGTCATCGACGAGGTCATCGACGTCGAGTTCGACGACGCCATCCGTCTCGCACGCGAGACGGCGACCAAGGACGGCATCCTGGTGGGCATGTCGAGCGGGGCCGCGATCTGGGCTGCGCTCGAAGTCGCCAAGCGACCGGAGGCCGCGGGCAAGAACATCGTCGTCATCATCCCGTCCTTCGGCGAGCGCTACCTCTCGACGGCGCTCTACGAGCACCTCTCCGAGGACTGACGTGTCGTTCTGGGGGCGCATCCGCGAAGACGTCGCCGCGGCGAAGCTGCGTGACCCCGCAGCGCGCGGCGGCGTCGAGATCGCGCTGCTGTACCCCGGGCTGCACGCCATCTGGGCGCATCGCGTCTGGCACGGGCTGTGGGTGCGGGGCTTCCGCTTCGTCGCACGTCTCGGCTCGCAGCTCACCCGCTGGACGACGGGCATCGAGATCCACCCGGGTGCGACGATCGGCCGCCGGTTCTTCATCGACCACGGCATGGGTGTCGTGATCGGCGAGACCGCCGAGGTCGGCGACGACGTCATGCTCTACCACGGCGTGACGCTCGGGGGTCGTCAGCGCGAGGGCGGCAAGCGTCACCCGACGCTCGAGGACGGCGTCGCCGTCGGAGCGGGCGCGAAGATCCTCGGCCCGATCAGGGTCGGCGCACACTCCGTCGTCGGGGCGAACGCCGTCGTGACGAAGGATGCCCCGCCGGACAGCGTCCTGGTCGGGGTGCCCGCCAAGCCCCGCTCGCGGCGCGCGGGCGAAGACACGCGCGCGATCCTCACCGCGCCCGAATACGTCATCTGAGCGACGCGAGCCATCGCTCGACCGCGCGGCGCCCGCGCAGCCGGACGACCGGCCAGCCGGCATCCATCCGCTTCGTCATCCGGTCGCGGGTCGTCGGGTGACTCGTCCACGCCCACAGGACGACGTTCTCGTGCGGATCGCGTGAGAACCACGTCGACGGACGCTCGCGATTGCCGTGCCAGAGTTCCTCGCGGCGGATGCCCCGCCTGAGCGTTCTGCGGATGATCCGGCTCATCACGAGCCGGCGGGGGTGGTCGAGCCACACGACGAGGTCGGCTCCGGCATCCGTCCCCGGGTCGAGGAGTCCGTCCAGCCGCGACGTCCAGTTGCCGTCGATCACCCAGCCGTCGGGATGCGCGGCGACGAACGCCGCGATGATCGCGTGCGCTTCGCCGAGGTCGCGGTACTGCCAGTCGGCGGCCCAGAACACGGCGTCGAGCTCGAGCCGAGGGAGGGCCGTCCGGCGCGCGATCTCGCCCGCGAGCGTCGTCTTGCCGGATCCCGATGTTCCGAGGACGCGGATGCGACGCGGATGCGGGGTCTCAGGCATCCATCGATGCTAATCGCGACGCGCGTCGACCTTCTTCTTGATGAACAGGGGCGGCAGCAGCCACGTCGCGAGGGCGGTGACGAGCCAGACGACGAGGGTGCCGATGATCCACGAGACCGGTCCATCGATGCCGATGCCCGCCGCCGGGATGACGACGGCGATGAGCAGCGCGACGAAGGTCGAGACCAGACCGATGCCGCCGAGGAACGCGCTGGCGTGGCGGCGGGTGATCTTGAACAGCCACGGCGCGAGCACGCTCTGCAGGACGGCGAAGATGAGGACCGCGAGCACGATCCCCCACCAGTCGTTCCAGTGCAGGTAGAAGCCCGGCAGGATGAGGTCCGCCGCGACCAGCCCGAGGAACGCCGAGACGACGAAGATGGCGGCGCGGATGAGGAACGTGATCACGCGCTCACCCTAGCGCTCCGCCTGCGGTTGACCGCGAACCCACGCGCCGGGTCGGCGCGTGAACCCGAACCCACGCACTTCCGACCAACCCACGCAGTTCTCGGCGACGAATCGGGTGGGTTCGCGAGAAGTGAGTTGGTTGGCCGGCGGGGTGACCTCTCGGGTCCGGGGGGCGGCGGGGTCAGGACTCCGCGCCGAGAGCGGCGAGGCGCGCCTCTTCGTCGGCCGTGATCGCCGACTCGATGATCGGGTCGAGCGCGCCGTCCATCACCTGGTCGAGGTTGTACGCCTTGTAGCCCGTGCGGTGGTCGGCGATGCGGTTCTCGGGGAAGTTGTACGTGCGGATGCGCTCGGAGCGGTCCATCCCGCGGATCTGGGACTTGCGGGCATCGGATGCGACGGCATCCAGCTCCTCCTGCTGCTTCGCGAGGATCCGTGCACGCAGCACGCGCATGCCGGCCTCGCGGTTCTGCAGCTGGGACTTCTCGTTCTGCATCGACACGACGATGCCCGTGGGCACGTGGGTGATGCGCACGGCGGAGTCGGTCGTGTTGACCGACTGACCGCCCGGCCCCGACGAGCGGAACACGTCGATCTTGAGGTCGTTCGGGTTGATGTCGACCTCTTCGGGCTCGTCGACCTCGGGGAAGACGAGCACGCCGGTCGTGGAGGTGTGGATGCGCCCCTGCGACTCGGTCACGGGCACGCGCTGCACGCGGTGCACGCCGCCCTCGTACTTGAGGTGCGCCCACACGCCCTGGGCGGGGTCGGTGGACGAGCCCTTGATCGCGACCTGGACGTCCTTGTAGCCCCCGAGGTCGGACTCCGTCCGCTCGAGCAGCTCGGTCTTCCACCCCTTGGACGCGGCGTACTGCAGGTACATCCGCAGGAGGTCCGCGGCGAACAGGGCGCTCTCGGCGCCGCCCTCACCGCCCTTGATCTCCATGATCACGTCGCGCGCGTCGTCGGGATCGCGCGGGATCAGCAGTCGGCGGAGGCGCTCCTGCGCCGCGGCGAGGGCGTCCTCGAGTCCCGGCACCTCCTCGGCGAACGCGTCGTCCTCGCGGGCGAGCTCGCGCGCGGCATCCAGGTCATCGGAGGCCGCGAGCCAGTCCTCGTGCGCCTTGACGATGCGCGACAGCTCGGCGTATCGCCGGTTGACGCGCTTCGCACGAGCCGCATCAGCGTGCACGGCCGGGTCGGAGAGCTCCTCCTGGACCGCCTTGTGCTCGTCGATCAGCCCTTGGACGGACTCGAACATCGCCGGCTCAGCGGATGCTGTTGTCGTCCGCGTGGGTGCGTCCGCCGCTCGACGCGGGCGCCGGGATCGACTTCTGCATCTGCACGAGGAACTCGACGTTCGACTGCGTCTCCTTGAGCTTGCCGAGCACGACCTCGAGCGCCTGCTGCGGGTCGAGACCCGCGAGGGCGCGACGCAGCTTCCACGTGATCTTGACCTCGTCGGCCGAGAGGAGCATCTCCTCGCGACGCGTCGACGACGCGTTGACGTCGACCGCGGGGAAGATGCGCTTGTCGGCCAGCTGGCGCGACAGGCGCAGCTCGCTGTTGCCCGTGCCCTTGAACTCCTCGAAGATCACGTCGTCCATCTTCGAACCGGTCTCGACGAGGGCCGTCGCGAGGATCGTGAGGGATCCGCCGTTCTCGATGTTGCGCGCGGCGCCGAAGAAGCGCTTGGGCGGGTAGAGGGCGGATGCGTCGACACCGCCGGTCAGGACGCGACCCGACGTCGGCGCCGAGATGTTGTAGGCACGGCCGAGGCGCGTGATCGAGTCGAGCAGCACGACGACGTCGCGACCGAGCTCGACCAGGCGCTTGGCGCGCTCGATCGCGAGCTCGGCGACGGTCGTGTGGTCTTCGGCCGGACGGTCGAAGGTCGAGGCGATGACCTCGCCCTTGACCGTGCGCTGCATGTCGGTGACCTCTTCGGGGCGCTCGTCGACGAGCACGACCATGAGGTGGACCTCGGGGTTGTTCGTCGCGATGGCGTTGGCGATCTGCTGGAGGACGATCGTCTTGCCGGCCTTGGGCGGTGCGACGATGAGGCCGCGCTGGCCCTTGCCGATCGGGGCCACGAGGTCGATGATGCGCTGCGTGAGCTTCTCGGGCGCCGTCTCGAGGCGCAGACGCTCCTGCGGGTAGAGCGGCGTGAGCTTGCCGAACTCGACCCGGTTCGCGGCGTCGTCGACCGAGAGGCCGTTGATCGCGTCGACCTTGACGAGCGCGTTGTACTTCTGGCGGCTGGACTGCTCGCCCTCGCGCGGCTGCTTGATCGCGCCGACGACGGCGTCGCCCTTGCGGAGGTTGTACTTCTTGACCTGGCCGAGCGAGACGTAGACGTCGCTCGTGCCGGGCAGGTAACCCGACGTGCGCACGAAGGCGTAGTTGTCGAGCACGTCGAGGATGCCCGCGATCGGGATCAGGACGTCGTCCTCGCCGATCTCGGTCTCGAACTCGTCGCCCTGGCCGCCCTGCGGGCGGCGCTTGTTGCGCTGGCGGTTGCGGGCGTTGCCCTGGGCGCCGTCATCGTCGGAATCGGATGCGGCGGCTTGCGGCTGGTTCTGGCCGCCCGTCGAGTTCTGGCCGTTCTGCTGACCCTGCGCCGGCTTGTCGCCCTGCGCGTTCCGGTTGCGGTTGCGGCTCCGGCTGCGGCTGCGGCTGCGGCCCGAGCCCTCGGCGGGCGCGTCGCCCTCGGCCGACGCGTCGCCCTCAGCGGAGGCGTCGGATGTGTCCGCCGACGCCTCACCCTCGCCGGCGGCAGTGTCCTGCGCGGCCGCGGGCGCCTCGTCGACGGCAGTCGATTCTTCGGCGGATGCCTCGGCGGCGGGCGCGTCGGCGGCGGATGCCTCGGCCGGCGCCTCTTCGGCGGCGACCTCGGGCTTGGGGTCGGTGCTCTTGGCGCGGCGCGGAGCGCGCTTGCGGACCGGCTTCGCGGCGACGGGCGCCTCGGGCTCGGCCGGCGCGTCGACCTCGACCGGTGCGGCCTCGGCGGCGGGCTCGGCCTCGGCGGCGGGCTCGGCCTCGACCGGGGCCTCTTCGGCAGCCGGCGCGGCCTGAGCAGCAGCCTCGGTCTCGGGCTGGGCCTCGGCGTCGGCCTCGGGCGCCGCCTCAGCGGCCGCCTCGGTCTCGACCGTCTCGGTGGAAGGCGCTTCGTCGGCCGCGGGTGCGGTCTCGACGGCGGCCGCCTCGACGGCCTCAGCGGCGTCGGTGGTTTCGATGTTGGCGTCGGCCTCGGGCGCGTCGGTGCGCTCTTCGGTCTCTGCGCCTGAGATGTGGATCTCGGAGATGGACTCCACGAGTTCTCCCTTGTGAAAGCGAATGAGATTCGGATGGATATGCACGACCGCACGGTCGCATGCACGACGTAGGAGCCCCGCTCCGCCCTCGGCTGATCAGACTCGGACCCTTGCGGGACCGCGCTGTGACGAGCTCAGAGACCGGGCACGGGGGGTGTGCGGTGGTTTCGCAGATGTGCGACGGAGGCCAGATTCACGGGTTACGTGGAACCCTCCGCATACTCCCTCACTGTACCACCCTTGACGTCGACGGCGAGCATGAGCGCATCCCACGGGGTGTCGGTGCTCTCCGCGACGAGCTCCGCCGCCTCCAGCCGGCGACCGGGGCCGTCGGCGAGCACGAGGACGCTGGGACCCGCTCCCGAGACCACCGCCGCGAAGCCCGCGGCGCGCAGTGCGCGCACGAGCCGATCGGTCTCGGGCATGGCCTGCGCGCGATAGTCCTGGTGCAGCCTGTCGCCCGTCGCGGCGAGGAGCAGCTCCGGGCTCTGGGTCAGCGCGGCGATCAGCAGCGCCGACCGCGAGACGTTGAACACGGCGTCCTCGCGCGGCACGTGGAGCGGCTGCAGGCTGCGTGCCACGCTGGTCGACATCGTGAATCCCGGCACGAGCACGAGCGGGGCGACGCCGCGGTGGACGAGCAGCTTCTTGTGCTGCGGTCCGCCCTCGTCGACCCACGCGATCGTGAAGCCGCCGAAGAGGGCGGGGGCCACGTTGTCGGGGTGTCCTTCGAGCTCGGTCGCGAGGCGCAGGAGCGTCTCGTCGCCGATCTCGACGTCGCCCTCGAGGAGTCCCTTCGCGGCGAGCAGGCCCGAGACGACCGCAGCACCCGACGAGCCCATCCCCCGCCCGTGCGGGATGACGTTGCGGGCCTCGAGGCGCAGGCCCGGCATCCGTCTCCCCATCGCCTCGAAGGCGTAGGCGATCGAGCGCACGACGAGGTTCGAGGCGTCACGCGGCACATCGGCCGCGCCCTCGCCCGAGACGGCGATCTCGAGCTCGCCGTCGGGCAGCACCGTGACGACGAGCTCGTCGTACACGCTCAGGGCGAGACCGAGGGTGTCGAATCCCGGCCCCAGGTTCGCGCTCGTGGCGGGAACCCGCACGAGGACGGATCGTGTCACGCGGTCGCCTCGACGGGGGCGAGTTCGAGGACGGATGCCACCTCGGACGTGGTCGCGTCCACCACGGTGGGCTCGACCGTCGATCCGTCGGCGTTGCGGAGGGCCCACTGCGGATCCTTCAAGCCGTGACCGGTGACCGTCAGCACGACGCGCGCACCCGCGGGCACGATTCCCGCCTCGGCGCGGTCGAGCAGTCCGGCGACGCTGATCGCCGACGCCGGCTCGACGAAGATGCCGACTTCGCCCGCGAGCAGCTTCTGCGCCGCGAGGATGCGGTCGTCGTCGATCGCGCCGAACCAGCCGTCCGTCGCGTCGCGCGCCTCGAGGGCGAGCTCCCACGAGGCGGGATTGCCGATCCGGATCGCCGACGCGACCGTCTCGGGGTTCTTCACGACCTCGCCGCGCACGAGCGGCGCCGACCCGTCGGCCTGGAAGCCGAACATGCGAGGCACGCGCGTCGAGACGCCGCGCTCGGCCTCTTCGCGGTAGCCCCGCGAGTAGGCCGTGTAGTTGCCGGCGTTGCCGACGGGGATGAAGTGGAAGTCGGGTGCGTCGCCGAGCTGCTCGACGACTTCGTACGCCGCCGTCTTCTGGCCCTCGATGCGGTCGGGATTGACCGAGTTGACGAGGTGCACGGGATAGTGGTCGGCGAGCTCTCGGGCGATCTCGAGGCAGTCGTCGAAGTTGCCGCGGATCTGGATGAGCCGGCCGTTGTGGGCGACGGCCTGCGACAGCTTGCCCATCGCGATCTTGCCCTCGGGGACGAGGACGGCCGCGGTGATGCCCGCATGCGCGGCGTACGCGGCGGCGGATGCCGACGTGTTGCCCGTCGAGGCGCAGATGACGGCCTTCGCGCCGTGCTCGACGGCGCGGGACAGCGCGACGGTCATGCCGCGGTCCTTGAACGAACCGGTGGGGTTCATGCCCTCGAACTTGACCCAGACGTCGGCGCCCGTGAGGCGCGACAGCGCGGGGGCGGGCAGCAGCGGGGTGCCGCCCTCGCCGAGGGTCACGACGGTCGAGGCATCCGTCACACCCAGCCGGTCGGCGTATTCGCGCAGGACTCCGCGCCAGACATGTGCCATGTCAGTCTCCTTCTACTCGCAGCATCGAGACGACCCGCACGACGACATCGCTCGCGGCGAGTCGTTCGACGGTGTCGCTCAGGTCTTGTTCGCGCGCCCGGTGCGTGCCGATCACGAGACGGGCGGTCGTGGCGTCCTCGCCTGTGACGGTCTGCTCGACCGTCGCGATCGAGACGTTGCCTTCGCTCAGGATGCCGGCCACCGTGGCGAGCACGCCCGGCTCGTCGGCGACCTCGAGCGTGACCTGATAGCGCGTCACGACGTGGCCGACGGGCACGATCGGCAGGTTCGCGCGCGTGGACTCGCCCACACCGACCCCGCCCGCGATGTGGCGGCGAGCGGCCGAGACGACATCGCCCAGCACGGCGGACGCCGTCTGCACGCCGCCGGCGCCCGCGCCGTAGAACATGAGGTTGCCGGCGGCCTCGGCCTGCACGAAGACGGCGTTGTTCGCGCCGTGCACGCTCGCGAGGGGGTGCGTGCGGGGAACCAGCGCGGGATAGACGCGCACCGAGATGGAGTCTCCGTCATCGCCCGACAGCCGCTCGCACACCGCGAGGAGCTTGATGACGTAGCCGGCGTGGCGCGCGGCATCCATCATCCCCTTGTCGATCTTCGTGATGCCCTCGCGGTGCACCGTCTCGAGCGGGACCGAGGTGTGGAAGGCGAGGGATGCCAGGATCGCGGCCTTCTGCGCCGCGTCGATGCCCTCGACGTCCGCCGTGGGATCGGATTCGGCATAGCCCAGCGCCTGCGCGTCGGCGAGCACGTCGAGGAACTCGGCGCCCTCGGTGTCCATGCGGTCGAGGATGTAGTTCGTCGTGCCGTTGACGATGCCCATGATGCGCTGCACGCGGTCGCCCGCGAGCGAGTCGCGCAGCGGGCGGATGATCGGGATCGCACCCGCGGCGGCGGCTTCATAGTAGACCGACGCTCCGACCTGGTCGGCCGCATCGAAGATCTCGGAGCCGAAGGTCGCCAGGAGCGCCTTGTTGGCCGTCACGACGTCGGCGCCCGAGTTGATGGCCTGCAGGATGTACGTCCGCGCCGGCTCGATGCCGCCCATGAGCTCGATGACGATGTCGGAGCCCAGGATCAGGGTCTCGGCGTCGGTCGTGAAGAGCTCCTTCGGCAGATCCGCGTCGCGGGGAGCGTCGACATCGCGCACGGCGATGCCGGCGAGCTCGAGTGTCGCACCCGCGCGATCGGCGAGCTCGTCACCGTGGCGGAGGAGGAGCGCTGCGACCTGGGAGCCGACGGCTCCCGCGCCCAGCAGCGCGACCCGCAGGCGGCGGTAGTCGGTCATACATTCCCTTTCGTGGGGGTGCCGATGCCCGCATCGCGGGACAGCAGATCATCGATCGTCTCACCGCGCACGATGATCCGCGCCCGGCCGCCGCGCACGGCGACGACGGGAGGGCGCGGGACGTAGTTGTAGTTGCTCGCGAGCGAGAAGCAGTAGGCGCCCGTCGCGGGCACGGCGAGCAGGTCGCCGGGCGACACGTCCGCCGGGAGGTACTCGTGATCCACGACGATGTCACCCGACTCGCAGTGCTTGCCCACGACGCGCACGAGCGCGGGTGCGTCATCGCTCGTGCGCGATGCGATGCGCGCCGAGAACTGGGCGCCGTAGAGGGCCGGCCTCGCGTTGTCGCTCATGCCTCCGTCGACGCTCACGTAGAGGCGCGTCGCCCCCTCGCCGAGCTCGACGGACTTGGTCGTGCCGACCTCGTAGAGCGTGACGCCCGCCTGGCCGACGATCGCGCGGCCCGGCTCGAAGGCGAGGTGCGGGACCGGGATGCCGCGCCTCGCGCACTCCCCCGCGACGGCGTCGACGATGCCCGCCGCGAGCTCCTCGATCGGCGTCGGATCGTCGGCGGACGTGTAGGCGATGCCGAACCCGCCGCCGAGGTTGAGGACGGGGAGGTCGCCGATCGCGGCATGCACCTCGACGAGACGAGCCGCCGATTCCCGGAATCCGGCGGTGCCGAAGATCTGCGATCCGATGTGGCAGTGCAGGCCGACGAGCTGGAGCCCGGATGCCGCACGCACGCGAGCGGCGATGGCCGGGGCATCCTGCAGCGTGAACCCGAACTTCTGATCCTCGTGGGCCGTCGCGAGGAAGTCGTGGGTCTCGGCGTGCACACCGCTGTTCACACGGAGCAGGACCGGCTGCACCACGCCGCGGCGCTCGGCGATGGCCGCGAGCCGGTCGAGCTCGACGATGCTGTCGACGACGACCGAGCCGATCGCGACGTCGACGGCGTTCTCGAGCTCGGTGACGCTCTTGTTGTTGCCGTGGAACCCGAGCCGCGACGGGTCGGCACCCGCACGGAGAGCGACGGCCAGCTCACCACCGCTGCACACATCGACGGCCAGACCCTCTTCGGTGACCCAGCGCACGACCTCGGTCGACAGGAACGCCTTGCCGGCGTAGTAGACGCGGGCCTGCACGCCGTGCGCGGCGGCCGCGTCGCGGAACGCGCCGAGCGTGCGACGCGCGTGGGCGCGCACGTCGTCCTCGTCGAGGACGTACAGCGGTGTGCCGTACTGCTCGGCGAGCGCCGTCGCCGGCACGCCGCCGATGCGGATCACTCCATCGTCGCCGCGACCGCTGCCGGTCGGCCACACGGCGCGAGCCAGGGCGTTCGCGTCATCCGGAATCCGCAGCCACGACGGAGCCGCGGTGCGAGGGGACGGGACGGCGGACACGGTGGAACCAATCAGATGGAAGCTTCGGCGCAGAGGAGCGGGCGGTGGATGCACGCCCGAAACGGTTCCTGAAGTCTAGGGCACCCGGCATCCGCGCCCCGGCATGTGTCAGCAGGTGCCGGGCTCGCGCATCGCGGGGTCGGTGAGCATGGACGGGGAGATGTCGAGCGTCGCGACGAGCTCGTCGCCGCTCACCGCCACCGTCGAGAGCGTGAGCCCGGCGGGCAGGCTCGAGGCGATGCAGACCGGCCAGTCCCGCAGCACGGCGTTCGAGAGCACGCCGAACTGACGGCGCAGCTCGTCCGCCGTGACATCCGCCCCCGCGACCTGCAGCGACGCGGGAGTCAGCACGAGGTCGCCGTCCTGGGCGCTCGGGGTGAGCGATACGCCGATGGGGAACGCGACGCCGAACAGCGACAGCTCGGTCGAGATCGTGACGTCCGGCTCGGCGATGCCCAGCGTCTCCTCGGGGAAGCCGTCGACGTTCGCCATCAGCGCGCGCAGCTGCTCGGCGTCGAGTTCGACCGCCGCCGTCGCACTGCCCACCGACGATCCGTTCAGCGCGATGTCCTGCGCGTGCACCGTCACGTCGCCGGCGAAGCCGCGCAGCACGACGTCATCCGCGGAGACCGTCACGTCATCCAGCTTGCCGCCGATGAGCTGCGGGATGACGGTGCCCACGACGTCGACGTCGAACTGCTGATCGGCCGAGAGATCGAGGTTGGATGCCACGATCCCGCGGATCGCGTTGGTCACGACCGAACGGGCGATCGCCTCTGCCAGGAACCACGCCCCGACGAGCAGGCCGATCACGACCAGCAGCGCGACGACCCACGGCCATCGGCGCCGCCGGGCGGGCGCGCCCTCGACGCGGATCGGGACCGTGCCGCTCACGCGGACTACATCCGCTCCGGTGCGTCGACGCCCAGCAGCGTCAGCCCGTTGCGCAGCACCTGGCCGGTGGCGTCGTTGAGCCACAGGCGCGTGCGGTGAACGGCTTCGACCGGGGCATCCCCGAGCGGGATGACGCGGCAGCTGTCGTACCAGCGGTGATACAGCCCTGCGAGCTCCTCGAGGTACCGCGCGATGCGGTGCGGCTCGCGCACTTCGGCCGCGTAGGCGACGATGCGCGGGTATTCCTGCAGCGCGCCGAGGAGTGCCGACTCGGTCTCGTGCGTCAGCAGCTCCGGCGCGAACTCCGAGCGGTCGACGCCGGATGCCGCGGCGTTGCGCGCGACGTTGTGCGTGCGCGCATGCGCGTACTGCACGTAGAAGACGGGGTTGTCGTTCGTGCGCTTCTGCAGCACGTCGAGGTCGACGTCGAGGTTCGAGTCGGTCGAGCTGCGCACGAGCGCGTAGCGCGCGGCATCCTTCCCGACGACCTCGACGAGGTCCTCGAGCGTGACGACGGTGCCGGCGCGCTTGGACATGCGCACGGGCTGGCCGTCCTTGACGAGGTTGACCATCTGTCCGATGAGGATCTGCAGGTTGACGCCCGGCTCGTCGCCGAACGCCGCCGTCATCGCCATGAGGCGCTGCACGTACCCGTGGTGGTCGGCGCCCAGCATGATGATGCAGCGGTTGAATCCGCGCTCGCGCTTGTCGAGGTAGTAGGCGAGGTCGCCCGAGATGTAGGCCGGCGTGCCGTTGGAGCGGATCACGACGCGGTCGCGGTCGTCGCCGAAGGTCGTCGAGCGCAGCCAGAGGGCGCCGTCCGCCTCGAACATGTGGCCGAGATCCGAGAGCCGCGCGACGGCGCGCTCGACGGCGCCCGACTCGTGCAGGTCGTTCTCGTGGAAGTACACGTCGAAGTCGACGCCGAAGTCGTGCAGGCTCTGCTTGATCTCGGTGAACATGAAGTTCACGCCCAGCTCGCGGAAGGCCTCCTGCTTCGCCTCGGGATCGAGCGCATCGATGTCTCCGTCGTAGGCGAGGGCGACACGGCGCGCGATGTCGGTGATGTAGCCCCCGCCGTACCCGTCCTCGGGTGTCGGGAGGCCCTCGTGCGCCGCGACGAGGCTCCGCGCGAAGCGGTCGATCTGGGCGCCGTGGTCGTTGAAGTAGTACTCGCGCGTGACCTGCGCGCCCTGCGAGGAGAGGATGCGGGCGAGGGAGTCGCCCACGGCGGCCCAGCGGGTCCCGCCGAGGTGGATGGGGCCCGTGGGGTTCGCGGACACGAACTCGAGGTTGATGATCTCGTCGGACCGCGAATCGTTCGTGCCGAAGTCGACGCCCGCGTCGACGATCGTCTTGGCGAGGGCGCCGGCGGCCGCGGCATCCAGTCGGATGTTGATGAATCCCGGGCCTGCCACCTCGACGCTCGCGATGCCGTCGACGGACGCGAGCGCGTCGGCGATCTCGGCGGCGAACTCGCGCGGGTTGGCGCCCACGACCTTCGCGAGGCGCAGCGCGACGTTGGACGCCCAGTCGCCGTGGTCGCGGTTCTTCGGGCGCTCGAGCGGGAGGTCGTCTGCCGCGAGCCCGGCCGCTGATCCCTCGCGTCGCGCCTCGGCGAGCGGGGTGACGACGGCGAGCAGAGCGGAAGACAGGGCTGCGGGATCCATAACCGCACCAGTCTAGTTCGGCGGCGCCATGCTCCGGATGGGCGCGAGACCGGCCGCTGAGCGGGAGAACGGTGCCGCGGTCGTCCCTCCGTCTTCGCGTGGTCTCCGACGGGTCAGACGGCGAAGGCCCGCTCGAGGGCGGAGAGCACGAACTCCCACCCCTGGCGATACGACTCGACCGGCTCGTCGGTCGCCCAGGGGCCGGTATGGCGGACGGTCAGCACAGTGCCCCCGGCGGCGTCGTCGGCGAACGTCACCTCCACCGCCTCATCGGCCGACGCACCGTCGTCGTCGGTCCACACCCACGTGAAGGCGAGGCGTTCGAGCGGCTCGACGACGAGGTACTCCCCCGCGACGGCCATGCCGTGCGCGGGCGCGGCGAAGCGGTACTTCCCGCCGACCCGCACGTCGGCGGCGATCTCGACGTCCGACCAGTGGCTCCACCACCACGTCGCGAGCCCGCGCTCGGTCGCCCACGCCTGCCAGACGCGCTCCCGAGGGGCATCCATCCGCGCCGTCAGCTCGAGCGGGCGCTGCTGCATGAGCGTCCAGTCGGCGGCGGGAGTCGGGGCGGACGCAGCTCCCAGCACGTCCGCGAGCGCCGCGAGGGATGCCTCCCACCCCGCGCCGTAGCCGCCCGTCCAGTGCGGACGCAGGCGATCGTGCGTGATGCTCACGCGCGTGCCGGCATCGGTCGGGGTGAGACGGATGCGCACCGACCCGGGATCGTCGTCGCCCGACCACCACACGTACGACAGAGCGCGCGGTGCATCGCACGAGACGAGCTCGGCGCGACGCACACGACCGCCGCCGATGTCGACATGGAAGACGTCGCCGGCGGCCGTGGGCATCGGACCGGTCACGGTGCCCAGCACGCGCGCGATGCGCTCGCGCGTCGTGATCGCATGCCACACCTCTTCCGGCGTCGCACGGTACTCGCGCGCCAGCGAAACCGTCTGCTGCGCGGCGTCGCCCGTCAGGGCGCGGACGATCGGATCGGTCATGATTCCTCCTCGGATGCAGCGCGGCGACCGCGGTGCAGTTCGGTGTCCAGCGCGTCGAGTCGCGTCAGCCAGAACGCGACCTGCGCGTCGACCCACTGCTGCGCCTCGGTCATCCGCTCCGCCTGCAGCGCGTAGATGCGTCGCGAACCGGCGGGCATGCTTCGGGCGAAGCCGGCATCGCGCAGCACCTTCAGATGATTCGAGACCGCCGGCTGACTGATGCCGAACTCATCTCGGACGACATCGGTGAGCTCGCCCGCGGCCTTGTCGCCCTGCGCCAGCAGTTCGACGAGACGCCGGCGCACCGGATCTCCGAGGACATCGAGAGCATGCATGACCTCTTTGTATCACTCTCTGCTGATATCAGCAAGAGTTGATATCACGAGATCTGGATCAGCTCAGTGAAGTCGTCGGCGGCGGGCGCGAAGTCGTCGATGGATGCCGCACCCGCCGCGAACCCCGTGTCGTCCGGCACGACCCACGCGTCGACGTGCATGCGCTGCAGACCGACGTATCCGCCGTGGTAGCTCAGGAACGCGCAATCCGCGGCATCCCGCCCCGTCGCGATCCGCACGAGGGAGCGCCGGTTCGCGAGGCGCGTGCCGTCGATGACGTACCAGGCGCCGTCGAGGTAGGCCTCGGCCACGGCGTGGAAGTCCATCGGGCGGAGCCCCGGCGCGTAGCAGGCCGCGTAGCGCGCCGGAGTGTCCATCGCACGCAGGAGCGCGATGACGAGGTGCGCGTAGTCGCGGCACACGCCCTGACCCGTCATCAGCGTCGTGACCGCGCTGTCGGTGCCCGCGCTCAGGCCGGGCGTGTAGGTCGTGCTGGTGGCGACGAAGTCCGACACCGCGGCGATGAGGTCGTGGCCGTGGAGTCCCTTGAACTGACGCCGAGCCTGCGGGAACACCTCGTCGGACTGCGCGTAGCGGCTCGGCCGCAGGTACGTGATCGCCTCGAGGTCGCTCGTGCGCGTCGAGACGTTCTGCCCCTCGATCGTCGCCTCGTACCGGACTTCGAGCAGCCCGGGCTCGGCCGTGAGGCGGTGCAGACGGCTGCCGGACTGGTCGACGATCTCCGTCGGCGTGTACACGCGATCGCCCTGCGTGAACGTGAGGAGCTCGCTCGCGACCGGAGTCTGCTGGGCCGCGGTGACCTGCAGGATGAGGTCGACGGACGCCCCCAGATCGAGGTCCAGTTCGGCGGTCACGACACGTTGCACCGAAGAATCCTCGCATGCCCGATGCCGCGCGCCGAACGGGGTGTGGAGGGCCCACATCCATCCCCCGCGACACGCGGTGGGACACTGTCGGAAACCGGGATGCGCGGATCCGCCCGCAGTCGTTTACCCTCGTGGAATGCACGCGCACGGACGCCCCCGCGCACGGCGTTCGTGGCTCGCCCTCGCGGGCGTCGCGGCCGCCGTCGCGATCGTGTGCGCCTTCGGCCTGATCCGGCCCTCCACAGCGTCCGCGCCGCCGGCCGTCGCGGCGGCGGACGCCGCTCCTCCGGCGACCGCGCCGCTCGCCCTGCCGGAGCATCCCACCGTCCTCGTCTTCGGCGACTCATGGGTCTACGGATCCGCCGCCAACGTGCCCACGCTCGGCTTCGCGTACGTCGCGGCCGAGAAGCTGGGGTGGAACGCGGTCGTCGACGGCGTCCGCGGGAGCGGCTACCTCAAGCCCGGCCTCGACGGACCCGCCTACGGCGAGCGCATCGCGGCGCTCGATCCCGCCCTCGACCCCGACCTCGTCATCATCGAGGGCTCGATCAACGACCGGCGCCTCTACCCCGATGGCTACGAAGCCGCCGTCACGACCGCGTGGGATGCGCTCGCGGCGATCTATCCCGACGCGCAGATCGTCGTGCTCGGGCCGGCGCCGCAGGTCCTGCCGATCGAGAAGGCGACCTCGCAGATCGACGACGAGCTCTCGGCACTCGCGGCCGACCGAGGGTGGCTGTACATCTCCCCCATCGATCAGGGGTGGATCACCGACGCCAACTACGCGGCCGTCATCGACACCAGCGAGCTCGGCAACAACCATCCGTCGACCGAGGGCCACGCGTATCTCGCCGTCCGTCTCGACGAGGCGCTCGCGGCGCTGTCCGGAGCGTCCGCCATCGTCGCGGACGCACCCGTCGACGGCGGCGGAGTGCGCTAGCCCAGCGCGTCCTGCGCGAGCAGAAAGGCTTTGACGTCCTGGCGCCTGCTCACACCCGCTTTGCGCAGCAGCCGGTTGACGTGAGACTCGACCGTCCGGACCGAGACGACGAGGGCCTCGGCGATGACGGCGTTGGAGAGTCCCGAGGCGACGAGCTCGGCGATCTCGCGCTCGCGCCGCGTGAGGGCGACGGGTGGGATGCCGACGTCGACCGTGCCCGCGGACCGCAGTCGATCGCGCTGGGCGACGATCTCGCCCGCCGAATCCGACGCGCCGACGGCCGCGAGCGCGGTCTCGGCGACGTTCAGGGCCTCCCGCGGCCGGCCGGCCGCTTCGAGTTCGGCGATCGCGGCGACGAGAGCGTCGGTATCGGCGCGGACGAGGGCTTCCGCGATGCGTCCCTGGCGGACGATCCCCGACATCCGCACCTCGCCGATGCGGTCCGACACCCGAGCCCAGATCTCCTCGTCCGGCACGTATGTCACGGCCTCGAGATAGCAGCATGCCGCTGAGAACAGCGCCCCGCGCTCCCACAGCGCATCGCCGGCATCGAGACACGCTGCCGCGGCGGCCGTCGGTCCGCCTTCGATGAACGCCATGCGCGCGTACGGCATGCCGCTGGTCTGACCGACGAGGGGTCCGTCCACGAGACCTGCGGAATCGACCTCGGCGAGCAGCTGCTCCATGAGTGCGCGCTGACCGCGACGCGCCGCCATCTCGGCCGCCATGGTCTTGAGCCCTATGAACGACAGCGAGGGGTGCGGCGCGGCCAGTCCGAGGAAGGCCGACTCGCTCAGGATGTGGTCCGCGTCATCCGGCCGCCGGTCCATCGAGGCGCAGAGCGCCGCGAGGAAGGCGTACATGCGGATGAGCGTCGCGTCGAGGTCTCGCTGCGCCGCCGCCAGGCCCTCGGCTGCCAGCCGCGCCGCGGCGTCGAACCGCTCGGCCGTGAGGTGCGAGACGACGACGAGCGCGTCCGCGATGGGATCGGGTTCGGCGCCGAGCGCGGCGCGGTGAGCGAGGACGGCATCCGCCTGCTCGCCGAGGCCGCGCGCCAGCATCCAGAACGCACGCGCACGGAGAACGGCCGCGTGGGCTTCTGCCGAGAAGCGCGACACGTCGACGCCGTCGAGGGGGTCGCGCTCCGGCACGACGAGGAAGGTCGATTCGAGCTCGGCTGCGCGTCCGAGCAGCAGGCCGCCCTCGCGCGGAAGGGTTGTGGCCCGCGCACGCAGTTCGGCGACGGCGCTCGCGGCGTCGCCGCGCCCCGCGCGCTCGGCCAGGCGCGCGCTCTCCCACTCCGCACGCTCCCGCTCGGCGCCGTCGAGTCCGCGCGCGGCCGCGACGAGCGCATCGAGCTCCTCGGCGTCGTGCGCGCCGTCGAGTTCCAGCGCCGACAGCAGCGCGGTCGCGGTCGCGAGGGTGGGCGCGGAGTGCCACGCCTCGCGTGCGCGGAGAGTCCGCCGACGCGTCCGATCGTGCACGAGGCGCACGAAGACGGCGGCGTCGCGCGGCGTCGTCGCGCCGTCCTCCAGTGCGGCGCCATCGGCGAGCACATCGTCGACGACGGCGAGCAGCTCGGATCGTCGCCCCGCTCGGGACTCATGCCGGAAGTACTCCACCAGAAGCGGTGGGCGGATCGACACCACAGGGACCCCGGCCACGTCGACGACCGAGAGGAAGGAGCGGTCCTCCAGCTCGCTGACGCGCTTGACGCCGACGGCGCGGACCGCCGTCGCGATCCCGATCGGTCCGAGCAGACCGAGGATCTCGAGAGCGTCCACGGCTCTGCGCGACAGCGGATGCAGGATGACTTCCGCCATATGCCGGAGCGACGGCGTCCAGAGGGAGCCGGTGGCGTGCGCGACACCGTCTTCGACCACGAGCGTGCCGCCACGGTGTGCGGCGTCGACGACCGCCGCGGCGAGACCGACGTTGCCGCCGGACTTCGCGAAGACCCGGCTGAGGGTGGCGGGATCGATGCGGTGCCCCGCGGCGGACTCGAGCGCCGTCTCGAGCTCGGCGTACCCCATCCCGGGGAGGCGCATCGCATAGGTCGTCGTGAAGGCACCCGTCGGCAGGACAGGGTCGTGACGACCCCGATGCACGAGTCGGGACGACAGGATCGGAACCGACGCCTCCGTCTGCACGGTGCGCAGGACTCCGGCTGAGACGGGATCGAGCATGTCCCAGTCGTCCACCACGATGAGCGTGCGTCCCGGCGAGATCGACTCCGAGACCGCCGCGACGGCGGCCGCGATGCTGGCGGCTCGGCCGTCCTGCGCCTCCTCGACGCCCGCGACGCGGAGCGCGACGAGCGGCACCTGCGCGAAGGACGACAGACCGCGCGCGCCGATCGTCTTCCAGCCGAGGGCGGCGAAGTAGTCGCCGATGCGACGCAGCAGATGCGTACGCCCGCTTCCGTGCTCACCCTCGATGTCGAGACTGCGACCGCTCTGCAGGACGTCGACGGCGGAGAGGAACAGCTCGTTTCTCGTACTCACGCCGCCTCCTCGCCGCTGTACCTACGGAGGATCTCCCTCCAGTACGCAAAGTACACGGCGTAGCACAGCAGAACTACGGCATTCTGCGCTGCGATGCATTGATACTACGCAAGTGCCCGGGCGTTAGTACCCAGTGATGAGAGCGAAGATCAGCGCTTGCCTTTCAGGTGCGCCTTCGCCTCCTTCTCGATGAGGACCGGAACGAAATCGCGGACCTTGGCATCAGCGAACGTCGCCCGCGACTTCTCGATCGCGTCGACGACGCTCTCTCGCGACGCATCCGGAAACCGCTCCTGCAGCCGATCGGCGATCTCTGCGATCGCCTTCTCCTCGTCGACGGACTTGTCGTCGGGCATGATCGCTCCCTCTGCAGCGGGATCACGTGCTGCGTCTGCACGAACTCTATCGATGGAACGCGCCGATGGCCGCCTTCGTCGGTGCAGACCACGTCGTCGACCGAGCTGCCCGCGGGGCGACCGACCGAGCGAGGCGATCTGCGCCGATGCTCTCGGTAATCTGACGGCATGAGGACGCCATGAGCGCGGCGCTGGATGCCGGACCGTTCTTCCACGGCACCAAGGCGGATCTCCGCGTCGGCGATCTGCTGACGGCGGGGTTCCGGTCGAACTACCGTCCCGAGATCGTGATGAACCATGTCTACTTCACCGCCCTGCCCGACGGCGCGGGTCTTGCGGCCGAGCTCGCGGCGGGCGACGGTGAGCCACGGGTCTACGAGGTCGAGCCGACGGGTGCGTTCGAAGACGACCCGAACGTGACCGACAAGAAGTTTCCGGGCAATCCGACGCGGTCCTATCGGAGCGCGGAGCCCATCCGGATCGTGCGCGAGGTCGCGGACTGGACGCGCCTGACACCCGACGAGCTGCGCTCATGGCGCGAGCGGCTCGCGGCGCTCCGCGCCGACGAGCGCGGCGAGATCATCAACTGACCGTCACTCCGAGCCGGTGAAGGATGCTCCGGCCATCGCGAGCTCCCGCAGGTCGTCGGCATCGCCGACGGTCATGGATGTGATGTGCAGGGCGTCGAGCCCTGCGAGCGCTGCGGCGGAGCATCCATCGCCGTCCTCCCACGGTGAGTAGGGAAGGCAAGAGGACAAGTCCGCGATCCCGCCCGCCGCCGGATCGTCGACCGCGGTCGTGTGCGACGCACCCAGCAGCACCTGCGAGAAGTCCTGCGCGCCGGTGCCGCCGATGAGCTCCTGGTACCACCACTCGCCGCTCGGCGGGTACACGCCCGAGTACCCGACCGGCGTCTCGGTCACGTCGCCGAACGTCGACGTCACGAGCTCGAGTCCACCGGTGAACGGGATCGTCGGGGTGAACTCCGGAGAGAGCGCCCTCACGCCGTAGGCGACGACTTCGTCGACGCTGTCGACGTACGCCGTCACCGTGCCGTCGAGCGTCTCCCAGTCGCTGCGCACGAACCCGTCCCCGAGCTGCTCTCGCGATGCGGGCTCCCCCAGCAGAGCGGTGTAGCTCGAGTACTGGACCCCGCTCTCCAGTCCGTCGACAGCGGCGAGCAGGTCGACGTCATCGCCGACGCCCTGGGTCGGAGAAACGGCCGGCTGCTGCGCCGGCGCGATGAATCGGTCGTACACGAGGAATCCGACGCCCAGCACTCCGCCGATCGTCACGATGAGCGCGAGTACGCGCTGCAGTCCGCGATCGGGATGCAGCAGCCAGTCCCACGCCGACTTCCTGCTCGGTGCCGGTTCTTCGTGCCCCACGCGTCACACACTAGCGGCGAGGCGGTGGGCTGACCGCTGATAACCTAGAGCGTCCGCCTCCGTAGCTCAGGGGATAGAGCGTTGGTTTCCGGTACCAAAGGTCGCTGGTTCGATTCCAGTCGGGGGCACACACGGGACATGGGGTCGCGGGGCATCAAGCCCTCGCGGCCCCATTCTCGCGACAAGGCGCCCAGCCCCTCGAACCCCGGCGGCGTGCGCAGCTGCACGTGGCCCAGCCCGAATGAAGGGGCGCGAATCGACCCCACTCGCTGAGGTGAGCGCGGATTCTAGCGGATGCGCGCCGTGAATGCGTGTCCCCCAAAGGGTGGACAGACACCGGCAAAGTCTCACCTCTAGGTTGAAGGTGATCCGACACCGGGGCGAGCGGTCCTCAGCGCAGACATAAGGCTCTGGACCCTCGAAGCCAGCCACGGTGCGGCGCAGGCCCCGCCAGAGATGTCCCCAGCGTCGAAGGTGGTTCCCCAGTCACTGCGGCGGGGCCTGCATCTATTCCCTCTTGCCAGACATGACCCTCGGCCGACCGGGATGAGAGGTCGTGAGGGCCACACGGTGTGCTCAGCATAGACATCGCGTCGCGTCAGGGCCAGAGCCAATTCGCGATCGCGCGCTCGCGCGGGTGGTGCCGACGTGCAGGTCAGGCGAACAGCCCCGCCGAACCCATCACGCGATCCGGAGAGAGCCGGATGACGACGCGCTGCGGGTTCGCGCGCGGCTGACGATAGCGCTCGGCGTAGAGGGCGACGGCGTGCGCCACCGCCGCGGGGTCTCGCTCGATCGTCGCCTCGCCCGCGATGCTGATCCACTGCGGACCCGACACCTGCGCCACGGTCGCGCGCGCGTCGCGCTCGATGTTGCGGACCTTCTGGGTGCGGTCGCTCGTGATGATGCGCACGACACCCTCGTCGAGTGTGTAGCCGACGGCGACGACGTGGATGACGCCGCCGCGCCCGAGCGTCGACAGCGTGGCGAGATGGCGGTCCGAGACGAATCGGCGCCCATCGTCGCTGAGGGAATCGAGGGATGCCATGCATCCCATCCTGGCGTGTGCCGGGGCGGCGGGGCGCGATGTCGCGGGCGCGCGGCGCACACGAAGATCGCCCCGGAGCCGAAGCCCCGAGGCGATCATCAGTACGATATGCGGTTTCTGTTTCGGTTCCCTTGCGGGTTCTTTCGTTTCCGTTTTCTCTTCGTGGGGATGACATTACTCCGGCGCGAACGGACGTCAAGACTTCGTCCCGAAGTCACCTCTACGTCACGTTGAAGGTGAAGGATGCGGCATCCTCCGCGTCACTCGTGGCCCACCATCTTGAGGCCGACGACGCAGCCCACCAGACCCAGGATCAGCAGCATCTTGACGATCGAGAAGTCCTCGTCGCCCGTGATCATGGCGTACGCGACGGTGAGGGACGCGCCGATCCCGACCCAGACGGCGTACGCCGTGCCCGTCGAGATGTCGCGCATCGCCCACGCGAGGCCGCCCATGCTGAGGAGGAGGCCGACGACGAAGACGACCGACGGCCAGAGCTTGGTGAAGCCCTCGGACTTGCCCAGGGCGGTGGCCCACACGGCTTCGAGGACTCCGGAGACGATGAGGATGACCCACGACACGGCTGACTCCATGGCCAGTCTTGTCGCTCACCGGGTACTGATCCGTCGTCCGGGGATCCGGTCGAGGATCCGGCATCCACGATACCCATCCCGCCTGATCACCGCCTGGGCACACTCAGACGAGGAAGAGCCAGTCCAGCATTCCGGGGTTGTGCGCGTGAACGAGCACCGCGAACACGACCGCGTCGAAGAGGAGATGCACCGTCACGACGTAGGTGAGCGAGCGGGTCTTCATGAAGATGAAGCCCTGCAGGAGAGCGAACGGGATCGTGAGCAACGGCCCCCACGCCTGGTACCCGAGCTCCCACAGGAACGAGACGAAGACGACCATCTGGAGGATGTTCGCCTGCCAGTCGGGGAAGTGCCGGCGCAGCAGCGCGAAGACCGTGCAGATGAAGAACAGCTCGTCCCAGATGCCGACTGCGCCGACGCCGACGAACAGGCGCCCGATCAGCTCCGGCGTGTCGACGACAGGCCAGTTGAGGTAGACCCCCGACGTGATGAAGTAGAACGGCAGGATCAGCCACCCGAGCACGAGCACGAGCACGAGCCACGTCCACTGGAACGTCGTCCACCGCCCTCCCCCGCGCCACGGGAAGCGGATCGCGTGATCGCGGTAGACCCAGCGCGAGATGACGTACGGCACCGCGACGGCTCCACCCAGCGCGAGGGCGAATCGCACGAAGGCGAGGTTGTCGAGCTCGGCTTTGAGCGGGATCGCACTCACGACGAGCAGGCCGATCGCGATGAGCGAGATGTCGCGCAGGATGCTGGGAGTGCGCCGGGGCCGCCCCTTCCCGGCGACGAAGGCGAAGTCGTGCGGCGTGCGCCGCTCGACGAGCCATGCGCCGACGAGGGCGGCGGCGAGCAGCATCCATCCGATCCAGGGCACGCGGACGACGAAGAACGCGGGGGCCGCGAGACAGACGAGCGCGGCGGGGATGAGACCCCACGACACGGCTGGTCGGGCGGGGGCGAGAGCGGTGTCGGGATGCGCGGGCACGGGTTCAGTCTTTCAGGGGGTGGGCGATCTCGTCCTGCGGCATGCGCGCGATGAACAGCACGGCGATGCCGAAGAAGAACGGGATGATGCCGGCCACGATGAAGATCACAGACAGCGGGATGACGGATGCGAGCGGCCCCGCGAGCGCCATGGACAGCGGCATGAGCGCGAGCGAGACGAAGAAGTCGAGGCTCGAGACGCGCCCGAGCATGTGCCGCGGCACACGGCGCTGCAGCAGCGTCCCCCAGATGACGTTGCCGTAGCTGAAGCCGAATCCGACGACGAACATCGACGCGAGCAGCATCCAGTACTGGTCGGTGAGACCCACGACGACGTACGGCAGCGTGCTCACGGCCCAGACGAGCGTCATGACCGTGAGATAGCGGCGCGGCAGCGCGCGCGAGGAGACGAAGATCGACCCGGCGACACCTCCCAGGCCGTAGACGGCGAGCAGGAACCCGAACAGCCGCGGATCCTCGCCGATGCGCTCGCGGGTGAGGAACGGCAGCAGCACCTCTTCGGGGCCGACGAAGACGAGAACCCAGATGGTCGCGAAGAGCAGGGTCCACAGCAGCCACGGCGTGCGGACCGTGAAGACGACGGCTTCCTTCAGATCCTGCAGGACCGAGGACGGCGCCTCGGGCTCGGCACCCGGCGGCTCCTCGCCCAGGAACAGCAGGCCGACGAACGCCAGGCCGTAGACGACCGCGATGATGATCGCCGCGTGACTGGGAACCAGCGTCGCGAGGAGCACGCCAGCCGTCGCGGGTCCCGCGGCCTGCTGCAGCGCGGGCCGGATCGCCCCTTCGAGACCGTTCGCGGCGAGGAGCTGCTCGCCCGGGAGGATGCGCGGCAGGATCGCGCTGTACGCGGGGAAGAAGAACCCCGCGCTCGCGCCCAGGACGAATGCGACGACCGTCAGGTGCGGGATCGTCACGGAGCCCGCGAACCCCGCGAGGACGACCGACGTGATGGCCACGAAGTTGGCGCCCTCGACGCACCGCACGATCAGCCGCCGCGAGACGCGGTCGGCGATGATGCCGCCCGGGATCGCGCACACGAGCAGTCCCACGGCGTTGGCGCCCGCGACGAGCGAGAGCTCGAGCGGCCCGCCGCCCGCGCCGATGACGGAGTAGACCATGACGACGGCCCACATGCCGGCCGCGAAGATCGACAGCACGACCGCGCCGAACAGCACCCGGAAGTCGCGCTGCGAGAGCGGCCGCACGAAGCGCCAGCGATCTCGTGCGGCCGGGGTCTCGGGCGGAGTCGGTCCCCGATCGCTCATGGGCGTCGGCGGTAGGTCAGGTCCCTGATGTGCCGCCCCTTCGCCGCGCCCTTGCGCTCGAATGCCGTCACGACACGGCCGTCGAAGCGCTCGGCCCACTCCCCCTCGAACGCGCGCTCGAAAGCGGGCGAGTCATCGAGCACGTCGCGCATCTGATCGGCGTAGTCCTGCCAGTCCGTCGCGAGGCGCAGCATCCCGCCGCCCCTCAGTGCCGACGCTGCGATCGCGGCGAACTCCGCGGTGACCAGGCGCCGCTTGTTGTGCTTGTTCTTGTGCCACGGATCGGGGAAGAAGATCCAGAGCTCGTCGATGGATGCCGCGGGCAGCAGATGCTGCAGGACCTCGGGCGCGTTCGCCTCGACGAGACGCAGATTGCGCACATCGGCGCGGTCGGCGTCGAGCATCGTGCGGGCAAGGCCCGCGCGGAACACCTCGACGGCGAGGAAGTCGGTCTCGGGGTGATTCGCGGCGGCATGCACGATCGCGTGCCCCTGCCCCGAGCCGATCTCGACGACGAGCGGCGCACTCCTGCCCCACACGGTCGCGGGGTCGATGGCGGAGCCGGGAAGGATGCTCGTGACGGCGGCATCCCGTTCCGGCTCGATGACGTAGAAGCCGGCGAGCTCCGCCCACGCGCGGTCCTGGCCGTCGGTCATCCGGCCGCTGCGCCGCACGAACGACACGGGCTTCTCGCGGTAGCGGCGGGGTTCGGAAGCTGCGTCGGACACGCTTCCAGGCTAACGGCGCGGATCGCTCGGGATGAATCCGTCTCGAGGTCTGCGACGCGGGAGTTGGACTCCGCGCCGCGCCGTCAGGCGGTGACGTAGTCGATGAGCTCCTCGACGCGACCGAGGAGCGCCGGGTCCAGGTCGCGATAGCTCTTGACCGACGCGAGGATGCGCTGCCATGCGCGCGCGATGTCGGCCTGATCCCGCGCGGGCCAGCCGAGGGCGCGGCAGACGCCGACCTTGTACTCGACGCCGCGCGGCACGTCGGGCCAGCGCGGGATGCCGACCGAGGACGGCAGGACGCACTGCCACACGTCGATGAAGGGGTGGCCGACGATCTTCAGGTGTGCACCGTGACGGCTTCGCAGCACCTCGGCGGCGAGGCGCGACTCCTTCGAGCCCGGCACGAGGTGGTCGACGAGCACGCCGTAGCGGCGCTCGGCCGACGGCGGATCCTCTTCCAGCATGGGCGGGAGCAGATCGACGCCCTGCAGATACTCGACGACGACGCCCTCGGCGCGCAGGTCATCGCCCCACACCTTCTCGACGAGCTCGGCGTCGTGGCGCCCCTCGACGAGGATGCGGCTCGCACGCGCCACCCGAGCGCGTGCGTCGGGGGCGGCGAACGATCCCGATGCGGTGCGCTTCGGTCCGGTGGCGACGGCGACCGTGGGCGGCGTCAGCACGACGTCCACCCCGTCCACGAGGAATCCCGGTCCGAGCGGGAAGAACCGGCGACGACCGAGGCGGTCCTCGAGCTCGACGAGCCCCGAGGCGACGCCGACGACCGCGCCGCAGAATCCGTCGCCCGCGACTTCGACGACGACGTCGATGGATGCTTCGATCCGCTCGAGCTTCCTGGTGCGGCTCTCGCGCCAGCCTGCAGCGAGCACGTCCGTGCCGTATCGATCGTCCATGCGCATCGCCCTCCGAAGCCGAAAGGCTACGCGAGCGCCCGGCGGCCCACGACTCGACCCGCCGAGTCGTGCCGAGCCTGGGAGAACCCCTACCGTCGCCCGCACGACGCTCAATAGACTCGCGGAGGGGCACGTGCTGCACGAGCTCCGGGGAGGCGTGGCATGCGGGTTCGATGGGCAGTGTCGCTCACTGCGGCAGTGGCGATCGTCCTGGGCAGTGGCGCGTCCGCGGCATCCGCCACCGATCCGGTCGACCTCGGGCAGCCCTACGTCGCGGACGAGTCGAAGGTGCTCTCGTCGTCCGAGCTGTCCGCCGCGAACGAGCGACTCTCCACGCTGTACACGAACACGGACGTCGACCTGTTCGTCGCGCTGGTGCCCGACTTCACGAATCCCTCGGATCGCGTCGACTGGGCGAACGACACCGCGTCGCTCAACGGGCTGAACGAGCGGCAGTACCTGCTCGCGATCGCGACGGACGGCCGCCAGTACACGATCTCCGCCGACGACGCGGGCCCGCTGAGCAACGAGCAGCTCGACGCGATCGAGGCGCAGATCAGGCCCTTCCTGTCGGCGAACGACTGGTCGGGCGCGATCGACGCGGCCGCCGACGGGTTCGAGACCGCGCTCGCCGGCGGCTCGGGCGGCGGCGGAGGGTTCACCGGCATCCTGATCTTCGTCGTGATCGCCGCCGCGATCGGCGTCGTCATCTGGCTCATCGTGCGCAGCCGCCGCAAGAAGACGCCCGTGGGCGGTCGGCCCGGCGGCGCCCCGCTCGAGCAGGTCAGCACGCAGGAGCTCGAGAAGCGCGCGTCGTCCGCGCTCGTCGAGACCGACGACGCCGTGCGCACGAGCGAGCAGGAGCTCGGGTTCGCGAAGGCCCAGTTCGGAGACGCGGCGGCGGCCGAGTTCGCAGCGGCGCTGCAGACCGCGAAGGACAACCTGAACCGCGCCTTCACGCTCAAGCAGCAGCTCGACGACGCGACGCCGGACACCGAAGAGCAGGTCCGCGCGTGGAACAGCGAGATCCTGAGCCTGTGCGAGACGGCGAACGCCGGCCTCGACGAGAAGGCGGCCGCGTTCGACGAGCTCCGCAAGCTCGAGCAGAACGCGCCCGAGGCCATCGCCCGCGTACAGACCGAGCGCGCAGCCGTCGCCGCCGCACTCGAGGCCGCGACGGCACAGCTGGCGACGCTCTCGGCGAGCTACGCCCCTGAAGCCCTCGCGACGGTCGCCGACAACCCCGAGCAGGCTCGGCAGCGCATCGCCTTCGCCGACGAGCAGCTCACGCTGGCGCAGGAATCCATCGGTGCGGGCAAGGGCGGCGAAGCAGCCGTCAGCATCCGCGCCGCCGAGGAGTCCGTCGGCCAGGCCGACCTGCTCGAGAAGGCGATCGCCAAACTCGGCACCGACCTCGCCGAGGGCGAGAAGAACGCCACGGCACTGCTCGGCGAGCTCGAGAGCGACGTCGCCGCTGCATCCGCCCTGCCTGACGCCGACGGGCGCATCGCCGCCGTCATCGCGTCGACGCGGGCCGAGATCGAGAAGGCCCGCGGGTTCCTGACCGGCGCGAACCGGCGACCGCTGTTCGCGCTCCAGGGCCTCGAGGCGGCCAACACGCAGATCGACGGACTCGTGCAGGGGGTGCGGGATGCCGCGGCCCAGGCCGAGCGCGCCCGCCAGGTGGTCGGCCAGCTCATCATGCAGGCGCAGGCGCAGGTCTCCACCGCCGAGGACTACATCACGTCGCGCCGCGGAGCGATCGGCGCCGAGGCGCGCACGCGCCTCGCCGAGGCCGGGGCCGCACTCGTTCAGGCCCAGCAGCTGCAGCAGACCGCTCCGGAGCAGGCGACGCAGTATGCGCAGCGGGCGAATCAGCTCGCGGGCCAGGCGATCCAGTACGCCCAGAACGACGTCGGCTCGTTCCAGGGCGGCGGCATGCTCGGCGGAGGCGGCTCCGGTGGCGGAGGCAACGGCGGGATGCTGGGCGCCGTCCTCGGCGGCATCGTGATCAACTCCCTGCTCGGCGGCGGCGGAGGCGGAGGCCGGTCCTCGGGCGGCATGGGCGGCGGCCTCGGCGGCATGCTCGGCGGAGGGGGCCGCAGCGGCCGCAGCTCGGGCAGTTTCGGCGGCGGCGGCACACGCTCGCGCCGAGGAGGTGGTCGATTCTGATCGCTTCGGACCCGGCATCCACTCTCGAAACCACACAGTCCTAACGGAAGGAAAACCCGATGGCAAAGCAGTCCATCTTCGGCCGCATCTCGACCCTCGTGAAGGCGAACATCAACTCGATGATCGACTCCGCCGAGGACCCGCAGAAGATGCTCGACCAGCTCGTGCGCGACTACACCAACTCGATCGTCGACGCCGAGGGGGCGATCGCCGAGACGATCGGCAACCTGCGCCTGCTCGAGCGCGACCACCAGGAGGACGTCCAGGCCGCGACCGAGTGGGGCAACAAGGCTCTCGCGGCGAGCCGCAAGGCCGACGAGCTGCGCGGAGCGGGCAACAGCGCCGACGCCGACAAGTTCGACAACCTCGCCAAGATCGCGCTGCAGCGCCAGATCAGCGAGGAGAACGAGGCCAAGGCGATCGCGCCCACGATCGCGTCGCAGACCGAGGTCGTCGACAAGCTCAAGGACGGCCTCAACGGCATGAAGCAGAAGCTCGAGCAGCTGAAGTCGAAGCGCTCCGAGCTGCTCGCGCGCGCCAAGACCGCCGAGGCCCAGAACAAGGTGCACGACGCCGTCCGGTCGATCGACGTGCTCGACCCGACGAGCGAGCTCGGGCGTTTCGAAGACAAGGTCCGCCGCCAGGAAGCCCTCGCGGCCGGCAAGCAGGAGCTCGCGGCATCCACCCTCGACGCCCAGTTCAACCAGCTCGAGGACGTCGGCGAGCTGACCGAGGTCGAGGCGCGGCTCGCCGCCCTCAAGACCGGTCAGCCGCAGAGCGCCATCGAAGGCTGATCTCGCGTCCGAAGGCGCCGCTCCCTCCCGGGGGCGGCGCCTTCGTCGTTCCGGTCGAGGACACCGCCCGCGCGGGGCAAGATGGGGGGATGACGCGATACCTCGTGGTTCCGCAGTGGCAGGGAAGTCCGTCCTCGCGCGCGATGCAGCTCATCGACGGAGCCGACGCCATCGCGGGTGATCTGCCCCGTTCGGCGACGATCGTGCTCGACGTGCCGGCCGGCGCGGGCGAGGCCCTCGGAACCGGCGTGCGGCGGCTGAGCACTCTGCTGAGCATCAGCGAGCGCATCGTCGAGGCGCTCGCGCCGTTCGAAGAGCCGGTCCTCACGGTCGGCGGCGACTGCGGGGTCGCGCTCGGCGCGATCCAGCACGCGGTCCGCCGGCATCCGTCGCTCGCCGTCGTCTGGCTCGACGCGCACCCCGACTTCAACGATCCCGCCTCGTCGCCGTCGGGCGCGTTCGCGGGGATGGTCCTGCGTGCCGTCGTCGGCGACGGCGAGGACGGCCTCGCGCTCGATCCCGGCGACGTTCCGCCGGGCCGCGTCGTCGTGGGCGGAGCCCGCTCGTTCGACGAACCCGAGGCCGAAGCGATCGATCGGCTCGGCGTCGCCGTGCTCCCGGTCGACGCGCTGCGCGACCCCGAGACGCTGGTCGCGGCCCTGCGGGCGACGGGGGCAGAGGCGCTCTACATCCACGTCGACGTCGACGTGCTCGATCCCGCAGAGCTCACCGGCAACGCGCATCCCGAGCCCTTCGGGCTCACGGTGGGCGAGCTCACCGGCGCTATCGCTGCCGCGCGATCGGCCGTGCCGCTCGTCGGCTCGTCGATCGCGGGCTACTCCCCCGCGTCTGCCGCGACGGCGTCGGACGATCTCGGCGCGATCCTGCGCATCGTCGGGGCTCTCGCGTGAGCCCCATCGCGACACCGCCCGCCGGCTGGGAGGCCGACGCCGCGCGCGCCGTCGCGCGCGGCGAGAAGCTCGACCGGTTCATCCCCGGCGTCCTCCTCGACTCTCCGATCAGCCGCCTCGGCTACTGGTACGGCAGCACCGTCGGCTGGGTGTGGGGCTCGATCTGGAGCACGGGCCGCGTGACGAAGCAGCAGGGCCTCTGGGTGTTCCGCGGTATGCCGTCGTGGACGTACGGCCGCGGCGGCACATGCGTCGGCGGATGCTTCCTCACCGGCGACGGCGCGATCACCCCGCGCCTGCTGCAGCACGAGGCCGTGCACAAGCGCCAATGGCAGCGCTACGGGTTCCTCATGCCGGTGCTCTATCTGCTCGCCGGCCGCAATCCGCTGCGCAACCGCTTCGAGATCGCCGCGGGCCTGGAGGACGGCAACTACGTCCCGCGCACGACGGCCGCGCGGCCCACGCGGTAGGCCTGGCGCCCGAGGGTGATCACGACGGCGAGCGGGAAGACGATCCAGAAGAGATTCGGCAGCACGGCCACCATCAGGAAGCCGAGGATGTCGCCGCGCTCCAGCGCCTGACGCGTCATCTCGAGCCCGCTCGAGATCTCGACGAGGAAGTAGATCACGGTCTTCCAGAACGTCGCGACCGTGACGATCAGACCGACCACGACGCCGGACCACCTCTTCGCGTGGAAGAGCACCCAGACGATCACGACGACCTCGAGCAGGTTCGCCCAGCTCTGGGCGCTGCCGAACGAGTCGAAGTCCGCGTACCGGTGATCGAACGTGCCGTAGAAGACGTGTCCCGGCCACATGCCGGCGAGCGGTCCGCCGTCGTGCGAGAGCGGCCCCAACAGCACGTAGCACGCGTCGTACGTCTGGATGACGGCGGAGATCGTGAGCCAGACCACCGCCCACAGCGGAATGCGCAGATCCCGCGGATCGACGGCGGATTCGGTCGGATGCACGACGACGGGGGCGGTCATGCGAAGAAGATAGCGGGTCGAGGTCCGCGACGCGCGGATGAGGACGGCAGGCGCCCGCGTGTTCCGGACGCCTGGGCGTCGGAGGACTGTCAGCGGGCGGTCGCGAGTCCGTACTGCTCGGGCGTGTGGATCGCACCGGCCGCGACGCCGTTGCGGGTCGTCAGGTGATCGACGATGTCGGCAGTGCCGAGGAAGCCGCCCAGGAGATGGATGCGGGTCGCGTCGTCCTCCGCGCAGAGCATCTCGTCGGCCCATGCCGTGACGGCGCGGGCGAGAGCCTGGCCCGGCGCGCAGCCACGACCGCTGCCGGCCTCACCGGAGCGGACCGAGCGGTCGAGCCACGTGAGGGTCATGCGCGCGGGGGCGGAGACGGGCGCCTGCCACGAGGCATCCGGGATCTCGATGAAGACCCGACCCGTCGAGCAGATCGGCAGCGTCGCGAGGAGCGTCTCGAGATCGACCAGCGACGACTCGTCGGCCGTGATGAGGTGCTGCACCCGCGTGTGCTTCGACGCACGGCACGCGCTGGCGCTGTGCGCGGTGGTCTCGGCGGTGCTGGTCATGATCAGACCAGTATACCCCTGTGTAGGTATGCCTTACCTTGGTGCGCGGACTCGATCACTCCGCCGCGATCAGCACACGCCGCAGCTCGCGGAGTTCGTCGTCCGAGAGGCCGTGCGCACGCAGGTAGTCCCCCGGCGACCCGTGGACGGCATCCACCCGTGCGAGCGCCGCACGCATCACGGGCGCCGGCGAGCGCGTCGCGAGGTCCTCGAGATGAACGGCATCGGGATGCTGCGTCCGCAGCCACGAGAGGATCCTGCGATTTCGCTCAGCGGGCAGCAGGGTCTCGGTGCGCGCGTAGTCGGCGACGACGGCGTCCTCGTCGACACCCGCGGCACGCAGCGCGAGTGCGACCGTGACCCCTGTCCGGTCCTTGCCGACGGTGCAGTGCACGAGAACGGGCTGGTCGGTCACGATGCCCCGGACGACATCGACCACACCGGCGGCCGAGTCCTCGATGAGCCGCCGGTACATCTCGTCGAGCGACAGGTCCTCCTCGAAGAAGGAGACCACCGAGCCCAGGAAGAGGGGAACGCGCTGCGTCTCGATGCCGAGCCCGTCGAGGCGGCTCGGCGCGTGGCGCACCTCGTCGTCGTCGCGCAGGTCGATCACGCGCCGGATCCCGAGGCCCGTGATCGCCGTGCGACCCTCCTCGTCCAGGTGGGTGAGGTTGCCCGAACGGAACAGGATGCCGGCGCGCGTGCGCCCCGATCCCGCCGTCAGGCCGCCGACGTCGCGGAAGTTCGTCGCGCCCGGGACGTGGATCTCGGACGTCACTGCGATCGAGGCGGCACGGGATATCGGCCCGCGATCGTGATGCGGTTGAACGCGTTGATCGACACGAGCAGCCAGCTCAGCGCGACGTACTCCTTCTCGGTCAGGATGCCGCCGACGTGGTCGTAGACGTCGTCGGGGATCCCGTCCTCGTGGATGAAGGTGAAGGACTCCGTGAGCTCGAGCGCGGCGCGCTCCCGCTCCGTGAAGACGCCCGAGTCGCGCCACGTCGCGACCTGGGCGATCGTGTCGGCGTCGAGCCCCGCCTCGACCGCGCGATCGACGTGCACGCGCACGCAGTACGCGCAGCCGTTGAGCTGGGAGGCGTGGATCTGCACGATCTCCTTGAGGCGCGCATCGATGCCCGCGTCACCCGCGAGGTCCTTGACGGTCTTCGAGAACGTCTCCAACGCGTTGTAGGCATCGCGGGCGGATCTCGACAGGTGCACTCGGGCTTCGCTCATGACGCCAGCGTACCCAGCCGACCTGGCCGGTGGGCCAGAATGAGGGGCGTGAGCGACCCCATCGACGAGTTCTCGTTCCTCGCGGCGCAGGCCGCCGACGCCGGCATCGCGGGGCCTCTCCCCCGCGGTGAGCGCATCGATCTCGCCCTGCCGGACGGCCGGATGCTCAGCGCCCTCCGCTACGGCGACGAGTCGCCCGTCGTCACGTTCCTCCACGGGGCGGGCCTCAACGCCCACACGTGGGACACGACGATCCTCGCGCTCGGACTGCCGTCGCTCGCGATCGATCTCCCGGGCCACGGCGACTCGTCCTGGCGCGAAGACATGGCCTACCTCGCGCCCGTGCTCGCACCCGATGTCGCGACGGGGATGGATGCCTGGACCGACCGCCCGCAGCTGCTCGTCGGACAGTCTCTCGGCGGGCTCACCGCGGCGGCGGTCGCGGCATCCCGTCCCGACCTCGTCACCGAGCTCGTCGTGATCGACATCACGCCGGGCATCGACCCGAACGGGGGCGCCCGGCAGATCCGCGAGTTCTTCGCCGGCCCGACCGACTGGGCGTCTCGCGAGGAGCTCGTCGAGCGTGCGCTGTCGTTCGGGCTCGGCGGATCACCCGAGGCCGCCGCGCGGGGGGTGTTCTTCAACTCCCGCATCCGCCCGGACGGCCGCGTCGAGTGGAAGCACCACTTCGCCCACCTGGCGAATGCGATGTCGGCGTCGGGCGTCGATCCGGCGACCCCCGACGCCGTCGCCGCCGCGCTCGGCGAGCAGGGCTGGAACGACCTCTCCGCCGTCACGGCTCCCGTGACGCTCGTGCGCGGCGACCACGGGTACGTGACGCAGGCGGATGCCGCGACCTTCGCCGCGCGGGTGCCGGCGGCATCCATCGTCGTCGTGCCCTCGGGGCACAACGTGCAGGAGGAGATCCCGGTCCGACTCGGCGCGATCCTCGCCGCGAAGGCCGGGAAGGGTTAACGCTTCTGTTGCGTTCGCCGTAACGGACGCCTCGCGCGCACCACGACATCTCTAGGCTGAGGGACGCACACGCACCGCCCGAGGCCCGCGCGTCCCGCAACCGCAGGGACGTTCCTCCGAGAGGACCCGCACATGTTCCGTCGCACCGCACTCGCCGCCGCCGCCCTGCTCGCCGCAGGCGCCCTGGCGCTCACCGGGTGCACGTCTCCGGCGCCGGCGCCGACCGCGACGGGTGACGCCGATCCCGACGCGTCGGTCGCGATCCGGCTCGTGCTCGAGCCCGGCAACCTCGACATCCGCGAGACGGCGGGTGCGGCGGTCGATCAGATCCTGGTCGACAACATCTATCAGGGGCTCGTGTCTCGCACGCCCGAGCAGGACATCGTGCCCGCGCTCGCCTCGGACTGGGAGGTGTCGTCGGACGGACTGGAGTACACGTTCACGGTGCGCGAGGGCGTCACGTTCCACGACGGGCAGGAGCTCACGCCGCAGGACGTCGTATGGTCGCTGCAGACCCGGAAGGATACCCCGGCCTGGCGGGACTCCGCCCGGCTCGCGAACGTCGAGACGATCGCCGCCGACGGGCAGGACGTCACCCTCACCCTCAGCGAGCCCGACTCGAGCCTGCTGTGGAACCTCACCGGCCGCGCCGGCATCATCCTCAAGCAGGACGACACGGTGGATTACAAGACCGCCGCGAACGGCACCGGTCCCTTCACGCTGACGAACTGGCGACAGGGCGACAGCATCACCTTCGCGCGCAACGAGGAGTACTGGGGCGACAAGGCCAAGGTCGCCGAGGTCGTGTTCGACTACATCCCCGACAACCAGGCAGCTCTCAACGCGGCCCTCGCGGGCGAGGTCGACGCCCTCACCGGGTTCGACGCGAACCTCACCAGCCAGGTCGAGGCGAACGGCGACTACCAGGTCGTGCTCGGTCAGTCGACCGACAAGGGCACGCTCGCGTTCAACCAGACGTCGGGCCCCCTCGCCGACAAGCGCGTGCGTCAGGCTATCCGCCAGGCGATCGACCACGACGCGTTCGTCGAGGCCCTCGCATCCGGCTCGACGCTGTACGGTCCGATCCCCGAGCTGGATCCGGGCTACGAGGACCTCTCCGACGTCGCGCCCTACGACCCCGAAGCCGCCAAGGCGCTCCTCGCGGAAGCGGGCGAAGAGGATCTCGAGCTGACCCTCACGATCCCGAACTTCTACTCCACGACGATCCCGCAGATCCTCGTGTCGAACCTCAACGACGTGGGCATCACCCTCGAGGTCGATCAGGTCGACTTCGGCACGTGGCTCAACGATGTCTACACGAACAAGGACTACGACCTCAGCTTCGTGCTCCACACCGAAGCGCGCGACTTCGAGAACTGGGCGAACCCCGACTACTACTTCACCTACGACAACCCCGAGGTGCAGCGGCTGTACCAGGAGTCGCTCGCCGCGACCGACGAGACCGAGGCCGCCGACCTGCTCGCCCAGGCCGCGAAGATCGTCTCCGAGGACGCCGCCGGCGACTGGCTCTACAGCGGAGCCTCGGTCGTGGCGGTCGGGACTAACATCACGGGTATGCCCTCGATCAACGTGAACGAGCGCCTCAACCTCGCAGAGCTCGCCAAGAGCAACGGGTGATCAGATACACGCTGACGCGCCTGGCCCTGCTTCTGCTCGGGCTGTTCGTCGCCAGCGTGCTGATCTTCTTCACCCTGCGGGTGCTGCCCGGTGACGTCGCACAGCTGATCGCCGGCACGGGCTCGACGCCCGAGCAGGTCGCCGCCATCCGCGAGAGACTGGGGCTCGACCAGCCCCTCCCCCTGCAGTACCTCGACTGGATCGGCGGCGTGCTGCGCGGCGACCTGGGCACTTCGCAGATCACGGGATCGACGGTCGCGAGCGAGCTGGTCGAGAAGGCGCAGGTGACGCTGCCGCTGGGCATCATGGCGCTCGTCATCGCCGTGCTGTTCAGCGTGCCGCTCGGCGTGCTGTCGGCGATGCGCCGAGGACGCGCCGACGGCACGGCACTGAGCGTGGGCGCCCAGGCGGTCGCGGCCGTGCCCGTCGTCTGGGCGGGCATGATGCTCGTCGTCGTCTTCGCCGTCTGGCTCGGATGGCTGCCCGCCCAGGGCTTCCCACGCGCGGGCTGGAGCGATCCGTGGGCCGCCTTCCGCGCGCTCCTGCTGCCGGCTCTCACGATCGGCATCGTCGAGGGTGCGATGCTCATGCGCTTCGTCCGCAGCGCGACGCTGCAGGCCGTCGGTCAGGACTTCGTGCGCACGGCGGCCGCGAAAGGACTGACACGGGATGCCGCGCTCCTGCGCCACGGTCTTCCCGTCGTCGGACTCTCGGTCATCACGGTGCTCGGGCTCCAGGTCGCGGGCATCATCGTCGGAGCCGTCGTGATCGAGCAGCTGTTCACCCTGCCGGGTATCGGACGCATGCTGGTCGCCGACGTCGGAGCGCGCGACCTCCTCAAGGTGCAGGGCGAGCTGCTCGTGCTGACCGGCTTCGTGCTCGTCGTCGGGTTCGTCGTCGACCTCGTGCACCGCCTCATCGACCCGCGGCAGAGGGAGGCGGCATGAGCGACTCGGCACCCGGAGCCCGACCCCCCGTTCGGTCGGAGGATGTGCGCTCCGTCGGACCATCGCGCGCCGATCATCCGACCGGACGCCGATCCTCCGACCGCGGCGACGACCGCCCGCCGAGCCGCTGGGCGTGGCTGGGGCGCCTGTGGGCGCTCTCCACGGGCCGCTTCGGACTCATCGTGGTCGCCGTCATCCTCCTGACAGCGATCGTCGCCGCGTTCTGGACGCCGTTCCCCCCGCAGCAGGTCGACATCGCCGACCGCTGGGCCGGCCCGGGCTGGCCGCACGTCCTGGGAACCGACGGGTCGGGACGCGACATCCTGAGTCTTCTCATGGCGGGCGCCCGCACGACGGTGTTCGTCGCGATCGGCGCGGGCATCGTCGCGACCGTCATCGGCGTCGCCCTGGCGGCTCTCGGCGCACTCACCGCGCGGTGGATCCGCGAGTCGGTCGCCGTGCTCGTCGACATCCTGATCGCCTTCCCCGTGCTGATCATCGCGATGATGATCTCCGCCGTCTTCGGCGGGTCGCTCTGGGTCGTCATCTGGGCGGTCGGCATCGGCTTCGGCGTCAACATCGCGCGCGTCACGCGTCCCGAGCTGCGGCGGGTGCTGCACAGCGACTTCGTGCTCGCAGGGCGTGCATCGGGGCTCACACCCGCGCAGAACCTGGTGCGCCACCTGATGCCCAACGTCGCGCCCGTGTTCATCGTGCAGCTCTCGTGGGGAATGGCCGTGGCCGTGCTCGCCGAGGCGGGGCTGTCGTACCTCGGCGTCGGCGCGCCGCCGACCGAGCCGTCGTGGGGGCTTCTGCTCGCGCAGCTGCAGCAGTACATCACCGTGCATCCGCTCTCGGTCATCTGGCCGGGACTCGCGATCACGTTAACGGTGCTGGGCCTGAATCTGCTCGGCGACGGGCTGCGCGAGGCGACGGATCCGACGCTCACGCGCGCGAACCGCGCGCGCCGTGCCGCCGAGGCCCACGTCCCCGAGGTGGTGTCATGACGCTCGAGGTGCAGGGCCTGACGATCGACATCGGAGGTCGCCGCGTGGTCGACGGCGTCTCGTTCTCGGTGCCCGACGGCGCGCGTGTCGGCCTCATCGGCGAGTCAGGCTCGGGGAAGTCGCTCACGGCTCTCGCGATCCTCGGTCTGCTGCCCGACGGAGCCGAGGCGGGCGGGTCGATCCGCTGGAACGGTCGCGAGCTGCTGGGTCTGCCCGATCGCGAACTCGCCGAGCTCCGCGGCGACGAGATCGGCATCGTCTTCCAGGAACCGCGGACGGCGCTGAATCCGATCCGCACGGTGGGCCGCCAGATCGCGGAGTCGATCCGCATCCACGAGGGCGTCTCGAAGCGGGATGCCGCGACCCGCGCGGTCGCCGAGGCATCCCGCGTCGCCCTCCCCGACCCCGAGCGGATCGTCTCGCGGTACCCGCACCAGCTCTCGGGCGGGCAGCGCCAGCGCGTCGCGATCGCGATGGCGCTCGCCTGCCGGCCGCGCCTGCTGATCGCGGATGAGCCGACGACGGCGCTCGACGTCACCATCCAGGCCGAGATCCTCGAACTGCTGCGCTCGCTCGTCGAGCGCGAGGGGATGTCGCTCGTGTTCATCACGCACGACCTCGCCGTCCTGTCGCAGATCGCGACGCACGGCGTCGTCCTCGAGAACGGCCGCGTGGTCGAGGACGCACCGGTCCCGACACTGCTGACCGCCCCGGCGTCGCCCGTCACGCAGGAGCTCCTGCGCGACGCGACGGCGACCCTGTGGCGACCGGGAGGCGTCGGATGACTCTGCTGAGCGCCCGCGGGCTCACGCGCACCTACCGCTCGCCCGGCGAGGCGTGGGGGCGGCCCGTGCTCACGACCGCGCTCGACGACGCGGATCTCGACATCGACGAGGGCTCGGCGGTGGGCGTCATCGGCGAATCCGGCTCGGGCAAGTCGACCCTCGTGCGGCTGCTGCTCGGCCTCGACGCCCCGACCGCAGGGACCGTGACGTTCGACGGGCGGGAAGTGGATGCCGCGGCCTCCGCCCGCTCGCTGCACTGGCTGCGCCGGGAGACGGGCATCGTGTTCCAGGACCCGTACGCCTCGCTCGACCCGCGCATGAGCGTCGGTCGGATCGTGGGCGAGCCCCTGTGGGCGCTCGGCATCGCGGGCGATCGCCGGGCCCGCGTGCGCGAGGTGCTCGAGGATGTCGGGCTCGAGGCATCCATGGCGAACCGGTTCCCACACGAGTTCTCGGGGGGCCAGCGCCAGCGGATCGCGCTCGCGCGGGCGATCGTGCACCGCCCGCGTCTGCTCGTGGGCGACGAGCCGCTCTCGGCTCTCGACGTCACGGTGCGCGCCCAGATCCTCGAGCTGCTGGCCGAGCTGCGCCTGCGCGACGGACTGACGCTCGTCATGGTGTCGCACGACATCGGCGTCGTGCAGAACCTGTGCGACGAGGTCGTCGTGATGAAGGACGGCCGCATCGTCGAGGAGGGGCCGACCGAGAAGGTCCTCCTGCAGCCGCAGGTCGTCTACACGCGGCGGCTGCTGGCATCCATCCCCACGATCGACCCGACGGCCACGTGACGTTGTCGGGGCGCATCGATAGCCTCGGGACCATGGCCCACGCGATCGTCCCCCCGTACCTGCTCGCCCGCATCGCCGCCGTGCAGGAGCCCACGTGGGCCCGCGCCGCCGAGGCCGCCAGGGCGACGCTCGCAGTGCCGCGGCCGTATCGCGCGGGGCGCACGCGGCTGCGCCTGTCGATCGAAGACGGCGGCACGCTCGTCGCCGAGGCCGCCCCCGCTCCCGACCGCACGATCTCCGATGCGCAGCGCCGTGAGACGCTCCCGGGTGTCCGCGTGCGGGGTGAGGACGACCCCGCGACGGGCGACGTCTCGGTCGATGAGGCGTTCGACGGGCTCGGCGAGACCTACGACTTCCTGTGGGACGCCTTCGCCCGCAACGGCCTCGATGGCGCCGGCGGTCAGCTGCTGGCCACGGTGCACTACGGCCAGGACTACGACAACGCGTTCTGGAACGGCGAGCGCATGGTGTTCGGCGACGGCGACGGCGAGGTCTTCCAGGGTTTCACCGGGTCGCTCTCGGTGATCGCCCACGAGCTCGCCCACGGCATCGTGGACGCCGAAGGCGGATTGACCTATCAGGGCCAGTCGGGCGCGCTCAACGAGTCGATCGCCGATGTGTTCGGCGTGCTCACCGAGCAGCATGCGAAGGGTCAGGATGCGGCCGCCGCGACCTGGCTCGTCGGCGAAGGCATCTTCACCGACGCGGTGCAGGGCCGCGCCCTGCGCTCGATGGCCGCGCCCGGCACGGCGTACGACGACGACGTGCTCGGGAAGGATCCGCAGCCGGGCCACATGCGCGACTACGTCGAGACGACCGACGACAACGGCGGTGTGCACATCAACTCCGGCATCCCGAATCACGCCTTCTACCTGCTGGCCGAAGCTCTCGGCGGGCGCGCGTGGGAGCGGGCCGGCCTCATCTGGTACCGCACGCTCACGGGCGGCGAGCTCACCCCCGACACCGACTTCGCGACGTTCGCAGCGGCCACCGTGCGCGCCGCCGAGACCGAGTACGGTGAGGGATCGGAGGAAGCCGACGCCGTCCGCGACGCATGGGCGGGTGTCGGCGTCGAGAGGGATGGACGAGACGGACCCTGACGACGAGATCGTCGTCGTCATCGTGACCCGCACGGGCGGGCTGGCTGGGCTGCGCAAGGCGTGGCGTGCCGAGCCCCGGCCGGACGAGGCGCCCCTCTTCGTCGACCTGATCTCGCAGTGCCCGTGGGACGAGCCGGCACCCGACGGCGCGGGCGCCGACCGCTACACGTGGTCGATCGCCGCGCGGTGCGGGTCGGAGGAACGCGAGGCGGACGTGCCCGATGCCGGCCTCACGGGCCCGTGGCGCGATCTCGTCGACGCCGTGCGCGACTGGCAGGCGCCCGGCGACTGATCAGCCGCCGAACAGCTTCCGCTTCTTCTTGACCGGCTTGAGCGACTTCTGCAGGTAGATCGTGCCGAGCCAGCGGCCGAACTTGAACCCGACACGGCCCATGCGGCCGACCTCGACGAAGCCGAGCTTCTCGTGGAGGGCGATGGATGCCTCGGCCCCCTTGTCGCTGATGACGGCGACCATCTCGCGGATGCCCGCTTCTTCGCACGCCACGATCAGCGCTTCGAGCAGCGGTCGGCCGAGACCCTTGCCCGTCGCCGCCTGCCCCAGGTAGATCGAGTTCTCGACGCTGAAGCGATACGCGGACTTGCTCGACATCGGCTGCACGAGCGCATACCCGAGCACCTGACCCGTGGGCGACTCCGCGACCAGGAACGGCAGTCCCGCCTTCTGGATGCCGGCGATCTTGTCGCGCCACTGCTTGAGCGACCATTTCTTCTCGTCGAACGTCACGACGGAGTTGGTCACGTAGTAGTTGTAGATCTCGCGGATGTCGGGCACATCGCGATCCTGGACGGGACGGATCGTGAACGTGAAGACCCGCTCGGGCTCCGGAGCCCTGCGCAGATGGCGCGGCAGCGTGCGCCGGTCGCGGTCGTATTCCTCCTCGAGCATGGATGTCAGCCTACGACCCGCCAGTCGACCGGTTCCGCCCCCTGCGCGTGCAGCAGATCGTTCACGCGCGAGAAGGGTCGGGATCCGAGGAATCCGCGGCTCGCCGACAACGGCGAGGGATGCGCCGACTCGACGACGGGTGTCTGACCGAGGAGGGGGCGCAGGTTCGCGGCATCCCTCCCCCACAGCACGGCCACGAGCGGTCGGTCGCGCGCCACCAGAGTGCGGATCGCGTGCTCGGTGACCTTCTCCCACCCCCATCCGCGGTGCGAGGCGGGCCGGCCCGGCGCCACGGTCAGCACGCGGTTGAGCAGCATGACGCCCTGGTCGCTCCACGCGGACAGGTCGCCGTGCGGGGCGCGCGGGATGCCGAGATCGGCCTCGAGCTCCTGGTAGATGTTCGAGAGGCTCCGCGGCAGAGGACGCACGTGCTCCTCGACGGCGAAGGAGAGGCCGATGGGATGGCCCGGGGTCGGATACGGGTCCTGCCCGACGATCAGCACCCGCACGTCGTCGAGAGGCCGCGCGAAGGCGCGCAGCACGCGGTCGCCGGCGGGGAGGTACCCGCGCCCGGCGGCGGTCTCGGCGCGGAGCCTCGCGCCCAGCGCCGCGATGTCGGGCGCGACGGGCGCGAGCGCCCGGGCCCAGGACGCGTCGACGAGGCCCGCGTCGGCCAGCTCAGACAGCGTCTGCGCCATCTCGGGCGTCCTCTTCGATGACCGAGCCCTGAGCCGACCACGGGAAGTCGATCCAGCGATCCGTCGCCTTCCACGAATAGTCGGGCTCGATGATCGTCGTCGGCTTCGTGTAGATCGTGACCGATCGCACGTCGGCGCCGCGAGCCTTCAGCAGATCGACGGCGAGGGCCAGCGTGCGGCCGCTGTCGGCGACGTCGTCCACGAGCAGCACGCGCCGGCCGGCGAGATAGCTCATGTCGAGTTCGGGCGGGAGTACCTCGGGTGCGTCGAGCACCGTGCCGATCCCCGTGTAGAACTCGACGTTGATCGCGCCGCAGTTCTTCACGCCGAGGCCGTACGCGATCGACCCCGCCGGCAGCAGACCGCCGCGCGCGATCGCGACGACGACCTCCGGCGCGAACCGGTCGGCGACGATCGCCCGGGACAGGTCGCGGGATGCCGCGCCGAATCCGTCCCACGTCAGCGTTTCCCGCACGTTCTCCACAGTCAGGTCCTCCCGGTCGGCCTTCACCCAGATTAGGTCTCCCGCGGTGTTAGTCTCACCGTCGTGACCCGCGCCTCCTCCGCCGCCGACCGCCTGCGCGGTTCCGCCCTCGGCATCACCGCCGGCCTCATCGGCTGGTTCATCCTGGTCGAGATCACGAGCGGCGTGCTGCAGGGGTTCTACGTGCCGCTGTTCAGCGACATCGTCCAGCAGCTCGGCATCCACGACTCCGACGTCAACTGGTTCGAGGCGGCGCAGCTGCTGCTGTCGGCGCTCGTGCTGCCGATCCTCGCGAAGCTCGGCGACATGTACGGGCACAAGAAGATCCTGCTCATCTCGGCGATCCTCACCGCCGGTGCGAGCTGGTGGCTCGCCTTCGCCGGGGACTTCTGGTCGTTCCTCATCGCGTGGGCGCTGCAGGGCTTCTACGTCGTGTGGCTTCCCCTCGAGATCGCGCTCATCTTCGAGCGCGGCCGGCGGCAGAATCGCGGCGTCTCGACGACCCGCCGGGCCGCGGGTCTGCTCGTCGTCGGGCTGCAGGCGGGTGCCATCATCGGCGCACTCGCAGCGGGGCGCATCTTCGCCGCGACGGGCGACCTGCAGACGACGCTGTTCATCCCCGCGATCGCCGTCACGCTCATCGCGATCGTGATCTGGCTCGCGGTGCCCGAATCCGAGCCCCTGCCGGGCCGCTCGCTCGACACGTGGGGCTTCGTCATCCTCGCCTGGGGGCTCCTGCTCGTGACCGGCGCACTCGTCTACATGCGCATGATCGGCGAGCTCGGCCTCGGCCTCGACGGCTGGGTGTGGGTCATCGCCCTGCTGGCGGCGGGTGTCGCGGTGTTCTGGTGGTTCGTGCGGTACGAGCTGAAGCAGCAGGACCCGGCGATCGACATCCGCGTTCTCCGCAAGCCCGAGATGTGGCCCGTGCAGGCCACGGCGTTCCTCGTGGGCATCAGCCTGCTCGGAGCACAGGGGCCCCTGTCGACCTACGCGGGCACGGACTCGTCACTCGGCTACGGGCTGGGGCTGGATGCCACGGACCGCTCGAACGTCATCGGGGTGTACCTCGTCTCGCTCATCGTCGGCGCGGTGATCTTCGCCGTGACCTCGCGCAAGGCGAGCCCGCGCGTCATCCTGATCGTCGCGTCGACGCTCGTCGGTGTCGGCTATCTCCTCTTCCTGCCGTTCCACCTCGAGCTGTGGCAGGTGCTGCTCAACCTGTCGATCGCCGGCATCGGCTCGGGCGCGCTCGTGGCGGCCATGCCCGCAGCGGCGGCCGCGGCCGCCCCGCGCGGGCAGACCGGCATCGCCTCCGCGCTCACGAACACGACGAAGACGATCGGCGGAACGTTCGCGTCGGCGATCTTCGGGGTCCTGCTCGCCGTCGGCGCGGGCACCGTCGCCAGCCAGACCGCGGCATCCCTCGGCGGCTACCTCGCCGTGTGGGCGATCTGCGCGGTCGGCGGCTTCGCCGCAGCGGCCGTGCTGTTCTTCGTGCCGAAGGTCGCCTTCGCCGACACCCTGCCCGAAGAGCTCGAGCAGACCGCGGGCGAGTCGCAGATCATCTGACCCGCCCTGCACCCTCGCGGGCGGGTTCGGGGCGGCGGGTGCGGAGCCTCAGGCCGGCTCGGCGCCGGGGCGCACGGCGAGCGGACCGCGCGCGAGCATGTGCTGGGCGGACTGGGCGACCGGTCGCATCGTGATGAGGTCGAGGTTCACGTGCCCGGGCGCGTTCAGGGCGTACGCGATCACGTCGGCCACGTCCTCGGCCACGAGCGGATTCTCGACGCCCTCGTACACGCGCTCGGCCGCGTTCTGGTCGCCCGCGAGGCGGTTGAGCGTGAACTCGGGCGTGTAGACCATGCCGGGCGCGACCTCGATCACACGGATGGGCTCGCCGTTGAGCTCGAGCCGGAGCACGTGCGCGATCATCGCCTCGCCGGCCTTCGCGGCGTTGTAGCCGGCGCCGCCGGGGTACGGCGTCTCGGCCGCCGTCGATGTGACGAAGAGCGTGTCCGCGTGGCCGCTGGATGCCGCGGCCGCACGCAGCTGCGGAAGGAGCGCCGCGACGAGCCGCTGCGCCGAGAGGACGTTGACGTCGAACATCCACTGCCAGTCCTCGGCGCGACCGTCCTCGACGCGGTCGGTGCCGCGCGCTCCCCCGGCGATCTGCACGAGTGCGTGCACCGGACCGGACGCCGACAGCCACTCCGCGAGGGCGTCGACATCGGTCTGGTTCGTGAGGTCCGCCGCGAACGCGACGGCTCCGCACTCGGCCTCGAGCGCCTCGAGGCGGTCGGCCCGTCGCGCGACGGCGACGGCATCCCATCCCCGCTCGCGCAGCAGTCGCGCGGTCGCTTCGCCGATCCCCGAACTCGCTCCCGTGACCACCGCACGTCTCGTCGTCGCCATGCCTCCACGCTACCGTCGGCAGGTTACGTCGCATGACCCCTTCGTTGTCTACGGGGGCGCGGCATCCTTACCCTCGCTTCAGGCCCCGACGACCGCCGCCGGCCATCAGATCCATCAGGAGCAACTCATGTCCGCACCCGAGAACTGGCGCTTCGAGACCAAGCAGATCCACTCGGGCGCTGCGCCCGACCCCGTGACCAAGGCGCGCGCCACGCCGATCTACCAGACGACCTCGTACGTCTTCGACAACGCAGAGCACGCCGCGAACCTCTTCGCGCTCGCCGAGTTCGGCAACATCTACACGCGCATCCAGAACCCGACGCAGGGCGTCGTCGAAGAGCGGCTCGCGGCCCTCGAAGGGGGCACGGGCGCCCTCCTCGTCGCGAGCGGTCAGGCGGCCGAGACCTTCGCGGTGCTGAACATCGCCGAGGCCGGAGACCACATCGTCTCGTCGTCGTCGATCTACGGAGGCACCTACAACCTCTTCAAGTACACCCTCGCCAAGCTCGGCATCGAGACGACGTTCGTCGAGAACCAGGACGACGCCGAGGAGTGGGCGGCGGCCATCCGCCCCAACACGAAGCTCTTCTTCGCCGAGACGATCGGCAACCCGAAGATCAACATCCTCGACATCCGCAAGGTCGCCGACGTCGCACACGACAACGGCATCCCGCTGATCGTCGACAACACGATCGCGACGCCCTACCTCATCAAGCCCTTCGAGCACGGTGCCGACATCGTCATCCACTCGGCGACGAAGTTCCTCGGCGGCCACGGCACCGTCATCGGCGGCGTCATCGTCGACGGCGGGAAGTTCGAGTGGTCGAAGAACGTCGACAAGTTCCCCGGGCTCACGGTTCCCGACCCGAGCTACCACGGCGCGTCGTACACCGCCGCGGTCGGTGACGGACTCGCGTACATCATCAAGGCGCGCGTGCAGCTGCTGCGCGACCTCGGTGCCGCGATCTCGCCGCAGAGCGCCTGGCTGCTCATCCAGGGCATCGAGACCCTCTCGCTGCGCATCGAGCGTCACGTGCAGAACGCGCAGGAGATCGCCGAGTGGCTCGAGAACCTCGACGACGTCGCCGCGGTGAACTACTCCGGTCTGCCGACGTCGCCCTGGTACGCCGCGGCGAACCAGTACGCGCCGAAGGGCGTCGGCGCCGTGCTCTCGTTCGAGCTCAAGGGCGGAGTCGAGGCCGGGCGCGAGTTCGTGAACTCGCTGACGCTCTTCAGCCACCTCGCCAACATCGGCGACGTGCGCTCGCTCGTCATCCACCCGGCGTCGACGACGCACTCGCAGCTCACGCCCGAGCAGCAGCTCACGACCGGTGTCACTCCCGGACTCGTGCGCCTCTCGGTCGGACTCGAGAACATCGACGACCTCAAGGCCGACCTCGAGCAGGCGCTCGCGGCGGCGCGCAGGGTCTCGGAGGCCGCTCGCGCCTGATCCCGCGTGCAGGGGATCGGATGCCCCGGCCGACGCTTTCGAGCGGCGGGCCGGGGCATCCTGCGTTCGGTCGTCGCGGCCGGCCGGGTCAGACTCGGGATGCCTCCGCCCACCGCAGCACGCGAAGGGCGCGCAGCGTGACCCAGCGGCTCGGAAAGCCCTCCCCCTCGCGCTCGAACGAGAAGAGCGTCGGCCCCTCGTGCGTCAGCTCCAGTGGCCACAGCCCCATCGGCAGTCTCTTGGAACGCAGCAGTGCGAGCGGTTCCGCGAAACGCGGATCGTCGGCGGGCCGCGTCTCGCGGAAGTAGTCGAGCGCCCGCGCCACGTCGTAGTACCAGCGCGGCGGATACGAGGCCATCGCGAATCTCGGATCGATGAGGGTGCCGTCCGACTTGCGATTCATGAGCGACCGCTCGAGCAGGTACTCCTCGCCCGCGAGTCGGGCTGCGCGCGCGGCATCCGTTCCCCCGGTCGCCTGCTCCCACGCCCACAGGCCCTCCAGCACGCAGATGGTGGAGTGGAACGACGAGGGGCTCGTGCCGTCCTCATCCCAGCAGTTCCAGCCGCCGTCGGCGAGGCGGCCCGCCAGGACCGTGTCGACGATCGGCGTGACCTCCTGCCCGAAGTAGGCGCCCACCGCGAGCGCGATGCCGTTGATGCACGGCTCGACCTCGCCGTCGAAGAAGCGCTGACCCGCGTGATCCCACCGCACGTTCTCGCGCACGAGATCGATCGCCCGCGCGACGGCGGGGTCGGCCGGATCGGCCCCGAAGTCCCGCAGCTGCTGCAGCGAGAAATGCGTCGCCGTCCAGGCGTCGAAGAACGGCCGGGACTCGTCGACCCACCCCGGGCGGTAGGTGCCGCCGTCCCATCGGCCGTCGGCGGCCTGCTCGGCCAGGAGCCGAGCGCCCCAACCCTCCTGCGCCACGCGCGCGCGCTCGATCGCGACCTCGTCGGACGACGCGTCGGTCAGATCGCGCAGCACCTGCCAGCGGATCGAGGGATCACCTTCGAGCAGGTAGTCGATGACGTCATCCATGCCACGGATGCTAGACCGGCCCTGCGACACCCGCAGCCCCGCGTCGTATCGTGAACGCTGTGAGCACCGACGACGAGCAGCGGATCGCCGCGACCTACGACGACTTCGGACGTCGCTGGGCGCGCGGCACATCCCCGCTGTACGAGGACTGGGCGATCGGCATCGGGGCGGATCCCGAGATCGTCGCGCTGCTGGCCGAGCTCCCCCGGCCCAATCAGCAGCCGAACATCGTGTTCGCGGCCGCGCGCTGGGCGGGCATCGCGCTCAGGCCGTATCCGGAGGTGCGCGACGAGATCGTCGCGCGTTGGGGCGAGATCGTCGATATCGCGGCATCCCGCACCGTCCAGACCAACGAGCCCAACCGCTGCGCGACGCTCCTGCCCGCACTGAGCCGGATCGAAGGTCCGATCGCGCTGCTCGAAGTGGGCACGGCCGCGGGGCTGTGTCTGTACCCCGACCGGTACAGCGTGGAGTACACGACGCCGGCGGGCCGCCGCCGCTTCGACCCTTCGAGCGGCCCCAGCGACGTCGTGCTGGCCTGCACGGTCGACGACGAGGCATCCGTCCCCGTCCGCCATCCCGACATCGTGTGGCGCCGCGGGATCGATCTGGCGCCCATCGACGCCGCAGACCCCGATGCGATCGCGTGGCTCACCACGCTCGTCTGGCCCGGCCCCGATCACGACGTCCGCGTGGCTCGTCTGCGCGCCGCGGCTGCGATCGTCGCGGCCGACCCGCCGGACATCGTGCGAGGAGACCTCCTCGACCTGCTGCCCGAGGTCGCGGCATCCGCGCCCGCCGAGGCGACCCTCGTCGTCTTCCACAGCGCCGTGCTGCTCTACCTCGACGCCGGCGAGCGCCGTCGCTTCGCCGATCTCGTCACCTCGCTCGACCGCCCTGTCGTCTGGCTCTCGAACGAGACCATGGGCACTCTGCCCGAGATCGATGCCCAGGTGCCGATGGATGCCGCGACCGACCACCGCTTCGTCCAGACCATCGACGGCGTCGCGGTGGCGCTGGCCGGGCAGCACGGCGCGGTGTACGAGACGCTCCCGTTCCGCTGAGCCTCGCCAACCCACCCACTCTTCTCGAACCCACCCGGATCTGCGCGCGAATACGGGTGGGTTGGGACGAAGTGCGTGGGTTCGGCGAGACGCGTGACGGCGTAACAGTCGCCGAGTCGCGGATTCCATCCGGGAGGATGGAGGCATGGACTGGCAGTCATCCGAAGACACCGTGCCCTCGGCACCGGTGACCGAGGCCGACGCACGCCTGCTCCTGGGCCGTCCGCCCGCGACGGGCGCGTGGCGCGACGGCGATCCCGTCGGCGACCGCCGCTTCGCCGCCTTCGGCGCGTTCCGCACGGAGGGCGGCGCGGAACTGCCCGGCTACCGGCTCGCGTACGAGACGTGGGGCGAGCTCAACGCCGAGCGCGACAACGCGGTGCTCGTGCTCCACGCCCTCACGGGCGACAGCCACGTGCGCGGAAGCGCGGGGCCTGGGCATCCCACCTCGGGCTGGTGGGACGACCTCGTCGGGCCGGGTGCCCCGATCGACACCGACCGCTGGTTCGTGGTCGCGCCGAACATGCTGGGCGGATGCCAGGGCTCCACGGGGCCGTCGAGCATCGCTCCCGACGGCTACGAGTGGGCCAGCCGCTTCCCTTACCTGACCATCCGCGATCAGGTCGCCGCGCAGGTCCGGCTCGCCGACGCGCTCGGCATCGATGTCTGGGCCGGCGTCGTGGGCGGCTCGATGGGCGGGATGCACGCACTCGAGTGGGCCATCGGCATGCCCGACCGCGTCGCGCGGGTCGGCGTCCTGTCCGCTCCGCCCGTGAACACGGCGGACCAGATCGCGCTCAACTCGGTCCAGCTCGAAGCGATCAGGATCGACCCGCGCTTCCAGGGCGGGGAGTACTACGACTCGGCCGATGGTGACGGGCCGAGCCGGGGCCTCGGGCTCGCGCGGCGCATGGCGCTGCTCAACTACCGATCGCCCACCGAGCTCAACCAGCGGTTCCAGCGGTCCTGGCAGTCGGGCGTGAGCCCGCTCGGTCACGGCGGGCGGTTCGCCGTCGAGTCGTACCTCGACTTCCACGGCAACCGCTTCACACGCCGCTTCGACGCGAACAGCTACCTCATCCTCGTCGAGGCGATGAACTCGCACGACATCGGCCGCGATCGGGGCGGAGTGGATGACGCGCTCGCGCGGATCACGGCGACGGCGCTCGTGCTCGGAATCGACAGCGATCGGCTCTTCCCGGTCGACGGGCAGCATCGCATCGCCCGCGGCATCCGGAACACGATCGACGACGGCGCCGTCGTGCTCACGAGCGACTTCGGCCACGACGGGTTCCTGATCGAGACGCCTCGCGTCGGCACGCACATCCGGCGGCTGCTGGAGGGCTGAGCGTCAGACGCGCCGGCGGCGGAGCACGAGGAACGCCCCGAGCGCCGTCAGCCCCAGCGCGACGAGGATCACGATGCCCTGGAACGGCGCGCCCGTCGGCGGCAGCTCGCCACCGGGCAGGGGGGCGGAGCCGCTGCCGCCGCCTTCACCTGGCGCCTCCGGCGGCGTGAGAGCGAATTCGACGACGTCGAAGTTGTCCGCGCTCACGGCATCCTGCGCCGCCGATCCGACGAGGGCGCCGTTCGAGAACGACCTGATCGAAGGATCCGTCGAGGCGGTGAGCAGGATGCGGGCGGTCGCGCCGACGGCGAGCGCTCCCGCCTCGCAGGTGACGACGTCGATCCCTTCGGGGTTCGTCACCTGGCAGGCGGCCCCCTGACCCGAGAGGAATCCCATGCCCGTGGGCAGGGAGTCGCTCACGACGACGCTCGGGGCGTTCTGCGGGCCCTTGTTGGTCACCTCGAGCGCGAAGACGACGGGACTCCCGGCGACCGGCGCGGGCGTCACGAGGGACTTGTCGATGGCGAGGTCGGCGATGACGAAGGCGTCGAAGGTCGTCGATGCCGAGTTCGAGGCGACATCGGGATCGGGCGTCGACGAGACGACCGAGGCGGTGTTCACGACGGGTCCGGGCTCGAGGTCCGCGGGCAGGTCCACGCGGACGGTGGCCGACACGGCGTCTCCCGGCCCGAGCGTCGGGGCCGTGCAGGTGACGACCCCGGCCGCGAACTCGCACGTGACGCCGTCGCCCGCGACGACGTCGACGAACGCGAGACCGGCGGGCAGGGCATCCGTCATCACGACGTCGGACGCCGTCGAGGGACCCTGATTGGTCACGCCGATCGTGTAGGTCGCGCGCTCGCCAGCGGCGTAGCTCGCGGCATCCGCCGCCTTCGTCACGACGAGATCCGCGGACTGCACGATGCTCACCGTCACCTCGCTCTGGTTGTCGGTGAAGTTGGGCTCCCCCGTGACGGCGGAGGCGACGGCGCCGAAGTTGACGACGTCGATCGGCGCCTGATCGGGCGGGATGCGTCCCGCGACGCGCACCGTGCGGGTCTCACCCGATGCGAGCGTGCCGATCATGCACGAGACGTAGGTGACGGCGGGATCCACGACTTCGGAGCAGGACGGGTCGGATGCCTCGGGGTCGAACACGATCTGGGACGGGAAGAGGTCCCCGACCTCGGTCTGGACGGCGTCCGACGGCCCCGCGTTCGTGACGACGAGACTGAACCCCGCGAGCCCGCCGGCGGCGAACTGCGGCGCATCGGCGACCTTCGTGATCGACAGATCGGCGACCGCCACGACGTCCTGAGTGACACTGTCGGTGACCGTGGCCGAGATGGGCGACGAGACGCTCGCGGTGTTCGTGACCGTCGGTGTGCCGGCGAGGCTCGCCGCGGCGGTGCCCGACACGGTGATGAGCACGGGCGGTGGTGCCGGCAGCCGGCCGGGTCCCAGCACCGTGCCGAGCTCGCACGTCACGGTGCGCGGGGGCGTGATCGTGCAGGTGCCCTGCGTGCTCGTCGCCGCCGTCGGCGTGAGTCCCTCGGGCAGCTCGTCGACGACGACGACATCGGGAGCGTCGGAGGCACCCTCGCGCGTCACGTCCACGACGTTCTCGACGTCGATCTGGTAGCTGAACGCGGTGCCGGGGATGATGTCGGAGGCCCCGTCGCTGTTGAGGTCTGTGCCGCCGAGGACGGTCTTGTCGATCGTGAAGGTCGCGACGGGGTCGGTGATCGTGATGGGCGCCTGCGAGGTGTTGTCGGCGATGTTCGCATCGGCCGTGCCCGAGGAGAGGGTCGCGGTGTTGACGTACGACCCGGGCGTCGCGTTCGAGAGCGACAAGCCGTCGACCTGGACGCGCCAGCTCGTGTCGCCCGTCGCGAAGACCGGCACGTCGCCGATCGGGCACTGCAGGTCGCCGCCGCTCCACGAGCACTGCGCCGTGATGTCGATCGGATCGACCCCGGGCTTCACGAGCAGGATCCGGTTGACGTAGAAGTCGGTCATCGTCGACGAGTCGACCAGCACGACGTCGCGGGCGATCGACGGGCCGGTGTTGCGGATGTCGATCCCGTAGCCGATGTTGGTCCCCGGCGGCGCCGACGAGGGCGTCGTGAAGGTGAAGTCGGGAAGATCGAGCGAGTACGAGGACTTCACGACGTTCAGATCGGCGACGGTCGTCACGGGGTTGGTCACCGAGACGAGGTTGTTCGACGACACGGGATCGACGCGGTCGGGATCGGTCAGGGTGATCTCGGCCGTGTTGGTGAGCAGCGCGCCCTCGGCGAGCGCCGCGTCGACGCGCACCGTGACGGGGAAGATCGCCGCGAACTGGTTCGGGACGGTCGGCAGGTCGCAGACGAGCTGATCGGGCGGCGTGAACGCGCACTCCGGCACCGACGAGATGAACGTCACCCCGGCGGGCAGCGTGTCGACGACGCGGGCGGACGAGGCATCCGACGGCCCGAAGTTGAGCGCCGCGATGCGGTAGGTGACGGTCTCGCCCGCCGTGAACGACCGGGGCGGCGTGCCGGGAGGCGACGGCAGGTCGGTCGTGTCCCACTTCAGCACCGCGAGGTCCGAGATCGCGCGTGCCGTCACGGTAGCCGTCGCGGTGTTGTTCCCCGGCGCCGGGTCGGGCGTGCTGCTCGTGACGGTCGCCGTATTGACGGCGCCCGTCTGCAGATCGAAGTCGGCGGGCACGTTCATGCGCACGGCGAACGTCGCCGTCGCCTGCGGGTCGAGGTCGGCGACCGTGCACGAGAGACTGCCCGTGCACGTCACGTCCGGACCGGGATCGACACCGAGCAGCGTCAGTCCGGGCGGGAGCGCGTCGGCAACGACGACGTCGCGCGCCGTCGACGGACCGGCGTTGGACACCGTGACGGTGAAGGTGACGTCCTCACCCGCGGCGGGCTGCACGGGGGATGCGGTCTTGGTGATCGAGACATCCGCGGCGGTCGTCACGACCGCCTGGACGGTCGCGGCGTTGTTCGCCGGATCGGGATCGGTCGTGACGGTCGATGCCGTCGCCGTGTTCGAGATGGTGCCGGCGGCGAGGGTCGGGGCGACGTCGGCGGTGACGGTGATCGTCGCCGACGACGCCACGCCCGCGGCATCCGGCCCCGGCACGTCGCCGAGGTCGCACGTGATCGCGGCCGCCGTCGTGCACGTGCCGCGGCTCGAGACGACGCTCGTCGCGGTGAGGCCGGCGGGCAGCGCGTCGGCGAGCGAGACGCCGCGGGCTGTGGACGGACCCTCGTTGGTGACGACGATCGTGTACACGACCTGCCCGCCGGCGCGGGCGTCGCTGCTCGACTTGGTCGTCGTGATGTCGGCCAGCGGCGCGGCGGTCGTGATCGTCGCCGTCGCCGTGTTGTCGGAGGCGTCCGCGTCGGGAGCGTTCGACGAGACCGTCGCGGTGTTGACGAGAGCGACGCCGGCCGGCGTGTCGGGGAGCACGCGCGCCGTCACGGTCATGCTCATGGTCGCGCCGGGAGCCAGCCGCGGAATCGTGCAGCGGGCCGTCTCGGCCGAGACGGCGCACGCGGCTCCCGGCGCGGAGGCGCGCGTGAGGACGAGAGCGGGATCGCCGACCGCGTCCGTCGCGGTGACGTTGACGGCGTCGGAGGGGCCGTCGTTGGTGACGGTCACGGTGTACGTCGTCGAGGCTCCGGGGGCGATGGATGCCGCGCCCGCCGCCTTCGAGACGCGCAGATCCGCCTGCCGGGTGAGTGCGACGGAGGCACCGGCGGCGTTGTCCGACGCGTCGGGGTCGGAGCTCGCGGCCGAGACGGACGCGACGTTCACGACGGTGAGGGCCGTCGAGCTCGAGGGCACGTCGATGACGATCGTCGCATCGACGGAGGCGCCGTTCGCGATCGACGGCACCGTGCAGGTCACGACCGCGCCGGCCGTCGTGCAGGCACCGCCCGGAACCGTCGCCGATGCGAGCGTCACGCCGGCGGGGAGCTGGTCCGTGATGACGACCTCGCGCGCGGCATTGGGCCCGTCGTTGCGGACGCTGAGCGTCGAGACGACCTGACCGCCCGCGACGCCGGGATCGGGACTCATCGTCTTGGTGAGCGCGAGATCGGCGACCGCCGCGACGGGGATGACGGCGGGCGCGACGACGTACGTGAGATCACGATCGAGCGTCGTGGCGGTGTAGTCGAGGACGGCGGCGTTGCGCAGCGTCGTGCCTCCGGCATCCGGCCCGATCGCGACGCGCACGCGTGCCTGCCACGTCGCGCCGATGCCGATCGTGCCGGCCGTGCACGTGACCGTGCGGCCCGAGCCCGTGCACGCGCCCGCGCTCGGTGTCGCCGAGACGAAGGTCGTGCCGGGCGGCAGGGTGTCGGTGATGACGGCGTTCGTCGCAGGATCCTGCCCCGTGTTGGGGTAGGTCAGGGTGTACTCGAGCTCGTCGCCCGGCAGCGCGGGGGTGCGGCCGGCGAGATTCGACACGGTCTTCGTGCTCGTCGTGAAGTCGGGCGCGAACAGTCTGATGGCCGTCGTCACCATCCCTGGGAAGTAGCGGTCCCCCGTGCTCTCGAGCGAGATCGTGGCGCTCGTCGCGCCGTTCGGGATGCCGCTGGCCGCGAGATTCTTGACGTCGTAGCCCAGCATGTTCACGTGGGCGGGCGTGCGGGACGCGACGCTCGTGCCGTTGTCGTCGTTGGTGCCGTTGAAGAAGTTGCTGCCGCGAGAGAGCGGCGTCGTCGACAGGAGCGTCGAGTTCAGGCGCGCCGAGTCGCCCGACGTCGAGAAGTCGCCCTCGTAGGCGACCATGCCGAGCTGCGTCTCGACCGGGCCCGAGACGGGGGTGCGGAACCCGGACAGATTGATGACCTGCGGCTCGTCCCGGCCGACGTCGGCGAAGCCGTCGAAGACCGTCAGGCTGCGAAGGGGCAGACTCGGCGCGCGGAAGACGACGACGAGCGACCACCCGGCGTAGCGGTCCTCCCCCGTTCCTGCCACGACGTTCGCTCCCCAGTAGGCTCCCGCTCCGGCACTGCGCACGAGCGTCGTCACGTCGGCGAACTCCTGGTACGCCTGATCACCCGAGGTCGGGCCGAAGCTCGCCTGCGACGTCACGCTCGTGTAGGTCGACGCGCCGGGTGCGCGCAGCGCCATGACGCGGCGATCGCCGACGCCCGCGACCCCGCCCGCTCCGCGGCTGGCGCGTGCGCCCCAGTACAGCCCCGCCCACAGCACTTCGCCGTCGGCCGGCGCGATGACGGTGGAGCTGGACGAGTTGAACGTCGACGGGTCGGCGTCGGCATCCAGATTCGCCATGGAGAACGCGTTGTTGTTGAGCGCGGTGGTGCCCGCCTGCGCCCCCGCACAGCGCGCATCGGAGGTCGGACATGTGAGGAGGTTGTTGCCGAAGACCGTCACGGTGCCGTTGTCGTCAGCCGAGAACCGCGCCGCGAACGGGACGATCGGCACCGCGAAGCTCGTGCTCGGCAGCATCGCGACGAGCAGGACCGCGAGCAGGGCGCCCACCACTGCAGTGCGCCACCACCCGTATCGGACTCCCCCGAACTCGGACACTGGCCTCAGGCTAACCCCGCCGCCGCGGACCTGTCACTCGCCGCGCGAGTACACCCACGGCAGCACGCCGACCTCGAGCCGGTGGCGGGCGGATGCCTCGGCGTCCGCGACGGCGTACTGCCCGTCGCCCTGCCACAGCAGCATCGGCCCGGTGGGACCCCGCCGCGCGACGCTGTCGAATCGCTCGACGCCGGCGCGCTCCGCGGCATCCATCACCTCGGCACTGGTCCGCCCGCGCGCCAGTCCGTGCAGCGTGACCCACGTCGGCGGGTAGAGGGTGAGCTCTCCGCGCGCGTGACGATCGAGAATCTCGCTCGGCCGCTCCCAGCGGGCGCTCACCGCCTCGGCGGCCGACAGCACGAGGTCTCCGTCGGGTGCCGCGCACAGGAAGAACCACGTGCGGATGCGCAGGGGGATCCCCGGCGGCGGGTCCCAGACCGAGAGCGTCACGAGGTCGGCCACCTCGATCACGAGCCCGGTCTCCTCCGCGGTCTCGCGCACCGCGGCACGACGCGCGGCATCCCACTCCTGCGTGTCGGTCGCATCGTGGTCGGCGGGGTCGAGCTTTCCGCCGGGGAACACCCACGCCCCCGCGAACGAGCCGCGATCGGGCCGCTCGATGAGCAGCACCTCAGGACCCTCGGCGGCGTCGCGCAGCAGGACCACCGTCGCGGCGACCGGGATGTCGGGATCCGCGCCGTCGGTCGCGACCCGCGGGCGGGACTCGCCGACGGCATCGCCCAGCGCGCGGAGCGCGCGGTCGGCGGGAGAGGCGTCGTCGGGCACGCGTCCAGACTAGGCCGCGACCCGTGCCTTCGAGGGGTCCCGCGCGAACGAGACGGCGGCCAGCACGAGCCCGCCGAGCGCGAGACCCACGCCCACCCAGGGCGGTGCGACGAAGCCCCAGCCGATCGCGATGACGACGCCGCCGAGGAAGGCGCCCATGCTGTTTCCGATGTTGAGGGCCGAGTGGTTGAGCGCGGCGGCGATCGACTGGTTGTCCTGCGCGACGTCCATGAGCCGCGTCTGGATGGCGGGGCTCAGCGCCGCCGAGACGAATCCGGTCGCGAAGACGAAGAACCCCAGTGCCCAGATCGCGTGCACCGTGACGGCCAGGAGCGCGAGCACCACGGCGAGCGCGACGAGCCCCCCGAGGATCGCGCGCTTCAGATCGACGTCGGCGAGGTGGCCGCCGACGAGATTGCCCACCGTCATCCCGAGCCCCATGATCACGAGGATGATCGGCACCACCCATTGCGGCGAGCCCGCGACCTCGGTCACGAGCGGCGCGACGTAGCTGTACACGGCGAAGAAACCGCCGAAGCCGATCGCGCCGATGCCGAGGACGAGCCACACCTGGCCGATGCGGAAGACCTTGAGCTCCTCGCGCAGCGTGCGGCCGGGATCGCCCGCGTGGTCGGGCACGAAGAACGCGATCGCGATCGTGGCCGCAGCGAAGATGCCCGCGACCACGACGAACGCCGACCGCCACCCGAGCTGCTGGCCGAGGAACGTGCCGAGCGGCACGCCGACGACGTTGGCGAGGGTGAGTCCCGTCAGCACGAACGCGACGCCCTTCGCGCGCTTTCCCGGTCCGAGCACGTCGGCGGCGACCAGCGCGCCGATGCCGAAGTACGCCCCGTGCGGGAGCCCCGCGAGGAATCGGGATGCCGCGACCAGCTCGAAGGTCGGAGCGAGGACCGTCAGGGCGTTGAAGAGCGTGAGGGCCAGAGCGAGGCCGATCATGACGCGATGACGAGGAAACCGCGCGACGCTGCCGGCGATCGTCGGTGCACCGACGACGACGCCGAGCGCGTACAGCGTGATGAGCCAGCCCGTCTGCGCGATCGCGTCCTCGGGGCTCGCCGTCCACTGCGCGGGCAGCAGGTCCTGCGCGATGTTCGGCAGCAGGCCCATGACGACGAACTCGGTCATGCCGATGCCGAAGCTGCCGATGGCGAGGGAGAGGAGCGCCCACATCGCCGCACCCCTCTTCGTGGAAGAGGAGGTCACCGCGCCATGCTAGTGCGGGATGGCGCGGAAGTCGAATCGATTCGACCGCCGCTGGTCGCTCAGTCCTCGGGGCCGAGATCGCTCTCGGCGAGCGCGGTCTCGAGGCGCTCGATCTTGCCGTCCAGTTCGCCGGCGAAGCCGGGTCGGATGTCCGCCTTGAGGACGAGCGACACGCGGGATCCGAACGGCAGGACGGCCTCGGTGGCGCGCTTGACGACATCCATCACCTCATCCCACTCCCCCTCGATCTCGGTGAACATCGACGTGGTGCGCTGCGGCAGACCACTGTCGCGCACGACGCGCACGGCGGCCGCGACCGCATCGTGGACGCTGCCGTCGGCACGGCCGGTGCCGCTCGGAGCGACGGAGAAGGCGACGAGCATGAGGGCTCCTTCGGTTCAGAGGACGGATGAGGGATGCCGCACCCGCGCCGGCACGCGCACGAGCTCGACGAGCGACCACACGAACAGGGCGACCAGCAGCAGATTCCGCGTCGTGAGGATCGCCACGGGACCGACCTCCGCCGACATGACGCCGAGATACGTCAGCGGATACACGAACTGCGTGAGGAGCGCCGCCGCCAGTCCCCCGACGGCGAACCCGCGCCAGCGTCGGCGGGAGATCACGAGCGCGAGCACGAGCGGCGCGATGAGCCACACCTGGAACTGCGGCGAGCCGACCTTGTTCAGCACGATGAATCCGAGCGTGACGGCGAGCGCGAGCGGCGGGAAGAGGCGGACGAAGGATGCTCCGCGCACCGCCTTCACCGCTCCGAGCGCCGCGACCGCCGCGAGCACGACGAACAGGAGCGGTGTCATGACGGCGCTCACGACCTCAGCGCCCGGTCCCTGCACCTGCATGGTGTTGAGCGCCTGGTCGTATACGACGGCGGAGTCCGGCATCCCGAGCACGACGCGCCACAGCAGGTACGCGCTCACCGGCGCCTCGAGCTGCAGTCCGCGGCCGGTCTGGCCGCCGACGAAGCCGAACGCGTGCGAGATGCCGCCGAGGGCCAGGATGCCGAGCAGCACGACGGCCGTCGTGACCGCCGCTCCCGCGAAGACGGCGACGCGGCGGCGCACGGCGATGATCGCGGCGAGCAGGAGTGCGGCCGGCCAGACCTTGATCCACGTGCCGATCGCGAGGAGCGCGGATGCGAGCGCAGGACGACCCACGAGCCAGAGGCATGCGGCGATCGCGAGCGGGACGGTGATCGCATCGATGCGGTACATGCCGACCGGGCCGAGCGCTGCGGCGAACGCGAGCCAGAACCCGGCCGCGAGCACCCGCCCGCGCGAGCGGGCCGCGCCGATCAGCAGAGCGAACGCCAGCGCGTCGCACAGCGTCACGAGGATCGCCCATGCGATCTCGTAGCCGCCGAAGAGCTGCGCCCACGACCCGGCGACGATCATCGGCACGATCGCGAGCTGCGGATACACCCAGTCGGAGGCGATCCCCGGGATGCCTCCACCGGACAGCGCCTGGTTCACCCACGGCTGATAGGCGATCGACAGGTCGCCCATCGGCTGCGTGGGCCAGACGAATCCCGACACCGCGACGGCGACGTGCACGAGCACGAAGGCGATCCACAACCACGCTCGCCTCGACACGTCCTCCATCGTAGGCGGGCAGCCCAGCCCCGACGTCAGCCCGCCAGCACCTCGGCGACGGCACGCGGCAGCGCCTCGGCGACGTCCAGCGCCGTGATGGGTCCACCGGCGGTGTCGGCGCGCGCGGCGGACAGCGAACGTGCGGGGGCGTGAGCGGACGACGCGAGCGCCCCCGCACGGCCGTGCAGCCAGGCCGCCGATGCCGCGATCGGCGCGAGGTCGGCGCCGGCGGGTGCCCCCGCGAGGAGGGCGCCGAGCACTCCCGCGAGCACGTCACCGGTTCCCGCCGTGGCGAGCCACGGGGTGGCGGCGCCGACGCGGAGGACGCCCCCGCCCGGATCGGCGACGATCGTGACCGATCCCTTGAGCAGCACGACGTTCCCGAGTGCGCGCGCGGTCTCGACCGCGCCCTGCGCGCGGTCGCCTCGGACGGCGCCGAGCCCGAGGTCCGTGCGCAGCCGGTCGTGCTCGCGGTCGTGGGGCGTGACGACGATCGGCGCGCGCCCGTCGGGCGCGAGGTCGAGGGCACCCGCGTCGACGACGACGGGGAGATCCCCCGACAGAATGCCGCGCAGCGCCGTGGTCTCCTCGTGCGGGCGCGTGGCGGCGTTCGTCCCCGAGCCGATCAGCCACGCCTGCACGCGACCCTCCGCCGCCACCGTCTCGGGTCGACGTGCGAGCACCGCGTCGCGCGCGGTACCGAGATATCGGACCATCCCGAGACCCGTGCGCCATGCCGCTTCGACGCCGAGCACCGCCGCTCCCGGATACTCGACCGAGCCCGTCCTGACACCGAGGACTCCCCGGGAATACTTGTCGTCCGTCGCCGTTGGCCTCCGGAGGACCCCGGCGACGTCCCGCGCCGACCACGTCGCACTCATGCCGTCACCCTATCTGCGGAGAATCCATGACCTCGCTGTTCACCCCCATCGCCTTGCGCGCGCTGACCGCGCGGAACCGGCTGTGGGTCGCCCCGATGTGCCAGTACAGCGCCGTCGACGGCGTGCCCCAGGAGTGGCACCACAGCCACTTGGCGCAGTTCGCATCCGGCGGTGCCGGGCTCGTGATGGCGGAGGCGACCTCCGTCTCACCCGAGGGTCGCATCTCGCCCGAGGACACGGGCCTGTGGAACGACCGGCAAGGTGATGCCTGGACCCCCATCGTCGCCGCGATCCGGTCCCGCGGATCGCTCGCAGGCGTCCAGCTCGCGCACGCCGGCCGCAAGGCGTCGACGTGGTCGCCGTTCTCCGGTCGCCGCGGATCGGTGCCGCTCGAGGACGGCGGGTGGCCGACCGTGGCACCGTCGGCGGTCGCGTTCGACGGCTACGCCGAGCCCGCGGCCCTCGACACGGCGGGCATCGATGCCGTCGTGGCCGACTTCGGCGCCGCCGCGCAGCGCGCGGTCGACGCCGGATTCGACGTGATCGAGCTGCACGCGGCGCACGGCTACCTCCTCCACGAGTTCCTGTCGCCGCTGTCGAACCGACGCGAAGACGCGTACGGCGGGTCGCTCGCGAATCGTGCGCGTCTGCTCCTGCGCATCGTCGACGCGGTGCGGACGACCGCGCCCGACGCCCCGCTCTTCGTGCGGTTCTCGGCGTCGGACTGGGCCGAGGGCGGGCTCGACGTCGACGAGATCGCGACGGTGGCGCGCTGGGCGTCCGACCGCGGCGCCGACTTCTTCGACATCTCCAGCGGCGGACTCGTCGCCCACCAGCAGATCGCGGTCGGCCCCGGCTACCAGGTCGCCTTCGCGGAGCGCGTGCGCCGCGAGGCCGGCGTCCCCGTGAGCGCCGTCGGCCTCATCACGGACGCCGCGCAGGCCGAGTCGATCGTCGCCGCCGGAGAAGCCGACGCCGTCATGGCCGGGCGCGAATGGCTGCGCGACCCGCACTTCGCGCTGCGCGCCTCGACCGAACTCGGTGTCGAGATCGACTACTGGCCCGCGCAGTACCTGCGCGCCCGCCCGCAGGGCTGAGGACTCCGCTCCCGTCGGACACCATGTCCGGCGGGAGCGGAGCGACGAGCTCAGTAGCCGCGGCGGCGGGTGGCGTCCTGCACTTCGCCCACGAGCTCCTCGAGGACGTCCTCGAGGAACAGCACCGCGGTGGTGGCGCCCGCGGCATCCCGCACCTGCGCCAGGTGACGACCCGCCCGGCGCATGAGGGCGAGGGCGTCTTCGAGGTCGGTCGTCTCGAGCACCGGCACCATGTGGTGGATGCGCTTGGCCGGCAGGGGCTGCACGACGTCGGCTGCCGCATCCGGCCCCTCGGCGGCACGCAGCACGTCCTTCAGGTGCACGTACCCGACCGGGACGCCGGCGGGATCGACGATCACGTAGCGCGAGAAGCCGTGCTTGGCGACGGCGCGCTCGATCTCGTCGGGGGTCGTCGCCTGCGGCAGGGTGACGAGGTCCGCGAGCGGAACCGCGACGTCCTTCGCCTGCTTGTCGGTGAACTCGAGAGCCGCCGTGACGGCGCCGGATGCGTCATCCAGCACGCCCTCGATGCGCGACTGGTTGACGATCGTCGCGACCTCTTCGAGCGTGAAGGTGGATGCCGCTTCGTCCTTGGGCTCGACGCGGAACAGGCGCAGGATGTGGTTCGCGATCCAGTTGAGCGTGAAGATCACGGGGTGGAAGACGCGCGACACCCACACGAGCGGCGTCGCGAGCATCAGCACGGCGCGATCGGGCACCGAGAAGGCGAGGTTCTTGGGGACCATCTCGCCGAACACGACGTGCAGGTACGACACGACGAGCAGCGCGATGATGAACGCGATGACGTCCACCGTGCCTTCGGCCAGCCCCGTGAGACCCAGCGGCTCGGCGAGCAGGTGATGGATCGCCGGCTCCGACACGTTCAGGATCAGCAGCGAGCAGATCGTGATCCCGAGCTGGCTCGTCGCGAGCATGAGGGTCGCGTGCTCCATCGCGTAGAGCGCCGTCTTGGCGGAGCGCGAACCCTTCTCGGCCAGCGGCTCGATCTGCGAGCGCTTCGCGGAGATCACGGCGAACTCGGCGCCGACGAAGAAGGCGTTGAAGATGAGCAGCACGAACAGCCAGGCGATTCCGGCCCAATCGTTCATCGGCGATCACCTCCCTCGGCGATCGCTTCTTCGACGGCATCGGTCATCGGCGTCGGGGTGAACCGCACGCGGTCCACGCGCCGGCCGTCCATGCGCTGGACGTCGATCGTGCCGTCCTCGATCTCGAGCGTGTCGCCCGGGACGGGTATGCGCTCGAGGACGCTCATGATGAAGCCGCCCACGGTGTCGTACACGTCTCCTTCGGGGATGCGGATGCCCGTGCGATCGAGCAGCTCGTCGGGCCGCAGCTCGCCGGGGAAGACGACGCCGTCCGCCTTGCGGGTGATCCCCGCGACGCGGCGGTCGTGCTCGTCGAGCACTTCGCCGACGATCTCCTCGACGAGATCCTCGAGCGTGACGACACCGGCCGTCCCGCCGTACTCGTCGACGACGACGGCCATCTGGTACCCGCGGGCACGCAGCTCGGAGATCAGGGCGTCGAGGTGCACGGCTTCGGGGACCCGCAGCGGCTCGGTCGCGAGCGCCGCCGCCGGCACGTCGTTGCGACGTTCGCGGGGCACGGCCACCGCGGCCTTGAGGTGCACGATGCCCGTGATGTCGTCCATCGAGTCCTCGTAGACCGGGAACCGGCTGTGACCCGTGCGGCGCGCGAGCTGGATGACGTCCTCGACCGAGTCGTCTGCTGCGATCGCGTGCACGCTCGGGCGGGGGGTCATCACGTCGGCGGCGGTGAGGCGGGAGAACGTGAGGGTGCGATCGAGGAGGGATGCCGTGTCCTCCTCGAGCACGCCGGCGCTCGCGGAGCGCCGCACGAGGCTCGAGAGCTCCTCGGCGGTGCGGGCGCCCGAGAGCTCCTCCTTCGGCTCGACGCCGAGCAGGCGCAGGAATCCGTTCGCGCTGCCGTTGAGCACGTAGATCGCGGGCTTGAAGACGGTCGTGAAGAGCGTCTGGAACGGGATGACGAGCTTCGCGGTCTGCCGCGGCACCGCGAGGGCGAAGTTCTTCGGAACGAGCTCGCCGATGATCATCGAGAAGATCGTGGCGACGGTGATGGCGATGATGACCGCGAGGGGGCTCACGAGGCCCGCGGGCCAGCCCCACGCGGTGAAGACCGGCCGCAGCAGGTTCGAGATCGCGGGCTCCATCGTGTAACCCGTGAGGAGCGTCGTCAGCGTGATGCCGAGCTGCGCGCTCGAGAGGTGCGTCGAGGTGATCTTCAGCGCGCTGATCGTCATCGACAGGCGGGTCTCGCCCGCCGTGCGACGCGCCTCGAGGTCGGCGCGGTCGAGATTGACGAGGGCGAACTCGCTCGCCACGAAGAGTCCGGTCCCGACCGTGAGCAGGAGCCCCACGCCCAGCATGACGTAATCCATCAGGCATCACCCCCGATCGAGATCGAGGAGGGGTCGTGGGGCGTCTGTCTACTGGGAGGGTCGTCCATCGTGCGCACCATTCTAGGGGAGCGGATGCTGACAGACTGCCGCACCCGCGACATCCATTCGGCGCCGCACTCCTGCGTCGTAGAGCGGCCTACCAGCTGACGGGGAGCGCCTTGCCCTCTTCGTACCCCGCGGCGGACTGCAGGCCGACGCGGGCCCGATCGTGGAATTCGGCGACCGAGGCGGCACCGGCGTACGTGAACGACGAGCGCACACCCGACGTGATCATGTCGAGCAGATCCTCGAGGCCGGGACGCAGCGGGTCGAGGTAGATCTTCGACGACGAGATGCCCTCGGCGAAGAGCTCCTTGCGCGCGAGCTCGTACGGATCGAGCCGGCCGAAGCGCTCGTGGACGGCCTTGGTCGAGGCCATGCCCCACGATTCCTTATACGTGCGGCCCGAGGCATCCGTCTGCAGCTGACCGGGGGCCTCGATCGTGCCGGCGAACCACGAGCCGATCATGACGGATGCCGCGCCCGCCGCGAGCGCGAGCGCGACATCGCGCGGGTAGCGGACTCCCCCGTCGGCCCACACGTGCGCGCCCATGACCCGGGCCGCTTCGGCCGTCTCGAGCACGGCCGAGAACTGTGGGCGGCCGACCGCGGTCATCATGCGGGTCGTGCACATCGCGCCGGGTCCGACGCCGACCTTGAGGATCGACGCGCCGGCGGCGACGAGGTCGTGCGCGCCTTCGGCCGTCACGATGTTGCCGGCGGCGATCGGGATGCCGAGGTCGAGCTGGGACACGGCGTGCAGCGCCCGCAGCATCCCCTCCTGGTGCCCGTGGGCCGTGTCGACGACGAGGACGTCGACACCGGCCGCCGCGAGCGCCTTGGCCTTGGAGGCGACGTCGCCGTTGATGCCGACGGCGGCCGCGACGATGAGCCGGCCCGACGCGTCGACGGCGGGGCGGTACAGTGTCGCGCGCAGCGCGCTGCGGCGCGAGAGCGTGCCGACCAGGAAGCCGTGGTGCAGGACGCACGTGATCTCGGCGTCGGCCGCGACGATGAGGTCGAAGGCGTGGCGCGCGCTCTCGACGTCGTCGGCGTCGATGGATGCCGTCCTGCCGCGTGTGAGGTCTCCCAAGCGCGCATCGGGCAGGGCCGTGCCCAGCCGCGTTGCGGCGACGACCCCGAGGATGTCGTCGACATGGATGCGGGGCGCGTCCGGATCGGACACCACGACGATGCCGTGGCCCTCCGTCGCGGGAAGGAGCCTGGCGGCCTCGGCGACCGTCGCGTCGGGGCCGAGCACGAGGGGCGTGTCCCACGGCACCGGCTGGTCCTTGACCCACCGGATCGCGGCGTCGAGGTCCTGCAGGGGCATGTCCTGCGGGAGCACCCCGAGGCCGCCGCGGCGTGCGAGCGTCGCCGCCAGGCGCGGACCGGTGACGGAGTTCATGTTCGAGGACACGATGGGTATCGTCGCGGTCGACCCGTCCCCGGGAGACAGGTCGACGTCGAGCCGGCTCGTGACGGCGGAGCGGCGTGGGACGAGGAAGACGTCCGAGTAGGTGAGGTCGACTTCGGGTCGCGCGCCGTAGAACTCCATGGCTGTCAAGGGTAGTGATTCTTCCTGGGCGGCAGATGATGCGATTCTTTCGCCGATGAACGGGACTTGTCCGGATCTGTCTCAGCCGATGGGGTTAGGCTTGATCCCCGTGCGCGTGGGCGGATTCGTCCCGCACGAATCTCAGATCTTCATCGATGAAAGCAGGCGATCGAGAGTGTCGAGCCAGGTGACGGGCCTCGGGGTTTCGAACGAAGGAGAGTTCGGAGCGAACGAGTGGCTCGTCGAGGAGCTGTACGAGCAGTTCAAAGTCGACCGGAACTCCGTGGACAAGGAGTGGTGGCCCATTCTCGAGGCCTACCGTCCCTCCGACTCCGCCGCGGCACCGCGCGTGCCCTCGGCGCCGACGGTCCCGGCGTCCGAGGCGGCGAAGCCCACGGCATCCGAGCCCGCGAAGCCCGCGGCATCCGAGCCCGCGAAGCCCGCGGCATCCGACCCGCATCCCGTGACGGCACCCGTGCCCGTCATCGGCGCTCAGCCGGTCGCCCGCACCACGACCCGCCCGGCCGCGCCGCAGCCGATCCCGGCGCAGGCGCCGAAGGCCCAGCCGTCGGCGGCCGTCGAGCAGAGCGAAGAGGACAAGGTCACGGTCCTCCGCGGCATGCCCAAGTCGCTCGCGCACAACATGGACGAGTCGCTCACGGTGCCGACCGCGACGAGCGTCCGCACCGTGCCCGCGAAGCTCATGATCGACAACCGCATCGTGATCAACAACCACATGTCGCGCACCCGCGGCGGCAAGGTCAGCTTCACGCACCTCATCGGCTGGGCGATCATCCGGGCCCTCAAGGAGTTCCCGAGCCAGAACGTCTTCTACGCCGAGATCGACGGCAAGCCGTCGGTCGTGGCCCCCGCGCACATCAACCTGGGCATCGCGGTCGACATCCCCAAGCCCGACGGCACCCGCGCGCTGCTCGTGCCGAGCATCAAGCGCGCCGACACGCTCACGTTCGGCGAGTACCTCGCCTCGTACGAGGACCTCATCTCGCGAGCGCGCAACAACAAGCTCACGGCGGCGGACTTCCAGGGCACGACGATCTCGCTCACCAATCCGGGCGGCATCGGCACGGTGCACTCCGTGCCGCGCCTCATGAAGGGCCAGGGCTGCATCGTCGGCGCCGGAGCCCTCGAGTACCCCGCCGAGTTCCAGGGCGCGAGCCCCAAGACGCTCAACGAGCTCGCGATCGGCAAGACGATCACCCTCACGAGCACGTACGACCACCGCGTGATCCAGGGCGCCGGCTCGGGCGAGTTCCTCAAGAAGGTGCATGAGCTGCTCATCGGGCAGCGCGACTTCTACGACGACATCTTCGCCGCCCTGCGCATCCCCTACGCCCCCATCCACTGGGCGGCCGACATCAACGTCGACCTCGCGGAGCGCGTCGACAAGCAGGCCCGCGTGCAGGAGCTCATCAACTCGTACCGCGTTCGCGGCCACCTGATGGCCGACATCGACCCGCTCGAGTACGTGCAGCGCACGCACCCCGACCTGGAGATCGAGAACCACGGCCTCACGTTCTGGGATCTCGATCGCGAGTTCGTGACGGGAGGGTTCGGCGGAAAGCGGATGCTGAAGCTCCGCGAGATCCTCGGGGTGCTGCGCGACTCGTACTGCCGCACGATCGGCATCGAGTACATGCACATCCAGGACCCCGAGCAGCGCGCGTGGTTCCAGGAGAACGTCGAGGTCAAGTACCAGAAGCCGGGTCACGACGAGCAGCTGCGCATCCTCGACAAGCTGCAGCAGGGCGAGGCGTTCGAGACGTTCCTGCAGACGAAGTACGTCGGGCAGAAGCGCTTCAGCCTCGAGGGCTCCGAGTCCCTGATCCCGCTCCTCGACGAGATCCTGCAGGGGGCCGCAGAAGCCGGTCTCGACGGCGCCGCGATCGGCATGGCCCACCGCGGCCGCCTCAACGTGCTGACCAACATCGCGGGCAAGACCTACGGCCAGGTGTTCCGCGAGTTCGAGGGCTCGGTCGCCATCGGCTCCAAGAGCGGGTCGGGCGACGTCAAGTACCACCTCGGCACCGAGGGCACCTTCGTCGACGACCGCGGGACGGAGCTGCCGATCTATCTCGCTGCGAACCCCTCGCACCTCGAGACCGTCGACGGCGTGCTCGAGGGCATCGTCCGCGCGAAGCAGGACCGCAAGCCCCTCGGCACGTTCTCGTGGCTGCCGATCCTCGTGCACGGCGACGCCGCATTCGCGGGTCAGGGCGTCGTCGTCGAGACCCTTCAGATGTCGCAGCTGCGCGGCTACCGCACGGGCGGCACGATCCACGTCGTCGTCAACAACCAGGTCGGCTTCACCACGACGCCGCAGGACGGCCGCACCTCGGTGTACGCGACGGACGTCGCCAAGACGATCCAGGCGCCGGTGCTGCACGTGAACGGCGACGATCCCGAAGCCGTCGTCCGAGTGTCGCAGCTCGCCTTCGCCTATCGCGAGCGGTTCCACCGCGACGTCGTCATCGATCTCGTGAGCTACCGTCGCCGCGGTCACAACGAGGGCGACGACCCGTCGATGACGCAGCCGCTCATGACGAACCTCATCGAGGCGAAGCGCTCTGTCCGCCGCCTCTACACCGAGGCCCTGGTCGGCCGCGGCGACATCACCGAGGAGGAGTACGAGAAGGCGAAGCAGAACTTCCAGGACCGCCTCGAGGTCGCCTTCACCGAGACCCACGCGGCCGAGACCGGCACGACGCCGGTCGTGGTGGCGGACGAGGATGCCGCGGCCCCCGCCGGCGAACCCGACACCACGGGTGTCTCGCGCGAGGTCGTGCAGCTCATCGGCGACACGTTCGTCAACAAGCCCGAGGGCTTCACGGTGCACACGAAGCTGCAGCAGCTGCTCGACAAGCGCCTCGACATGAGCCGCAACGGGCAGATCGACTGGGCCTTCGGCGAGCTCCTCGCCTTCGGCTCGCTGCTGCTCGAGCAGACCAACGTCCGTCTCGTCGGACAGGATGCGCGCCGTGGAACGTTCGTGCAGCGTCACTCGGTGCTGCACGACCGCGCGAACGGCCAGGAGTGGATCCCGCTCACCAACCTGAGTGCGGATCAGGGCCGCTTCTGGGTCTACGACTCCCTCCTCAGCGAGTACGCCGCGATGGCGTTCGAGTACGGCTACAGCGTGGAGCGCCCCGACGCGCTGGTGCTGTGGGAGGCGCAGTTCGGCGACTTCGCCAACGGCGCACAGTCGGTCATCGACGAGTACCTCTCGTCGGCCGACCAGAAGTGGGGTCAGCAGTCGAGCGTGGCGCTGCTGCTCCCCCACGGTTACGAAGGCCAGGGGCCGGACCACTCGTCGGCCCGCATCGAGCGGTACCTGCAGATGTGCGCGCAGGACAACATGATCGTCGCGCGCCCGTCGACTCCGGCGTCGTACTTCCACCTGCTGCGCCGCCAGGCCTACGCGCGTCCGCGCCGCCCGCTCATCGTGTTCACGCCCAAGGCGATGCTGCGCCTGCGCGGGGCGACGAGCCCCGTCGAGGACTTCCTCGAGGGCAGGTTCGAGCCGGTCCTCGACGACGACCGCGGTGTCGACAAGGCAGCGGTCAAGCGCGTGCTCCTGCACGCGGGCAAGATCCACTGGGACCTCCGCGCCGAGCTCGAGAAGAACCCGAACCCCGAGATCGCCCTCGTGCGCCTCGAGCAGTTCTATCCGGCCCCGATCGACGAGCTCAATGCCGTGATCGACAGCTACCCCAACGCCGAACTGGTCTGGGTGCAGGACGAGCCCGAGAATCAGGGCGCCTGGCCGTTCATCGCGCTCGAGGTGGTGAAGCACCTGCACGGTCGAACGATCCGTCGTGTCTCCCGCGCGGCCGCCGCCTCCACGGCGACGGGCTCGCCCAAGAAGCACGCCGCCGAGCAGGCCGCCATCATGCAGAAGGCCCTGACGCTCGGGAAGTAGTCTCAGCTCTCCACCGACGCCGCACGCGGGTCGGGCTCGACGATGTCGGCCCGGCCCGCGTCGTCGTTCCGGCGGGACGGCCGCATCCGCCGCCAGAGCGTGACGGCGATCGCCGCCAGCGCGAGCCCTGCCGCCGGCAGCAGCGACGCCCACGCGAGGGCGACGAGCCCGATGCACAGCACGGCTGCGACGAGCGCGAGCCACCACCCGGCGGTGCCGCGACGCAGGAGCCGCACGGCCGCGATCATGCCGACGGCGTAGATCGAGACCATGCAGCTCGTGTGCACGAGGATGAAGCCCGTCAGCTCGAGTCCCGACGAGAGCATGAGCGCGAACCAGATCGCGAACACGCCGCCCGTGAGAGCGAGCGCGCGGCGCGGGATGCCGCCCGACTCGGCGCCCTTCGCGAACCAGCGCGGCAGATCGCGGTTCTCGGCGAGGGATGCCCCGAGCTTCGCGAACGCCGCGAGGTAGGCGTTGAGCACGCCGAGCGCCACGATGCCGGCGATCGCGCCGACCGCGGCCGCACCGACGACCGGCGACCCGAGCCGCGCGAGGTCGAGGAGCGGCACCTGTCCTTCGCCCGCCGAGGAGCCCAGCGCACCGACCGTCACGATCTGCAGCACGAGATAGCAGGCACCCGTGATGACGAGCGCGATCGTCGTCGCGAGCGGGATCACGCGGCGGGGGTCGCGGAACTCGCCCGAGATGTGCGTGCCGACCTCCCACCCCGCGAACGCCCACACGAAGAGGCTGATAGCGGTGCCGACGCCGAGCCACCCGTGCGGCAGGAACGGCGCGAAGTTCTGCGGCTCCACGGCGGGCGCGGCGAGGGCGACCACTCCGACGACCACGGCCAGCAGAAGCGCCGTGAGCACGAACTGCATCCATCCCGCGACGCGCACGCCGAACGCGTTGGCGGCGAAGGGCGGGAGGAAGAAGGATGCCGCGAGCACCGGCACCATCGACCGGTCGATGCCCACGATCGCCGCGACGTACTCGGCGCCGAGCACCGCGACGACGGGGGCGCCCGCGGCGACGCCGAACATGAACCAGTACCCCGTCATCCGCGCCACGGTGCCGCCGAGTGCGCGCCGCGCGTAGCTCGCGACACCGCCGGGGTCGGGGTAGCGCGCGGCGAGCGCCGCGAAGGTGCCCGCCAGCGGGATCGACAGGCCGATGACGGCGATCACTGCGACGATGCTCGCCGGTCCGGCGACCTCGGCCGCGAGGCCCGGCAGCACGAGGAGCCCCGTGCCGAGCACCGACGCGACGTACAGTGCGGTCCCCTGCACGAGGCCGAGACCGCCGCTCCTGTGGTTCACCGGTCAAGTCTCGCGGCGACGCCCGACACCGCGCTCGCGGGTATCGGCCGTCGTTCCCGCGAATCCTGCCAATCGCGCTGCCGGAGACCGAGACCTGGCCGTTGCCCGGGGCCACCGGCGCGTTCCGAGAGCAGGAGATGTGCCGAGATCCGGAGCCATCGGCCGTGTTCCGGTCCGGTTCTCCGCACTTCTCCTGATTCCGGGGGCGGCCGAAGACGCCTCGTGGTGACCGCGATGAGGCGAGCCTCTCAGGCGATCTTCGGCGGCGACCGACTCAGTGCGTCACGAGGTCTGCCGGAGTCGCACCGGCTCGTTCGAAGGCGGCGGCCGCGGCATCCATCGACGCCTCCGCGTCAGCCGGCACGAGCCCGAGCCGCGTGCGGCGGTGCAGCAGATCGTCGATCGTGAGGGCGCCTTCGACCTCGACGCCCCACTGCAGCTCCTGCGGGGTCACGCCGCGCGCGGCTGAGGGCCCGTCGCCGAGCGCCCGCGCGAACGGCGCTTCGGCTCCGTATCGCCGCACGAGCCGCGCCGGCGCTTGGATCTCGCTCAGCCGATCACGCGGCCACGCTCCTACGAGGGGGATCGACCGGGTGCGCGATGCCGGCACCGCGGCCGCGGCGAAGCGCGCGCGGACCGCGGCATCCACTCCGTCCTGCGCCATGCGCCGATACGTCGTGAGCTTGCCGCCGACCACCGTCAGCACCCCGTCGTCCGAGGTGAGCACCGCATGCCGGCGCGAGAGGTCGCTCGTGTCGCCGTCGCCGCCGAGATCGAGCAGCGGGCGCAGCCCTGCGAAGGTCGCCATGACGTCCGCGCGCTCCAGCGGGTCGCGCAGCACCGTGTTGACCGTGCCGAGCAGCATCTCGATCTCGTCGTCGGTCGCGTGCGGAACGTCGGGGATCGGCAGGCGCGCCGGCACGTCGGTCAGGCCGATGTACGTGCGACCGTGGATCGCGGGCACCGTGAAGACGAAGCGGCTGGACGAACCGGGCACGGGGACGGTGAGGGATGCCTCGGCCCCGCCCAGGCGCGCGGAGTCGACCACGAGGTGCGTGCCGCGGCTGGGCCGCAGGTGCACGGCGGGATCGAGTCCGCCCGCCCACACACCTGTCGCCGAGATGACGGCGCGGGCGCGCACGTCGATCTCCTGCCCCGTGAGCTCGTCGCGCAGGCGTGCCGAGTCTCCCGTCGCCGAGACGGCCGAGACCCGCGTGAGGATGGATGCCCCGTGCCCCGCGGCCGTGCGCGCGACGGCGATCACGAGCCGGGCGTCGTCGATGAGCTGGCCGTCCCAGCCGCGCATCCCGCCGCGCAGGTGGTCGTCGCTGATCGCGGGAGCCAGGCGCAGTGCCTCGTCGCGGCCGATCGCGCTCGGCGCGTGCAGCACGGCGTCGGGGGTTCCCACGGCGCGACGCAGTCCGTCGCCGAGGCCGTAGCCCAGCCCCACCCAGACCCCGCGCGCGACGTGACCCGGCGCGTACAGCGGCAGCACCTGACCGAGAGGCCGCGTGAGGTGCGGCGCGAGGCGGGTCAGGAGCAGATGCCGTTCGGCGGCGCTCTCGTGCGCGATGGCGAGCTGTCCTGACGCGAGATACCGCAGACCGCCGTGGGCGAGCTTCGAGCTCCACCGGCTCGTGCCGTGGGCGAGGTCGTGACGTTCGACGAGCACGGTGCGCAGGCCGCGGGATGCCGCATCCAGCGCGATCCCGGCTCCCGTGATCCCTCCTCCGACGACGAGCACGTCGATGCGGGGATCGTCCGCGAGCGCGTCGAGTTCGCGTGCGCGCCGTGCCGCGTCGAGCGCGGAAGGATGCGGCGTCCGCCCCACGATGCGCATGCTCACGCCCCCAGGTATCCGCGCAGGGCGAGGGTCAGCTCGTCGGCCCACGCGTCGCCCGAGATCCACTCGGTCACGAGCGGCGCCGAGAGCACGGCGGACTGCGCGATGAGCAGCACCATCGCCGCCAGGCGTTCGGGCTCGCCGGCCCGCACCGCACCGGACTGCTGCGCAGCGGCCAGACGCCGTGCGGTCTCGGCGACGATGACGCGCTGCGTCGTGCCGAGCCGCTCGAGCAGATAGCGGCCGAAGAGCTCGGGGTCCGTCTCGCGCAGTCGGTCGACGAGGGGCATGCGGCGGATGGCGCCCGCTGTCGCCACGAGCATTCCGACGAGCTCGTCCAGCGTCTCCGCGGGCGGCGCCGCGACGGGCAGGACCGCGACGAGTTCGCGCGTCACGAGCGCCGCGAAGACCGCCTGCGCATCGGGATAGTAGCGATAGAGCGTCTGGCGGGCGATGCCCGCGCGCTTCGCGATGTCGGATGCCGTCGTCTTGCGGATGCCGTAGGCGAGGACCTCGTCGCGCGCGGCGTCCAGGATCGTGCTCTCGGTATCGGTCACTCCGTCGGCCATGTGACAAACATACACAATGTGTCATACTGTCGCCATGGTGCTGACACAGCCGTCGTTCCCTCGTCCGCGCGCCCGCTCGACGTGGGATGCCTGGGGCACCGAACCGGCTCGCCTCCCCGCCGCCGCGAAGGCGCTCATCGCGACGCTGCTGCCCGGCAAGGCGCATCCCGTCGCCCGGGTCGGCACCCCCGTCCTCACGCGGAGCCGCCTCGACGACGCCGATCTCGCGCCGCTCCGCGCCGCGGTCGGCGCCGAGAACGCGACCTCCGACGACGCCGTCCGCGTGCTGCACCTCGGCGGCAAGAGCACTCCCGATCTGCTCCACCGTCGCTCGGCAGAGCCACAGGTCGCACCCGACGCGGTCGTGTCGCCGGCCTCGCACGACGAGGTGCTCGCGGTCCTCCGCGCCTGCGACGACGCCGGGATCGCCGTCGTGCCGTTCGGCGGAGGGACCTCGGTCGTCGGCGGGGTGGATCCGGATGCCGGGACCCACCGCACCGTCGTCGCCCTCGATCTCACGCGCACTGCGGCGCTGCTCGCGCTCGACGCCGAGTCGCTCCTCGCGACCTTCGGCGCCGGCACGACGGGCCCTCAGGCCGAGGAGCTGCTCGCGGCGCACGGGTACACGCTGGGCCACTTCCCGCAGAGCTTCCTCTACGCCTCCATCGGCGGCTTCGCCGCGACGCGGTCGAGCGGACAGGCCTCGCGCGGCTACGGCAGATTCGACGATCTCGTGCACGCCCTGCGTGTCGCGACGCCGGCGGGCGAGCTCGACCTCGGGCGCGCGCCCGCGAGCGCCGCCGGCCCGGACCTGCGCCAGCTCTTCCTCGGCTCGGAGGGCGCGTTCGGCGTGCTCACGGAGGTGACGGTGCGCATCAAGCCCCTGCCCGCCGCGACGCTCTACGAGGCGTGGACGTTCCCCGACTTCGCCGCAGGCGCCGAAGCCCTGCGCGAAGCGACGCAGCGCGGCATCCGGCCCACCGTCCTGCGCCTCAGCGACGAGACCGAGACGAAGGTGAACGCGACGCTCGGCGGGCACTTCATGCGGATGAGGGGATGCCTGGTCATCGCCACCTTCGAGGGTGCGGACGACGCCGACGCCGAGGCGACGCGCGCGGCGCTCGGCGCGGTGTTCGCGCGGCACGGCGCGACGTCCCGCGGCGAGGACCCCGCGCGGTCCTGGGAGCGCGGCCGCTACGCATCCCCCGCGCTGCGCGACACGCTGCTCGACTCCGGCATCCTCGCCGAGACGCTCGAGACCGCGACGACGTGGGCCCGGCTCGCCGAGCTCAAGGGCGCCGTCACGGCGGCGCTCGCCGCGAGCCTCGCCGCCGACGGCACGAAGCCGATCGTGCTCTGCCACATCTCGCACGTGTACCCCGCGGGTGCGTCGCTGTACTTCACCGTCGTCGCAACGCTGACGAGCGACCCCGAGGGGCAGTGGATGAGGGCGAAGGATGCCGCATCCCGCGCCATCGGCGACGCGGGCGGCACGATCACGCACCACCACGCCGTCGGGCGCGATCACCGAGCCTTCCTCGAGGCCGAGATCGGCCCGCTCGGCATCGCGGTGCTGCGCGCGGTGAAGGCCGAGGTCGACCCCCGGGGCATCATGAACCCCGGAGCGCTCCTCCCCTGAATCTCTCCCGATAGGCTCACACCGCTGTGAACATCGCCCTCGTCGTCAACCCCGCCGCCCGCGCCGGCGCGCACACGCACGCCGCGACGCGCACGACCGAGCGGCTGCGCGAACTCGGCCACTCCGTCACCGTCATCAGCGGCGGCAGCGCCGAGGAGTCGTCCGAGCTCATCCGCACGGCGGTAGAGCTCGGCACCGACGCCCTCGTCGTCGCGGGGGGCGACGGCACGATCAACCTCGCCCTGCCCCACCTCGCGGGCACCGGCATCCCGCTGGGCATCGTCCCCGCCGGCACGGGCAACGACTTCGCAGCCCACCTCGGCATCCCCGAGCTCGATCCCGCGACGGCGGCGGACGTCATCGCGGCGGGGCACGGCATCGACGTCGACCTGGCGCGCGTGACCGACGGAGCGGGCACCGAGCGCCTGTACGCGACGGTGCTCGCGAGCGGGTTCGACTCGTATGTCAACGATCGCGCGAACCGCATGACCTGGCCCCGAGGCGACATGCGCTACAACATCGCGATCCTCGTCGAGTTCCTCTTCCTCAAGGCGAGCCGCTATGCCATCGAGGTCGACGGCGAGCGCATCGAGGGCCCCTTCGTGATGGCGAGCGTCGGGAACACCCGCTCGTACGGCGGCCGCATCCCGATCTGTCCGCACGCCGATGCCTCCGACGGGCTCCTCGACGTCACGGTCGTGCGCCCCGCCGGGCGCCTAAGGCTGCTGCGACTTCTGCCGACGGTCTACAAGGGCACGCACGTCGAACGACCCGAGGTCGAGACGTACCGCGGCCGCAGCATCCGGCTCGACGCGTCCGGGATCACCGCCTACGCCGACGGCGACCCGATCGCGGCGCTGCCTGTGACGGTCGACGTCGTGCCGGGCGCCCTCAGGGTGCTGGTGCCGCGGCCCGCGTGAGCGTCAGTGCGTGGCCTGCACCGATCGCAGCCTCGCGAGCACCTGGTCGCGAAGCTCTTCGGGCGCGGACTCCTTGCACGCCCGAGCCACGACCTCGGTGAGGGTCGTCGCGACGAGCGCCTCACTCTGGCAGTCGGGGCACGATGCCAAGTGCTCCTTGATGTCGGAGTGCTGGGTCTTGCACACCTCGTTGCGCAGGTACTCCTCGAGGTCCTGCTTCGCCTTCTCGCAGCCGCAGTCTGTCATTTCTTCGCTCCTGTCGCGGCGACGTCGATGCCGCGCTCCTTCGCATAGTCGGCCAGCAGTTCACGGAGCATTCGTCTGCCACGGTGCAGACGGCTCATGACCGTGCCGATGGGGGTTTTCATGATGTCGGCGATCTCCTGGTAGGCGAAGCCCTCGACGTCCGCGAGGTACACCGCCAACCGGAAGTCCTCCGGAATCGCCTGCAGCGCGTCTTTGACGACGGATGCCGGCATGTGGTCGATCGCCTCGGCCTCGGCCGACCGGCTCGTCGTCGCGGTCGTCGACTCGGCTCCGCCCAGCTGCCAGTCCTCGAGCTCGTCGATCGTGCCCTGGTACGGCTCCCGCTGCTTCTTGCGATACGTGTTGATGTACGTGTTCGTGAGGATGCGGTACAGCCACGCCTTGAGGTTGGTGCCCTGCGTGAAGGTGCGCCACGACGCGAACGCCTTGACGAAGGTCTCCTGCACGAGGTCGGCGGCGTCGGCCGGATTGCGGGTCATGCGCATCGCCGCGGCGTACAGCTGATCCATGAAGGGCAGTGCCTGCTCTTCGAACTGCGCGCTCGCGTCCTGCGTCTTCTCTGCCTGGTCGGTCATCGCGGCCCAGTCTACGGCTGACGCCTGCCAGAGCCCTTCGAGTACGTCGATGGATGCCGCGGACGGCGCGCGTTCGATGATCGCTGTCACAGTGCCCCTTCGAGTGGTGTCTGTCGGTGTCGTTTCCGCGGCCCGGAGGAAGCGGTTCAGTAGGGTAGAACCCGATGACAGCCGACGGGTATTCCCCCACCCCCGCACCGCGCCAGCGCGGACCCTGGAGCGCGCCCGTGGCCGCAGGGCCCCTCGCGGCGACCGTGACCGTGCCCGGCTCGAAATCCCTGACCAACCGCGAGCTCATCCTCGCGGCGCTGGCGGACGGCCCGAGCACGCTGACCTCGCCCCTGCACTCCGACGATTCCGCGCGGATGATCGAGGCGCTGCGGGCGCTGGGCGTCGGCGTCGAGCCCGTCGCGGGCGGTGGCTCCTTCGGTGAAGATCTGCTCGTCACGCCGGCCTGGCCGCTCACCGGAGGATCGACCGTCGATTCCGGCCAGGCGGGCACCGTCATGAGGTTCGTCGCCCCGCTCGGCGGCTTCGCGAAGGGCGACGTGACGCTCACGGCGCACGAGAGCGCACTGCATCGACCGATGGGCGCCATGATCAAGACCCTGCGCGACGTCGGGGTCGACATCGACGACGGCGGCCACTGGTCGCTTCCGTTCATCGTGCGCGGTCACGGGCACGTGCGCGGCGGCGAGGTGTCGATCGACGCGAGCGCGTCGAGCCAGTTCGTCTCGGGGCTGCTGCTGGCGGCCCCGCGCTTCGACGTGGGCCTGCACCTGCACCACGTCGGCGAGCGCCTCCCCAGCATCCCGCACATCGACATGACGGTCGAGTCGCTCGCACACCGCGGCGTGCATGTCGAGCGGCCCGCACCCGACGAGTGGATCGTCCCCGCGGGCGCGATCCGCGGCAAGGATGTCGCGATCGAGCCCGACCTCTCCAACGCCGCGCCGTTCCTCGCGGCCGCGATGATCGTCGGCGGGTCGGTCGGCGTCACGGGCTGGCCGGCGCACTCGACGCAGCCCGGCCACCTGCTGGCCGACATCCTCTCGGTCATGGGAGCGCGTGCGACACGGCGGGGCGGGACGCTCACCGTCACGGGAGGCTCCGGCATCCAGGGCGTCGATCTCGACCTCTCGGCCGCCGGCGAGCTCACTCCCACGATCTTCGCGCTCGCCGCCTTCGCCGATGCGCCGACGACGCTGTACGGCATCGGGCACATCCGCGGCCACGAGACCGATCGCATCGCGGCGCTGATCGGCAATCTGCGCGCACTCGGCGGCGAAGCGGAGGAGCTCGAGGACGGCATCCGCATCGTGCCCCGCGCGCTGCACGGCGGCACCTGGCGCGCGCACCACGACCATCGTCTCGCCACGACGGGCGCGCTCATCGGCCTGGCCGTGCCGGGCGTCGAGGTCGACGACATCGGCACGACCGCCAAGACGATGCCGCAGTTCCCCGAGCTGTGGGCGGGCATGCTCGCAGGCAGCGGCGACGATGCCTCGGTCGACACGGGGGCGATGCAGGCATCGTGAGCTGGCTCGATCAGGGCGAGGACGACGACGAAGACGACTTCGACGAAGCCGACATCCGCGTCCGGCCCAACCCGAAGGCGAATCGCCCGCGCACGAAGCGCCGGCCTGCGCATGCCGACGCCGAGATCGCCCGCGTGCTGGGCGTCGATCGCGGGCGCTACACCGTGCTCGTCGACGAGGACGGTGCGGACGAACGGACGATCCTCGCCGTCCGGGCGCGCGAGCTGCGCAAGACGCCGATCGTCACGGGCGACAGGGCGCGCGTCGTGGGCGACCGCTCCGGCGACGAGGGCACGCTCTCGCGCATCGTGGGCATCGAGGAGCGCACGTCGCTCCTGCGCCGCAGCGCCGACGACACCGATCAGGTCGAGCGCATCATCGTCGCCAACGCCGACCAGATGCTCGTCGTCGTCGCGGCGGCGGACCCCGAGCCGCGCGAGCGCCTGGTCGACCGGTACCTCGTCGCGGCGCTGGATGCCGGCATCCGTCCCCTCCTCGTCGTGACGAAGACCGACCTCGCCGATCCGTCGGAGTTCCTCTCCCACTTCGACGGGCTCGACCTCGAGGTCTTCACGAGCGCGCAGGAGGAGATGCCCCTCGAACGCGTCGGCGCAGCGCTCGTAGGCCACTCGACCGTCTTCGTCGGCCACTCGGGAGTGGGGAAGTCCACACTCGTGAACGCGCTCGTGCCGGACGCGAAGCGCGCGACCGGCCACGTCAACGTCGTCACGGGACGCGGTCGGCACACGTCCAGCTCGACAGTGTCGCTCCGCTACCGTGGCGAGGGCGGCGCCGGCTGGGTGATCGACACGCCCGGCGTGCGCTCGTTCGGGCTCGGGCACGTTGACACCGCCAACATCCTGAAGTCCTTCACCGACCTCGCCGTCATCGCCGAGGAGTGCCCGCGGGGGTGCACGCATCTGCCCGATGCGCCCGACTGCGCGCTGAACGAGGCTCTCGCCGAGGGCCGCCTCGGACCGAACGGCGCAGGCCGGCTCGACTCGCTGCAGCGACTGCTCGAGACCTTCGGCGAGAAGTTCGGGCCACAGCCCTGACCCGCGCGGGTGACTATCGTGGAGGGGTGACCACACGCCTCGAACCCGGTGACCTCGCCCCCTCCTTCACGCTCGTCGACCAGGACGAGCGGCCCGTAACGCTCGAGAGCCTCCGCGGGGGCCCCGTCATCCTGTTCTTCTACCCCGAGGCCATGACGCCGGGCTGCACGACCGAGGCGTGCGACTTCCGCGACAGCCTCGCTCCCCTTCAGGCCGCCGGGTACACGATCCTCGGCGTCTCCCGCGACGCACCCGAGAAGCTCCGCCGCTTCCGCGAGCGCGACGGTCTCGCGTACGACCTCCTGAGCGACCCCGACCACACGGTGCACGAGCAGTACGGCGTGTGGGGCGACAAGATGAACTACGGCAAGGTCGTGCAGGGCGTCATCCGCTCGACGTTCGTCCTCGACGCCGAGGGCCGCGTCACGCAGGCGCTCTACAACATCAAGGCGACCGGTCATGTCGCGCGGCTGCGCGGACTGCTCGGCGTCTAGATCGACGGCGACTCGTCCACCGAGTCGACGGATGCCGCGCGCCCCGCGTCGCGGGCTGCCAGCACGATCAGCACGAGGGCGATGACCGCGGGGATCGCGATCTCGACGCCCAGGATCGGGTGAGCGTACGCGCCGGTCGCCGCTCCGAGCGCGACGGCCAGGATCAGCGCCTGCGTCACGATCCCTCCCGAGCGACCCCACGATTGTCCGCGCTGGATCCCGACCGCGAACGCGAGCACGATCGCGGCGCCGACCGCCGTCAGCACGATCAGGGCGAGAGCGCTCTCGATCGCCACGGTGTCGCCGGCGACGACGGCCGCGATCTGCCAGATCGTGAGGACGACGAGTGCGATCCCCTCGAGCCCCACGATCAGCGCGGCGAGCGCGCGGACGACCTTTGTTCGCATTCCTCAGGATCCTTCACTCGAGACGACGCCGATTGTGCGAACCCTCCAGTGCTGTGAGGGAATGCACAGCAAGATGCACAGATACGGCCCGTTCATCTCTTGATCGCACCCATGTGCTATGGGACGATAGATGAAGCCGTGTGCTCCCACAGCGACGTGGGGCGAGCAATCAGCTCGCACTCCCACAGGGTACCCGACCCGAATCGGGCACCTCCGCAAGCCCACTCATCCCGCAACAAGGAGCACCACCATGGATTGGCGCGACAAGTCCGCCTGCCTGACCGTCGACCCCGAGCTGTTCTTCCCCGTGGGGAACACCGGCCCGGCCGTCGAGCAGATCGAGAAGGCCAAGTCCGTCTGCGCCCGGTGCACCGTCACCGAAGTCTGCCTGCAGTACGCCCTCGAGACCGGTCAGGACTCGGGCGTCTGGGGCGGCCTCTCCGAAGACGAGCGTCGCGCGCTCAAGCGCCGCGCCGCTCGCGCACGTCGCGCGTCCTGACGCGTCGCCGAGCGGCGCGGCATCCAGCCGTTCGCCCCGATCAGGACATCTCGCCGGAACAGGACGATTCGGCTGATCGCTTCCTGCTGCGGCCGGACCACCTGATCTCGCGAGCAGGACGATCTCGCGCGTCGTCCTGATCACCGGACCTCGCGCGCGGAGCTTCGTGCCGCTGTCGCTCGATCCGTTCGGCTCAGCCTCTCGGGCGGGCGATGTAGCGCAGCGGGATGTCGATCGTGACCTCGGTGCCCGCCCCCGTGGCGGTGTGCCAGTCGATCGTCCCGCCGAGCTCGCCCTGGATGAGCGTGCGCACGATCTGCGTTCCCAGGCCCCGACCGACCTGCCCCTCCGGCAGGCCCACGCCGTTGTCGCGCACCGTGACCTCGAGCCGCTCATCGGAGCGCTCGGCGATGATCTCGACCTCGCCCTCGGTGCCGGCGAGCCCGTGCTCGACGGCGTTCGTCACGAGCTCCGTCAGGGCGAGGGCGAGCGGTGTCGCGTACTCGCTCGGCAGCGTTCCGAACCGGCCGGTCGTGCGGGTGACCGCACGCGTCGAGGGTGCCGCCGCGACCTCGGCGATGAGCTTCAGCGCGCGGTCGAAGACGTCGTCGAAGTCGACGTTCTGCGCGAGCCCCTCGGAGAGGGTGTCGTGCACGACCGCGATCGCCGACACGCGCCGCATGGCCTGCGTCAGGGCGTCCTTCGCCTCCTCGGAGTGGGAGCGCCGTGCCTGGATCCGCAGCAGCGACGCGACGGTCTGCAGATTGTTCTTGACGCGATGGTGGATCTCGCGGATCGTGGCGTCCTTCGTGATGAGCTCCTGCTCCTGGTGGCGCAGCTCGGACACATCGCGGCACAGCACGATCGCACCGATGCGCTTGCCGTGGTCGCGCAGCGGGATGGTGCGCAGTGACACCGTCACGCCGCGGGCCTCGATGTCGGTGCGCCAGGGGGCGCGCCCGGTCACGACGAGCGGAAGCGACTCGTCGAACTGCCGCTTCTCGGGAAGGATGCTGGTCGTCACCTCGACCAGGGACTCCCCCTCGAGCTCGTCGTCGAACCCCATGCGGTTGAACGCCGACAGGGCGTTGGGACTCGCGAACGTCGTGACGCCGTCGACGTCGAGGCGGATGAGGCCGTCCGAGGCGCGGGGCGCTCCGCGGCGCGGCGCGGTCGGAGCGGAGAGGTCGGGGAACTCGCCCGAGGCGACCATGCCGAAGAGGTCGTCGGCGCAGTCGTTGAAGGTGATCTGCTGCCGACTCGGGGTGCGGGTCTCGCCGAGGTTGGTGTGGCGCGTGAGAACGCCGATCGTCACCGAGCTGTCGGCCCCCCGCGATCGCACGATGGGCACGGCGCGCACGCGCGTCGGGGTCTCCTCGAACCAGTCGGGTGATGCCGAGTCGACGATGCGGCCGCTCTGGAAGGCGTCCCGTATCTGCGTCCGCCACTGGGGCCGCACGCGGTCGCCGACGATGTCGCGGTAGAAGAGCGTCGCGGCGCCGCTCGGACGCGTGTGGGCGACGGCGGTGAACCCGTCGTCGGCGGTGGGCACCCAGATCACGATGTCCGCGAAGGCGAGGTCGGCGAGGAGCTGTCCGTCCCCCGCGAGCCGGTGGAGCCACTCCACGTCGTCCTCGCTCGAACGGCCCTGGGCATAGACGAGATCGCTGAGGGTCGACACCCTCCCAGCGTACGGCCGTTCCGGTTCGCTACGCGGCGCGGCGGTTCCCCGCCCTCCACCCGCTCGGCCGTCCACGGTGCACCGGGACGGGCATCGGAAGGACGGCGTCACCGACGAAGCGGCGCACGGCCAGCGTGAAGGGCGACTTCGGTGCAGCCTCGCCGATGGACCGACCTGCCAGCAGCGCGGCGTCGACCGATCGCGGATCCTGCGGCAGGAACCAGATCTCGTCGACACCGCCGAACCGCTCGAGCGCGCGGCGCACCTGGCCCCGGGCATCCAGCCCCATCGTCCCGGGCCGGAGGCGATTGGCCACGACGACGACGGGAGTGGCGCCGATGGCCGCGCGCAGGTCGGGATACGCGCGCAGGAAGCGCGAGATCCCCACCGGATCGGCGCCGACGACGGCGACCACCAGATCAGCGGCCTCGAGCGCGGCGAGGGTGGCGGCGTTGCGGCGCGGACCGTCGAGATCGCTGACGATCTCCTCATCGCGCTCGAGCGAGGACGACACATCGACGACCGTGTGCTCGGCCCAGCGGGCGCACTCGCCCAGCGCCGCGAGGACGCGGGACGCGGACAGCTCGGGCCAGCGCGACGGTCGGTTGAGACCCGTCAGCACGTCCACTCCCGTGCGGCCCAGCGGCACGCTGATGCGCGTCAGCTCACGCGCATCCAGGCGCCCGAGCTCCGCCTGCCGGCACGCCGCGGCGAAGCCCGGGCCCTCGTCGGCGAGGCCCAGTGCGAGCGCGATCGACGGCGCGTGCGCGTCGGCGTCGACGAGCGCGACATGCGTGCCTCCGCGCGCGAGTTCGACGGCCAGCTCGATCGCGACGGTGGAACGGCCGGGCGCACCGGCAGCGCCCCAGACCGCGATCGTCCGCGGTCCGGGCGTGCCGGCGGTCGCATCGGCCGACCGGGCGTCGTCGACCCCGCGCGGCGGAGTCGCGAGCAGGGCGGCGAGCGTGCGGGCCTCGATCTCCGGCGCGGCAGGCGGCTCGAGTCCGAACGTGGCGGCGAGGCGCTCGGCATCCTTCCCCTCGCCGAGCGGCACGATCCGCACGCCTGCACGATCGCAGCCGGCGACGAGTCCGGACGAGACCGCGTCGCGCGCGAGCTCGAGGACGAGCGCATCCGCTCCTGCGAGCGCGCGGGCGACGGTGGCCGCGGCATCGCCGAGCATCCCGTCGTCGAAGAAGCGCGAGGGTTCGCCGGCTCTCAGCACGGCGACGACGTCGATCCCCTCGTGGGCGAGGTCGCCCGCGAGCCGCTCGCCGTGCGCGGCATCCATCGCCATCACGATCCTCATCGGCGGGCGCCCGCCGTCGGCACGACCGAGAGCGCGGACTCACCCGCGATGGCGGCCAGCACATCCGAGACCTGGGACCTCGCGATGACCACTTCGAGCGCCGCAGCGCCGCCGCCCATGACGGCATCGTCGCGCGTGACGGCGACGACCGTCGCATCGGCCACGAGGATCCGCGGCACGTCGTAGACGCCGCGCTCGACGAGCGGGGCCGACCACACCTCGACGACGGTGCCGGCGGTGACCGAGGACGGCACGTCGACGGCGCTGCGCAGCACCACGCTCGTCGTGCGCGTGTCGTCCGCCGATCCGATCGCGGCGGTCGGAAGGAGCTCCCCGGAGCTGATCGTCCGCGTCGCCACGACCCCGTCCGCGAGGTCTGCCTGCGTCGCGTAGACCCCGTCGACCTGACCGAGCGCGACCTCCACGACCCGGACGTCCTCGGCGGTGACGGTCTCGCCCGGCGCGATGGTGCGCGTCACGGCGATGGCCGGCGTCGTCTGGCGTGCGCTCGTGACGACGAACCAGACGCCGGCGATGGATGCCACGACCAGCGCGATGCCGAGCAGGAAGCGGGCATCGGACCAGATCGCGCGGCGGCGGGCTCTCGAGGGATCGGGTGCGTTCATGCCTCCATCGTGAACGAGCCGCCACGAAGTGCCGCGCTGTTATCCACACCCCCGTACGCCGCTCGCCGGTCCCCCCGGGCCGCGAGGATAATGGGGTGATGCCCCACGTCCCGACGTCCGCCGTGCGCATGCTCGCCCCCGCGCAGGCGGCCGAGATCCTCGCCGTCTCGGTCGACGAGGTGATGTCGCTCGTGCAGGCCGGCGAGCTGCGCGGCGCCCGCGTCGGCGCGCCCGCGCGGTGGCGCGTCACCGAGGCGAGCATCTCCGACTATCTCGATTCGCGCGCCGAGATCGCCCGCCGTATGGCGCTGTGGCAGCAGTCGCAGGAGGCGAGCTTCCCCGAGCTGTGGGGCACGGGGCCGGTTCGCCACAGCGACTGATCACGCGCCGACGAGAGCTCCGGCCCGCGCGGCGCGCGAGGTGTTCTGCTCGCAGTCGACGCATCCGCTCGGCGCGGAGCGCGGATGCGGTGAACCGCGGTCGGCGCTCGCCAGCGCATCGACGAAGGTCCGCGTGAGCGGCAGTCCGGTCTTCTCCTCGATGAACAGCCACTGACCCGACGGATTGATCTCGAAGAACACGTGCTCGCCGTTCGGCCGCACGCGGAAGTCGAGGGCGCCGTAGACGAGTCCCAGCCGGCGCATGAGGCGGATGACGCTGCGCTCGACGGACACCGGAAGCGCGTACGGCTCCATGACGACGGTGTCCAGGGCCATGCGGTAGTCCGTCGCGTACTCGGTGCGCCCCGAGTGCACCGCCGCCGCCTGCACGATGTCGCCGACGACCGTGACGCGCAGATCGACGTCGCCCTCCACGTACTCCTGGAAGATCACGGGCGCCATCTGAACGAGCTCGAGGCGATCGACCTCGTCCTCGCGCAGGACCCTCGTCTCGCGCCAGGCGCCCTCGACCGCGAGGAAGGACTTGTAGACCGTGCGCTCCCCCGCGTGATCCGCGACGAAGGCGCGCGCCTTCACGGGGTCGTTCGTCATGAGGGTGCGAGGTGTCACGAGTCCCGCTCGGCGGGCCTCGCGCAACTGATAGGGCTTGTGGGCTGCCCGCCCGTCGCGGAGCGGATCGTTGATCCACGAGACCTTGAGCAGGGCCCGCAGCCCTTCGAGGCCCTCGCTCGATTCCGTGTAGGCGAACGAGCGGGCGTCGGCGTCGATGAGCCGCGGATCGAGCGTGAACGGCTGCGAGCGCCGCCACCATGCCGCCCGGCACGTCGTGAGGTCGTGGGTGGTGCCGTCGATCGTGAGTGACAGCTCCGGGGCGTCGTCGTCGTCGTACGAGATGGCGATCGATGTCTCGACGGGATAGCGGCCCGAGTCGAGCACCACGACCTCATGGCCGCGCAGCTCGAGCTCGGACCGCACGGGGGCGAGGTGATCGTCGCCCCCGTGCGATTCGATGAGGATCACGTCAGCCCTGCCCGTCGCCCAGGAGGAGGGTGAGCGTCTCGGCGGCCTCCGCCAGCGCCTGAGCCGCCACCGATGCCGCCTGCGCGGCCCCGAGCAGCTGCGACGCGGCATCCGATCCCGCCTCGCCGCCCGCGTCGTCGTACGCGCTCGCGGCGGCCGAGTGATGCGGTGTGGCCAGGATGAACGGCAGGATGCCCGAGCCGTCCAGCTGCTGCAGCACCTCGATCGGCAGACGCTCCGGCCCGATCGGCACGTCGCCCAGCCGCTTGACCGGCACGTCGCGCAGCTTCTTGGGAATCGTGAAGTTGTCGTCGCGCAGCTTCTTGACCGGCACGAAGTTGTCGTCCTTCAGCTTCTTGGGCGTGAAGACGACGTTGTCGTCCCTCAGCTTCTTGATGATGCCTCCGTGACCGGGGTCGAAGACGTGCTTCGGCCCGACGATCGACGGGTACATCTGACGGATCGCCGCGATGTCACCGGCCGACAGGCCGTTGCGCTGACCGATCGTGACACCGGGCTGATTCGGCACGATCGTCGGCTGCCCGTTCGTCGAGAACGCGGTGGCCGGGTAGTGCATGATCGAGCCGTAGTCGTAGGCGCCGATGTCGTCGCCGTCGCTGATGTGCTGATCGAAGTTGTGCACCTTGCCCGGGTCGATGTTGGCCCAGTTGATCGTGACGAACGAGTCGCGGTCCTCACGGCTCTGCTCGTGCCAGAGCCCGAGGGCGTGGCCGATCTCATGGATCGCGTTGCCGGTGCTGCAGCCCGAGCCGAGCGAGATGTCCTGACGCCCGCCCACCATGCCGACCGACGAGTAGCATCCTGCCCCCGCGAAGAATCGCACGTAGTTCGGATACGTCCCCGCGTTCGACGCCGTGCGCAGCACGAAGTCGATCGAGGTGTTCGCCTTCCAATGCGCGATCGCATCGACCACCCGATACTGGTCGGCGAGCGCGGCGTCGATCTCGTAGGGCACGACGCCGTTGGGCCACCGCATCGAGGTGAGCGACACGGCGACGGCGAAGGCGATGTCGGCATCGGCGTCGACCGGTGGGCGCATGTCGCCGACACGACCGAGCACGATGTCGCCCTCGAAGACGGCGAGGCCGTCGACCTCGGCGTAGGTGAGCGGCTTGCCGACGAAGGTGGTGCCGTTGAGGAAGGTGGTGCCGGTCGAATCGGCGGTGAGCTCCTCGGGCTCACCGTTCTCCGGTCGAGCGCTCGCGCTCTTCTTGGGAGTGGCCATGATGGACTCTCTGCTTTCGCTTGGACGGCACGCCCGGCGGACGTGCTCTGACAGCGAGGAGGGCGAGTCCCGGCCGGACGATACATCGACGTCGACGCGGGATGCGCGTACGGTGGCCAGCATGAAGACCGTACGGGCGTCGCTGGCGTTCCCCGCGACAGGCGTCGAGCATCGCATCCCCGTCGTGCGCGTGCTCGTCGAAGACGTGAGCAAGGCGGATGCCGCGGCATCCGTCGTCGGAAGCGCCGACCTTCACGACGTCGTGGTGCCCGCCGAGGGCACGACGGTCGACGTCGATGTCGACTACCCCGGCGAGCCCGCCGGCGCGCGGCTCACGGTGCGCGCTCACGGAAGCGCGAACGGCGACTCCGACCGCTTCGCTGCGGGAGACTTCCTCTCGACGCAGTCGATCCCTCCTGCCGACGAGGTCGTGATCCCGCTGCGCGCGATCTGAGTCAGAGGATCGTCGCCGAATCCGCTCGCAGCCACGCGAGCGCGGTGAAGGCGACGATGCGGTGGCCCGTCACGGAACCCGCGCGTCTCGGCGCGCCCGGATCGTGCAGCGCGATGTCGAGGTGGTCGGAGCCCGCGCGATCGATCGTGCCCGACAGCGTGCGCCCACCCACGAGGTGGATCGTGACGGCGCTGCGGCGCCGCACGAGATCCCGCAGCGCGAACCCGAGTGTCATGCGTTCGAGCAGCGCTGATGAAGGCGGTGCGGGGCGCGCGGAGGGCAGCATCGCGGCCTGCGGCATCCCGACGGACTCGATCGACCCGATCGGCACGACGAGCGTGCCGCCCGACGAGGGGCCGGCACGGAGTTCCACCCAGTCGGCTCCGACCCGCGTCACCCTCGCGACGTGCGTCGACGCATCGACGAGCGAGAAGGATGCCGGGGCCGCGTCGTCCGCCACGAGCGCGTGCAGCCGGTCGCGGAGCGACACCTGCGACAGTCGCAGGCGCTCCGCCTCGGTGTCGAGCGCGGCGCGCTCCGCCTCCCACTCGGAGGCGAGCTGATCCTCGAGATCGTCGAAGAATCTTTCCCAGCGCACGTCGGCAGAGTAGGCGAATCATCACGAAGCTGTTACGAGTTCTCCACAGCGGACGCCAGGATTCCTGCTGTGAGTTCCTCATGTGCTGTACTTCTCGACAAGACATCCCCCCTGTCGAGATAGGCACCCATTGGCAACGATGCCCTCGGGTTCAGCGCGCGCGAGCGCGGGTTTTCGCGAACCCTTCGAGCTGAACCACTTCTTCGCCCCGCAGCGCACGTCGGCGGCGGCGCTGCCGGATCCTGAGCCGTTCGTCCGCAACCTCACGCGGGGCGTGCTCGAAGTGCTCGCCGGCGTGCGCGAGGTCGACCAGCTCGCTCGATGGCTCACCGAGGACGCCTTCCGTCGCCTCGTGACCCGCGCGAATCTGGCCGCGCGCGCACGATCCGCGCGCGGCGTCCCCGCGAAGCGCCCCGTGCACGCGATCCTCTCGCTCCGGCAGCAGTCGCCGGCTGACGGCGTCGTCGAAGCGGTCGCCGTCGTGCAGGGGCCCGCCCGCACACGCGCCGTGGCCATCCGGCTCGAGGGCATGGACGGACGCTGGCGAGCGACCTCGCTCGCGATCCTGTAGCCGGCTACGCCCCTGCTCGGATCGGCTTCGATCACGCAGCCGATCCGATCGTCACTGCCGGTACGACGACAGGAAGTTCCCGAAGCGCTCGATCGCCTCGCTCAGCACCCGCGATTCGGGGAGCGTGACGATCCGCACGTGATCGGGGGTCGCCCAGTTGAAACCCGTCCCCTGGACCAGCAGGACGTGCTCGGCCACGAGGAAGTCGAGCACGAGCTTCGCATCGTCCCGGATCTCGTGCACGTCGGGATCCAGCCGCGGGAACGCGTAGAGCGCGCCACGCGGCTTGACGCACGAGACGCCTGGGATGGCCTCGAGGCGCTCCCACGCGGCATCCCGCTGCTCGTGCAGGCGGCCCGTCGGAGCGATGAGAGCGTCGATCGACTGCACTCCCGAGAGCGCCGCCTGCACGGCGTGCTGCGCGGGGACGTTCGGACACAGACGGGTGGACGCCAGCAGCGTGATGCCCTCGATGAAGCCCGACGCGTGGTGCTTCGGGCCCGTGATGACGAGCCAGCCCGAGCGGTAGCCCGCGACGCGGTACGTCTTGGACAGCCCGTTGAACGTCAGGCACAGCAGGTCGGGCGCGACCGATGCCATCGGGATGTGCACGGCGTCGTCGAACAGGATGCGGTCGTAGATCTCGTCGGCGAGCAGCAGCAGCGAGTGCTCGCGAGCGATCGCGGCGATGCCCTCGAGCACCTCGCGCGAGTACACCGCGCCCGTCGGGTTGTTCGGGTTGATGACGACGATCGCCTTCGTGCGCGGCGTGATCTTCGAGCGGATGTCGTCGAGATCGGGCTGCCACTCGTCGAGCTCGTCGCACACGTAGTGCACGGGCGTGCCCCCGCCGAGGCTGGTCATGGCGGTCCACAGCGGATAGTCGGGAGCGGGGATGAGGACCTCGTCGCCTTCGTCGAGGAGCGCCTGCATCGTCATCGTGATGAGCTCCGACACCCCGTTGCCGAGGTAGACGTCGTCGGGCCCGAACGGCGGGAACGTCGGGTCCTGCTCGTAGCGGTAGACGACCGCGCGGCGCGCGGCGATGATGCCGCGGCTGTCGCTGTAGCCGTGAGCGTGCGGGATCGAGTCGATCATGTCGCGCACGATCTGGAACGGCGCCTCGAAGCCGAACACGGCGGGGTTGCCCGTGTTGAGCTTGAGGATCGTGTGTCCTTCGGCCTCGAGCCGGTCGGCCTCGACGAGCGCCTGTCCGCGGATCTCGTAGAGGACGTTCTTCAGCTTGCTCGACTGGTCGAGAGGACGCAGAGGACTCATCGGATCAGACTACCGGCGGCCCGGAGATGCCAATCGACCGCCCGTGGCCTACTTCGTGTTCCTTTCCTGCGCGCGACGCTGGGCGCGGTTCAGCGGCGCCTGCTGCGGCGCGGGGGCCGCGGCATCCGTCCGCTGTCCGAAGGCTCCGCGGGCGGGCTCGGCCGCCGGAGCGGCCGGCGCGGGAGCCGCCGACGCCGCAGCCGCGGCCTGACGCAGACGCGACGTCGCTGCCTGCTGCACCTGACCGCGATCGTTGCGCACCTCGACCTCGCCGGCGTCGTTGGCCGCGGAGTACTGCAGCCGCTGGCCGTCGACCGGCGCGGCTCCCAGGCCCTTGGCCTCGACCTGGGTCACCTGCTCGCCTTCGCCCTGCTTGCGGACCTCGACTTCGAGGTTGTAGAGGTAGCCGACCGACTCCTCCTTGATCTGCCCCATCATCGACTGGAACATCTGGTAGCCCTCGCGCTGGTACTCGATCAGCGGGTCGCGCTGGGCCATCGCGCGCAGGCCGATGCCGTCCTTGAGGTAGTCCATCTCGTAGAGGTGGTCGCGCCACCGGCGGTCGAGCACCTGCAGGACGACGCGACGCTCGAGCTCGCGCGTCGCGGCTTCGCCGAGAGTGGCCTCGCGGTTGCCGTAGGCGATGTTGGCGTCGGAGAGGATCTCTCGCTTGAGACCGCTCGCGTCGATGCCGCCGCGCCGGCCGGCCGCCTCGGCCACGACCTCGTCGATCGTGACGCTGACGGGATAGAGGGTCTTGAGCTCCGTCCACAGAGCGTCGAAGTCCCAGCTCTCGGTGTGCCCCGAACCCGTGTGGTCGTCGATGACGGCGTTGATCGCGTCCTCGATGAAGTGCTGGACGCGGCCCGCGATGTCGTCGCCCTCGAGGATGTGACGGCGGTCGGAGTAGATCGCCTCGCGCTGACGGTTGAGCACGTCGTCGTACTTCAGGACGTTCTTGCGGATCTCGGCGTTGCGCGCCTCGACCTGGCTCTGCGCGCTCTTGATGGCACGCGAGACCATGCCGGACTCGATCGCGACGTCGTCGGGGAAGTTCGTGCGCGCGAGGATCGCCTCGGCCGCGCCCGACTGGAAGAGGCGCATGAGGTCATCGGTCAGCGACAGGTAGAACCGGCTCTCACCGGGGTCGCCCTGACGGCCCGAGCGACCGCGCAGCTGGTTGTCGATGCGGCGGGACTCGTGGCGCTCCGTGCCCAGGACGTACAGGCCACCGGCCTCCACGACCTTCTCGGCCTCGGAGCCGACGGTCTCCTTGGTGGCGGTGTACACGTCGTCCCACGCCGCCTCGTACTCCTCCGGCGTCTCGACGGGGTCGAGCCCCTTCGCCTTCATCTCCTGCACGGCCAGGAACTCGGCGTTTCCGCCGAGCATGATGTCGGTGCCGCGGCCGGCCATGTTGGTGGCGACGGTGACGGCGCCCAGTCGACCTGCGCGGGCGACGATCTCGGCCTCGCGCGCGTGGTTCTTCGCGTTGAGCACCTCGTGCTTGATGCCCTTCTTGGCGAGCAGGCGCGACAGGTACTCGCTCTTCTCGACGCTCACGGTGCCGACGAGGACGGGCTGGCCGGTCTCGTGCCGGCGCGCGATGTCCTCGACGACCTGTGCGAACTTGGCCGTCTCGTTCTTGTAGACGAGGTCGGACTGGTCCTTGCGGATCATGGGCTTGTTCGTCGGGATCGGCACGACGCCGAGCTGATACGTCGACATGAACTCGGCCGCTTCGGTCTCGGCGGTACCGGTCATGCCGGCGAGCTTCTCGTAGAGGCGGAAGTAGTTCTGCAGCGTCACCGTGGCGAGGGTCTGGTTCTCGGCCTTGACCGGCACCCCCTCTTTCGCCTCGATCGCCTGGTGGATGCCCTCGTTGTAGCGACGACCGACGAGGATGCGGCCGGTGTGCTCGTCGACGATCATGACCTCTTCGTTCATGACGACGTAGTCGCTGTCGCGCTTGAACAGGGCCAGCGCCTTGATCGAGTTGTTGAGGAACGAGATGAGGGGCGTGTTCGCCGACTCGTAGAGGTTGTCGATGCCGAGGTAGTCCTCGACCTTCTCGATGCCGGGCTCGAGCACGCCGATCGTGCGCTTCTTCTCGTCGACTTCGTAGTCGACACCCGGCTCGAGGGTCTTCGCGATGCGCGCGAACTCGACGAACCAGCGGTTGGCCTCGCCCGAGGACGGCCCGGAGATGATGAGCGGCGTGCGGGCCTCGTCGATGAGGATCGAGTCGACCTCGTCGACGATGGCGTAGAAGTGGCCCCGCTGCACGAGGTCCTCTTTGCGCCACGCCATGTTGTCGCGCAGGTAGTCGAACCCGAACTCGTTGTTCGTGCCGTACGTGATGTCGGCGTTGTACTGCTCGCGACGCACGTCGGGGGTCTGACCCGCGACGATCGTGCCGGTCGTCATGCCCAGGGCACGGTAGATGCGGCCCATCAGCTCGGACTGGTAGGACGCCAGGAAGTCGTTCACCGTGATGACGTGGACGCCCTTGCCGGCGATCGCGTTCAGGTAGACGGGGAACGCGCCGGTGAGGGTCTTGCCCTCACCGGTCTTCATCTCGGCGATGTTGCCGAGGTGCAGGGCCGCGCCGCCCATGATCTGCACGTCGTAGGGGCGCTGGCCGAGTGTGCGCTTGGCGGCCTCGCGGACGGCGGCGAAGGCCTCGGGCATGAGCTGATCGAGCGTCTCGCCGGCCTCGTGGCGCGCGCGCAGCTCTGCGGTCTCGCTGCGCAGCTCCTCGTCGGTCAGCTGGGCGTAGTCCTCTTCGAGGGCGTTGACGGCCTTCACGACCTGCTGCAGGCGGCGGAGGATGCGGCCCTCGCCGGCGCGGAGCAGTTTCTCGAGGGGGTTTGCCACGGAGGTCTCCATCTTTCGGGTACAGCGCCGGATCGGCGCCTGTGCCGCCGGGCGCGATGGCGCCCAGACATACCTGCCCATGTTACCCGTCCGTGATCTTGGAGTGGGCTGTGGATGCCTGCGCTTCGCCGTGAGACGACCGATGCGTGCCGGACACCAGAAGATGACGCGTACACGCCGCTCCGGTATATGTATGCTCGGAAACTACATACGGGGTATGCATCTTCGCATCCCCTCCTCGGCGCCCCGGCGCCCCGAGATCTCGGCGCCCGCGCCGGAGAGGATGTCATGGTCGTCTGGCGTCGTTGGGTCTTCCCGATCCTGATGGTGGTCGTATTCGCGCTGATCGCCGCCGCACTCGTGAAGATCGCCTTCTTCCCCGACAGCGCCGAGGCGGTGGTGGAGCCGTCGGCACAGATCTCCGACACCGTCGTGACGGTCGAGAAGGGCGAGGTCGTGAACGCGCTGACGCTGTCGGGCACGGTCGCCCGCGACGCCGCGTTCCCGATCAAGTCGGTCGTCGACGGCACCGTGACCGCCGTCCACGTCGGCGAGGGGCAGACGGTCGCGGCCGGCCAGGTCCTCGTCACGATCAAGCAGGGCTACCCCGTCAAGAACGTCGACATCGTCGCGCCCGAGGCCGGCGACGTGTCCGAACTCGGCGTCGTGGCCGGGCAGGCGTCCTCCGTCGGCGCCGACCTCATGAAGCTCACCCCGGCCCGTTACCACGTGCTCTCCACGGTCGAGCCCGTGCAGCTCTACCGCCTGATCGGCGCGCCGACCGAGGCATCCGTCACCATTCAGGGCGGACCGGCGCCGTTCACCTGCACGGGCCTCAAGGTGCAGGTCGCCGAGGACGGCACGACGAGCGTGCGCTGCGCGATCCCCGGCGACCAGGTCGTCTTCGCAGGGCTCCAGGCCGAGCTCGCGATCGACATCGGAACGGTGACGGATGCCCTCATCGTGCCGACGACGGCCGTCAAGGGCGGTGCGGGGTCCGGCGTCGTCTGGATCGACGCCGGCGACGGATCGGACCTCGAGGAGCGCGAGGTCGTGCTCGGCGTGAGCGACGGCACGATGGTGCAGGTGACCGAGGGCCTCGAACAGGGCGAGATGATCCGCCAGTTCGTGCCCGGGATCGCCGCGGCGAACGAGCCCGTCTGCTACGACGACGGCATGGGCGGCGAGTACTGCGAAGAGCAGGGATGGAGCTGGTGACGCTCGTCGCGCTCGACGCCGTCACGAAGAACGTCCTCCTCCCCGACGACAGCCGCCTCGACATCCTCCGAGGAATCGACCTCGAGGTCGCCGCGGGCGACCACGTGTCGATCGTCGGTCGCAGCGGTTCGGGCAAGTCGACGCTCCTGAACATCCTCGGCATGCTCGACGCCCCGTCCTCGGGCTCGGTGTCGTTCCGCGGAGACCTCGTGCAGAAGATGGGTCCCGCGAAGCTCGACCGCCTGCGCGGACGCAACGTCGGCTTCGTGTTCCAGCAGTTCAATCTGCTCGCGGGGCGCTCGGCGCTCGAGAACGTCGCGATGCCGCTGAGCTATGCGAAGGGTCGCGAGTACTGGTCGCGCAACCGGACCGCCGCCGAGATGCTCGATCGCGTCGGCCTGGCGCACCGCATCGACTCACCTCCCGAGCAGCTCTCGGGCGGCGAGCAGCAGCGCGTCGCGATCGCGCGGGCCCTCGTGCGCCGCCCCGCGCTCATCCTCGCGGACGAGCCCACCGGCGCGCTCGACGTCGAGACCGGCGGCGCCGTCATGACGTTGCTGGACGACATCGCGTCCGAGGCGGATGCCGCACTCGTCACGATCACGCACGACGCGCACGTCGCGGCTCGCGCTCGACGCCACTACCGCCTCGATGACGGCGTGCTCGCTCCCGTCGAGCTGGATCTGGCGTTCCGCGAGACGGCGCTCGGCGCGATCGCCGAAGCCGAGGCGGGCTCGTGAGCGGCTTCGTGGGCGCGCTCGTCGACGCGTGGTCCGAGCTTCGCCACCACAAGCTGCGCGTCATGCTGAGCCTCATCGGCATCGCCGTGTCGGTCGGAGCCATCGCCGCGGTCGTCTGCCTCGGGGAGTATCAGCGGCAGGTGCAGACCGAGCAGTCCGATCGCTACGGCGGTCGGCTCGCGACCGTGCAGGTGACGGCCTACACGACCGACGGCTCCGCGATGGACTGGCTCTCGTTCGATGAGCGGGTGGACCGGGTGAGCGAGCGGTTCGCCTTCTCGCACCGCACGCGGGTCGTCGACGGCCTCTCGGTGGGCGTGCAGACGCCCGATCAGCTGCAGTCGACGCCGCTCAAGCTCGTCGATCCGGCGCATCCCGTCATCCATCGCACTCCCCTGCTCGAAGGTCGATGGCTGCGCGACGCCGACAGCGAGCTGCTCGCATCGCCCGTCGTGGTGACCGAGGCGCTGTGGGATTCCTTCGGCCGGCCTGCCCTGGACGGCTTCACGATCGGGCTCGACGGCGCGCTCGCCGGCACGCATCCGGTCGTCGGCGTCACGCCCCGGCAGTACCTCGGCGACGAGGAGAAGCTCGTGACAGCGCTCTTCGACAGCTACGTCGCGGGCGTCGACACGTTCCCCGGGGACGCGTCGGTCATGTGGGAGATGTGGGTACCCGACGACATGGTGGCCGAGATCGGACCGGTGCTCGCGATGGACCTCCGCGCGGGCCTGGACGGCGTCGACGTCGGCGTCATGCGCACCGACTGGGGCTCGCGCCCCGAGCTGCAGCAGTCCTTCGCGCTGTTCGAGATCATCACGGGCTCGATCGCCGGACTCGTGCTGCTGCTCGGCGGCCTCGGACTGGTCAACATCCAGCTCGTCGCGATGCGTCAGCGCATCCGCGAGATCGGCGTGCGCCGCAGCTTCGGCGCCACCGGCGGCCGCATCTTCACGTCGGTGCTCCTCGAGTCCGTCGTCGCGACGGCCGTGGCCGGCATCGTCGGCATCGCGATCGCGATCGCGATCATGCGCGCCCCCTTCGTGCTGCAGATGTTCCAGGGTCTGCAGGACGTCCCGCCGTTCCCGCTGCGCGCCGCGGTGATCGGTCTCATCGCGGCGGTCGCCATCGGCGCCCTGGCGGGCTTCATCCCGGCACTGGTGGCCGTGCGGGCGAAGGTGATCGACGCACTCCGGTTCTAGATTGTGGATGCCGAGTATGTATATACTCAGTAAATAGATACTCGGCATCCACAAAGGAGCCCGCATGTCGGTACGACAGAGTCTGCTCGCGATCCTCGATCAGGGGCCGTGCTACGGCTACCAGCTGAGGGCGGAGTTCGATCGCCGCACGGGGTCGACCTGGCCCCTCAACGTCGGCCAGATCTACAACACCCTCGACCGTCTCGAGCGCGACGGCCTCGTCGAGAAGGACGACGTCGACGAGCAGGGGCACGTCTACTGGCGCATCACGGATGCCGGCGCCGCCGAAGTGCGCGACTGGCTCGCCGCGCCCGTCGAGCGCGGGCAGGGCACGCGCGACGAGCTCGCGATCAAGCTCGCGGTCGCCGCGACGCTTCCGGGCGTCGATGTGACGGCGATCATCCAGACGCAGCGTCGCGCCTCCCTCGCGCAGCTGCAGGAGCTCAACCGGGCGAAGTACGCCGGCTCCAGCCCCGACGGCCCCGAAGAGCTCGCGTGGTCGCTCGTGGTGGACTCGATGATCTTCGCCGCCGAGGCCGAGGTCCGCTGGCTCGACCACACCGAGCAGCGGCTCGCCCTGCATCCCGAGCGCACGTTCTCCCTCGAACTCGCGACGGAGCGCCCCAAGCGCGGGCGGCCGGCCCGGACCGAGGCGCCGGCGCAGGACGTCCCGGCGTGAGCGCCCTTCGACAGGCTCAGGAACCGGTGCTGCGCCTCATCGGCGTCACGCAGCAGTACGGCACCGGCTCCACCGCCGTCTCCGCGCTCTCGGGTGTCGATCTCGAGGTCGCGCGCGGCGAGCTCGTCGCGATCATGGGGGCCTCGGGTTCGGGCAAGTCGACGCTCCTCTCGGTCGCCGGCGGCTTGGCCGCGCCCACGACCGGCGAGGTCGTCGTCGACGGCGCCTACCTGAGCGAGCAGTCGCCGACGCAGCTCGCGGCACTGCGCCGTCGGTCGCTGGGCTTCGTCTTCCAGGACTTCAATCTCATCCCGACCCTCACGGCGGTCGAGAACGTCATGCTCCCGCTCGAGCTCGACGGGTTCCGCGCCCGCGTCGCCCGGCGCGCGGGCACGGACGCCCTCGCATCGGTGGGCCTGGCCGACAAGGCCGGCGCCTACCCCGACGATCTCTCGGGTGGCCAGCAGCAGCGCGTCGCGATCGCCCGCGCGGTCGTCGGCGGTCGCCGCCTGATCCTCGCCGACGAGCCGACCGGCGCGCTCGACTCGGTGACGGGCGAGCTCGTGCTGCGCATGCTGCGGGCGCGGGTGGATGCCGGAGCCGCCGCGATCCTCGTCACCCACGAGGCACGGCACGCGGCGTGGGCCGACCGCATCGTGTTCCTGCGCGACGGGCGCATCGTCGACGAGACGCGCCGCGACGGCGCCGAATCGCTGCTGTCGAGCACGCGATGACGGGAGTGCTCGAGGCTCCGCGCGTCGCCGAGGAGGGGACGGATGCCGCTCCCCCGCGCCGGACGCGATTCGCCCGCCTCCGCGCAGAACTGAGGTTCGCCCGGCGGCAGGTCCTGCGCGCGAAGGGCGCCAGCGTCCTCGTGATGACCCTCGTCGCCCTGCCGATGGTGGGTCTCAGCGCCGGGCTCGTCGTGTGGGCCAGCCACCAGCCGACGGTGGCGCAGGAGGTGGCGCTCGAGCTGGGCGAGGCGCAGTCGCGCGTGGAGATCGTCAGCGGTGCCGATCCGTCGCTGTGGCAGTCACCGGGAGATCCCTGGTACTGGGAGATCGATCGCGATCCCGCGACCGGCGAACCCGTCAATCCCGTGGAAGACCCCCTCGACGATCCGCGATCCCTCCTCCCGCGCGGTACCGAGACCATCGAGATCGGCACGGGACGGGCGATCGCTCGGACACCCGGCGGAGTCGGAGCATTCTCGGCCGTGATCGGCGACGCGTGGGATCCCGCCCTCGCCGGTCGCTTCGAGCTCATCTCGGGCCGTGCTCCGGAGGACGGCGACGAGGCGATGGCGTCGCCCGGCGCACTCGCGCGCCTCGGCGCCTCGATCGGCGATCGCGTCGAGCTGACCGAGCCGGCGGCATCCGTCACCATCACGGGGGTGCTCAAAGCCGCCGAAGACGCCGACTCCGCCCAGACCCTCTTCCTCTCCCGCACCGACGTCGATGTCGATGTCGAACATCGCACGTGGTTCGCGCCCGACTGGCAGCCGAGCGCGTCGGAGCTCCCCGCTCTCAACCGGCAAGGGGTCATCGTCTTCGCGCGAGACCTCATGCTGGAGCGCGAGGCGAGGTACGTCGACCCCGGCAGCGCGTGGGCGATGGCGTCGGCCACGGCGATCGTGGCGGGGTTCGCGGGATATCTCGTCGTGCTCCTCGCCGGCGCAGCCTTCTCGGTGAGCGCCCGGCGCCAGCAGCAGTCGCTCGCGATCGCTGCGAGCGTGGGCGCACCGCCCCGATCGCTGCGCCGCGTCGTCGTGCTCCAGGGGACCGTGCTCGGTCTCGTCGGCGGCCTCGCGGGCGCCGCGCTCGGCATCGGACTCGCCTACCCGGTCCTCTCGCTCATCGACGATGGGCGTGTCCAGAGCTTCTGGGGCTTCCACGTGCCGTGGTGGGGCATCGCGGGGATCGTCGCGTTCGCCGTCGCGGTCGGCACGGTCGCAGCGCACTTCCCCGCCCGCGTCGCCACGAAGGGCGACGTGCTCCTCGCGCTGCGCGGCGCCCGCAGACCCGTGTCACTGCGCACCGACCGGCCGCTCTGGGGAACCCTCCTCATGGCGATCGGGATCGCGGTCACGGCGGTCGCCGGCGTCTATCTCGGTGCTCTCACCGCTGCCGAGAACACCGATTACGACGATCCGTGGCGTACCCTCGCCGTCTGGGCGATCGTCGCGGGGCCGCTCCTCTTCCAGGTCGGGGTCATCCTCGCGGGCCACTGGCTGCTGACGCTCTTCGCGCGGATCTTCTCGCACGGCGGCCTGGCGGCACGCCTCGCGTCGCGGGATGCCGCAGCCAATCCCGGACGCGTCGTCCCGGCGTTCGGGGCCATCGCCGCGTGCGTGTTCCTCGCGGCCTTCGCGCTCGTCGCGGTGTCGATCTTCTCGGCCAGCACCGCACGGAACTACTGGTGGCAGGCGCCGGAGGGCAGCGTCGCCGTGACGGTGTGGGCCTCGTCCGGCGAGCCCTCCTCCGTGGGAGGCAGCCGCGTCGAGCGCAGTGCCGTCGACGCCGTCTCCGAGACCGATCCCGCCGCGACGGCCGTCGTGCGGGGGGAGCCCGACAACTACGAGTTCATCGATGGCGAGCCGACCGACGACCGCCTCGGAACGGTCTTCCGCGCTGAGGTGTTCGACGCGCTCGCCTGCGACGACCCGGACGCCGTCGGCCTGTGCCTGAGCGAATGGTCCCGCGTGTTCGGCTGGGACGGCCAGCCGCGTGTCATCGCGGCAGACGAGCTCGCGACGGCGCTCGGCACGACGATCCCGGATGACGCCATGCGGATCTTCGAGCGCGGAGGCGTCATCGCGCTCGACAACCCGATGAGCCTCGGCACCTTCGTGTCGGACGGCGAAGCGACCCTGCGCGAATGGGACGGCTCGATGCTCGCTCAGGACGAGTTCCTGAGCGACGACGCAGGCCTCGACGAGCCGCTGCGGACGCTGACCCTCCCGGCGATCGTCGTCGACACGCCCCACTCACTGCCCTGGAGCATCGTCGTCTCCCCCGACACCGCGGACGCGCTCGGCATGAAGACAGCGGTGCGCACGGTCATCGCCGACTACGGCGGGCCGATCGACCCGATCGCCCTGGACCGGCTCACGCAGCTGCAGGCGCTCTCGTCATCGCCCGACGGCGGCTTCAGCATCCACGTCGAGAACGGGCCAGCCGATCCCGCCCCGTGGCTGTGGGTGATCCTGGGTGCCGTGGGCGCCCTCGTGCTCGGCGCGGGGGGCGTGGCCCTCGGGCTCGCGCGGGTCGAACGCCGGCCCGACGATGCGACCCTCACGGCTGTCGGAGCGACACCCCTCCTTCGACGGGCCATCGCGTTCTGGCAGACGATCGTGATCGTCGGTCTCGGCGTGGCGTCGGGCACGATCGCCGGCCTGATCCCCGTGTGGGGCATCGCGTTCGCGCTCGACACCTCCGGTCTCGACTTCGCGGATGTGCCGTGGCTGTGGCTGGGTCTGCTGGCCGTCGCGCTGCCGCTCACGATCGCCGTGGTCGCCTGGCTCGTGCCGCCGCGGCATCCCGAACTCACCCGTCGCACCGCGATCGCCTGAGGGTTCTCTGAGACGAATCGGGCGGTTGCGGACATTACTCAGTGAACCCCACAGAGAGGAACCCCATGACCTCGACCGTTCCACCCCTCGACCCCGCTGCGCTGGCGCTGCCGCCGACGCAGCCGATCGACATCACCGAGCTCGCGTGGGCTTCGGCCTACCAGCGCTGACACGATCGTCGCCGGCGCTGAGGTGCCGTTCGGTCGGAGCATCGCGCGAAAGTCGGACGATTCGTCGTCGATCCTCCGACGGAAACGGCATCCTCCGACGCTCGCGTCGACGCCGCGTGGATGGATGCCGCGCCCCGGCATCCTGTCGACTCACAGGCCGCACGCACTAACCTGAAGCGTGACCGAGACTGAAGACACCACGCCCGAGACCACGACGTTCGCCGACCTGGGCCTGGGCGACAAGGTGCTCGCCGCACTGCGCGACGTCGGGTACGAGACGCCTTCGGCGATCCAGGCGGCGACGATCCCCGTCCTCCTCGACGGCCGCGACGTCGTGGGTCTCGCCCAGACCGGCACCGGCAAGACCGCCGCCTTCGCGCTGCCGATCCTCGATCGGCTCGACGTCTCGCAGAAGACGCCGCAGGCGCTCGTGCTCGCTCCGACGCGCGAACTCGCGCTCCAGGTGTGCGAGGCGTTCGAGAAGTACGCGTCCCACGTGAAGGGCGTGCACGTGCTCCCCATCTACGGCGGCCAGGGGTACGGCGTGCAGCTGTCGGCGCTCCGCCGGGGCGTCCACGTCATCGTCGGCACACCCGGCCGCATCATGGACCACCTCGCCAAGGGCACGCTCGATCTCACCGAGCTGAAGTACCTCGTGCTCGACGAGGCCGACGAGATGCTCAAGATGGGCTTCGCCGAGGACGTCGAGACGATCCTCGCCGACACACCCGATTCCAAGCAGGTCGCCCTCTTCTCGGCGACGATGCCCGCATCCATCCGGCGCATGTCCCAGCAGTACCTGCACGATCCCGAAGAGATCACGGTCAAGACCAAGACGACGACGTCGGCGACGATCACGCAGCGCTACCTCATCGTCTCGTTCCAGCAGAAGATGGATGCCCTCACGCGCATCCTCGAGACCGAGAACTTCGACGGGATGATCGTCTTCGGCCGCACCAAGAGCGTCACCGAGGAGATCGCCGAGAAGCTCCGCGCCCGCGGGTACTCCGCCGCCGCCATCAACGGCGACGTCGCCCAGCCCGTGCGCGAGAAGACCGTCAACCAGCTGAAGTCGGGCAAGCTCGACATCCTCGTCGCCACCGATGTCGCCGCACGCGGACTCGATGTCGAGCGCATCTCGCACGTCGTGAACTTCGACATCCCCACCGACACCGAGTCGTACGTGCACCGCATCGGCCGCACGGGCCGCGCCGGCCGGTCGGGCGACGCGATCAGCTTCGTGACGCCGCGCGAGCGCGGTCTCGTGCGCGCGATCGAGCGCGCGACCCGCCAGGACCTGACCGAGATGCAGCTGCCGAGCGTCGACGAGGTCAACGTCACGCGCCTCGCGCGCTTCGACGACCGCATCACGGCCGCCCTCGGCGAGACGGAGCGCATCGAGCGATTCCGCGACATCATCGCCCACTACGTGCGTCACAACGACGTGCCGGAGGTGGATGTCGCGGCCGCGCTCGCCGTCGTGGCACAGGGCGAGTCGCCGCTCCTGCTCGAAGCCGAGCCCGAGCGCCCCGCGCGCTTCGAACGCGATCGCCCCGACCGGCCGAGCCGCTTCGAGCGCGACGGCGACGACCGCGGTCCCCGCAAGGAGCGGACCCCCCGCCCCGGCATGGCGACCTACCGCATCGCCGTGGGCAAGCGGCACCGCGTCGAGCCGCGCCAGATCGTCGGCGCCCTCGCGAACGAGGGCGGGCTCAAGCGCGACGACTTCGGCATGATCCAGATCCGGCCCGACTTCTCCCTCGTCGAACTGCCCGCCGACCTCCCCCGCGCGACGCTCGATCGCCTCGCCGACACCCGCATCTCGGGCAAGCTCATCGAGCTGCGCGCCGACACGGGCCGCCGCCCGCGCCACGACGACGAGAAGCCGTTCCGCAAGCCCCGGCACTGAGACCGGCGCCGCTTGCGCTGCGGCGTCCAGTGTCCACGGATCGCCGTCATGAACGGCTGACAACCGCATTCCGTGGACACTCGGGTCTCCGGCAGCCGCGCCGCGAGACCGGGACGAGTGCTTTCGGGAGCGCCATGCATCATCCGTGCTCGATCGGAGGCACCAGAGTCCCGTTGTTCGCCCTGGGAGCACATCACTCTCGTCGGGTGAGACCCGACATAGGATCGAGGACATGGCTGGATTCTGGGGCAACCGCAAACGTGAGCGTGACGAACTGGCCGCCCAGGACGCCGATCTCGCACAGCGCGCGCAGACCGCTCTCGTCGCCGCCGACGAGCGCATCCGCGTCACGACGGACGAGCTCGTCTTCGCCGAGGCGGAGCTCGGTCCCGACTCGACCAAAGAGCTCCGCGAGGCCCTCACGGCCGTCCGTCAGCACCTCGGCGAGGCGTTCCATCTGCATCAGCTCAACCACGACGAGATCCCCGACACCGCAGAAGAGCTGCGCACGCGCAACGCGCGCATCGTCCAGCTGTGCGACTGGGCCGAGGAGCTGCTCGACGACCGCACCGAGGCGCTGTCTGAGCGCATCGCACGCGCGCGCCGCGCACCCGAGATCATCGCCGGGGTGCGTGCCGATGCGCAGCGCCTGCGTTCCCGCGTCCCCGGTGCCCGCGAGACGGTGCAGCGGCTGGCTGCGCGCTACTCGGCCGAGGCACTCGCGCAGGTCGACGCCAATCCGTCCGAGGCCGAGCAGCTCCTCGGGTTCGCCGAGCACGGCGCCGGCGTCGCCGAGCGACGACGCGAGGCCGGGCAGCGCGAGCAGGCGAACATGGCGCTCGAGGCATCCACCGAGTCCGTCCGTCGCGCCGCGACCCTGCTCGATGCCGTCGAGACGTTCGAGGTCGAGGCGCTCCGCGCCGAATCGACACTCGCCGCCATCGTCGAGGATTCGCGCGAAGACATCGTGGTGGCTCTGAAGGAGCCGCACTCCCCCGCTGTCAGCGAAGCAATCACGAAGCTGCAGGCGGCACTGTCGGCACTGCCCGCCGCGGGGGTCAACACCGATCCGTTCACCCAGCTCACCCGCCTGCGCGAGGCGAATGCGGGACTGGATGCCGCGATCGCCGCCGCCCGCGAGCGCGCGGCCCGCATCATCCCTCCCCTCGAGCACGTGCGCCACGCGATCGACGACGCCGACAGGCAGCTCGCCGTCGCGCGCGATGTCATCGCAGGGCACCGCGGATGGATCGGCGCCGACGCCCGCACGCGCCTCGCCGAGGCCGAGCGGGTCCGACTGGATCTCGACCGCTTCCTGGGCACGTCGGCCGCCGCGGCGACGCAGATCGACGAGGACGATCGCGAGCAGGCCATGGCCATGGCGCGCCGGGCCGCGACCCTCGCGGGCGAGGCGCTGCAGCTCGCCCAGCGCGACATCGACCAGTCCCGTCCGCAGCAGGGCCCCGACCAGTGGGGCGGCGGCTACGGCGGCGGGCGCCGAGGCGGCGGCGACGGCCTCATGGGCGGCCTCCTCGGCGGCCTCGTGATCGGCAGCCTGCTCGACGGCATGTTCGACTGAGTCCGTTCGCTCGTCCGGCGACGACCCGAGCCGATCGAGACGAGAACGCCCCGGACCGCTGACGGCTCGGGGCGTTCCTCGTTCGGGGATCGCTACGCGGCGCCGACCTCGGGCGCTGCCTGCGTGGTCAGCGAGATGACGCCGTAGTCCCATCCCTTGCGCCGGTAGACGACGCTGGGGTGGTCTGTTCGCGCGTCGATGAAGAGGAAGAAGTCGTGGCCGACCAGCTCCATCCGGTCGACGGCGTCCTCGACGGTCATCCACTCGGGGCCGAACTCCTTCGTGCGGATGACGACGGGCGTGTAGTCCTCCTCGTCCTCGTTGCCCGTGATGATCGGGATCTCACCCGTGCGGACGGCGCGGAGCACCTCGACGGAGGCCGGCTGGACGTCGACCCCCTGGAGCGATCCGCTCTCCTTGTCGAGCTTGGCGCCACGCGGGTGCTTGCGCGCGTCGATGCGCTTGTCCTTCGCACGTCGCAGCTGCTCCGCCAGCTTGTCCACGGCCATGTCGAGCGCGGCGAACTTGTCGCCGTCGACGGCCTCGGCCCGCACGATCGGCCCTTTGCCGGTGAGCGTCAGCTCCACCGTCTCGTCTTCCACCCGACCGTTGTGATAGGCGCGATGGGTCACCTTGATGTCGAGCCGCTGCGCACGTGGCGCCAGTTGCTCGATGCGCGGGACCTTTTCGTCAACCACGCCGCGGAAGCGATCCGACACGCTCACACCCACGCCGACGATGCTGGTTTCCATCCCTGACCTCCTTGTTCCGGTCCTCCCGGTCAAGGGCGGACCTTCAGTCGCCTTGTCCTGTCCACGCTAGCCCTGCGTCACCGGACTGTCACCTGGGAGTTTCGATTGCGTCACGTCTGCGCGGTGTCGCGGCGATGGTGACGGCCCCCACGACCTCGGCTCCGCCGGCGCGCAGCGCACGGACCGCCTCGGCGAGTGTGGCCCCCGTCGTCACGACGTCGTCGAGCACGACGAGGCGCCGGCCCGCCACGGGCCGTGCGACAAGGCTGCCCTCGACGTTGCGCCGGCGCGCCTCGAGATCGAGACCGCGCTGATCCGCCGTCGACCGGGCCGTGCGGAGGAGTCGCTCGACGCGCAGACCGCTCCGGCGGGCGACGAGCTCCGCGACGTGGAATCCGCGCCGACGGAACGACGCGCGCGACGTCGGCACGGGTACGACGGTCGCGGAGCTCCGGCCGATCGCGGCTCCGGCGGCGGCGCTCAGCGCGGGTGCGAGCGCACGCGCGAGACCCGTGCGACCGTCTTCTTTCAGACTCCGGATGACGCGGGCCGGGACCCCGTCGAATCTCAGGCCGCTGACGACGTCGACGCCCGTCACGGTCCGCCGCGTCACGAGCGGGCCCAGCGCGAGGACGCAGGCGTCGCAGAGCGCCACGTCCTCGGCGTCGCAGCCGGCGCAGCGGACGGGGAAGACGAGCGCGAGAGCGTCCTGCAGCGCGTGGCGCACGGTGGTCGAGGCATCCATCCGTCCACTGTCGCGCCGCGGCGTCGCCTGCACCCGGCGCGATCGGTTCCCGTGGACGGCCGCCACGGCGCAGAGTCTGGGGAGGAGCTATTCCGGAGTACCCTGCTGGGTCGCGAGGACCAGGATGCCGGACGCCGTCTGCTGCCAGTTGGCTCCGCGCTTGATGTAGAGCGTGCCGTCGGCACCGCGCAGACGCACGCTCGAGATCGAGTTGGCGCCGGAGATGGATGCCGCACCCTCGGGTCCGGGCGTCACGAGCCCGGGGCCGCCCACGAGCTGTTCCACGACCCGCACCGTCGCACCGTCGACCGCGAGCACCCCGACCGTGGTGTCGTCGAGCCACGCGAGACCGATGCCCGCGCCGTCCGCGACGCCCAGCTCGAACGGAGCGCTGAGACTCCTCGGCACACCGTTCTGATCGTGGATGATCCCGGCCGCCCACACCGACGTGCGACCGCCCGAGCTGACGAGCGCGACGATCCGCGCACCGTCGCGCGACACCGCCATCGCCGCGATACGGCTCGCGCCGGGCCACGCCGCTTCGATCTGCACCTCCGTGCCGTCGGCCAGGTACGCGCGGACCGCCTGCGGCGCGCCGACCGGGACCGTCCAGATCACGCCGGACGGATCGATCGAGGGGTCGACGAGGCCCGATCGCGAGTCCAGCACGGCTGCCTCGCCGTCCGCCGTGACCCTCCGCACCGCGCCGTCGGTCGTGCGAACGGCGGCGGTCTCGCGGTCGACACCCACTTGGATCGCCGCGGCATCCACCTGCTCCACGGCATCCGAGAGCCCCGGGATCTCGGTGAGCTCGTCTCCCGTGAGGAATCCGAAGCCCTGCTCGATCCGCGCGAGCGCCGGGCCGGTGACGGTGGTGCGACGGGTCGGCGTTGCCTGAGCCGGGATCAGGGTGTTGTCGGCGAGCATCTCGACCTCGCTGACGCCCGCCGCGCCGAGACTCGCCTCCAGCTGCGCCTGCATGCGGTCGAGCGCCGTCTGGTCCACCCCGAGCGCGTTCTCGAGCGTCACGCCCGCGACGCCCGACACGACCGGTACGCCGATCTGCGCCGTGACCCCCTCGGGGAACGCGGTCTTCACCGCCGGCGCGAGCCAGTCGCTGCGCGGCTTGTTGACCAGAGCGTCCGCGATGCGGCTGGCCGTGTTCGTCTGCGGGAACCATCGCACGTCGGGGACGAGATAGGTCCACGACGCATCGAAGTATGCGAGGGGATAGGGCCGGAACACCTGCGTGAAGGTCGTGCGATCGAGCACGATGCCGTCGGGCGCCTGGGTGATGCGCCACTCGCCCGCGCCGTTCTTACCGAGCTCGAAGGCGAGCGGGATCGTGCCGCCGGCGGCCCGCTCGTACACGCCCTTCTCGTCGACCGTCGCGACGGGGGTCACGGTGACCTCGACGGTGTCGTCGTCGAGCAGGACCGCCTCGCGATCGGCCAGGATGTCGACGGTCACCTGCGCGGAGGGATTCCACTGGTCGCGGAACGTCGCCCCGAGGAACTCGCGCGCCGTCGACCACTCCGATCCTGCGGTCGCGGCCGGGCCCGAGCCCGCGAGCAGGAATCCGTCGACGATCTGCTCGGGCGTCGCGCCGGGCTGCGGACCGGTCGGACGGAAGGAGATGTCGGGCGGCCCGTCGTCGCTGCCGGCGGGAAGGCCCTCCTGCACGGCCCCGCCCGTGGGCAGTCCGGCGCACGCCGTGAGCGCGAACGCCGCGACGAGCGCGAGCGTGGCCGAGAGGATGCCGCGGCGGAGGTTCATGCCGCACCTCCCCGGGACGACGGATCGCGCAGCACGGGAATCGGCTGCGTGAGGCCGAGGTCCTCCACGGCGGCGACCGAGTCGTCGCCCGGATCGACGGGAAGCGGCGACGGCGCCGCGAGCCGCGCATCGTGCCGGGGCAGCGTCAGCACGAAGTTCGTCCCGCGGCCGAGCTCCGACCACACGGCGAGCTCCCCGCCGTGCAGGCGGGCATCGCCGAGGGCGATCGACAGGCCCAGGCCCGTGCCGCCGATCGTGCGCGTGCGCGACGGATCAGCGCGCCAGAACCGGTCGAAGACGCGCTCGACGTCGCCGGGCTTCATGCCCAGGCCGTAGTCGCGCACTCCGATCGCGACTGCCTGCTGGTTGCTGTCTACCGTGACGACGATGGGCCTGCCCTCGCCGTGCTCGATCGCATTGCCGAGCAGGTTCCGGACGATGCGCCGCACGCGGCGCGGGTCCATGTCGACCGGGGAATATCCCCCGGGAGCGACCAGCCGCACGTCGGTGCCGTGCTGCTCGGCGAGCTGCGCCATCGACTCGATGACGTCCTCGGCGAGGTGCGCGAGGCTCGTGGGCTCGAGCTCGAGCTGCACCGATCCGGCGTCGTACCGGCTGATCTCGAGGAGGTCGGTGAGCAGCGTCTCGAAGCGCTGCACCTGCGCATTGAGCAGCTCCGCCGCGCGCGCGGTCGCGGGATCGAAGTCGTCGCGCTGGTCGTTGATCATGTCGGCCGCCAGCCGGATCGTCGTGAGCGGGGTGCGCAGCTCGTGCGAGACATCCGACACGAATCGCTGCTGCACGAGCGAGAGGTCGGCGAGCTCCTTGATCTGGGACTCGATGCTGTCGGCCATGGCGTTGAACGAGCGGCCGAGCGTGGCCAGTTCGTCCTCGCCGCGCACGGGAAGGCGGACGTCGAGCTGGCCGGCTGCGAGCTTCGCGCTCGTCTCGGCGGCCTCGCCGATCGGCGTCGTCACGGACCGCAGCACGAACCACGCGATGCCGCTGATGAGCAGCACGAGGGCGATGCCCACGACCCAGAGGGTGCCCTGGATGAAGCCGAGGGTCTGGGATGCCGCGCTCAGGTCGTAGGCGAAGAAGAGCGCGTACGGCCCCACGCCCGAGACCGGGATGGTGAGCTGCTGCCCGACGACGATGCCGGGGACGGTGGAGCCGTTCGGCCCCGGGAGCGCGACCGACTGGAAGTACTGCCGGGTCGGGTCGTCCTCCACCTGCTGAGCCAGCTCGGGGGTGATCGCCTCGTCGAAGGCGACGCCGCGCGTGAAGTCCTGCGGAGCGACCGCCGACGGGGTGCTGTCGATGCGGAAGACGGCGATCGCGTCGCTCGACGACTGCTGCGCGAGGCTGCCGCTCACGGTCTGCATGAGGGCCTGCAGCTGCGCCGAGTCGCCCTCGACGGCGGAATCGAGGGTCTCCTGCGCGATGGCGGTCGCCCGCTGGGCGGAGTCCAGCACCTGGTCCCGCCGTGAGACGAAGAGGTCGTTCTGGATCTGCACGGCCATCCACAGACAGGCGATGACGACGGCGAGCGCCGTCAGCGCCAGGGTCACGAGGATCGTGCGGAACCGCAGCGACCGGCGCCACAGGCTCGCGAGGTCTTCGGGCCACGCCCGCCACGAGCGCAGCCAGACCCACGGATCGCGGGATGTGGCGGCGCCGGCACCCGCGGACGTCATCGCCGCCTCAGACGACGGCGCCGGCGCGATAGCCGACGCCGCGAACGGTCGTGACGATCTTGGGGTTGTCGGGGTCGAGCTCGACCTTGGCGCGCAGACGCTGGACGTGGACGTTCACGAGGCGCGTGTCTGCCTTGTAGTGATAGCCCCAGACCTGCTCGAGCAGCATCTCCCGCGAGAAGACCTGCTGCGGCTTCGACGCGAGGGCGACGAGCAGCTCGAACTCGAGCGGAGTGAGCGCGATGACGGTGTCGCCACGGCGCACCTCATGGGCCGAGACGTCGACGGTGAGGTCGCCGATGCGCAGCACCTCGCTCACGGGCTGGGCGACCGGTCGCAGCCGCGTGCGGATGCGGGCCACGAGCTCCTTCGGATTGAAGGGCTTGACGATGTAGTCGTCGGCGCCGACCTCGAGACCGCGCACGACATCGGCGGTGTCGGTGCGCGCCGTGAGCATGATGATCGGGATGCCCGACTCGGCCCGCACGCGCGTGCAGATCTCGATGCCGTCCATGCCGGGCAGCATGAGATCCAGCAGGATCAGATCCGGCCGCTCGGTCCGCCACGTCTCGACGGCCTGCGATCCATCGGCGCAGAACACCGTCTCGAAGCCCTCGGTGCGCAGCACGATGCCGATCATCTCGGCGAGTGCGGTGTCATCGTCGACCACCAGGATGCGTGAAGTCATCTGACGCGATTCGTCCTCTATGTCGGGCCGCCGCCGCCCCAGCGGCGCTCGGGCGCTCCCCACACATTAGTCGACCTCGCCTGAGCGCGGGCCCGGGGCCCACCGGGCGGATCCTCCGAGAAGCACCGGCGGCCGCTGGGAACCTCCCGCGGGGAGCGCGCCGCCCCCATATGACACGATGGAGTCCCGCCCCGCAGGGCGGCGATCCACGAGGAGGCTCACGTGACCGCGTACCCTGCCTGGACGCCTGCGTCACGCCCCGGCATCGTCCCGCTGCATCCTCTCTCCTTCGGAACGATCCTGGGGCGGTCGTTCGTGGCTCTCCGACAGAATCCGAAGGTCCTGCTCGGGTTCGCGCTCGTCGTGCAGACCCTCACCTACATCGTGCTGCTCGGCGCGATCGGAGCGATCACGTGGGCGACCTATGCGCGCCTGTCGACACTGCGCCCCGGCACGGAGGACTTCGAGACGGTCACCGTGGGCTCGGTCGCGATCCTGATCATCGCGAGCTTCGTGCTGGGCCTGGCCGCCCAGGCGATGTCCGTCATCGTGCAAGGCGTCGTCGTCGTCGAGGTGACGCACGCCGTCGTGGCCGAGAAGCTGACCCTGCGCGCGATCTGGCGGCAGGTGAAGCCCGTCGTGTGGCGGCTCATCGGCTACTCGCTCCTTCTCGCCCTCGCCCTCGTCGGCGCGCTGGTGATCGTCGGCGGCGCACTGTTCGCGCTCGGCACGGTCGCCCTGCCCGTCGCGATCGTGCTCGGCATCCTGGCGTTCCTCGGCGCGATCGTCGTCGTGTGGTGGCTCACGATCAAGCTCCTCCTGGCGCCGTCCGCCATCCTCATCGAGCGCGCGACCATCGCACAGGCGGTCACGCGGTCCTGGTCCCTGACCCGCGGGCGGTTCTGGCCGGCGCTCGGCATCATCGTGGTCATCGTCGTCATCTTCTCCGCCCTGGGCCAGGTCGTCTCGCTCCCCTTCTCGTTCCTGTCGGCCGGGCTCGGCACCATCATCGCCCCGACCGGAGACCCGGACTCGTCCGGGGTCGTCGCCGTCGTGGTGGGCCTCCTGCTCGTGTACGCGGTGCTCTTCGTCATCCAGTCGGTCGCGCTCGTCGTGCAGGCGACCGCGACGGCCCTGATCTACGTCGACTGCCGCATGCGCCACGAGGGTCTCGACCTCGATCTGCTCGCCTACGTCGAGAGGAGGGATGCCGGGGCCGCCGACCTCCCGGATCCCTACGTTCAGCACGTCGGGCGCGTGCTCGCGCCGCGGATCCCGGTCGCGGCGGGCTACCCGTCCGGCTTCCCGGTCGGCGTGCCGCCGGCATACGGTCCCCCCGCCGCGACCCCCGCGCCCGCCCAGACGCCCGCGCCTGCACCGCCGTGGCCGGTATCGCCGCCGACGCCGTCCCCCGCGTCGCCGACGACCTGGACCGCCCCCGGCGCACCTCCCCCGCCCGCCGACCGAGAGTCGCCGTCGGCGTGATCCTGCGCGCGACGACACCTCTGATCCCCGACGGCGACGAAGCGCGCCGGTGGGCCGAGCAGGAGCTCTCCGATCCGGTCTACCGCGTCACCGAGCCGACCTTCTTCGATCAGGCGGCGCGCGCGGTGTGGGACTTCGTCCGAGGACTCTTCGGGACCGAGGTGTCGCAGGACTGGGGCACCGTGCTCGCATTCGTCGGCGCGATCGCCGCCGCGGTGCTGATCGTCGTCGCGTTCCTGATCTGGGGGCGCCCGCGCTCGACCCGGCGCGCGCCGGTGGCGGTCGGGGCGCTGTTCGGCGACAGCGAGATCCGCACCGCCCAGGAGCTGCGGGAGGAAGCGGCATCCCGCGCCGACCGCGGCGAATGGGCCGAGGCGATCGTGCTGCGATTCCGCGCCCTGGCACGATCGCTCGCCGAACGCGGCATCGTCGACACGCCCCCTGGCGCCACCGTGCACGGGTTCGCCCGCGCGGCGGCACGCGCCTTCCCCGCCCGCGCCGACGACCTCGAGTCAGCGGCGCAGGCGTTCGACGACGTGCGCTACCTCCGCCGTCCCGGCACCGCGGAGCTCTTCGCGCGCGTCGCGTCGGTGGATGACGCGATCGCCGCCGACCGCCCTGTCGTCGTCGAGGAGCTCGTCGCATGACGGACGTGGAGGTCCAGGCGACGTCGCGCGCTCGACGCGTCGGTACGTGGATCGCACTCGGTCTCGGCGTGGTGCTGATCGGCATCGTCGGCTCGGTGATGTCGGGGATCGGCGCGTGGACCGAGCGAGACGCGCTCGACCCCGAATCCCCCGCGCCACGGGGCGCGCAGGCCCTCGCCGCGATCCTCCGCGATCAGGGAGTGGAAGTGGTCGTCGCGCGCGACCGAGCGACCGCCGCGTCCGCCCTCGCGCAGGACGCCGCGACGCTCGTGCTCCCCGATGCGCCGGCGCTCACCGATGCCGCCATCGAAGAACTCGGCGACGCGGCCGCCGACCTCGTGCTCGTCGAACCGCGCTCGCGCGACCTGCGCCTCTTCCTCGCGGGTTCCACCCTCGCGGGCGCCGCCGCCGACGGCCCCGTGGCCCCGGAGTGCGACCTGGCGGAGGCCGTTCGCGCGGGCGACGTCTCGCCCGGTCTGCTGCTCGCTCCGGGTGACGATGCCGTGATCGCGTGCTATTCCACCGGTGACGGGTGGGGACTCCTCGTGCACGAGGACGACGACGGCCGCCGGGTCGCGGCCATCGACGCGGGACCGCTCTTCGTGAACGAAGCGCTGGCCGAGGACGGCAACGCGGCGCTCGCGATCAATCTCCTCGGTCGTCATCCCGTCGTGGTCTGGTACGTGCCCGGCCCCTTCGACACCGACCTGGAAGGCACGCCGACCCTCGGCGAGCTGACCCCGCCGTGGGTGAGCCCCGTCATCGTCCTGCTGCTGGTGGCCGGCGTCGCGGCGGGCATCTGGCGCGGACGCCGGTTCGGCCCGCTCGTCCGGGAGCGCCTGCCCGTCACGGTGCGGGTCGGCGAGACGACCGAGGGGCGCGCGCGCCTCTACGCCCGCGCGGGCGACGCCCCGCATGCCGCCGCGCAGCTGCGTGGCGCGGCGCTGCGACGACTCGCGCGCAGGCTCGGACTCGGACCGGCGGCACGAGCCGACCAGATCGCCGACGCCGCCGCGACGCGCACGGGCCTCGATCGAGGCACCGTGCGCGGCATCCTCATCGACGACATCCCCGCGTCCGGCGCCGACCTGCTCGGCCTGCGCACACGCATCCGCGACCTCGAGGACGCCGTCGAGGCGGCCCTCCGCCCCGAAAGGAACAGCCGATGACAGACATCGACATGCCCGCCGACGACGCCGTCCTGCGCGACGCGATGAACCGCGTGCGCTCCGAGGTCGGCAAAGCCGTCGTCGGTCAGGACGGCACCGTCACGGGTCTGCTGATCGGCCTCCTCGCCGGCGGGCACGTGCTCCTCGAGGGCGTGCCCGGCGTCGCCAAGACCCTCCTCGTGCGCGCCTTCGCCACGACGCTCGGGCTCGACACGAAGCGCATCCAGTTCACCCCCGACCTCATGCCGGGCGACGTGTCGGGCTCGCTCGTCTACGACGCCAAGACGGGCGAGTTCGAATTCCGCGAAGGACCGGTGTTCACCAGCATCCTGCTCGCCGACGAGATCAATCGCACCCCGCCCAAGACGCAGTCCGCCCTCCTCGAGGCCATGGAGGAGCGCCAGGTCTCGACGGACGGCGTCACCCGCCCGCTGCCGTTCCCGTTCCTCGTCGCGGCGACGCAGAACCCCGTCGAGCACGAGGGCACCTACACGCTGCCCGAAGCACAGCTGGACCGCTTCCTGCTGAAGCTCATCGTCGACCTCCCGGCCCGGGATGCCGAGCTCGAGGTCCTGCGGCGGCACGCAGGCGGCTTCGATCCCCGCGATCTCGCCGCCGCCGGCGTCCGGCGCGCCGCGACTGCCGACGAGCTGCGCGCGGCACAGCGCGCCGCGGCATCCGTCGCCGTCTCGGACGCCGTCCTCGGCTACGTCGTCGATCTCGCCCGCGCGACCCGCGAGAGCCCCTCGGTGCAGCTCGGCGTCTCGCCGCGCGCGTCGACGGCCCTCCTGGCCTCGGCGAAGGCCTGGGCGTGGCTCGGCGGCTACCCGGCGATCACGCCCGACCACGTGCAGACGATGCTCGTGCCGACCTGGCGGCACCGTATCCGCCTGCGTCCCGAGGCCGAGCTCGAAGGCGTGTCGGTCGACGCGGTGCTGGGCTCGGTCGTTCAGCAGACGAGAGTGCCCATCTAGACGTGTACCTCGCATCCCGCCTCCCGATCCTCGTCGCCGTCGGCGCCGTGCCCGTCGTCCTGCTCTCGCTGGCCGGAATCGACGCGTGGCTCGCGGCAGCGGGCTGGATCGTCCTGTGCCTCGTGCTGGCGCTGGTGGATGCCGCGGCCGCACCCGATCCGCGCCTGATCCGCATCGAGCGCTCGGCGCCGGTGCGTGCGCGTCTCGGCGAGGTCGTCGAGGTGACCACCCGGCTGCGCAACACGGGCGGACGGACGGTGCGCGGGCACGTGCGGGATGCGTGGCAGCCGACGGCGGGCGCGCCGACCGGGCATCCATCGATCCTCCTCCCACCCGGCGAGAGTCGCGTCCTCCGCACACCCCTCGCCCCGCGCCGTCGTGGCGAGCTGCGCAGCATGTTCGTCGTCGTCCGATCCGCCGGGCCGCTGCGCCTCGCGGGGCGCCAGGCGCGCATCGATGCCGTCGGGTCGATCCGCGTGCTCCCGCCGTTCACGTCACGCCGCCACCTGCCCTCGCGACTGGCGCGACTGAGAGAGCTCGACGGCGCGACCAGCATCCAGGTGCGCGGACCCGGGACCGAGTTCGACAGCCTGCGGGAGTACGTGCGCGGCGACGACGTGCGATCGATCGACTGGCGCGCGACGGCGCGGTCGTCGACGACCATGCTGCGCACGTGGCGTCCCGAGCGGGACCGGCACGTCGTCATCGTGATCGATACGGGACGCACGGCGGCCGCCCGGGTCGGCGACGGCGTGCGGCTGGATGCCGCGATGGAGGCGGCGCTGCTGCTCGCCGCGCTCGCGCAGCGCGCCGGCGACCACGTGCACCTGCTGATGTTCGACCGCGTCGTGCGCGCGCGGGTCACCCGGCACGACGGACCGGGACTGCTCCCGGCGATGGTCGACGCCATGGCCCCTGTCGAGCCCACGCTCATCGACACGGACTGGGATGCCGCGTTCGCCGAGGTGCGGGCTCTCACCTCGCGTCCGTCGCTCGTGGTGCTGCTGACCGCGCAGGACGCCGTCGAGGGCTCTCGCGGATTCCTCGGGTCGCTCCCCGCGCTCACGGCGCGCACGCACGTGCTCGTCGGCACGGTGGCCGATGCCCCCACGCCGACGGCGGACCGCCCCGATGTCGACGAGGTCTACCGCGAAGCGGCCGTCGCGCGCGCCGCGGCGGAACGCGATCGGGTCGCAGCGGCGATCGGGCGCGCGCACGCCGAGGCGGTCACCGACACGGCCGACGACCTGCCGCCGCGGATCGCCGACCGGTATCTGGCTCTCAAGGCGGCGGGGCGCCTCTGACCGGTGTCCCCGCCCCGCCCGGCGAGGGCGGGGAACGCGGAAGCGGGGGGCCCGCCCCGGGGGGGGGGGGCGGGGGGGGGCAGGGACTTGGGGGGCGGGGGGGGGGGGGGGGGGGTAAGCCG
>NZ_JBIMKU010000002.1:133529-515985 GCF_051860965.1 Microbacterium sp.
CGCCCGGTAGGTGGCTCTCCGGGCGGGGGGGCGCCTGTGCCCGGTCGCCCCCCCCCCCCCGGCGCGGGGGGTCACCGCGCCCGCCCCCCCCCCCCCCGGGCCGCCGCTTCCGTGAGGGATCAGGACTTGGCGGGCAGCTTGTCGTGCGCGTTGAAGACGCGGAAGACGAGCGCGGCGATCGCGCCACCGACGATCGGCGCGACGAAGTAGAGCCAGTACGACCCCCACGCGAAGTTGCCGTGGACCGCAAGACCCAGGGCTACGGCGGGGTTGAAGCCGCCGCCCGAGACGCTGCCGAAGCCGACCGCGCCGACGAAGACCGTCGAGCCGATCGCGAGGCCGTAGAACGAGTTGTTCGGGTGGTCCTTCGACGTCGCGACGTTCAGGACGACGTAGACGAGAACGAAGGTCCACAGCGCCTCGACGAGGAACGCGGGGCCGACCTCGACCTCGAGTGCCGACTCGGGCGCCGGGAAGATCGCGAAGGCGACGAGCGATGCGAGCGCTGCGCCGACGAGCTGCGCGACGATGTAGAAGACCATTCCGACGGCGTCGATCGCACCGCGCAGCCACACGCCGACCGAGACGGCGGGGTTGAGGTGCGCACCGGAGATGTGCCCGGTCGCGTAGACCATGACCATGAGCGCGAAGCCGATCGCCAGCGGCGCGAACACCGTGTCGGCGTTGCTGACCGCCGCGATGATCGCGAAGACGAAGATGAACGTGCCGACCAGTTCGGCCAATGCACTGCGAAGCGTGCCCGACATGATGTGTGCTCCTCCTGTAGAAATGAACGCGGACTATGCGCGCCATCGCGGCCGACACTAGTGCACCATCAGGTAATTCACAGATAACGCGCGCCGAACGGCGCGAACTTCAGAGGACGGCTCCATGAACGACACCGCAACGATCGCCCGTTCGTCGCGAGCACCGCTCGTGGCGGAGGCCCTCGGGACGTTCGTCCTCGTGCTCGCGGTGATCTCGACGGCACTGTTCGCGGCGGGATTCGGCGAGGGGACCGAGTCCGCCAACAAGGGCGTCGGGTTCATCGGGGTGTCCTTCGCCGTCGGCCTCGCCCTGGCGGCGGGCATCTACGCCTTCGGCCCCGTCTCGGGCGGGCACTTCAACCCGGCCGTGACGGTCGGCCTCGCAGCCGCCGGCCGGTTCCCCTGGCGCGGCGTGCTGGGCTACGTCGCCGCGCAGATCGTGGGTGGAGCTGTGGCGACGACTCTCATCGTGCTCATCGGGCTGTTCGGGCCCGCCGGGTGGCTGTCGACCGTGCAGGATGCCGGCTTCGCCTCGAACGGCTTCGGCTCGAACTCCCCCGGCGGCTTCGGCATCGGCGCGGCGATGATCGTCGAAGCGCTCTTCACCGCCGTGTTCGTCGTCGTCATCCTCGGCGCGACGCACGGCAAGACCGGTCGTCCCGCGTTCGCGGGCCTCATCATCGGGCTCACTCTCGCCGCGATCCACCTCGCGACGATCCCCATCGACAACACCTCGGTCAACCCCGCCCGCTCGATCGCTACGGCGATCTACGGCGGCTTCGACGCGCTCGCTCAGCTGTGGGTGTTCCTCGTCTTCCCGATCGTCGGAGCGCTGATCGCGGGCTACGCGTACCGCGCGATGTTCGGCGGCGCCGATACGGAGTGACGGTCAGCCGGCGACGAGAGTCGGGGTGCCCGCCTCGTACTCGGTGAGGTCGCCCGTCTCACCCTGCCGCGCGGCACGACCGCCGACGACGAGCATGTAGGCGAGGAACAGCGCGAGCGCCGCCGCACCGATGCCGATCTTGACCGGCCAGGGCCACGGCTGCGCCGTGACGAAACCCTCGATCAGGCCCGAGACCCCGAGCGCGATGACGAGGCCGATCGCGATCGTCGCGAGCGACCGCCCCGCGGCGGCGAGCGCCTCGCCGCGAGGGCGAGGACCGGGGGCCACCCACGCCCAGAAGATGTGGAGTCCCGCGGCGCAGGCGACGAAGATGCACGTGAGCTCGAGCAGGCCGTGGGGGGCGATGAAAAGGAGGAAGACGTCCGCGCGGTCGGCCGAGATCATGACCGCCGCCGCCGTGCCGACGCCGACGGCGTTCTGCATCACGAGCATCAGCGGCCACACCCCGGTGATGCCGAACAGGACGCACTGCGCGGCGATCCACGCGTTGTTCGTCCAGACGGTCCCGGCGAAGACCGCGGCGGGATTCTCGCTGTAGTACTCGGTGAACTGGTTCTCGGCGTAGTACTCGAGCTGCGCCGTCGATCCCAGCGTCGCCAGCAGCGCCGGGTCGCTCGAGATCCACAGCGCGACCACGGTGCCGACGGCGAGGAAGCCGACCGCGACCACGAGGGTCGTCCACCGGACCCGGTAGAGCGCGGCGGGCAGCTGCCGTGCGAAGAACCGCGGAATCTGCCTGAGGACGTTCTCCGGCGCTCCGGTCAGGCGCAGGCGCGCGCGGGCGAGCATCGTCGAGACGTGGTCGCCCTGTCGCGTGCGCCCGGCGGAGGTCTTGAGGTCGGCGAGGTCGGCCGAAGCCGCCTGATAGCGCATCACGAGCTCGTCCGCCTCGGCGCCGCTCAGGTGCCGTGCGCGGCTCAGCTCGTCCAGACGCGCCCATTCCTCGCGGCGAGCTGCGGTGAGGGCGTCGAGGTCCATTTGCTTTACTGTAACCGTGCCCGCTGCCACCCGATCCGCGACGATCCACCAGGACGAGATCCTCACCGGCGAAGCGGTCGCGCTCGATGTGCAGCCGCTCGGGTTCTTCCTGCGCGGGCTCGGGACCTTCATCGACATGCTCGTAGGGGTCGCACTGTTCCTGCTGTACTCCGTCGTGGCGACGTACCTGTTCGGCATGAACATCCTCGACGCGTCCGCCAGGAGCATCGTCACGATCGTGATGCTCGTGCTCGTCATGGTCGTCGTCCCCACGACCGTCGAGACCGCCACGCGGGGCCGCAGTCTCGGGAAGCTCGCCGTCGGCGGCCGCATCGTCCGCGACGACGGCGGCGCGAGCGGGTTCCGTCAGGCCTTCATCCGCGCGCTGGTGGGTGTGTTCGAACTGTGGTTCACGCTGGGCGCGGTCGCCGCGCTCGTCGGCGCCTTCACTCCGCGCTCGCAGCGTCTCGGCGATCTCCTGGCCGGCACCTACAGCGAGCGCACCCGCACTCCCCCGCTGCCTCCTGTCGCTCCGGGCGTGCCCGAGCCGCTCGAGGCGTGGGCGGCGATCGCCGATGTCGCGCGCCTGCCCGACCGCCTGTCCCGCCGCATCGCGCAGTTCGCCCAGAACGCCCCCGGGATGCAGCCGTCGGCACGCGCGCGGGCCGCGGCATCCCTCGCCGCCGAAGCCGCGCCCTTCGTCTCACCCGTTCCCGCCGTCGACCCCGAGACGTTCCTGCGCGGCGCCGCCGCCGTGCGCCGCGAGCGCGAGCTGCGGGCGCTGCGCCTGGAAGACGAGCGCGTCGCCGCGCTGACGTCGGGAGACCCTCAGTACCGGTAGTGGTCGAGCTTGTAGGGGCCCTCGATCGGCACGCCGATGTAGGCCGCCTGCTCGGGAGTGAGCTCGGTCAGCTCGACGCCGAGAGCCGCGAGATGCAGGCGCGCGACCTTCTCGTCGAGAGTCTTGGGCAGCGTGTAGACGCCGACCGGATAGTCGTCCGGCTTCGTGAACAGCTCGATCTGCGCGAGCACCTGGTTCGTGAACGACGCGCTCATGACGAAAGACGGGTGGCCCGTCGCGTTGCCGAGGTTCATGAGGCGCCCCTCGCTCAGCACGAGCACGCTGCGTCCCGTCGGCAGGCGCCACTCGTGCACCTGCGGCTTGATCTCGATGCGCTCGGCTCCCGGGATCGCCGCGAGGCCCGCCATGTCGATCTCGTCGTCGAAGTGACCGACGTTGCCGACGATCGCGAGGTGCTTGAGCCCGAGGAGGTGCTCGGCCGTCACGACGCGCGTGTTGCCCGTGCCCGTGATGAGGATGTCGATGCGATCGAGCACCGACTCCAGCCGCGCGACCTCGAAGCCGTCCATCGCGGCCTGCAGCGCGCAGATGGGATCGACCTCGCCGACGATGACGCGGGCGCCCTGGCCGCGCAGCGCTTCGGAGGCTCCCTTGCCGACGTCGCCGTAGCCGACCACGAACGCCGTCTTGCCGCCGATGAGCACATCGGTCGCGCGATTGATGCCGTCGGGCAGGGAGTGACGGATGCCGTACGTGTTGTCGAACTTGGACTTCGTCACCGAGTCGTTGACGTTGATCGCGGGGAAGAGGAGGTTCCCCGCCGCGGCCAGCTCGTACAGCCGGTGCACGCCGGTCGTCGTCTCCTCCGTGACGCCGACGACGCCCGCGGCCAGGCGCGTGAACCGCTGCGGATCGCGCGCGAGGCTGCGCCGCAGCGTCTCGAGCACGATGCGGTACTCGGGCGAGTCGTCGCCGGATGCCTCGGGCACCGCTCCCGCGGCCTCGAACTGGACGCCCCGGTGCACGAGCAGCGTCGCGTCCCCGCCGTCGTCGAGGATCAGGTTGGGCCCGTCGAAGCCCTCGGCCGACCAATCGAAGATGCGGTCGGCGAGCGCCCAGTACTCCTCGAGCGTCTCGCCCTTGAAGGCGAAGACGGGCACGCCGGCCGGCGCATCGACCGTGCCCGTCGGGCCCACGACGACGGCCGCGGCCGCTTCGTCCTGCGTCGAGAAGATGTTGCAGCTCGCCCAGCGCACCTGTGCGCCCAGGGCGACGAGCGTCTCGATGAGCACACCCGTCTGCACCGTCATGTGCAGCGAGCCCGCGATGCGCGCACCGCGCAGCGGCTGCGAAGGGCCGAACTCCTCCCGCAGCGCCATGAGCCCCGGCATCTCGTGCTCGGCGAGGCGCAGCTGATGACGGCCGGCCTCGGCGAGCGAGAGGTCTGCGATGACGAAATCGAGAGGGCGACCGGATGCCGCGGCCGCGGCATCCGTCACGAGAGCGGGTGACGACATGCCGCCATTGTGCCACGGCACCGTGCGCGGATCGTGGGCGTCAGACGCGCAGCGTCTCGTGGCGCACGACCACCCAGCCCTTGGGGACCGAGAGCCGCTCGGTGTGGATCGCGCACAGGTCGTGGGCGTGCGGGTCGCCGCCCGCGCCCAGCGGGCCGACGGCGGCCATCTGATCGCCGTAGTCGTAGGTCAGTGTCGACACGGCCTCTCGGGCGCATCCCACTTTGGAGCAGAGTCTCTCGCGCATCGCCTCGACCCTAGTCGTGCGGAGGCGATGGCCCGGGATGCCGCGCCGCCGGCCCCGCGCCCGCCCGCCGTAGGATGGGCGCATGGCGTGGCGGAAGGCATCGAACAGCACCCCGGCACATCGTCGCCGACCCGCGCGGCACGGCCGCCACGGCCGCGTCGGACGCAGTGCCGTCGTGCGGCCCCCGCTCCCTCCCCTCGACACCCGGATCGACCGCTTCGATCTGGCCGTCGGGACGGCCGCGGAGTTCCTGCGCTCCGCCTGGCCCGAACTGCGCGATGTGAGCTTCGAGATCGCCGACATGCCGATCGCCGCCGATGATCAGGGCATCCCCCGCTGGCGCGTGCTGGCCGACGAGAAGCGGATCATCCTCTTCCGACTCCCGATCGAGCGGCTGAGCCATCTGCACCGCGACGACGACCTCCATCGCCGCATGATGGTCGAAGGCAGCGTCTTCCGTGCGGCCGCCGAGTACCTCGACCGCGACCCCTGGGATCTCGGCCCCGAGCGCTTCCGCTACTTCTAGGGATAGATCGTGATCGGCGGAGCCGCGGCATCCGCCGGCCACACGGGGAATCCGGCGAGCGCGTTGGTCGCCGTCATGCTCACGGCGCCGAGCACTCTCGCCCCGCCGCCGTCGACGACGTAGGACTGGCCGCTGGCGACGCGCACGGACTCGCTCGCACCGGGTGCGAGGTCGAGCGTCACGATCTCGCCGCCGCCGGATCCGCTGACGGCGATCCGCGCCTGCACCTCGTCCGCGTTCACCAACGTGAGCACGGCGGCCGGCCCCTGCGGGACGGAGACCAGCGAGGGCACCGTCACGGCGGGCGACGGCAGGTACCAGCCGAAGTCGCTGTCGGCGCCGAATCCGGTCGCCTGCCAGACGCCCGCGACGACGGGCGCCTCGGCGACGACATCCACCACGTACTGTCCGACGGGCAGGCTCTCGAGCCCCACCTCGGTCGGCAGACCCGCTTCGAGCGGGACGGTCTGCGGGTCGATGGCGGGCGTGTCGTCGCCCACGCGCCGCACCGTGATCGTCGCCTGCGCGGCGCTGGTCGGCGAGAGCACACGGACGACCGTGGAGGCCTCGCCCGAGGCGGTCGTGTCGGCCGCGCCTGCCGTGACCGACAGCCCCACGATCGTGACGATCTCGTCGAGACCCGCGACGGCACCGGCCTGATCGACGCCGCCCGGCTCGAGGACGCGCGTCAGGCTGGACTGCACGAACGCCTGCACGGGGGCGCCCTCCGCATTGACGCGGATGACGGGGCTCGACTCGCCGAGCGCGATGCCCGAGAGCGGCACGACGCGCTGGGCGCCCGGGGGGACGACGATGTCGCTCCCGCCCGGCGGCACGACCGGTCCGCTGGCGCCGTAGAGGGTCAGCTGCACCGTCGAGGCCGACGTGCCGGGGTTCGCCAGCACGACGAAGTCCGCCGCTCCGACCGAGGCCGACCCGGAGACGAGCCAGGATTCCGACAGGGCCGGCCGGCACGCCGAGGCCGCGAACCCGGAGAGGTCCTCGTCTGCCACGGTCGAGGATCCGGCGGCCGAGGCATCCGTCCGCGCGCCGTCCTGCGGCGAGACGGTGAACGCCGAGGGACCGTCGCCGCCCCCGACGTCCGGAGCCGCGAGTCGCGCGCTCTCGGGGTCGGCACTCCCGGGGAGCACGCCCACCGTCACGGCCTGGGGTGCCGCCTGTTCGAGCCCGCCCGCGTCGGTCGCGTCGCGGCCCTGCACGAGGAGGCCGCCCGTGCACACGAGGGTCGTCGCCGCGGGCGCGGGCTCCGCCACGATCGCGACGGGCTCGCGGGCGAGGGTCGGCCACGGGATGGTGACGGCCGTGACGACACCCACGACGATGCCGACGGCGACGAGCGCTCCGATCAGCAGGCGCGCACTCGTGGTCGCCCACCGGAAGATGCGGCGATCGCTCATGATGCGCCCCTCCGATCTCGACCGAGCCCGACGACACGGGGCGTGCGGCGCGCGTCGCGGCGCGTCGCGGCGGTCGGCACGGCGAGAAGGACGGCGATCCCCGCGATCGCGATCTGGAGCGCGGCGATCCACCCGGCGATGCGATGGACGGATGCCGGCGCCTCGGCGCGGTCCGGCACCGATTCCACGACCCGCCACAGGATGCCGCGCGTCGTCGTGCCGACCGCTTCGAGCCCTGCGCGCTGGTCGATGGCCGACTCCGCGGCGAGGGACAGGGCGCGCCCGTCATCCGACTCCGCATCCGACGCGTTCGCGAGGAGCACGAATGACACGGCGTCGTCGACGAGCTCGGCCGTGAGGTCCTCGGCGGACCCGGTCATGAGGCCCGCCGCGAGCTGTGCGACCTCGTCGTCCTGAGCGGTGGCGACCGTCGCCGTCGAGACGATCGTGCTCTGCGATCCGAGCGTCTCGCCTCCGCCCCACACGATGACGGCAGACGCTCCGCCCTCGCGCAGCGGGGTCAGCACGAGAGTGCCGACGTTCGGGTCGTCCGCGCCGCGAGCGGCCACGTAGGCGGGCAGGGTGCTGCGCGGTCCGTTCGTGAGGAGCGCGGTGTCGCGGGCGACGGCGGTCAGCGACGGGACGGCGAGAACGAGCGCACCCGCGACGACGACACCCGCGATCGCGCCGCGCAGGAGCGCGACGCGATCGTCGAGGCCGGCATCCAGCGCCACGATCGCCCCGCCGAGCACTCCCAGCCAGGCCAGACTCAGGCCGGTTCCGGGCCACAGCGGCGCCGCGATCGACGGGGTGAAGGCGACCGACACACCGACGGCGGCGAACGCCGTGCCGACGCCGAGAGCGGTCACGAGGAGCAGCACGAGTCCCGTCGACCAGCGCGGCGTGAGGGGCGCGAGCAGGGCGAGCAGGGCCAAGGGCGCCGACAGCAGCGGCACCCACCACACGTTCTCACCCACGAGCGTCGTCCATCCGGCGACGTCGGGTGAGGGGAATCCCATCGCGAGCAGAGCGCGGCCGGCGGCATCCGCCGCCACCTGCGGACCGAGCCACGTGGCCCCCGGATCGGCCGCCATCCACCATGCGTCGCCGATCGTCGCGGCACGCCACGCGAACGGCAGGGCGAGGGCCAGGGCGGGGACCACCAGCCAGACGAGTCGCGCGACGCCGCGCCCCGTGCGCAGGACGATCGCGAGCACGATCGCGCCGATCCACACGATCACGAGCGCGGGGGCGAGGGACGGTGCGCAGGCGACGACGCCGGCGAAGACGAGGGATGCCGCACCCGCCGCCGCCCACGAGCGATGTGCGACGGACCCTGCGTAGAAGAGCCACGGCAGCAGGAGGTGCGCGATGAGGGCGGAGGGGCGGCCCTGCGTCAGCGCCGCGAGGAACGTCGGGCTGAGCGCCCACACGACGCCCGCGAGGAGGCGCAGCCCGGATCGCTCCGTGACGCGGGTCGCGGCGAACCATCCGCCGAGCGCCGCCAGCGGCAGCGCGAGGAGCCACAGCACGACGAGTGCGCGAGACGGTTCGAAGGGCGAGAGAGAACCGACGATCGCGATGACGACGGCGAAGGGATCGGCCGGACCGATCGTCTCCAGGCCCGAGGCCCGCAGACCGAACGCGGCGTCCGCCCACAGCTGTGCGACCGTCGAGCGCAGCGGTTCGAGCCCACCGCCGCCCAGCACGGGCCAGGCGAGGAGCGCGGGGAACGCCGCGATCGAGACGACGAGCGCCCCCAGGACGAGCCACGCGCCGCCGCCGCTGAAGAAGCGCAGATCGCTGCGCAGTCTGCCGTCGGGCGAGACGGGATCGTCCTCGAGACGCGACCGCAGCTGGCCCCGCGTCACACGCAACGGCGCGAGCTGCGCCCAGGAAGCCCGCCGGGTGCGCGCGATCCCGCGACGTGCTCGGGCGACGGAGGGCACGCGCACCATCGACACCACGCCGGCCGCCCATTCGGGTCCGATCAGGCCGGGCTGCTTGCGGACGAGCTGCAGCGCCGTGCGCCATACCGCGAGCGGCAGCACGGCGAGCCAGAGGAGCGGCACCGCCCAGGCGCGGGCGTAGACGAGACGGCGATGCAGCGCCGCCGTACGTCGCGCGAACGCGATGCGGCGTCGATGCGCCGCCGTCATGGGGAGCGGGAGCCCCGCGACGCCGTCGCCGGAGACGGCGACGAGAGCCGTCGGCGCGAGCGCGACCCGGGCGCCCGAGAGGCGTGCGCGCACGCCGAGGTCGAGCCCCTCGTCCGCTCCCGAAAGGGCGCGATCGAGCCCGCCGAGCGCACTCCACGCGTCCGCGCGCACCAGGAGGGAGCGCACGTCGGCGCCCAGCACGTCGGATGCGCCGTCGTGCTGCCCCTGATCGAGCTCGCCGTCCGCGAGTCCGACGGCGCGGCCGAAGCGCGTCATCGAGACGCCGAGCGAGACGATCTCGCCGTGGTCGTCGGCCCGGACCAGCTTGGGCCCGACGAGCGCGACGGACGGCGAGAGCTCGAGCGCGTCCACGAGGCGCGCGAGGGCGTCGGGCAGCGGCGATGTGTCCTGCGCGAGGAGCCAGACGGCGTCGGCGTCCTCATCGGGAGCGACTTCGGCGACGGCGTCCGCGAAGGTCGTGGATGCCGGGAGCCGGACGACGGCTGCGGCCGTCGACTCCTCTGCGGCGGTCATCGCACCGGGCTCGTCACCGCAGAGCACGATGGTGATCCGGTCGACGGCGCGTGTCTGGATCGAGAGCGCCGCGATCGTCCGCCGCAGGTGATGCGCTGCGGGGGTGCGACCGTCGGGACGCACGACGACGAGGGCGTGAACGCTGGCGGGCATGACCTGGTCAGCCTAAGCGGGCTCGGCGGCAGACCGTGGGCGCACTCGCCGCGCGACCGAGATCGATGGGTTCAGCCCGCGCGCCGCTTGAGCTTGCGACGCTCGCGCTCGCTGAGCCCGCCCCAGATGCCGAAGCGCTCATCGTTCTGGAGCGCGTATTCGAGGCACTGGTCGCGCACGTCGCACGTGGTGCAGATGCGCTTCGCGTCCCGCGTCGATCCGCCCTTCTCAGGGAAGAACGCCTCGGGATCGGTCTGCGAGCACAGAGCATCCGTCTGCCACGAGAGCGGATTGTCGTCCTCGACCGGAGCCGGACGACGAACGCCCGGAACCCCGAGATTGATCGGATCGACGAACCAATTGTCGGGAACGCCTGAACGGTACTGTGACCCCGTCATGCTCGTCCTCCCCCTGCTTCCCCCCGATTAACGCTGGACCCGCGAGTGGCCCCACCAACTTCGCGTTGCCCTAATTACACCCGTGTAGTTCGTCGGGGTCAAGTCGCGGATATTAAAGCCTCACCCACGGCTTGAACCTTTACGACGCGCCGACGGCGTGTCGCGATCTCCTCTCGAAGCGATCACCGGCCGGGCGCGGCGAGGAACAGCTCTCCCTCGCCTTCCGCGCGCAGCGTCCCCTCGTCGGGGGTGACGAGCACGGCCTGCCCGGGCGAGACGATCGCCCGATCGGCGGAGGCGCCCCCTTCGAGGACGAGCTCACCCGAGGTCGCGAGCGCGATCGTGACGCCCGCGATCGGGACGACCGCGGCATCGCCACGCGGGCTGACCCGCCGCAGCGAGAAGTCGTCCACCGGCACGTCGTACCGCTCGACGGCGGGCCGATCGGCGACGGGATGCAGGATCGGCACGGCCGCGTCCGTCCCGTCGAGCACCGACACGAGCTCGGCGACGTCGATGTGCTTCGGCGTGAGTCCGCCGCGCAGGACGTTGTCGCTCGCCGCCATGATCTCGACGCCCAGCCCCTCGAGATAGGCGTGCAGCACGCCGGCCGGCACGAACAGTCCCTCGCCGGCACGCAGCGTGACGAGGTTCATCAGCAGGGCGACGACGATGCCGGGATCACCCGGATAGCGATCGTCGAGCTGCGCTGCGAGCGCGAGCTCGGCCGCGAACTCGTCCGACGACCCGGCGCGCGCCGCCGCGATGATCTCGCGCACGATTCCTCGCGCGTCGTCGGACAGCACCCACGCGATCGCGGCGACGGGCTCCTCCAGGCGCGCCGAGAGCTCTGCGCCCGGAGCGCCCAGCTCATCCAGGAGCGCGCGCGTCCGAGCGATGGGGCGCAATCCCGCGAGAGCGCGGAAGCGCGGGCTGAGGGCCACGATGAGCTCGGGCTTGTGGTTGTCGTCGCGGTACGTGCGGACCGCGGCATCCCGAGCGATCCCGGCGGCCTCCTCGCGCGCGAACCCCGCTTCGGCCTGCGCCTTCGACGGGTGGGCCTGGATGGAGAGGGGGGATGCCGCGGCGAGAAGCTTCAGCAGGAAGGGGAGCGGCGCCTGACCGCGTGCGGCGAGCCACCCGTCGAGACGCTCACCGCCCGGGGTGACGGCCGGGTTCGCCGGATGGTCCCCGAACCACACCTCCGCCTCGATCTCCCCCGACGGCGACCGCCCCTCGAGATCGGCGAGGAGCGTGGGCGAACCCCACGCGTAGTCGAGGGCGCGATTGGCGAGAGGCACGAGCATTCTCCGAGCGTAATAGCGCGAACGAGTACCCTGTGAGGCGATGGCCGTCCACACCAAGCACCCGGCCTCGGAACCGCCCTCCGCACCGGTCCGAGAGAAGACGGGGCACCTCCTGCTCCGCGGCTGGTGCATCTTCGTGCTCTTCATGGCCCTCTCGGGCACCGCGTGGGTGCACGCGTTCGGCGAACCCGTGACCGCGGTCATCGTGATCGCGGGCGCCCTCGTCTCGCTGGTGCTCTGGTTCGTCATCCGTCCCTCCGTGCAGTGGCGCCGCCTCCCCTGGTTCGCCGCCTCCTACATCGCGTGGGCGACGCTGTCGCTCCTGTGGTCCGCATGGCTCTCGACGACGGCGCTGACGCTCCTGCTGCTCTACCTCACGACGATCCAGGCGGCCTTCGTCGCAGCCGTGCTCACGTGGCGCGAGATCGTGCGGGCTATCGCCTCGGCGCTCAAGTGGGTCATGGCCCTCTCGCTCCTGTTCGAGCTGTGGGTCGCGGTGTTCGTGAAGGCGCCGCTCCTGCCCGGGTTCATCGTCGGCAAGGCCGACGACCCCATCGAGTACTGGTCGCGCAACAACCTCTTCGAATGGGACAAGCGCATCCAGGGCATCATGGGCAACTCCAATCTGCTGGCCCCCGTCGCGCTGCTTGCCATCATCGTCTTCGCGATCCGGATCGCGGCGGGAGCACCCCGCCGCCCGCTCCTGTACGCGTGGATCGCGCTGTCGGCGTTCCTGCTCGTGCGCGCCTCGTCCGCGACGGCGTACCTTGCGGCGGCGGGCGCGGCCCTCGTGCTCATCACGGTGCTGCTCATGCGGACGGCTCGTCGACCCGGCGAACGCACGAAGTACTACGTCGGTTACGCCGTGATCGGCGTCGGCGGCGCCCTCGCGCTGTTCTTCCTGCGCGAGCCGATCTTCACGCTGCTCGGACGCGGCTCCGATCTCACCGGGCGCGAGAGCACGATCTGGACAGCCGTTCTCGAGCGCGCGAATCAGCGCCCCGTGGCCGGATGGGGCTTCGCGACCCCCTGGGTGACGAACGATCCGATGTTCGACGGATGGATCGTCGACCACGGCGTCTCGGTGCAGCAGGCCCACAACATGTGGCTGGACGTCTATCTGCAGCTCGGGATCGTCGGGCTCGTCCTGTTCTCGCTGCTGTTCCTCGCGTACGTGTGGCGCACGTGGTTCTTCGCGGTCGACCGGCCGCGGTGGGATCTGCGCGCCGACCGTCCCTACTCGCCTCTCACGCTGCTGCCGACCCTGGTCGGGGCGATCCTCCTCGTGCAGGGCTTCGCCGAGTCCAGTCCCCTCCTGCTGTGGGGCTGGATGTTCCTCATCATGTTCGGCTTCAAGATCAAGCAGTCGCCGCACATCGGCGTCGGCCCCGCCGAGCAGGGTGCCGCGATCGAGCGCGGCGAGCAGATCAAGCAGGCTCCGTGACGGCCGAGCGCCGACCCCACGCGGGGTGGCTCACGACGCTGCTGGGCTCGGCATCCTTCGCCCGCGCCTTCACCCTCGTCGTCCTCGGCGCCGTCTTCGCATCGTTCGCGATCGAGCGCGTCGCCGGCCGCACCACCTACGTCACGATCGTCGCGGGGCTCTGCGTCCTGGGCGCGGGCGTGCTCGTCGTGCGCCGCGGCGAGGTCTCGCTGCTGCGGCTCATCCCCACGACGCTCGTCGCCTTCCTCGCGTGGACGCTCGTCAGCGGCTTCTGGGCGTGGGACAGAGCGGACTCGTGGTGGAGCTGGGTCTCGACGGCCGCGCTCGCGTTCCTCGCGGTCGTCATCGGCCATATCCGGGACACCCTTCAGACGGCGCGAGCGCTGGGCGACGTGCTGCGCGTGCTGCTGTCGATCTCGCTGGGCGTGGAGATCCTCTCGGGCGTCATCCTCGACATCCCGTTCCGCTTCCTCGGGGTGCAGGGCAACATCGCCCAGTTCGGGCCCATCCAGGGCATCTTCGGCACGCGCAACATGCTGGGCTTCATCGCGGTGCTCGCCCTCATCACGTTCCTCATCGAGTACCGCACCCAATCGGTCAAGCCGGGCCTGTCGATCTTCTCGGTGCTGCTCGCCGGATCGCTCGCGGCGTTCTCCGACTCCCCCACCGTGCTCGTGCTGGCCCTGGCAGCGGGTGTGGCCGTGGCCGCGCTCGCCCTCGTCCGCCACTCCGACCCCGATCGGCGCGGCGCGCTGCAGTGGATCCTCGGCGCTCTCGTCGTCGTCGGGATCGCGGTCGGCTACGCGGCGCGGCATCCGATCATCGCGTGGCTGGGGGCCGGCACGGACTTCTCGATGCGGGTCAACCTCTGGAACCTCATGGTCGACTACGTGACGCTCCGCCCCGTGCAGGGCTGGGGCTGGTACGGGCCGTGGGTCGACGGCGGCACGCCGTTCTCGATCATCAACTACCGTCTGCGCGCGTCGCACGCGACCGGGCTCAACGCCTACTTCGACGTGCTGCTGCAGGTCGGCTGGGTGGGACTCATCCTGTTCGTCGCCTTCGTCGGCGTCGCGCTCGTGCGCTCCTGGCTCGACGCCAGCGAGCGCCGATCGGTCGTCTACGCGTGGACGCCGCTCATCCTCGTGACCCTGCTCGTCGACTCGATGTTCGAGAGCTTCACGCTGGCCGGAGTGGGATGGATGCTGCTCGTGCTGTGCGCCGTGCGCGCCGGCCAGTCACGGGGCTGGCGCGAGCGCCTCGGCGGCCGCTCGGGGTCGGACCTCCCCCGCATCCAGGGTCCGCAGATGAGCGCAGGGTAGGATTCCCAGCGGCCCGACGCATCGCGCCCGCCGTCAGACCTCCGGAGATTCCCCACGTGACCCACGTCCTGCAGAACGTCGTCTTCCCCCTCGATCGAGACCCCGACCTGCTCCCGCTGTACGTCGACCCCGAGACGTGGTCGGTCATCGACGAGGAGCCCGTGCGCGTATCGAACCGCGCGCAGCTCGGCAACATCCTCGACCGCCGTCGCGCCCGCGTGCTCGCGGGACGGCGCGTGTCGTTCGGCACGTACTTCAACGCCTTCCCCGCCTCGTACTGGCAGCACTGGACCCCGGTCCGCGATGTCCGCCTGACGGTGCGCACGAGCGGACCGGCGACGATCCTCGTCTACCGCTCGAACGGTTCCGGTGCTCGGCAGCGTCTCGAGACCCGCGAGGTCGACGGAGTGACCTCGAGCGACTTCGATGTCGTGCTCGACCAGTACAGCGACGGCGGCTGGATCTGGTTCGACATCGTCGCCGACGAGAAGAACGCCGTCTTCGAGGGCGCCGAGTGGACGACCGAGCAGGAGCCCGTGCGCGAGGGCAAGGCATCCATCGGCATCACGACGTACAACAAGCCGGACTACTGCATCTGGACGCTCAAGAACCTCGCCGAAGCGCCCGAGGCGCTCGAGTTCGTCGACCGCATCTTCATCATCGACCAGGGCGACAAGCGGGTCGACGCGCAGGAGCTCTTCCCCGAGGTCGCCGCGCAGCTGGGCGACACGCTCCAGATCATCTCGCAGCCGAACCTGGGCGGCTCAGGTGGCTTCGCCCGCGCGATGGCCGAGACCCTCGAGCGACCCGAGAGCGGATTCGTCCAGCTGCTGGACGACGACGTGCGCATCGAGCCCGAATCGATCCGCCGCTCGATCGTGTTCGGTCGCTACGCGTCGGTGCCGACGATCGTCGGCGCGCATATGTTCGACCTGCTCGATCGTCCGAAGCTGCACGCGTGGGCCGAGGTCGTCGACGACGTGCCCTTCATGTGGCGTGCCCTCTATCAGGAGAAGCTGCCGCACGACTTCAGCGCGAGCAACCTGCGTCAGTCCAAGATGCTCCACATGCGTCTGGACTCCGACTACAACGGCTGGTGGATGTGCCTCATCCCGGTCGAGGCGCTGCGCGAAGTAGGGCTGTCGCTGCCCGCGTTCATCAAATGGGATGACGCGGAGTACTGCCTGCGGGCGCGCGATGCCGGCATCCCGACGGTGTCGATGCCCGGTGTCGCGCTCTGGCACGTCTCGTGGGTCGGCAAGGACGACACGATCGATTGGCAGGCGTACTTCCACGCCCGCAACCGCATCGTGGCGGGGCTCCTGCACTCGCGCGTGCCGGGCGGCGGGACGCTGCTGCGCCACTCGCGCCGCGTCGACCTCAAGCACCTGATGATGATGCAGTACTACCCCGTCGCGCTGCGTCACCGTGCGCTGCGCGACGTCCTGTCCGGCCCCGCGCACATGCGGGGCAACCTCGCGACCGCGATGCCGGCCGCACGGGCGCTGCAGAAGCAGTTCCCCGAGACGGTCATCATTAAGGACACCGGCGTGCCGATGCGCTCGCGCCGCGGCCGCCAGGTCTTCAAGCAGCAGAAGCGCCATGACTTCGACAGTCCGACAGGCCTGCGCCTGCGCTGGTTCACGGCGTCGACCCTGATCGCGCACTGGCTGCACAAGCCGAAGCCCGAGAACCTCGCGCACCCCGAGGTCGAGTTCGGCAAGGACGACGCCCACTGGTGGCGCCTGCCGGTGTTCGACAGCGCGCTCGTGAGCGCCGCGGACGGCTCGGGCAAGAACATCTACACGCGCGATCGCGCGAAGTACCGACGGCTTCTCGTGGACACCGTGCGCCTGCACCGGCGCCTGCGCCGGGAGTGGCCGCGTCTGTCGGAGGAGTACCGCAAGGCGCTCCCCGGACTCGTCTCGCGCGAGGCCTGGCAGACCACGTTCGAGGAGTCGAAGTGACGATGGCCGCTCGCGAGACCGCCTCCACGTCGGCGCCCTTCGAACCGGGCACCGCGACCATCGCCGTCGTGACCTTCAACCGGTCGGGCCTGCTGACGCGGCTGCTCGAGAGCATCGTGCGGATGGACCCGAAGCCCGGCCACGTCGTGATCGTGGACAACGCCTCCACCGATGACACGACCGCCGTCGTCGAGTCGTTCCGCGACCGCGTGGGCACCGACCTCGTCTACCGCCGGCTCGACACCAACACGGGAGGCTCGGGCGGCTTCAGCGAGGGCATGCGCGTCGCCTACGACCTCGGCTCGGACTGGATCTGGCTCATGGACGACGACGTCGAGGTGATGCCCGACGGCCTCGCGAAGATGGGCAAGTGGGCACCCCGCTTCAAGAGCATCCAGGGTCGGCGCTACGACTTCGACGGCAGCGAGTTCTACTGGCAGTACCGGATCGCCGAGCCGCTCGGCATCCCGATCCCCTTCGCTCCGTCGGGCTTCGACTCGTCGGGCTTCAAGGAGATGAACTCGGGATGCTTCGAGGGCATGTTCATCCACCGCGACATCGTGACGCAGATCGGCCTGCCCGACCCCCGGTTCTTCATCTACTGGGACGACCAGACCTACGGCTGGCTCGCCTCGCGCAAGACGACGTCGGTCATCGTCGACGAGTTCGTCCTGCGCCGCACGCGCGAGATCAAGCAGTGGGACATGGGCATCCGCCACATGAACGCCTCGAGCGACGCCTACCGGTACTACATCATGCGCAACCGCGCGCACATCAAGCAGTACTACCGCTCGCTGGGCGTCTACAACCCCGTGCTGTTCGGCATCGGCACGTCGCTCACGTTCGCGAAGGAGCTCATCCGGCTCCTGTTCGTCGAGCGCAAGGTGCGCGGCACGTCGAACCTCTTCCGCGGTCTGCGCGACGGCGGGAAGATCGCGCGGGATGCCTCGTGGCAGCCGATGGCGCCGCTCACCGAGGCCTCACCGCAGAGCTGACCGCTCGTCCCACGCCAGAGCGTCGCGGATCGCCTGCTCGACCGTGAGTTCGGCGCGCCATCGCAGCGCGCTCTCCGCCGCCTCGACGAGCGCGAATCCGCCCGCGACGTCGCCCGGCCGGCGCGGCCCCTCCGTGACGTCGAGCGGTCCTGCCACCGCGATGAACGCGTCGACGAGTTCGCGGACCGTCGTGCCGCGTCCCGTGCCGACGTTCAGCACGACCGCGGGCTCGGCATCCGTCACGATCTCGTCGAACCGCTCGACGGCCGCGACGTGCGCCCGCGCGAGATCCCAGACGTGCACGAAGTCCCGCAGGCCCGAACCGTCGCGCGTGGGCCAGTCCACGCCCGTGATGGTGAAGCTCCGCCCTTCGCGCCGAGCCGCCAGCAGCAGACCCAGGGCATGCGTCGGACGCGGCGAGGTCGGCCCCGTCCGCAGCCGCGGGTCGCAGCCGATCGGGTTGAAGTAGCGCAGCGACAGCGCGCGCAGGTCGCCGGACGCCGCGGCATCGCCGAGGACCGTCTCTACGTCGGCCTTCGTTCTCGCATACGGGCTGGCCGGCGCGAGGGCCGCCGACTCGTCGAGTCCTCCGGCGATCTCGCCGGCGTACACCGACGCCGAGGAGCTGAAGACGATGCGATGGATGCCACGCCGACGCAGGTGCTGCAGCATCCGCACCGTCCGGCCGACGTTGACGTCGTAGTACCCGAGCGGATCGGCCACGGACTCCGGAACGACGGTGCGCGCGGCGCAGTGGATGACGGCGAAGATGTCGGGATGCTCGTCGGCGATGCGGTCGATCAGAGCAGCGTCCGCGATGTCGCCGCGGTAGAAGGCGCGGCCCTCGGCGTACGCCTCGAACCCCACCGAGAGGTCGTCCAGCAGGACCGGCACGATACCGGCGTCCGCGCACGCCGACGCGATCGTGGCCCCGATGTAGCCCGCTCCGCCCGTGATGAGGATCTTCACGGCCCGTCAGCCCCCGTTGTACTCGGCGTTGTAGCGGTCCAGGACCTCGCCGATCGGAGCATCCAGCTGCAGGCGTCCCTTGTCGAGGTAGAGCCCTCGCGTGCAGAACCGGCGCAGGTCCCGCTCGCTGTGCGAGACGAAGAAGAGCGTGCGCCCCTCGGCCAGGAGCTCGTCGATGCGCGCGTAGCACTTCTCGCGGAAGGCCTTGTCGCCGACGGCGAGCACCTCGTCGACGAGCAGGATCGGCTCTTCCAGCTGCGAGACGACCGAGAACGCCAGACGGACCTTCATGCCGTTGGAGAGGTGCTTGTAGGGCGTGTCGACGAAGTCCTCGAGCTCGGCGAAGGCGATGATCCCGTCGAACCGGCGGGCGACCTCGGCCTTGGGCATCCCGTGCAGACCCGCCGTCAAGCGGACGTTCTCGCGCACCGTGAGGTCGCCGACGAACCCGCCCGTGATCTCGATGAGCGGCGCGACGCCGCCGTGCACCGTGACCGAGCCCTCGTCGGAGAGCAGAACGCCGGCGACGAGCTTGAGGAGTGTCGACTTGCCCTGGCCGTTGCGACCGACGACGCCGATCGACTCGCCCGGACGCACGTCGAAGGTGACGTCACGCAGCGGCCAGAACTCTCCCGGGCGACTGCGGCGCGACGAGTCGGCGAAGAGGTCCTTGATGCTGCGACGACCGCGGCGGTTGCGGCGGAACCGCACGCCCAGATCACGGACCTCGATCGCCAGATCGGCCGACGTCATCACAGCTCCTTCAGCACGGGGCGCTCGAGGCGTCGGAAGACGAGGATGCCGGCGACGAGGAAGCCGATGCTCATGATGGCGCCGATGACGACGCTCAGGGTGTCCCATGCTTCGGGGAAGAATCCGACGCGGTAGAGGGTGAAGATGCCCGAGAGGGGGTTGAACGCCGCGATCGGCTCGGCCCAGCTCGGCAGATCGGACACCGAGTAGATGATGGGCGAGGCGTAGAACAGGACGCGGAGGATGAGCTTCGTCGTGCGCTCGAGGTCCGAGTACAGCACGCAGAGGGGCGCCACGAGGAGCCCCAGCCCCACGAGCAGGATCGTCTGCAGCAGCACGGCTACCGGGAAGAGGAGCAGGCCCCAGTTGAGCTGCACCGGCACGGTGCTCGTGAACGCGGCCACGATGACGAACCCTGCCAGCACGGGAAGCGAGCAGAGGAACTCGATCCCCTTGCTCAGCACGATGCGGTTCACCCAGATCGATCTGGGGATCGCCGTGGAGCGCACGAGCCGGGCGTCCTTGTTGAAGGCGCGGGTGAAGTCCGAGACGCACGCGTTGAACCACACCCATGGCAGCAGTGCCGTGATGAGGAACACGATGTAGGGCTCGTGGCCCACCGTGCGCTGGAAGACCTGTGTGAAGACGAACCAGTAGATGAGGCTCATGATGAGCGGATCGAGGATCGACCACAGGTAGCCCAGGGCGCTCGTCGCGTAGCGCACGCGCAGATCTCGGGCCGAGAGCAGCCACAGCGAGTGGAGGTAGCGCTGCGGGGATCCCGGCGCGCCGACGGTGGCTGTCGTCACGGGATCGAGTCTATTCGGAGTGCTCGGCGGCGGCCTCCGGTGGGGCTCACGGGAGAACGCCCTGGCTCGAGAGGCTCTGCACGAGAGCGGGCTTCAGCAGACGCACGTACTCGAGATTCAGATGATCGGCGTCGTAGTACACCGGGATGCCCCCGACGACGGCGTAGCACGACGCGTCGTCGCAGAACGACGAGGTGAGGTCGACGAGTGCGACCGTGGCGTCGCCCGTCGTCGCCGCCACGACCAGAGGATCGCTCTGTCGGGCCGCGGCCGCATCGACCGCGCACGCCAGCGGATCGTCGCGGTTGAGCGCGACGCAGTCGGTGGCGCGGACCTCGCCGTTGAGGGGCGGATCTGCCAGCACGACCACCGAGACCCCGGCATCCGTCCACGTGCGCCACGTCGACGACAGACCCGACACCCACTGCTGCATCGCCGGGACACCGGACGCGTCGTCGAGGAGCTGCTCCCGCGCGGCCATCGAGGTGAACACCAGATCCGGGGCGTCCTTCGCGATCTCGGCAGTGAGAGCCGCCGACCACTGCCGGCACGCCGACACCCGCTCCGGCCCCTCGAGCGCTCGATAGCCCAGGAACGCGACATCGGCCGCGGGACACCCGCCCAGCATGCTCGTCGTCACGACCCAACCGCGCTCGCGAGCGAGGTCGAAGATCGTGTTCTGCCACTGCTGCGCGTGCGAATCCCCGACGAGCCACACCTGAGCAGCATCCGCCTCGCCGTCGGAGAAGTCGCAGACCACGGTCGTGCGCTTGTCCCCGGCCCGCAGTCGATCATCCGCCGCGCCGCACTCCTTCGGCGACCAGTAGTACCGGTTCCTCGGCCCCATGTCCGTGTTCCCCGCCGGCCCGAAGGGGTCGGCGCATCCATCGCCCGGCGCCAGCGCCAGAGGCCCCGTGCACGCGGTGTACTCCACGGTGTCCGGGGGCACGTCGGCGGCGGTCCGCACGGTCCCTGCGACCAGCAGCAGCGCACCGACCACGGTCGTCGCGCCCATGCCGATCCCCATCGCGAGGAAGGTGCGCTTCGGCGAGTCACCCACTGCGCGCCAGCGCTGACCCGGGATCTCGACCCAGCGCCGCGTCAGCCACGCGAGCACGAGGGCGAGGATGACGGCGCCGACCTTCGACATCGTCGACGGCTCCGATTGCAGGACGAAGGGGGCCACCACGATGATCGGCCAGTGCCAGAGGTACAGCGAGTACGAGACGTCGCCGAGCCACTGCACCGGCCTGCTCGAGGTGAGGACCGCATCCGCGTTGCGGCCGCCGTGCATCCCCGCTGCGATGACCGCGACCGTGCCGAGGACGGGGACGAGCGCCAGCACGCCGGGGAACGCGGTCGCGGGTCCGAAGAGGATCACGCTCGCGCCGATGGCCGCGTATCCGCCGAGTGCCAGGATGTTGCGGGGCGCGGCGCCGAGGCGGATCCTGCTCGCGACGAGCGCGAGAAGGCCGCCCCCGGCGAACTCCCAGATCCGCGTGAAGGTGACGAAGTAGGCCGCGCTGGGCGAGAGCGCCGTGAAGACGACGCTCGCCGCCAGCGAGAGCGCGCCGATGACGGCGAGCGCGATCGTCACGGGGATGCGCGGGCGCACCGCGCGGCGGACCGCCCACAGCCAGCCGACGAGGATGACGACCGGCCAGATCAGATAGAACTGCTCCTCGACCGACAGCGACCAGTAGTGCTGCGCGACGGTGGCGCTGTCGTTCAATGCCGAGTAGTTCACCGACATCGCCGCGAGGAACCAGTTCTCGACGTACGCCGCACTCGCGAGGATCTCGGCACCGTTGCGCTCCCAGCGCGGGTACGGCAGGAAGATCCACGCCGCCACGGCGGCCACGCAGAGCACGAGGAGCGCGGCCGGCAGCAAACGTCGGACGCGGCGGGCATAGAAGCTCGCCAGGGCCACACGTCCTGTGGCGGACGCCTCCCTCACGAGGTGTCCTGTGATGAGGAATCCCGAGATGACGAAGAACACGTCGACGCCCACGTAGCCGCCGGGGAAGCGCAGGGGCCAGAGATGGTTCAGGACGACCGCGGCGATCGCGACGGCACGCAGCGCCTGGATGTCGGGCCGGAAGCCGCGCGGACGCTTCCCGATCACCGGGAGCGCGGCCCCGGCGATGGACGTCGTCACGGGGCGTGCACCTATGAGGCGAGCTGGTTGTTCCACATCGACAGCGCCGAGCCGATGGCCATGTGCATGTCGAGGTACTGGTAGGTGCCCAGGCGACCGCCGAAGAAGACGTCCTTCTCCCCCTTGCCCAGCTCGCGGTACGCGAGCAGACCGTTGCGGTCGTCGGCGGTGTTGATGGGGTAGTACGGCTCGTCATCGCGGTTCGCGAAGCGCGAGAACTCGCGCATGATGACCGTCTTGTCCTTCGGGTAGCGGTCTTCGCGCTCGGGGTGGAAGTGCCGGAACTCGTGGATGCGCGTGTACGGCACGTCCGCGTCGGCGTAGTTCATGACCGATGTCCCCTGGAAGTCGCCGACCGGCAGGACTTCCTGCTCGAGATCGATCGTGCGCCAGCTGAGCGCTCCCTCGGCGTAGTCGAAGTAGCGGTCCACGGGGCCGGTGTAGACGATCGGCAGCTGTCCGACGGTGGCCTTCTTGTTGTACGGCTGCGACTCGTCGAAGAAGTCGGTCGAGAGACGGACCTCGATGTTCGGATGATCGGCCATCCGCTCGATCCAGGCGGTGTAGCCGTCGGTGGGCAGACCCTCCCACGTGTCGTTGAAGTAGCGGTTGTCGTAGGTATAGCGCACGGGCAGTCGGCTGATGATGTCGGCCGGCAGCTCCTTGGGATCGGTCTGCCACTGCTTGCCGGTGTAGTCGCGGATGAACGCCTCGTAGAGCGGGCGCCCGATGAGGCCGATGCCGCGCTCCTCGAGGTTCTGCGCCGTCTTGGGGTCGAACTCGCCGGCGAGCTCGTGCACGAGCGCGCGCGCCTCGTCGGGCGAGTACGCGCTCTGGAAGAACTGGTTGATCGTGCCGAGGTTGATCGGCAGCGGGAACACGACGCCCTTGTGGTTCGTGTACACGCGGTGCACGTAGTCGGTGAAGGTCGTGAAGCGGTTGACGTACTCCCATACGGCGGGGTTGGACGTGTGGAAGAGGTGCGCGCCGTAGCGGTGCACCTCGATGCCCGTCTCGGGCTCGTCCTCGCTGTACGCGTTGCCGCCGATGTGGTGACGACGGTCGATGACGACGACCTTGCGACCGGATGCCGCGGCCCGCTCGGCGATCGTGAGGCCGAAGAAACCGGAGCCGACGATGAGGAGATCCATGGAGAATGCCTTCGCGAGAGCAGACGCCGCAGACACGGCGACGCGGCGGGCAGAGGCGCCGCCGCTGCACCAGTCTACCGAGCCCGACCGAGGGATCCTGGGGATGCCCTCCGGGGCCGTCTCGGACGACCTGACAGAATGTGTGGGACATGACAGCTTCAGCGCCGCCCCCGCGCGCCGGCTTCGTCGCCCGCATCTGGGCGATGAGTGCCGTGCGCTACCTCGTCGTCGGCGGACTGTGCTTCGTCATCGACGTCGCGCTGCTGTGGCTCGCGTACGACGTGATCGGGATTCCGCTCGCGATCGCAACCCCGATCGCCTTCCTCGCCTCGTTCGCGACGACGTACTCGCTCCAGCGGATCCTGGCCTTCGCGTCAGACGCGAAGGTGGTGCCCAGCGTCGGCAAGTACACAGCCCTCGTGGTGTTCAACACGCTCGCCACGACGGCGATCGTCTGGGGCGTGGCCGAGCTCGGTGGAGGCTGGCTCATCGGCAAGGTCGCCGCGGTCATCGCCACGACGGTCTGGAACTTCTTCGCATATCGTTACTGGGTGTTCGCGACTCCTGAGATCGAAGCCCGCGATGTTTGACGGAGCCGTCATCGCCGCCGTCGTCCCGGCGTACAAGGAAGAGCGCATGATCTCCCGGGTCATCGAGACGATGCCGGACTACGTCGACCACATCGTGATCGTCGACGACTGCAGTCCGGACGCCACGAGCGAGGTGGTCCGCGCGAGCGCCGATCCACGTGTGACCCTCATCCGGCACGAGGAGAACCAGGGCGTCGGCGGCGCCATCATCACGGCGCACAAGGCCGCGCTCGAGCTCGGCGCCGACGTGAACGTCGTCATGGCCGGCGATGCGCAGATGGATCCCGCATATCTGCCCGCGCTGCTCGAGCCCGTGACCTCGGGGGGCTACGGCTTCGCCAAGGCGAACCGCTTCTACGCGCCGGAGTCCTTCGAGGGGATGCCGGGTTACCGCGTGTTCGGCAACATCGTGCTGTCGTTCTTCACGAAGTTCGCCTCGGGCTACTGGAACCTGTTCGATCCGCAGAACGGGTACACCGCGATCCGATCGTCCGTCCTGCGACGCATTCCGCTCGATCGCGTCGCGAAGCGGTACAGCTTCGAGAACGACCTCCTGATCCACCTCAACATCCTGCAGATACCCGCGACCGACGTTCCGATCCCTGCGGTCTACGGCGAAGAAGTCTCGAGCATCCGTCTGAGCAAGGTCATCCCCGAGCTGCTCAACCGGCTCACGGTCGGCTTCTGGACCCGCATCTGGTACCGGTACGTCCTCTGGTCGTTCTCGCCGATCGCGCTCCTGCTGTTCCTCGGCCTCGCACTGTTCGTCTTCGGGCTGGCTGTGAGCATCTGGGTCATCTTCCAGATCGCGGCGTCGGTCATCGCGACCGCGGCGACGGTGATGCTCGCGGCGCTGCCGCTCATGATCGGCACCCAGATGCTCATCAGCGCGCTGCAGCTGGACATCCAGGCGACGCCATCCGCCCCCACATATCCGAAGCTCGGCGACGGCGCGTCCCGACTCCCGTAACGCCCTGCGCGATGGAGCGCGGCGAGTCGCGCCACGTCGCCCCGGTACTCTGGGGAGGTCATGACACTCGAGATCTTCGTGCCCTTCTGGGGCGACCCCGCACTCCTGTACGAGACCGTCGACTCCGTGCGCGCCCAGCGCAACCCGGACTGGCGGCTCATCGTGATCGACGACTGCTATCCCGACGAGAGCGTGCCCGCGTACTTCGCCGCGCTCGACGACGAGCGCATCTCGTACACGCGGAACGAGGTCAACCTCGGCATCACCGAGAACTACCGTGAGGCGATCCGCCGCGCGAGCGAGCCCTACATCGCGATCCTGGGCTGCGACGATCTGCTGCATCCCGACTACGTCGACGTGATCCTGCGCACGATCTCCGCCGTGCCGTACGCCGACGTCATCCAGCCCGGCGTACAGGTCATCGACGAGCACGGTGCCGTGGTCCGCCCACTCGCCGACCGCGTCAAGCAGGGAGTCCTCGCGCCTCGCGGCGGCTACGGGATCGCGGTGCTCACCGGCGACCGGATGGCGACGAGCCTCATCCGCGGCGACTGGCTCTACTGGCCGTCACTGGTCTTCCGCACCGAGACCCTGAAGCGGATCGACTTCCGCGAGGGTCTGCCGATCATCCAGGACCTCGCGCTGCTCATGGACATCGCCTTCGACGGCTGCACGCTGGCCTACACTCCGGCCCTCGCGTTCTCCTACCGTCGCCACAGCGGCAGCGCCTCGCAGAAGACGCTGCTCGACGGCCGCCGGTTCCGGGACGAGCGCACGTACTACGCAGAGGCGCGGCGGCTCGCCGTCGCCCACGGCTGGTCGAAGACGGCGCGCGCCGCGCGCTTGCGGACGATGTCCCGGCTGCACGCTGTTTCGGAGCTGCCCGGCGTCATCCGGCACGGCACACGCGCCGGGATAGAATCGACCCTGGCGCACATCGTCGCCTTCTGACCCGGCCGCGGGTCACCCGCCGCCTCGGAGCCCAGGAGTCCCGCCATGCCCGACCACGTGCTCATCACCGGCGGCGCCGGCTTCATCGGCACACGCCTCGCGCGCCGTCTCGTCGACGCCGGCCACACGGTCACAGTGCTCGACGCCCTCATCCCGCAGGTGCACGGTGCCGACCCCGCCACGACTTCTCCCCTCCTCGCGTCGCTCGACGGCGTCGCGACGGTGATCGAGGGGACCGTCACGTCGAAGGACGACCTGCGGACGGCTCTCGCCGGGGCGACCGTCATCGTCCATCTCGCCGCCGAGACCGGCACCGGGCAGTCGATGTACGAGATCGACCGCTACACCGAGACGAACGTCGGCGGCACGGCGAAGCTCCTCGATCTGCTCGCCAACGAGCCGCACACGGTGAGCCGGCTCGTCATCGCATCCTCCCGCTCCATCTACGGCGAGGGGTCCTACCGCACCCCCGAGGGCGCGATCGTCCACCCGCCGCACCGCGCGGATGCCGACATGGCAGCGGGCGACTTCGAGGTGCACCTCCCCGGCGCCGGGCCGCTGACCGTCGTCCCCACCGATGAGAGCGCGAAGCTGCATCCCTCATCCGTCTACGGCATCACGAAGCAGATGCAGGAGGCCCTCATCATGACGGTCGCACCGACCATCGGCATCGAGCCGGTGTCGCTGCGCTATCAGAACGTCTACGGGCCCGGTCAGTCGCTCAAGAACCCGTACACCGGCATCCTTTCGATCTTCTCGACCCTCATCCGGCAGGGCAAGGAGATCAACATCTTCGAGGACGGCCTCGAGAGCCGTGACTTCGTCTACATCGATGACGTCGTCGAGGCCACGTTCCTCGGAGCGACGCATCCGGATGCGGCGAACGGCGTCTTCAACGTCGGCTCGGGCGTCGCGACCACCGTCAACGAGGTCGTGAGCGGCCTTTTCACGGCCTTCGGCACCGAGGTGCCGACGCGGATCTCGGGCAACTACCGCCTGGGCGACATCCGACACAACGTCGCCGACACGACGCGGCTGCGCACACAGCTCGGCTTCACGCCGTCCGTGTCGTTCGCCCAGGGTCTCGACGAGTTCGTGCGCTGGGTCCTCACGGAGCCGATCGAGGGCGACAGCTATCAGCGGTCGCTCGATGAGATGTCGTCGCGGAACCTGCTGAAGTGACCTCGCGCTTCGCGGGTTCGCCCTACCCGTACCGTCGCAACAGCCTGAACCTCTTCCGGCTCGTCCTGGCGGCGACGGTGCTCTTCGCGCACTCGTTCTACATCGCGGGAGCCGGCACGGGCCCGATGATCCACGGCGAGAATCTGGGCGGGTGGGCCGTCGCGGGCTTCTTCGTGCTGAGCGGATTCCTCATCACCCGCAGCCGACTGCGCACAGCGCCGGGCGAGTTCCTGCTGCACCGCGTCGCCCGCATCTACCCCGCCTTCCTGGTCTGCCTGGTCGTGACGGCGTTCCTCTTCGCCCCGCTCGCCGCACTCCTCGAGCACGGCACGCTGTCGGGCTTCCTGAGCACCCCCGTCACGCCGCTGCAGTACATCTGGGGCAACATCACCCTGTTCATCGATCACTACGACATCGGGACGACGCTGCAGTCGGTGCCCTACCCCGGTGCCTGGAACGGCTCCCTGTGGACGCTGTTCTACGAGTTCCTCTGCTACATCCTGGTCTGGCTGCTCGGCGGCATCGCCCTCTTCCGACGGAACGCGTGGATGGCCGGGATCGCCTTCGTCGTCAGCCTCGGAGTCTGGGCGGGCGTCGTGCTGGGCTGGTCGGAGCGTCTCGGTCTCGACTACACCTTCGGGCTGTTCGCCAAGCTCGCGCCGTTCTTCCTCGGCGGCGCGTTCGTCTACTTCCTCGTCGAACGCCGGGGCATCAACCGACTGATCGGCATCGGCGCCCTCGTCGTCGCGATCGCCGTCATCATCCTCGTTCCGCGCGTCGGCGGGCAGCTGTCGGCACCGTTCCTCGCGTACGGGCTGCTCTGGCTCTCGGCCGTCATCCCGCAGCCCGCCTGGATCGCGCGCAACGACGTCTCCTACGGCTTCTACATCTACGCCTGGCCCGTGCAGCAGCTCACGGTCCTCGTCGGCGGTGCCGCGCTCGGGCTTCCGGTGTACATCGTCATCACGATCGCCGTCACCTTCGCCCTCGCCTGGCTCAGCTGGGTGCTCATCGAGCGACGAGCGATGTCGTGGGCCCGCCCGAAGGGCGACCGGCTGCGTCCGCATCCGGTCCAGCAGCCCGGAGACATCCAGACCGGCTGACGTCAGTCGAGGTCGGCCACGTCGTGGCTCGTGGCATCCTCCGCACGCGTGTGATCGCCCTCGAGCGCCGACACCCGCGCAGCGAGCGCATCGACGGCGGCACGCGAGATGGCGGCCTCTTCGGCGAGGCGGCGGATCTCGTCCTCGGCCTGCGAGAGCTCCCATGACAGGTGCAGGGCGACGCTGAGGAGCAGCACGATCGCGAGGCTGAAGAGCAGGTTGACCGGCAGCTGCACGCCGAGCACGGCGGTGAACCACAGCAGGAGCTGCGGGAAGAGCCCCAGGATCAGCACGACGAAGCCGATCACGAGCCAGACGACGGCGTACTTCTCGCGCAGCTTGCGGGTCAGCAGCAGATAGAAGACGACGATCAGGATGACGAGGGCCAGGCCGATGCCGGCCGCGACGATCATGCGACCTCCACGACGTTGCGCGCGGGGCGCGCACGCCGCATCAGCGCGAGTGTGAGGGCGAAGCCGGAGCGCATGAGGTAGACGACCGAGCCGAGCGTGCCCTGGCTGGGGACACCGTGCTGGCGCGGGCGCATCGCGACCGGCACCTGCGTCACGGTGAGACCCGCGTGCACGGCTGCGACGAGCGAGTCGAGGGTGTCGCCGAAGTACTCGGCCGGGTAGTAGCGCACGTACTGATCGATGCCCTTGCGGCCGGCCGCGCGGAATCCGCTCGTGACATCGGTGAGCGGAGTCTTGGCCACGCGGGAGACGACCTTCGCGAGGACGATCATCGCCCACCGGCGCGGGCCCCGCACGTCGTAGTCCCCGACGCCCGCGAAGCGCGCGCCGATCGAGATGTCGGCGCGCTCGAGGCCCTCGAGGACGCGACTGATCTCGGCGGGATTGTGCTGACCGTCGGCGTCGACCTGGATGACGCGGCCGTACCCGTGGCGCTGGGCGTAGCGGAACCCCGTCTTCATCGCGCCGCCGACTCCGAGGTTGAACGGCAGGACGAGCACCACCGCGCCCGCTTCGGCGGCGACGAGGGCCGTGTCATCCATCGATCCGTCATCGACCACGGCGACGTCGTAGTCCTGGCTCGCCGCGCGGATCTCGCGCACGGTGTTGCCGACGTTGCGGGACTCGTTCCATGCGGGGACGATGATGAGAACCCGGTCCGCGGCGTCGGTCATAGTGCTCACAGCCTACCAATCACCCGGCCGCGGACCCGGTTCAGCGGCCGCACGCGACGATCTCGTAGAGCTTCGCGTCGCCCTCCTGGTCGACGAGGCGCACGGCGTTCGACTCGCCGAGGTCCTGGAGGCCCGGAAGGGTGTTGAGGCTGCCGGCGTGCACCTCGTTCACGCCGAAGTCGAGGACGAAGCCCACATCGAGATCCTCGACGGCATCGCACACGGCGTCACCGGGCCGCGCGTCGTTCAGCCCGTCATTGATGAGCTCGAGCTCGGGGCTGATCTCCATGAGGGCGTGCGGCATGAGCACGTGCCGCCCGGTGATCGCGTAAGCGAGTCCCGCCCCCGTCCACGGGCTGCCGGCGATGACGACGCCTTCCGGCACATGCTCGTCGACCCGCTCCAGCAGCGCGAACTCGTCGGAGGACACGAGCGACGATTCGGGAGTGAGGGTGTACAGCGCATGCGCCCACCGGACGGCCGTGGGAACGGGCGTGAACAGGCCCACCTGTGTCGCGCCGACGGCCGCGATCGCGACGAGGACGCCCGCGATCGCGCGCACGGCGAGCGGCACGGGCCGCATGGCGCGGACGACGCCGGAGCGCGAGCGGATCCACTTCCACGTCGCCGCGATCCCGTAGGAGCCCAGTGGCACCATCACGACGGCGAACATCGCGGCGATCCGTGGCAGGTTGTTGTACCAGCTGCCGGTGAGCGCGTCACGGAGGAGGTGCAGCGGCAGAGCGGCGACCGTGACGAAGAGGACGACGACGATCGCCCACATGGATGCCGCGAGGATGGCGCCCGTCCGTCGTGCGACGATCGTCCAGACGAGCCCTGCGACGGTCGCCAGCAGGGCGAGGATCGGGATGACGCCGTACCACACGGATCCCGTCAGCGCCGTCAGGATCGCGTCGCCCATCGTCATCGACAGCGGCCACCCGCGCGCCTCGGACGGCGGGCGCAGGACGATCAGGAGTCCGGCGCCGACGACCAGATACGCCGCGTACAGACCGCCGCAGCGCCAGCGAGCCGCGGTCGTCGAGGCCGCGCGCCAGCGCCGGATCGCGAAGAGCGTCGCGGCGGGGAACGAGAGAGCGAGCCAGGCCACGAACGCGCCGGGGTGCGCGAGCGTGAGCCCCGGGATCATGCCGAGCAGCACGAGTCCCCACCACAGCAGCGGCGCCTCGCGGCGGTCCCCCACGAGGCCCAGCGCACGCAGGGTCGCGGCGAGGACCACCGGCAGGAGTGCGAGGCCCAGCTGGAACGGGTAGAGGACGCCGTAGTCCATGAGCAGGAGCGGGAACACAGGCAGCGATGCGGCGAGGATGCCCGCCGAGACGGTGAGCACTCGATTGCGGCCGAACAGCGTGCGGGTCAGGAGCACCACGCCGATCGGCCACACGGCAGCCGAGATGACGAAGGTCGTGGCATTGACGGCGACCGTCGGCGGGACACCCGAGATCTGCGCGACGAGGGACACCAGACCATGCCATCCGGCCGGGTAGAACGGCAGGCTGCCGCTCGGCGACGTCATGAGCCCGAGGTGCAGCGACGAGGCGTTGCCCGTGTCGAGGATGAAGCGGATGGCGTTCAGATGGAAGATGTTGTCGAACGTCTGCGAGATCGCGTCGGGGGCGCCCAGGATCTCCACGACGCGCACTCCGAGGATGACGCCGCCCAGGGCGACGGCGACGACCGGCCACGCGTCGAAGCGACGTCGCGCGACGCGCGGGCGGAATGCCCACTTCGGGATGCGGCGGAGGGCGAAGACGATCGCGGCGAGAACGATCGTGACGAACAGGACCGGGAGGATCGACCACGAGAGGCCGACCCAGGGGGCGACCACCGCAGACCCCCCGATGGCGGTCAGCGCGAGCGCGGGCGCGGCCGCCCAGATCCAGAGGCCCCGGAGCCGCAGCGCGAAACCCAGGATGCCGCCGATGACGGCCAGGATCAGGATCCCGACGAGGGCCGCGCCGGCGAAGTCCATCCACGTCACGCCAGTTCGCCCTTCCGGTAGGTCCGCTGGTTCGCGGCCGGGGTTCAGGATACCGCGGGGGACGCTGGGAGATCGCGGGATAGGATCGTCCCCCGTGGCCCGCATCTTCGTCGACCTGCTCTCCCTGACCGGCACCAAGGGCGGGATGGAGGTGTACGCCCGCGAGCTCTACCGCGTGCTGGGCGAGCTCGCACCCCAGCACGAGTACATCGGCTGGTTCAGCAACGAGGGCTACGAGCTCGACCGCTCCTGGTTCCCCGGCGAGACCGTGAGATCGGGCATCAGCGGCGAGAACCGGTTCGCGTGGGCGCGCGGTGAGCTGTTCGCGACCGGGCGCGCGGCTGCGAAGCTCGGAGCGGACCTCTCGCACTCCCCTGCGACGCTCGGTCCCGCCCGCACGTCGATGCCAGCCGTCGTCACGATGCACGACATGCTCTACTGGAGCCACCCGCAGTACATGTCGACGCCGCTGTACACCGAGCCGGTGAAGTTCATGGAGCGGCTCGCGTCGCGCAACGCCTCCCGCATCCTGACGATCAGCGAGGAGTCCCGGCAGGCGATCATCCGGTACCTCAAGGTGCCCGCCGATCGCATCGACCTCGTGCCGCTCGCGGGAACCGCCGTGCAGGGCGCGGACCGAAGTCGCGCGGGCGAGAGCGGTCCGCTCGTGCTCGCGACGGGGAACCGCCGCCCGCACAAGAACTGGCCGTCCCTCATCCGTGCGCTGCCCCTCGTCGCCGAGGAGCACCGCCCGCGGGTCGTCGTCACGGGAAGCCACGGCGACGATCCGCTGCGCGAGGTCGTCGCCGAGACCGGCATGGAGCGCTGGGTCGAGCTCAAGTCGTGGGTCGACGATGACGAGATGCGCGAGCTCTACTCGACGGCGACCGTGCTCGCGATGCCCTCGTTCGCCGACGGGTTCTCGCTGCCCGCGCTCGAGGCGATGATGGCGGGACTTCCCGTCATGATCAGCGATCTGCCGGTGTATCGCGAGGTCGTCGGAGACGTCGCGCTGTTCACCGACCCGTACGACCTCTCCTCGATCGCCGCTGCGATGACGACGGCGGCCACGCGGCCCGACATCCTCGCCGACCTCACGACGCGTGGCTACGCACGCGCCGAGCTCTTCTCGTGGGAGCGCACCGCGCGCGGCACCCTCGAGACGTTCGAGAAGGCCCTGGCGGGCCGGCCCCGCCGCTAGGACGCCGCGACGCGCTCGATGGTCTCGGCCACGAGGTCGATGCCCGCGTGCACGGGGTAGTGGTGGTTCCCGACGAACAGCCCGTCGACATCGACCCGGTCGGCTGCCGGGAGCTCGTCGGGTACGACGGCGTCGAGGTGCGCCATGACGGGGTTGCGCGTGAAGTTGCCCGCCACGATGGGCCGGGATTCGATGCCGGCCGCGGCGAACGCCTTCACGACATCCGCCCGTCGACCCGCGAGCGGCCCCTCGAGCACCATCGAGAATCCGAACCAGCTGCTCTCACCGGTCTCGCGCTGCGTGCGGACGCCCTCGATGCCCGAGAAGCGCTCGAGGAAGTGCGCCGCGTTCTCGCGGCGCCCCGCGATGAGCGCGGGCACCTTCTTGAGCTGCTCGATGCCGAGCGCACCCTCCATCTCGAGGGGTCGCACGTTGTAGCCCGGCAGCACGAAGCGGAACAGGTCGTCCCACGCGTCGCCGCTCTTGTCGTGGACGAAGTTCTCGGCGGGCAGCTCCCGCGTCCATCCGTGCGAGCGCAGGGAGATCATCTCCTGGTAGAGCTGCTCGTCGTCGGTGAGGATCACGCCGCCCTCCATCGTGGCGATGTGGTGCGAGAAGAACGAGCTGAACGTGCCCGCAAGGCCCGCCGTTCCGGCGTTGATGCCGTCCTTGACGGCGCCGAGCGACTCGCAGTTGTCCTCGAGCAGCACGAGTCTGTGTCGTTCGGCGATGCCGCGGAGCCTCGGGAAGTCGTTGGGGTTGCCGAGAAGGTTGACGGCGAAGATCGCCTTCGTGCGCGGACCGATGGATGCCTCGACGAGGTCGAGATCGAGGTTCAGCGTGTCGAGGTCGATGTCGACGAATCGCGGCCGCAGGCCGTACTGCGTGAGCGGGTAGTACGTCGTGGGCCAGGACACGGCCGGGACGATGACCTCGTCGCCGCGGTTGAGGTCGATCCGCGGGTCGAGCACGGCCGCCGCGATCGCGATGAGGTTCGCCGAGCTGCCCGAGTTCACCATGACGCCGAAGCCGGCGCCGAAGTGGGCGGCGAACTCCGCCTCGAACTGCTTGACCAGGGGCCCGTTGGTGAACCGCCCGCTCGCGATGACGCGCTGCAGGGCGGCGTACTCGGCGTCATCCCACGTGGTCGTGGCGAGCGGGTAGGCGGGGGTGGAAGTCATCGGATGTCTCCAGTGGCGGTTCGGGCGAGGAAGGACGCGTAGCACGCGGCCATCCCGTCGCGGATGTCGGTGCGCGGCGCCCAGCCGTGGCGGCGCGCGAGCGAGGAGTCGATGAGCCGCTGCGGCACACCGCTCGGCTTGGTCGTGTCGAAGGCCAGGTCGCCGTCGTAGCCGACGATCTCGCACGCCATCTCGTAGAAGTCGCGGATCGAATGATCGATGCCGGCCCCGACGTTGACGACATCGGGAAGGTTCGGCAGATCGTCGACGGCGCCCACGATCCACTCGGCGAGATCCGGCGCGTAGGTGAATTCCCGCCGCGCGGTGCCGTCGCCCCACACCTCGACGGCGGGCGCCCCGGTCTCGCGCGCGGTGTGCGCCTTGAAGAGCGTCGAGGCGATGAGATGCGAACGCGCGGGATCGAACGTGTCGCGGGGGCCGTAGAGGTTGGAGGGCAGGATGGCGCGATACGACGCGCCCGTCTGCCGAGCGGCGTAGCCGACCGCGGTGAGGCCCGTGAGTTTCGCGAGGCCGTAGCCCTCGTTGGCGGGTTCGAGTCGCCCGCCGAACAGGGCGTCCTCGGTGATCGGGTTGGGCGCCGTCGCCGGGTACGCCGCGGCCGACGCCGTGTAGAGGTAGCCGGGCACACCCTCCGCGACGACCGCGTCGAGGACCGAGGCGTCGATGCGCACGTTGTCGAGCAGATACGGCAGCGGTCTGGCCGTCTTGTCGCCGATGCCGCCGACGTACGCCGCGGTGTGGACCACGGCATCCGGAGCCGCGTCCGCGACAGCGGCGCGCGTGGCAGCGGGGTCGCGCAGGTCGACGTCGCGGCGCGACAGCACCGTCAGGTCGTCGTCAGGCCGTCGGGCTCGCCACGCCTCGGCGATGCTCGAGGCGAGCATGCCGCCACCGCCCGTGAGCAGAAGTCGCACGTGCGATCAGCTCTGCACCTGGTCGACGTAGTGGCGACCCTCGACCTCGAGCGCCGCGGAGTCGGCGTCGACCATGATCTGCGCGAGACGCGGGGTGTGCACCTTCGGCTCCCAGCCGAGGAGGTCCTTGGCCTTGCCGTAGTCGCCGACCAGCGCGTCGACCTCGGTCGGGCGCAGGTAGCGCTCGTCGAAACGGACGTACTTCTCCCAGTCGAGGCCGACGTGCTCGAACGAGAAGCGGAGGAAGTCCTGGACCGTGTACGCGGTGTTCGTGGCGAGCACGTAGTCGGTGGGCTCGTCGTGCTGCAGCATCCGCCACATGCCCTCGACGTACTCGGGCGCATAGCCCCAGTCGCGGACCGCGTCGAGGTTGCCGAGGTAGAGCTCGGACTGCAGGCCCGCCTTGATGCGTGCCACCGCACGCGTGATCTTGCGGGTGACGAACGTGCCACCGCGACGAGGCGACTCGTGGTTGAACAGGATGCCGTTGACGGCGAAGAGGTCGTACGCCTCGCGGTAGTTGCGGGTGATCCAGTACGAGTAGACCTTGGCGACGCCGTAGGGCGAGCGCGGGTAGAACGGGGTCTCCTCGTTCTGCGGCGGCGGCGTCGCGCCGAACATCTCGGAGCTGGACGCCTGGTAGAAGCGCGTGTCGATCTTCGCGGCGCGGATCGCCTCGAGGAGGCGGATGCTGCCGAGCCCCGTCACGTCGCCGGTGTACTCGGGCTCGTCGAAGCTGACCCGGACGTGCGACTGCGCCGCCAGGTTGTAGACCTCGTGCGGCTGGATCTCGTTGAGGAGCGTGACGAGGCGGGAGCCGTCGGAGAGGTCGGCGAAGTGGAGGAACAGACGGTGGTCCTCGGCCTGCGCCGGCTGGTACACGTGATCGATGCGCTGCGTGTTGAACGAGGACGAGCGACGGATGAGCCCGTGCACCTCGTAGCCCTTCGCGAGCAGGAGCTCGGCGAGGTAGCTGCCGTCCTGGCCGGTGATGCCGGTGACGAGAGCGCGCTTGGTTCCCGTGGAGGAGGTCATGTGGGGATCCTTGACGTAGGAAGATGCTCCGGACGGTCGCGCCCGGGCCGAGGATCAGTCTACCGGAGGCCCCTGTGAGGACGTGGATGCCTCGGGCGCGTGCAGTCCGCGAGCGACGGCCACGAGATGCACCGCGATGCCGATCACGGGCGGGATGAGCAGCGCCGCCACGAGGCGCGGCTCGAGCGGCAGCGGTGTCACGAGGATCCCGACGGTCGCGAGCGCCGCGACGACCCATCCCGCGACATACGGGACGTGCCGACTGCGGCTGAGCAGGGCGGGGCCCGTGACAGCCATGAGCGCGACGAGGCAGGCGCTCGCGACGATCGCCGCCATGAGGTCCGCCGGCACGGCGTATCTGCCCGCCGAGACGACCTCCACGAGCCACGGACCGAGCAGCCAGCCCACGACGGCGGCGAGCGCCGTGATGCCGAGGCCCGCGGCGATCGCGAGCAGCACGGGCCGCGTGAGTGACCGCTTCGACGCTTTGAACACGGTGATGAGCCAGCTCTGGAGGGCCATCAGCGGCACGATGAACGGCGCGCGGGTGATCGTGATGGCGAGGATGACGCCGGCGAGCGCCGTGGCATCCGTCCCCGGAGTCGTCAGCCGCAGAAGCAGCGGCAGCCCGGTGATCATGGCCCCGGTCGCGGTCGAGGCGACGACGGTGCCCAGGCTGTTCGTCGTCAGCCGCCGCCAGCCCACGTCGAGGCGGAACGCCCCGACGACGCGCCGACGCACCGCCAGCCACACGAGACCGAACGCGAGTATGAAAGGCACCGCGACGAGACCGGCGATCCAGACGGGGTCGAGGCCCAGGACCAGACCCGCGACGACCAGCAGCGCGCGCACGACCGCGTCGACGATCGTGAGGGCGGCGATCTCGCGCCAGAGGGAGAGCCCGTAGAGAACCCCTGAGAGGGCCGCCGTCACGACATAGCCCACGAGCCCGACGGCGAGCCATCCGGCGAGGGCCCAGGTCTGCACCGGGAAGACGAGGGTGCCGAACACCGCCGTCAATACCGCGACGGCGGCGATGACCACACCGATGACCAGGAGCGTGAAGTCCCGGAGGGTGCGCGACGGAGGTTCGTGCGCAGCCGGGTGCGCGGCGCGCGTGACCTCCTGCTGGATGCCCGAGAGCGCCGTCACGGCGAGGTAGAGCGCCGACCAGAAGACCGAGAACGCGAGGTAGTCGTCGGCGTCGGCGAGCAGCGCGGGAGCGAGGAGCTGGATGACGTACCCGAGGAGACCCGCGACGGCCGTCGCGACCAGGATCGGCACGAGTCCGCTCCGTGCGCGCTCAGGCGTCGACATGGACCACCGGCGCCGAGAGCATGAGCGCGAGTCTATCCAGCGCCGTCTGGCAGGATTGTGAGTTGTGAAAGGCATCATTCTCGCCGGCGGCTCGGGCACGCGGCTGCACCCCATCACGCTGGGGGTCTCGAAGCAGCTGATCCCGGTCTACGACAAGCCGATGGTGTACTACCCGCTGTCGACGCTGATGCTCGCCGGGATCGACGACATCCTGATCATCACGACGCCGCACGACGCGCCGTTCTTCGAACGTCTGCTCGGCGACGGCTCCCAGTTCGGCATCCGCCTCACGTTCGCGCAGCAGCCCTCCCCCGACGGTCTCGCGCAGGCGTTCACGATCGGCGCCGACTTCATCGGCGACGACACCGTCGCGCTCGTGCTCGGCGACAACCTGCTCTACGGCCCCGGGCTCGGTGCCCAGCTCAAGCGCTTCCGCGACATCGAGGGCGGCGCCATCTTCGCCTACTGGGTGGCCGAGCCGGCCGCCTACGGCGTGGTGGAGTTCGACGCGAGCGGAGCGGCGATCTCGCTCGAAGAGAAGCCCACCGCCCCCAAGAGCAACTACGCCGTGCCCGGTCTGTACTTCTACGACAACGACGTGGTCGAGATCGCGCGGAACCTCGCCCCCAGCGCCCGCGGCGAGTACGAGATCACCGACATCAACCGCGAGTACCTGGAGCGCGGCAGGCTGCAGGTCGACGTCCTCCCCCGCGGCACGGCGTGGCTCGACACCGGCACGTTCGATCAGATGACGGATGCAGCGGAGTACGTCCGCACGATCCAGCGCCGCACCGGCATGAGCATCGGCGTCCCCGAAGAGGTCGCCTGGCGTCAGGGCTTCCTCACCGACGACGCCCTCCGCGCCCGCGCGGAGAAGCTCGTGAAGTCCGGCTACGGAACGTATCTGCTCGAAGTCCTGGAGAGAGGCCACTGATGTCGAAGCTGCTCGTGACGGGGGGCGCCGGTTTCATCGGATCGAACTTCGTGCACCATGTCGTCGGTCACACCGACCACCACGTGACGGTGCTCGATGCGCTGACCTACGCCGGCAACCTCGATTCGCTCGCGGGCCTGCCCGAGGACCGTGTCACGTTCGTCAAGGGCGACATCACCGACGCGGGCCTCGTCGACGAGCTGTTCGCGCAGGCCGACGCCGTCGTGCACTACGCGGCGGAGTCGCACAACGACAACTCGCTGCACGACCCGCGCCCGTTCCTCGACACCAACATCATCGGCACGTACACGCTCCTCGAGGCGGCACGCCGCCACGACCGCCGTCTCCACCACATCTCGACCGACGAGGTGTACGGCGATCTCGAGCTCGACGATCCGGCACGGTTCACCGAGTCGACGCCGTACAACCCCTCGAGCCCGTACTCCTCCACCAAGGCCGGCAGCGACCTGCTGGTGCGCGCGTGGGTGCGCTCGTTCGGCGTCCGCGCGACGATCTCGAACTGCTCGAACAACTACGGGCCCTATCAGCACGTCGAGAAGTTCATCCCCCGCCAGATCACGAACGTCATCCGCGGCATCCGTCCCCGGCTCTACGGCGCCGGCGAGAACGTGCGCGACTGGATCCACGCCGACGACCACTCGTCGGCCGTCCTGACCATCCTCGACAAGGGCGAGATCGGTGAGACCTACCTCATCGGCGCCGACGGCGAGAAGAACAACAAGGACGTCGTCGAGCTCATCCTCGAGCTGATGGGAGAGCCGAAGGACGCCTACGACCACGTCACCGATCGCGCGGGCCACGACCTGCGCTATGCGATCGACTCGACGAAGCTGCGCACCGAGCTCGGGTGGACGCCGTCCTACGGCGATTTCGAGGCAGGACTCGCCGCGACGATCCAGTGGTATCGCGACAACGAGTCGTGGTGGGCGCCGTCGAAGGACGGCGTCGAGGCCTTCTACGCCTCCAAGGGCCAGTGATGACGACGTTCGGCAAGGCGCTCGCGCGGATCGAGACGCCCATCCCGGGCCTGGTCGTCTGGGAGCTGCCCGTCCACGGCGACAGCCGCGGCTGGTTCAAGGAGAACTGGCAGCGCGAGAAGATGATCGCCGCGGGGCTCCCCGACTTCGGCCCCGTGCAGAACAACGTGTCGTTCAACGACGCGGTCGGCACGACCCGCGGCATCCACGCCGAGCCCTGGGACAAGTGGGTCTCCGTCGCCACCGGCCGCATCTTCGGCGCGTGGGTCGATCTGCGCGAGGGGCCGACCTTCGGCACCGTGTTCACGACAGAGATCGATCCGTCGCGCGCGATCCTCGTCCCGCGCGGCGTGGGCAACGCGTATCAGACGCTCGAGGCCGACACGGCCTACACCTACCTCGTCAACGACCACTGGTCGCCCGACGCGGAATACACCTTCCTCAACCTCGCCGACGAGACGGCCGCGATCGCCTGGCCCATCCCCCTGACGGACGTCGAGATCTCGCCGAAGGACCTCGCGCACCCGCGCCTGGGCGACGTCGTGCCCATGGCCCCGCGCAAGACCCTCGTCCTCGGCGCCAACGGCCAGCTCGGCCGGGCGCTGCGGCTCGAGCTCGGCGATGCCCCGCACATCGAGTACGCCGCGCGCGAGGATCTCGATCTCGCCTCACCCGATCTCGTGAGCGCGCGCCGCTGGCGCGACTACGGAACGATCATCAACGCCGCCGCGTACACCGCGGTGGATCTCGCCGAGACGGCCAAGGGACGGCGGGATGCCTGGGCCGCGAACGCGACGGGTGTGGCAGGCCTCGCCCGTCTCGCCGCCCGGAACGGCCTCACGCTCGTTCACATCTCGAGCGACTACGTCTTCGACGGCACCCGCGAGGGAGGGTACCCCGAGGACGCGCCGTTCGCCCCGCTCGGCGTCTACGGGCAGACGAAGGCGGCCGGGGATGCCGCGGTCGCCGTCGCTCCGCGGCACTACGTGGTGCGCACGTCCTGGGTCATCGGCGACGGGAGGAACTTCGTCCGGACGATGGCCTCTCTCGCCGAGCGCGGCATCGATCCGAGGGTCGTCGACGACCAGGTCGGGCGGCTCACGTTCACGAGCGAGATCGCACGGGGCATCCATCACCTGCTCGCCACCGACGCGCCCTTCGGCACGTACAACCTCTCCGGCGGGGGCGAGCCGACGACCTGGGCCGACATCGCGCGAGCCGTCTTCGAGCACACCGGCCACGACCCCGCGCGTGTGACGGGGGTCTCGACCGAGGCGTACTTCGCGTCGGCGGCCGGTCCGGTCGCGCCCCGACCCCGCAACTCCGTCCTCGACCTCTCGAAGATCGCGAGCACCGGCTTCGAGGTCGCGGACGCGCGCGAATCCCTCGTCTCGTATCTCTGACGATTGGCGCAGAGCGGCGCAGAGTCGATATCGTCTCGAAAGTGCCCCCCTCTCCCCGGAGCCGCGTCCGCCCCTCAGCCCGCGCGGCCAGCCTTCTCGTCGTCGCCGCTCTGATCACCGCTCTCGCCGTGGCCGTTCCCGCCCCCGCGCAGGCCGCGGGTGGCGTCGCCCGCGAGGTCTTCGACCTCACCAACGCCGAGCGCGCCAAGGCCGGACTCGGTGCTCTCGCGAGCAACGCCGCCCTCGACGCGGCCGCCGGCGAATGGGCACGCTACCTCGCCGGCAGCTGCACGTTCGCACACAGCACCTCGGCCTGGCGCAGCGAGCGCACCGCGCCCGCGGGCTGGACCTCGACCGGCGAGAACATCGCCGCCGGCCAGATGACGGCGAGCGCGGTCATGGCCGGGTGGATGGCTTCGTCCGGACACCGCGCGAACATCCTCAACGGTCGCTACACGGGTCTGGGCGTCGGGTACGCGACGGGGAGCTGCTACAAGACCTACTGGGTGCAGCTGTTCGCCATCGGATCGCCAGTGCGCACCCTCCCCGGCGGCGCGGGCGACCTCGACTCGGATGGCAGCGCCGATGTGCTCGCGCTCACCTCGACCGGAGACCTGATGCTCTATCGCGGCAACGGGGCATCCGGCTGGAAGACGTCGTCTGTCATCCGGTCGGGCTGGGGCACGGCAGCCGTCACGACTCTCGGCGACTTCACCGGGGACGGGCGTCCCGACTTCGCGAAGGTCGAGGGCGACGGCGCGCTCATGCTCTACTCCGGCGACGGTCGTGGGGGTCTGACCGGTCCGACGCGCATCGGCTCCGGCTGGGGCGGTTTCACCCAGCTCATCGGCGGCATCGACTTCAACGGCGATCGGTTGACGGATGTGCTGGCGCGCACCACGAGCGGGGATCTGCTCCTTTACACCGGCAACGGCAGAGGCGGTTTCAACAAGGGCAACACCAAGATCGGCAACGGGTGGGGGTCGATGACCTCGATCTTCTATGCCGGCGACTTCACGGGTGACGCGCGGGGCGACATCATCGCGCGTCACACCAACGGCAGGCTCTGGGTGTATCCGACGACCGGCCGTGGGACGTGGGGCACCGCGCGCCAGATCGGGACCGGGTGGGGCGCCTTCACATCCGTCTCGAGCGCCGGAGACTTCGACGGCAACGGCACGTCCGACGTGCTCGCCCGCACCGCTACCGGATCGCTCGTGCTCTATCGGGCAGATGGCCGCGGCGGGTGGATCTCGGGCGTCGCGGTCGGCTCCGGCTGGACCTCCATGCGTCAGATCGGCTGACGCGACCGAGCTGCACCCTCGCTGGGGAGCGGCCCCTCGACAGACGAGGTCAGGCGCCGGCGCCGACGACGATGCGGGGCGTGCCGCTCCACAGAGCCGCGTCGGTCGCATTGCGACCGTCGACGATGAGCCGGATGCCGGGCAGGTCCGCAGGTGCGAGGGCCCGGTAGGCGGCGTGATCGGTCTGGAGCACGGCGACGTCGGTCTGCGAACCGAGCGCGAACGGCTCGAAGCCGAGTCCGCGAAGCTCATCGTCACTGTAGAGCGGGTCGTGCACGGACACCTCGGCGCCTCGGGACCGCAGGGCCTCGACCGTGGGGAAGACGCCCGAGAAGGCGGTCTCCTTCACTCCCCCCCGGTACGCCGCGCCCAGGACCACGGCGCGCAGTCCGTCGAGCGATCCGAGGACGCCGGCCGCCTGAGCGACGAGCCGCTCCGGCATCGACGCGTTCAGCAGCCGTGCGGTGCGGACGATGTCGGCGTCGGGGTCGGTCGAGAGGTAGAGGCGGGGGTAGACGGGGATGCAGTGGCCGCCCACCGCGATGCCCGGCCGATGGATGTGGCTGTACGGCTGGGAGTTGCAGGCCTCGATCACCTGGTAGACGTCGATGCCGTGCTCCGCCGCGAACAGACCGAACTGGTTCGCGAGGCCGATGTTCACGTCGCGGTACGTGGTCTCGGCGAGCTTGGCCATCTCGGATGCCTCGGCGCTGCCGAGGTCCCACACGCCGTTCGGACGCGGCAGGTCGTCGCGCTCGTCGAACTGGAGGACGGCTTCGTAGAACTCGCGCGCGCGCTGAGCTCCGGCGTCCGTGAGCCCGCCGATGAGCTTGGGGTACTTGCGCAGATCGGCGAAGACGCGGCCCGTGAGCACGCGCTCCGGAGAGAAGACGAGATGGAAGTCGACGCCCTCGACCAGTCCCGAGCCCGCTTCGAGCATCGGCTTCCACCGGCCGCGAGTCGTGCCGACGGGCAGCGTCGTCTCGTACGACACGAGCGTGCCGGGGGTCAGATGCTCTGCCAGAGAGCGGGTTGCGGCATCCATCCACGCGAAGTCGGGCTCCCACGTGGTGTCGTTCACGAACAGGGGTACGACGAGCACGACGGCGTCGGCACCCGGAATCGCCTCGGCGTAGTCGGTCGTGGCCCGCAGGCGGCCCGCGGGGACCAGCTCCGTGAGCTTCTCCTGAAGGTGCGCCTCGCCGGGGAACGGTTCGACACCGGCGTTGACGCTCGCCACCGTCGCGGGATTGACATCGACGCCGACGACATCGTGCCCAGAATCGGCGAACTGGACGGCGAGAGGAAGCCCGATCTTTCCCAGGGCCACGACGGCGATGCGCATGGATTCCAGTCTACGGCGCGAGCGGGCGGCCGCCTCACGGGAGGGGGTCGATGTGGCCGCTGAGGTATCGTTCAACGGGAGAGTCGACGAACGACGGCGATCCGCGTTCATCCATCCCCCCATCGATGCCGAGTTCCATGACTGACACGATCCCGCTCCGATCTCGGATCCGAAACCGGCTCGACACCCACGGCGGTGCGCTGCTCTCGTGGGCGATCATCGCCACGAGCTTCGTGATCGGCTACCTGCGCGTGCTCCGCACCCAGCCGATCTACACACCCGACTCGGCGTTCTATCTCGCCAAGGCCCTGTGGTTCTCGGGCATGAGCCGCGAGGACGCCCGGAACGCCGTCATCGAGTTCGGAGCCGCGTACACGAGCAAGGGCGTCGCGCCTCTCGAGCAGCTCTTCGACTGGGGGCTCGTGCAGCCCCGGGTCGTTCTGTCCGCACTCGCGGCGCCGTTCGTCGCGATCTGGGGACCGATCGGCCTCGCCGTGACGACCGCCCTCCTGACCGTCGGCCTGACGATCGCCGCCTCGCTGCTGCTCATGCGTCGTTACGGCAACCTGCCCGCGGTGGCTGTCATGCTGCTCGTGCACACGAGCACCTACATCATGTGGTTCGACGCCGCGATGCTGACCGAATCGCTCTCGGCACTCCTCTCTGTCGGGATGCTCGCCGCGGGGTGGGCCTACATTCGTCGACGGCGCACGTGGCTCCTCGTCGCCCTCTTCACGCTCGTCGCCCTCGCTGCTTTCACCCGACAGGCGACCTTGATCCCTGCCGGCGCCTTCGTCATGGCGTGGCTGCTCGGGATGCTGGTGAACCGGTCGTGGCGGAGTGAGTGGATGTGGCCGGCCGTGGTCCTCGGCGGCGGCAGCGTCGGACTGCAGCTGCTGCAGATGCTCGTCTTCGCCCCGTTCTCGCAGACGGATCAGTTCCTCTCGCAGACGGGCTCCGACAGCCTCGGCGGCGCGATCCTCGCGATCCCCGGTGTCGCACGCCGCATCCTCAGCGAAGACGTGCGTGCTTTCCTGGCCAACGACCCGAGCGTCCTCGTGCTCATCGTGCTGGCACTCGCAGGGATCGTCCTGTTCTGGAAGAGGAGCGAATCGCACTTGCTGGTGGGCGCTCTGCTGGGACTCGCGCTCTACAACATCACAAATGGCACGGCCACCGCATTTCGCTACGCCCTGCCGGGTCTCGTCTTCTACCTGGTCAGCGCTGCGCTCGTGCTGCGCCGAACCGGCGACGTCGTCCGACCACGCGACGCCCCCGCCGACCCGCCCGCCGCCGATGCCGTGCCGGCTGCACGCTGAGGAGCTGCCGACGATGTACTCCGCCCACGCATGGACCTCCTGGCTCCGGACGAACTCGGGCACGATCCTGCTGTGGATCGTGGTCGCAGTGTCGTTCTCGGTGTCCTACCTCGCCTTCGTGCAGCATCAGCCCTTCTTCGCGCCCGACAGTCGCTACTACCTCGCGATGACCTTCCTCTTCGGTGGCGATTCTCCGGACATCGCGCGCGATCGCACCGTCGAGTTCGCTTCCCGCTACGGCATCGAGATCCCGCCCGTCGATGAGCTCTTCGGCTGGGGGCTGGTCCAGCCCCGCGTCATGCTGCCCGCTCTCGCGGTGCCATTCGTGAAGATCATGGGACCCCTCGGACTCGCGGCGACGGTGCTCGTGGTGACGATCGCTCTTGAGATCGCGCTCACGCTTGTGCTCCTCCGCCGCTACGGTGCACCCGCCGCGGCTGCCGTCATGATCATGATCAACAGCAGCTACTACATCATGACCTTCTACGGCATGATGCTGACCGAATCGCTGTCCTCCCTGTGGACCGTCCTCGCTCTCGTCGGCGCCTGGGGATGGATGCGCGACCGCAATCGCTCGTGGCTCGTACTCGCCGTGGGAGCGACTGTCGGCGCGGCATTCACGCGGCAGGCCACCTTCATCGTCGCCGGGGCCTTCCTGGTCGCGTGGGTGATCGGCTCGCTCCTCGAGCGCCGCAACTCCGTCTGGATGTGGCCGGCGGTGCTCGTCGCCGGCACGGCCGTGACGTGCCAGATCGTCCAGTCGCTCGTGTTCCCGTCGTTCTCGCAGCTCGACCAGTTCCTGAAGCAGACGGGCACCGACAGTCTCGGCGAGGCACTACTGGCCGTTCCCGGCGTGATCCTGCGAATCCTGTCCCGCGACGCCTACACACTCATGTCCGGGGATCGCGTCCTCGTCACGTTCATCCTGCTGGCCGTCATCTCGATGATCGTGTTCTGGCGACGGCCCGAGGCGCATCTGCTGCTCGGCGCGATTCTCGCGACGGGACTGTACAACGTGACCAACGGCACGCCCACGCAGTTCAGGTACGCGCTTCCGGGGCTCGTGTTCTTCGCGATCATGGTGGCCTACCTGGTGCGGCGTACCGGAGTCGCGGTCCGGCGAAGGACGATGCAACGGAAGCCGGATCCGATGTCGTGACGTCTCGGGGCGGAGCTCACCGCGCGTGGGCGATGAGCTCCGAGATGACGCGTTCAGCGGCACGCCCGTCGCCGTAGGGAGCCGCGTCGGTGTCCGCGGGCCGTGCCCGCGACACTCCGGCGGCGATCTCGTCCGCAGTGTCGGCGAGCACGTTCCAGCCGAGGTCGACCGTCTCGACCCACTCGGTCTCGGTGCGCACCGTCGTGCACGGCACGCGCAGGAGGAAGGCTTCCTTCTGCAGACCGCCCGAATCCGTGATCACGCCGGCGCTGGAGAGCACCGCCGCGATGAGGTCGGGGTAGGCGAGCGGCGCGTGCTCGATGAGCGCGCCGGTGCTGAGTGCGACGCCCTGACCCGCAGCCCTGGCGACCACGCGCGGATGCGCCAGGAGGACGACGGGCTTGTCGAGACGCGCAAGGGCGGAGGCGACCGCCGCGAGACGGACGGGGTCGTCGGTGTTCTCGGCGCGGTGGATCGTGGCGACGTAGAATCCGCGCGGAGTCAGGTCGAGTTCCGCCAGCAGCGCCGAGGGTGTGGAGCCGAGGGCATCCCGCATCTCGAACAGCACATCCGTCATGACATCCCCGACGAGGACCGTGCGGTCCTCGAGTCCTTCGGCCGCGAGATGCTGTACGGCCACGTGCGTCGGCGCGAGCAGGAGGTCGGCCGCGTGGTCGGTCATGACACGGTTGTGCTCTTCGGGCATGCGCCGGTTGAACGAGCGCAGGCCGGCCTCGAGGTGAGCGACCGGCACGTGCATCTTGACGGCGCTCAGCGCCGCGGCGAGGGTCGAGTTCGTGTCGCCGTACGCGAGGACCCAGTCGGGGTGGTGCTCGTCGAACACGGCGTCGAGCGCCCCGAGCATCGCGCCCGTCTGCACACCGTGCGAACCGCTGCCGACGCCCAGGTGGACGGTCGGTGCGGGGATGCCGAGGTCCTGGAAGAAGACGTCGGAGAGCATCGGGTCGTAGTGCTGGCCGGTGTGCACGATCACGTGCTCGACGCCCGCGGAGGCCGCCGCCTTGGCGATGGGCGCGAGCTTGACGAACTGGGGGCGGGCGCCCACGACGCTCAGGACCTTCACGCTCCCAGTGTAGGCAGGCGCCGACCACGCCTCCGTCGTCTGCTGGGTAGAGTGATGCGGTGCGGGTGCTCATCGTCACTACCTGGTATCCGAGTGTCGCGAACCCTGTCTCCGGCATCTTCGTGCGGCGCGATGCTGAGCTCCTCGCAACCGAGCACGACGTGAGGGTGCTGCACCTCGCATCCCCCGAGCTGATCTCCGATGCAGACGCTGCGGCGGATGCGGCGTCGGTCGTCCCGATCACCCGCGTGCCGATGTCGACCTTCGATCCGCGCGCCATCCGTCGCGCGTGGTCTGCCATCGCGCCGATGCTCGAGCGCGCGGAGATCCTCCACACCCATGCGTTCAGCACGCTTCTGCCGTTCGCCGGACGACGAGTCGAGAAGCCGTGGGTGCATTCCGAGCACTGGTCCGGGATCGCCGATCCGCGGACGCTCTCATGGCGCGGACGCCTCGTGCTCTCGGCGACCGGACGCCTGCTGCGCCGCCCCGACGTCGTCACGGCCGTGAGCAGCTACCTCGCCGATCGCGTGGGACGGTTCCGCCGCGGCAGAATCATGATCGTCCCGTCGGTCGTGCCCGCCGCGCCGCTCGTCGCACCGCCGCACGACCCGGACCACCTCCGGCTCGTCGCGGTGGGCGGACTCGTGCCGGGCAAGGATCCGCTCCTCGCCGTCGAGACGGTGCGTGAGCTCGTGCGGCGCGGCCAGCCGACGACACTCGCATGGGCGGGCGACGGCCCGTTGCGCATGAGCCTGGAAGCCGAGGGAGGCGACAGCGTGCGCCTCCTGGGCGCTCAGGACGCCCGCGGAGTCGCGGCCGCCCTCGACGGCGCCGACATCTTCGTGCTGCCCACCGTCGGCGAGACCCTGTGCCTCAGCGCGCTCGAGGCCATCACGCATGGCCGCCCCGTGGTGATCGGCGACCGAGGCGGGCAGCGCGACTACATCGAGGACGCCAACGGCCGGCTCGTCCACGATCGCACGGCCGTCGCCTTCGCCGACGCGGTCCAGGACGTGTGGAGCCGACGCCGCGAACTCACGCCCGAACGCGTCGCGGCGACGATCGGCACGCGATTCCAGCCGGCATCCATCCGCGCGGCGTACGACGCCGCTTTCACGGCCGCCCGCCAGGAGAAGCGCTGAGGGTCCGTCAGGCCCGGCGCGACGCGGCGACGACGTCCTCCGCGACGCGTCGTCCGGCGTACAGCGACCGCAGCGGGGCATGGCGGTGCAGCACCCGCAGGGGGTTCACCGTCATGAGCGCACCGTAGGAGAGGTATCGTCCGCGACCGCCGGTCGCGGCGGCGACCTTACGGCCGTCCGCGGAGGCGTCCAGTGCGACCGAGATGGCACGTCGATCGCGCACCGCGAGCAGACCGACGACGCCGGGGGCCCAGGCCTGCAGCCGCCTCCACGCTGATGCCAGGAAGTCGCGGTCGCGCTCCGGGAGACCCGCCGGGGTGACGCGTCGAGCGACGCCTCCGACGAGATAGACACGCACGATCCTCGCCGCCACCGCCCGTCGGGCGGCCGGAGTCATCCGGGCGAACACCTCGTCCTGCTCGATGAGATCGAGATACCCGAAGTCGTCGGCGAGCGCCCCCCCGGCGGTGGTGACCCGGTCGGTCTGATCGTCCCACTCGATGTATGCGGGTGCGGTGGGGTCGAACGCCACTGATGCGCCCGAGAACCACAGGTGGAGTCCGAAGATCTGGTCCACACCGCGCGGGAGGCCGGTCGTGAACCTCAGTCCGGGAAAGGATGCCATCCGGACGAGTCCCAGGGGGGCGACGCGCTCGAAGAGTCGATCTCGGTCGCCGTCCAGACTCCGGACCCGGTGCCGGCGCACACGCGGGGCCGGGACGGCGCCGCCCGACTGCCGGAGGATCGGCGCGACGACGACGTCAGCCGCTGACTCGTCCGCGAGGCGGGCCCAGGCGTCCAGTGCCCCGTCCGCGAGTTCGTCGTCCGACCCGATGAGCGACATGAATTCCGCCTCGACGCGATCGAGCGCGAAGTTGAAGGCGTTGGCCGGCGAACGCACACCGTCGGCGAGGCCGAGAACGCGCACGCGGCTGTCGCCGGACAGTGCACCGAGCCTTCGGGTGATGTCGTCGATGCCGACGTTGTGCGCGACGACGGTGACACGCAGGTCCACCGCATTGCGCAGCGCCGACGCGACAGCCCGCTCGACCGGGCGGGAAGCGTTGTGCACGCACACGATGGCCTCGACGCGGGGCCGTGCGATCGCAGCATCCATCGATCCCGATCCTATCCGCGGAGGTCGTGCCGCCGCCGCAGAGGAGTCGATGCGCACCCGCCTAGGATTGACGGTGCCCGTGCGCGCGCTCCTGCGCGTCCGCCCCCTCCCCTGGCCCTCGGGAAGCTCAGTGACCGACTCCGCCCCCCGCACGCGCGGGTTCCGCACCGACGTGCAGGGACTTCGGGCGGTCGCGGTCGGTCTCGTGCTGCTCTACCACGCCGGCGTGCCTCCCTTCGCCGGCGGATACATCGGAGTCGACGTCTTCTTCGTGATCTCGGGGTTTCTCATCTCCAGCCATCTGCTCGAGATGATCGAGAGGGACGGTCGCATCGACTTCGCGCGCTTCTACGCGCGCCGCGCCCGACGCATCCTCCCCGCCTCGCTGACGGTCGTGATCCTGACCGTGATCGCCCTCCTTCTGTTCGCTCCCCCGCTCGCTCTGCCGCGGTCGCTCGGGGACGCGGTCGCCACCGTGCTCTACGTGCCGAACATCCGCTTCGCCATTCAGGACACGAACTACCTCGCCGACCACTCGGCATCGGCGTTCCAGCACTACTGGTCGCTGGGCGTGGAGGAACAGTTCTACCTCCTCTGGCCGCTGGTGCTGCTCGCGGCAGCGCTCTTGGTGAGGCGTCGGCGCGCCGCCGTCGGGATCGCCGTCGCGCTGATCGCGCTCGGCAGTCTCGTCGCCTGCATCGTGCTCACTCCCGTCCAGCAGCCGCTCGCCTTCTTCCTCCTCCCCACGCGCGCATGGGAGCTGCTCGCGGGCGCCCTCGTCGCGACCACCGTCCTGCGGCGGCAGATCCCGCTGCCGGCGTGGCTGATGGCCGCGGGGGGATGGCTCGGGTTGGCCGCCGTCCTCGGCGCCGCCCTGGCCTTCGACGACGGCACGGCCTTCCCCGGCTCGGCCGCCCTCGTGCCGGTCATCGGAACGGCGCTCGTCATCCTGTGCGGCACGGGCACGCCCAAGGGCGGCCCCGCTGCGGTGCTGTCGCTGAGGCCGATGCAGTTCATCGGGCTCATCTCGTATTCGCTGTACCTGGTTCACTGGCCGCTCCTGATCGTGCCGCAGATGGCCTCGGACGGCGCGCTCACCTCGTCGCTCGGCATGCGTGTGCTGCTCGGGATCGTTGTCGCGATGCCCGTAGCCGCGCTGCTGTACTTCCTCGTCGAGGGTCCGGCGCGCCGTACCCGGCGTCTCGCGCGCCCCCGCGCGGCGCTCGGCGCGACGGCGGCCGTGACCGTCGTCCTCGCGCTCGCGCTCGGCGGAACGGCCGTGTGGTCCGCGACACGACCGCTCGCCGGAGCGGACGAGGCGCGATCTGCTCCCGCGAATCCCGTTGCTCCGCCGCCGGTCGTCTCCGCCGTGCCGTCGAACCTCTCCCCCTCGCTGCGCGCCGTGGCCGAGGACGTTCCCGACGTCTACCCGGCGGGGTGCCACAACGATCCCGCGACGGCGACCGTTCAGGACTGCGTCTTCGGGACCCCGGACGCGGACTTCCGCGTCGCCGTCTTCGGCGATTCCCACAGCGGGCAGTGGCTCCCGGCACTGCAGCGGCTCGATGAGAGCACTCCGATGTCGATCGCGACCTACACCAAGAGCTCCTGCCCCGCGGTCGATGTCACGGTGCTCCTGCGCAACACCGCCTACGTCTCGTGCGACGAGTGGCGAGGTGCTGTCATGACACGTCTGCTCGCGGCGCCTCCGGATGTCGTGGTCATCTCGAGCTACGCCGGGCAGCAGCTCGAAGGCGTGTCCGACGCGGACGCGAGGCTGGCCGCCTGGTCGGAAGGACTCGCCCGGACCGTCGGCACGCTGAGAGCCGCCGGGATCGGTGTCCTCGTCATCGCCGACACTCCGCGCTTCGCCGCCGACCCGACCGAGTGCATATCTCGGCACCTTGCCGACGTCGACGCGTGCGCAGGCGTTCGGGCAGAGGTGCTCGACACCGCCCAGTCGGCCGCCGAGAAGGCGGCGACCGAGGCATCCGGGGGCGTGTTCCTCGATCTGACGCCCTACATCTGCGACGACATGACGTGTCCGGTCGTCGTGTTCGACCTGCTCACCTATCGAGACGTCAACCATCTGACGGCGAGCTTCACGCGATACCTCGCGCCTGCACTCTCACCCGCCCTCACCGCCGTCGGGCCGTGACAGCGGTGAATGGTCCCGGCCGACGTGCGCCGATGCTTGAATTGGTCGCATGAGTTCTGCTGATCCCGCGTTCACGGAGCCGCTGCACGTCGGCCGGCCGAATATCGGAGATCCCGACACGTTCCTGCGCCTCGTAGAGGGGGCGCTCGACCGTCGCTGGTTGTCGAACGACGGCCCGCTCGTGCGCGAGCTCGAAGCCCGGCTGGCCGATCTGCTGGGTGTGAGGCACTGCGTCGCGATCGCGAACGGGACGATCGCACTCGAGATCGCGATCCGTGCGCTCGGGATGACCGGCGAGGTGATCGTTCCGTCCTACACGTTCGTCGCGACGCCGCACGCGCTGCGGTGGCAGGGTCTCACGCCGGTGTTCGCGGACATCGACCCCCGCACGCACGCGCTCGATCCCGATTCCGTTCGACGCCTGATCACACCCCGCACCACCGGGATCATCGGCGTCCATCTCTGGGGTCGCCCGGCGCCCGTCGACGAACTCGCGCAGATCGCGCGGGAACACGATCTCCAGCTGCTGTTCGATGCGGCCCACGCGTTCGGGGTCTCGGTCGGCGAGCGGATGGTCGGATCGTTCGGTCGCGCAGAAGTGCTGAGCTTCCATGCGACGAAGTTCTTCAACACGATCGAGGGAGGCGCCATCATCACGGACGACGATGGCGTCGCCGAGTCGGCCCGGCTCATGCGCAACTTCGGCTTCGCCGGCGAGGACCGCGTCGTCTCCGACGGAACGAACGGCAAGATGAGCGAGATCAACGCCGCGATGGGGCTGGCGAATCTGGGCACTCTCGACGAGCTGATCGAGATCAATCGGCGCAACTACGATGCGTACGTCGCGGAGCTCTCCGGCATCCCGGGGATCTCCGTGCTTCCTGTCGGCGAAAACGGCCGCAGCAACTTCCAGTACGTCGTGATGCTGGTCGGCCCGGATTGCTCGGTCAGGCGGGACGAAGTGCTGGCGAGCCTGAGGGAGAACAACGTCCTCGCGCGACGGTACTTCTGGCCCGGCTGCCATCGCATGGAGCCCTATCGGACGCTCTACCCGGGTGCAGCGGCGCAGCTGCCGCAGACGGAAATGATCGCGGATCAGGTGATCGTGCTTCCTACGGGGATGAGCGTCGACCAGACTGCGATCGGCGCGATCGCGGGCATCATCCGCGATCGCACGAGTCGCATATGACCGCGCGCGACACGCGTCTGCTCTACATCTTCGGTGCGGGCGGACACGGGCGGGAGCTCGGATGGCTCGCACGCGAAGCTCTGCCGGGCATCCGGCTCATCCATGTCGTCGACGACGTGAGATACGCCGGCGGTGTCGTGAACGGGGTCCCTGTCCAGGACATCGCATCCATCACGCCGTCCCCCGACTCCGCGTTCGTCGCGGGGGTCGGCGACATCGCGCTGCGGCGACGAGCTGTCCACGCGCTGGAGGAGATCGGGCTCTCGGCGGCGGCCCTCGTCCACCCTCGAGCCGACGTCGGTCCGACGGTCACAGTCGACGAGGGCGCCGTCCTCTGCGCGGGCACCGTCGCGACCGACCGGGTGCACCTGGGCGCCCACTCGGTCGTCAACATCGGATCGACACTGTCTCACGACGTCACGCTCGCCCCGTTCGCGACCATCTCGCCAGGGGTGCACATCGCCGGCCACGTCGAAGTGGGCGAGGGCGCGTTCCTCGGGATCGGATCGTCCGTCATCAACGGACGCGCGGGCGCACCACTTGTGATCGGGGCGGGGGCCGTCGTCGCGGCGGGCGCGGTGGTCGTCGCCGACGTCGAGCCCGGTGCGATCGTGGGAGGCGTACCCGCGCGCCCGCTCGGCGGTCGCGGCGGTTCGCGCTCATGAGGATCGCGCACGTCATCCCGGACTCCCCCTTCCTGCCGTTCGTCACGGATGTCTTCGAGTCGGCCGCCGCGGGCCGCAACGTGTTCGTCGTCTACGCCGCGAAAGGTGATCTGTCCCGCCACGGCATCCCCTCCTCGGTCCCTCTCGAACTCGTCACGGTCGACGACGAGGGCTCTGCGCGTGCTGCCGAAGTCGTCGCGAACAGCGACATCGCCGTCCTTCACAGCGTGGGGGTGTTCGCCGCCAAGGCGCTCCTCGCAGCGCCGGCCGGCACCCTGACGGTGTGGAGCGGGTGGGGCGGCGACTATTACGGCTCGCGCTGGTCGGCGATGGCCGGACTCCTCGATCCGCTCACCCGCGCGTACGACCGCAGCCGGCTGTCGCTCGCCGGCAAGGCTCACCAGCTCTATCGACGAGCGCGATCCGCACCCATCCTCCGAGCCGCCGCCGAGCGCGCCGATGTCTTCTCCGCGCCGATCCCCGACGACTTCGATGTCTTCCGCAGCCGGTTCGCGGGCTTTCGCGGGCGCTATGCGCAGCTCAACTACGCCAGCGTCGAAGACACGTACGCGGCCTCCGGCCCCGTCGGTTCGGGCGACGACATACTCGTCGGCAACTCGGCGACGATGCCCAACAACCACCTCGACGTGTTCGACGTGCTCGCGCGGGTGCATGTTCCCGGTCGACGCATCGTCACTCCGCTGAGCTACGGCGACCGCCTCTACGCCGATGCGGTGACGGCGCGAGGGCACGCCCTCTTCGGCGCCGACTTCGTGCCGTTTCGGGAGTTCATGCCCCTGCACGACTATCAGGCGGTCATCGCGGACTGCAGCACAGTGGTCATGGGGCACCGCCGTCAACAGGCGATCGGAAACGTCGCCAGTGCCCTGTGGAGCGGTTCGCACGTCGTGCTGCACGACGCGAGCCCGCTTTTCGCTTTCCTTCGACGACAGGGAGCCGTCGTGAGCGGCCTGTCGGAGCTCTCGGGATCGGCTCAGCCTTTCGCAGGGCGGGTCTCCGACGACGAACTCGCTCGGAATCGTGCTGTGCTCACCGCATTCTGGGGTCGCAACGTCGTCCTCGACAACATCCGCGCGCTCGTCGACCCCTCCTGACGCCCCTCCGCGCGTGGGATCCCGTCATCCCGAGGGGTCGGCCAGACCGGCGAGAGACGCTTGGATCGCGAACTCCGGCACCGTCGCGACCAGTTCGTCGAATGTCCCCTGCGCGACCACCCGGCCGCCGCTCATGAAGAAGATGCGATCGGCCCCCTTGATCGTCGCGAGGCGGTGCGCAACGAGAACCGTCGTCGTGGATCCGTGCAACTCGCTGATCGACTGGGTGACGGCCGCCTCGGTCGCCGTGTCGAGCGCGCTCGTCGCCTCGTCCATCACGAGCACGAGCGGGTCGACGTAGAGAGCCCGTGCGATGCCCAGACGCTGACGCTGGCCGCCCGAGAGGGCGAGACCGCGCTCGCCGACGCGCCCGGTGATGCCGCCGACCCGCGACTGCACCGTTTCGAGCATGTGCGCTCGTGCGAGCGCGCGTGTGACGCGCGCGGCGTCGTAGTCCGAGGTCCACACGAGTGCGACGTTCTGCGCCACCGTCGCGTCGAAGAGCGAGACCTCCTGGGGCACGTACGCGACCCGCGACCTCCACGCGGCTGTGAGCGACGTCAACGGCACGCCGTCGATCGTGATGGCTCCCGTCGTGGGTTCGATCAGCCCGAGAAGAAGATCGACCATCGTGGACTTGCCGGCGCCGGATGCCCCGACGAAGGCGACATTCGCTCCGAAGGGGATCTCGATGTCGATCTGCTCCACGGCCGGGTCGGCGTCCACGTCGTAGCGGAAGCCCACGTTGTCGAAGCGGATGACGGAGGGATGCTCGGGAAGCGGCCGCGCATCGCGTCCGGCGAGCCGGGCCGCCACGCCGTCCGCGTGGTCGACCTCCTCGACGACCGCCTGAGCGTGGGGCGCGCTGACGTTCAGCTGATTCAGCACTCCCTGGAAGCGCACGACGGAAGGTGCCATGCGGAACCCCGCGAGACCGAAGAGGGCAACGGCTGCAGCAGCGCCCGGAAGCCCTCCGGTCACGAAGCCGACGACTCCCACGATGACGATCCCGCCGATGATCGCGGCATCCAGGGTGTAACGAGGCACCTGCCCGAGGAACTGGGCGTTCGCCCGGGCTCGGGTCGAGTGCCGTCGGTTGTCGCGGACGACCTGGGCGACGTCCGAGACCTTGTCGCGCAGCGTGATCTCTTTCAGGGCGCCGATCATCTCGGTCACCAGCCGCGACGACTTCAGCGAGTACCGGAGCGCGACCAGGCCGGCCTGCCGGGTGCGCCGCGAGATCTGAAGATTGAGGAACAGACCGATCAGCCCGAGGTAGACGAGCGTGACCGCGCCGATGAGGGGCTGTGCGACGGCGAGCACGGTGAGCAGCGTGAGGAAGTTGAGCGCCTCGCCGATGAGCGACGCCCCAGGCAGCACGAAGCCCGAGATCGTCGTCGCGACGCTGGAGTCGGTGATGCGGACGAGATCCGAGGAGTTCCGCTTCAGCCGCTCCGTCCACGGCGAGTTGGCGAAGCCCGAGAAGACGCGCGACCCGAGTTCGAGTTCGTAGGTGGCGAACCGCCGCGTCGCGAACCACTGGAGCACGAGAGCAAGGACGCTCTTGAGCACGATCAGAGCGCAGACGACGATGAGAGGCCCCAGCGCATTCGTCCCCGAGACCGTGCCGAACACCGGGAGTTCCACCGCCGTTCCACCGATGAGGGGCGAGAGCACGACCGCGAGCAGGGCCAGCGCCGCACCGTCCATGATCGCGAGCAATCCCTGGAGGGTGGCGTAGAGCACCAGGAACCGCCGGGCATCCGCCGGCAGGATGGCCAGCACCCGACGGTAGAGCGCCCAGTTCTGCTTCATCGCCCGCGCTCCGATGCCGAATCGTCGATCGCGGCCAGGAAGGCGCGCCCCTCGGCTTCCGCGTTGAGCTCTCGAGCCGCGGCGTCGGAACGGCTCTTCATCTTCACGATGTCGTCCGTCGTGAGTGCGGCCAGCGCCGCCTCGAGGTCCGATCCGGCGAACCCCGGAACGACGACTCCGGTCTCGTACCGTCGGACGATGTCGGCCATTGCAGGGCTCTCGCCCACGACGACACCCAGCCTGCCCTGGATCGACTCGAAGAACTTGTTGGGAAGCGCGTAGACCACATTGACCCCCGTGGGTGGGTAGAAGATGATCTCGAGGTCGTACTCATTGATGTATCGGGCGATCTCGCGCATCGGAGCCGGCGGCACGATGCGGATCCGGTCTCGAGCGGGATGCTCGTCGATCATCGTCTGAAGCTTGTCGGTCACGATCGGATTGGGCATCAGCATGAAGGTCATCGTGAAGCGCTCCGGGAGCGTTCGCATGGCTTCGAGGATCTCGAGGTATCCGCGGCCCCACGAGGCTAGTCCGTGGAAGAGGAGGCGGACCTCGTCCCCGCGCACCGCGCTCGGCCGCTGGTCGACGAAGGGCGGGATGTTGCGCACGACGGCAGGGGCCGCGACGGCGAACTCGTCGACATAAAGACTGCCGATCTGCTCGTTGACCACCGACCGGGTCGCGAAAGCCCCACTGCCAAGGCCGCTTCTCACCCAGCGGTAGTGGTGGCCGGTCAGACGACCGCCCAGCGTGTACCGTCGCACATCGGGCTTGTGGTACTCGTGGATGTCCAGGTGCAGGTGCGCGCTCAGCGCCGCCGGAGTGAAGTCCCGGCGATCTGCCACCCACGGCGTGAACTCGTACTCGTTGAACACCACGAGTCCGTATGCGCCTCGACGGATCTGCTCCACGCATTCCGCCGGGACCCGATCCGTCAGCAGCCGCCGGAACCGCATCCGACGCGGCGCGAGCGCGTGAATGAGCAGAGTGCCCCACTTCGTGAGCAGCCAGGGCCGAGGCTCGGCCAGCTCGAAGTGGTCGGCGACGACGGGCGCGGGATGCCCTCCCAGGCCGAGCGTGTCGACGATCCACCCATCTGAGGTCAGCCAATCGATCTGTCGACGCACGCGCGGGTCGGACTCGATCCGGGAGTACGAGATGACGAGAGCGCGTCGCGGGGAGTCGCTCACGGGTTCCCTCCGCTCGTCGACAGGATCCGATCGATCGCGAGGCGCCAGCGGGTACTCTCCTGCTCCGCCGAGACGTCTGCCGCTATGGCCGACGAACGCGCCTTGAGAGCATCGACGGCCGCCGGGGTCAACGAATCGAGCGCCGCCACGATGGCCTCCACGTCGAAGTCGTCCGTCACGATCCCCACGCCGAGGTCCGTCACGAACCGTCCCATTTCCGGGGATGGGCCGACGAGCAGCGCGAGACGCGCCTGGATGTAGTCGAAGACTTTGTTGGGCATCGCCCAGCGGTAGTTGAAGTTCGTCGGGGGAAGGACGAACACCCCCACGTCATACGCGCGGAGCGTGTCCATGAGCTGCGCGTAAGGGACGGGATCGTGCAGCGTCACACGGCCGCCCGACCCCTCGGCGAGGAGCCTCAGCCGCTCGACGTACGCGGGGGTGTTGCGGGTGAGGAAGAGATCGAGTGTGACCGGCGCCGTCGAGCGGGTGACGGCCTCGATCGTGTCTTCGAGACGTCGCGCCTCGAGACCGGCTCCCGAATGGACGAGCCGGATCGGGGTGCCGGTCGGCGTCGGCGCCGCGTCGACATACGGCGCGGCATTGCGCACGAGCTCGGCACGGATCCCGAACTCCTGCTCGTACTGCCGCGCGAGGCCCTCGCTCACGGTGGTGACAGAATCCGCCCGTGTGACGTGACGCCGCACGACCCATCGCACGATCGGAGCGATACGGCGATTCCACGCCGCCACTTCTTCGCGCTGTCGCGTCGAGTACTCGTGCAGATCCGCATGAAGGCCGATGCGGGCGACCTTGCGTCCGATCGGCACCGTCTCGTAGTCGTTCGCGAGGACGACATCGAATGAGCGCCCGCGCAGGGCTCGGTTCGTCCACCTGACCGCTTCGGTCGTCCAGTAGGCGAGGCCGCGAAGGCGGGCCCGGACGAACACGGCGTTCCGAGCACTCGCCCGTGCGTCGTCCGGGATGCGGATGTGCTCGACGACCCCCTCCGGGCGGTCACCGTATGCGCACGTCGTGACGTCGAAGTCGTCCCGCAGGAGCGCGACCTGCTTCAGCACCCGGGCGTCCGAGACGATCGGCGTGAAGCTGAGGATCAGGAGGCTGGGCCGCCCGCCCGGGCGATGAGCCGAAGGCTCCCCGCTCACGTGGTCGACTCGCTCACGGGGCGTCCACCGCCACCGACGAACCGGCGCGCGCTGACTCGAGGGCCGCCTCGACGACGGCGAGCGTGCGGAGGCCCTGCGCCATCGTGACGACGTCGCTCGGCTCGCCGAGCACGGCGTCGCGGAACGCCTCGTGCTCGACACGCAGCGGCTCACGCTTGGGGAACGCGTAGCGGATGACGTCCCCCTCGGAGACACCGCGGAAGACCTTCATGGACTCCCACTCGAGGGGCACGGTGCCGTTGGAGTGGAACGTGAGGTCGCCCGTCGAAGTATCGGCGACGAACGCACCCTTCTCACCCGTCACGACGGTGACGCGCTCCTTCATCGGGCTGAGCCAGTTGACGAGGTGGTTGACGATCACGCCCGATGCGAGGCGGCCCGTGACGGCGATCATGTCCTCGTACTCGCGGCCGCTCTTGAACGTCGTCTGAGCGAACACGTTGACGTAGTCGCTCTGCGCGACCCACGCCGTCAGGTCGATGTCGTGGGATGCGAGATCCTTCGACACGCCGACGTCGGCGATCCGCGACGGGAAGGGGCCCTGCCGCCGTGTCTGGATCTGATAGACGGATCCGAGTTCGCCCGCCTCGAGGCGACGGCGGAGTTCCTGGAGAGCGGGGTTGAAGCGCTCGATGTGGCCGACCGCACCCACGAGCCCCGCGGCGTCGAACGCTGCGACCATGCGCTCCCCCGCCTCGACGGTGTCGGCGATCGGCTTCTCGACGAGCGTGTGGACGCCCGCGCTCGCGAGCTTGAGCGCAGCGTCCTCGTGGTAACGAGTCGGCACCGCGACGACCGCGATGTCGACGCCCTCGGCGATGAGCGCATCGATGTCGGGAAGGATGCTGAGCTCGCCCGCGACGCCGTGCGGATCGCCACCGGGATCGGCGATCGCGACCAGTTCGACGCCATCGAGCTCGCGAAGGACGCGAGCGTGATGGCGACCCATCATCCCGACGCCGAGAAGCCCTGCACGCAACGTCATCAGGCACCCGCTCCCGCGACCGCGTTCACGGCCGCGACGATGCGGTCGAGGTCGACCTGCGTGAGCGACGGGTGCACGGGAAGAGACACGACCTCGCGCGCCGCGACCTCGGTCAGCGGAAGATCGAGGCCCGGCGCATACGGAGCGAGCGACGGCAGCCTGTGGTTGGGGATCGGGTAGTACACGCCGCTGCCGACCTGGTGCTCGTCCTTCAGTGCCTTCACGAATCCGTCACGGTCGTCCGCGACCCGGATCGTGTACTGGTGGTAGACGTGGACGGCGCCCTGGGCGACCGGCGGGACGACGACACCGGAGAGGTTCGCGTCGAGGAACGCGGCGTTCGCCTGACGACGGGCGGTCCAGGCATCCACCTTCGTCAGCTGGACGCGGCCGATCGCCGCGTGGATGTCGGTCATGCGTGCGTTGAAGCCGACGACCTCGTTCTCGTACTGGCGTTCCATGCCCTGGTTGCGCAGGAGCTTGACCCTGCGTGCGAGTTCGGGTGTCGCGACGGTCACCATGCCGCCCTCACCGCTGGTCATGTTCTTGGTCGGATAGAGCGAGAACATCGCGAAGTCGCCCCACGTGCCCACCGGCCGCCCGTCCAGCGCGGCGCCGTGCGCCTGCGCCGCGTCCTCGTAGAGCGCAACGCCGCGCTTCTCGGCGATTGCCGACAGCTCGCGCAGGCGCGCGGGGTGCCCGTAGAGGTGGACGGGGAGGATGCCGCGGGTCTTCGACGTGATCGCGGCTTCGACCGCGACCGGGTCGAGCGTGAAGGTCTCGGGCTCGATGTCGACGAAGACCGGGGTCGCTCCCGTCAACGCGACCGAGTTTCCCGTCGCCGCGAACGTGAACGAGGGCACGATGACCTCGTCGCCGGGGCCGACGCCGGCGGCGAGCAGCCCGAGGTGGAGTCCTGACGTGCCGGAGTTCACGGCGACCGTCGGGCGACCCTGCACGAAGTGCTCGGCGAACTCGCTCTCGAAGGCGGCGACCTCGGGGCCTTGCGCGACCATCCCGCTGCGAAGGACCGCGTCGACGGCGGCGCGCTCGTCGTCACCGATGATGGGCTTGGCGGGGGGGATGAACTCCAGAGTCACGGAGCAACCTCTCTCAACAGTCCGTCGACCTCTTCGTAGGAGTCGTCGGAGACGGGGCAGTACCAGCGACCGTCGCGCTCGGTCAGCGGGTGGCCGGAGCGGCCGACCCATCCGATCCTGCGCGCAGGCACGCCGGCGACGAGTGCGTGGGCGGGCACGTCCTTGACCACGACGGCGCCGGCCGCGACGGTCGCCCACTCGCCGATGGTCACGGGGGCGACGCAGGTGGCGCGCGCGCCGATGGATGCGCCGCGCTCGATCGTCACGCCGACCGGCTCCCAGTCGTGCGCGCTCTTGAGCGTGCCGTCGGGGTTGATCGCACGCGGATACGTGTCGTTCGTCAGAACGACGGCGGGGCCGATGAAGACGCCGTCTCCAAGCTTGGCGGGCTCGTAGACGAGTGCGTAGTTCTGGACCTTGCAGTTGTCGCCCATGACGACGCCGGTGCCGATGTACGCCCCCCGCCCGATCACGCAGTTCTCGCCGAGGACGGCGTCCTCGCGCACCTGGGCGAGGTGCCAGATCGAGCTGCCGGCACCGATCGCAGCCGAGGGAGAGACATCCGCGGTATCGACGATGCGGACATCAGAAGAGTGGGACACGTCAGGGCTCCTTGCGCAGGCGGATCTCTGCCGCACGCGGTGAGAAGTCTATCGGGGGCTCGGCTGTGCGCCTGCCGAGGAAGGTCAGCGGGTTCGACCGCGCGAGCGCGACTCGCCGATCTGATGCAGGATCGCTGCGCACCGCCGGGCGACGGCCGCAGCCGACACGTTCCGTCGCGCCCAGTCGGCGATGCGCGATCTGGTCGCGTCGTCGGGATCGGCGGCGGTGGCTTCCACGAGTGCGTCGGCGACGGCTGCGGCGTCGTACTCCCGACTCCAGCCGAGTCGCTCCTGCGCGATGAGGGAACGGACGGGGTCCGGACCTGCGTACAGCACGGGGGTCCCGACGGACATGGCCGAGTACGCCTTGGTGGGAACGGCGAAGTCGTAGCCGATGCGCGGCCGCAGCGCGCACAGCGCGACGCGCGCGGCGCGGAGGCGACGGGCCGCACGCGCCGCAGGCTCGGACGGCGCGAACGTGACGAGATCTGCGACCCCGAGATCGTCGGCGAGCGCCTGCAACAGCGCCCATTCACCGCCTTGACCGATGAAGTCGATGCGTACGTCATGGCCGGCCGCGCGTGCGAGGGCGAGCGCCTCGACGAAGATCGTCGCCCCATGCCATTCGCTCGCTGTGCCGACGTACACCGCATGCGCGAGACCCGGCAGGGGCGTCGATTCGGGGTCGAAGACGGTCTCGTCGACGCCGTGCCCGACGACCTCCGTGTGCGCTCGGGGAGCGAGTCGCGCGATCTCCTCCGCGACGCCGTCGGACACGGCGAGGCAGACGGCGGCGCCCTCCATCGCGAATCGCTCCATCCGGCGCACGACCCGCAGAACGAGGTCGGAGGCGCCCGTCGACGCGGCAGCGAGAGACCAGACGTCCGCTGCGTAGTAGACGTAGGGCGTGCGGCGCAGAGCGCAGGCGATGCGCTGGAAGAAGCCCGTCGTGGGCGGCGGTTCGACGACCACGACGTCGGAGCGCGGCGAAAGCAGCGTGCGGAAGAACGCCGGCGCATCGAAGCTCAGGTACGGCAGATAGCCACGCACGTACCCGGCGCGATCTCGTAGCACCGGCCAGCGTGACACGCGGACCCGTGGAGCGGTCGACACGGCCATGTCGCGGGGCGGTCGGACCGTTCTCACCAGGACGTCGTCGCCCTGCGCCGCGAGTTCGTCTGCGAGCACGCCGAGACGCTGCGAGGCGGCAGCAGGCTCGGGCGCGAAGATGCGCGAGACGATGGTGATCCGCATGACCACTCGATCCTAGGCGGCGGGCCCGTCGAGCCCCCCATCCGAGCCGGACCAGGGCGTCGCGGGCCGACGCCTGACACGCCGAGGATTCCCAGGCCCTGGCCCCTAGACTGTAGGGGTTTGTCCCCCGCAGACCCGGAGCCACCCCTTGACCCAGTCCTCAGATCTGTTCGCGAACGTGCCGCGGACGGAGTTCGAGACCCCCGGCCGCAGCCGTGGGCTGCTCGACGCCCTCCGGTGGCACTATCTGCTCCGGCTGCTCGTGCGCACCGGCGTCACGACGCGATACCGCAACTCGGTTCTGGGATGGACGTGGTCGTACGTGCGGCCGGCCGCGCAGTTCCTCGTCTTCTGGGTCGTCCTCGGGCTCTTCCTCAATCTCGAGCGCGGCATCCCGAACTACGCGATCTACCTGTTCTCCGGCATCGTGGTCATCAACCTGTTCAGCGAGGCCTACAAGAACGCGACGACCTCGATCGTGGGCAATGCCGCACTCGTGCGCAAGGTGTATCTGCCCCGACAGCTCTTCGCCGTCTCGGCGGTGTTCGTCGCCTTCGTCCACTTCCTCCCGCAGGTCGGACTGCTCCTGGTGGTGTGTCTGTTCCTCGGCTGGATCACCCACATCTCGCTGCTGTCGATCCTTGCGGTGATCGCCGCGATCGTGATCGTCCTGATTTTCGCACTGGGACTCGGCCTGCTCTTCGGGGCCATGAACGTGCGCTACCGCGACGCCGAGAACGTCGTGGAGCTGCTTCTCCTCCTCGCCACCTGGGCATCTCCCGTCCTCTACTACTGGACGATGGTGCGCGACGCATTGGAGACGCTGGGCTGGCCGGCGTGGGTGCTCGAGATCTACCTCCTCAACCCGATCACGCAGGCGGTGGAGCTCTTCCACTACGCCTTCTGGTATCCGGTCACGACGGCGGATCTGCCTCTGCCTCCCGATCTCGCGATGAACACGCTGTGGACGCTGTTGATCGCGCTCGTCACGCTCTTCATCGGGCAATCGGTCTTCCGCCGCCTCGAGGGAAGGTTCGCCCAGGATCTATGAGCACCGTCACCGACCGCCCCAGCATCATCGTCAAGGAGGTCCGAAAGGACTTCACGCTCAACCACGCGTTCTCCCTCAAGGACACCGTCGTCTCGTGGGTGCGCCGTCGCAAGACCACGAGCACCTTCGAAGCGCTCAAGGGCGTCGATCTCGTGATCGGCGAAGGCGAGTCCGTCGCGATCCTCGGGCTGAACGGGTCGGGCAAGTCGACGCTGTTGAAACTCGTGTCCGGCGTCATGCAGCCCGACGCCGGAGAAGTGCTCACCCGCGGTCGCGTGGCAGGTCTGATCGAGGTCGGGGCAGGCTTCCACCCCGAATTGTCTGGTCGTGAGAACGTCTTCCTGAACGCGGCGATCCTGGGCATGAGCCGCAAGGAGATCGAAGCACGGTACGACGAGATCGTCGCCTTCAGCGAGATCGAACCGTTCATCGACCAAGAGGTCAAGCACTACTCCTCCGGCATGTTCATGCGGCTCGCCTTCGCGGTGGCGATCCACGTCGAACTTGACGTCCTGCTCGTCGACGAGATCCTCTCCGTGGGCGATGCGCCCTTCCGCGAGAAATGCCGCGTCAAGTTCGAAGAGCTGATCGCGGCGCGCAAGACCCTCGTCGTCGTGAGTCACGATCTGGACATGGTTCGGGAGCTCTGCACCCGCGGCATCGTGATCAGCAAGGGCGAAGTCGTCTTCGACGGCGACATCCTCGAGGCGACTGCCCTCGTGGACAGCTGACATGGGCGGCTGGTTGTCCGCATCCGGCGCGATCGCGGTCGCCGTCGCCATACTGCTGCTGCCCGGCCTGCTCTTCGGACTTGCGTTGCGCCTGCGGGGGCTCGCGCTCTGGGCGCTCGCGCCCGCAGCATCGATCGTCATCCTGACCGGCGTCTCGCTCCTCACGGGGCTCGCGGGCATCCCCTGGCGGCCGTGGGTCGCAGTGACCGGCGCCGTCGTCGTGGCGGCGATCGCCTTCGCCGTGTGCCGTGTGCTGCGCCTCGGGCGTGTACCTGTCGAAGCGAAGACAGGATCGGCATTGGTGTGGACCGGCATCGCCATCGGCGCGGCTCTGACGACGGCCCGCATCGGGCTGTACATCGGAGCCCCGGACGCGATCTCCCAGACGAACGACGCCAGCTTCCACTTGAGCGCGCTCCGCTTCGCCGTCGAGACGGGGCTCGCTTCGCCGCTCCAGCTGGCCGAGGTCATCGGTGCGTCGACGTTCTACCCGTCTGCGTGGCATGTGGTGGCCGCTCTCGTCGCACAGGTGGCGATGGTCCCGGTAGAGGTCGCCGCGAACGTGACGAGTCTCGCGATCGTGGCGATCGCCTGGCCGCTCGGCATCGGGTACCTCGCACGGGCGACCGCAGGACCGGTCGCCGGTGCCGTCGCAGCCGCGCTCTCCACAGCACTGACCGCCTATCCGCTGGTCATGATCCAGTGGGGGGTCCTCTACCCTCAGCTGCTCGCTGTCGCCCTTCTCCCGGCGGCGCTCGCGTGCCTCGTGGATCGCAAGGGCCTCTTCGGGGGGCACGGCTCACGCGGAGGAAGGATCACGCGTGTCGTCGTACTCTCGGCGATCGGCCCTGCCGCGATCGCGCTCGCCCAGCCCTCGGTCCTCCTCGCGTGGTGCGCGGGTGCGCTCGCGCTCGCGATCTGGCAGGTGATCGCCGTCGCGAAGGCTCTCGCGCCCCGTGGGCGTGCGCTCGCGGTGGCCGGCCTCGTCGTCGCCGCAGCGGCCACAGCCCTCCTGTGGTGGTTCTTCGGCCGGTCGGTGGGCGTGGGCTGGCCGCCGACGACCGGCAAGGCGACCGCCGTGCTCGAGGTGCTGACGGGCGGGATGCTGGGCTACCCCTGGGCAGTCGGGGTCAGCATCCTCGCCCTGATCGGAATCACGGCATCGCTGCGGCGAAGAGAGCTGCGCTGGATCGCGACGCTGTGGGCGCTGCTGGCCCTCCTTTACGTCGTCGCGGCTGCGATCGGCAGTCCGGCATTGCGCGGCCTGCTCGTCGGCCCGTGGTACGAAGACCCCTACCGGCTCGCTGCGCTCCTCCCCGTCGCGGTCCTCCCCCTCGCCGGAGCGGGGGCGGCGGTGCTGGTCTCGTGGGCTACCCGAGCCATCGGCGCGCGGAGAGCGACCGCGCAGTGGACCGCGATCGCTGTGGTCGGCGCGATCGGGGTGGTATCCGTGGCGGTCGCGCCGCAGATCGCACGGCGTGACGTCTTCGCCCACCGGATCGATCCCAACCTCTACAGCACGACCGCGGAGTCGTTCCTGTCGGTCGACGAACTGACGCTGCTTCGCCGGCTCGACGTGATCCTGCCCGCCGACGCGGTGATCATCGGCAATCCCAGCACCGGCATGGCCTTCGGATACTCCGTGAGCGGCATGAACGTCATTCCGCGCACGTGGACACCGCCATCGGGAGCGGCCTACGCGACGCTCTGGACGTCATTGCGCGATGTCGAGGACGACCCCGCGGTGTGTTCGGCCCTCGAGCACTTCGGGGCGCGATACGTGTTGGACTTCGGGGCCGGGGAGGTGTACCCGGGTCGATGGATCATGCCGGGATTCACAGGCCTCGCCGGTCAGCCCGGATTCGAGCTCGTCGATCAGGAGGGCGAGGCGTCGCTCTGGCGCGTGACCGCCTGCGACTGATCGTCGGCGGTCGCATCCTGCGAACGCGGAACATCCACCCGATGCGCCCGCGCGTCGGCTTCGAGCAGGGCGATCTTGCGTGCGAGAAGCGTGAGCTGACGCTGCAGCGCGAGGTTGCGGCGATACTGCGTGAACACGATGATCAGGAACACGATCACGAGTGCGTACAGCAGGAGGTCCGTCCCGCGGCCGACGCCCACGAGCCGCGCCACCCACGACAGCCACTGCGGGAACAGCACCGACAGGATGGCGGCGATCACGAAGAGCGCGAAGATCATCCGCCGCACCGCGAGATGGCTGTCGCTGCCCGTGCGGCGCATGACGAAGTAGCCGAGGACGATGATCGCCAGGATCAGCAGAATCTGGATCCACATCAGCGGACCACCAGATCGACGAGGATGTTCACGGAGTTGAGCAGGCTCTGACCCTTCGCCTTCGAATAATCGGTGTAGAGGAGCTCCACCGGATACTCCCCCGACGGCAGATGAGTGCGCGCCAATTGCAGGACGATCTCGGTCGCATGCGCCATGCGGTCCTGGGCAAGATGGACGCGTGCCGCCGCGTCCCGCCGGATCACTCTCAGCCCGTTGTGCGCGTCTGTGAGGCGCGTCCCCGTCGTCATGTTCGTCACCCAGACGGCGGTCTTCAGCACGGCCGCCTTCGCCCAACCGGGCTTCGTCCGGTCATCGAGGAAGCGCGAGCCGTACACGACCGCGAGGTCGTCCCGCCGCGCGAGCTCGAGCATCCCGGCTGCGTCCTCGATCCGATGCTGCCCGTCCGCGTCGAACGTGACGATGTACTCGCAGGTCTCCTGCGCCAGCGCGTACTCGATGCCCGTCTGCAGGGCGGCACCCTGCCCCAGGTTGAACGGGTGGCTGACGAGAGTCGCGCCGGCTGCCTGCGCTGCCGCCCCGGATCCGTCGGTCGATCCGTCATCGACGCACACGACGTGCATGAACGACTGCCGCAGTTCGGACACGACACCGCCGATGACGGACGCCTCGTTGTAGAGCGGGATGACGACGTACGCCGTCGGATCGGCGCCGGGGCCCGATACCGCGCGCGACGTGTTGCTCACGCTTCTATTGTGTCAGGTGCGGGAAGGAGTCGCGTGTGGTCCGCGTCCCGGCGGATCAGCCGATCCAGGTCATGCCGCGCCACCCCGTGCCGATCTGCTTCGAACCAGACCAGCCACCTCGTCCGTTGCCCGAATAGAGCAGAAGTGCGCCGGTCGTCGAGCGCGCGAGGACGTCGGTGCCGCCCGTGCCGTCGAAGTCGCCGGGACTCAGCAAGAGCGACAGCGCAGACCACTTCGTGCCTATCCGGGTCGCCGTACGCCATTGACCGGCCCCGTTCGTCGGATAGATCCACAGATCGCCTGCCGTCGTGCGGGCGACGAGGTCGGGCGCCTTGTCGCCATCGAAGTCACCCGCATAGAAGAGCGAGTCGATCGCCCCCCATCGCGTTCCGATGATCTGGGCGTCTGCGGCGAATCCGCCCGCACCGTTGCCCCGGTAGAGCAGGAGATCGCCGTTGGACGAGCGCGCGATGACGTCTATTCGTCGATCGCCGTCGAAGTCGATGCCGCTCGTGACGAGATCGAGCCCCGCCCACCCGCGCCCGATCTGCACGGGCGCCCGGAATGTGCCGTCGCCGTTTCCGGCATGCAGTTCGAAGACGCCCGCAGAGGTGATGCGACCGATATCGGGGATGCCGTCGCCCGAGAAGTCACCCATGGTCAGCGTTCGTGAACCGACACCCCACTGGGCATTCACGACCGTGCTGCCCAGCCACCCACCGCTTCCGGAGCCGCGGTAGAGCACGAGCGCGCCGCCTGACGTGAGTCCGAGCACATCCGGCGCGAGGTCGCCGTCGAGGTCGCCTGCACCGGCGGGGAAGACTCGAACTCCGTTCGGGAGGCCGCCCGATCCCGCAACCCCGACCATGCCCGCCCAGCCGGTGCCCACGCGGACTCCGGGCTTGATCGCGCCGTTGCCGGCCCCTCGGTACATCCACAGTTCGCCGCTCGTGGTGCGCGCCAGGACGTCAGGGATTCCGTCGCCGGTGAAGTCCCCGGGGCTGAACACCGTGGTCATCTTGCCCCAGCCCGTGCCGATGCGCATCGAAGAGCTGAAGCCCCCGCGCCCGTTGCCGAAGAACACCATGAGCTCGGACGCCGCGTTGCGGGTGAGGACATCGGGGAAGCCGTCGCGGTTGAGATCGACCCCGCCCGCGACGAGCGACATCCCCGCCCAGCCCTTCGCGACCAGGACCGGCGCCATGAAGCGACCCGCCGTGGTCCCCCGCCAGAGGAAGAGACGTCCCGAGGGGGCGATGGTGAAGACGTCCGGGATGCCGTCGCCCGAGAAATCGCCGGCCGCCACGACATGCCCTGCCGTGGACCAGTCGACATCCAGCCGCCTCGGCGTGCCGTAGAGCTTGCCGCCATCGCTCGACTGAAGCCACGCGACCCCGGCCGCGTCGATGCTGATCAGATCCCGGCGCCCGTCACCGTCGAGGTCGCCCACCGGGACGATCTGCTTCGTCCCGGCCGGGAGCGTCGTAAGGACGACCGGGTTGCCGAATCGACCGCCCAGGCCGTAGGGATAGCCGCGGACCGTGCCGTCGGCCGAAAGCGCCGTGACGAACTCGGAGCCGTCGATCGAACTCAGCTCCGGCACCTGTCCCGATCCGAACCAGTCCGTGAAGTACTGATAGAAGTTGCGGTTGCCGTACGACGAGCACGCGTTGTTCGCGGCGGCGTAGCCGGCCGCGAGGGCGGCGGCGTTCGGCTGGTACGGCGTGTAGTAGTACAGGTTGGCGGTCGCCTGGTTCTGGATGTAGACCGGCGTGGAGCCGCAGGCCACATTCGGGTGATAGCGAACGTTCCAGGTCTTGCCGGGCGCGTACCACGTGAAGTACTGGCTCGTGCCGGGAGGGTTGGCGTACCGCTTGAACTGCCAGGCCGCGCCGAAGACCTGGTTGAAGAAGCCGTAGTACCTCGTGTCGCAGGCTGCCGTGTCGGGACATCCCTGCCCCATCGCGATCGTGTACCGCGATGTGCTCGGCCAGGTGTGGGTGACGAGCGACTGCTCCTTCTGCAGGGTCGCCAGGATGACCTGCGGATTGATCCCGCAGGCCTGGGCCACCTTGAAGATGATCGTCGAAGCGCGCTCGCGGACTCCGCCGCTGTAGGCCCCGCACATCGCGTCGGCGACGGTCGTGCGCGAGGTGTCGAACCAGTCCTTGAGGCACACGTACCCCGACTGGCAGGACGGGACCTTCCCGACGAGGAAAGCCTGGATCTGCGCCTCGGACATCGAGTTCCTGTCGAAGAACACGGCGTCGCTGATGATGTTGCCGGGCTGGAACTTGGAGAGGTCGGCCGTCTTCACCGGGCCCGAGACGGCCGTGGGCTCCGATGCGACCGACGGCGGCGCGATGAGCCCCGACAGGAGGATGGCGAGCACGCCGAGCACAGCCGCGAGTCGGGTCATGCGAACACGCGGCACGCCCCCCGACGCCTGCCTCATGTGACCAGTGTTGCTGAAGTGACGCGTGAAGTCCAAGATCCTCGCCGAAAACATGCGTGTCGATTACAGCTCAGCGTGGAGCTGCCACACCCGATCGGCCGCTTCGCGCCACGAGAACGCGCGCCCGCGATCGGCCGCGAGCACTCCCAGACGACCGGCGGACTCGGCCGAGGAGAGCCCCTCCGAGAGCGCAGCCCCGAGCTCTTCCGAAGAAGAACCCAGCGCTCCCCCGTCGAGCACGACCTCGCGGTTGACCGCGGTGTCGGCGGCGAAGACGGGGACGCCGAGCGCGAGCGCCTCGACGATGCGCCACGGGAACGCCGTGCGCCGCGATGGTGCGACGAGGGCGACGGCGGCACCGAACGCGGCCCCGCGATCCGGAGCGTCGAGAGCCCCCCTCACGTGCAGACGATGCTCCGGGATGCCGGCGGCCGACGCGAGATCGGCGACGGCCGGCTCATGCCCGTCCTCGACGTCGATCACGACGACGGGCAGATCCAGAGACGACGCCGCCACGGCGGAGAGGCCCGTCGCGAGGTCGTCCGTCGGCATCGGTCCGGCCGCGACGAGGACGAACCCCTCGGGCAGATCGAGGCCCCGTCGGCGTCCCACTTCGTCGGTCGGAACGGCGAAGCCGATCGGCGCGGCGCCCGCGATGACGCGGATCCGTTCGCCGAGCTTCGGTGCGATCTCGCCGAGGCGCGACGCGTGGGCGTGCGTCGGCACGACGACCGCGTCGGCGTGCTTGAGAGCGCGCTTGAGCATCGCCTTCTGCCACGTCGCGACACCGCGGGGCAGCTCGTCGGGCGCCTCCCAGGCGCGGAGGTCCCACACGGTCACGACGGTCTGATCGTTGTCGTGCACGCGGTCGTGGCGCACGAGGGGCGCGAACAGCGACGGAGAGTGGATCATGCCTCCGCCGATCCCCGTCGGCGCACCGAGCTGCAGCGCGGTCGCGAGCTCGCGCCGCGCGAAGGCCGTCCGCCGCACATCGGCGAGGCCCGCGACATCCATCTCCGCTGTTCCGGCCGGCACGATCGCGTCGACTTCGCAGCCCGAGGGCGCGGCGATCACGAGGGCACGGGCGAGGTCGCGGGATGCCTCGGCCAGCGCCGCATCGGCGGGATTCGGGTCGAGCACGACCCTGAGCGTCGCCACCATGCGTCAGCCCGCCGGAGTGGGCGTCGGGGTGGGCGGATGCAGCGCCGTCTGCACGAGCTCGCGCACGTAGGCCCAGTCGGCGTCCTCCTGATCGATCCCGTTCGCCGGCACGAGCTCGATCGCCGTGACCGGCTGCTCCTTGGCCTTGACGCCGAGTTCGGCGAGGTAGGGCACGAGAGACTGCGGCAGATCGGTCTGGATGAGGTTCGCGCCCGCCGCGAAGACCTCCTGGAAGCGCGTGAGCACGACCTGAGGGGTGAACTGCGCGAGGATCGCCTGCTGCAGGATGCGCTGGCGCTCCATGCGGTCGAAGTCGCTGGTGGTGTACCGCGACCGCGCGTACCACTGGGCGGTGTCGCCGTCCATGTGCTGGGGGCCCGCCTCGATCCAGCCGATCGCCCAGTCATCGGCGGGCTGGCCCTGGTATGCCGGTCCCCAGCCCTTCGGGAGCCGCTCCGTGACGGTGACGTCGACGCCGCCCAGCGAGTCGACGAGCGCCGCAAAGCCGTGCATGTCGAGGAAGACGTAGTACGGGATCTGGATGCCGAGGATGCCCTCCGCGGCATCCTTCGTCGCCTCGATCGCGGGCTCGGAGCCGTTCGCGACCGCATCCGGGTAGAGCGCGTTGCCGTCCTGGCAGACCTCGACCTCGGTGCGCAGCTGATTGATGCCGCTCCCCCAGCCGCAGTTCGGGTCGGCGTGGCTCTCGTGCCCGTTCGGGTACTTGTCCAGCATCGGACCTTCCGCGAACGGGAAATGCGCGAGGTCGCGCGGGATGCCGGTGATCGTGGTGCGTCCCGTATCGGCGTTGATCGACACGACCGAGATGCTGTCGAAGCGCATGGAGTCACGGCCCTCGCCCGAGTCCGCGCCGAGCAGCAGGATGTTGTAATAGCCGTCCGACGGGGGCACCGACGGGCCGCTCGCTCCGAAGATCGCGCCGAGCGTGTCGCGCGCTGCGCCGGTGAGATTCGCGGCGTAGGCGGCCGACCCCGTCGAGACGACCAGGAGCACGACGGCGAGCCCGAGGATGCCGAACCGGGAGCCGGTGCCGGTCTTGACGAGCCGCACGAGGCGCAGCGTGTCGATCGTGAGGACGGCCCACAGCACCGCATAGGCGATCAGGAGCCCCTGCGCGAGCAGCAGCGGCAGAGGCCGAAGGAGCGAGAGGAAGTCGGGGATCCAGGCTCCCGTGGCGAAGCCCAGGAGCGCCGTCGGCGCAAGGAGGGCGCTCAGCAGCAGGATCACGGCGACGACCCACATCGTCAGGGTCGCGCCGAGACCGATGCGGCCCAGACGCCGATTGCCCGCGACCGCCTGCGCGGAGCCCGGGATCAGGAAGTTCAAGAGGACGAGCCACCACCCGCGCCGCGACATGAACGCGCGGGACCGGGTGTCGGGATGCCGGAACGGCCGCTCGTTCACGAGCTGCATCCCGCGATCGGCCGGCGACGGCACCCGCGCGGGGGCCATCACGCTCACAGGGAATCCTTCAGCCGGAGGTTCTTCTCCTCGACCTGGGCCTCGAGATCCGCAGCGTACGACTCGACGGCGTCGGCGAGGGCGGCATCCGACGATCCGAGGATCCGCGCAGCGAGCAGGCCCGCGTTCTTCGCACCGTTGATCGAGACGGTCGCGACCGGGATGCCGGCGGGCATCTGCACGATGCTCAGGAGCGAGTCGAGCCCGTCGAGCGTCGCGAGCTGGACGGGCACGCCGATGACGGGAAGCGCGGTGACCGACGCGAGCATGCCGGGAAGGTGCGCGGCGCCGCCGGCCCCCGCGATGACGACGCGGATGCCGCGTGACCGTGCTTCGCGGCCGTAGCGGATGAGCTTGTCGGGCGTGCGGTGGGCCGAGACGACCTCGACCTCGTGCGGTACGCCGAAGTCGGTGAGCACCTGCGAGGCGTCGCTCATGACCCGCCAATCCGAGTCGGAGCCCATCACGACCCCGACGAGGGGCGCGTCGGAGGAATGCAGCGGCGGCGTCACCTGATCAGGGTAGGCCGCGCGGCTGGAAGAACCCCGCAACGGCGCGCTAGTCGAGGAAGAGGGATGCCGCCGCCCGCGCCTCGTACGCGACGTCGTCGAGGTCGGCTCCGGCGACGTTGACATGGCCGACCTTGCGGCCCGGGCGGGGTGCCTTGCCGTACGTGTGCACCTTCGCCGACGGGTGGCCGGCGAGTGCCGCGGGGATGCGCGCCTCGAGCGGCCCTTCGGCGGGACCGCCGAGGATGTTGACCATGACCGTCCACGGCTCGCGCGAGGCGGTGTCACCCAGCGGCAGATCCAGCACCGCGCGCAGATGCTGCTCGAACTGGCCCGTGACCGCGCCGTCCTGGCTCCAGTGGCCGCTGTTGTGCGGCCGCATGGCGAGTTCGTTGATGAGCAGGCGCTCGTCGGTCGTCTCGAACAGCTCGACCGCGAGCATGCCGGTCACCCCGAGGCCTTCCGCGATCGCGAGGCCGATGCCCTCCGCGACCTCGACGAGCCGCTCACCCGCGTGCGGAGCGGGCGCGATGACCTCGGCGCACACTCCGCCGCGCTGCACCGTCTCGACCACGGGGTACGCGCGCATCTGCCCGGACGGGCGTCGTGCGACCTGCTGCGCGAGCTCGCGCGAGAAGTCCACGAGCTCCTCGACCAGCAACGCGCCGCCGCGAGCGTCCTCGGCCAGTGCGGCGAACCAGTCCTCGGCCTCGGTCGCGGCCGACACGACCCTCACGCCCTTGCCGTCGTATCCACCCCGAGGGGTCTTCACGACGGCACGACCGCCGTGGGCGTCGAGGAAGACCTGCAGCTCCTCGGGCGTCGAGACGGCCGCCCAGTCGGGCTGCGGCATCCCGAGCTCCTCGAGGCGCGCGCGCATGACCAGCTTGTCCTGCGCGACGGCGAGCGCTCCCGGTCCCGGGTGCACACGGACCCCGGCCTCGACGAGGGCGGCCAGGACGTCCTGCGGGACGTGCTCATGGTCGAATGTGATGACGTCGACGTCCCGCGCGAAGGCGAGCACGGTGTCGGCATCGCGGTAGTCGCCGACGGCCGAAGCGGCGAGGGCTGCCGACATCCCCTCCTCTTCGGCGAGCACACGCAGCTCGATGCCGAGCTCCGTGGCGGGGGCGATCATCATGCGGGCCAGTTGCCCGCCGCCGACGACTCCGATGCGCAAGGTCATGGCATCCATCATCCCAAACCGGGAGCTGCGGCTATGACGTCGGCAGGGGCGGGGGCGGCGGAAGCGGCGGCTGCGCGTCGCGGTGCGCGAGGATCTGGTTGACCTCGACCTGGTCGATGAGCGCTTCGTGCACGAGGCCGACGCTGGGCACGTTCGCTAGGCGCAGCGGTGCGTCGACGCCGTTCGAGAGCACGAGCGTGCCGGTGCCCCACATGCGCTGCAGGATGCCGCGGCGCAGTTCGATCGTGTAGCCGCGCACGTGCCCGAGCTCGCGCCGACGCGTGGCGAAGATGCCGGAGCGCTCGATCACGCGGCGCGTCGTGATCGTGTACACGTGCGTCCACCACGAGAGGAACGGGATCAGCACGAGGAGGAGGACGATGACGGATGCCGCGGCCACCAGCATCCAGTTCTCGAAGCCGCTCGGCAGATTGCCGTAGAAGTACCCGACGGCGCCGGCGACGGCGATGAGCACGAACGCGCACCACGAGAGCCTGCGCGCGTGACCGCGGAATCGCGCGACGCGGAGCTCCTGCGTCGGTGCTCCCGGCGCCGGGAGCACCGGTCGCCCGCCGTAGCTCGTGGGCTGGCTCATGCTCCCATTGTGGGGTGCCGCACCGACGAACCCGGGTGCGACGTCCCGGTTCGTCACGGAACGGACGTCGACGCGCGTCTCAGCGCACGTGCACGACGTCGCCCGCCGAGACGGCGGTCTCGTTGCCCAGGGGCTCCACCACGACGAGGCGGCCGTCCTCGTCGAGGCGCTGCGCACGCCCTGCGAGCAGCTCGCCGCCGGGCAGGTGCACGACCACGTCGTGCCCGAGCGTCGAGCACAGCGCTTCGATCTCGCCGCGAACCCCGGCGACGCTCGCGTTGCCGATGGCCTCGGCGAGTGCCGAGAGCTGCTCGTCGAGCGCCGTCAGGTAGTCGGCGACGAGGCGGTCCTCGTCCGCCTCGAGACCCGCGGCGGCGAAGGAGGTCGCCGTGTCGACGGGGAGGTCGGCAGCCGTCATCGAGGTGTTGACGCCGGCGCCGATGACGACGGAATCCGGATGCCCGGGCACCACCTCGGCGAGGATGCCGCACAGCTTCTTGCCGTCGAGCAGCACGTCGTTCGGCCACTTGAGCGTCGCCGAATGCCCCGTCCCGCGCAGCTGCCCCGAGATGGCCCGCGTCATGGCGGCACCGGCGATGAGCGGGATCCATCCCCGCGCCGCGTACGCGATCCGGGGCACGCGAACGAGCGTCGAGACGGCGATCGCCGTCCCGGCGGGCGCGACCCACGTGCGGTCGAGCCGCCCGCGGCCCGCGCGCTGATCGGTCGTCAGCAGCACGGAGAGATGGGGCCAGGCATCCGGTGCCTCGGTCGCGTGCCGCACGACGTCGGCGTTCGTCGAGTCGGTCGTCTCCGCGACCTGCACGCGCGGACTCACTGCCGCCGTGAGCGGGTACCCCTCTGCGGGAATCGTCATGGCCACACGCTACCCGTCATGCCGCAGCGGACAGGGGATGCCGCGGGCCTTTGTGCGATCCCTCCAACCCGGGAAGGAGCCCCGTGGATAGGGTGGAATCCGTGACCGACCAGCCCGATCTCTTCACGACCGCCGGCAAGATCGCCGACCTCCGCGCGCGCTACCAGGAGGCGGTCCTCGACGCCGAGGCCGCCGCGCAGACCAAGCAGCACGCGAAGGGCAAGGGCACGGCGCGCGAACGCATCGAGCTGCTCGTCGACCCGGGCAGCTTCGTTGAGCTCGACGAGTACGTGCGCCACCGCACGACCGCCTTCGGCATGGACCGCTCCCGCCCCTACGGCGACTCCGTCGTCACCGGCCACGGCACGATCCACGGCCGCACCGTCGCGGTGTACGCGCAGGACTTCTCGACGTTCGGCGGCTCGCTCGGCGAGGTCGCCGGCGACAAGATCATCAAGGTCATGGAGTTCGCCCTGCGCAGCGGCATCCCGATCGTGGGCATCCTCGATTCGGGCGGCGCGCGCATCCAGGAGGGCGTCGTCGCGCTCGGCAAGTACGGCGAGATCTTCCGCCTCAACACCCGCGCGTCGGGCGTGATCCCGCAGATCTCGATCATCATGGGACCGGCGGCCGGCGGCGCGGTGTACTCCCCCGCCCTCACCGACTTCGTCGTCATGGTCGACAAGACGAGCCAGATGTTCGTGACGGGGCCCGACGTCATCAAGACCGTCACCGGCGAGGACGTCGGCATGGAGGAGCTCGGCGGTGCCTACACGCACAACACCCGGTCGGGTGTCGCGCACTACCTCGCCGAAGACGAGGACGACGCGATCGACTACGTCCGCACCCTGCTCGGGTTCCTCCCCGACAACAACCTCGCCGAGATCCCCGGCTACGAGCCGGTGTTCGAGTTCGAGACGACGGATGCCGACCGCGCGCTCAACACCGTCATCCCGGACTCCCCCAACCAGCCCTACGACATCCACGGCGTCATCCGGCATATCGTCGACTCCGAGGACTTCCTCGAGGTGCAGCCGCTGTTCGCCCCCAACATCGTCATCGGGTTCGGCCGCATCGAAGGCCGCAGCGTCGGGATCATCGCCAACCAGCCGTCGCAGATGGCGGGCACGCTCAACATCGAGGCGGGCGAGAAGGCGAGCCGCTTCGTGCGGTTCTGCGATGCCTTCTCGATCCCGATCGTGACGCTCGTCGACGTGCCCGGGTACCTTCCGGGAACCGATCAGGAGTGGACGGGCGTCATCCGCCGCGGCGCGAAGCTGCTCTACGCCTACGCCGAGGCGACCGTCCCGCTCGTGACCGTCATCCTGCGCAAGGCCTACGGCGGGGCTTACATCGTCATGGGCTCGAAGCAGCTCGGCGCCGACATCAATCTCGCCTGGCCGACCGCCGAGATCGCCGTCATGGGCGGCCAGGGCGCGGTCAACATCCTCTACCGCGGCGAGATCAAGAAGGCCGAGGAGGCCGGGGAGGATGTCGCGGCCGTGCGCACGCGCCTCGCGAACGAGTACACGTACAACGTCGCATCCCCCTTCCTCGCCGCCGAGCGCGGCGAGCTCGACGGCATCATCGAGCCGGCCCAGACGCGTGTCGCGATCGCCAAGGCGCTGCGCGCCCTGCGGGGCAAGCGGGCGACGCTGCCGCCCAAGAAGCACGGGAACATCCCGCTGTGAACCCCGACGAGCGACCTGTCGCGATCGAGGTCAAGCGCGGCGAGCCCACGCCCGAGGAGCTCGCGGCGCTCATCGCCGTGGTCACCGAGGCGTACAGCGGCGAGGCCGCCGCAGCCGTCGCCGAAGAGACCCCCGCGCGATCGGCGTGGTCGGTGTCGCAGCGGGCGCTGCGGGAGCCCCTCCGGCGCGAGCTCGGCTGGGTCCGCGGGTGACGGGCCTGTCCCCCGAAATACCTACAGACAGCCTTCGCACCGCGATCTGATACTGGATGTGCTGGAACGCATTCTGCGTTCGGTCGACCTGCACCGCCGCAAGACGGTGCCCAGGATCGGCCACGCGAGCGGTTTTCGGGTAATCGCTCGCGAGGCGAGGGGCCGGCGTCACGCCGCCCCTCGCCTCTCACCGTCTTCCGCTCTCGCGACCGGTCCCCCTCCCCCGCACCGGTCACGGGAGCGGTGCGCCGTTGCGAGGCGTCAGCCGGTCGGCCGGGCGATCTCGCGCCACAGGTCGACGGCATCCTCGTCCGAGAGTCCGCCGTCGGACTCCGAGCGACCGACCACGGTGACGGCCACGCTGTCGTGCGGCGCCGTGCGGATGTACAGCCGATCGGAGTCGGAGGTGCGAAGGGTGTCGGCGAGCTCGGCCCGGATGATGGCGAGGGACGCCTCGTCCATCCCGTCGAGCCCGCCCTCGTCGAGCACCGTGACGGTCGCGCCTCGGCGACGGGCCAGCTCGAGCTGCGCCCGGACGGCGTCGTCGAGCAGTCTCGGGCCGCGCAGCTCGTCGCGCAGGCGCCCCTCGGCGATGCGCGCCTCGAGTCGGTCGGCGTCGTCGAGCACGCCGCGGTTCGCCACGGTCCGCGTGAGGACGGGGCCGGCGATCGCGAGCGCCTCCTGGACCTGCACGCGCCGCTCGCGCTGACGCACGACCTGCGAGGCCTGCCACGCGGACGCCGCGGTCTGGAGGTTCGCGAGCTGCGACGTGTCGCGCGCGGCGCGGTCGAGCGAGAGCACGAGCAGCTGGGCGACGAACACCCACACGATCGACCCGATGAGTCCGAGGGCGAGGGCGTCGAGCCCCATCCACGCGATCGAGCCGACCACGAGCAGCACCGTCCCCGACCACGCCATCCACGGGCGACGACGCGCCATCACGATCGTCATGAGGGCGCCGATCCCGCCGAGATACCAGGTCGCGTACGACGCGGTGTAGGACCCGGGGCCGGCGGAGTACGAGATCGCGCTGGGCACGATCGCGGCCGTCACGATCGCGAGGATCCCCGCCGCACGGGGCAGCCGGGACTGCCGAGGCGTCGGATGCGCCTCGCGATCGGACTTGCGCGGCTGCCAGAACGTGCACAGCGTCGTGGCGACGAGGTACAGCGCGAAGGTGGCGAAGATGATGACGGGATACTGCGGCTCGTCATCCCCCCACGACAGACCGCGTGCCGCGAGGTACACCGCGAAGGCGACGGCGAGACCCGACAGGATGTTCCGAACGCTGATCATGCGTCCTCCAGGTAGGCGTCGCGTCGTGGGCGCCACTCGAGCCGCACCGTCGTCCCCTCGGCACCCGACTCGACCTCCGTCGAACCGCCGACGGCGGCGACGCGCGCGATGATGGATGCCCGGATGCCGAGGCGATCGTCGGGGACGGCGTCGAGGTCGAAGCCGCCGCCCGCGTCCCGCACCTCGATGTGGATGCGCTCGTCGTCGGCGTACAGCGAGGCCTCGAGGCCCACGCCTCCCGCGTGCTCGACGGCGTTCGCGACGGCCTGGGTCGCCGCCAGGACGAGCGCGCGGGAGATCCTCCCGGGCACGTCGAGGTCGCCCGAGCGGATCTCGACATGCACGGCGATCCTCGTTCCGAGCTCACGCGAGGCGGCCTCGATCGCCTCGGCGATGCTCTGCGCCGAGCGCACCTCGTCGCTGCCCTCGCCCGCATCCTGCTCCGTGTTGGCGAGCCGCGTCAGCGCCTCGCGCGCCATCGCGACCGCCAGCACGCGACCGCGCGGGGTGTCGGACCGCTCGGCGGCAATGAGCGCGGCCAGGACGCTGTCGTGCATGAGCGCCGCGACGGCGACGCGCTCCTGCTCGGCGGCATTGGCCGCGGCGGCGCGCGAGTAGGACTCGACGGCGCGCGCGCGGGTCTCGTCGACGCCGATCGCGACCGAGCGGAAGACCCAGGCGAGCGCCAGGAGGACGCCGCCGAAGATGAGCGAGAACGACACCTCGATGATGACGTAGTACCAGAGGTCGGTCGCGAAGCTGTCGGCGATGAGCCGCACGAGGCCGTAGAGCAGGGGGATGAGCATCGTCGCGGCGAGCTGGATCGGCAGAGGGAAGGCGAGCACCGCCGCGAGCGTCGCGATGTTGACGATGTGCCACGGCCAGGGCGCGATCGAGAGGTCGACCTCGGTCCCGGCGGCTGCCGTGGGCCACAGCGCGAGGACGCCGATGTAGCAGAAGACGAACAGACCAGCGGTGAAGCGCACGCCGCGACCGACGAAGCACGCGATGATCATGAGCGCCAGGGGCGCGAAGGCGGCGACGATCAGCGGCTCGTGCCAGCCCGCCTGTTCGATCGTCGAGCCGAGGGCGACGACGAGCGCCTGTGCGCCGAGCAGGAGCGATCCAGCGCCTGCGACGGCCGAGATGATGCGCTCGACGCGGAGCCGCGTGAAGGAGCCGATGCTTGCGCTCGCGTCGCGGGATTGCGGGATGTGACCCCACGCCTCGTCGAGGATCTCCTCGCTGTCGGTCACGGCATCCGCTCCGCGCCGGGATCGGATGCGGTGCCGGCGACGATGCCGTCCTCCATCGCGCGGCGCAGCAGATCGACCTTCGTCGGTGCGGGGCGCCCCACCTCGACGTATTTCACGCGGATGCGCGTGATGTTCTCCTTCGCGGTCGAGTAGGCGACGCCCAGACGATCGGCGACGACCTTGAGCGGCAGCCCTGCGGCGTACAGGCGCAGGACGTCGCGCTCCCTGGCCGACAGCTGCGCGTCGGCGAAGTCGCGGTCGCCGTCGACGGCACTGGCCCACTCGACGTTGTTGAGCGGCTCGCCCCGGGCCACCGTGCCGACCGCCTTGATGACGTCCGAGATCGGCGAGGCTTTGCTCACGACTCCCGCCGCGCCCGCCGACAGCGCCTCGCGCACGGCCGCGGGCCGATCGGCGACGGAATGGATGATGACGCTCGAGCCGTCTCGGATGAGCCGCGTGACGTTCTCGGTGACCGTCGTGCCGTCACCGAGCGTCAGATCGAGCACCACGACGTCCGCCGTCGGCGCCCGGCTGAAGGAGCGCCACTGGAGGTATTCGCTGACGCCGCTGCCGGAGAACACCACTTCGGTGCCGGGCACGCGCGCGCACCACGCCTCGATCCCGAGCCGGACGGACTCGTGATCGTCGATGAGAGCGACCCTCGTCATGCGCTCCACCCTAGCTTCGGCGCGTCCGCGCGTCTCAGCGTCGCGACCGCCTCGACGTGATGCGAGTTCGGGAAGATGTCCAGGGCGCGAACGCCCACGGTGTCGTAGCCGACGTCGCGGAAGGTCGCCAGGTCGCGCGCGAGCGCCACGGGATCGCACGCGACGTAGACGACGGTCTCGGGACCGAGATCGGCCACCGCCTCGACCACGACGCGTCCGGCCCCGGCGCGCGGCGGGTCCAGCAGAACGACCCCGTGCGAGAGTCGCTCGCGCTGGGCGAGGGATGCTTCGGCGGCGAGCCGCGTCACCCAGCGGTCGACGCGCCCGGTCTCGGCGCGCGCACCGACCCACTCCGCGAGATTCCCGCCCGCGTGCTCGGTCGCGCGCGGATCGGACTCGACGCTCGTGACACGGGCCGTCGGCCCCGCGAGTTCCGCCAGCGTCGCGCCGAACAGCCCGACGCCGCCGTAGAGGTCCAGGTGCCAGCCGTCGGGGTCGACGGCCGGTCCGTCCGGGCGGGCGGCGCGCACGGCGCTCGCCACGGTGTCGGTCAGAGAGTGCGCGGCCAGGCGATGCACCTGCCAGAAGCCGCCGGCGTCGACGCGGAAGTCCCGGCCCCCCACCGTCTCGATCACGACTTCGCGTCCGGGGTCCTTGCCGTCGCGACGGCCCCCGTCGGGCCGGCGCAGCACGCGGACGCTGCCGTCCGCCGGCTGCACGAGGTCGATGCGGCCGGGTTCACCGCGCGTGATCGCGAGGGCCGCGTCGGCGACCTCGGCGGACGCGAGCGGGAGGTCGTCGACGGGGATGACGGTATGGCTGCGTGCCGCGTAGGGGCCGACGCGCCCCTCCTCGTCGACGTGGAGGGAGACGCGCGTGCGCCAGCCGGTGCCGTCGCCCGTCTCCTCGGCGAGGATCCGTCCGTCCGGCGCGACGATCGGCGCCGCGGATTCGAGCGTGAAAGCGGGCGCCGACATGCCTCCGAAGCGCTGGAGCGCGTCGGCCAGCACCTCGACCTTGAGGGATCGCTGGCGCTGCAGATCGATGTGCCCGAAGTCCGCGCCCCCCGGGCGGAGCTCCGGAGGCACATCGACATCCGCCTGGCGCCACACGTGCGGACGGCGATCGGGCGAGGCATCCAGCACCTCGAGCACATCGCCGCGCCAGAACGACTTCTTCTTCACGTCGGTGAGCCGCACGCGCACGCGCTCGCCCGGGATCGCATCGGGCACGAAGACGACCCGTCCTTCGTGACGGCCGACGAAGACGCCGCCGTGGGCGACACCCGTGACATCGAGGTCGATCAGGGTGCCGGCATCCATTCCCCCAGTCTCCCATCGCGACGGGTCGCCGACCCGCCGTTCCGTGTCCGCCTTTCGGGGGACACGGAACGGCGGTCTAGCGTGGACGCATGCGCGTCTGCCTCGCCTCGACCTCGCCCGCCCGGCTCATGCTGCTGCGTCAGTTCGGCATCCGCCCCCTCACGATCGCACCCCACGTCGACGAAGAGGGCGTCGTCGCCGCCGTCGAGTCCGCCGAGGGGCGCGCGCTGGCTCCCGATGAGCACGTCCTGCTGCTGGCACGGCGCAAGGCCGCGGCCGTCGTCTCGCGGCTGGCCGACGACATGCCCGATTTCGACGGCATCGTCATCGGCGGCGACTCGATGTTCGAACTCGACGGGCAGGTGCTCGGCAAGCCCCACACTCCCGACAACGCCGTCGCGCGGTGGCACGCGATGCGGGGGCGCACGGGGGTGCTGCACTCGGGCCACGCCGTCGCGCACGTCTCACCGGGCACGCCCGCCCGCGAGGTGCACGCGGTGGCGCAGGCATCCGTCTCGTTCGTGGCGGACGTGACGGATGCCGAGATCGAGGCCTACGTCGCGACCGGCGAGCCGCTGCAGGTCGCGGGTGCGTTCACCGTCGACAGCCTGGGAGGTGCGTTCATCGATCGGGTCGAGGGCGACCCGTCGACGGTCGTCGGCATGTCCGTCTCGACGCTGCGCGCCCTCGTGCGCGAACTCGGCGTCGAGTGGACGAGCCTGTGGGGCCTCGAAGATCAGGACGCGCCTCCGTCTTTGTCGTAGGAAGCCCACGTTTCCTGTCGGTTCTTGTGCGAACCGGTCAAAGGGTGCGGGCGGCCGCTCACTAGGCTGGCATTCATGCCTTCGACGCCCTCGTCCCCGATCACCAAGGTCCTCGTCGCCAATCGGGGCGAGATCGCCGTGCGGATCGTCCGCGCCGCGCGGGATGCCGGCAAGGCCTCGGTCGCCGTCTACGCCGATCAGGACCGCGATGCGATGCACGCCCGCCTCGCCGACGAGGCCTACGCCCTCGAGGGCTCCACCAGCGCCGACACCTACCTGTCGATCGAGAAGATCCTCTCGGTCGCCCGCCGCTCTGGCGCCGACGCCGTGCATCCGGGCTACGGATTCCTCGCCGAGAACGCCGACTTCGCCCGCGCCGTGATCGGAGCCGGACTCACCTGGATCGGTCCGTCGCCCGAGGCGATCGAGGCGCTCGGCGACAAGGTCACGGCCCGCCACGTCGCCGAGAAGGTCGGCGCGCCCCTCGCCCCCGGCACTCCCGGCCCCGTCGACGGGGCCGACGAGGTCGTCGCCTTCGCGCAGGAGTTCGGGCTGCCGATCGCGATCAAGGCCGCCTACGGCGGCGGCGGCCGCGGCCTCAAGGTCGCACGCGAGCTCGACGAGATCCCCGAGCTGTTCGAGTCCGCGACGCGCGAGGCCATCGGCGCCTTCGGCCGCGGCGAGTGCTTCGTCGAGAAGTACCTCGACAAGCCGCGCCACGTCGAGACGCAGTGCCTGGCGGATGCCGCGGGCACCGTCGTCGTCGTCTCGACCCGCGACTGCTCGCTGCAGCGTCGGCACCAGAAGCTCGTCGAAGAGGCTCCGGCGCCGTTCCTGACCGACGAGCAGAACCGGATCCTCTACGAGTCCTCGAAGGCGATCCTGAAAGAGGTCGGATACGTCGGCGCGGGCACGTGCGAGTTCCTCATCGGCGCCGACGGCACGATCTCGTTCCTCGAGGTCAACACGCGCCTGCAGGTGGAGCACCCCGTCTCCGAGGAGGTGACGGGCCTGGACCTCGTGCGCGAGCAGTTCCGTCTCGCCGAGGGCGAGGAGATCGGCTACGACGACCCGAAGCCCGACGGCCACTCGATCGAGTTCCGCATCAACGGGGAGGACCCGGGGCGCGGGTTCCTGCCGCAGCCCGGTCCGATCCGCGTCTTCAAGACGTTCGGCGGGCCCGGCATCCGTCTCGACTCCGGCGTCACGGCGGGCGACAGCGTGTCGGGTGCGTTCGACTCGCTCCTCGCGAAGATCATCGTGACGGGCCGCGACCGCGCCGAGGCGCTCGAGCGCTCGCGCCGCGCGCTCGACGAGTTCGAGGTCGCGGGGCTGCCGACGGTGCTCCCCTTCCACCGCGCCGTCGTGCGCGACCCTGCGTTCACCGCCGAGGACGGCCGCTTCGGCGTCTTCACGCGCTGGATCGAGACCGAGTTCGTGAACGACATCCCGCCGTGGGACGGCGAACTCGATGCGCCCAAGGCGGACGAGCCGCGTCACACCGTCGTGGTCGAGGTCGGCGGCAAGCGCCTCGAGGTGAGCCTTCCCGATCGCATCGTCGCTGCGCCCGGCGCGATCGGCCGCCCCGCGGCTGTGCCCCCGTCGCGACGCTCGCACGAGACGACCGTCATGGCTGGGGCGTCCGGCGACGCCGTGAAAGCGCCCATGCAGGCGACGATCGTCAAGGTCGCCGTCGAGGAGGGCCAGCAGGTCGTCAAGGGCGATCTCGTGATCGTGCTCGAGGCCATGAAGATGGAGCAGCCCATCCAGGCCCACAAGGACGGCACGATCGGCGCGATCAACGCCGCGGCCGGCACGACGGTCTCGGCCGGTCACCAGCTGCTCACGATCGTCTGACGCCCGCGCGCATCCGCTCGCATCCGCTCGCGCGAGCGCGCCACCTGCTGGCGAGCGCGCCCGATTCGAACTGGCGCGCTCGTCGGAAAGTGCAGCGAATCGATGGAGACGCTCGAGGACGTCGAGCAGCAGTCGGCGCGCGGGGCGGCGGTACCTCAGGCCCCGTAGATCGTGTGGTCCACGACGTGCATCGCGCGTGCCGCGTCGGTGATGCTGCCCGAGAGCGACGGGTAGACCGCGAAGACGCGCGACATCTGATCCACCGTGAGGCGGCGCTCGACGGCGATGGCGATGGGATAGATGAGCTCGGATGCCCGGGGCCCGACGATCACGCCGCCGACGACGCTGCCCGAGCCCTGGCGGGCGATGAGCTTGACGAAGCCGTCCTTGATGCCCATCATCTTCGCCCGCGGGTTCGCCGCCAGCGGGAGCTTGTGGACGACGGCCGCGATCAGGCCCTCTTCGATGTCCTTCTCCTGCCAGCCGATCGTCGCGATCTCGGGAGCCGTGAAGATGTTCGACGTGATGCGGCGACGCTCGAGCGGGATGACGACGTCGCCGAGGGCGTGGAAGACCGCCGTGCGGCCCTGCATCGATGCGACCGACGCGAGCGGCACGAACGTCGTGCAGTCCCCGGCGGCGTAGATGTTGGGGACCGACGTACGGGCGACGCGGTTGACCTGGATGTGACCCGACTCGGTCATCTGGATGCCGGCCTGCTCGAGACCGATGCCCGCCGTGTTGGGGATCGAGCCGACCGCCATGAGGCAGTGGCTGCCATCGATCGTGCGACCGTCCGAGAGCGTGACGACCACGCCCGACCCGGTGTTCTCGACCTTGTCGGCACGCGACTTGGCCAGCAGCGTCATCCCGCCGCGCTTGAAGACGCGCTCGATGACGGCCGCGGCATCCGCATCCTCACCGGGGAGCACCTGGTCACGGCTCGAGACGAGCGTCACCTTCGAGCCGAGGTTCATGTACGCCCCGGCGAACTCGGCGCCGGTGACGCCCGACCCCACCACGATGAGGTGCTCGGGGAGCGCCCGCATGTCGTAGAGCTGGGTCCAGGTCAGGATGCGGTCGCCGTCGGGCTTGGCGCTGTCGAGCTCGCGGGGCGACGCGCCCACCGAGACCACCAGCGTGTCGGCCTCGATGCGGTCGAAGTCGGTGCCGCCGGGGCCCGTCGAGACGACGACCGCGTTCTCGCCCTCGAGGCGGCCGTGACCCGAGATGATCTTGACGCCCGCCTCGACGAGGGAGGCCCGCATGTCGTCGGACTGCTGGCGCGCGAGCGAGAGGAGCCGCTTGTTCACGGCGGTCAGATTGATCGCGATCTCGGGCTTGAGGGGCTTGCCGTCTGCGGTCTTGGCGAACAGCTGCACGCCGAGGTCGCTCGCGCCCTTGATCGCGACGGCCGCATCGGCGGTCGCGATGAGCGTCTTGGAGGGCACGACGTCGGTGATGACGGCGGAGCCGCCGACTCCGGCCCGCTCGACGAGGGTCACTTCGGCCCCGAGCTGCGCCGCGGCGATCGCCGCTTCATAGCCGCCGGGGCCGCCACCGAGGATCGCGACGGACTGCGTGCGCTCGAAGCTCAAGGACATGCATCCATTCTCCCCTGTGACCGGGCTGCGACACGACACTCCCGCGGAACGGGAACTCTGGCCCCGGCGGGCGCGCGTTCCTAGACTCGGGGCATGTCAGAGACCACCAACCCCCTCGACGACCCCACCGCGGACCCGTTCGCGATCGCCGCCGAGGCCGCGGAAGACATCGCCCGCCTGACGGGCGTCGACCGCCACGACATCGCCCTCACGCTCGGAAGCGGGTGGGGCAAGGCCGCAGAGCTCATCGGCGAGACGATGGCCGTCATCCCCGCGACCGAGGTCACGGGGTTCAGCAAGCCCGCGCTCGAGGGCCACGTCGGAACGCTCCGCAGCGTCCGCACGCCCAAGGGCCGCAACGTGCTCGTGATCGGCGCGCGTACGCACTTCTACGAGGGCCACGGCGCGCGCCGCGTCGTGCACAGCGTGCGCACCGCCGCCGCGACCGGTGCCCGGACGATGGTGCTCACGAACGGCGCCGGAGGCATCCGCCACACGTGGAAGCCCGGCACGCCGGTCCTCATCAGCGACCACATCAACCTCACCGCCGCGTCCCCGCTCGAGGGGGCGACGTTCATCGACCTCACCGACCTCTACTCGCTGCGCCTGCGCGATCTCGCGCGGCAGATCGATCCGACGCTCGACGAAGGCGTGTACTGCCAGTTCCGCGGTCCGCAGTACGAGACCCCTGCCGAGGTGCAGATGGCCAAGGCGATCGGCGGTCACATCGTGGGCATGTCGACGGCGCTCGAGGCGATCGCCGCGCGCCAGGCCGGCATGGAGATCCTCGGCATGTCGCTCATCACCAACATGGCCGCCGGCATCCAGACCACCCCCCTGAGCCACCAGGAGGTCATCGACGCCGGTCGCGAGGCCGAGCCGGTGATCTCTTCGCTGCTCGCCCGCGTGATCGGCGCGTTGTGAACGGGGCGGACGCCGTCGACGAGACGGCGGGGACGGATGCCGCGCCCGGAGCATCCGAAGACGTCCTCGCGCGTGCGCGGGCGTGGCTCGCCCAGGACCCGGACGGCGAGACGCGCGCCGAGCTGCGCGACGTGATCGACCGGGCCGAAGCGGGCGACGCCGGCGCCGCCCTCGACCTCGCGGACCGCTTCGCCGGTCGCCTCGCGTTCGGCACGGCCGGACTGCGCGGTCGCCTCGGCGCCGGCAGCAACCGCATGAACCGCGTGCTCGTGGGTCAGGCGGCCGCCGGCTTCGCGGCATACCTGCTCGAGAAGAACGAGGGCGACGACCCGCCCACCGTCGTGATCGGATACGACGGCCGGCGCAACTCCGACGTCTTCGCGACGGACTCGGCCGAGATCTTCGCGGGCGCGGGGCTGCGCGCGATCCTGCTCCCCCGGCTCCTGCCGACGCCGGTACTGGCGTTCGCCGTGCGCCGGCTCGGTGCCGACGCGGGAGTCATGGTGACGGCATCCCACAATCCGCCCGACGACAACGGGTACAAGGTCTACCTCGGCGGTGCCGCCGACGGCGCGCAGATCGTCTCGCCGGCCGATGCAGAGATCGCGGCGCACATCGAGCGCGTCGCCGCGGTCGGAGACCTCGCCGCGCTGCCCCGATCGCTCGGCTACGAGCGTGCCGCGGAATCCGTCGTCGAGGACTACGTGGCCGCGACCGCCGCCGTCGCACCCGCGCCGTCGGGCGCGGAGGGGCTGCGGTGGGTGTACACCGCGATGCACGGCGTCGGAGGCGACACGCTCGCGCGCATCCTCGAGGTCGCCGGCTACCCGCAGCCCGTGAACGTCGAGGCTCAGATCGCTCCCGACGGCCGGTTCCCGACGGTGTCGTTCCCGAACCCCGAAGAGCCCGGTGCGATGGACCTCGCGTTCGAGACCGCGCGTGCCGCCGACGCCGAGCTCATCATCGCGAACGACCCCGACGCGGACCGCCTGGCCGTGGCGATTCCGGATGCGTCGGCAGAAGGCGGCTGGCGCCGCCTCACGGGCAATCAGGTCGGCCTGCTGCTCGGCTGGCGCGCCGCCCGCCTCGCCTCGCCAGGCGACGGAGCGTCGCTCGCATGCTCGCTCGTGTCGTCGCCGGGCCTCGGCGCCGTGGCGGAGCACTACGGTCTCGACTTCCACACGACGCTCACCGGCTTCAAGTGGATCTCGCGCGCGCCGGGCATGGTGTTCGGCTTCGAAGAGGCGCTCGGCTACCTCGTCAACCCCGAGACGGTGCGGGACAAGGACGGTATCTCGGCGGCGGTCGCGATGCTCGGTCTCGTCACGGAAGCCCGGGGCCGGGGTGCCACGCTCGCCGACCTCCTCGCGGAGTTCGACGAGACGTTCGGCGCCTTCGCGAGCGACCAGATCTCGGTGCGCGTCGAAGACCTGTCCGACATCGGGCGCATCATGGCGGCGCTGCGGGCGCAGCATCCCGCATCCATCGGCGACGTCGCGGTCGAGAAGGTCGACGACCTCCTCGACGGCGTCGACGGGTTCCCTCCGGGTGACGTCCTGCGGTTCTGGCTCGAGGGCGGATCGCGGGTCATCGTGCGACCGAGCGGGACCGAGCCCAAGCTCAAGCTCTACCTCGACGTGCGCGGCGACTCCCCCGCCGATGCGCAGGAACGCATCGCAGCGCTGTCGGCGGGCGCCCGCGCGCTGCTCGATTCGATCGGCTGACACGGCTCGGCTCGCTCGATCGCGGCGGACGGCGAGCCGCCGTAGGCTCGGGGAATGCTGCTCACGGAACCCGTCGTCCTCGAGAACGCGTGGGTGCGCCTCGAACCGCTGACCGCCGATCACTCCGCCGACCTGGCCGAGGCATCCATCGGCCTCGAGCACGCCTGGTACACGTCGGTGCCCACTCCTTCCCGCGCGGCGGCGGATGTCGCACAGCGCCTCGCCTGGGTCGCCGAGGGCCACATGAACGCGTGGGCAGTGCGTCGGCTCGACACCGGTCGCGTCATCGGCACCACGACGTTCTGCAACATCGACCAGTCCAACCGGCACGTCGAGATCGGCCACACGTGGATCGGCGTCGAGGCTCAGCGCACGGCGGTGAACACGGCATCCAAGCTCCTCCTCCTCGGCCACGCCTTCGAGGCGTGCGAGGCGATCGCGGTCGAGTTCCGCACGCACTGGCACAATCGCCAGTCGCGCGCCGCGATCGCACGCCTCGGCGCGAAGCAGGACGGCGTGCTGCGCAACCACCGTCTCGGCCCCGACGGCACGCTGCGCGACACCGTGGTCTTCTCGATCCTTCCTTCAGAGTGGCCCGCCGTGCGCCTCGGCCTGCAGGAGCGCCTCGCCCGCGGCTGACTCCCCGGACCTGTTCGTGTGCCTCATGTCACGGGGTGGTTTCTGAGGCGAACGAGTGATGGTTCCGGATGCCGCAGAGCGACCGGGTCAGCCGTCGATGACCGCGACGAGCTCGTCCAGGAAGCCGGCGAAGTCCGACGAGCGGCGCACGATGCGCTGCACGCTCTCGCGCTCGCTGAAGACCTCGACGAACTGCTCGAAGACGGTCTGGAACGCCTCGCGGTCGCTCTCGCTGAACGCGACGAGCGCGACGACCTGCACGCGCCCCTCGCCCCACGGGATCGAGGGATCGGCGATGCCGATCGCGATCGAGGTGCGCGACGCCGTCATGCCGATCGCGTGCGGCACGGCGAGCGCATCGGTGAAGGCGGTGGACGACAGCTCCTCGCGCTGGATCGCGCGCTCGACGTAGTCGTCGTCGATGACGCCCTGCGCGATGAGCAGCGAGCCCAGGCGACGGATGACGTCGTCTGTCGACTGTCCGTCGAGCCCGCGCACGAACGCGTCGGGCGAGAAGTACCGCTCGAGCTCTTCGCGCAGACGCGCGAGCCGGCGCGCCCGCCTGATGCGGCCGGCCGCGGCCTGCACGCGCTCGACGTCGGCATCGGTGAGGAACGGCTGGATGCGCACGAAGTTGTCGCCCGGCACCGCCGGCTCGATCGTGGTCAGCACGAGGTCCGTGTCGATGGACGACCAGTCCGGGTCGACGCGGGTCTCGACGCCGACGACCTCGATCGCCTGCCCGAGCGAGCGGTCGACCGACGAGCGCAGCAGCTCGTGCAGCTCGTAGTACCCGGGGCAGACGATCGTCGCCGTGAGCAGCTGGTCGGCGCGGCGGCTGCGCTCCAGGCGACCGCCGACGTGCATCGCGATGTAGGCGATCTCGTCGTCGAGCAGCGGGATGCCGAGCCGCTCCTGCAGGCCCGAGGCGATGAACACGGCGACCTCGAAGATCATGGGATACGTCGACTTGAGCGACCGCGTCAGCGGATTGCGCGACCACGCCTGCTCGCGCGAGCGATGCAGCAGGTTCTGCACGTGCAGGGCGAGGCGCAGCATGAAGTCCTCGTGGGCGATGTCGACGAGGAACTCGGATGCCGCCTGCCCCACGACATCGCGGACGGCCGATTCGACCTCGGGCTCGAGGCGCGACCGCGCGTGGTCGGAGGGCGTGTCGGTGCCCGGAGCGACGATGCGCGTCAGCACGAGCGTCGCGAGGTGCTGCAGATCACCGCCCCCGAGGCGCACCTCGAGGTACTGCTCCGACAGCGATGCGATGATCGCCGCGACCTCCTGCTGGGCGGCCGTGGGCTCTGCCGGGAATCCGCCCTCGAGGCCGCGATCGCGCGACACGCGGTCGGCCGCGATCGCGATGTGCATGACCACATCGGCGATGCCGATCTCGTTCACGAAGTAGCCGAGCGCGCCGAGCCGCGTGACGAGGTCGTTCTTGAACGGGCCGAAGGCGCGAGCGCCGACCGAGCCTTCGCCGAGGGTGCGGCGCAGCGCCTCGAGGTCGAAGGACCCGGCATCCATCTCATCGTGGGCGAGACGCGACAGGAGCCGTCGCTGCGCCATCTCGGTGCCCCGCAGACGCGCCTGCGAGGCGGAGCGCTCCAGCGTGAGCTCCGTCCCGCCCAGCAGGCTGCGCACGCGTGCGAGATCGGCGTCGAGGGTCGCGGGGCTCACGTGCAGCTCGTCGGCGGTCTCGAAGACGTCGATGCCGTCGGGAGCGTCGAGCAGGCGGCGCACGAGAGTGTGGAGGCGATCGCGGGGCGCGTCGGCGCCGGCCGTGACCCGCAGCGCAGCAGCGGCATCCGGACCCGAGCGATAGCCCTGCGGGCCCGATTCGATCGCCGACCCCTGCGGCACACGCGCGTTGACCGCCGTGACGTAGGACCGGATGCTGCGCGGAGTGACCCCGAGGCTGTCCGCGAGACTCGCCGCCGTCGCCCAGTCGCCATCGCGCGCGAGGAGGCCCAGAAGGCGATCCTGTCTCGCTCTCGTCACGGCACTCCTCGTTCCCTGCCAGTCAACCATGCATGCCCGGAGCCCGGGCCGCGGTTTCCGCCCCTGCGGAAGAAGGTGTGGTTGTCGGCTCTCAGCGTTTTCACAAGAATGGCGAAGAAGGAGGCGGATCGATGAGGATCCTGGTGGTCTGCGGAGCGGGTGCGTCCAGCACGTTCGTCGCGCAGCGCGTGCGCCATGCGGCACACGATATCGGGCTGACGCACTACACCGCCTTCGCCGGCACCGAGCTGTCGCTCCCGATCGACCTCGATGCCGCGGACGTCGTCCTCGTCGGCCCTCACCTTGCTCACGCGCTCACGCGCATCGAGCACGATGCGGCTCCCCGGGGCACGGCGGTCGTGCTGCTGCCGTCCGACATCTTCACCGATCTCGACGGCTCCCGGACGCTGCAACTCGTCCGCGACGCGGTCGGAGACGCCGGGGGGATCTCTCCGGCCGCGGGCAGCGACCGGCTCCACTGACATCGAAGAATCCGCACGACACGCAACGAAGAGAAAGGAACAGGCCTTGCCCACTCTCACCCGGACTGTCCGGATCGGCTCCTCCCATGGCCTGCACGCCCGCCCCGCGAAGCTGTTCGCACAAGCGGCGAAGGAGTCCGGCATCCCCGTCACCCTCGCCAAGGACGCCGGGAGCCCCGTCAACGCGGCGAGCATCCTCGGCGTCATCGCGCTCGGCATCGAGCAGGGCGACTACGTGACCCTCACGGCCGACGGCGACAGCGCCGAGGCCGTCCTCGACCAGCTGGCCGAGCTGCTGACCACCGACCACGATGCGGAGGGAGCATCGTGACCGAACTCCGTGGAGTCGGAATCGGCCTCGGCGTCGCCCAGGGTCCGGTCGCGCGCATGGCCGAGCCGCTGCCGGCGCCGGCGGATGCGCCCAGCACGCTGAGCGGCGACGAAGAGACGGCGCGGGCGCGGGATGCCGTGGCCGCCGTCGCCCGCGAGCTCGAGGCCCGCGGCGCCCAGGCGGGCGGTGCGGCACAGGACGTGCTCGAGGCGCAGGCCATGATGGCCGAGGACCCGTCGCTCGAGTCCGAGATCGACACCCGCATCGCGGCCGGCAAGACGGCGGAGTTCGCCGTGCACGACGCGTTCGCCTCGTTCCGCGATCAGCTCGTCGCGATGGGCGGCTACCTCGGCGAGCGCGCCGCCGACCTCGACGATGTCGCGCAGCGCGTCATCGCGCGGCTGCGCGGCCTGCCGGCACCCGGCGTGCCCGATCCCGGGCATCCCTTCGTCCTCGTCGCGAAGGACCTCGCGCCCGCCGACACCGCCCTGCTCGACCTCGACAAGGTGCTCGCCCTCATCACGACCGAGGGCGGACCGACGTCGCACACGGCGATCCTCGCGCGCGAGAAGTCGATCGTCGCGGTCGTCGGAACCGCCGGCGCGAAGGACCTCGCCGACGGCGCCGTCGTGATCGTGGATGCCGCGAAGGGCGTCGTCACGACGGATCCCAGCGCGGAGGAGCTCTCGCAGGCGCAGCACCGGGCCGATGCCCGACGGGATGCCTCGTCCGCCCCGATCACCGACGGCGCGCTCGCCGACGGCACACCCGTGCCGCTGCTCGCGAACCTCGGCAAGCCCGAGGGCGCGGCCGAAGCGGTCGAGCTCGGCGCCGAGGGCGTGGGGCTGTTCCGCACCGAGTTCCTGTTCCTCTCGTCCAGCCAGGCGCCGACCGTGGAGCAGCAGCGCGAGGCGTACACCAAGCTCCTGGCGGCCTTCCCCGGCAAGAAGGTCGTCGTGCGCGTGCTCGATGCGGGCGCCGACAAGCCCCTCGCGTTCCTCAACGACGCGCACGAGGAGAACCCGGCGCTCGGGCTGCGCGGCATCCGCGCCCTGCGCGCGAGCGAGGACATCCTGCGCGAGCAGCTGACCGCGCTGGCCGAGGCCGACAAGGCGACGCAGGCCGACCTGTGGGTCATGGCGCCGATGGTCGCGACGGTGGAGGAGACGGAGTACTTCGTCGACATCGCCCGCGACTACGGCATCAAGACCGCGGGCGTCATGGTCGAGGTGCCCTCCTCGGCGCTTCTGGCCGACCGCGTGCTCGCCTACGCCGACTTCGCCTCGATCGGCACGAACGACCTGACGCAGTACACGCTCGCGGCGGACCGCCTGCTCGGCTCGGTCGCGTCGTTCCAGGACCCGTGGCATCCCGCCGTCCTGCGCCTCATCCGCGAGGTCGGCGACGCCGGGCGCGTCAACGGCAAGCCGGTCGGCATCTGCGGCGAGGCGGCGGCGGATCCGCTCCTCGCGGTCGTGCTCGTCGGACTCGGCGCCACGTCGCTCTCGATGGCCCCCACGGCGCTCGCCGACGTGCGGGCGACGCTGCTCCAGCACTCCCTCGACGATGCACGAGTCATCGCCGAGGCAGCCCTCGCCGCGAACGACGCGGCATCCGCAAGAACCGCGGCCCAGGATGCCGCGACCCGATCGAAGGAGACACAGTCATGACAACGGCGTCAGCGCCCACCAAGGGCAACAGCAAGGCGCGAGTCGGAGTCCAGCGCTTCGGCACGTTCCTGTCCGGCATGATCATGCCGAACATCCCCGCGCTCATCGCATGGGGCATCTTCACGGCGTTCTTCATCGAGGTGGGGTGGACTCCCAACGCCGACCTCGCGACGATCGTCGGCCCGTTCATCCACTACCTGCTGCCGATCATCATCGCCTACACGGGCGGCAACATCGTCTACGGCGTCCGCGGCGGTGTCGTCGCCTCGATCGCCGTCATGGGCGCGATCGCCGGCTCCGACAAGCTGATCGCCGACTTCAACGCCACCCTCCCCGAGGGTGCGTCGCAGCTCGGCCAGGTGCACATGTTCATCGGCGCGATGATCATGGCGCCGCTCGCCGCGTACACGATGAAGTGGCTCGACAGCCTGTGGGAGGGCAAGATCAAGGCCGGCTTCGAGATGCTCGTGAACATGTTCTCGGCGGGCATCTGGGGCTTCGTGATGGCCGTCGTCGGGTTCTACCCGATCGCATGGCTCGTCAACGGCCTCATGACGGTGCTGAGCAACGCGGTCAACTGGCTCGTCGAGATGAACCTGCTTCCGCTCACGAGCATCCTGATCGAGCCGGCGAAGGTCCTCTTCCTCAACAACGCCATCAACCACGGCGTGCTCACGCCGCTCGGCATCCAGCAGGCGGCGGAGGACGGCTCGTCGATCCTCTTCCTGCTCGAGGCCAACCCCGGTCCGGGGCTGGGTCTGCTGCTCGCGTTCGCGATCTTCGGCCTCGGCGCGGCGCGCGCCTCGGCTCCCGGTGCGGCGCTCATCCAGTTCGTCGGCGGCATCCACGAGGTGTACTTCCCGTACGCGCTCATGAAGCCCGTCACGATCCTCGCGCTGATCGCGGGCGGCATGACCGGCGTCACGACCAACATGCTGCTGGGCGGCGCGCTGCGGGCTCCTGCGGCTCCGGGCAGCATCCTCGCGGTGCTCGCCCAGACGGCGACCGGCTCGTACGTCGCGGTCATCCTGTCGGTGGTCCTGTCGGCGGCCGTGACGTTCGTCATCGCGGCGATCATCCTGCGGGCATCGCGCAAGCGCGACCTCGCGGCGATGGCGGCCACGGACGACGCGTTCGGCGCGGCGATCACGCAGACCCAGGCGGCGAAGGGCAAGTCGTCCGACGCGCTGTCGAACCTGCGCGGCGGGGCCGCGACGCAGGCGGGCGGCGGCATCGAGCCGGCGACGATGACCGAGCGCGAGATCAAGAGCATCGTGTTCGCGTGCGACGCCGGCATGGGCTCGTCCGCGATGGGTGCGAGCGTGCTGCGCAACAAGATCAAGAAGGCGGGCATCGAGGACGTCACGGTCGTCAACAAGGCGATCGCGGCGCTCGACGGGTCGGCCGACCTGATCATCACGCAGAACCAGCTGACCGATCGCGCCCGGGCGCAGGCGCCCGACGCCGTGCACATCTCGGTCGACAACTTCATGAACTCGCCGCGGTACGACGAGGTCGTGGAGCTCGTGAAGGACCAGCACGAGAGCTGACGCGCAGACCGCTGCGGGGCCGGACGGCGGGAGGCCTCCGGCCCCGTGGCTTTTGCCGAAGCAGATCGGTACGTTCGAACAAGACGGATCCGCGTCATCCCGCGGACGACAGGAAGGCAGAATCATGGCACGCGAGGTCCTCAGCATCGGCCAGGTGCGCATCCACTCCGGCAGCGCGACGCGCGAGGAGGCGATGAAGGAGGCCGCCGACATCCTCGAGTCCGCGGGCGCCGTCACGAACGCCTACTTCGACGCGATGCAGCAGCGCGAGCAGACCGTCTCGACCTACATGGGCAACGAGCTCGCGATCCCGCACGGGACGAACGAGACGAAGCACACGATCCTCGACTCGGCCCTGTCGGTCGTCCGCTACGACGGCGGCGTGGACTGGGGCGGCGAGCCCGTCACCTTCGTCGTCGGCATCGCCGGCAAGGGCGACGAGCACCTCGAGATCCTGTCGCAGATCGCCATCCTCTTCTCGGACGAGGACGAGGTCGCCAAGCTCAAGCAGGCGGCGTCGCCCGAGGAGCTCTACGCCCTGGTCTCGGCTGCGGGCGTGTGATGAAGGCCGTCCACTTCGGCGCAGGCAACATCGGCCGCGGCTTCGTCGGGCTCCTTCTGCACGAGGGCGGCTACGAGCTGGTCTTCTCGGATGTCGCAGCTCCTCTCGTCGACGCGATCAACGACGTCTCGGAGTACACCGTCCACGAGGTGGGCGACGGCGGCAAGGACACCGTCGTCACCGGCTTCCGCGCGATCAACAGCGCCGAGCATCCCGATCAGGTGATCGAGGAGATCGCCGGCGCGAACGTCGTGACGACCGCGGTCGGCCCGACGATCCTCAAGTTCGTCGCACCGAACATCGTGGCGGCGCTCGCGCTGCGCGATCCGTCGTCCCCTCCGCTGCAGATCATGGCGTGCGAGAACGCGATCAACGCGACCGACCTGCTGCGCGACGAGATGAAGGCCGTCGCCGGCGAGGCGTGGGACGCCCTCACAGGGCGCGCCGTGTTCGCCAACACGGCCGTCGACCGGATCGTCCCGGCGCAGCCGCCCGGCGAGGGGGTGGATGTCACGGTCGAGCCGTTCTTCGAATGGGCCATCGAGCGGCCCCCGTTCGGCGACGACCCGCCGAACATCCCCGGCGCGCACTTCGTCGACGACCTCGCTCCGTACATCGAGCGCAAGCTCTTCACCGTCAACACCGGCCACGCGACGACGGCGTACTTCGGCGCGGCGGCCGGGATCGACACGATCGCGGGCTCCCTCGCCGATCCCGCTGTCGCCGAGGCCGTCGAGAAGGCGCTCGAAGAGACCTCCGCACTGCTCGTCGCGAAGCACGAGCTCGACCCCGTCGCACAGGCCGAGTACCGCGCGACGATCCTGCGGCGCTTCCGCAACGCGGCACTCCCCGACACCGTGTGGCGCGTCGGCCGCCAGCCCCTGCGCAAGCTGTCGCGCCACGAGAGGTTCGTGGGCCCCGCGGCTGAAGCCGCCGAACGCGGCCTGGAGGTCGACGGCCTCGTCGCGGCGATGGGCGCGGCGCTCGCGTTCGACGACGCCGAAGACCCTCAGTCCGTCGACCTGCAGCGGCAGATCCGGGAGATGGATGCCGCGAGCTTCACGGCATCCGTCACGGGCCTCGAACAGGACCACCCGCTCTTCGCGCGCGTGCAGAAGATCGTCGAGGACCGCCAGGCGGAGATCGCGTGAGCGAACGCGCGAGGGCGCCACGCTGGCGGCGCGTCCTCTGGTGGGTGCTCGGCTCGATCGGCGCGCTCGTGCTGGTGGCGGCGATCGGCATCGTCGTGTGGAGTCAGGTGGGCGTCATGGCCGCCGAGCCCGAGCCGCTCGCCGCGGTGCGCGCGGACGACCGCATCGTCATCACCGACGACTCCGGGGCGATCGTGCTCGCTCCCGCGTCGGGGGCCTCGGACGTCGGTCTCGTCTACATCCCGGGCGCGAAGGTCGACGCGTGGGCCTACGCCGCGAGGCTCTCGGGCGTCGTGGCAGAAGACGGGGTGACCGTCGTGATCACGAAGCCGTGGCTCAATCTCGCCTTCTTCGATCTGCGGCCCCTCGATGCGTTCACGTCGCTGGCGCCGAACGTCGACACGTGGATCGTCGGCGGACACTCGCTCGGCGGTGTGCGCGCGTGCCTGATGGCGACGGATGCCGACGCCCTCGCTCTCTTCGCGTCCTACTGCTCGAACGATCTGTCAGGCTCGGGACTGCCCGCGATCAGCATCTCGGGCTCGGAGGACGGCCTCTCCACACCGCAGAAGATCGAGGAGAACCGCCACCTGCTGCCCGCAGACGCCGAGTTCGTCGAGATCGACGGTGCGAGCCACGCCTCCTTCGGCGACTACGGCCCGCAGGCCGGCGATGGCACGCCCACGATCTCGGACGAGGAGATGACGGCGCAGCTGACCGAGCTGATCGGCGCGTTCGCGGCATCTCTGGGTGACTGAACGCGCTACCCGCGGCGCGTAGACTCTCCCGCCGTGACCCTCGCCGCAGCCTGCCTCGCCGCATTCGTCGCGGCCGTCATCCAGCGCATCACGGGGCTCGGTTTCGTGCTCGTGCTCCTCGGCCCGATCGTGCTCTTCTACGGTCCGCTCGAGGGGATCACGATCGGGGTGCTGCTCGCGCTCGTGGCATCGCTGAGCGCGGTGCCGCTCGTCTGGCGACAGGTCGAGTGGAAGCGCGCGTGGTGGCTCATCTGGCCGGGACTCATCGCGGCACCGTTCGCCGCGCTGCTCGTGCGGGTGCTGCCCGAGGCGGCGCTGCTGCTGCTCATCGCCGCGATGGCGTACTTCGCGCTCGTCGCCGGGTGGATCCCGGCGCTCGCGGCCGCGCTGCGCGGGCGATCGGGCGCCGTCGTCGCAGGGTCCGCCGCCGGCTTCATGCATGTCGCCAGCGGGCTCTCGGGCCCGCCGCTGGCCGCCTACGCCGTCGGCGACCAGTGGGAGCAGCGCCGCTTCGCCGCCAGCGTGCAGGTCATCTTCCTCGTGTTCTCGACAGTCTCGGTCCTGCTGCGCGGGCTGCCGGCATCCCCCATCGCCGACGTCTGGCTGCTCATCGCGGCGACCGTCGCCGGCATCCTCATCGGCACGCTCCTCACGCGCTTCGTGCCGCCGCGAATCGCCCGCATCGCCATGCTCTCGATCGCGTGGGCGGGGGCGACGGTGGTGCTCGTGCGCGGCATCCTGGCACTGTTGTCGTGACGATGCGGGATTCGAGTTAAGTCCCGCTAACATCGTCTGTCGTCAGGGTGGACGCCCGACACGAGGACGTGTGGAGAAGCATGGATCAGCAGCGCTACGCCATCATCGGGGCCGGCCCCTCCGGGCTGTCGGCCGCGCGCGCTCTCCAGAAGGCGGGCATCGCCTTCGACGGCTACGAGGCCTCGACGGGCGTCGGCGGCCTGTGGGACATCGAGAACCCCCGCTCTACGATGTACGAGTCCGCGCACCTCATCTCGTCGCGCACGACGACGGAGTTCGCCGAGTACCCCATGGACACGACGGCGGACTATCCGAGCCACAAGACCCTCATCCGCTACTTCCGCGACTTCGCCGATCACTTCGGCATCACCGGACTCTTCCGGTTCGCGACGAAGGTCACGGCGCTCGAACCCGTAGGAGAGGGGTGGATGCTGCGCGCCTCCGGCCCGGACGGCGACGTCGCTCAGCGCTATGACGGCGTCATCCTCGCCAACGGCACGCTGGCCGAGCCGAACGTGCCGACGTTCCGCGGCGAGTTCACCGGCGAGCTCATGCACACGTCGGCATACAAGTCCGCGACCCAGCTCACGGACAAGCGCGTGCTCATCATCGGCGCGGGGAACTCGGGATGCGACATCGCCGTCGATGCCGTGCACCACGCGGCATCCGTCGACATGAGCGTGCGGCGCGGCTACTACTTCGTGCCGCGATACCTCTTCGGCCGACCCTCCGACACCCTCAATCAGGGCAGGCCTCTGCCGGCGCGCATCAAGCAGTTCGTCGACAGGCGCGTGCTCCAGGCGTTCACCGGCGATCCCGTGCGATTCGGTTTCCCGAAGCCCGACTACAAGCTCTACGAGTCCCATCCCATCGTCAACACGCTCATCCTGAATCACCTCGGCCAGGGCGATCTGCAGATCCGGCCGGACATCGACCGGTTCGACGGTCGCGTCGTGCACTTCCGCGACGGATCGTCGGCCGAATACGACACGATCCTCCTCGCGACCGGCTACACGCTCGACTACCCGTTCGTCGCGCGGGACCAGCTGAACTGGACGGGGTGGTCGCCGAAGCTGTTCCTGAACGTCTTCCCGCCCTCGTTCAACGGGCTCTACGTCATGGGCATGATCGAGGCGTCCGGCATCGGCTGGCAGGGCCGCTACGAACAGGCCGAGCTCATCGCGGCCTACCTCTCCGCTCCCCCGGCGCAGCAGGCCGCGTTCCGCGAGCGCGTGAGGGTCGAGCCGTGGCCCGACCTCACCGGCGGATACAAGTACCTCGGGCTCGAGCGCATGTCGTACTACGTCAACAAGGACGCCTACCGGAGTGCCGTGAAGGAGGCCGCGGCAGGGCTCCGTCGTGACCCGTCCGAGCCTGCCCGGCGACGGCCGCCGAAGCGCTCGAAGAGGAGGATCGCCGCATGAACCCCGACGACATCGCCCTGAACTTCAACCCGGGCACGCTCGTGATCCTGAACGTCGTGCTGGGCCTCATCATGTTCGGGATCGCCCTCGACACGACACTCGACGACTTCAAGGCCGTCGCACGCAAGCCGAAGCCGTTCGTCATCGCGATCCTCGCGCAGCTCATCGTGCTGCCGGCCGTGACATTCGGTCTGACGCTCATCCTGCCCGTGACGCCGTCGATGGCTCTGGGCATGATCCTCGTGGCCTGCTGCCCACCGGGGAACATCTCGCAGGTGCTGACCCACCGCTCGGGCGGCAACGTCGCGCTGTCGGTCTCGATGACCGCCGTGTCCAACGTCGTCTACATCTTCGTGCTGCCCCTCAGCGTCGCGTTCTGGGGGTCGCTGCACCCCACCGCGAGCGGGCTGCTCGAGACCGTCGCGCTCAACCCGTGGACGATGCTGATCGACATCCTCCTGATCATCGGACTGCCCTTCGCGGCGGGCCTGTTCATCCGCAATCGCTTCCCCGCCTTCGCGACCAGGGTGCAGCCCTTCGTGAAGTGGTTCTCCCTGCTGGCGCTCGTCGGCTTCATCGTCGCCGCGCTCGCGGGCAACTGGGCCTTCTTCGTCGCCTTCCTGGGCATCATCGTGCTGGTCGTGACCGTGCACGACGCGGTCGCCCTGGCGATCGGCTACGGCACGGCGGTCGTCGGGGGCCTCGGCACCCGCGAGCGCAAGGCGATGACGTTCGAGGTCGGCATCCGCAACGCCGGCCTCGGACTCGGACTCGTCTTCACCTTCTTCGGCGGCCTCGGCGGCATGGCGATCGTCGCCGGCTGGTGGGGCATCTGGGACATCATCGCGGGGCTGCTCGTCGCCACCCTGTGGGCGCGGCACACGAGGAAGCGCACGGGGTCTTCGAAGGGGGATGCCTCGCGCCACGCGACGCCCGACGCGGCGGCGGCATCGTGACGCGCGTCCTCGTCACGGGCGGCGCCGGCTTCCTGGGCTCGCACGTCGTCGCGGCGCTCGTCGCCCGTGACGATGTCGATCTCGTCGTCGCGGGCGATGTGCGCGCACCGGAGCACCCCATCCAGGACGTCGTCTACGACGACTGCGACGTGACGCGCTCCGCAGGCCTCGTGCCGCTGATCGAGCGCCACGACATCGACGTCGTCGTGCATCTCGCGGCGATCGTCAACCCCGGGCTGGACCACGACCTCGAGTACCGCGTCGACGTCGGCGGATCGCGCAACGTGCTCGACGCCTGCCGCACGGCGGGGGTTCGGCGCCTCGTCGTCTCGTCGTCGGGCGCCGCCTACGGGTACCACCGGGACAATCCCGAGTGGCTCGTCGAGAGCGACCCCGTGCGCGGCAACGACGAGTTCGCGTACGCGAAGCACAAGCGGCTCGTCGAGGAGATGCTGGCGACGGCGCGCGAGACCGATCCGCAGCTCGAGCAGGTCGTGTTCCGCATCGGCACGATCCTCGGCCCGACGGTGCGGAATCAGATCACGGCCCTGTGGGACGGCCCCGCGATCCTCGCGATCGCGGGCTCGGATTCCCCCTTCGTCTTCGTATGGGTCGACGACGTCGCCGGAGCGATGGCCCGGGCCGCCACCGACGGCCCTCCGGGTGTCTACAACGTCGCGGGCGACGGGCGCGTCACGGTGCAGGAGCTCGCGAAGCGCCTCGGCAAGCCCCGCGTCACGGTTCCCGCGGGGCTGCTCGCGCTCGGTCTGCGCATCGGGCGCGCGCTGCGGCTCACGGTCCACGGACCCGAGCAGGTCGGCTTCCTGCGCTACCGCCCGGTGCTCGACAACGCAGCGCTCACGCGCGACTTCGGCTTCACGCCGGCCAAGACCTCCGCCGAGGCGTTCGAGGCGTATCTCGCGACGCACCCCGGCGTCGCGCGATCCTGACTCAGAGCCCCTGCCAGTCGGGCTTGTGGGCGAGGGCGTAGCGGTAGTAGTCGCTGAGCTTCAGGTTCGCCGCGGCGGCCTCGTCGACGATCACGGTGGCGTGACGGTGCAGCTGCACCGCCGAACCCGGACTGCTGGAGGTGACGGGCCCCTCGAGCGCGGCGGCGACGGCCTCCGCCTTCGCGTCGCCGAAGGCCAGCAGGAACACGTGACGCGCCTCGAGGATCGTCCCGATCCCCTGCGTGATGCAGTGCACCGGCACGTCGTCGGGCGAGTCGAAGAAGCGCGCGTTGTCGATGCGGGTGGGCTCCGTGAGCGTCTTGACGCGGGTGCGGGATGCCAGCGAGCTGCCGGGCTCGTTGAACCCGATGTGCCCCGTCCGACCGATGCCGAGGATCTGCAGGTCGACTCCGCCGGCTGCGGCGATGGCCTTCTCGTAGTCGTCCCCCGCCGTCTGGATGCTCGACGCGTTGTCGCCGGGGACGAGCACGCGGGCGGGATCGAGTCCCAGCGGCTCGACGACCTCGCGCGTGATGACCGCCCGATAGCTCTCGGGGTGACCGGCGGGCAGACCGACGTACTCGTCGAGCGCGAACCCGCGCACACGCGAGACATCCATGCCCTCGTCCGCGACGATGCGGGCGAGCGCCTCGTAGACGCGCAACGGCGTCGATCCCGTCGCGAGGCCGAGCACGGCATCCGGCTTCGCGGCGATGAGGTCGGCGATGGCCCGCGCGACGATCGCGCCGGCCTCCTGCTGGTCCTTCACGATGAGCACTTCGGCCATGGTTCCTCCGTCGTTCAAGGCTCGCGGGCGAACACGCCCCGGTACATCTTCGCGAAGGGCGCTCATCCCCGCCAATCGGGCGCTCGTCGACCCGATCGGGCCGACGCACGCCGTCAGCGGTCGAAGCCCTCGGCGATCAGCTCGATGAGCTCCTCGCGCTCCTCGACCGCGAGGAACGCCCCCGCAGCGGCGTTGAGCTGGAAGGCCTCGAAGTCGTCGAGGGTGTACTCGAACGTCTCGGCGAGCAGCGCGAGCTCGCGCGTCAGCGACGTGCGGCTCATCGTGCGGTTGTCGACGTTCACCGTGACCGAGAAGCCGAGCTGATAGAGCAGATCGAAGGGGTGGTCCTCGAGCGTCGTCCCCCACTGCGCGATCGCACCGGTCTGGAGGTTCGACGACGGCGAGAGCTCGAGCGGGATCTCGCGATCGCGCACCCACCGCGCGAGGTCGCCGAACTTGACGTAGACCTCGTCGGCCCCGCTCGAGACGACCTCGAGGTCCTCGGCGATGCGCACGCCGTGTCCGAGCCGGAGGGCGCGTCCGTCGATGAGCGCCCCGCGGATCGAGTCGAGACCCGCCGCCTCGCCGGCGTGCACCGTCACCGGGAAGAACTCCGACGCGAGGAAGTCGAACGCCGCCCGATGGTTGCCCGCCGGGAACCCGTCCTCGGGTCCGGCGATGTCGAACCCGACGGCGCCGCGATTGCGCCACGCGACGGCGAGCTCGGCGATCTCGAGCGAGCGATCGGTGTGACGCATCGCGGTGATGAGCTGGCCGACCCGGATGTCGGTGCCGGCGCGCTCCGCGGCATCCTCCCCCTGCTCGATGCCGTCCTGCACGGCCGCGACGACCTCCTCGAGCGACAGTCCGCGTGCCAGATGCTGCTCGGGCGCCCAGCGCACTTCGCCGTAGATCACGCCGTCGGCGGCGAGGTCCTCGACGAACTCTCTCGCGACGCGCGTGAGCCCCTCGCGCGTCTGCATGACCGCCGTCGTGAGGTCGAACGTCTTCAGGTACTCGACGAGCGAGCCGGAATCGCTCTTCTCGGCGAACCAGTCCGCGAGGTCGTCGGCATCCGACTCGGGCAGGTCCAGCCCGATCGCATCCCCCAGTTCGATGATCGTCGCAGGCCGCACGCCCCCGTCGAGGTGGTCGTGCAGCGAGACCTTGGGGAGTCCCCGGATCGAGAGTCCCTGCAGGTCGGCATCGCCGTGCTGGTCGATGGGCATGGTGTGCTCCTTCGTGGGGGTCAGGCGGTGATGCGCTCGAGGACGAGGGGGGCGGATGCCGGAGCCTCCGCACCGATGTCCCACGACCCCTCGAGGGCGTCGAGGGCACGCTCGAACCGCGTGTCATCGTGCCCGAGCAAGGTGAACACGGGCTGACCGGCGCGGACCGCGTCGCCCGGCTTCACGAGCAGGTCGATGCCCGCCGCGTGCATGACCGGATCCTGGGCGCGAGCACGCCCGGCACCCAGCCGCCAGGCGGCGATGCCGAACGGCAGCGCCTCCATGCGCGTCACGAAGCCGTCGGCGGGCGCCGTGACGGTGTGCGTCTCATGCGGCTGCGGCAGCGCGGCATCCGGGTCGCCGTCCTGCGCCCGGATCATGGCGCGCCAGGTGTCCATCGCGCGGCCGTCCTTCAGCGCCTCCTCGACGTCGGCGTCGGGGCGTCCCGCGAGCGTCAGCATCTCGCGCGCGAGCGCGACCGTGAGCTCGACGACATCGGCAGGGCCGCCTCCGGCCAGCACCTCGACAGACTCGCGCACTTCGTTGGCGTTGCCGATCGCGAGCCCCAGGGGCGTGTTCATGTCGGTGAGGAGCGCCGTCGTCGACACACCCGAATCGGTTCCCAGGGCGACCATCGTGCGGGCGAGCTCGCGCGCACGGTCGACGTCGCGCATGAAGGCGCCGGATCCGAACTTGACGTCGAGCACGAGCGAATCGGTTCCCTCGGCGATCTTCTTCGACATGATGCTGGATGCGATGAGCGGGATCGCCTCGACCGTGCCCGTCACATCGCGCAGAGCGTAGAGCTTCTTGTCTGCCGGGGCGAGCCCCGAGCCCGCGGCGCAGATGACGGCGCCGACATCGCGCAGCTGGGCGAACATCTCGTCGTTCGAGAGGGCCGCACGCCATCCCGGGATCGACTCGAGCTTGTCGAGCGTGCCGCCCGTGTGGCCGAGCCCGCGACCCGAGAGCTGCGGCACGGCGACGCCGAAGGCGGCCACGAGCGGCGCGAGCGGGAGGGTGATCTTGTCGCCGACGCCTCCGGTCGAGTGCTTGTCGACCGTCGGCTTTCCGAGGCCGGCGAAGCTCATGCGCTCGCCCGAGGCGATCATCGCTTCGGTCATGACGCGGATCTCGTCGCGCGTCATCCCGTTGAGCAGCACCGCCATCGCGAACGCCGCCATCTGCGAGTCCGCTACGTAGCCGCGGGTGTACGCATCGACCATCCAGCGCAGAGCGTCTTCCGGAACGGCTCCCCCGTCGCGCTTGGCGCGGATCACATCGACGGCGTCATGGGGCTCGACGTCCGTCATCGCAGGGCCCGTCCGAGATCGGGCGCCGTCATCGCGCGGCCTCTTCGAGGTCGCGCGGGCCCCAGGCGTCCGGCAGCACTTCGTCGATCGTGCGGATGCCCGAGACCGTCTCGAGCAGCATCCCGGGCACGGCGTGCTCGAAGAGCAGCTGCCGGCATCGACCGCACGGCATGATCGTGTGGCCGTCGTTGTTGACGCACACGAAGGCGACGAGCTGGCCGCCTCCCGACATGTGCAGCTCGGACACCAGCCCGCACTCGGCGCACAGCGTCACGCCGTACGACGCGTTCTCGACGTTGCAGCCCTGCACGATGCGGCCGTCCGATACGAGCGCCGCGGCGCCGACCTTGTAACGCGAGTACGGCGCGTAGGCGCGGTGCATCGCCTCCGTGGCGGCCGTCCGCAGCTCGTCCCAGTCGATGTCGGTCACGGATGCCTCATCCCTTTATGTATGGTTTGCCGGCCGCTGCGGGCCCGCGGATCTGACCGGCGAAGCCTGCGACCGCGAGGATCGTCACGACGTACGGCAGCATCGCCATGAACTCGCTCGGAATCGGCGTCTGCAGGACCGACAGCAGATTGCGGAGGTTCGTGGCGAAGCCGAACAGCAGCGCCGCGAGCGTCGCGCGGATCGGGTCCCAGCGGCCGAAGATGACGGCCGCGAGGGCGATGAAGCCGAGACCCGCGGTCATGTCCTTCGTGAAGGCCGGCACCGAGACGAGCGTGAAGTACGCACCGCCGATGCCGGCGATCGCACCCGCGAGCGAGACGTTCCAGAACCGCGACGAGTTGACCTTGATGCCGACCGTGTCGGCCGCCTGCGGGTGCTCGCCCACGGCGCGCAGGCGCAGACCCCACCGGGTGCGGTAGAGCCCCCAGGCCACGACGGCGACGGTCGCGTACATGAGGTACCCGATGAAGGTCTGGTTGAACAGGACGGGTCCGATGATCGGGATGTCGCCGAGGAGCGGGATCTTCAGCCGCTCGAAGGTGACCGCTCGGTTGAGCGTGGCTTCGTTCGGCACGAGGAGCGCGCCGTACAGGAAGCCCGTGAGCCCCGCGACGAGCACGTTCAGCACGACACCGACGATGACCTGGTCCACGAGGTACTTGATCGAGAACGCCGCGAGCACGAACGCGACGAGGACGCCGCCGGCCATCGCGCCGACGAGGCCGACGAACGGGTTGTTGGTGATGCTCGAGAGCACGGCGCCAGTGAACGCGCCGAAGAGGAACTGACCCTCGATCGCGACGTTGACGACGCCGACCCGCTCGCCGATGACGCCGCCGAGCGCGCCGAAGATGAGCGGGATCGACAGCGACACCGCGCCGAACAGCAGACCCGTGACCGGGACCAGGCCGTCGGCGGCCGCCCAGACGAGGAACGCGAAGATCGCGAGCAGGCCGTAGACGATCGCGAGCCACATGCCGGGCTTGCGATAGCTGTACGCCTGCCACACGGCGAAGATCGTCAGCACGAGGAGCACGGCCCAGACGATCCAGCTCGTCGCGGCGGTCGGCACCGACACGACGGGGAGCGTGAAGGACGAACTGGCGTCGCCGAGTCGGAAGCTCGATTCGCCCGAGCGCGGCGAGAACAGGAAGAGCAGCGCGAGGAGGACCGTGACGATCCCCAGCGTGATCGAGAGCTTCCACGAGCGCACCTTGACGGTGGCGAGGTGCGGGATGCCCGAGACATCAGCCGCTGCGAGAGCGGTCATGACATCACCGCCTTCTTCGCGGCCTTGGCTCTCGCCTTGGCCGCCTTCTCGGCGTCGGTCTTCGGCAGGAAGAAGATCGTGCGGATGAGCGGCGGCGCCGCGATGAACAGCACGATGAGCGACTGCACGACCAGCACGATGTCGACGGGGATGCCCTGCGACGCCTGCATCGTGAACGAGCCGGCCTTGAGCGCGCCGAACAGCAGACCGGCCGCGAACACGCCCCACGCGCGGCTGCGGCCGAGCAGGGCGACCGTGATGGCGTCGAAGCCGATGCCGGCGTCGATCGTGCTGTCGAAGCCCGTCGTCACGGCGCCCTGGATCTGGTTCATGCCGGCGAGGCCCGCGAGGCCACCGGCGAACAGCATCGCGTAGATGTACATGCGCTGCACCGAGATCCCCGATGCCCGTGCGGCGTGCGGGTTCTCACCCACGGCGCGGAGGCGGAACCCCAGGCTCGACCGCTCGATGAGCCACCAGACGAAGACCGTCGCGCCGATGACGATGACGAATCCCCAGTCCAGCAGCGGGAAGCGCGGGCCGAAGAGCTCCGGGAACTGCGCGTTCGCCGGAGTCGGCGCCGAGATGGGCTGGCCGCCTGCGGGCCGCTGCAGCACGCCGGGCGTGCGCACCATCCACTGCACGAGGTAGATCGCGACGTAGTTGAGCATGATCGTCAGGATCACCTCGTGTGCGCCCGTGCGCGCCTTCAGGAGCCCCACGATGCAGCCCCAGATCGCACCGCCCGCGATGCCCGCCGCGAGCGTGACGGGGATCTGCAGGAACATCGGCAGGTTCAGGTTGAACGTCAGCAGCGCTGCCACGGCGCACCCGATCAGGATCTGGCCGCGGGCGCCGATGTTGAACAGGCCCACCCGGAACGCCAGACCCACGCCGAGGCCGGCCGCGATGAGCGGAGCCGCGAAGCCGAGGGTGTTCGTCAGCGGACGGATCTGGGTGAGGAAGTCGTCGGCGCGTGCATTGAAGATCGACCCGCGGAAGAGCGCCTCGTAGCCGCCGTAGACCGAGTTCCAGATGGCCACGAACGTGTCGCCGGGGCGGCTGAAGAAGTAGACGGATGCCGCCTGCACCTCTTTGTTGGTCGCCGCCATCAGGATGCCGCCGACGATGACCGCCGCGACGATCGCGAGAAGCGTCGTCACCCAGTTGCTGCGCAGCAGCTCCTTGAGGAAGACGTTCTGCCTCGGCGCCGGGGCGAAGTCGTCGGCACCGGGCGTCGGTGCGGCCTCGCCGCCCGTGAGGGGGCCCGAGACCGGCGGCAGCTGCTCGGGCGGCAGGCCCTTCAGAGGCTCTCCGGCACCTGGTGTCTGACCGCTCACGCCGCCGCCTCCTCGGGCTTCTCGCCGGCCATCAGCAGGCCGAGCACATCTCGGGGGGTGTCGCCGGGGACGATGCCGACGATGCCGCCGCGGTACATCACCGCGATCCGGTCGGCGAGGGCTGAGACCTCGTCCAGTTCGGTCGAGACGACAACGACCGGGATGCCGGCATCCCGCGTCTCGATGATGCGCTTGTGGATGAACTCGATCGAGCCGACGTCGACGCCGCGTGTCGGCTGCGCCGCAACGAGCAGCTTGAGCTCGCGGCTCATCTCGCGGGCGATCACGACCTTCTGCTGGTTGCCGCCCGACAGGGTGCCGGCCGGGACCTGGGACCCCTGCGTGCGGATGTCGTACTCGGTGATCCGCGCCTTCGCGAAATCGTCGAGCGCGGCCCGGCGGATGGTTCCGCCGCGGACGAACTCGGGGTCGGACGAGCGGTCGAGGATCAGGTTCTCGGCGACGCTGAAGCCGCCCACCAGGCCGTCCTCGGTGCGGTCCTCGGGCACGAATCCGACGCCCTCGTCGAGGATGCCGCGCACCGACTTGCCGACCAGCTCGCGCCCGTCGAGCGAGATCGAACCGGTGACCCGCTCGGCGAGACCGACGATCGCCTCGACGAGCTCGGTCTGGCCGTTGCCCTGCACGCCCGCGACGGCGAGGACCTCGCCCGGGCGGACCTCGAAGTTCACGTCGTCGACGACGACGGTGCCGTCGGGCGCGATGACGCGCAGATCGCTCACGACGAGGCCGCCCTCGCCCAGCTTCGGCGCGTCCTTGTGCACCGTCAGCTCGACCGCGCGACCCACCATGAGCGACGCGAGCTCGGTGTTGGATGCTGTCGGGGATGCCTCGCCCACGACCTTGCCGAGACGGATGACGGTGATGCGGTCCGCGACCTCGCGGACTTCGCGGAGCTTGTGGGTGATGAAGACGATCGACGTGCCCTCATCGCGGAGCTGGCGCATGATGGCCATCAGCTCGTCGGTCTCCTGCGGGGTGAGCACCGCGGTCGGCTCGTCGAAGACGAGCACCTTCGCTTCGCGCGAGAGCGCCTTGATGATCTCGACGCGCTGCTGGACGCCGACCGGGAGGTCGCCCACGAGAGCGTCGGGATCCACTTCGAACCCGAACCGCTTGGCGACGTCGCGCACGTGCTGGCGAGCCTTCGGAAGGTCGAGGGCGCCGAGCGCCTTCGTGTCCTCGTGTCCGAGCATGACGTTCTCGGCGACCGTGAAGACGGGGATCAGCATGAAGTGCTGATGCACCATGCCGATCCCGGCGGCCATGGCATCGCCCGGGCCGCGGAAGTGCTGGACGACGTCGTCCATCAGGATCTCGCCCTCGTCGGCCTGATACAGGCCGTAGAGGACGTTCATCAGGGTGGACTTGCCGGCGCCGTTCTCGCCCAGGAGGGCGTGGATCTCACCCGGTTCGACCACGAGATCGATGTGGTCGTTCGCGACGAGAGTCCCGAACCGCTTCGTGATCCCACGGAGCTCGAGCTTCATAGATGCACCTTATCTAGTGACGCGCGCGGCCAGGAAGGACCGCGCCCGGAAGACCGCGGCCGGGTGGATGAGTCATCCACCCGGCCGCGGCACGGTACTGCGAATCGATTACGGCGAGCTGGGCGAGGTGACCTCGAGCTCACCCGAGATGATCTGCTCCTGCAGCGCCGCGAGCTCGTCGGTCAGACCGGCGGGCAGCTGCGACTCGAAGGAGCCGAAGCCCGACAGGCCGACGCCCTCGTTCTCGAGCGTGCCGACGTACGGCGTGACGTCGAAGTCGCCGGCGGACGCCTGCATCGTCGCGTCGTAGACGGCCTGGTCGATGCGCTTCATGATCGAGAAGAGCACCAGATCGGCGACCGACGGGTCGGCGACCGCGAGGTCGGAGTCGACACCGATCAGCAGGCTGCTCGAGCTGGTCTCGGTGATCGCCGCCGCGGCGCTCTGGTAGATCGGGCCGCCGACCGGCAGGAGCACGTCGACACCCTGGTCGAGCACACCCTGCATGGCCTGCTTCGAGTCGTCGTTCGCGTCGAAGTTGTTCGTGAACGAACCCTCCTGCGTGGCGACGTCCCAGCCGACCGTGGCGACCGACGCGCCCTTGTCCTCGTTGTACTTCGCGACGCCGTCGATGAAGCCGTCCATGAAGATCGTCACCGGCGGGATCTTGATGCCGCCGACCGTGCCGACCTTGTTGACGCCGGCCTCGGCCGACCATGCCGCGGCGGCGTAGCCACCGAGGTACGCGGCCTGGACCGTGTCGAACATGAGGGGCTTGATGTTGGGCGCGTCGGTGACGCCGTCGCCCTTGGGCGAACCGTCGTCGTTCGTGGCGCCCTCGTTGTCGGCGAAGTCGTCGATGAGCGCGTAGTCGATGTCGGGGTTCGCGAGCGCCGAGGCGATCGTGTCGGCCGAGAGCTTGAAGCCGACCGCGACGATGAAGTCGCAGCCCTCGGCGACGAGGTTCTCGAGGTTCGACGCGTAGTCGTTGGCGCTGCGCGACTCGACCTCGACGGGTGTGACGCCGAGCTCGTCCGCCGCCCTCTCCATGCCCTCGAGGGCCGACTGGTTGAACGACTTGTCGTTGAAGCCGCCGTCGTCGGAGACGAGGCAGGGAACGAAGTCGAGCGCTTCGGGCGCGTCCGACCCGTCGCCGCCGGTCTCGGGTGCTGCGCCGCAGCCCGCGAGGACGAGGGCGAAGGCTGCTGCTGCTGCGGCTGCTCCGACGAGCTTCTTGGTGCGTGAGATGGTCAACTCAGGCCTCCACATCCATGGCCCCGCGTCTCTCACGGGGACGCTAAACGTTACCGAGTGTGACGCGGGGGTTGCATGCTCCGCGAACCCGGAATCGGCAATGGTTACAAAGACGCAACAACCTCGTCATCCCTCGCCTCAGAGCACGTCGCCCCGGCCCGTGAGCTTCAGGGCGTCGACGACGCCCTTGACACGCTGCGCGTGCTCGGTCGAGGTCACCAGGAGCGCATCCTCGGTGTCGACGATCACGATGTCCTTGACGCCGATGACGCTGATGACCCGCGGCGTGTGGCTCACGACGATGCCGCTCGCGGCATCCGCCAGCACGCGCGCGTTCGATCCCAGGATCGCCAGGTTCTCCTTGCGGCCACCGGAGTTGAGCTTCGACAGGCTGGCGAAGTCGCCCACGTCGTCCCAGTCGAAGTGGCCCGGGACGACCGCGAGCCGCCCCTTGGCGGCGGCGGGCTCCGCGACGGCGTAGTCGATCGCGATCTTCGTGAGGGTCGGCCACACGCGGTCGACGACCGGACCACGGGCATCCCGATCGTCCCACGCGTCGGCCAGCTCCATGAGCCCCGCGTGCAGCTCGGGCTGGTTCGCCTCGATCTCGGCGAGCAGCACGTCCGCGCGCGAGATGAACATGCCGGCGTTCCACAGATACGACCGCGCCATGAGGTACTCGGTCGCGGTCTCGAGGTCGGGCTTCTCGACGAAGTGCTCGACGAGCGCCGCTTCGGGCGCGCCGTCGATGATGAGCCCCTCGCCCTTCTTGATGTACCCGAAGCCGACCGAGGGCTCGGAGGGCTGGATGCCGATCGTCGCGATGTAGCCCGCGCGTGCCGTCGCGACGGCCTGGCGCACCGCCCAGTCGAACAGGTGCGGCACCCGGATGACGTGGTCGGCGGCGAAGGAGCCGATGATGACGTCGGGCTCGCGGCGCACGAGGATCGCGGCGGCGAGACCGATCGCCGCTGTCGAGTCGCGCGGCTCCGACTCGAGGAAGACGTTCTTGTCGGGGATGCCGGGCAGCTCGCCCTCGACCGCCGCACGGTGCGCCCGACCCGTGACGACGGCGATCCGATCGGCGCCGGTGAGCGGCTCGAGGCGGTCCCACGTGCCGCGCAGGAGCGTGTGCCCGGAGCCCGTGAGATCGTGCAGGAACTTGGGCGCATCGGCTCGCGACAGCGGCCACAGACGGCTGCCGATGCCGCCCGCCGGGATCACGGCGTAGAAATCCTCGATCGTCTCGGTCATGCCCTCAGGCTATCGGGGAGGTCCCGCAGGACCAGTTATCTCGACATCGAGACAACTTAGGTGCACCTAATCGCCGGTGTCCCGCGGTCGGCGTTAGGATCGAGCCAGCGCCAGCGTGACGCCGGTGACCCGAATCCGCATCAGGCGGGTCATCTTGGGGGGCATTCTTCGTCCCCGCTTCATGATCGAGTCAGGGAGGACGGCCGTGTCGGCACCAGCCCGCGTGACACCGTCAGTTTCAGAGACGACGTCCAAAGTCCCCCGCGGCACGCTGTACCGCGGCAACGAAGGCATGTGGTCGTGGGTTCTGCACCGCATCACCGGCGTCGCGATCTTCTTCTTCCTGCTGGTGCACGTGCTCGACACGGCCCTCATCAGGGTCTCGCCCGAGGCGTACGACGCCGTCATCGGCACCTACAAGAACCCGATCATGGCGCTGGGCGAGGTCGTGCTCGTCGCCGCCATCGCCTATCACGCGTACAACGGGCTGCGCATCATCGCCGTCGACCTCTGGCCGTGGGCCACGCGCCACCAGCGCCAGCTGTGGTGGGGCGTCCTGGGCATCTGGGCGGTGACGATGGCCGGTTTCGCGCCGCGTCACCTCATGCTCGCGTTCGCACCCGCCACGGGAGGGGGGCACTGATGACCGCCATCGCCGATCCCCGATCGCCGCACGTCGCCGTCCGCCGCAAGGGACCCAACCTCGAGAAGTGGGGCTGGATCTACATGCGCGTCTCGGGCGTGCTGCTGGTCGTCCTCATCTTCGGGCACCTCTTCGTCAACCTCATGCTCGGCGAGGGCATCCACGGCATCGACTTCGCGTTCGTCGCGGGCAAGTACGCCACGCCGTTCTGGCAGTGGTGGGACTTCCTCATGCTGGTGCTCGCGCTGGTCCACGGCGCGAACGGCATGCGCACGATCGTGAACGACTACGTCACGCACGACCGCACACGCCGCGTCCTCGTCTGGGCGCTGTGGCTCGCCGCCGGGTTCCTCATCGTCCTCGGATCGCTCGTGATCTGGACCTTCGACCCCTGCCTCGGCTTCGACCCGTCGACGGCCTCCGACACCATGATCTCCATCTGCTCGTAGTTCGGGCATCCCCGACCGACGACTCCTGAAAGCACCCTCTGTGAGCACCCAGACAACCGACAGCTACGTCAAGGACGGCGTCCACTACCACGAGTTCGACATCGTCATCGTGGGTGCCGGCGGCGCCGGCATGCGCGCCGCGATCGAGGCGGGTCCCGGAGCCCGCACGGCCGTCATCACGAAGCTCTACCCCACGCGCTCCCACACGGGCGCCGCGCAGGGCGGCATGGCCGCGGCGCTCGCGAACGTCGAAGAGGACTCGTGGGAGTGGCACACCTTCGACACCGTCAAGGGCGGCGACTACCTCGTCGACCAGGACGCCGCCGAGATCCTCGCGAAAGAGGCGATCGACGCGGTCATCGATCTCGAGAACATGGGCCTGCCGTTCAACCGCACCCCCGAAGGCAAGATCGACCAGCGGCGCTTCGGCGGCCACACGGCCGACCACGGCAAGACGCCGGTCCGCCGCGCGTGCTACGCCGCGGACCGCACGGGCCACATGATCCTGCAGACGCTCTTCCAGAACTGCGTCAAGCTCGGCATCAACTTCTTCAACGAGTTCTACGTCCTCGACCTCATCACGGTCGACAAGGAGGACGGGTCGAAGGAGATCGCGGGCGTCGTGGCCTACGAGCTGGCGACCGGCGACCTCCACGTCTTCCACTCGAAGGCCGTGATCTTCGCCACGGGCGGTTTCGGCAAGATCTTCAAGACGACCTCCAACGCCCACACGCTCACGGGCGACGGCGTGGGGATCATCTGGCGCAAGGGACTCCCCCTCGAGGACATGGAGTTCTTCCAGTTCCACCCGACAGGACTCGCCGGGCTCGGCATCCTGCTCACCGAGGGCGCCCGCGGCGAGGGCGCGATCCTCCGCAACGTCAGCGGCGAGCGCTTCATGGAACGTTACGCACCCACCATCAAGGACCTCGCCCCGCGCGACATCGTGAGCCGCTGCATGGTGCAGGAGGTGGCCGAGGGCCGGGGTGCCGGCCCGCACCGCGACTACGTGCTGCTCGACTGCACCCACCTCGGCGCCGAGGTGCTCGAGACGAAGCTCCCCGACATCACCGAATTCGCCCGCACGTACCTCGGCGTCGACCCCGTCGTCGAGCCCGTCCCGGTGATGCCCACCGCGCACTACGCGATGGGCGGCATCCCCACCAACAACGACGCGCAGGTGCTGAGCGACAACACCACGGTCGTGCCGGGGCTCTACGCAGCCGGCGAGTGCGCGTGCGTCTCGGTGCACGGCTCGAACCGCCTGGGCACCAACTCGCTCCTCGACATCAACGTCTTCGGCAAGCGCGCCGGCAAGAACGCCGTGCAGTACGTCCAGACGGCCGAGTTCGTTCCGCTGCCCGAGGATCCCGCCAAGGAGGTCCGCGAGCTCATCGAGGGTCTGCGTGCCAACCAGGGCACCGAGCGCATCGCCGTGCTGCGCAAGAAGCTGCAGGACGAGATGGACCGCAAGGCCCAGGTGTTCCGCACCGACGAATCCCTCGGCGAGGTGCTCGACGTCATCGAGGAGCTCCGCGAGCGCTACAAGAACATCCACGTCGACGACAAGGGCAAGCGGTTCAACACCGACCTGCTCGAGGCGGTCGAGCTCGGATTCCTCCTCGACATCGCCGAGGTCGTCGTCGTGACGGCGCGCAACCGCGAAGAGAGCCGCGGCGGCCACATGCGCGACGACTACCCCACGCGCGATGACGAGAAGTACATGCAGCACACGATGGCGTATCTGTCGGGGGATGCCGGCTCCTCGCACTCCGACGACCACATCCGCCTGGACTGGAAGCCCGTCGTCTTCACGAAGAACGAAGCCGGCGAGTTGCGCTACCCGCCGTTGGAGAGGAAGTACTGATGTCGACAGCACTCGTCGAGCCCGGCGCGATCGATGCGATCGAGGCCGAGACCGCGGACGACACCGGCATCCAGTCGTTCCTCGTCACGTTCATCATCCGCCGCTTCGACCCCGAGGTCGACGAGGAGCCGCGCTGGGTGGACTACGACGTCGAGCTGTACTCGACCGACCGCGTGCTGGACGCCCTCCACAAGATCAAGTGGGAGGTCGACGGGTCCCTCACGTTCCGCCGCTCGTGCGCGCACGGCATCTGCGGCTCCGACGCGATGCGCATCAACGGGCGCAACCGGCTCGCGTGCAAGACCCTCATCAAGGATCTCGACATCTCGCAGCCCATCTACGTCGAGGCGATCAAGGGCCTGCCCCTCGAGAAGGATCTCGTCGTCGACATGGAGCCGTTCTTCGCGTCGTACCGCGAGGTACAGCCGTTCCTCATCGCGAGCTCGAAGCCCGAGCCCGGCAAGGAGCGCATCCAGTCGATCGTCGACCGCGAGGTGTTCGACGACACGACGAAGTGCATCCTGTGCGCCGCGTGCACGTCGTCGTGCCCCGTCTTCTGGACCGACGGCCAGTACTTCGGTCCCGCCGCGATCGTCAACGCGCACCGCTTCATCTTCGACTCGCGCGACGACGCGGGCGACGTGCGCCTCGACATCCTCAACGACAAAGAGGGCGTGTGGCGCTGCCGCACGACCTTCAACTGCACCGAGGCCTGCCCGCGCGGCATCGAGGTGACGAAGGCGATCGCCGAGGTGAAGCAGGCTGTTCTGCGCGGTCGCTCCTGACGGCGCCGCTCGCGGTCGCGGAGCGCCGCACGCAGATCACGCGGTAGGGGCATCGCCTATGCCACGATGAGCGGATGGATCGTCCCCCCGCTCCGCTGCGCGCGTCGCGCCTGGCCGTCACCGCCGCCTACGTCTCGCAGGGCCTCGGCTACGCCGTCGTCGTGACGTCTCTGCCCGCGCTCAAGGCGCGGCAGGAGGTCGACGACACGATGGTGTCGATCATCGTGCTCGGCGTCTCCTTCGCCGCGGCCGCCGGATCCCTCGTCGCGAACGCGATCGCAGTGCGGTGGGGCAGCCGCGCGGCCCTCGCCTTCGGGCTGCTCGTGCAGGCGGTCTTCCTGCCCGTCATCGCGCTGCCGACCGCGTTCCCCGTCTTCTTCGCGGCGTTCATCCTCTTCGGCGTCGGGCTCGGCTGCGTCGACGCCGCCGCGGCGATGCAGGGCGTCGCCGTGCAGCGCAGCTACGGCCGCCACCTGCTCGGCGGCTTCTTCGCGGCAGCGACGGCGGCCGCCATCGTCGGTGCGCTCCTGGTCTCGTTCGTGGCGTTCTCGGCGCTGGGCGCCGGCATCGCTCTCGCCGCGGCCGGCGTCATCGCCCTGGTCGCCGCGCTCATCGTCATCCGCTTCGCCGCGCGCGAGGTCCCCGTCGACGAGGCGCTCCCCGCCGCGGAGCGTGCGAAGCTGCCCCGAGCCGGCATCTGGATCTTCGGTTTCGTCATCCTGGCCGTGTTCATCTCGGACTCGGCGATCAGCACGTGGAGCACGGTCTACCTCCAGGACGAGCTGCTGACGCTCGCGTGGGTGGCTCCCCTGGGCTACGCCGCGTATCAGGCGGTCGTGCTCGTCACGCGCCTGGTGACCGACCGGCTCGTCACGAAGCTCGGCCGGCGACCGCTCGTGACGGCCGCTGTCATCGTGTCGGGGGTCGGCTGCGTCGTGGTGGCGCTCCTCCCCTTCCCCGTCGCCGCGATCACGGGCTTCGCCCTCGCGGGCGTGGCCAGCGGCATCCTGATCCCCGTCACCTTCGGCGCAGCCGGCGAGCTCGCACCCGAGCACAGCGACCAGGTGATCGCACGCGTCAACATCTTCAACTACGCCGGCTCGATCTTCGGCGCGGTCGTGCTCGGGCTGCTCGCCGACGGCCCCGGTCTGGGGATCGCCTTCCTCATCCCCGCCGTCGCGCTGTTCGCGATCCTGTTCTTCGTGCGGCGCTTCCGCAATGCTCCTCAGGGTGCTGCCTCACCCCATTGAGGTGAGGCGAGCGGCGCCCTGTCCTCGATAGCCTGATGGCGTGAAGGACTCCCACGGCAAGCGCTCCCAACAGGCAGCCGCCGAGGCGCGCGCGCATGAGGAGACGCTGCGGGAGCGGTGGGAGGCGACCCAGGAGAACCTGCGGGAGCGCTTCGACGAGCCGATCAACCGCGCGACGCTCCTGACGCAGCGCACGCTCGCGTGGTTCCCCGTGCGCGTATGGCGCCACTTCCTTCAGCACAACGGATTCCTGCTCGCGGCGGGGGTGAGCTATCAGGCGCTGTTCGCGATCTTCGCGACGATCTACGTCGCGTTCACCGTCACGGGGCTCTGGCTGGGAGGGAGCGCCGAGGCCGTCGACGGGCTGATCGAAGTGATCAACAGCTATATCCCCGGGCTGATCTCCGACGACGGGTCGGGCCTCTTCACCACCGAGCAGGTCACGGCGATCGCGACCGGCAGCACGAGCGCGCTCGTGATCACGGGCGCCATCGCCCTCATCACCGCGATGTGGACGGCCATCGGATTCGTCACCTTCGCACGCCGCGCCGTGCGCGACATCTTCGGGATCGCGCCTGATCGACGCAGCTATCTCCTCCTGAAGGCGAGGGACCTGCTCGCTGCCGTCATCTTCGGCATCTCGCTCGTCGCCGGCTTCGCACTCTCATCGATCGGCACGTGGGCGCTCAACCTCATCTTCTCGTTGTTCGGATGGAACACCGCGACCGGCTGGTACGAGGTCGGCGTCCGCGTCTCGGCGGTCGTCGTGTCGCTCGCGCTCTACACCGCGGCCCTCGCTGCGCTGGTGAAGTTCCTGACCGGGCTGACACTGCACTGGCGCCAGATCTGGCCGGGCGCGGCCCTCGGCGGAGCGGCGGTGACGGTGCTGCAGGTCGGGGCGGGCTTCCTCCTCGTCTACACGCCCTCGAATCCCCTTCTCGCCACCTTCGCGATCTTCATCGGACTGCTGCTGTGGTTCCGCATCATCGGCGTCATCATCCTCGTCGCGTCGGCCTGGATCGCCGTCGCAGCGGCCGATCGCAACATGCCGCTCGTGACGAAGTCCGAGGCCGACCGTCTGCGCGAAGAGCACGCCGCGCTCGTCCTCGCAGCCCACGTGCGTCTGCGCACGGCGAAGGACGAGCGCGCGAGCGCGCCGTGGTTCCGCATCCCGTTCGCCGACCGGGCCGTCGCGCGCGCGCAGTCCGAACTCGCGCAGGTCGAGGCATCCGCTCCCCCGCCGCCGGACCGGAAGGGCTCGCTGCTCGACTGACGTGTCGGGGACTGCCCGTAGGCTGGAAGGCGTGTCCCGCCGCGTCCGCATCGCCTCTGTCAACGTCAACGGAATCCGCGCCGCAACGCGCAAGGGCATGCTCGAATGGCTCTCCGAGGCCGATGTCGACATCATGGCGCTGCAAGAGGTGCGGGCGACCGCCGACGAGCTCGCGAAGGCACTGCCGGGCTGGCAGCTCGTCAATGACGAGGCGCTCGCCAAGGGCCGAGCGGGCGTCGCCGTGGCATCCCGGTCCAGCTCCGTCGAGGTGCGTCGCGTGCTCGGCGACGACGAGACGCTCGATTCCGCGGGCCGCTGGATCGAGGTCGACTTCGACGTCGACGGCGAGCGGCTCGCGGTCGTCTCGGCGTACGTGCCGACCGGCGAGGCCGACACCGCCAAGCAGGACGCCAAGTGGGCGTTCCTCGACGCGATGGAGAGGCGGATGCCGCGGCTCGCCGCCGAGTCTCCACTCGCCGTCGTCATGGGGGATCTGAACGTCGGGCATCGCGAACTCGACATCCGCAACTGGAGGGGCAACGTCAAGAAGGCGGGCTTCCTGCCGCGCGAGCGCGCGTACTTCGATCGGTTCCTCGGCGCGACCGGCTCAGCCGTGACGGGCGTCGACGGCTCGACCGGCGAAGGACTCGGCTGGGTCGATGTCGGCCGTCGATTCGCGGGCGAGGTGGATGGACCGTACTCGTGGTGGTCGAACCGCGGCAAGGCCTTCGACAACGACACCGGCTGGCGCATCGACTACCACCTCGCGACGCCCGCGCTGGCGGAGCGCGTGACCGACTACCGCATCGTGCGCGCGTCGGCGTGGGACACCCGCTTCAGCGATCACGCGCCTGTCGTCGCGGACTACACCCTCGGGGTCTAGGCGGCCGCACCGCGGCCGCCTACATCCCGAGCCGCACGATCGGATGCGCTCAGCCCGCTGGCATCCCGGTTCACGCGAGACGCAGGAGGACGGTGCTCTGCCTGCGGCCCGTGTCGCCGGGATCGACGCGCGGCGCTGAGCCGCGGCATCCCTTCTCTAGACTGGACGGATGAGCAAACCCCGTCTGTACTCCGGCATGCAGCCCTCCGCCGACTCGCTCCAGGTCGGCAACTACATCGGGGCCCTCATGCAGTGGCGGGACATGCAGGAGACGTACGACGCGTTCTTCTCGGTCGTCGATCTGCACGCGCTCACCCAGCCGAACGATCCCGCCGAGCTTCGCGAGAAGACGCGGCGGACCGCCGCGCAGTACATCGCCGCGGGCATCGAGCCGTCGAAGTCGACGCTGTACGTGCAGTCGCACGTCCCGGCGCATCCGGAGCTCGCGTGGATCCTCTCGACGATCACGGGCTTCGGCGAGGCCGGGCGCATGACGCAGTTCAAGGACAAGTCGTCGCGCTACGGCACCGACGCGACGTCGGTCGGGCTCTTCACGTACCCGATCCTCATGGCGGCCGACATCCTGCTCTACCAGACCGACATCGTGCCGGTCGGCGACGACCAGAAGCAGCACGTCGAGCTGACCCGCGACCTGGCGGAGCGCTTCAACAGCCGCTACGGCGAGACGTTCCGGGTGCCGATGCCCGTCATCCAGCAGGACACCGCGCGCATCTACGATCTGCAGAATCCGACGGCCAAGATGTCGAAGTCGGCGGAGTCGGATGCCGGAGTCCTCTGGCTCCTCGACGACCCCTCGGTCTCGGCGAAGAAGATCATGCGGGCCGTGACCGACTCCGACGGCACCGTGCGGTTCGATCGCTCCGAGAAGCCGGGCGTGTCCAACCTCCTGGTGATCTATGCGGCCCTCACCGGCCGACAGATCCCGTCGATCGAGGACGAGTACGCGGGCCGCGGCTACGGCGACTTCAAGAAGGGGCTCGCCGAGGTGGTCGTGAACGAGTTCGGGCCGGTGCGCCAGCGCGCGCTCGACCTGCTCGACGACCCCGCAGAGCTCGACCGCGTCCTGGCCGCGAACGCCGCCAAGGCCGAGGCCGTCGCCGACGCGACGCTGGACGACGTCTACGACAGGGTCGGCCTCCTCCGCCGCCGCTGACCTGGCCCGATGCAACCCGTCACCCTGCGCACGGAGCGACTGGCGCTGTCGATCCCCACGATCGACGACGTCGACGCGATCTACGCGGCGTGCCAGGACCCGGACATCCAGCGCTACACGACCGTCCCTTCGCCGTACGAGCGGAAGCACGCCGAGGGGTTCGTTCCGCACGTCGTGACCAGCTGGGAGTCCGGCACCGAGCTCACGTGGGCGATCCGCGAGGGCCAGACCCTCGCCGGACTGATCGGCCTGTACCGCGTCTCGAACGGCGGGGGCGAGATCGGGTACTGGATGTCACCCGGCTCGCGCGGACGCGGTCTGCTGACCGAGGCGGGCAGGGCCGTCGTCGACTGGGGCTTCGCCGAGCTGCAGCTCCAGCGCATCGAGTGGCGCGCCGTCGTCGGCAACGCGGGCTCGGCCCGCATCGCGCAGAAGCTCGGCTTCGGCTACGAAGGACTCCTCCGCCAGGCGCTCAGCAGTCCCCGCGGGCGCGACGACGGCTGGATCGCCGGGCTGCTCGCCGAGGACGACCGCTCCCCCAAGCCCTGGCCCGTGCTCGACACCGCGTGACAGGATAGGCGCATGCCCGAGATGCCCGAGGTGCAGGGGCTCGTCGAGTTCCTCCGCGGCCGCGTGACCGGCCTCGAGATCACGAAGGCCACCGTCGCGAACATCGCCGCGCTCAAGACGTACGATCCGCCGATCACGGCCCTGCAGGGCACGACCGTCACCGGCATCGAGCGCCACGGCAAGTTCGTCGACATCCGCACGAGCGGCCCGCACCTGGTCTTCCACCTCGCGAAGGCAGGCTGGCTGCGCTTCACCGACACGCTCGCCCCGACCCTGATCCGCCCGGGCAAGACGCCAATCGCCCTGCGCATCGCACTCTCCGACGGCTCCGGGTTCGATCTCACCGAGGCCGGCACGAAGAAGTCCCTCGCCTACTACGTCGTGAACGATCCGGCGGATGTCCCGGGCATCGCGCGACTCGGCCCCGATCCGCTCGACTCCGCCTTCGACCGGGCGGCCCTGAAGGGCCTCCTGGAGGGTCGCCGGACGCAGATCAAAGGCGTCCTTCGAGATCAGTCGATCATCGCGGGCGTCGGCAACGCCTACTCCGACGAGATCCTGCACGCCGCGAAGATGTCGCCGTACGCGCTCGCATCGAGCCTCACCGACGAGGACGTCGATCGCCTCTTCGCCGCGATGCGGCAGACGTTGACGGATGCCGTGGCCGAGGCATCCGGCAAACCACCCGCCGAGCTGAAGGACGCGAAGCGTCGCGGCATGCAGGTGCACGGACGCCGCGGCGAGACCTGCCCCGTGTGCGGCGACGAGGTGCGCAGCGTCTTCTTCGCCGACAACTCGCTCGAGTACTGCCCGACCTGTCAGACGGGCGGCAAGATCCTCGCGGATCGCCGCCTCAGCCGTCTGCTGAAGTAGCGTCAGACGTCGTTCGTGCCCGCGAGGATGCGCGCATCCTCATCGACCCAGTCGTACGACTTCGTGACCGCTTTGCGCCACATGCGCACGCGGCGCTCGCGCTCCTCTTCGCCCATGGCAGGCTCGAAGCGCACATCCTCGCGCCACTGCGTGCGCAGCTGCGCGCGGTCCTTCCAGACCCCCGTCGCAAGCCCTGCCGCGTAGGCGGCGCCGAGCGCGGTCGTCTCGATGACTTGCGGGCGCACCACCGGGATGCCGAGGATGTCCGCCTGGAACTGCATCATGAGCTCGTCGCGCGAGCCGCCCCCGTCGACGCGCAGCTCGTCGAGCGTCGTGCCGGTGTCGGCCACGATCGCGTCGATGACGTCGCGCGACTGGAATCCCGCCGCTTCGAGCGCCGCGCGCGCGATGTGGGCTTTGTTGACGTAGCGCGTCAGCCCCACGAGCGCGCCGCGCGCGTCGGGGCGCCAGTACGGCGCGAAGAGCCCTGAGAACGCGGGGACGAAGTAGGCGCCGCCGCTGTCGTCCACCGTCGATGCGAGGCGGGACACCTCGGGCGCCGACGAGATGATGCCGAGGTTGTCGCGCAGCCACTGCACGAGCGAGCCCGTGACCGCGATGGAGCCCTCGAGCGCGTAATGCGCGGGCTCGTCGCCGCACTGGTACGCCACCGTCGTGACGAGCCCGTTCTGCGAGCGCACGATCTCGGTGCCGGTGTTCACGAGCAGGAAGTTGCCCGTGCCATAGGTGTTCTTCGACTGCCCGGCGTCGAACGCCGCCTGCCCGAAGGTCGCCGCCTGCTGGTCGCCGAGGATGCCCGCGATCGGCACGCCGCGCGCGGCGACCGGCTCGTGCACCTCCCCGAGCACCCCCGACGAGGGGACGATGTCGGGCAGCATCGAGCGCGGGATGCCGAAGGCCTCCAGCAGCCCGTCGTCCCACGTGAGCGTCTCGAGGTCCATGAGGAGCGTGCGGCTCGCGTTCGTGACGTCGGTGACGTGGATGCCGCGGCGCGTGTCGCCCGTGAGGTTCCAGATCACCCAGGTGTCGGGCGTGCCGAAGAGGAGGTGGCCCGCCTCGGCATCCGCCCGCGCCCCCGGCACGTGCTCGAGGATCCATGCGATCTTCGACGCCGAGAAGTAGGTCGCGAGCGGCAGGCCCGTCTTCGCGGCGAAGCGATCGGTGCCGCCGTCCTGGGCGAGCCGGTCGATCGCCTGCTGCGTGCGGGTGTCCTGCCACACGATCGCGTTGGTGACGGGGCGCCCCGTGCGCTTGTCCCACACGATGGCCGTCTCGCGCTGATTGGTGATCCCGAGCCCCGCGATGTCGCCGGCTCCCAGTCCCGCCGAATCGAGCGCCGTGGCGATGACCCACTGCGCATTGGTCCAGATCTCGACCGGATCATGCTCGACCCAGCCCGCGCGCGGGAAGATCTGCTCGTGCTCGCGCTGCGCGGTCGCGACGATCGCGCCCTCCGCATCGAAGACGATCGCACGGGTCGAGGTCGTGCCCTGGTCCAGGGCGAGCACGTGCTCGGGCATTCCGCCTCCTCGCGGTGTGTGAGACCGCCAGGCTATCGGGCGTCGACGGACGACCACGACGGGTCGGCCGCGTGTACGCGCGCGAGCCCGCGCTCCACCTCGACGGCGATGGATGCCGCATCCCACCCCATCACGGGCGCGATCGCCTCGGCGATCTCGGTTGCCGACGCGCGCGAGACGCGCCCCGTGAAGGCGAGCGACGTGCGCCGCTGCAGGATGTCGTCGAGGTGCGCGACTCCCTCGGTGCGGGCGAGATGACGCAGCTCGCCCGTGCTGTAGCCGGGCAGCGTCTCGAGCGGACGGTCGTCGGCGTCCAGCCCCGCGATGACGTCGGCCGCGACCGTGCCGTAGCGATCGAGGAGGGTCGCCGCGCGGGCGATGCCGATTCCGTCGTCGTGGGCATCGATCCACTGCCGGCGCGCGCGCTCCGTGGTCGGGTAGCCCCGTCCCCCGCCGATCGCGAGGCCCTTCGTGGTGCGCCGGCGCGGGCGGGCGAGCAGCTCGAGCACCCGATCGGCGAGGTGCTCGGCCGAGGCGCGGAAGGTCGTCCATTTGCCGCCGACGAGGCTCAGCACCGTCGGACCGCTCGGACCCGCGAGCGGCTCGGCCTCGATCCGGTAGTCGCGCGAGACGAAGCCCGGTGCGAGGTCGCCGTGACCGGGCAGGGGCCGCACACCCGAGAAGCGGTACACGATCTCGCTGCGATCGATCTCGATCTCCGGCAGCACCTGCTTCACGAGGGCGAAGAAGTAGTCGACCTCCTCCTCGGTGCACACGATCGGGTCGGCCATGTCGTGCTCGAGATCGGTCGTGCCGATGAGCACGCGGCCCTTCAGCGGGTAGATCAGCACGATGCGGCCGTCGGTCGCCTCGAAGAAGAGCTCGCGCCCGCCCGTCGCCGCGAGCAGCGCCGGGTTGTCGAGCACGATGTGCGAGCCCTTCGTCCCGCCCATGTAGGTCGTGGGATCGCCGAGCGCGAGGTTGGTCACGTCGGTCCAGGGTCCCGACGCGTTGACGACGACGGATGCCGCGAAGGCGAGCTCCTCGCCGGATTCGGCATCGCGCAGCACGACCTTGTCGCCGCTCGCACCGACCGCCGCCGTGTAGTTCGCGGCCCGAGCCTCGCCCCCGCCGGCCGACAGGCCGTCCGCCAGCAGATCGATCGCCAGACGCTCGGGATCGTGCAGCGAGGCATCCCAGTACGTCGCCGTGTACTTCACCGCGGGGTTCAGCTGCGGCAGCTGCGCGAGGGATCGACGCCGCCCGTGGAAGGCGTGCCGCGGCACGCGCCCGCCGCCGCGGGAGAACGAGTCGTAGATGACGAGCCCGATCTTGATGAGGATCGCCCCGCGCTCGCGCGGTCTGCCGGCGCCGTGCCGGAGGAACCGCAGAGGCGCGCTCAGGATGCCCGAGAAGGTCGAGTAGATCGGGATCGTCGTCTGCAGCGGCCGGACGAAGTGCGGCGCCGTGCGCAGCAGCGCGTTGCGCTCGGTCACCGCTTCGTGCACGAGGCGGAACTCGCCGTTCTCGAGATAGCGGATCCCGCCGTGGATCATGTGCGAGGACGCGGCGGAGGCACCGCTCACGTAATCCGATCGCTCGACGAGCGCGACGTCCACTCCCTGCAGCGCGAGATCGCGGAACGTCGCGAGCCCGTTGATCCCGCCGCCGATGATCAGCACGTCCGCGTACGGCCGCGCCTTGAGTGCCTCGAAACCGCCCCGCGTCATGCTGTCCCCCGCTTCGTGAACGCTGTCATCCTCTATCCTCGCATTGCTGACCGTTGTTGCAGCCTGCATGCACATACGTGCATGCTGACATGATGGATACCGCCGAGAGGGATGATCCGGACGACGCGCGGACGATGCAGCGCGCGCTCACGGCGGCTCACCTCTACTACGTGCAGAACCGCACGATGGAGGCGATCGCCGCCGAGCTCGGCACCTCGCGGTCGACCGTGTCGAGGCTGCTCGCCCTTGCACGGGCGACGGGCATCGTCGACATCCGGATCCGCTCCCCGTTCGAGGCCCCGCAGCGGCTGGAGGAGCGCATCGCCGAGCGCTTCGACGTCACGGCGCACGTCGTGCCCGCCCCCGACGACGCCAACGACGTCGAGCGGCTCGAGCGCGTCGCGGCCGCGGCGGCCCACCTGCTCGGCGAGCTCGTCGGGTCGGACATGACGATCGGCGTGGCGTGGGGTGCGACCACGGCCGCGATGAGCCGTCGCCTCGTGCCCAAGGCCGTCCACGGAACGGCATTCGTGCAGCTGAACGGCTCGGGCAACACCCGGACGACGGGACTCCTCTATGCGAGCGAGATCCTGAGTCGCTTCGCCGGCGCATACGGCGGCAGCGTGCAGCAGTTCCCGGTTCCGGCGTTCTTCGACGACCCGCGGACCAAGCTCGCGATGTGGCGGGAGCGCAGCACGCGCCGCATCCTCGCGCTGCAGGAGACCATGGACCTCGTGGTCTTCAGCACCGGTTCCGCCGATTCCCGGCTGCCGAGTCACGTCTACTCGGGCGGCTATCTCGAGCCGCCCGACCTCGAGAGCCTCGCGGCCGAGCGCGTGGTGGGCGACGTGGCGACGGTGTTCTTCCGCGCCGACGGGTCGAGCGACCGCATCGCCTTGAACGATCGTGCGACGGGTCCCCACTTCGATGTGCTCCGCCGCGTGGAGCGGCGGCTGTGCGTCGTGTCGGGCGTCTCGAAGCTCGACAGCCTGCGAGGAGCGCTCGCGGCGCGGCTCGCGACCGACATCGTCGTCGACGAGGCGACGGCACGGGGTCTCGTCGACGAGCCGGCCTGAGAACACGACGTCATTCCGTCCCGGCGATCGCGACAGCCTCGAGAACGATCGTCTGCTGCGGGGCGAGAAGAGGCAGCGGAAGCCCCATCGCCGCGAGCGCCGCACCCGCCATGCTGACCTCTCCCGCGACGTACCACGGCGGAGGTGCATCCTGGACGGCGCGAGGCTCGGCGGCGAGCGCTACGGGAGCCACGCGATAGGTGCGCCCGGAGACCAGACCGGGCAGCCGCACCGGCGGCGCGATCGCCGCCCGCGGCGCGTCGCGCATCGTCACCGCGAACACCGCGTGCGCGCCGTCGTCCGCGACCACTCCGTGCACCCACTCTGAAGGATCGTCGGGATCCGCCCGGACGACTCTCCCGCTGTGCAGGAGCGGTCTCAGCCGACGGTAGTGCCCGACCCACGACGTGATGACGGCGAGATCCTCGGCGGTCGCAGCGCTGAGGTCCCACTCGATGCCCGCGCTGCCGAAGAGCGCGGCGGCGAGCCGGAACGACAGGTCGGCGGAACGGCCGGTGAGGTGTGCGCGCTCGGCGCCCAGATGCGTGCCGAGGTACTCGGGCGGGATCAGGAGGGACGTGGCGGCGTGGATGCCCTGTCTGTCGAGGGGATCGTTGGTGTCGCTGGGCCAGACACGATCGACTCGCGTCAGCATCCCGAGATCGAGGCGAGCGCCACCCGACGCGCAGGACTCGATCTCCAGACGCGGGAAACGGCGACGCAGGCGATCGATGAGCGCGTAGACCGCGGTCGTCTGCCGATGCGCGGATCCGTCGAGCAGATCGCGGTTGTGGTCCCACTTGAGATACGCGATCGGGTACTCCTCGATCAGTGCACTCAGCCGTGAGTAGACGTGCTCGGCGACGGCGGCATCGCCGAGATCCAGCACGCGCTGGAAGCGCCACTCGAGGGCATCCTCGCGACCGAGCAGCCACTCGGGATGCGCGCGGGCGAGAGTCGAGTCGACGCTCACCATCTCAGGCTCGACCCAGAGCCCGAACTCCATTCCTGCTCCGGTCACCCGCTCGATCAGCGGATGCAGCCCCTGCGGCCAGACCTCGGAGTCGACCACCCAGTCTCCGAGCGCACGACGGTCGTCACGGCGTCCCGCGAACCAGCCGTCGTCGAGCACGAATCGCTCGACCCCCACGCGGGAGGCCGCCTCCACGAGGGGCAGGAGTCTCTCGAGCGACTGACCGAAGTACACCGCCTCCCACGTGTTCAGCGTGACCGGCCGCGGACGGCGGATCGTCGACCAGGACCTCACCCACGGATGGACGCGATCCGAGATCCCGTCCAGGCCCGAGTCGGAGTACACGCCGATGGTCCAGGGCCCCGTGTAGCGCTCTCCCGGCTGGAGGACGATCTCGCCCGGCGACGGGAGCTCGCCTGCGGCGAGCACCGCCGGCCCGAGCGCCGATGCCTCGGCCCACAGCTCGGTATCGCCGCTCCATGCCGCGTGCACCGCCCACACCTCTCCGCGACGGTAGCCGAACCCGGGGGTCCCGGCGGCGAGCAGGAAGGCCGCATCGTGCCCTCCGCGCCCGTGGCGCCCCTCGCGCGAATGGATGCCGTGCTCGAGCGGTCTGCGGATGGGGCGACGCTCCCTGCCCCAGACCCCGCTGAAGTCCAGCAGTTCGGCGGCGCGGGCGGGAAGAGGCAGCACCGCGGCGGCGCGCGCGACCGTGAGCGGCCCCGCTCCCGCGTTGACGATCTCCATCCGCTGGGAGAGCACCCCCTCGGGTGCCAGCTCGAGCCGGACACGGAGGCCGACCGCAGCCTCGGCGTCGTACAGGTCGAATGCGATCGATCGACCCAAGGCATCCGTCACGGCATCCGGACCCGGTTCTCGCGACCAGCGCGGCGTGCGGGCTCGATCGGCAGCGGCCGGACCGTCCCGACCCGCCGGGTCCCGTGAGATCTGCACGCCCGGCCGCCCTGTCCACCCGTCGCCCCACGTGGGCACGAGTCCGAGGCGGAAGGGGATGTCGATGGATGACGGCGCCACCGCGGCGATGGATGCCTCCGCCAGAGCCTCGGCCTGGTCCGACGTGAGGGGGCCGAGCTCGGGCCCCCAATGAAGGACAGCGGGCATGCCCGTGCCGCGGGCGTCGATCAGAAGACTGACGCCCGCGGCACGGAGATGATGGATCACAGGACCGACTAGTTCGCGACCGGGATGGACTGCGCCTCGAGTGCGGCGATCGTCTTCGCCTGGCCGTCGGCGAGCGCGTCGGCGAGGGTGCCGTCACCCGAGATCGCCGCCTTGAACCCGTCCGAGACGTCGGCGTAGGTCTGCGTCATCGTCGGCCCCCAGACGAAGTCGGGGTTGACCTGACCAGCGGCCTCGGCGAACACCTCGTAGATCTTCTGGCCGCCGTAGAACTCGACGCCTTCCTGCAGCACGGGCAGCTCCAGCCCCGCCTTGGTGGCCGGGTAGATCGCCGCGGTCTCGTTCAACGAGGTCAGCGCTTCCTCGGAGGAGTTCAGCCACAGCGCGAACTTCGCCGCCTCGTAGAGGTGCTCCGTGCCCTTGAACACGGCGATCGAGGATCCGCCCCAGTTGCCTGCGGCGGCCTGTCCGGCCTCCCACTGCGGGGACGGCGCGACCGACCACTTGCCGGCGGTGTCCGGTGCTCCGCTCGCGATGGAGTTCGCCCCCCACACGGCCGAGTTCCACGTCCAGACCTCACCCGAGTTGTAGGCGTTGTTCCACTCGTCGGTCCACGGCGGGTACACCGAGACCAGATCGTTCTCGATGAGGTCCTGCCAGTAGTCGGCGACCGTCGTGGACACGTCGCTGGTCAGATCGACCGTCCACTCGTCGCCGCTGTTGGTGAACCACTCGCCTCCGCCCTGCCAGACGAACCCGGCGAACTGGTTGATGTCCGACTGGGAGAAGTTGGTGATGTAGCCTCCCAGTTCGCGCACCTTGACGGCGGCGTCACGGTACTCCGCCCACGTCGTGGGGACGGCGATGCCGTTCTGCTCGAACAGGTCGGACCGGTAGAACAGTGCCATGGGCCCCGAGTCCTGCGGCACGCCGTACACCTCCGAATCGGTGCCGAGCGTCACCTGCCCCCAGGTCCAGTCGACGAACTGGTCTTCCGCGGCGACGATCTCCTCGCACGCGGCGAGGTCCTCCAGACCGTCCTGCACGCGGAAGTTGGGGATCGCGTCGTACTCGATCTGGCCCAGGTCGGGGGCGTTGCCCGCCTCGAGCTGGTTGAAGAAGTTCTGATACGTGCCGGCGTTGCCCGAGGGTCCCGTCTGCACCTCCACCTGGATCTCGGGGTTCGCCTCGTTCCAGATCGCGACGGCGTCCTCGATGCCGGGGATCCACGACGTGAACGTGAGCGTGACGTCGCCTTCCGACGGCGCGCAGGCCGCGGCATCCGCGCCGCCGCCTCCATCGCCGCCGGCCGAGCACGCGGCCATCGTCAGCGCGACGGCCGTGAGGGCCGCGACGCCTCCTATTCGTTTCATGTGACGCATTTCTCTCTTCTCTCGGTGGTGTCTTGCGGTGGGCCGACCGGTCGGATCCGGTCGGGGTCTGTCACTTCAGTGCGCCGGTGCCCAGGCCCGTGCGCCAGTAGCGCTGAAGGAGGAGGAACGTGATGATGAGCGGGATGATCGACAGCAGCGCGCCGATCAGCACGAAGCCGCGCAGCTCCGGGAACTGATTGATCGTCGAGTTCCAGGCGTAGAGCCCGTAGGTGACCGGGAACAGCTCTTCACTGCGCAGCATGATCAGCGGCAGGAAGAAGTTGTTCCAGATGCCGACGAACTGGAAGAGGAAGATCGTGATCAAAGCGGGCACCATGAGCCTGATCGAGACCGTGAAGAACGTCCGCACCTCGCCGGCCCCGTCCAGCCTGCTCGCCTCCAGCAGCTCTTCGGGCACGCTCGCCTCCGCGAACACACGCGCGAGGTAGACGCCGAACGGGCTCACGATGCTGGGCAGGAACACGGCCCAGAAGGTGTTGGTCAGCTGCACCTGGCTGAAGAGCAGGAACAGGGGCAGCGCGAGCGCGGTCGCCGGGACCAGCACACCCCCGAGGATGACGTTGAACATCAGCTCGCGACCGCGGAAGCGGTACTTGGCCAGCGCGTAGCCGCACATCCCGGAGACGATCGTCGCGACGAGAGCGCCGATGCCGGCGTACGCGACGCTGTTGACGATCCATCGCACGTAGATCCCGCCGTCGTAGCTCAGCAGCGAGGTGATGTTCTGCCAGAGCGCCGGTTCTGCGAACCAGAGCGGATTGGTCGTGAAGAGGTCGGCGCGATTCTTCGTCGAGGCGACCAGCAGCCACCAGATCGGGATGAGGAAGTAGAGGGTGAAGACGAGCATGATCACCATCGCGACGGTGCGCGAGATCACGCTCTCTCGCGGCCCCCGGCGGGAGCGGGTGCTCTGCGCACGGCGCCCGGCATCCGGAAGCACGGTGGCCCTGGTGTCCATCGCGCCGCTCATGAGTCCGCCTTCCGTCGGGTGATGCGCAAGAACGTGAACGACAGGACGAACGTCGCGAGCGCCAGGACGACGGAGAACGCGGCAGCCAGGCTCACGTTGGGAATCGCCGACGTCGCATAGATCGTCATGTTCGGCGTGTAGGTGCTGGTGACAGCCGAGCTGAACGAGCGGAACACCTGCGGCTCGGCCAGAAGCTGGAGCGTGCCGATGATCGACAGGATCGCCGTGAGCACGAGCGACGGCCTCACCATGGGGATCTTGATCGACCAGGCGATGCGCATCTGACCGGCGCCGTCCAGTCGCGCCGCTTCGTACATCTCGGACGGGATCGCGAGCAGCGACGAGTAGATGATGAGCATGTTGTATCCCACGAACACCCACGTGACGACATTCGCGATCGCCCACAGGACGAGGTCCGCCGAGAGGAAGTCGACGTTCCCGGTGAGGATCGTGAAGGGCGACAGATTGGGCGAATAGAGGAAGCCCCACATGATCGCCGCGATGACGCCGGGCACCGCGTACGGCACGAAGAAGGCGAGCCGGAAGAACTTCTTGCCGCGCAGGAGCGGCGAATCCAGCAGGAGGGCGAACAGGAGCGCGAGTCCGAGCATGACCGGCACCTGTACGACGCCGAAGAGGAGCACCCGGCCGACAGACTGCCAGAACGCTTCGTTCTGGAAGACGAGGACGTACTGCGAGAGTCCGCCGAACACCTCCTTCGCCTCGCCGAACGTGCCCTCGCGCTCGACCACGAGGAGCGATTGCCACACCGCGTAGCCGATCGGCAGCAGATAGAAGAGGAGGAAGAGGATGACGAACGGCGCTGTGAAGATCACGATCGCGCCCTTGTGCGGGATACGGCCGCGGGTGCGAGTGGGCGCGGTCCCCCGGCCCTTCGGCGTGACGAGCGCTTCCGTCGCAGTGCGTACGGTCATGAGCTGCTGTCCTCTCGGATCACACGGACCGCGCCGGCGGGCACGCGAACGCTTCCATCGGCGATCTCGCCCGTCACGAGTTCCACACCGCGAGCGCTGTGGAGCAGGTCGTCCGGGCCGTTGTTGATGATGAATCGATAGCTGCCGCCGGCGCCCGCGCGGCGGACGACGTCGACGTCCCGGCCCGCGTCGGCGAGCCGGCTCGCGCCGGCCGCGCGGAGCACGTCGTCGAGGATGCGCGTCAGAGATGCCTCGTCCGGAAGGGTCGCGAGGTACCAGGCGTCGCCGTCCCCATCCGCACCGCGGCGGCGAGTGACGGCGGGCATGCCCGCCGCGGGACCGCCCACGAACCGGTCGACGACGTCGGCGTCCCGCGCGACCATGCGCTCGGTCCACAGCGAGGCCGTGCCACCCGACTCGAGAGTGAGCACCTGGCCCGGGAGGACGGGCGCGAACTCCTCGACGCGGATGCCGAGGAGATCTCGCCATACCGCCGGATATCCGCCCGGCCGGACGCGGTCGTTCTCGTCGACGATGCCGCTGTAGAAGGTGACGAGAGCGTGGGTGCCCGCGGCGACGGCGGCGTCGAGGGTCGCGGCCTCCTCATCCCGCACGAGATGCAGGCCCGGAACCACGACGAGCCGATACCCCGTGAGATCGGCCCCGGGGCGGACCACGTCTACCTCGGCCCCCGTCGCGCGCAGCGCGCGGTGGAGTGCCCACACCTGATCGAGGTAGGAGACGGCCGAGCTGGGGCGGTTCTCGGCGTCGGTGGCCCACCACGCCTCCCAGCTGAACAGCAGCGCGACATCCGCTACGACCCGCGTACCGGCCACTTCGGCCACACGCTCGAGAATCGCGCCGAGCTCGAGCGCCTCTCGCCACAGAGCGGAGTCGGTGCCGGCGTGCGGGATGAGAGCGGAGTGGAACTTCTCCGACCCCTGTACCGAGGCCCGCCACTGGAAGAAGCAGATGGAGTCCGCCCCGCGCGCGAGGTGCTGGAGGGAGTCGCGGATCATCTGCCCGGGCGCCTTCGCGAGGTTGTGGGGCTGCCAGTTCACCGATCCCGTCGAGTGCTCCATCAGCATCCACGGCGCCCCCTGCGCCAGTCCGCGCGTCAGGTCCGCGGCGAAGGCGAGCTCTGCCTCGGGGTCCGCGAGCCGATGGTCGAGGTAGTGGTCGTTCGCGACGACGTCGACTTCGGGCGCCCAGGTCCAGTAGTCGAGCTCGCGGATGTGAGCGGTGACCATGAAGTTCGTCGTGATCGGAACGCTGCTGTGGCGGCGGATGACGGCGTGCTCTGCGCGGTAGTGCGCCAGCAGCTCGTCGGAGCTGAACCGCGAGAAGTCGAGCACCTGGCCCGGATTGCGGGTCGACAGGGTGAGCCGGGGAGTGCCGATCTCGTCCCAGTCGGTGTAGCGCTGGCTCCAGAAGCTCGTCCCCCATGCGCGGTTGAGCGCGTCGATCGAGCCGTAGCGCGCGTGCAGCCACGCCCGGAAGGATGCGGCGCTCTGCTCGCAGTAGCACAGCGCGTTGTGACAGCCGAGTTCGTTCGACACATGCCAGAGCGCGACGGCGGGATGCTGCCCGTACCTCTCGGCGACGGCGTCGACGAGCGCCAGAGCGTAGTCGCGGAACACGGGGGAGCTGGGGCACCAGGCCTGCCTGCCGCCTGGGAACCGCGTGGTGCCGTCGGCCACCACGGGGAGGATCTCGGGATGCCGGGTCGTCAGCCACGGCGGCGGCGAGGCGGTGCCGGTGCCGAGGTTGACCCGGATGCCGGCGTCGTGGAGCAAGCCGATGATCTCGTCGAGTCCGGAGAAGTCCAGCGAACCGTCGGGCGACTGCAGTTCGGACCACCCGAAGATGTTGACCGCGACGAGGCCGATCCCGACTTCGCGCATGAGGGCCACATCTTCGCGCCACACGCTGCGGTCCCACTGCTCCGGGTTGTAGTCGCATCCGAAGTCGATGCCGCGGTGTTCGTAGCGGGGACGAGCGAGCTGGCGCTCGGTCGTTGCCAGTGGGCGGTTCACGGAACTCCTGGGTCGACGTCTTCGGCGGGTTGTGCACGTGCACAGACTCGAGGAGAGAAGTTCTTCGTCGAGCTTCTGTGAACGTACACAGAATGACATCGAGGCTCGGGGGTGTCAAGCGATCCGAGCGATAAGGTGGTCGCGTGTCGACGACATCCGGACGACCGCGCCGCGCCACGGTCCATGACGTGGCCGTCGTCGCGGGCGTGTCGCGCGGAACCATCAGCCGCTACGTCAACGGCGACCCCTACGTCTCCGACTCTGCCCGGCGGGCGATCGAGAAGGCGATCGCCGAAGTCGGATACGTGCCCAACACCGCCGCCCGGCATCTGGTCATGCAACGCACCGAGACCATCGCCTTCATCGTCCATGAGCCGCACTCGCTCTTCGTCGAGGACCCCAACATCGGCGGAATCCTGCTCGGGGCGAATGCCGCCCTGTCAGAGGCCGACCACCAGATGGCGGTGCTGATCGTCGATTCCGAGCGCGACACCGAGCGGGTCGCCAGGTACCTGTCGGGCGGTTCTGTCGACGGAGTGATCATCGTCTCGGCCCGCGCATACGACCCGGTCGCCCGCGTCGTCGAGCGGCTCCGCCTTCCTGCGGCGTTCGTCGGGCATCCGCCGGGAGCGACCTCGGCGGCATTCGTCGTCATCGACAACCGCGGTTCGGCTCGGGCGATCACGGAGCGACTGGTGCGCACGGGTAGGCGACGGATCGGCATGATCGCCGCAGCGCTCGACCGCGACTCCGGAGCCGAGCGGCTCTCGGGCTTCACCGACGCGTTGGGCGACGCGTACGATGACGCGCTCGTCGAACGCGTCGCGCTGTACTCCTACTCGGCCGGGCGGGACGGAATGAACGCACTGTTGGAGCGAGCCCCCGACATCGACGGCGTGTTCGCCGCGTCGGATGCCGTCGCCGCCGGCGCGATGGAAGCGCTCCGCGCGGCGGGTCGGCACGTGCCGGACGATGTGGGTGTCGTCGGCTTCGACGACAGCGCGTGGGCACGCCGCACTCTTCCCGCGCTGTCGACCGTGCGCCAGCCGGCTGAAGGGCTCGGGCGCGAAGCGGCCGCCCTCGTCCTGGAGCAGCTGCGCGGAGACGCCGCACCGCGCGAAGTCCTCCTGCAGTCCGAGATCGTCTGGCGCGAGTCGGCGTGAATGTGCCGCTCGCCGGCCGCGTTCACGCCGCGCGCAGGCGACGCCGGTAGGCAGCCGGCGTCTCGCCGCACCACCTGCTGAAGCGATCGTAGAACTGGCTGTGCGAGCCGAAGCCTGCAGCGAAGGCGACGTCGGGGACCGCGAGATCGGTCGTCAGCAGCAGTTGCTGGGCGGTGGCCACGCGACATTGGGCGAGGTAGTCGCCGATCGTGATGCCGAGGGCGCCGCGGAAGACCGCCATCGCGTACTGCGGATGGAGGTGGACGTGCGCAGCGATCGCGCCGACGGAGAGGTCCTCCGCGGATCGCTCCGACATGAATGCGGCCATCGCGGCCGCCGCTGCCCGCGGAGCGCCGCCGTCCTGGCGGAGCGATGGGTCGTCGATCCGGACCGCCTCGGGGGCGTCGCGGGCGGCGGCGAGGCGCAGCGCGAAAGCCTCGATCTCGAGTTCGGCGATCCGGCGCGGGAGTCCCGGAGCAGCGAGCTCGGCCGTCCATCGTGCGACACGTTCGCCGAGACCGACGCCCGGATCCACAGGGAGCGCCACGACGTCGCCCGCCATCATCCTCCGCATGAACTGCGCGGGAAGGCGCCACGCGAGGGCCTGCCGGAGAGGCACCGTGAGCCAGGCCTCCGTCCCCGGCTCGGGGCCGCCGACGAGCTGGTGCGGGCGTGCCGCCCAGAAGACGGCGACCGTCCCTGCGGGAATCACCAGCGGCCGCCCGTCGATGACGTACTCCAGGTCGACGTCGGCGTGATTGAACTCCAGGTCGTCGTGGCGGTGCGCGGCGGTCATGCCTCGGGTCGCGCCCTGCCAGCAGTCGAGACCGAATGAGGCCCGCTGGACATCCATATGCTTACTATCCCAGAATTCTTACCGCCGATCTCGGAGGTCGTGCGGAATAGTGCTTCCTATCGTGGACACATCACCGATCAGAGGAGATCACATGTCGACCACGACCACCGTCGAGCCCTCCGTCGCGGCTCAGCCCTATCACCTGAGCGCGGAGGAGATCGCTCACTTCGATCGCGAGGGATATCTCATCCTGAGGAACCGCATCCCCGCCGCCCTGCTGGACCGGCTTCGCCGCGCGGCGGACGGGTGGATCGCCGACGGACGCGACATCGCGCCCGACGCGCCGGCATCGCCGGACTATCACTACGCGCAGCGTGGAGGGGAGCGGCGGATGTTCCGCGTCGACTACCTGCACAGCAAGGGCCGGTCGGCATCACTGGAACTCCTCGGCAGCCCGGCCGTCCTCGGCATCGCAGAGAGCCTGGCCGGCCCGAACTTCGTCCCGACGTACGAATCGCTGGTGTTCAAGGACGAGGGCGACGGAGCCGCGATCGACTGGCACCAGGATGCCGTGCACCCCCGCACGCGGAGGATCTTCAACATCGACGTCTATCTCGACGCCTCTCGTGCAGGAGAAGGCGCGCTTCGCGTGGCTCCCGGATCCCATCGGGCACCGGTCGATGTCTGTCAACTCCAGGAGGAATACGGCTGGGACGCCCCGGGGGTCATCCAGGTCGAACTCGAGCCCGGCGATGTGCTCGTGCACGACGTGATGATCGTCCATGGCAGCGAGGCGGTCCAGGGCAACCGGCTGCGGCGCACGATCTACTACGAGTTCCGTGCGGCCGAGCAGATCGCCGCCGAGGGCCCCTGGGATGCCGAATGGGTCGACCGGCGACTGCGCCTTCTGCCCGTCGGTCTGCGCGAGCATGCGCGCCGCAATGCGGACGAGGACGCGTTCATCTGGAACGTCACGCCGACGTTCGCGCCGGATGCGACGCAGGACGACGAGACGGAACTTCGGATCGCCCACGGCGTCCACTCCCCCGGCTCCTACTGCAGCGCCGGGAACGTGCCGTTCTGAGGGCGACGGGACTCGCCCGTGTCGCCTCCCGTCGCACGGAGGCGACACGGAATGAAACGCGGCCCCGGGCGTTGAGTAGACTCGTGAGCATTACGTGCTCCGGGGTCGGTGGGAATCCGAACCGGCGGTCATAGTCCGCGAGCCGACGCAGATCCTGCTGAGGCTGATCCGGTGGAAATCCGGAACCGACGGTGATGCGATGGTCAGCCATCGCTAGTCCGGATGGGAGGCGCACGAAGGCATCCGACACGAGTCGGAGGCCCCGTCGTCCCGTTGCCCCGGAGTCCGAGAACTCGGAACTCAGGATGGATCGGATGACGGCGAACGACGCGGAGCGGCAGGCCATGCGCCACGCGCTCCAGCTGGCTGTGCGCGGACCCCGCGGGATCAACCCGCAGGTGGGCGCCGTGCTGCTGTCGCCGTCGGGCGAGGTGCTGGCCGAAGGCTGGCACCGAGGTGCCGGCACGCCGCACGCCGAGGTGGACGCCCTGGCCAAGACGGACTCCGCGCGGGGTGCGACCGCTGTCGTCACGCTCGAGCCGTGCAACCACACGGGCCGCACGGGACCCTGCTCCGAGGCCCTGATCGCCGCCGGCGTCGCACGGGTCGTCTACGCCGTCGACGACCCGGGGGAGCACTCGTCCGGTGGCGCCGAGCGACTGCGGGCCGCGGGGGTCGACGTCACTGCGGGCGTCCTGGTCGAAGAGGCGGAGGACCTGCTGTCCTCCTGGCTCACGCTCCAGCGGCTCGGCCGCCCGCACGTCACCGTCAAGTGGGCGCAGAGCCTCGACGGACGCGCCGCCGCGAAGGACGGCACGAGCCAGTGGATCACCGGCCCGACGGCGCGAGCCGATGTGCACCGCCGCCGCGCCGAGGCCGACGCGATCGTCGTCGGGACGGGAACGCTCCTGGCCGACGACCCCTCCCTCACCGCGCGGCGCGACGACGGCACGCTCTACGACAACCAGCCCATCCCCGTCGTGCTCGGCGCGCGCGCCGTGCCGTCGGGCTCGGCCCTGACACGGCATCCGCGTCCCTATCTGCAGCGGTCGGGCGACGACCTCCGCACGGTGCTCGTCGAACTCGGCGACCTGGGCGTGCAGCGCGTGTTCGTCGAGGGCGGCCCCACGCTCGCGAGCGCCTTCGTGCGCGACGGACTCGCCGACGAGATCCTCGCCTACGTCGCGCCCGTGCTGCTCGGGGGCGACCGGCTCGCACTCGGCGACGTCGGCGTCGACACGATCTCGCAGGCACGGCGGCTGGCCGTGGCATCCATCCAGAACCTCGGCGACGACATCCTGATCGTCGCCCGGCCCGCTCGCGAAGGAGATCGCTGATGTTCACGGGAATCGTCGAAGAGATCGGCGCCGTCACGGCCGTCGAGCCGTCGGGCGACGGCGTGCGGGTGACGGTGCGGGCGCCGAAGGCGGTGTCGGATGCCGCGCACGGCGACTCGATCGCGGTCAGCGGCGTGTGCCTCACGGTCGTCGATCAGGGCGAGGACTGGTTCACCGCGGACGTCATGCGTCAGACGCTCGAGATGTCGACGCTCGCGGGCATCGACGCGGGACGCGCCGTCAACCTCGAGCGCGCGACCGTGGCGCACGGGCGGCTGGGCGGTCACATCGTGCAAGGCCACATCGACGGCACCGGCCGCATCCTCGAGGTCCGCCCCGGCGAGCAGTGGCGCGTGCTGCGCATCGAGCTGCCGGCCGCCCTCGCTCCCCTGGTCGTCGACAAGGGCTCGATCGCCGTCGACGGCGTGTCGCTCACGGTCTCGGCCGCATCCCCCGCAGACGAGCCGCAGCAGTGGTTCGAGGTCTCGCTGATCCCCGAGACGCTCGCCGCGACGACGCTCGGCGCCCGCGAGGTCGGCGACTCCGTCAACCTCGAGACGGACATCCTGGCCCGCCACGTGCAGCGGCTCCTGGCATTCACCCCTCAGCACACGACGTACGAACTCGCAACGAACGAAGGAGGCTCCGCATGAGCCTTTCGACCATCCCCGAGGCACTCGCGGCCCTGAAAGAGGGCAAGCCCGTCATCGTCGCCGACGATGAGAACCGCGAGAACGAGGGCGACATCATCCTGTCGGCCGAGCTCGCGACGACCGAATGGCTCGCCTGGACGATCCGCTGGTCGAGCGGGTTCCTGTGCGCGCCCATGCCCGCCGACTGGGCCGACCGCCTCGACCTGCCGCCGATGGTCGCGCAGAACGAGGACTCCCGCGGCACGGCCTACACCGTGAGTGTCGACGCCGCAGACCGCGTGTCCACCGGCATCAGCGCAGCCGACCGCTCGCACACCCTCAACGTTCTGGCCGACCCCGCGTCGACGCCGCTCAGCGTCATCCGCCCCGGACACATCCTGCCCCTGCGTGCCGTCGACGGCGGCGTCCGCGAGCGCGCGGGCCACACCGAGGCCGCCGTCGACCTCATGAAGCTCGCGGGCCTGCAGCCCGTCGGCGCGATCGGAGAGGTCGTCGCCGAGGACGGCAGCATGATGCGTCTGCCCGGCCTCATCGAGCTCGGCGAGCGCGAGGGTCTCCCGGTCATCACGATCGAGCAGCTCATCGCGTACCTCGACGAGGTGCAGCCGGTGGATGCCGCACCCGTGCACAAGCGCCGCGTGAGCCTTCGTGCCGAGGCGCACGTGCCGACCTCGCACGGCGAGTTCCGCTTCCTCGCATACAAGGATCGCATCACCGGCACCGACCACCTCGCGGTCGTCTCGGGCGACCTGGCCGACGACGCACCCCTCGTCCGGGTGCACTCGGAGTGCCTGACCGGCGAGGCGTTCGGCTCGCTCAAGTGCGAGTGCGGCCCGCAGCTCGAGGCGGCGCTCGACGCCATCGAGCAGGACGGCGGCGTCGTGATCTACATGCGCGGTCACGAGGGCCGTGGCATCGGCCTCATCAACAAGCTGCGTGCCTACAGCCTGCAGGAGCGCGGCCTCGACACCGTCGACGCGAACCTCGCGCTCGGTCTGCCGGCCGATGCCCGCGACTACGCGGCGGCCGCCGGCATCCTCTCCGACCTCGGCATCGACAAGGTGCGCCTGCTGACCAACAACACCGACAAGGTCAAGCAGCTCCGCGACTTCGGCCTCGACATCGTGGAACAGGTGCCGCTCATCGTCGGCGTCGGTCCGAACAACCACCAGTACCTCGAGACGAAGCGGGATCGCATGGGCCACATCCTCGACGAGGGCGATCTGCGCGACGCCCTGGCCGGACTCCACGAAGGCGCCGAGCGGTGAGCGGCGTCGGAGCCCCGAAGCCGGGAGAGCCCGTCGACGCGACGGGACTGAAGGTCGTCGTGATCGCCGGCACCTGGCACGACGCGATCAGCGACGGACTGATCGCGGGCGCCGAGCGCGCACTCGAGGCATCCCACGCCTCCTGGCGCCTCGTCCGCGTGCCGGGCTCCTTCGAGCTGCCGGTCGTCGCGAAGGCGGCGCTGGATGCCGGAGCCGACGCCGTCGTGGCGCTCGGCGTCATCATCCGCGGCGGCACACCGCACTTCGAGTTCGTCTCATCGGCCGCGACCGACGGCCTGACCCGCGTCGCGCTCGACACGGGCAAGCCCGTCGGATTCGGCGTGCTGACGCTCGACGACGAGAAGCAGGGCCTCGACCGTGCGGGTCTCGAGGGCTCGAAGGAGGACAAGGGCTATGAGGCGGCGGATGCCGCGGTGCGCACGGCCCTGGTCCTCCGCTCGCTCCGCGCCTGACGGCCGGGATCCGCGCGGCGGGCGCCGCGTGCGGTGCTGCTCTGGCTGAGGCTCGCCTTGCTAGCGGCGAGGCGGTCGCACGTCCTACCGTGACGGCATGGAGATCCTTCGCCACATCGTCGTGTTCGTCCACATCACCGGCTTCGCGCTGCTGTTCGGCGGCTGGGCCGTCGAGGCATTCAGCCGCCGCTTCCAGATCAACAGCGTCATGAACTGGGGCCTCATCCTGGCCGCCGTCGCCGGGCTCGCGCTCGCGGCGCCCTGGGGCATCTCGTACGACCTCAACTACGTCAAGCTCGGCGTCAAGCTCGTGATCCTGCTCGCGATCGGCGCGCTCATGGGCATCGGCGCCTCGCGTGCCCGCAAGGCCGGCTCGTCGGTGGCGCCCGGGCTGTTCTGGGCGATCGGCATCCTGACGCTCCTGAACGCGGCCCTCGCCGTCATCTGGCGCTGACGTGGGCATCGATGGATGCCGCGGCAGCGGCATCCATCAGTTGACGAGGTCGCCCACCAGCGCCATGACCGTGCCGAGCGCGGTGAGGACGATCGGCGCGCCCAGCACGATCGTGCCCCAGACGGTCAGGGCACGGAGGAACCGCGCGCCCTTATCGGCCGGATGCACGATGGTGCCGAGGGCTGAGAACAGGACGGCGAAGGCGAGCACGACGAACCAGGCCAGGGGCAGGGCGAACAGGGCCGGCACGACGGGGAAGGCGATGAACATCCACCCGTCGATCGACCAGCGAAGCTGGGACTCGACGACGGCGCCGATCGCCGAGACCACCACGATCGTCGAGTTCAGGATCGTGAGGACGCGGAACCAGCGCAGCCGCCAGAGCCCGGGATCCCCCGGCGATGCCGCGGATGACTCGGAGGCCCGTGTGTCGGGCTCGACGCTCATGCTCCGACCTCCGCGACGAGATCGAGAAGCTCTCGCAGCGGCTTGCGCAGGATGCGCATGCGGATCAACGGCAGCGCCGTCTTCAGCAGGCGCAGCCCGCGCGACAGGAGCCGCTGCGTGCGCACCCGGTCGGGCGAGGAGTCGTAGACCCAGAAGAGCGCCAGCAGCAGGTGCCCGACCATGAGAGCCGAGGGGATCGCCTCTTCGAACTCCGCCGGGAGCTTGTCCGCGGCGCCCGTGACCGCATCGCGGAAGAGTCCGATGACGATGTCGCGCGACTCGGTGGAGTCGCCGGAGAGCGGGTTGATGGACGACCGGGGCGAGACGGCGGCGGAGAGGAACTCGGGGGCGAAGCGATGGTACGGCTCGAGCTGCTCGAGCCCCGAGCGGTACACGATGCCCAGCCGCTCGACGAGATCGTCGGTCTCGGCCAGGAGCGGCAGCGCGACGGTGCGATGGGCCGTCTGCACCTCGAGGTAGAGCTCCTGCACGAGATCGTTCTTCGACGCGAAGTGGTAGTTCGTCGTGCCGACGGACACCCCCGCCTCCTGCGCGATCAGCCGGATGGTCGTCTGGTCGTACCCGCGCTCGCGGAACGACCTCAGAGCGACGTCGCGGATGAGCGCTCTCGTGCGTTCGCTCTTGGTCGTCGTCGGCGCCGCATTACTGGACATGTTCAGAATCTACTCGAAGTCCTGAACATGTTCAAGAATCGCTCGCACAGACGCGACGCGCCCTCGACTGCGGCTCCCGCCGTCAGTCGAGGAAGAGCGCGCGCAGCCGCTTCGTCGTGAAGACCAGGCCGACGGCGATCATGACCACGAAGTAGAGCACGTGCACCCACATGACGGGCTGCAGCGAGCCCGTCGTGAGGCCGCGGATGAGCTCTACCGCGTGCCACAGCGGGAACGCCTGGATGATGCCCTGCACCCACTCGGGGTACACGGTGATCGGGTAGAGGGTCGCCGAGAAGAGGAACATGGGCAGCAGGACGATGTTGATCCAGTCCATCTGCTGGAAGGTCTTCATGTAGCTGGTGACCGCCATGCCGAGGCTCGCGAACCCGAACGCGATGAGCAGCACCGCGGGGATCGCGAGGATCGCCGTCCACGCGAGGTTGAGTCCGAGGAACTGCATGATGATCATGAAGCCGGTCGCATACAGCAGGCCGCGCAGCAGGGCGTAGAGGATCTCGCCGAGCGCGACGTCCAGCGGACCCAGCGAGGTGGCCAGCATCCCCTCGTAGAGCTTGCCGTAGTTGAGCTTGAAGAAGACGTTCCACGTCGAGTCGTAGATCGCACCGTTCATCGCCGACACCGCCAGGAGTGCGGGGGCGATGAATGCCGCGTACGAGACCTCGAGCCCACCCGAGGTGGTCACGTCGCCGACGAGCGTGCCGAGGCCGATGCCCATCGACAGCAGGTAGAAGACCGGCTCGAAGAAGCCCGACACCACCACGACCCAGCTCGACGAGCGCGCTGCGACGAGGCCTCGCTGCACGACGGCCTGCGGATTGCCCGCCCACAGTGCACGCACACCGCCGCGGCGCGCCGTGGCCTCCATCGTCTGCTCGACCGTCGTCATGACGCGAGCCTCTTCTGGAAGATGCGGCGGCACACGAGGTACCCGCCGATCGAGAGCACGAGCAGGAACAGCAGGTGCCCCCACATCAGTGCAGGGCTGATGGGCAGGCCGTAGCTCACCACGCGTCCGAGCTCGGTCGCGTGCCACAGCGGCGAGATCCACGCGATCCAGCGCAGCTCGAGCGGCAGGTTCGTCAGCGGATAGAACGTCGCCGAGAACAGGAACATCGGCATGAAGACGAAGCGCTGCACGAGCGCGAACTGTCCCTTGTCTTCGGTGATGGATGCCGCGTACGCCGCATACGGGACCCCGAATGCCAGGCCTGCGAGCAGGCCGATCGGGATCATGAGCCAGCCCGTCAGCGGGTTCGGCACGGCCTGGAACGCCCAGATGAAGAGGTAGTACGCCACCACGGCGAAGCCCATCCGCGCGGCGGCCGCCATGATGACTCCCCCGGCGATCTGCCCCGGCGAGAGCGGGGAGGCGCTGAAGCCGAAGAAGAGCCGCCGCCACTTGAAGCCCGAGACCACCGGGTACGACAGCTCTTCGGACGCGACCGCGACCGACGCCGTCATGAGCAGCGCCGGCGCGACGAAGACGAGATAGCTGACCTCCTGCCCACCCTGTTCGATGGGCAGCTGGATGATCGCCGCGAGACCCACGGCGAGCCCCAGCAGGTAGACGATCGGCTGGCCGACGGCGCCGACGACGATCGTCCAGCCGTAGGCGCGCATCGAGCGCACCATGTGCTCGGTGACGTACCAGAGGCCTCGCGCGCGGGGCTTGCGCCCCCACTCGAGCGCCTCGGCGCGGGCGGCTTCGACCGACGGGTCGAGCGCGGGGAGAACGGGTCCGGCGCTCATTCGATCAGCGTCCGTCCCGTGAGGCGCAGGAACACGTCTTCGAGCGACGACCGCCGCACGAGCGAGGTGACCGGCTCGAGACCGTCGGCGGCGATGCGCTCGAGGGCGGCCTCGCCGTCGGCTGTGTATACGAGGATGCGATCCGGCAGCACCTCGACGCGATCGCCGAAGCCCTGCAGTCGCGGCGCGTACCGCTCGTTGCGGTCGGAGCCGAAGCGCACCTCGAGCACCTCGCGGCTCGAGTGCTCGCGGATGAGCGACGCCGGGGTGCCCTCGGCCATGATGCGGCCCTTGTCCACGACGATCAGGCGGTCGCACAGCTGCTCGGCCTCGTCCATGTAGTGGGTCGTCAGCACGAGGGTCGTGCCGCGCTCCTTGAGACGGAAGAGGCGGTCCCACAGCACGTGGCGCGCCTGCGGGTCGAGCCCCGTCGTGGGTTCGTCGAGCAGCAGGATGCGGGGGTCGTTGATGAGCCCGCGCGCGATCGTGAGGCGGCGCTTCATGCCGCCCGACAGCGCATCGACCTTGCTCTTGGCCTTGTCTTCGAGCTGCGCGAAGGCGAGCAGCTCGTCGGCCTTGAGCGAGCAGTCCTTGCCCGGGATGCCGAAGTAGCGCCCGTACATGTAGAGGTTCTCGCGCGCGTTGAGCTCGCCGTCGAGGTTGTCCTGCTGGGGGACGACGCCGAGCCGCGAGCGGATCTCAGGGCCGTACGCGTCGGGGTCGAGCCCCAGGATCGAGAGGTCGCCGCCGGTGCGCGTCGAGACCGCGCCGATCATCTTCATCGTCGTGGACTTGCCCGCGCCGTTGGGGCCGAGGAGCCCGAACGACTCCCCCGGGGCGACCTCGAACGAGAGGCCGTCGACGGCCAGGAAGTCGGCCTTGCCTTTGACCTTGTAGGTCTTGACGAGGTTCGACGCGGAGATGACGGGAGCAGGCACCGGACTACCCTAACGCCGCGCGCCGACACCCCCATCGTCAACGCAGGTTGACCATCCAGTCGACGTCAACTACGGTTGACGACGGATGCCGCGCCCGCCGCATCCGTCGAAAGGAACGGCCATGAGCGGCGACGACATCCGCACCCTCATCGGCTCCGCCCCCGAGCGCGAGCCGATCGCCGAGCTGCATCGCCTCGCCGACGTGCGGCGCGAGCTGGCCCGCGCCGAGGAGGTGCAGGTGCGGAAGGCCCGCAACCAGGGCTACTCGTGGCAGGCGATCGCCGCCGCCCTCGGCGTGACCAAACAGGCCGCGCACAAGAAGTACGGTCGTAAGTGAACCCCCCGCGCGAGATCGAGGTACCCCCATGTCCATGAACCGCTCCGGTCGCGGCCGCCGACGCGCACAGCAGGAGGGCCCGCGCGCGAGCCTGAAGCAGCTCATCCCCTTCCTGCTCGAGCACAAGGGCGTCCTGGCGATCGTCGCGGTCCTCAGCGTCTTCGGCGCTGTCGCGACGCTCGCGCAGCCCCTCATCGTGGGCCAGGTCATCGAGCGCGTGCAGGAGGAGATCCCCCTCGGCAACCTGCTCTGGGCGATCGTCGCGCTCGTCGTGGCCTCGTCGCTCATCTCGGGCTTCCAGCACTACCTGCTCCAGCGCACGGGCACGGCCGTCGTCTACTCGAGCCGCCGCAAGCTCATCGCCCGCATCCTGCACCTGCCGATCAGCGAGTTCGACGCCCGCCGCACGGGCGACCTCGTCTCGCGCGTCGGCACCGACACGACCCTCCTCTACGCCGTGCTGACGCAAGGGCTGGCGGATGCCGTGGGCAACGCCCTGCTCTTCGTCGGCGCGATCATCGCGATGGCGCTCATCGACTGGATGCTCCTCGCGCTCATCGTCGCCGTCATCGGCATCTCGGTCGTGGGCGTCACGCTGCTGTCCGGTCGCATCCGCACAGCGACCGCGCAGCAGCAGGAGAAGGTCGGCGAGCTCGCCTCGAGCGTCGAGCGCGCGGTCGGTTCGATCCGCACGGTGCGCGCCTCGGGCGCCGCGGATCGCGAGATCTCGTCGATCACGGCGACCGCGACCGACGTGTACGGCATCGGCGTGCGCATCGCCAAGGTGTCGGCCCTCGTCGTGCCGATCGCGGGCATCGCCCTGCAGGTCTCGCTGCTCGTCGTGCTGGGCGTCGGCGGGTTCCGCGTGGCATCCGGAGCCATCTCCATCGCATCGCTGGTGACGTTCGTCATGTTCCTGTTCCTGCTCATCGCGCCGCTCGGCTCGTTCTTCGGCGCGATCACCTCGGTGAACCAGGCGCTCGGCGCGCTCGGGCGCATCCAGGAGGTGCTGGATCTGCCGACCGAGGAGCAGGACGACGCGGCGCTCGCCGCGACGCTGCGCCCGACCGAGCGGGCGGATGAGGGCGCCCCCGCGATCGAGTTCCGCGACGTGCGCTTCGCCTACCCCGAGGCCGTCGTCGCCGCGCGACGCAAGGCCGAGTCGGAGGCGCTGACCGCCCTGGAAGCGGCACACGTCGACACCTCGAGCGTGACACTCCCCGACGCGCCCTCCGACGTCGTGCCGATGACCGACCGCGACGTACTGAGCGGTGTCTCGTTCTCGGTGCCGCGAGGCGCCCGGGTGGCGCTCGTCGGCCCCTCGGGCGCAGGCAAGAGCACGACGCTCGCGCTCATCGAGCGGTTCTACGACCCGACCGAGGGTGCGATCCTCCTCGACGGCGTGGATGTGCGGTCCATCGAGCGCACGGCGCTGCGGGCGCAGCTCGGCTACGTGGAGCAGGACGCCCCGACCCTCGCCGGCACGATCGGCGACAACCTGCGGCTCGCCTCGCCCGACGCATCCGACGCGGAGTGCGACGCCGTGCTGCGCGCCGTCAACCTGGGCGACGTGCTCGATCGGAGCGAGCTGGGCCTCGACGCACCGGTCGGCGAGTCGGGCGTCATGCTCTCGGGCGGCGAGCGCCAGCGCCTCGCGATCGCCCGCGCGCTCCTGGCCGCTCCCCCGATCCTCCTGCTCGACGAATCGACGTCGTCCCTCGACGGACTCAACGAGCAGCGCATGCGCGAGGCGATCGACGCCGTCGCCGCCGGTCGCACGCTCATCGTGATCGCGCATCGCCTGTCGACCGTCGTCGACAGCGACCTCATCGTCGTGATGGATCACGGGCGGGTGGTGGGTCAGGGCACGCACTCCGAGCTCGTGCAGTCGACACCCCTGTACCGCGACCTCGCGAAGCACCAGCTGCTCGTCTGACGTGTCACCGCAGGCTGACGGGGAACAGCTCCGTCCTGCTGATGACGCGGTCCCGTTCCTCAGCCATCTCGGCGCGGCGCGGATCGTCGATGTAGGCGTCGAGCGCCTCACGCCGCGGGACGCGATAGAGATGCGTCTCGATCGGCCGGCCGGCCGCACCATCCCCGATAGCGCGGGCCACCAGCTCGATGCCATGGTCGGACAGGAGTGCGAGAACGCGATCCTCGTAGTCCGTCAGCGCGGATTCGGCGCCCTCGCGCGCCCAGAGCAGGCAGCACAGGTCGAAGGATTCTGACTCCATGCGCCGATTGTCGCAGGCTCAGTGAGCGGGAAGGGGCTCGTAGCAGTCGAAGGTCTCGATGCTCGCGATCCGACCATCGCGCACGCGCGCGAACTGGGCGATGTGGGCCTCCAGCTCGTCGCCCGCGCGGAACGACCCTGCGTCGCGCGCGATCGTCGCCGTCCAGGTGAGGCGCGCGATCACCAGATCGCCCGCTTCGACGATGTCGTGCACCGCGTAGCGCTGACGCTCCAGCAGCGCGGCTCCGGCGATGGAGCCGGCGACCATCCCGTCGAGATCGTCGGACCCGCCCGCGGGCCGCACGAGGTTGGGATGCTCTCGGACGGTGGCGTCGGGTGTGAAGAGCCGTCGCAGAGCGTCGCCTGACGTCCCTTCCTGAAGAGCGCGGTGGAGGGCGACGAGCGCATCGGAGTTCGACATATACACAACCTACATTGTGCAACTACGGTTGTCGATATCTTCGGATCGTGGGATGCTGAATGGATGACCGACCTCACGTCCGACGAGCTCGACCTGCCTACGCTGCTGACTCTCGCCGGTGGCGTCGTCTCGTCGCAGATCGTGGAGCGCATGCGCCAGGAGGGCTTCGCTGACGTGCGCACATCGCATGGGTACGTGCTCCAGCTCGTCGTGGCCGACTCTCCCACCATCGGCTCCATGGCCGAGTCGCTCGGAGTGACGCAGCAGGCGGTGTCGAAGTCGGTCGGAGAGCTGCAGCGGCTCGGCTACGTGGACCGCGTCGCCGATCCGGTCGATGCACGCGCGCGGCGTGTCGAGCTGACCGCGCGAGGACGAGAGCTGATCGAAGCCGGTCGCGCCGCGCGGCAGGATGCCGAAGCATCCATCGCCCGCGAGGTCTCCCCCGAGGACCTCATGGCCGCACGCCGGGTCTTGGCCGCGATCCTTCGCGACAACGCCGCGCAGATCGCCCGTCGGAGGATGCCGCTCCCCGGCTGAGGCCGCGGGGACGATGAATGCCCCGGCCCGCCGCGCTGGCGGGGCCGGGGCATCCGGAATCGATGGCTACGCGCGCTGCAGACGGTAGCGCAGGGCGGCGAGCTCGGCCCACAGCGGCGCCGGCACGCGACCCTCGAAGGTCTGGTAGAACTCCTCGGTCAGCTCGGCCTCGCGCAGCCACGAGTCGACATCGATCGCGAACAGCGCGTCGAGGTCCTCCTGCGCCACCTCGATGCCGTCGAGGTCGATGTCCTCCGTGAGCGGCAGGCGACCGATCGGGCTGTCGACGGCGGCGACCTCGCCCTCGATGCGGCGGATGATCCAGTCGACGACACGCGCGTTGTCGCCGAAGCCCGGCCACAGGAAGCGGCCGTCGGCGCCCTTGCGGAACCAGTTGACCTGGAAGATGCGGGGGGCGCGGTCGAAGCGGAGCTTCTGACCGACCTTGAGCCAGTGACCGAAGTAGTCGGCCATGTTGTAGCCGCAGAACGGCAGCATCGCGAAGGGGTCGCGGCGCAGCTCGCCGACCGTGCCCTCGGCAGCGGCCGTGCGCTCGGACGAGATGTTCGACCCCATGAAGACGCCGTGCGTCCAGTCGGTCGCCTCGACGACGAGCGGCACGTTGGTCGCCCGGCGCCCGCCGAACAGGATCGCGTCGAGCGGCACGCCCTCGGGCGAATCCCAGTCCTCGGCGATCTGCGGGCACTGGGCGGCGGCGACGGTGAAGCGCGAGTTCGGGTGGGCGGCGGGACGACCGGATGCCGGAGTCCACGCGTTGCCCTCCCAGTCGGTGAGCTCGGCGGGAGCCTCGTCGGTGAGGCCCTCCCACCACACGTCGCCGTCGGGGCGGAGCGCGACGTTCGTGAAGATCGTGTTGCCCCACAGCGTCTCGACCGCGGCGAGATTCGTCGACTCGCCCGTGCCGGGCGCGACGCCGAAGAAGCCGGCCTCGGGGTTGATCGCCCACAGGCGCCCGTCCTCGCCCGGGCGCAGCCACGCGATGTCGTCGCCCAGCGTCTCGACGCGCCAGCCGGGGATCGTGGGGCGCAGCATCGCGAGGTTCGTCTTGCCGCACGCCGACGGGAAGGCCGCGGCGACGTGGTAGCGACGGCCGGCGGGGTCGATGACGCGGATGAGCAGCATGTGCTCGGCGAGCCAGCCCTCGTCGCGGCCGATGACCGAGGCGATGCGCAGCGCGAAGCACTTCTTCGCGAGGATCGCGTTGCCGCCGTAGCCCGAGCCGAACGACCACACCTCGAGGGTCTCGGGGAAGTGCACGATGTACTTCTCGTCGTTGCAGGGCCACTCGACGTCGTCCTGACCGGCCTCGAGCGGCGCGCCGACCGAGTGCACGGTCCTGACCCACGGGGCCCCGTCGGCGATCTCGGCGAGCACGGCCGCGCCGACGCGCGTCATGATGCCGATCGAGGTGACCGCGTAGGCGCTGTCGGTGATCTGCACGCCGATGTGCGAGAGCGGGCCGCCGACGGCGCCCATCGAGAACGGCACGACGTACATCGTGCGTCCGCGCATCGAGCCTTCGAACAGCGGCGTGATCGTCGCGCGGATCTCGTCCGGCGCGACCCAGTTGTTGGTGGGACCGGCGTCCTCTTCGCGCTCGGAGGCGATGTAGGTGCGGCCCTCGGTGCGGGCGACGTCGCTCGGGTGCGAACGAGCCAGGTACGAGCCGGGTCGCCACTCGGGGTTCAGCTTGATGAGCTTGCCCTCGTCGACCATCTCGCGCAGCAGTGCGTCGTTCTCGGCGCGCGAGCCGTCGACCCAGTGGATCCGGGCCGGCTGGGTCAGCGCTGCGATGTCGTCGACCCAGGCCATCAGCTCGGCGAGGCCTTCGCCGACGGGGCGCATGCCGAAGGAACGGGTCGTGGCGGGCATCGGTGCTCCGGAGGTGGGGGTGGGGCGCGTGAAGATGTCGGCCAGTGCCATGGGTCGCTCCTCTGCGATCAGGTGAACAGATTCGAGTTCTCCTCTACTGTGACGCCGAATGGATGACTCTTACCATCGACATCGGTGTCAAGAGTTGCGATTCTTTCCGTATCATGAAGGAATGCCGACCGCGATCGAACTGTCCACGCTGGGGCACCGCATCCGCCACCAGCGCGTCTCGAGCGGATACACGCTCGACGAGCTCGGCGAGCGGGTCGGGATCGCCGGCAGCCAGCTGAGTCTCATCGAGAACGGCAAGCGCGAACCGAAGCTCTCGGTCCTGCAGGCGATCGCGACCGCGACCGGCGTCGAGGTGACCGATCTGCTGTCGAACGAGCCGCCCAATCGCCGCGCGGCGCTCGAGATCGAGCTCGAGCGCGCGCAGGCGGGGTCGGTGTTCCGCCGGCTGGGGATCGCGCCGGTCAAGGTCACGAAGGGCATGCCCGACGAGACCATCGAGTCGGTGCTGGGTCTGCATCGCGAGCTGCAGCGGCGCGAGCGCGAGGCGATCGCGACACCCGAAGAGGCCCGGCGCGCCAACACCGAGCTGCGCCTGCGGATGCGCGAGGTCGACAACCACCTCCCCGAGATCGAGAAGCTCGCCGAGAAGCAGCTGTGGGCGGCGGGTCACCGCACCGGCGCGCTGACCCACCGCACCGTGAGCATCATGGCCGAGCAGCTCGGCTTCGAGCTCATCTACGCGAGCGACCTGCCCCACTCGGCGCGCTCGGTCACCGACCTCGAGAACGGACGCATCTATCTGCCCCCGGCATCCATCCCCGGCGGCCACGGCCTGCGGTCGATGGCGCTCCAGGCGATGGCGCACCGGCTTCTCGGACACACGCCGCCCACCGACTACGCCGACTTCCTGCAGCAGCGACTCGAGATCAACTACTTCGCGGCCTGCTGCCTCATGCCCGAGACAGCGTCGGTCGCCTTCCTCGCCCAGGCGAAGAAGGACCGCAACCTCGCCGTCGAGGACTTCCGCGACGCGTTCGGCGTCACCCATGAAGCCGCCGGCATGCGGATGACCAACCTGCTCACCGTGCACCTCGGCATCCCGCTGCACTTCCTTCGTGTCGACGGGTCGGGGGCGATCTCACGCGTCTACGAGAACGACGGACTGCCGCTGCCGCTCGACGTGACGGGCGCCGTCGAGGGCCAGATCGTATGCCGGAAGTTCCTCGCGCGCGCCGCTTTCGAGGAGCAGAACCGCACGACGGAGCACTATCAGTACACCGACACCCCCGGCGGAACGTTCTGGTGCTCGACCCAGACCGGCACGACGACCGACGGCGAGTTCTCGATCACGGTCGGCGTTCCCTTCGACGATGCGAAGTGGTTCCGCGGGCGCGAGACGCCGATGCGCGGCGTCTCGACGTGCCCCGATGAGTCGTGCTGCCGCAAGCCCGACCCCGGCCTCGCCGAGCGCTGGGCCGGCAAAGCCTGGCCGAGCGCGCGCGTGCACCAGTACATGTTCTCGCCGCTTCCGCGCGGCGCCTTTCCCGGCGTGGATGACGGCGAGGTCTACGACTTCCTCGAGCGGCACGCACAGGGCTAAGGTCGCTCGCCGGGCGGTGCCCACTTGCGCCATGCGAGCGTATAGATGACGAGGCTCGCGACGAGTCCGGCGACGACCCAGAGCACGACGAGGTAGTCGACCCACGAACCGATGGGCGGGGCGCCCGGCAGGAAGCCTCGGAGCGGGAGCGTCGCGAAGAGCATCGCGGCGATCCAGCTCATCGTGGTCGCCTCGACCTTCTTCCGGCCCCGGTAGACGCGGATCGCGACGGTGAGCCCCAGCACGGGCAGGACGATCATCAGGCACAGGATGACGATGCCGAACGCGACGGTCGAAGGGGCGCGCTCGGCGATCAGCTCGACCTTCGTAACGGGCTCGCCTTCGATGACGAGGGAGCTGTCGCCGGGAAGCTCGCGCGACGAGAAGGTCCAGCCCGGTACGTTCGCCGACCCGCAGAGCCTGACGGGAACATCCCGCTGCGCGCCCGACGGATCGGCGATCGCGGCGATCGCTGTCTCGCCCGTGTGGACGTCGAAGGGCCATTGCTCGATGACGCCGTCGGTGAGATACCTCAGGGCGATCGTCGAAGTGATCGACTCCGCCGGGATGTCGTAGCTGCGCGACCCGTCGGTCCCCGTGACGATGAGGGTGATGTCCTCTCGGGCGAGTCCGGACTCGGCGGCGGCGACCGGCCCGAACGACACCACGTGGAGGTTGGCGACGAGCCGGTTCGCGGCAGCGTCGACGGACTGCGGATCGAGCGCCAGAAGGATGGCGTCGCCGGGCGCCTCGTCGGTGCACCCGACGATCTTCGTCTGGGTCATGTTCGTCGCGTAGAGGGCGACGACCGCACCGTAGACGAGGACGCACGCCGCAACGATCACGACGATCAGCCGTCGCCCGCTCAGCTTCGCCCCCTCGGCCACGGGATCAGTGTGGCACGCAGCGCGTCAACCGGTCACGAACCTGCGATACCTCGCGAGCGCCTCGGTCACCTCGGCCGGGGTCGCGGCATCCGGCGCGAAGAGCTCGGGCAGCGGGTCGTCTTCGTGTCGGCCCGTCGCGAGGGAGTGGGTCCAGACGCCGATGATCTCGCCGCGCGCGAGGATGATCGGGCGCACCATGCCGTTGACACCCGGGCCGACCGCCGCGAGGAACTCGGGCGAGCACGTGACCGTGCGGTCGGCGTACGAGATGTAGTACTCCTCGAACGGCGGCAGCGCGACGACCTCGTGCGCGCCCGCGGACCGGCGGGGCCGCGGCCCCGCCGCGACGAAGATCGGCTCGGGTTCGTCGTCGACGACGACGAGGCGATCGGATGCCCGTTCCGCCGCCGTCCGCGAGATTCCGAGCGGCAGTCCGCTCCACCACGCGAAGTCGCGGGCGCCGGCGGGTCCGTGCGACGCGACGAAGCGTTCGAAGAACTCGGCGAGCGGATCGGCGGGGGCCGCCGCATCCGGAATCCATTCGTCTGCCAGCACGAAGTACTGCTCGCGCGTCGGCGCCCCGTCGCGCGGAACCACCGGCCCCTGCACGATCACGGGATTCATCGAGAGCCGGGTGAGCACGTGGTACCCGCGCTGGCCGGCCGTCGGCACCCCGCCGGCATCGAAGACGGCGAACAGCTCCTTGCGGGTCAGCTGGTTGCGTCCCGCGAGCGCCCCGCGGGCGATGCGCTCTGCCCGCGCGACGACCTCGTCGTCGATGCCCTCGCGGCGGTGGACCGCCGCACCCTGCCGGATCTGCCGCTCCCCCGTGACCCCGAGCACCCACGCGAGGTCTTCTGCGGGGATGGCGTGGATCGTGCCGCGCATCGTCCAGGACCGCACGATCTCGGCGCGGTCGAAAGCCGCATCGACATCGCGCATCGTCGGCTCGCCCTTCGTTCGCGCGGCGAGCGCGAGCCGCCCGCCCCAGAACTCCTGGGCCTGCACAGCGAGCATGTGCCGAGCGGCGTCGACGACCGTCGGCCCGGGCGCGTCCAGGCGATGCGAGCGCAGGCGCTCCGCGCGGACGGACGCGGCTTTCATGCCCCCATCATGCCCGGGACAGCGGACACCGCGTGTCCTCGATCGATCGGCGTTCGGCACGCAGCGAGCGACCGAGCGAGACGGACGTCAGGCGTAGGGGTTCGCCGTCAGGGTGTACTTCGTCTGGAGGTACTCGTGGATGCCCTCGGCACCGCCCTCGCGGCCGAGTCCCGACATCTTCCAGCCGCCGAACGGCGCGGCCGCGTTCGAGACGACGCCGACGTTGAGGCCCATCATGCCGGTCTCGAGCCGGTCGATCATGCGCTGGCCACGCGAAAGGCTCTCGGTGAAGACGTACGAGACGAGCCCGTACTCCGTGTCGTTCGCGAGACGCACGGCGTCGTCCTCGGTGTCGAACGGCACGATCGCCAGCACGGGTCCGAAGATCTCCTCGCGCAGGATGCTGCTGCCGGCCCGCACGTCCGTGATGACGGTCGGCTCGTAGAACGTGCCTTCGCCCTCGGGGCGCTGACCGCCGGTGCGCAGCGTCGCGCCGCGCTCGATCGCGTCGCCCACGAGCTCCTCGGCCTTCGCCACGGCCTTGTCGTCGATGAGCGGGCCGATCTGCACGCCGTCCTCGGTGCCGCGGCCGATCTTCATGGCCTGCACGCGCTCGGTCACGCGGTTCGCGAACTCCTCGGCGACGGAGCGGTGCACGATGAAGCGGTTCGCCGCCGTGCACGCCTGCCCGATGTTGCGGAACTTCGCGAGCATCGCGCCGTCGACGGCCTTGTCGAGGTCTGCGTCGTCGAACACGACGAACGGCGCATTGCCGCCGAGCTCCATCGAGGTGCGCAGCACGCCCTGCGCCGCCTGCTCGAGCAGGCGCTGGCCGACCGCGGTCGATCCCGTGAACGACAGCTTGCGCAGCCGAGGGTCGCGGATGATGGGCTCGGACACCGCGCCCGACGTCGACGTCGTGAAGACGTTGACGACGCCCTTCGGCAGGCCCGCGTCCTCGAGCAGCTTCGCGAAGTACAGGGTCGTGAGCGGCGTGAGCTCCGCCGGCTTGATCACGACGGTGCAGCCCGCGGCGAGCGCGGGCGCGATCTTGCGCGTCGCCATCGCGAGCGGGAAGTTCCACGGGGTGATGAGGAAGCACGGACCGACGGGATGCTGCGACACGATCATGCGTCCGGTGCCCTCGGGGTTCGCGCCGTAGCGGCCCTGGATGCGCGCCGTCTCCTCGCTGAACCAGCGGAGGAACTCGCCGCCGTACCCGACCTCTCCCCGCGCCTCGGCGAGGGGCTTGCCCATCTCGATCGTCATGAGGAGGGCGAAGTCCTCCTTGCGCTCCTGGAGCAGATCGAAGGCTCGGCGCAGGATCTCCGCGCGCTCGCGCGCGGGAGTCGCCGCCCAGTCGTCGGCCGCCGCGACGGCGGCGTCGAGCGCCGCCTTGCCGTCTTCGGGCGATGCGTCGGCGATCGTCTTCACGACACGACCGGTGGCGGGGTCGAACACGCGCAGCGTGCGGTCGCCGGTGGCCGGGCGCCACTCGCCGCCGATGAACAGGCCGTCGGGGACGGATGCCAGCAGTTCGCTCTCGCGGGTCTCGGTCACGCTGCTCGCCGCCATCGGTGCTCCTTCGTCGCAGATCGGGATGCCGCGGCATCCACTCATCGCGTCAATTCTGTCGCTGTTGCCCGTACGCATCGATGTACAGCGCGTACAGCTCTCGGACGAGAGTGTCCGATACGGCGACTGTCAGAACGCGTCGACGAAGGCGACGTTGTAGACGGCGACGCGCTGCGGCACCCCGGCGAACGCCTCGGCTCGCGCGTCCGAGGCCATGTACTCCTTCTCGAGGGCGAGGAAGGCGTCGCGGTCGCCCTCGGCGCTCACGGCCCACACGAACTCGTTGGACTCGCGGAGTCCGTAGGCGAACTCGATCGTGAACCCCGCCGCGGGACGGACGCGCGGCATGCAGCCTTCCCACCACGCGACGAACGCGTCGTACTCCCCGTCGACGAGCGTGTACCGCCGGAGCTGAATCGTCTTCATGACTCCTATACTGGCCGTGTCCGGCGGCTTCTTCCGCCGGTGCTCGAAAAAAGGGCACGCAGCGTTCGGCGCGAGACACATACGGCCTTCGATCCGTTCTGTCTGAAAGGCATTCCCATGCCCACCGTGTCCACCCACGTCGCCGTCACCCTAGCCCGCCACATCGACCACGTCTTCGGGGTGATGGGCAACGGCAACGCCTGGTTCCTCGATGCACTCGAGCGCTCGACCCCCGCGACCTACACCGCCGTCCGTCACGAAGCCGGAGCCGTCGTGGCCGCCGACGCGTTCCACCGCGCGTCCGGCCGGCTCGCCGCCGCGACCGCGACCTACGGCGCGGGCTTCACCAACACGCTCACGGCCCTCGCCGAAGCCGTGCAGGCGCACGTGCCCCTCGTCCTCGTCGTCGGCGACGAGCCCACGTCGGGCCCGCGCCCGTGGGACGTCGACCAGATCGCCCTCGCGGCGGCGGTCGGCGCACGCACCTACACGGTGGGGCGGACGGATGCCGCGGCCACCACGATCATCGCGATCGAGCACGCCCTCACCTATCGCGTGCCCACGGTGCTCGCGATCCCCTACGACGTCGCGACGCTCGACGCGGGCGAAGTGCCCGAGACCGCGGAGCCGCGCCTGCCGGCTCCGCTCGCGCCGACGCCGTTCGGCGACGCGGCGATCGCCGAGCTCGCCCGTGTCCTGGCGGGCGCGAAGCGTCCGTTCCTCCTCGCCGGCCGCGGAGCATGGGTCGCGGGCGCGGGAGCGGCCCTGGGCGCCCTCGCCGACGCGACGGGCGCGGTCACGGCCTCCACGGCCCTCGGGCGCGGGATCTTCCCGCGCGACGAGTTCGACCTCGGCGTCACAGGCGGATTCGGAGCCGAAGACGCGATGGAGCTCGTGCGCGAGTCCGACGTCGCCATCGTGTTCGGAGCATCCCTCAACCAGTTCACGATGCGCTTCGGCGAGCTCTTCGCCCCCGGTACGCACGTCGTACAGATCGACGTCGCGCCGACCGCGACCCATCCCCACGTGGGCGGCTACATCCGCGGTGATGCGCGGCTGGTCGCCGAAGGACTCGTCGAGCGGCTCGGGGCGCTCGGCGCGGAGCCGTCGGGGTGGCGCGAGTCGCTCGCCGTCACGGCTCTGCGATCGCGCGAGCGCGGCGAGGGCGTCGCTCCCGACGGCCTGCTCGACCCGCGCACCGTCGCCGCGCGCATCGGCGAGCTGCTGCCGCAGGATCGGGTCGTCGTGTCGGACGGCGGGCATTTCATCGGGTGGGCGAACATGTACTGGCCGGTCGCGGCGCCCGACCGCATGATGATGGTCGGCACGGCCTATCAGTCCATCGGGCTCGGGTTCCCGTCGGTCCCCGGTGCCGCTCTCGCGCAGCCCGACGCGACCGTCGTGCTCACGACCGGAGACGGGGGCGGTCTCATGGCGCTCGCGGATCTCGAATCCGCCGTACGCGTCGCGGGCGGTCGTGGGCTCACGGTGGTGTGGAACGACGGCGCCTACGGCGCAGAGGTCAACCTCTACGGCCTCAAGGGCGTGGCGACCGGGCCGATGATGATCCCCGACGTCGATTTCGCAGGTCTCGCACGCGCCGTCGGCGCCGAGGGTGTCGTCGTCCGGGAGATGGCGGACCTCGAACGGCTCGCGACGTGGACGGCGGAGGATGCGGCATCCCGCCCCTACCTGCTGCTCGACGTCCGCATCTCAGGAGCTGTCGTCGCGCCGTACCAGCAGGAGATCGTCCGCGTGAACTCCTGAGAGCTGCGCGCCCCGGCCACCCGACGCCGAAGAGTCGGGGCAGGCGCCGCTGTGCGAGCGGGATGGGGGCGCCGCTCGATCACTCGGCGGGTGCGGCACCGGCGCCGGGCGTGCGCCATTCGGCGACGAACTCCGCGACGCTCTTCGTGTCGAGATCCTGGCGCACGCGTGCGAGCAGGCGATCGGATTCCTGCACGGTGCCGGCCGAGACACGGAGCACCTCGTTGCCCGAATCGCGGCGCGTGACGACGAGGTCGAGCACCGACGGCCCGGATTCGAGATCACTGGTCATGAGCCCTGCCGCGATCGTCGCGATCGTACGCAGGGCCTTCACACCGGTCGACCCCTTGCGCGGCAGGATCGCGGCTTCGAGGTACATCGATGCCGGCTCGAAGCCGTCGGGATGCGCGTCAGTCATGCGTCGAGTCTGCCTCAGACCGCGGGCAGAAGCGCGCCCTCGAAGAACGTCGCGAGCTCCGCGGTCGCGGCGAGCGGCAGCACCGCGGCCACGTACTGGTCGGGCCGGACGACGACGACGACGCCGTCGCGGGAGATCCCGCGCTCCTCGAAGATGTCGGTGGCCGTCCAGGTGCTCGGCGCAGCCGCGAAAACCTTCTCCCAGTCGATCAGCCCGAGCGGGCCGGTGCGTGGCAGGAAGAGATCGGGCACGCCCGAGATGTCGACATCCTCGAACCGCTGCTGGTACACGGCCTTCACGTCGAAGACGGCATCTGCGTCACCGTCCGACGGGGTGAATCGCTGCAGCGTCGGCGCGATGAGTTGCGCCCACGCGGCGAGCTCGACGCCGGCCGCGTCGGCGAAGGCGTAGACCCTCCACCGACCGTCGGCCTTCGCATGGTGGCCGAGATGCACGGCGTTCCCGTCGCTCACGCGGACCACAGGACTGCTCTTGAAGCGCTTGCCGACCGGGAAGCCGTCGGCGAGCGCCTGATGCCGGACTCCGCCCACGATCTGCGAGGGACCGTACTGCGTCATGAACCCGGATGGGAACTCAGCCGTCGCGAGGTAATAGGTGGCGAGCTCCTGCGGATCGGAGATCTCACCGGGCTTGCGCGCCATGAGCGACGACCACTCGCGATCGAAGTCGATGAGCTCCTGCGCGACCGGTCGACGTTCGGCGGCGTACGTGGCCAGCAGGGTCTCAGGCGCGCGCCCGGTGAGTACGGAGCCGAGCTTCCAGCCGAGATTGAAGCCGTCCTGCATCGACACGTTCATGCCCTGGCCCGCCTTGGCGCTGTGCGTGTGGCATGCGTCGCCCGTCAGGAAGACCCGCGGACTCCCCTCCCCCTCAGGGGTCACGTCGTCGAATCCGTCCGTCACGCGATGCCCGACCTCGTACACGCTGTGCCAGGCGACCTCTTTGACGTCGAGGGTGTACGGATGCAGGATCTCCCCTGCACGCCGGATGATCTCGTCGATCGGCGTCTGGCGCACGCGATGGTCGTCGTCGGGGGCGACCTCGCCGAGATCCACGTAGATGCGCGACAGATAGCCGCCCTCGCGCGGGATGTGCAGGATGTTCCCGGCGGTGGAGTTGATGGCGCACTTCGTGCGCCAGTCCGGGAAGTCGGTGTTCACCACGACATCCATGACCCCCCACGCGTGCGCGGAGACATCGCCGACGTGCGTGCGACCGATCGCGTCGCGCACACCACTGCGAGCGCCGTCGCATCCGACGACGTACTTCGCGCGGACGGTGCGCACCGCGCCCTGCCGCGCGCCGGCGATGTGGCGCACGTGCACGTCGACGCCGTCGGCATCGACCTCGAGCCCCGTGAATTCGACGCCGTAGTCGGGTGCGATCCGCGCCGGGCCGTTCGCCGCGGCCTCGGCGAAGTAGTCGAGCACGCGCGCCTGGTTCACGATGAGGTGCGGGAACTCGCTGATCTTCAGCGCGTAGTCGTCGGTCCGCGACGTGCGGATGATGTTACCGGGATGCTCGGGATCGGGCCCCCAGAAGTTCATGTAGGCGATGTTGTACGCCTCGGCGACGATGCGCTCGGCGAAGCCGAAGGCCTGGAAGGTCTCGACGCTGCGCGGCTGGATTCCGTCGGCCTGACCGAGCACGAGACGCCCCTCGCGGCGCTCGATGATGCGCGTCGTGACGGTCGGGTACTGCGAGAGCTGCGCCGCGAGGAGCATGCCCGCGGGCCCCGAACCCACGATCAGCACGTCGACTTCATCGGGGAGATCGCGCGGGCGATCGATCCCGGTGCCGGCCGCGGGCTGCACCCGCGGATCACCCGACACGTACCCGTGGTGATGGAACTGCATGCGACTCCCTCGTCGTTACCAGGCTACGTCTGACTCAGGCCTTCGACAGCCCGTGGATCGGGCTGACCGCCTGCTCCGCTTCGTGGTCGGGACCGAGCGGGATACCCGACCGATCGCGCAGGAGCAGCGTCGCGATCAGGCCGATGACGGTCATGCCCGCGAGGTACCAGGTGACCGACATCGTGGTCCCCGTCGCCTGCACGAGTGCCGTCGCGATCGTGGGGGCGAAAGCGCCGCCGAGGATCGCGCCGATCGCGTACGAGATCGAGACGCCGGAGAAGCGGATGGATGCCGGGAACAGCTCGGAGTACAGAGCCGCCTGGGGGCCGTAGGTGAATCCGAGGCCGATCGTCAGAATCGCCAGGCCCGCGAAGACGAGCCAGATGTCGCCGGTGTTCACGAGCGGGAAGAGCGTGAACACGCCGACCAGCTGCAGGATCCAGCCGATGATGTACGTCGTCCGTCGCCCGATGCGGTCCGAGAGGAATCCCGCGGCGAGGGTCGATGCGAGCCAGGTGACGGCAGAGCCCGCGACCGCCCACAGGACCGGTCCGCGCTCGAGTCCGATCGGCCCCTCGGGGTTCGTCGTGTAGCCCTGGATGTATCCGCCGGTGGTCATGTAGCCCACGGCGTTGTTGCCCGCGAAGACGAGTGCGGCGATCAGAACCAGCAGCGCGTGCTTGCGGAAGAGCTGGATGATCGGCATCTGGGCCTTCTCCTTGCGCGCGGCGAGCTCCGCGAACACGGGGCTCTCCTCGACGCGTCGGCGGACGTACCAGCCGATCAGGATGAGCACGACGCTCAGCAGGAACGGCACGCGCCAGCCCCACTCGAGGAAGGCCTCGCCCGGAGCGATCATCGCCATGAGCGCCATCACGCCCGATGCGAGGAGGAGGCCGAGCGGCACGCCGATCTGCGGCGAGGCGCCGAATGCGCCGCGGCGCGTCTTGGGAGCGTGCTCGACAGCCATGAGCACGGCACCGCCCCACTCGCCGCCGGCCGACAGCCCCTGGAGGATTCGCAGGAGCACGAGAAGGATCGGAGCGGTCACGCCGATCGCCTCGTACGTCGGCAGCACGCCGATGAGCGCCGTCGCGACGCCCATGAGGATCAGCGTCCACATGAGCACGACCTTGCGACCGTACTTGTCGCCGAAGTGCCCCGCGAGGAAGGCGCCGAGGGGTCGGAACAGGAAGCTCACGCCGACGGTCGCGAAGGCGACGATCGTGCTGTTCTCGCCGAGCGGCGCGAAGAACAGCTGCCCGAAGACGAGCCCGACCGCCGTCGCGTAGATGAAGAAGTCGTACCACTCGACCGTCGTGCCGACGACGGTCGCGAAAACGACTCTGCGTCTGTCGGCCGGCGTCGCAATCGTCCCGGTCGGGGTGAAGCCCTGCGGCTGTCGCGTGCTCATGGGTGACTCCTTCGTCGTGCCGACATCTCTGTGCGGGTCGAGCGTGCGGACACTTGCTCGACGTCGACCGATCATATACGATTTCGAATACGACGCAAGAGCGAGGGAGCTCATGAGCACAGGACCGAACGCTGAAGACGCGCGTTTCACCGGCCTCCCCGGCAGGCCGGGCAAGATCATCGCGATCCACCTCAGTTACGCGTCGCGTGCCGATCAGCGCGGTCGCCGCCCCGAGCACCCCTCCTACTTCTTCAAGCCGTCGAGCTCGGTCGCCGCATCCGGCGGCACGATCGAACGCCCCGCAGGCACCGAGCTGCTCGCCTTCGAAGGCGAGATCGCGCTCGTCATCGGGCGCGAGGCCCGTCGCGTGCCGGCCGGCCGGGCGTGGGAGCACGTCGCGTCCGTCACGGCGGCGAACGACTTCGGACTCTACGACCTCCGCGCGAACGACAAGGGCTCGAACGTCCGATCGAAGGGCGGCGACGGCTTCACGCCGATCGGGCCCCGGCTCCTGGATGCCCGCGGGCTCGATCCCGCGCGGCTCCGCGTGCGCACCTGGGTCAACGGCGATCTCGCGCAGGACGACACGACGTCGGGGCTGATCTTCCCGCTCCCCCAGCTCGTGGCCGACCTCTCGCAGCACTTCACGCTCGAGCCCGGCGATGTGATCCTCACCGGCACGCCGGCCGGGTCGTCCGTCGTCCGCCCGGGCGACGTCGTCGAGGTCGAGGTCGACGACCCGACCACGGACTCTTCGAGCGGTCGACTCGTGACGACGGTCGTCGAGGGCGACGTCTCATTCGACGCGTCCGTCGGCTCGCTCCCCGCTGTCGACGACACGCAGCGCGCAGAGGCCTGGGGGTCCCGCGAGGCGGCCGGCCTCCCGGCCGAGTCGGCATCCGTGCTCTCGCCCGAACTGCGCGCGAAGCTCGATTCCGTTCCCGTGGCCGCGCTCTCGCAGCAGCTGCGCAAGCGCGGCCTGAACGACGTCACGATCGACGGCGTGCGGCCGCTGCATCCCTCGTCCAAGCTCGTCGGAACCGCACGCACTCTGCGCTTCGTGCCGCACCGCGAAGACCTGTTCGCCTCGCACGGCGGTGGCTACAACGCCCAGAAGCGCGCGTTCGATGCGGTCGGCGAGGGCGAAGTGATCGTGATCGAGGCCCGAGGCGAGGCGGGTTCCGGCACCCTCGGCGACATCCTGGCCCTCCGCGCGCACGCGAACGGCGCCGCCGGGATCGTGACGGACGGCGGCGTGCGCGATCTCGACGCGGTGGCCGCCGTCGGCATCCCCGTCTACACGGTCGGCGCCCACCCCGCGGTGCTGGGGCGGAAGCACGTGCCGTGGGACGCCGACGTCACGATCGCGTGCGGGGGCGCGACCGTCCAGCCCGGCGACGTGATCGTCGGCGACGCCGACGGCGTCATCGTCATCCCGCCCGCGCTCGTCGAAGAGGTCGTCGAGGCGGCGGTGACGCAGGAGGCGGAGGATGCGTGGATCGCCGATCAGGTGCGGGCCGGGCATCCCGTCGACGGACTGTTCCCCCTGAACGACGAGTGGAGAGCGAGGTACGAAGCATGGCGCGCGAAGAACTGACCGCGCGGGCGCTCGGCGAGTCCGGTCTCGAACAGGCCACGGCCGCGACCCTCGGCAAGTCCCAGCACGCGTACCTCTGGATCAAGGAGCGCATCGCGAGCCAGGACTTCACCCCCGGTTACCGGCTCGTGCTGAGCTCGATCGCGAGCGAGCTCGATATGAGCGTCGTCCCCGTCCGCGAGGCGATCCGTCGGCTCGAGGCCGAGGGACTCGTGATGTTCGAGCGCAACGTCGGGGCGCGCGTGTCGATGGTGGATGACTCGCAGTACCGATTCAGCATGCAGTCCCTGTCGATCCTCGAGGGGGCGGCGACGGCTCTGGCCGCCCGCCGACTCACCGCCGACGACATCCGGCGCGCCCGCGGCATCAACGACCTCATGGTCGAGACGCTCGATCACTTCGATCCGCGGGCGTTCACACGGCTCAACCAGGAGTTCCACTCCGCGCTGTACGAGAAGTGCCCCAATCCGCGCATGCTCGACCTCGTCCATGCCGAATGGGCACGGCTCGGTCACCTCCGCGATTCGACGTTCAGCTTCGTCCCCGGCCGTGCCGCCGAATCGGTGCGCGAGCACGAGAACATCGTGCAGCTCATCGAGACCTCGGCTCCGCTCGGCGAGATCGAGAAGGCGGCACGGCGACATCGCTCGGCCACCCTCGACGCCTACATGATCCACGAGCATCCCGACGAGGCCCTCGGCCTCCCGGCGTTCTGACCCCTCCAGCGAAGGAGCACCATGAGCCCGCACATCCCGACGGATCTGCCCGATCGCATCCGCCACTACATCGACGGCGCATTCGTCGATTCCGTCGACGGCGACACGTTCGACGTGCTCGACCCCGTGTCGAACGAGACGTACGTCACCGCCGCGGCCGGCAAGAAAGCCGACATCGACCTCGCCGTCGCCGCCGCGAGACGCGCCTTCACCGACGGGCCGTGGCCCCGGATGCTGCCGCGCGAGCGATCCCGCATCCTGCACCGCATCGCCGACATCGTCGAGTCGCGCGACGAGCGCCTCGCCGAGCTCGAGTCGTTCGACTCCGGCCTCCCCATCACCCAGGCGCTCGGCCAGGCCCGGCGCGCGGCCGAGAACTTCCGCTTCTTCGCCGACCTGATCGTCGCCCAGACGGACGACGCGTTCAAGGTGCCCGGTCGCCAGCTCAACTACGTCAATCGCAAGCCGATCGGCGTCGCGGGGCTCATCACACCGTGGAACACCCCGTTCATGCTCGAGTCGTGGAAGCTGGGGCCGGCCCTCGCGACGGGCAACACCGTCGTCCTCAAGCCCGCCGAGTTCACCCCGCTCTCGGCGTCGCTGTGGGCGGGCATCTTCGAAGAGGCAGGGCTGCCCACGGGCGTCTTCAATCTGGTCAACGGGCTCGGCGAGGATGCCGGCGACGCGCTCGTCAAGCATCCGGACGTCCCGCTCCTCTCGTTCACGGGCGAGAGCTCGACGGGCCAGCTGATCTTCGCGAACGCCGCCCCCTACCTCAAGGGCCTCTCGATGGAGCTGGGCGGCAAGTCACCGGCGATCGTCTTCGAGGACGCCGATCTCGACGCCGCTATCGACGCGACGATCTTCGGGGTCTTCTCGCTGAACGGCGAGCGCTGCACGGCGGGCAGCCGCATCCTCGTCCAGCGGTCGATCTACGACGAATTCGTCCAGCGGTACGCGGCGCAGGCGTCGCGTGTCATCGTCGGCGACCCGCACGATCCGAAGACCGAGGTCGGCGCGCTCGTGCACCCCGAGCATTTCGAGAAGGTCATGTCGTACATCGAGCTCGGCAAGACCGAGGGCCGACTGGTCGCCGGCGGCGGCCGGCCCGAAGGCTTCCCGACCGGCAACTTCGTGCAGCCGACGGTGTTCGCCGACGTCGCACCCGACGCGCGGATCTTCCAGGAGGAGATCTTCGGCCCGGTGGTCGCGATCACCCCGTTCGACACGTGGGAGGACGCCCTCGCCCTCGCCAACGACACGAAGTACGGTCTCGCCGCGTATCTGTGGACCAACGACCTGCGCGGCGCGCACAACTTCGCCCAGTCGATCGAGGCGGGAATGGTGTGGCTCAACTCGAACAACGTCCGCGACCTGCGCACGCCCTTCGGCGGTGTGAAGGCCTCGGGCCTCGGCCACGAGGGCGGCTATCGCTCGATCGACTTCTACACCGACCAGCAGGCCGTGCACATCACGCTCGGCCCGGCGCACAACCCCACGTTCGGCAAGGGCGACGCGCCCGCCGCACACTGACCCGCCCACGCACGCAAGGACGCATGACATGAGCCACCGCGATGAGATGACCCTGACCTCCTCGGGTTTCTACGTGAGCCAGGAGGCACCGATCGCGTCGAGCGATCCGATCCCGACACCCGAGGCGTCCCCGCCCGACATCCTGCGGTGCGCCTACATGGAACTCGTCGTCACCGATCTCGCGGCATCCCGCGTCTTCTACGTCGACATCCTCGGCCTCCACGTGACGGAAGAGGACGACGACGCGATCTACCTGCGCTCGACCGAGGAGTTCATCCACCACAATCTCGTCCTGCGCAGGGGCCCGCTGGCAGCGGTCGCCGCGTTCTCCTACCGCGTGCGCAGCGAGGACGACCTCGATCGCGCTGTCGCTTTCTACACCGAGCTCGGCTGCGACGTCCGCCGCGAACCGGGCGGATTCACGAAGGGCATCGGCGACTCGGTGCGGGTCGTCGACCCGCTCGGGTTCCCCTACGAGTTCTTCTTCGCCACCGAGCACCAGGAGCGCCTGTCCTGGCGCTACGACCTGCATATCCCGGGCGAGCTCGTGCGCCTCGACCACTTCAACCAGATCACCCCCGACGTGCCCCGTGCCGTGGGCTTCATGCAGTCCCTGGGGTTCCGCGTCACGGAGGACATCCAGGACAAGGAGGGCACGGTGTACGCCGCATGGATGCGCCGCAAGCCCACGGTGCACGACACCGCCATGACCGGCGGCGACGGCCCGCGCATGCACCACGTCTGCTTCGCCACGCACGAGAAGCACAACATCCTCGCGATCTGCGACAGGCTCGGTGCTCTGCGGCGATCCGACGCGATCGAGCGCGGTCCCGGGCGTCACGGGGTGTCGAATGCGTTCTACCTCTACCTGCGCGATCCCGACGGCCACCGCGTCGAGGTCTACACCCAGGACTACTACACCGGCGATCCCGACAACCCCGTCGTCACGTGGGACGTCCACGACAACCAGCGCCGCGACTGGTGGGGCAACCCCGTCGTGCCGTCGTGGTACACCGACGGCTCGATCGTGCTCGACCTGGACGGCCGCCCTCAGCCGGTGATGGCCCGGACCGAGAGCTCCGAGATGACGGTCACCATCGGCGCCGACGGCTTCAGCTACACCCGGCCTCAGGACGACGCCGGTATGCCGGAGTGGAAGCAGGGCGAGTACAAGCTGGGGCACCAGCTGTGACCCTGCGGGCCGACGAGATCGCGGCGATCGCGGGCGAGCTCGCCGAGGCCGACCGCGCGCATACCGTGATCCCCCGCATCACCTCGCGGTTCCCCGCCGCGACGATCGAGGACTCGTACGCGATCCAGGGCGTGTGGCGCGACGCCAACATCGCCGCCGGCCGCACCCTCGTGGGTCGCAAGATCGGACTCACGTCGAAGGCGATGCAGCATGCCACGGGCATCACCGAACCCGACTACGGCGTCATGTTCGACGACACCGTCTACGCGAGCGGCTCGGACATCCCCGTCGACCACTTCTCCAACGTCCGCGTCGAGGTCGAGCTCGCCTTCGTTCTCGCGCATCCGCTCGAAGGCCCGGACTGCACGCTGGACGACGCCCTCGCGGCGATCGAGTACGCCGTGCCCGCGCTCGAGGTCCTCAATTCGCACATCGAGCTCGAGGGTCGCACGATCGTCGACACCATCGCCGACAACGCCGCGTACGGCGCGATGGTGCTCGGCGACGTGCGCAGGCGCCCCGACGAGATCGACCTGAGATGGGTGCCCGGGCTGCTGTATCGCAACGGCGAGATCACCGAGACCGGGGTCGCCGCCGGTGTGCTCGACCACCCCGCACGGGGCGTCGCGTGGCTGGCGAACAAGTTCCACCAGCACGGCGCGCGTCTTGAAGCCGGCGAGATCATCCTGGCAGGCTCGTTCACGCGCCCGATGTGGGTGTCGCGGGGCGATGACGTCCTGTGCGACTACGGACCGATGGGAACCATCTCATGCCGCTTCGTCTGACGCCCACGTTTCGCGACCGACTCGGTGCGGCGCAGCGACCGCTCGCGGGCATGTGGGTGAGCTCGGGCAGCGCGCTCGTCGCCGAGATCTGCGCCGGCTCAGGTCTGGACTGGCTCCTCATCGACATGGAGCACTCTCCCAACGGCCTCGAGTCCGTGCTCGCGCAGCTGCAGACCGTCGCGGCCCACCCGATCACTCCCGTCGTGCGTGTGCCGATCGGCGACGTCGTGACGGTCAAGCAGGTGCTCGATCTCGGAGCCCAGAATCTTCTCGTGCCCATGATCTCGTCGGCCGCCGAGGCCGAAGAGGTCGTGGCATCCGTCCGCTATCCGCCGCGCGGACGACGCGGGGTGGGCTCCGCGCTCGCTCGGTCGGCGCGCTGGAACCGCGTCGACGACTACCTCGCCCACGCGGATGAGCACACCTCGCTGTTCGTGCAGATCGAGACTGCGGCGGGAGTCGAGGCGGCCGCCGAGATCGCGGCCGTCGACGGCGTGGACGGCGTCTTCGTCGGACCCGCAGACCTCGCGGCCTCCATGGGCCTGCTCGGCCGGCAGGGGCATCCCGATGTCGAGGCGGCCGTCCTGCGCACCTTCGACGCCGTGCGCACGGCGGGCATACCTGTCGGAGTCAACGCCTTCGATCCCGCACTGGCAGACCGCTATCTCGCCGCCGGCGCCTCGTTCGTGCTCGTCGGCGCCGACGTCGCGCTGCTCGCGCGGGGCTCCGAAGCGCTCGCCGACCGATACGGCGCCGCCGGCGATGTCAAGGGCGCGTCGTACTGACGCGGGGCTGACATGCTGTTCGCATGCAGAGAGACGTCTCCAGCCGCATCGTCCTGAATGTGACCGAACCCGCTGATCTGGTCTTCTCGGTCGCCGTGTCGGGCCACTACGCCCCCAACCACGAAGTGTTCACGGCTTCTCTCGACGGCGAACCCGTCACGAGCACCGAGATCTTCGATGTGCACGGCACGCGGCTGCACCGCGTCGAGTCCGGCGCGGGAACGCTGACGGTCGAGTACTCGGCCATCGTGCTCGGCGCCGGAGACACGGCCATCGCACGCGAGATCGACGTGCTCACCTACCTGCGACCGAGTCGATACGCGCAGTCCGACGAGCTCGCCGCGACCGCCGCCGCCGAGTTCGCCGGCATCGACAGCGGACCGGATCTGCTCGCTGCGGTCTCGTCGTGGGTCGGCACGCGGCTCGCCTACGTTCCCGGTTCGTCCCTCCCGACCGACGGCGCGACGCGCACGCTCCTCGCGCGGCAGGGCGTGTGCCGCGACTACGCCCACCTGTGCGTCGCGCTCCTGCGCGCCTGCGGAGTGGCCGCCCGACTCGTCTCGGTGTACGCCCCCGGCCTCTTCCCCATGGACTTCCATGCCGTCGCCGAGGCGTGGATCGACGGCGCGTGGAGAGTGGTGGATGCCACGACCCTCGCGCCCCGCTCGACCCTCGTGCGGATCGGCACCGGTCGTGACGCTGCCGACACCGCACTGCTCAACGTCGTGTCCGGCCGTGCCGACTTCGTCGAGATGGAGGTCACCGCGACCGTCGACGCGCTTCCGAACGACGATCTGACGCAGCTGGTGTCCATCAGCTGAACCCGCAATACAGTGATGCCATGAAGAAATGGGTCGTCCGGTTCGTCTCGCTGCTCGTCTTCAACATCGCCGTGCTGCTGATCATCGGCTGGCTGACTCCGGCGCGGGTCGGCTGGGCGGCGATCTGGGCCGGCATCGTCCTCACCGCCGCGACCATCTGGATCAAACCGCTCATCACGAAGATGTTCCGATCGATGGCCGCCCGGTCGGCGAATCAGCGCACGAAGGCCGGCGAGAAGGTCGTGCAGTTCTTCCTCGTCCTGCTGGTCGCGTTCATCGTGTGGATCCTCACGATCCTCCTGTCGGGCGTGAGCGTCGGCGGCTGGTTCTGGGGCTACATCCTCCCGCCCGTCATCCTCGTCATCGGCTGGGCGATCTACGACGCGATCGACGACCGCGTCGAAGCGCACGCCGGCGCGCTGTACGACAGGGCGACCGGCTCGACGTCCGCGACGACGATCGCCGACCGGCCCGCCGTGCCCTCGCCGGAAGCCCAGGCCGGCGCGCGGGAGCTGAAGGACGGTCTGACGGCCGAGCAGCGGAAGATGCTCGACGAGCTCTGACACGCACGGAGGCGATCGGCAGCGCGCGCGCAGCGGTCGGCGGCATCCATGACGACCGCGTAACAAAGCGACCACCGCGGCCCCTGCGCCCTCGCGAGCACGACAAAATGGACGGAGTCCAGCGTGCCGACAGCACGGAGGCGCTGGCCACCCCGACTCCTGGAGGCACCGTCTTGTCCCGTCGCACCCCCTTCCTTCGCACCGCCGCCGTGGGCATCGCCCTCGCGGCCCTCGCCCTCACGGGCTGCGCCTCGGGCGGCACGCCGTCCGGCGGCGAGAGCGACGCTCCCGCCGAGGACGCCTACGTCACCCCCGGCAAGCTCACGATCGCGACCGGCGACATCGCCTACGAGCCCTACGTCGTCGACGACGACCCGTCTTCGGGTGAGGGCTTCGAGGCCGCCATCGCGTATGCGATCGCCGACCAGCTCGGGTTCGCGCCCGACGACGTCGAATGGGTGCGCACGAGCTTCGAGGCCGCGATCGCACCGGGCCCGAAGAACTTCGACTTCAACATCCAGCAGTACACGATCACCGACGAGCGCAAGCAGGCCGTCGACTTCTCGTCGCCGTACTACTCGGCGAGCCAGGCGGTCGTCGGGATCAACGGCGGCGCCGTGGACGGCGTGGACTCGATCGACGGTCTCAAGGACGTCGTGCTCGGGGCGATGGCGGGCTCGACGAGCGCGCAGACGATCGAAGACGTCATCCAGCCCACCACCGAGCCGCTGCTCTACGCCTCGAACGAGGATGCCGTCGCCGCCTTCAACGCGGGCCAGTTCGACGCGTTCGTCATCGACCTGCCGACCGCATACCTCGCCACCGCGCTCTACATCGACGACTCGTTCATCGTGGGCGAGCTGCCGGCCGGCGGCATCGCCGACGAATGGGGCGTGGTGCTCGCGAAGGACTCGCCCCTCACCGAGAGCGTGAGCGCCGCGATCGACGCGCTGCGCGAGGACGGCACGCTCGCCGAGATCACCGACGAGTGGCTGGGTGCGGGCCAGGGCGTCACGCTCCTCAAGTAGGGCGCTCCGGTACGGTCGACGGGTGACCTCCCACACTCCGAGCGCGCTCGAGCTCGAGCGCCGCGCGTTCCGCGCGCGGCAGTCGCAGCGCTCGGTGCTCGTCGCGATCGCCTCGACCCTGGCGTTCGCGCTCATCGTGTGGATCACGGTCATCGCGACGCCCGGATGGTCGGCGGTGCAGCAGGCGTTCTTCAACCCGCAGATCGCGCTCGACTCCCTCCCGCGCATCTGGGAGGGGTTCCTGATCAACCTGCAGGTTCTGGCGCTCTCGCTCGTGACCGTCTCGATCGTCGCGCTGCTCGTCGCGGTGCTGCGAACGCTCCCGGGCCCGGTCTTCCTGCCGCTGCGCGTACTCGCAGCGGCATACACCGACATCTTCCGCGGACTGCCCTTCATCATCGTGCTGTACATCGTGGGCTTCGGCATCCCGACCCTCACGAACACGCGCGTTCCGCTGATCCTCCTCGGTACGCTCGCCGTCACCCTCACCTACTCGGCGTACGTGTCGGAGGTCATCCGCGCCGGCATCGAGGCGGTGCATCCATCCCAGCGCCTCGCCGCACGCGCACTGGGGCTCGGCTACGCCCAGACGCTGCGGCGCGTCGTCCTGCCGCAGGCGCTGCGCAAGATCACGCCGCCGCTCATGAACGACTTCGTCGCGATGCAGAAGGATGTCGGCCTCATCTCGATCCTGGGCATCATGGACGCCGTTCTCGCGGCGAAGATCGAGGCGTCGCAGACGTACAACTTCACGCCGTACGTCGTCGCCGGCATCCTCTTCGTCCTCCTGGCGATCCCGACCATCCGCCTCACCGACTGGTACACCGCGCGGCTGCGCTCTCGCGAGCAGACGGGGGCGATCCTGTGACCGCCCTGCTGCGCGCCGAGGATCTGTGGAAGTCCTTCGACGGACGCGACGTGCTGCAGGGCGTCTCGGTCGATCTCGCGGTGCACGAGGTCGTCGCCGTCATCGGAGCGAGCGGGTCGGGCAAGTCGACGCTGCTGCGGTGCCTGAGCCTGCTCGAGCCCATCGACGACGGACGCATCCTGCTCGGCGACGACGACATCTCGGATCCCCGCGTCGACGCCAACCGCGTGCGCTCCCGCTTCGGGATGGTCTTCCAGAGCTACAACCTCTTCCCGCACATGTCGGTGCTCGACAACGTGACGCTCGCCTCACGGGTCGTGCGCAGGGAGTCGAAGCGGGATGCCGAGGCCCGCGGTCTCGTGCTCCTGGAGCGCGTCGGACTCGCCGACAAGGCGCGGGAGCACCCCGACCGCCTCTCGGGCGGTCAGCAGCAGCGCGCGGCCATCGTGCGCGCGATCGCGACGGACCCGGAGGTGCTGCTGCTCGACGAGATCACCTCGGCGCTCGATCCGGAGCTCGTGGGCGAAGTGCTCGAGCTCGTCCGCCAGCTCGCCGAGGACGGTGCGACGATCCTCATGGCGACGCACGAGATGGCCTTCGCGCGCGACGTAGCACATCGGGTGGTCTTCCTCGACGGCGGCCGCATCATCGAGCAGGGCCCGCCCGCCGAGGTGTTCGGCGCACCGCGCGAAGCGCGCACCCGGGAGTTCCTGGCCCGCTTCACCGCGTAGGCCGCGGCATCCATCCCCGACCGTCGTCGAGCTTTTCGCTCGGTCGGAGAATGTCGCCTCGGTCGGACGATTTCGCGCTGATCCTCCGACCGAACGTCGATCCTCCGACCGAGCGGCAGCGACAGGACGCGCAGACGTGCTGGAGCGGAGCGCCGCAGACGGTGTCAGGATGCTGCGCGCTCGGCCGCTTCGACGACGTTCGTCATGAGCAGCGCGACCGTCATCGGGCCGACACCGCCGGGGTTCGGCGAGAGGTAGCCGGCGACCTCGACGACGTCGGGGTGGACGTCACCGTGCACGCGGCTCTTGCCCGTCTCGGGGTCGAGCTCGCGCGTCACGCCGACGTCGAGCACGGCGGCGCCCGCCTTGACGTGCTCGGGCCGCACGATGTGCTTGACGCCCGCCGCGGCGACGATGACGTCGGCGAGCGCGAGGTACGCCGCCAGGTCGGTCGTGCCCGTATGCGTGAGCGTGACGGTCGCGTTGATCGCTCGGCGGGTCAGCAGGAGCCCGATCGAGCGCCCGATCGTGACACCGCGGCCGACGACGACGACGTGCTTGCCGTTCAGGTCGTAGTCGTTGCGCAGCAGCAGCTCGATCACTCCCCGCGGCGTGCACGGCAGAGGCGTCGTGATCGGCGCGTTGACGTTGAGCACGAGGCGGCCGAGATTGGTCGGATGCAGGCCGTCGGCGTCCTTGGCCGGGTCGATGCGCTCGAGGATCGCGTCGGTGTCGAGATGCTTCGGCAGCGGGAGCTGCACGATGTAGCCGTGGCATCCATCGTCCGCATTCAGCTCGTCGATGACGGCCTCGACCTCTTCCTGCGACGCGTCGGCGGGCAGCTCGACCTGGATCGAGTTCATGCCGATCGCCTCGGACTCGCGGTGCTTCATGCCGACGTAGAGCTGGGACGCGGGGTCGGCGCCCACGAGCACCGTCGCGATGCCGGGCACGATCCCGCGCGCCGCGAGGGCTGCGACGCGCTCACGCAGTTCGGCCTTGATCTCGGCCGCCGCCGCCTTGCCGTCGAGTCTGATCGCGGTCATGTCGTTCGTTCCTCCTGCTGTCGAGTCCGAGCGATGCTGTCGAAACCGACGCTCCCCCGATGTGGTTCGACGGGAACGGTCGGGTTCGGCACGTCGCTACTGCGCGAGACCGGGGTAGAGCGGGAATGCAGCGGTCAGCGCGGCGACCCGGGTGCGGAGGGCTTCGACATCCGCGCCGGGCAGCAGCGCGAGGGCGATGACGTCGGCGACCTCGGTGAACTCGGTGTCGCCGAACCCGCGGGTGGCGAGTGCGGGCGTGCCGATGCGCAGGCCCGACGTCACCATCGGCGGGCGCGGGTCGTTCGGGACGGCGTTGCGGTTCACGGTGATGTGGATCTCGTGCAGCAGGTCCTCGGCCTGCTTGCCGTCGATCTCGGCGTCGCGCAGGTCGACGAGCACGAGGTGCACGTCGGTTCCGCCCGAGCGCACGGCGATGCCCGCCGCGGCGACGTCGGGCTGCGAGAGCCGCTCGGCGATGATGTGCGCGCCGCTCAGGACGCGCTCCTGACGCTCCTTGAACTCGGGCGTCGCCGCGAGCTTGAACGCCGTCGCCTTGGCGGCGATGACGTGCATGAGCGGTCCGCCCTGCTGCCCCGGGAACACGGCCGAGTTGATCTTCTTGGCGATGTCGGCGTCGTTCGTGAGGATGAAGCCCGAGCGGGGGCCGCCGATCGTCTTGTGCACCGTCGAAGACACGACGTGCGCGTGCGGCACCGGGTTCGGGTGCAGACCCGCCGCGACGAGCCCCGCGAAGTGCGCCATGTCGACCCAGAGCAGAGCACCGACCTCGTCGGCGATCGCGCGGAAGGCGGCGAAATCGAGCTGGCGCGGATAGGCCGACCACCCGGCGATGATGACCTTGGGCTGGTGCTCGATCGCGAGGCGACGGACCTCATCCATGTCGATCGTCGACGTCTCGGGGTCGACGCCGTACGCGACGATGTCGTAGAGGCGACCCGAGAAGTTGATCTTCATACCGTGCGTGAGGTGGCCGCCCTGGTCGAGCGAGAGACCGAGCAGCGTGTCGCCCGGGCGCGCGATCGCGTGCAGCACGGCGGCGTTGGCCGTCGCACCCGAGTGCGGCTGGACGTTCGCGAACTCGGCGCCGAAGAGCGACTTCGCGCGCTGGATCGCGAGCTCCTCGGCGACGTCCACCTCTTCGCAGCCGCCGTAGTAGCGGCGGCCGGGGTACCCCTCGGCGTACTTGTTCGTGAGGACCGAGCCCTGCGACTGCAGGATCGAGACCGGCACGAAGTTCTCGGACGCGATCATCTCGAGGTAGCCGCGCTGACGCTCGAGCTCGCGCTCGAGCACCTGGGCGATCTCGGGGTCGACCTCGGCGAGCGGGGCGTTGAAGTACTGATCGGTCATGACGATCTCCTTGACGACGGCTTTCGGGGTTCGCGGCACGGGGGTGCCGGGATGTCTACATCGGCCCAGGCGCGCGGTCGAATGCCGTTGTCAGCCGCTCCCCGGTGGTGGTCCACCTCAACGCCAGTCGCGACGATCCGAGCATAACCGATGGCCTCGGCCCGCGGACGCTGTGCGTCATGGTCGGCAACCGGTAAAGTGGCGACATCCGCTTTTGTTAGGACGCTTTACATGAATCGTCGGCAGCGACGCCGGACAGCCGCAGCACTCGTCCTCGCCCTCGCTGCCGCGCTGGCAGCGTGTGCGCCGGGCGGACAGAATGGAGACACCGTGACTCTTCCCCCACTCGTTCCGCTCCCCGCATCCATCGCATCGACCGACGGCGCGCCGTTCCGACTCGGCGCCGACACCGTCGTGTCGGGGGATCGGGATGCCGCGGCCGCCCTCGTCTCGTTGCTCGAGGCGCGCACGGGCACGGCGCCCGGAGATGGCGAGGACGGCTCCATCGAGCTGCGGATCGAGAAGGGCGGAGCGCCCGAGTCGTACGTGCTCGCGGCGGACGACGCATCCATCGTCGTCACGGGCGCGGATCCCGCGGGCCTCTTCTACGGCGTGCAGACCCTCGGGCAGCTCGTGCGACCCGATGGAGCCGCGTGGGTCGTGCCCGCCGTGAGGATCGAGGATGCCCCGAGGTTCGCCTATCGCGGGGTCATGCTCGACGTCGCCCGGCACTTCCAGACCGTCGACACCGTCAAGGCCTACATCGACCGCGCGTCGGGCCTGAAGTTCAATGCGCTCCATCTGCACCTCAGCGACGATCAGAGCTGGCGCCTCCAGCTCGATTCGCGCCCGCTCCTGACCGAGCTGTCGAGCAGTTCGTCGGTCGGCGGCGATCCGGGCGGCTTCTACACGAAGGCCGACTACGCCGACATCGTCGCGTATGCCGCGGACCACCACATGATCGTCGTTCCCGAGTTCGACATGCCGAGCCACACGCACGCGATCACCCTCGCGTACCCCGAGCTCATGGAAGAGCCCGTGATCGACGATCACATGCGCGAGATCGCCGCGAGCCACGGCGGTGAGCTGCCCGTCAACGGCGTCGACTACGACGGCATGGCGGTCGGATTCTCATCGCTCAAGATCCAGGACGAGGCCACGTACGACTTCGCCGCCGACGCGTTCGGCGAGCTCGCCGCGATGACGCCCGGACCGTACCTGCACTTCGGCGGGGACGAGTCGCTCGCGACGAGCGATGAGGATTTCGACGAGTTCGTGAGCCGCGTCAGCGAGATCATCTCGAATCTCGGCAAGATTCCCGTGGCATGGCACGAAGCGGGGTCGGCCAAGGACCTCGCCGACGACACCGTCGGGCAGTACTGGGGCTTCGTGACCCCGACCGACGGGATGGACGACAAGGCGCGCGCGTTCGCGCAGGTGATCCTGTCGCCCGCCGATGCGATCTACCTCGACATGAAGCCGACCGCGTCGAGCGACCTCGGTCTGACCTGGGCGAACGGTCCGACGAGCGTCGAGCGTTCGTACTCGTGGGAGCCCTCGGCGGTGATCGAGGGCCTGGACGACGGCGACATCCTCGGCGTCGAGGCGCCCCTGTGGACCGAGACGATCAAGAACCTCGACGACATCGACGCGATGGCGTTCCCGCGCATCGCGGCCGCAGCCGAGGCCGCGTGGTCGCCGGCCACGACCGAGAGCGAGCTGCGCACGTGGCAGTCGTTCCGCGAGCGCGTAGGGGCGATGGGACCGCTGTGGACGAGCCTCGGCATCGGGTTCCCGGCCTCGGACGAGATCCCCTGGGTGACCGAGGAGTGACCACCGTCATCCACTCCGTGCGGCTCGTCGACGGCGGGATCGTCACCGACGACGCGTGGGTCGCCGTCGACGGCGAGCGCGTCGTGGGGACGGGCACGGATGACGCGTGGCGTGCGCTCGTCGACGACGGTGACACCGTCGTCGACGGCGGGGGCGGCTTCCTCGTGCCCGGGTTCATCGATCTGCACGGGCACGGCGGTGCCGGCGCGTCGTACGACGACGGGGCGGAGGCGATCCGCGGCGCGCGAGCGCTGCACCGCGCACACGGCACGACCCGCGCCGTGATCTCGCTCGTGACGGCGCCGATCGACGATCTCACGCACCGTGTCGCGGTCATCGCCGACCTCGCCGAGACCGACCCCGACATCCTGGGGTCGCACCTGGAGGGACCCTTCCTCGATCCCGGGCACAAGGGCGCCCACGATCCGGCGCTGCTGCGGCATCCCGCGCCCGGAGACGTCGCCCGACTCCTCGAAGCCGGACGCGGGACCGTCCGGCAGATGACCATCGCCCCCGAGCTCCCCGGCGGCCTCGATGCCGTGCGCGCGGTCGTGGGGGCGGGAGCCGTCGCGGCCGTCGGCCACACCGATGCGTCGATGGATGCCGCCGCCCGCGCGTTCGACGCCGGCGCGACCGTCCTCACGCACGCGTTCAATGCGATGCCCGGGCTCGCGCATCGCGCTCCCGGACCGGTCGGCGCGGCGACGGCCGACCCGCGGGTGACGCTCGAGATCATCGCCGACGGCGTGCACGTCGATTCCGAGATCGTGCGCATCGTGTTCGCCGCCGCCCCCGGCCGCATCGCGCTCGTGACCGACGCGATGGCCGCAGCGGGATCGACGGACGGACGCTACGTGCTGGGCGGGCTCGGGGTCGATGTCGTCGAGGGCGTCGCACGGCTCGCCGACGGGGGCAGCATCGCGGGATCGACGCTGCTCCAGGATCAGGCGCTCCGCAACGCCGTCGTGTTCGGCGTGCCGCTCCCCGACGCCGTCGAGGCACTCACGCGCACGCCCGCCCGGGTGCTCGGCCGCGACGACCTCGGCCGCCTCGAGCCCGGATGCCTCGCCGACGCCGTGCTGCTCGACGACGATCTCGTCGTGCGCGCCGTCTGGATCGCCGGGACTCGGGTCTAGGAAGACCGAGCGGCCGCTGCATACCCCCCGATCGCAGCGACCGCTCCCGTCTTCTCCCCAGATTCCCCAGAACCCGTCTGTCGAGATGGGCGGGCCGGAGAACCCTCCCCCGAGAATCCTCCGGCCCCGCCTCCCGATGACTCGGGCGGAATCCACCCGATCCGTGCCACCGGCGCCCGCTCCCCTGCCCCCCGGCGGGAAGCGAGCAACGATCTCTCCCTGATGAGACGACGACACGGCGCATCTATTACGCGGTTCGTCGGATTTCTTTCGACTTCCCTCTCGGCGGCCCCGATTGCCCTCCCCGACGAGACAAAACCCCCGGTTCACGAGAGAATGAGCCGAGTCGCGTGATAGAACCCGCTTTCGCGCGTCTCTTCCGGTGGAGGCTGTGGGATGCCTCATGCCGAGCATGTCTGGGGACTGCATGACGATGAACGACGACGCCGTAGGGGTGGCCGAACTGGGCGACTCCGACCTCGTGCTGCGCACGCGCTCGGGCGATCCGCAGGCGTTCGCGGAACTGTGGCGCCGCCACTACCGTTCGGGCGTCGCCGTCGCACGCTCGGTGTCGTCCTCGCTCGATGCCGACGACCTCGTGCAAGAGGCGTACACGCGCATCTACCAGTCGATCCAGAAGGGCGGGGGGCCGACCGGCTCGTTCCGCGCCTACCTGTTCACGAGCATCCGCAACACTGCTGCGGGCTGGGGCCGCGCACGCAAAGAGACCGCGATCGACGAACTCGACACCGTCGAGGACCCGGCATCCAACGAGCACGCCACGGCCGAGGCGCTCGATCGCAGCCTCACGCACCGGGCCTTCCGCAGCCTGCCGACGCGTTGGCAGGAAGTGCTCTGGTACTCCGAGATCGAGCAGATGAAGCCGGCCGAGATCGCGCCTCTTCTCGGCCTCAAGGCGACCGCCGTCGCCCAGCTGACCTTCCGTGCGCGCGAGGGTCTGCGGGAAGCCTGGATCCAGGCCCACTTGCGCTCGCTCGAGGACGGCTCGGACTGCCAGTGGACGGTCGAACGCCTGGGAGCATACGCCCGCAACAACCTCGGTCGTCGCGATCTCGGCAAGGTCGACGCGCACCTCGCCGAGTGCGCGCGGTGCACGATCGTCGCGAGCGAAGCGAAGGAGGTGGGCAGCCGACTCGCCCTCGTGCTGCTGCCGCTGACCATCGGCGCAGCCGGAACGTCCGGCTACCTCGCGATGCTGCAGGGCGGCGGGATTCCCGTGCTCGCGCTGGCCGCGATGCCGGGGAGCATCGAGGGCGCTGTCACGGTCCTTCCCGCGGCACCGGTGCCGGTCGGCGCGGCGGGCGGTGCGTCCGGCGCCGGCGCGTCCGGCGGCGGTGCGGCGAGCGCGGGAGGCGGATCCGCTGCGGCCGGTGGCGCGGCAGCGGCCGGCACCGCGGCTGCGGGCACCGCAGCGGCCGCGGGCGGCGGTCTCATCGGAATCGGCGCGAGCATCGCGCTCGTGGCGGCGGCGATCGTGGGGGCGGGGGCGGGCGGCGGGGGCGCCACCCTGCTCCCCCCGGTGGGGCCCCGGGGCGCCGCGGGGCGGGGAGTACCCGCGGTCGCCGCCCCCACATCGCCGGCCCCCGACCCACCGTCCGACCGGACCGAGCAGGTCGTGGAAGAGGTCGCGCCCGAACAGGTCCTGGACCCGATCGAGCTCCCCGTCGCCGAGACGACGCCCACGTCACCGCCGTCTCCGGCGAACCCGGGCGTGACGCCGATCGATCCCGTGGATCCCGCCGTCACGCCTATGCCCGTCGATCCGGCAGAGCCCACGGACCCGACCGATCCCACCGATCCCACGGATCCCACCGATCCCACCGATCCGACCGATCCCACCGATCCCACCGATCCCACGGATCCCACCGATCCCACCGATCCGACAGACCCCACCGACCCCACCGACCCCACCGACCCCACCGACCCCACGGACCCGACCGACCCCACCGACCCGACCGACCCCACCGACCCCACCGACCCCACCGACCCCACGGACCCGGCCGAGCCGACTCTCCCGGAGGGGTCGCCGACGATCGGCTCGGCGACGGTCACACTGGCCGGGCGGGCGACGATCCACGTCCCGATCACGGGCGCTCCGGGCTCGACGGTCGCCGTCACGTTCGCGGGCCGCAGCCTCGGCAGCGCGATGATCGGCGCCGACGGCACCGCGATGGTGGACGTGCAGCCGACGCTGAGCGAGGTCCTGGCCGACTCGGCCCTCGTCGTGAACTACACGGCGGGCGACGCGGCCGGCCCCACGGCGCAGCGGCGCATCACGGAGTTCGTCAGCGTCTGGGCCCTGCTGGTGGCGGTCCTCGGACTCTGAGCCGGGCGGTCGCGGCATCCATCCCCGGTAGAATCGGCGGGTGACCGACATGCGCCCCGTGACCCCTGCAAGACCGGCGGAGCCCGCGCCCGGAACGCGCGCGCCGCTGTCGCCGATCGATGTCCTCGCCTTCGTCTGCCAGCTGTTCGCCTTCGGCACGCTCGCGTTCTGGGGCTTCGTCTTCTGGTCCTTCCCGTGGAACGTCGTAGTCGGCATCGCCGCTCCCGTCGCCGCGATCATCGTCTGGGCGCTCTTCGTCTCGCCGCGTGCCGTCTTCGCGGTGCATCCCTTCGTGCGCGCCGTCGTCGAACTGCTCGTCTACGTCTCGGCGACGATCGCCTGGTGGAGCATGGGCGCGGCGTGGGTCGGGATCGTGTTCGGGGCGATCGCCGTCACCGTCGGCGTCCTGGCCGGCCGCCGCCGGTTCTCGTGACCCCCGCATCCGTCGTCGCGCGACTGCGCGACGAGCTCGGCGACCGGGTCGACACGTCGCCCGCCGCGCTGCAGACGGCGCGTGCCGACAAGTCCGGGCACGCGGCACCGGGCACTCCGATCGCGGTCGTGCACGCGGCGTCCGTCGCCGACGTGCAGGCGACGCTGCGGATCGCCACCGCGACGGGAACGCCCGTCGTGACCCGCGGCGCCGGCACCGGTCTCGCGGGGGGCGCGAACGCCGGCTCCGGCGAGATCGCGCTCTCGGTGCGCGGCATGGACCGCATCCTCGATGTGCGCGCGGACGACCAGATCGCGGTCGTCGAACCGGGCATCCTCAACGCCGACCTCAACGCCGCGCTCGCCGAACACGGACTGTGGTGGGCCCCCGATCCCGCGAGCCGCGCGATCTCGACCGTCGGCGGCAACATCGCGACCGGCGCGGGCGGGCTGCTGTGCGCGAAGTACGGGGTCGTGCGCGATGCCGTGCTCGGCGTCGACCTGGTCCTCGCAGACGGCAGACTGCTCACGCTCGGCCACCGCACCGTCAAGGGCGTCACGGGCCTCGACCTCACGTCGCTCGTCATCGGCTCGGAGGGCACGCTGGGGGTCGTCGTGGGCGCGACGCTCAAGCTCCGCCGCCTGGTGCCCGGCGACGTGTGCACGATCGCCGCGACGTTCCCCGACGTGCGCACGGCGGCACAGGCATCCGCCGCCGTCACGGCGTCCGGCGCCCAGCCGTCGATCATGGAGCTGATGGATGCCGCGTCGCTCGCTGCGGTCCATGCCCTCCTGCGGCTCGATCCGCCGCTGCCGGGCGCGGCGCAGCTCACGATCCAGACCGACGGTCCGGCCGCCGGCACGGAGGCCGACACGATCGCCGAGGTGCTGCGGAGTGCCGGTGGCGTCGTCGCGGTGTCGCACGACCGCGAGGAGGGCGAGCGGCTGCTCGCGATCCGGCGGGCGATGCATCCCGCCATGGAGTCGCTCGGCACGACGCTCATCGAAGACGTCTCGGTGCCGCGCAGCGCCATGCCGGCGATGTTCGACGAGATCGCGCGCGTCGAACGCGAACACGGCGTCACGATCCCGACCGTGGCGCACGCGGGTGACGGCAACCTGCATCCGAACTTCATCTTCCACGCCGAGCCCGACGAGTTCGGCGTCGTCGAGGCGCCGTCGTACATCTGGGATGCCGCGGACGACCTCTTCCGCGCGGCGCTGCGCCTGGGCGGCACCCTCACGGGCGAGCACGGCGTCGGTGTGCTCAAGCGTCGATGGCTCGCAGACGAGCTGGGCGACGATCAGTGGCGGCTGCAGCGCGAGATCACGCGCGTGTTCGACCCGCAGGGCCTGCTCAACCCCGGCAAGGTGTTCTGACTCACGCCGCGGGCGGGTAGACCTGCACCGGCTCGCCGACGGACGCCGGGCGGTTCGCGATGATGATCGCCAGGATGCCCAGCGCGACCGGAACGGCGAACGAGAGCAGCTGGCCGAGCCCCCAGACGAGCGCGATCCACTCGCCGTCGTCGGTGCTCGGAGCAGGGCTCACCGCGACGTACAGCAGCTGAGTGAGCACCTGCGGCGTCACCACGAGGGCGAGGCCCCACAGCGGCATCCATCGCTCGCGTCCGCGGAGCACCCCCGCGCGCGCGATCTGCACGACGAACACGATCGACGCCGCCAGCGTCACCGCCCAGGTGAGGTAGGCCCAGGCGCGGTAGAAGTCGGGCGCGCTCTCGTACGGCATGATCCAGGACAGGATGCGGTCGATCAGCGGCCACGCCGCGACGATCACCGCAGCCGTGACGGCGAGCGGCCGACGGCGCACGACGCTGCCGTCGCGTCCGATCCCGAATGCGAACACCAGGACGGCCGCCGAGAACGCGAGGACGGCCGCCCAGAACAGCACACCCGAGACCGGCGAGAACAGCATCGACGTCTGCGCGAAGAGCAGAGAGGACTGGGCGAACGTCAGCACCGCGCTCACGATGAGCAGGACTCCGCCGACGAGGAGGGTGCGTCGCAGAGCGGGGGCGGAGGGGGCGTCCGTCATGCCTTCAGCGTAGGTCAGAGCGACGTGAGCGCCGCCGCTCCGTCGAGCTGCGTGTCGCGCACGTCTCCGATCAGCGCGGCGCCGAGCGCGGCGGCGGGCGAGCCCGCGGGAAGGAGCTCCACCCTCTCCTCGAGGTGCAGGGATCGCATGAAGGGGGATGCCGCGGCACTCGCCGCGAGCTCGGCCGAGACATCGGCCATCAGCCGTTCGCCGAGCGCCGTCACACCCCCGCCCAGCACGACGGCGTCCACGTCGGCGGTGAGCACGAGAACGCGCACGGCAGCCGCGACGCCTCGCGCGAGGCCCGCGCGCAGACCGAGCGCGGTCTGGTCTCCGGCATCCGCCGCGTCGAACACATCCCGCACGGGCAGTGCGGCGCGGCGTCCCCAGCGTTCGGCGATCGCCCCGCCCCCTGCGAGCGCCTCGATGCAGCCGAACTGACCGCACCGGCACAGCGGACCGTGCGGGTCGACCGAGATGTGGCCGACCTCTCCGGCGGTCCCGCGGGCGCCGCGCCACAGCTCGCCGTCGCGCACGATGCCCGCCGCGATGCCGGTGCCGAGGTTGAGGTAGCCGGTCGTGCCCACCCCGCCGTGCAGCACGTAGGCGCCCAGCGCGGCGGCCTTGACGTCGTTCTCGACCCGGACGGGCACGCCGAGCGCGGGGCCCACGGCCGCCGCGAGATCGAGTTCGGCGACGCCCAGGTTCACGGCGTGCACGACGCGTGCCGTCCCCGGCACGACCTGGCCCGGCATCCCGATCCCGACGGAACGCACCGCGGTGCGATCGACCCCTCCGTCGTCCGCGAGCGCCGCGACGGCATCGAGCACCGTCTGCACGACGGCATCCGGTCCCCATCCGGTCGCGAGCCGCACGCGCCGCACGACGGTGCCGGTCTCGTCGACCGCGACGGCATCGCTCTTGGTGCCGCCGACGTCCAGCCCGATCCTCATCGGCCGTCCTCCCGTCGGAAGGCGGCTGTTCCCTGCGCGCGCATCAGCCCTTGACCGCCCCCGCGACGAGTCCGCCCGACATACGCCCCTGCACGATGAGGAAGAAGATGACGACGGGGATCGCGATCATGGTGGATCCCGCCATGACGGCGCCCCAGTTGACGGCGCCTCCGACGGACGAGGACTGGAAGGCGTTGAGCCACGGCATGAGCGTCAGGTTGTAGCCCGACATGAACAGCAGCGCCATCGTGAACTCGTTCCACGCCTGGATGAACGCGAAGATGCCCGTCGCGACGAGGCCCGGCGCCAGCAGCGGGAAGGTGACCTTCCAGAACGCCTGGGACTTCGTGCATCCATCGATCATCGCCGCTTCTTCGAGATCGGCGGGGACACCCGCGACGAACCCGCGCAGGGTCCAGATCGTGAACGGGATGACGGCGGCGGTGTAGACGATCCCGAGGCCCAGCATCGTGTTCATGAGGTGCCAGTCGTCGATCATGCCGTAGATCGTGAACATCATCGCCTCGCCCGGGATCATCTGCACGATGAGGATCGAGACGATGAAGGTCCGGCGGCCCTTGAAGCGGAAGCGCGCGAGGGCGACCGAGGCGAGGAACGCGAAGAGCAGCGTCGCGACGAGGACGCCGGCCGTGATCGTGACCGTGGTGGGCAGCGCGTGGGAGAAGTCCGTCTGGCCGGGCGCGGCTTCGCGGTTCCACGCCGTGACGTAGTTGCTCGCCGTGAAGTCCAACGGGAACCAGCTCGGCGTGCGGCTGACGATCTTGCTGTTCGGCGTGAACGACATGTTGATCATCCAGTACACCGGGAAGATCGAGAGCACGAAGACGATGAGCGCCGCGATGTTGAGGACGGTGCGGGTGGCGACCTTCTTCGCCGAGGGGCGTCGCGCATCGATCGAGCCGCGCTTGGGGCGCTTCGCGTGGCCGACCTCGCCGATGACCTCGTCGACGCCGACCGTCGTGAGCTGGGTGCCGACACTGACCTGAGTGCTCACAGCTCCTCCTCCTTGAGCGTCGTGCGCACGTACCCCCACGAGAGGACGAGCAGCAGGATCACCATGACGACGCCGATCGCCGACGTCATGCCGAACTCGCCGACACCCTGGCGGAACAGATAGGTGCCGAGCACATTGGTCTCACTGGCGATGCCGCCGCGGCTCTGCAGGGCGTAGACCTGCGTGAAGATCCGGAGGTTCCAGATGATCTGGAGCACGAGGACGACGGTGAGGATGCTGCGCAGGTACGGGAAGACGACCTGCCAGAAGCGCTTCCAGCCCGTCGCACCGTCGAGCGATGCGGCCTCGATGACCTCGCCCGGCACCTGGCCGAGACCCGCATAGGTCGTGAACGCGACGAACGGGATGCCCTGCCAGACGACGATGATCGTGAGGACCATGTAGAACGACCAGGGGTTGAGCAGCCACGAGTAGTTCGTGAAGTCGCTGGTACCCGTGATGGCGTTGAGCGCCGCATTGACCAGGCCGTACTGGGTGTCGAAGATCCAGCCCCACACGACGGTCGCCGTCAGCGGCGGCATGGCCCACGCGAGCAGGAGACCCACCGACACGACGATCCGCCAGCCGCGCCCGAGGCGCGTCATGAGGAGGGCGACGAGCACGCCCAGCACGATGATGAGCGCCGTGAGGACCACCATGAGCCCGAGGCTTCGCAGGAGCACGGCGGGGAAGTCGGACTGGGTGAACAGCGCGACGTAGTTGTCGAGGCCCACGAAGTCGGGCAGCGTGCCCTGCACCTTGTTTCGGACCGTGTAGTCGGTGAACGACTGGACGACCATCAGGATCGCCGGCCAGCCGACCATGACGCCGAGGATGATCAGGGAGGGCGCCAGGAGCGTCCACCCGCCGCGCGCCTCGCGGCGCGCGCGCTTCTTCTCGCGCGAGACGGGCGGGCGTCCGGCGCTCCGCGCGGCCGGCGGCCGCTCGGCGATCGCAGTGTCGCTCATGTCGTCTCCTCTCTGAGGTGATCCGGCCGTCGCGGCGAGCGCGCGGCAGTTCGGGGGTGTTCGGGAGAGGACCGCTCTCCGGGTCATGCGCGGGCGCCGATCGTCCCGATCATGGCCGAGGGCTCGGTCCGACGGAAGGGGTCCCGGCCCGGAAGACCGGGACCCCTTCGCCTACGGGATTACTTGTTGAGGATCGCTTCGATCTGCTTGTCGAGGTCCTCGGCCACCGTCTTGACGTCCTCGCCCTGCGCGATGCGCACGAGACCGTCGGGGATGATGGCCGCAGCCTCGACCTCACCCCAGTTGGGGCTGGCCGGCGTGAACTTCGAGTTCGCGAGCGCCTCGGCCTGCGCCTTCGCCGACGCGGTGTCGGGGAGGGCGGACGCGGCCGACTTGATGCCCGGGACGAGCCCCTGCTCGGCGAGGAGCTCCTGGTAGCCCGACGAGAGCATGATCTTGAGCGCGGCCTTGGCCTTCTCGGGAGCGTCCGACTTGTACGCGACGGCGACGTTCGAGCCACCCGCGAAGATCGGCGCGGTCTCGCCGGCCTTGGCACCCGGGAGTGCGAAAGCGCCGAGGTCCTTGGCGTAGGTGTCGGGGCATCCGTTGGAGACCTCTTCACCAGCCGCCTCGTCGCCCCACGGCCAGGCACCCGTCAGGTTGCCCTGGGCCCACGCGGGAGTCGAGAGGAATCCGACCTCGCCCGCGCAGAAGGCGATGTTGCCGAGACGCTCGTTGCCGTCGACAGGCGCGATCGTCGCGGTCTGGTAGACCTCCTGCAGCTTCGTGAGACCCTCGACGCTCGCGTCGCTGGAGAGCTGGGCGTCCCACTCGTCGCCGTCCTGGACCGCGATCTCGCCGCCGTACGTCCAGATGTAGGGAAGCGCGTTGTACCAGTCGCGACCCGGTGCGTAGATGCCGGAGACGGTCGCCGTGGTCAGCTCCTGACCTTTCGCGACGTAGTCGTCGAGCGTCTCGGGGAGCGTGTCGCCCACGATCTGCGGCGTGTAGAAGACGACGCGGCCACCGGCGTAGTACGGCGCCGCCCACAGCGAGCCGTCGTACGTGCCGGCCTCGACCAGGCCCGGAAGCAGGTCGTCGCCGCCGAGGTCGCCCTCGATGTCGGTGATGTCGAGGAACAGCCCCTTGTCGGCGAAGCCGATCGCCTGCGTGTTGCCGACCTCCACGATGTCGGGAGCGTCGTTCGACGACAGCGCCTTGTCGTAGGTGTTGGAGACGTCGTCCCACGTCTTCTCTTCGATCTTGAGCGTCCAGCCGTCGTTCTCGTCCGCGAAGGTGTCGACGAGGTAGTCGCGGGCCGTCTGCGGGGTGTCCGCGCCGACCAGCCAGACCGTCAGTTCACCGGTGGACGGCTCGCTGGGGGCGGCACCGCTGCCGCCGGCGCAGCCGGCGAGAAGGACCGCCGAAGCGCCGACGAGCCCGATGGCTCCGAGCTTCTTGTTCATGGTGTCTTCCTTTTGTTTCTCTTGGTGGTACCGGGAGGGCCGGGTGACCCATCCGGGGGGATGGTGGGGTGTCACGACACCCCGAGTTGGCCTGACAGGACCATGACGGCCGCACCGCGCAGGACGATGTCCTGGCCCTGCTCCGTCATCCGCACCCGCACGCCGTCGTGGAACTCGGCGAGCGTGCGTGTGCGAAGGGTCTCGACCGCCTGATCCGCGAGGGGGCCGTCGAGAAGCTCAGGGGGGCCGGAGAGCACGATCTCCGACAGGTCGAGGGCGCCGACGACGGGCGCGAGCGCGATGCCCAGCCGCTCCCCCGCGTCGCGCAGGATGCCGTCTCGTTCGTCGATGGATGCCGCCGCCAGCCGCTCCGTCAGGGACGGCACCGACAGCCAGGCCTCGAGGCATCCCACCTTTCCGCACGAGCACAGCGGGCCGCCGTCGGTTCCGACCGTGACGTGCCCGATCTCGCCCGCGGCGAAGCGTGGACCGCGCATCGGCTGACCGGCGGCGAGCAGCCCGGAGCCGACGCCGCGACCGACCTTGACGAGCAGCACGTCGTCACCGGCGCCGCCGAAGGTGTACTCCGCAAGGACCGCGGCATTGGCGTCGTTCGCGACCAGCACGGGCAGCCCGAGCGCGTCCTGCAGTGCGCCCTCGAGGTCGAAACCCACCCAGCCGAAGTTCGGGGCCGCGAGGATGACGCCGCGCTCGTCGACGACGCCGGGAGTGCCCACGCCGATGCCGAGCACGGGCGCGTGGGACTCGGCGACGAGCTCGCGTGCGAGGGACACGACGGTCTCGACCACGTCGTCGGCGGCCGGCAGGGGGACTTCGCGGCGGACGACGATGTCGCCGTCGATGGTGAGGACGGCACCCGTGATGACTTCCGAGCCCGAGAGGTCGATGCCGACGATGCGGTGGCCCGCGCGGTCGAGATCGATGAGCATCGCCGGCTTGCCGGGACCGCTCGATTCGCGCATGCCCAGTTCGGCGACGAATCCGTCGGCGATCAGCTCGGCGACGAGGTCCGAGATCGTGACGCGGGTGAGGCCCGTCTCGCGGGAGAGATCCGCACGGCTCATGGCGCCGTCGTGGAAGAGCGTCTGCAGCACGAGTGAGCGGTTGTGCCCGCGCGCGTGCTCCGGCAGCACTTTCGCGCCGCGGCGCAGCGAGCGGCCGAAGGCTCGGGTCGCCCCCTGGGCGTGCACGTTCTCGAGGGCCGAGCCGCGCTGCACTTCCGATGCCGTCATGTTTGTTAGTAGACCTTACGAACATAATCGGCGCAAGCGATGAAACGTATTTGGACGGCGTGTTTACAAAACCGTTACATTCCTGCGAACTTCCCGCGACAGAGGCGACGGGGGTCGGATGCCGCATCGCCCGCGGTTAGGCTCGGCGCATGAACCGGCACGCCATCACCCGACGGATCGCCGTCCTCGCCGTGACCGCCACCGCGGTTCTCGGGCTCGCGGCGTGCACGTCGTTATCCACCCCCTCCCCCGCATCGACGAGCGTCGGCAGCGACGCCGCGGGAGACGACGGGCAGAGCGTCGAGGACGCATGCGCCCTCGTCCAGGGCACGATCACCGACGTCACGACCGAGTTCGAGAACCTCGGCGACGGCGCCGATCCGGCCGCCGTGGTCGAATCCGTCAAGGCGGCGTCGCAGAAGATCGGCGATGTGTCGTCGCAGATCACGAACGACGAGGTGGCCGCGATCGTGCCGTCTCTGCAGGAGATGTTCGCGCAGGTCGGCGACACGATGACGGCACTCGTCGAAGGCGACGTCTCCAAACTCGACGACGCTCAGGCGCTGGCCGAGAGCTTCCAGACCACGACGCAGCGGTTGCAGGAAGTCTGCGCTCCCTGACGCGTGACCCGCGCGCCCGGTCGTCCTTTACCATAGAGGGACCAATCTTCGCACCTGGGGGGTGACGGCGTGACGGATCTCGCTACCAAGCACGGGGCCGGCGATGCGGCTGACGACGCCCGCGACGGCGAGTTCGTCGACGACTCCGCCCAGCTCGGCGAAGACTCCGCGGCCGAGATCCGCGACGATGCAGAGCCGTCGGACAAGACCGCAGAAGACGATGCGAGCGACGAGCAGACGGATGCCGCCGCCGACACCGGGGCGCCGGACGACGTCGAGACGGGCGACGGCTCGTCGGTCGAGATCGACGACGACGCGGCTGCCGTCGACGACGCCATCCCCGCCGAAGACGAGATCGACGATGCCGCGATCGTCGGAGACGAGGCGGAGCCGGATGCCGCAGAAGCAACCGGGATCACCCCGGACCCGGAGGTAGAGGTCGCGCTCGACGACGAAGCCGAGCTCCCCACCGCCGCGGAAGAGACCGAAACGATCGTCGCGCCCGTAGCGCTCGACCCCACCACGGCGGCCGACCCCGAGCCCGCGGCACCCGCTGCCGCTCTGGCGGCAACCACCGCGGTGCTCGCCGCCCCTGTCGCGGCGGCCGACGGCGCAGGTGAGGGCACCGGCGCGATCTACGCCTGGGCTCCCGCCCAGCCCGCCCCCAAGAAGCGTCGGGCAGGTCTGTGGATCGGCCTGGCGGCCGGCGCAGCCGTCATCGGCATGGTCGCGGCATCCGTCGTCCTCATCGCACCCGGCACCTCGGTCGCCGGCGTCGGCGTCGGCTTCCTCACCGAGGGCGCCGCCAGCGACGCCCTGACGCAGCGTCTGGCGGAGACGACGATCGTGCTGACCGGCCAAGGCGACGACGTCGAACTCACCGGTGCCGAGCTCGGCGCCTCGATCGACGCCGATGCTCTGGCCGCGAGGGCCTACGCCGAGCATCCCGCGTGGAACGTCACGCAGTGGTTCTCCGAGCCGATCGACGCGATCGTCCACCTCGACGCCGCCGCGGCGACGCCGGTCCTGCGCGCCGCCGCACCGAGCCTCTACACCGATCCGGTGGATGCGACGCTCGACTTCGACGAGGCGACGGTGTCGTACGTCACGACCCCCGGCGAGCTCGGCACCGGAATCGACGTCGAGGCCGTGCGGGAAGCGCTGCAGGCCGCCTTCGTCGCCGGCGATTCCCGTGTCGACTTCGCGCCGGTGCAGGCGGACGTCCCGCCCGAGACGCAGGCGCATGTCGTCGAGGCGACCGCGAAGGGGCTCAACGACATCATCGACCGCGCCGGTTTCTACATCGGCGACGAGCGGGTCGTCCCCGTCTCGCGCGAGGTCGCGGCATCCTGGCTCACCGTCAGGCCCGGCGATCGCGGCACCTTCCAGGTGTCGGTGGATGAAGCGGCCATCCAGCCCATCGTCGACACGATCGCCGCGGCCGTCGACGTCGCACCCGTGAACAACGCCGTCATCACGAACTCCGCGGGCACCGTGCTCCGCGACGAGTCGAACGGCACGGTCGGCCGGGCGGTGGAGGACACCTCCGACATCGCCGCCGACTACGCCGAACAGCTCACCCACTTCGACCCGGTGTTCGAGCTCCCGATGACCGAGGTGCCGTTCACGACGGTCACGCTCGCGCGCCGCGTCGAGGTCAACCTGTCGAGCCAGCGCGCGTACTTCTACGAGAACGATGTGCTGGTGCGGGACATCATCATGTCGTCCGGTGTGGCGGGCTCCGCGACCCCCAAGGGTCGCTTCACCGTCAACGGCTACTCACGGGTGCAGAGCATGGGCTGCTTCGAGGGGGCTCCCTACTGCGTGCGCGACGTTCCCTACGTGACGTGGTTCGCACCCGATGTCGGCTTCCACGGCGCGAGCGCGCTGCGCAACAGCCTGGGCTACCCGCAGAGCCACGGCTGCGTCAACATGTGGGACAGCGACGCGAAGTGGGTCTACGACTGGACCGCGAACGGCACCGAGGTCTGGGTGCACAGCTGACCCTCGTCAGCTCCTCGCGACGCTGACCTTCCGGCGGACGACCACGCCCGCCGGGGATACGGGAATGGCGAGGGCGACGCGCGCCCCCGCCATTCCCGGTCCGTCGATCAGTGGATCGCGTCGATGATGCCGTTCAGCGTCGCGGACGGACGCATGATGTTCTCCACGAGCTCGACCGACGGGCGGTAATAGCCGCCGATGTCGGCGGGCGAGCCCTGCACGGCGTTGAGCTCCGCCACGATCTGCTCCTCGTTCGCGGCGAGCGACTCCGCGATGGGTGCGAAGATCGCCGCGAGCTCGGGATCCGCCGTCTGCGCGGCGAGCTCCTGCGCCCAGTACAGGCCGAGGTAGAAGTGGCTGCCGCGGTTGTCGATCGTGCCGAGCGCGCGGCCGGGCGACTTGTCGTTCTCGAGGAACGTGCCGGTCGCGGCATCCAGCGTGTCGGCAAGCACCTGCGCCCGCACGTTGTCGGTGTAGGTCGCGAGGTGCTCGAGCGAAGCGGCGAGCGCGAAGAACTCGCCGAGCGAGTCCCAGCGCAGGTAGTTCTCCTCGACGAGCTGCTGCACGTGCTTGGGGGCCGATCCGCCGGCGCCGGTCTCGAACAGACCGCCGCCCGCGAGCAGCGGCACGATCGACAGCATCTTGGCGCTCGTGCCGACCTCGAGGATCGGGAAGAGGTCGGTCAGGTAGTCGCGAAGGACGTTGCCCGTCACCGAGATCGTGTCGAGTCCGTGGCGCAGGCGCGCGAGCGTGTAGCGGGTCGCCTCGGTCGGCGACAGGATGCTGAACTCCACCCCGTGGGTGTCCATCGTGGCCAGCGCCTGGTAGATCTTCGCGACGAGCTGCGCGTCGTGCGCCCGGTTGATGTCGAGCCAGAAGACCGCGGGCGCACCGCTCGCCTTCGCGCGGCCGATCGCGAGCTTGACCCAGTCCATGACGGCGATGTGCTTCGTCTGCGTGGCGCGCCAGATGTCGCCCGCGCCGACCTCGTGCTCGATCAGGACGGTGCCGTCGCTGTCGAGCACCTGGACGGTGCCCGGAGCCGCGATCTCGAACGTCTTGTCGTGGCTGCCGTACTCCTCTGCCGCCTGTGCCATGAGCCCGACGTTCGGCACGGTGCCGATCGTCGCGGGGTCGAGCGGGCCGTTCGCGATGACGTCGTCGATCACCGCCTGATAGACACCGGCATACGACGAGTCCGGGATGACGGCGAGCGTGTCGTCCTCGCCGCCGTCGACGCCCCACAGCTTGCCGCCGTTGCGGATCAGCGCGGGCATCGAGGCATCCACGATCACATCCGACGGGACGTGGAGGTTCGTGATCCCCTTGTCGGAGTTCACGTACGACAGCCGCGGACCCTTCGCGAGCTCGGCGTCGATCGCGGCGCGGATCTCTGCGCCGCCCTCGAGCTGGTCGAGGCCCGCGAGGATCGAGCCGAGTCCGTTGTTGGGCGTGAGCCCCGCGGCGGCGAGCTGGTCGCCGTACGTCGCGAACGTCTCGGGCAGGAACGCCTTGACGACGTGACCGAAGATGATGGGGTCGCTGACCTTCATCATCGTCGCCTTGAGGTGGACCGAGTAGAGGACGTCGTCGGCGGCCGCGGTCGCGAGCGTCTCGGCGAGGAACGCGTCGAGCGCGGCTGCCGAGAGGAACGTCGCGTCGACGATCTCGCGCGGGAGGACCTTGAGGTTGTCCTTCAGGACCGTCACGGTGCCGTCGGTCGCCGTGTGGCGGATCGTCAGCACGTCGTCGTGCGCCGCGACCCACGACTTCTCGTTCGCCTTGAAGTCGTCGTGGCCGAGCGTCGCGACGCGGGTCTTCGAGCCGGCGGCGAACGGCTTGTTGCGGTGCGGGTGCTTGCGCGCGTAGTTCTTGACCGACAGTGGTGCTCGGCGGTCGCTGTTGCCCTCGCGCAGCACGGGGTTGACCGCGGAGCCCTTGATGCGGTCGTAGCGCGCCCGGATGTCCTTCGCCTCGACCGTCTCGGCCTCATCGGGGTAGTCGGGAACGTCGTAGCCGTCGGCCTGCAGCTCGGCGATCGCTGCCTTCAGCTGCGGGATCGAGGCCGAGATGTTCGGAAGCTTGATGATGTTGGCCTCGGGAAGTGTCGCGAGACCGCCGAGCTCGGCGAGCGCGTCGCCCACCTGCTGCTCGGGCGTCAGCTTCTGCGGGAACGCCGCGAGGATGCGGCCCGCGAGCGAGATGTCGCGCGTCTCGATGTCGACCCCCGCCTGCCGCGTGAAGGCCTGCACGATCGGCAGGAACGAGGCGGTCGCCAGCGCCGGGGCCTCGTCGGTATAGGTGTAGATGATGGTCGAGTCGGTCACCTGAGATGTCTCCGTTCGGTCTGCGCCCAGCCTATCGCACCGGGCCAAAGTATCTTGACGTCAAGATAAACCGAGGGCGAGCACACCTTCGGCCCAGCGTGCCTGCCGTTCCCATTGGAAGCCCTGTCCGCCCTCGTGCTGGTTGAAGGGGAAGACCTCGACCTGCACGTCTGCGCCGTAGTGGTTCGCGGCCGCGAAGACGGTCGACGGCGGGCACACGGTGTCGTGCAGTCCGGTGCTGAGGAGCGCGGGGGCCGTCGCGCGACGGGCGAAGTTGACACCGTCGAAGTACGACAGGGTGCGGAACGTCCGGTCCACCCGATCGCGATGCACGGAGAGGTACTGGACGATCTCCTGGTACGGGAAGGCCTCGGTCAGACCGACGGCGCGCTCGAAGTGGCAGAGGAACGGGACGTCCGCCATGACCCCCTGCAGACCCTCGACGAGGCCCGCCGCAGCGAGCGCGATGCCGCCCCCCTGACTGCCTCCCGTGACGAGCACCCGAGCCGGATCGACGAGGTCCAATCCACGCACCTCGTCGACGAGCCGCACCGCATCGGTGAAGACGCGGCGGTAGTAGTAGTCGCGCGGATCGTCGATCCCCCGCGTCATGAAGCCGGGGGCGGACGGACCGGTGCCGTGCGGATCGGGCGTCGACCCGCCCGACCCCCACACGCTGCCCTGCCCGCGGGTGTCCATGAAGGCGTAGGCGTACCCGCTCGCCACCCAGGGCAGACGCTCATGCGGGAGTCCACGGCCGCCGCCGTACCCGTTGTATTCGACGATCGTCGGCAGCGGCCCGGTCGCACCGGCGGGGGTGAGGTACCAGGCCCGGACGTCGTCGCCCGCGAATCCCGTGAACGTGAGGTCGTGCACGTCGACGAGGGACAGCGCCGTCTGCACGCGCGCGAGGCGCGTCGGGCCGGCATCCGACCGGGCCTGCGCCAGCGTGTCCGCCCAGAACTCGTCGAAGTCCTCGGGCTCCGCCACGTCGGGGCGATACGTGCGGAGCTCCTCCAGGGGCAGATCGAAACGTGACACGGTTCTCCTTACTCTTCACGGGATGGTGATGCGGGATGCCCGGCGGGGGCGGTCATGAGCGGATCTCGGTGATGTGCAGGACGAAGGCCTGCACGGGCCAGAGCGTGGGAAGCTGAAGCCCGACCTCGGCGAGCACACCACCCGGGAGCTCGATCTCGGCGAGGGCGAACCACTCCGGAGTGATCCAGGACGCGCTCCGCGCCCCGCCGATCTCGCGGCGCACGCGCACGCGATAGCGCCTGGCCGGGTCGAGCCCGGCGAGGCGCAGCCGCTCCGGACGGGCGTCCTCCAGGCTCCGCACGGTCGCGACGACGACCACGGCGGCCGCGGCATCCGGCCCCGTGAACATCGTCACCCGCCACGCGGGATCACGCAGCGCCGGATGCGAGACGACCCCCGTGTGGATGAGCGGACGCAGCTCGCGGTACAGCTGCGCGAACCGCGCGACGACGGCGAGGTCCTCGGCGGGGAGCACGGCGATATCGGTCTCGAATCCCGCCGATCCGAGCAGGCTCGTGGCCATGCGGTACGAGAGATCGGTCGTGCGGCCCGAGCTGTGCGACTCGGCGGGGCCGACGTGCGCACCGACGAGCTCGGGGGGCAGGAGCAGCCCGGTCCACAGCTGGATGTCCTGCCGTTCCACGGGGTCGTTCGAGTCGCTCGCCCACACGCGGTCGGTGACCGCGAGGATGCCGAGATCGGTCCGCGCACCGCCGCTCGAGCACGATTCGATCTCGAGGCCCGCGTGCGAACGCTTGAGGTCGGAGATCAGCCGGTAGACCGCGCGCATCTGCGCGTGTCCGCCGGGCCTGCCGTCGTGGACGCTGTCGACGAGATCGCGGTTGTGATCCCACTTGATGAAGTCGATCCCGAGCGACGCGACGAGAGCGGAGATCTGCCCGCGCACATGCTCGTACGCGGCCGGATTCGCCAGATCGAGCACGTACTGGGTGCGCCACGAGAGCTCGCCGCCGTGATCCAGGTAGCCGGGATCGTGCAGGAGCCAGTCGGGGTGGGCGCGCGCGACGTCCGACGCCAGGCTCACCATCTCGGGCTCGAACCACAGTCCGAACTCCATGCCGAGCTCGTGCACCCGAGCCGCGAGCGGTTCGAGGCCTTCGGGCCACACTCCCCGATCGACGACCCAGTCGCCGAGGCTCGTCGTGTCATCCCGTCGCCCCTGGAACCACCCGTCATCCAGGACGAATCGCTCGAACCCGACGGACGCCGCCAGCTCGGCGAGCGCGAGGAGCCGTGCCGGATCGTGGTCGAAGTACACGGCCTCCCACGTGTTGAGGGTGAGCGGCCGCGGAGAGGAGGGATGCTGCGGCCGCGCCCGCAGCCATGTGTGCACCCGTGCGGCGAACCCGTCGAGCCCGGAGTCGGTCCAGACGAACGCCGTGCGCGGAGCGCTGTACGCCTGCCCTGCCGCGAGCACGATCTCTCCCGGTCGCAGGAGCTCGCCCGCTCCGATCAGGATGACGGCATCCGTCACCCGATCCGTGCGGTAGGTCGTGTCCGACGACCAGGCCGTGTGGACTCCCCACGCCTCGCCCGCCGACCAGCGGGGTTCGTCGATCGTGAGGATCGTCGCCGTCGGAGCGTCGTGACCGGGGCGACCCCGACGCGAGGCGCGGGCGACCGCGCCCGCGGGCACCAGGGTCGTCACCGGGCGCTTCTCGCGCGTCCACCGGCCGTCGAAGGTCGTGACGTGCGTCGTCGACGACGGCACGGGCAGCGTCGCCTCGAGCCAGTCCACCTCGATCGGGTCGCCGGCGTTGTGCAGCTCGGCATCCACCCACACGACACCGCCGGCCTCGATCCGCGCCGTCCACGTCAGGGAGAGTCGGGATGCCTCGTCCTCCGCCCGGATCGTCACCGCCCCGTCGGCGACGTCCGCCGACGTCGTGCGCCAGCGACAGCGGTGCAGTCCGGACGCCGTGCGGACCTGAAGACCCGGGCGACCCGTCCACCCGTCGGCCTCGGCGGGGAGGATCGAGACCTGCCACGCGGCGTCGAGGGTGCCGGGCGGAGCCTGGCGGCTCACGGCACGGGCCAGGGCACGCAGGTCGTCGGGCTCGACGTCGCCGAGCGGAGCGCCCCAGTGCAGGACGCGCGGGAGTCCGGGCGAGGGCACCTCGAGCACGAGCGTAACCCCGTGAGCGTCGACGATGAGGTCGTGCGGGGTCATTCGCCCTCCTCGGGCGCGGGCAGACGCTCGCCCGTGCCGCGTTCGATGATCCAGGTGGGAAGCGTGATCTGCTGGATGAAGCCGGACGGATCGGCGATGCGCTCGATCGCGAGCCGGCCGGCGCGGCGACCGAGCTCGAGCGGGTCGTAGGAGATCACCGAGACCCCGAGCACGTCGGCGGTGTCGAAGTCGTCGAAGCCGATGAGCGCCGTGCGGCCGTCATCCCCCCGCTCCCGCAGCGCCTGCAACGCACCGATCGTCATGCGGTTGTTGCCCGCCACGATCGCCGTGGGCGGGAGCGGGGCGTCCAAGAGCTCGCGCACCAGCTGGATGGCGGGGAGCGACAGATCGTCGCGGAGAACCTCCCACGCAGAGGTGTCAGCCACCCCCGCCTCGGCCATCGCCTGCCGATAGCCGCCGATGCGCTCGGTCTGCGTGTAGACCGCTGCCGGGTTGCACACGTAGGCGACACGGCGATGGCCGAGCCGCACCAGGCGACGCGTGGCCTCGAGCACGGCGGCACGGTTGTCGAGCACGATCGAGTCGGCCGCGAGATTGCGCGCGGGGCGATCGAGGGAGATCACCGGCGTGCCGAGCTGGCGCTCCCCCTCGAGATAGGACTGGTCCTCACCCACGGGGATGAGAAGCAGTGCGCCGACGCGCTGCGCGAGAAGAGCGTCGGCGACGCGACCCTCGCCCTCCTCGGTGTCGTCGGTCGTCGCCACGACGAGGCTGTAGCCGTGAGCCGAGAGCTCCTTCTCGAGTCCGGCCGCGACCTTGTAGTAGAACGGGTTGCTCAGCTCGCCGATGATGAAGCCCACGGTCTTGGTGCCGCCGCCCCGTCGCAGTCCCTGCGCGAGCGTGTTGGGCCGGAAGCGCAGGCGCTTGGCGGCGCCGAGGACGCGCTCCACCGTCTGTGGCGCGACGAGCTCGCGCTGGGTGAAGACCCGCGACACGGTCTTGGAGCTGACCCCGGCGAGTCGGGCGACGTCGTCGAGCGTCGCGCGCTGTTGAACCGTCATCGGTCCTCCTGTCGGACACAGACTATCAGCGTCGACGCAGAATGACGACGATGGACATTCACAGGACATGAACAGGTGAGAGCATCCAAAGCGGCAGCAGGAATACCCAGATCAAAGGGTGTTTAATTTGTTCAATCGAGAATTGGACAGGCTAAGACAGCGTTGACATTCGACGCTTGTGCCTGGCCACGGACCGGGGTTACTGTGGGCCGCGCGGGCCCCCTCGGTGAAGATGCAGGCGCGGCGCGTGGCGGTTTCAAGGGTGAACCTGACAAGGAGAAAGAACATGGCACGCAAACGACTCGCAGGCCTGGCGGCGATCGCCGTCGCGGGCGTCGCACTCGCCGGATGCTCCGGCGGCGGAGGCGGCGGCGACGCCTCCAACACGATCGACGGCGAGGTGAAGGGTGACATCAAGGTCGTCACCTGGCGCACCGACCTCGTCGAGGACGGCACATTCGACAAGTACGCGGCAGCGTTCAATGAGGAGTACCCCGACGTGAAGGTCACGTTCGAGGGCATCACCGACTACGCGGGCGAGATGCTCACCCGCATGTCGACCACCAACTACGGCGATGTCATCGGCATCCCGGCGATCAAGCCCGATCAGTACGAGCAGTTCCTCGAGCCCCTGGGCAAGACCGCCGACTTCGAGGACACGTACCGCTTCCTCCCGGCCGCCAGCTACGACGGGACGCAGTACGGCATCGCGTTCGGCGGCAACGCCAACGGCATCGTCTACAACAAGAAGGTGTTCGAAGAGGCCGGCGTCACCGAGCTCCCGACGACCGAGGACGAGTGGCTCGAGGCGCTGCAGAAGGTCGGAGACAACACCGACGCCATCCCGATGTACACGAACTACAAGGACGGCTGGCCGCTCACGCAGAGCTTCGGCAACCTGGGCGTCGTGACCGACGACCCCGACGCACCTGTGACGATGGCGGAGGATCCGGCGCCGTGGACCGAGGGCACCGACGTCTACGCGATCGACTCGCTGCTGTACGACACCGTCGCCGCCGGGCTCACCGAGCCCGACCCGCTGACGACGAACTGGGAGCAGTCGAAGGTCGACCTCGGAACGGGCAAGATCGCGACGATGCCCCTGGGCTCCTGGGCGATCTCGCAGATGCAGGCCGCGGCCGAGGAGAACGGCGCGTCGGCGGACGACATCGGCTACATGGCCTTCCCGGCGAACGTCGACGGCACGCAGCTCGCCGTCATCGGCGGCGACTACAACCTCGCGGTCAGCAAGCACTCGAAGTCCAAGGCCGCCGCGTGGGCATGGATCCAGTGGGTCGTCGAGAACTCGGGCTACACCGAGGCACAGGGCATGATCTCTCCGCTCATCGACAAGGAGCTCCCGCCGAACCTCGCAGGCTTCACCGACGCCGGTGTCGAGCTGATGGAGATCAACCCCGCCCCCGCCGGCAAGGAGGGTCTCATCAACTCCATCGCCGACGACTCGCAGATCGACCTCTACGGTCCGATCTACCGTCAGAAGCTCGTCGACATCGCCCGCGGTGCCGCCGACGGCGACAAGGACAGCTACTTCGCCGAGCTCAACGAACGCTGGGGCGCTTCGGTCTCGAAGCTCGCCGGCTGATCTCGACGACGAAAGGACGCGAACGATGGCGATCGCAGCTCCCGGCTCCGCACCCGCGGACGCCCCTGCGGTCCTGTCTGCGCCCGCCCGGGCCGGTCGGCTGCGCGGTTCACGCCGCGCAGCCGGCGGCTCCGGCGAGGGGGCACGCGGGACGGCAGGACGCACTCTCCTGCAGAAGCTGACCCCCTGGTTCTTCCTCGCCGGAGCCGTCGGGCTCCTGCTGCTGTTCACCTACTGGCCGGCGCTGAACCTCTTCTATTACAGCGTCACCGACTGGGACGGCATCGACCTGACGAAGAACTTCGTCGGCCTCGAGAACTACATCCAGGTCTTCACCGATCCGCGCATCTTCGGCGTGTTCTGGGTGAGCCTGTACTACTTCGTCGCCTCGTTCGTGCAGATGGCGATCGCCCTGTACTTCGCGGCGATCCTCAGCTTCTCGACGCGGTTCTCGAATCTGTTCCGCGGCATCCTGTTCTTCCCCTATCTCATCAACGGCGTCGCCGTCGGCTTCGTCTTCCTCTACCTCTTCCAGCCGGGCGGGACGCTCGACACCGTGCTCTCGTGGTTCGGGGTCGCCGATCCACCGCAGTGGCTGGGCAACCCCGACATCGTCAACTGGTCGCTCGCGGGCACGTCGGTCTGGCGTTACACGGGCCTGAACTTCGTGCTCTTCCTCGGTGCGATCCAGTCGATCCCGCATGAGCTCTACGAGGCAGCCGACCTCGACGGCGCCAACAGGTGGCAGCAGTTCTGGGCGATCATCTTCCCCGGCATCCGACGCATCATCGGCCTGTCGTTCATCCTCGCGATCGCCGGAAGCCTGTCGGTCTTCGAAGTGCCGTTCATCATGACCGGCGGAGCGAACGGATCGGCGACGTTCGTCATCCAGACGCTGCAGACCGCCTTCAGCTTCCGGCAGGTCGGACTCGCCTCCGCGATGGCCGTCGTGCTGCTCGCGATCGTGCTGATCGTGACCGTGATCCAGCGAAAAGTGTTCCCCGACGAGAAGGTGGATCTGACATGACGGCCACGTCCGCGCCCCCGCGTCGCGTCGCGAAGGGCCGTTCGGCCGGCGAGCGCATCGGCGGCATGACCGCCACGACGGCGAAGTACCTCAGCCTCATCATCGCCGCCGTCGTGACGCTGCTGCCGCTCTCGGTGCTGCTCTTCGCGAGCCTCAAGACCAAGACCGAGTACGCCCAGACCGGCCCGTTCTCGCCGCCCGCGAACTGGCTCAACTTCGACAACTTCGTCACCGCCTTCACGAGCGGCAAGATGCTCGAGGGCTTCGTGAACACCACGATCGTGCTGGTCGTCTCGCTCGTGGGCACGATCTTCCTCGGGACGATGGCCGCCTATGCGCTGGACCGGTTCGCGTTCCGCGGCAAGAAGCTCGTCTTCGGACTGTTCCTGCTCGCCACGCTGATCCCGGGTGTGACGACGCAGGTCGCGACGTTCCAGCTCGTCAACGGGCTCGGCCTGTACGACACCAAGGCCGCGCTGATCCTGCTCTTCATGGGCACCGACATCATCGCGATCTACCTGTTCATCCAGTTCATGCAGGGCATTCCGGTGTCGCTGGACGAGGCCGCGATGATCGACGGCGCCAACCGGTGGACGATCTACTGGCGGATCGTGCTGCCGCTGCTCAAGCCCGCCATCGCGACCGTCGTGATCATCAAGGGCATCGCGATCTACAACGAGTTCTACGCCCCGTTCCTCTATCTGCCCTCCGAGGGCCTCATCTCCACCTCCCTCTTCCGATTCAAGGGTCCGTTCGGGGCACAGTGGGAGGTGATCGCCGCGGGTACCATCGTCGTCATCATCCCGACGCTGATCGTGTTCCTGCTGCTGCAGCGCTGGATCTACAAGGGCCTCACCGCAGGAGCCGTCAAGTGACTTCCCTCTCTTCCCGCACTCTCCACGACGGCTGGACGGTGCGGGCCACCGCCGGGCCCGTGCCGGCGAACGTCTCGGGGGCGAGCATTCCCGCCACGGTGCCCGGCACGGTGCACATCGATCTGCTCGCGGCCGATCTCATCCCCGATCCGTTCCACGGCGTCAACGAGGCGGCCGTCGCCTGGATCGGACTCGTCGACTGGACCTACCGCACGACGTTCGCCTGGACGCCGGACGGCCGGACCCGGCAGGACCTCGTGTTCGAGGGCCTCGACACCGTCGCGACGATCCGCCTCAACGGCCGGGTGATCGGCGAGACCGCGAACCAGCACCGGTCGTACCGCTTCGACATCGGCGCACTGCTCGTCGAGGGCGAGAACGAGATCGAGATCGCCTTCCGTGCCCCGATCCCCTATGCCAACGCGCAGAGCCTCGCGCTCGGCGTGCGCCCGCGCCCGTACCCCCTGCCCTACGAGGCGATCCGCAAGTCCGCCTGCAACTTCGGGTGGGACTGGGGGATCGCGACGTTCACGAGCGGACCGTGGAAGCCGGTGCGCCTCGAGTCGTGGTCGGGCGCCCGGCTCGCCGAGGTGCGTGTGACGGCGACGCCCGAGGGTGACGGCGGGCACGTCGACGTCGATGTCGTGATCGAACGGGATGCCTCCAGCGCTCCCCTGACGCTCTCGCTCGCGGCGCGCGGTCCCGGTGTCGAGACGCAGTCCCCGCCCGAGGCCGTCGTCGGCGACCGGGCGCGCGCGCGTCTCGACCTCGCGACCGTTCAGCGCTGGTGGCCCGCGGGTTATGGCGAGCAGCCCCGCTACGCCGTCGACGTACGGCTGAACGGCGACGGCGTGCTCGACGAGGCCCAGCGGACGGTGGGCTTCCGCACCGTCGAATGGGATCAGACGCCGGATGCCGCGGGCAACGCCTTCACGCTCGTGGTCAATGATCAGCCCGTGTTCGTGAAGGGCGTCAACTGGATCCCCGACGATGCCCTGCCCGTCCGGGTCGACCGCGCCCGCGTGAAGCGTCGGTTCCGGCAGGCGCTCGACGCGAACCTCAACCTCATCCGGGTGTGGGGCGGCGGCCTCTACGAGTCCGACGACTTCTACGACCTCGCCGACGAGCTCGGCCTGCTGACGTGGCAGGACTTCCTCTTCGCGTGCGCCGGCTACCCCGAGGAGGAGCCGCTGCGCTCCGAGATCGAGGCGGAGGCGCGCGAGAACATCGTGCGGCTGGCGTCGCATCCCTCCCTCGTCCTGCTCACGGGCAACAACGAGGCGCTCGAGGGGTTCGCCGACTGGGGCTGGCAGCGTCGCCTGGACGGCAGGACCTGGGGAGCGCACTACTACTACGAGCTGTTCCCCGCGCTCGTCGCGGAGCTCGCGCCGCACGTGCCGTACGTCCCCGGCAGTCCGTTCAGCGCGGGTATGGGCTGGGACCCGACGCTCACGGCCGATGCGCCGAGCGGCACGCAGACCGGGCCCCACCCGCTCGATCCGGGTTCGGGCACCGTGCACCTCTGGCGTCAGTGGAACGACCGGGACTGGACCACGTACCGCGAGCACACCCCCCGGTTCGTCGCGGAGTTCGGCTGGCAGGGCCCGCCGACGTGGACCACCCTGACGCAGTCGCTCGACGATGACCCGCTCACGCCCGAGTCGCCGGGGATGGTCGTCCACCAGAAGGCGATGGAGGGCAACGTCAAGCTCACGAACGGGCTGCTCCCCCACTTCCGGCTCCCCGACGACATGGAGACCTGGCACTGGGCGATGCAGCTCAACCAGGCCAACGCCGTCGGCGCGGCGCTCGATCACTTCCGGTCGTGGGCGCCTCACACGATGGGCGCCATCGTGTGGCAGCTCAACGACTGCTGGCCCGTGACCTCGTGGGCGGCGATCGACGGCGCGGAGCGACCGAAGCCGCTCTTCCATGCGCTGCGGAACGCGTTCGCCCCACGGGTGATCACGCTCCAGCCGCGCGAGGACGGCCTCGCCGTCGTCCTCGGCAACGACACCGGCGACACCTGGAGCGGCACGCTCGAGATCCGTCGCCTGACCTTCGCCGGGCGCGCGGTCGCGGGCATCGCGATCGAGATCTCCGTCGGCCCGCGCAGCACGCTCGTCGTTCCGATCGAGGCCGGCGTGGCGACGACGGCGGAGGCCGGCGGGGAGCTGCTCGTGGCCGAGGCATCCGGCATCCGCGGCTTCTGGTTCTTCGCCGAGCCGCGGGATTCCGCACTCCCGGCGCAGAATGTCGCGGTCTCCACCCGCGTCGTCCCCGGCGGCACAGAGGTGACCGCGACCGCCGGAGCGCTCGTGCGTGATCTGACGCTGCTCGTCGACAAGGTCCATCCCGCCGCGCACGCCGAAGACGGCCTGCTGACCCTGCTGCCCGGCGAGTCGGCGCGCATCCTCGTGCGCCATGACGGAGCGCTGGATGCCGCGGCCCTCGCCGATCCGCGGGTGCTGCGCAGCGCGAACCAGCTGGTGCGCGCGTGAGCGTCCTGGACGCGCCGGTCTGCGGCATGACCTGGGGGTGGACCGGCGTGCGAGGCACCTGGGCGACCCCGACGGCGGCGGACTCGATGGCGAAGATGGCCGACCACGCCGTGACGTGGACGGCGATCTCGTACGCCGCGCTGCAGGCGACGGCGACGTCCACCGACATCCCCTTCGAGGCGGCGCCGACGGTGACCGACGATGAGATCGTGTGGGCGATCCGCGAGGCGCGCGCCCTCGGCATGAGGGTGTGCCTCAAGCCGGTCGTCAATGTGGCCGACGGCACATGGCGCGCGCACATCGGATTCTTCGACTGGGACGTGCCGAACGAGCCGACCTGGACGCAGTGGTTCGCGTCGTACCGCGCGTTCATCCTGCATGCCGCGCAGATCGCGCAGGCCGAGCGCTGCGAGATGTTCTGCATCGGCTGCGAGATGGTGCGCGCCGACGGACAGGAGGCCCACTGGCGCGCGCTGATCGCCGATGTGCGATCCGTGTACTCGGGCCTGGTCACCTACAACTGCGACAAGTATCAGGAGGACCATGTCACGTGGTGGGATGCCGTCGACGTGATCTCGTCGAGCGGCTACTACCCCCTCGGCACGTGGGACGAGCATCTCGACCGCATCGAGCGTGTCGTCGAGGCGCACGGCAAGCCCTTCGTGTTCCTCGAGGCGGGGTGCCCGTCGCGCGAGGGATCGCCCGCGATCCCGAACGACTGGAGCCTGCCGGGCGAGCCGTCCGGCGCGGCTCAGCTCGCCTGGTACGAGGACATGTTCGACGCGTGCGCGCGTCGGACATGGGTCGGGGGGTGGTTCCTGTGGGACTGGCCACCGCGCCTGTACGACCTCGCGGAGGCGACCGCGAACGACGACTACTGCCCCTACGGCAAGCCGGCGGGTGACTTCCTGCGCAGGACCTACTCCGCGCTGGCGGGCGCGCGCGAGATCGCGAGAACCGAGGAGCAGTCGTGACACCGCGGAGCGTGCTCGCGATCGATGCGGGCCAGACGGGCATGAAGGTGCGCCTCCAGATGCCGGACGGACACGACGATCTCGTGTTCCGCGGCATCGACACGCACGACGCGCTGCTGCCTCAGCTGGCCGAGGTGGTGCGGGCCTCGCTCGCACGCACCCACGCCACGCCCGAGATCCTCTCCGCCGGGATCTCCGGGTTGACGGCGCGCGACGCGGACGCGTCCGAGCTCCTGTCGCTCGTGCACGGCACCGGCCTGCGCGGCGTCACGCTCGCACACGACTCCACGACCTCGTTCCTGGGCGCCCTGGGCGACCGGCACGGCTCCGTCGTGGCCGCCGGCACGGGTGTGGTCACCCTCGCCGTGGGTCCCGATGCGATCGCGCGCGTCGACGGATGGGGATACATCATGGGCGACGCGGGCAGCGGCTACTGGATCGGCCGGGAGGCGCTCGACGCCGTCATGCGCGCCTACGACGGCCGCGGTGCCGCCACGGGGCTGACCGATGTCGTGCGCTCTCTGTGGCCCGATCTCGCCCAGGCGTACATGGACCTCCAGAGCGACGAGAACCGCGTCCGCATCGTCGCCGGCTTCGCGACCGAGGTCGCCCGACTCGCCGTCGAGGATGACGCCGTCGCCCTCGACATCACGCGGCGCGCCGCCGGCGAGCTCGCCGCGAGCGTGTCGACGTCGATCTCGCGGGTGCGCGGGGAGGACGAGGTGTTCGCGGTGTGCGCGATCGGCGGAGTGTTCCGCTCCCCCCGCCTCCGCGAGGCGTTCGCCGATGCCGTGACCCTCGGCGGGGAGCGCTCCGACGTCGAGATCGTCACGCCGCAGGGGGCGGGCATCGACGGGGTCGTCGCCCTCGCCGACCTCCCCTCGGCGCACCCCCTCACCGCGGCGATCCATCGGGCCGGCACGGCATGACGGCGCGGCGTCTGCTGTTCGGCGGCGACTACAACCCCGAGCAGTGGGACGAGGCGGTGTGGGCCGAGGACATCCGACTCATGCGGGAGGCGTCGGTGACGACCGTGACGCTCGGCGTCTTCTCGTGGGGATTCCTCGAGGTCGATGACGACGTGTGGGAGTGGACCTGGTTCGACCGGATCATCGGGATGCTGTCGGATGCCGGGATCGGCATAGACCTGGCGACCCCGACCGCAGCTCCGCCGAACTGGCTCCACCGTGCGCACCCCGAGATCATCCCGGTCGATCGCCGCGGCATCCGATTCCATCCCGGCGGTCGCCTCGGATGGTGCGCGAGCCACCCGACCTGGCACGAGTACTCGACGCGCATCGCGCGTCGGCTCGCAGAACGCTACGCCGCGCACCCCTCGGTGACCATGTGGCACGTCGGCAACGAGCTCGGCGGCGGCAACCGGCTCTGCTACTGCGAGGCATCCAGTGCCGCGTTCCGCACCTGGTGCCGGGCGCGCTACGGCACGATCCAGGAGCTGAACCGCGCGTGGGGCACGGCCTTCTGGGGGCTGCGGTATCGGTCGTTCGACGACGTCACCGCGCCGCTCGCGAGCGAGTCGGGCACCAACCCGTCGATCCTGCTGGCCTACGACCGCTTCTCCTCCGACGAGCTCCTCGGGCAGTACCGCCGCGAGCGCGACGCGCTGCGCGCCGCGGGGGCCACGCAGCCGATCACGACCAACCTCATGCTGACCGTCGGCGGGAGCGTCACCGACTACGCCGAGTGGACCGACGACCTCGATCTGGTCGCGATCGACCACTACACGCAGGCCGCCGATCCCCACCGCGAGCGCGAGCTCGCCTTCGTGGCCTCCCGAGCGCGCGGACTCGACCGCCGCACGCCCTGGCTGCTCATGGAGCATGCGGCGTCCGCCGTGAACTGGCAGGCCCGCAACACGCCGAAGGCGCCGGGCGAGATGGCGCGGCACTCCCTCCAGCACATCGCCCACGGCGCGGACGGCGCCCTCTTCTTCCAGTGGCGCGCGTCCGCCAGTGGCGTGGAGCAGTTCCACTCGGGACTCGTGCCCCACGCGGGCACCGACACCCGGCAGTGGCGGGACGTCGTCGCACTCGGGAGCCTCCTCGAGCGCATCGGCGAGACGGCCGGAAGCCTCGTCGCCCCCACGCGCGCGGCGATCGTCGCCGACATCCCCGCCAAGTGGGCGTGGGAGGAGTCGCAGTCGCCGCTGCGCGACTTCCCCATCGAGAACGACGGGTATCGATGGCACGCGGCGCTCTCCGCGCGCGGGCTCGCTCCCGACGTGGTGCCTCCGCAGGCCGACCTCGCGGCTTACGACCTGCTCGTCGTGCCGGGGATGTTCGCCGTCTCCGAGGACGACGCCGCCCGCATCGCGCATGCCGCGGGCGACGGCGCGACCGTGGTCGTCGGTCCGCTCTCGGGCATCGTCGACGAGGAGAACCGCGTGCGACTCGGCGGCTACCCGGGCGCGTTCCGGGATCTGCTGGGGGTGTTGGGCGAGGAGCTGCATCCGCTGCAGGAGGGCGAGGCGGTTCCGCTCGCGTCCGGCGCCCTCGTCGCCGACTGGGCCGAGCGCCTCCGCGCGATCGACGCGGAGGTGATCGACACCTACGCAGGGGGTGTGCTCGCCGGTTCGCCGGCCGTAACACGACGCTCCGTGGGTGCCGGCTGGGCCTGGTACGTGTCGGGCCGGCTCACCGAGGGCTTCGATGCGCTGGTGGATGCCGTCGCCGCCGCTTCGGGCCTGACACCGGCGGTGCCCGTGGTCGACGGCGTCGAAGCGGTCCGGCGCGTGGGGGACTCGGCATCCTGGCTCTTCCTCATCAACCACTCGGCCACCGACGCCGAGGTCCCCGCAACGGGCATCGATCTCGTCAGCGGCGCACGCGTGGACGGCCTGCTGCCCCTTCCCGCCGGCGGCATCGGCGTGGTGCGCGAAGACATCTCGTGAGCGCTCCCCGCACGGGCCGCATCCCGCTCATCGACCCCGAGGCGCTGCTCACCGGCAGCATCCGCCGGTCGCAGCCGCTGCGTTCGCTGCTGCGGATGCTGCGACCGCACCGCGTCGGCATGTCCCTCGCCGTCGGAGCCTTCGTCATCAAGGACAGCGCGGTCTGGGTGCTGCCGCCGGTGACAGCGGCGATCATCGACATCGTCGTCGCCGGAGGCCCCGTCACGAACATCGGCTGGTGGGCGCTCGTCGCCGTCGCGGTGCTGGCGTTGAACTATCCCTTCAACATGATGGTGGTGCACCTCACGAGCACCGCGAACCGCAGCCTCGCCTACACGGTGCGCGCGGGACTCGCCGCGCGGCTGCAGCGGCTCTCGCTCGGCTTCCACAACCGTCAGAGCGCGTCGATCGTGCAGACGAAGATCGTGCGCGACGTCGAGAACCTCGAGCTCATGCTCGCGCAGCTGTTCCCGACCGTGATCTCCGCGCTGTCGACTCTCGTGGGTGCCGTGCTCATCACGGCGCTGACCGTGCCGCTGTTCGTCGGCGTCTTCGCCGTGGCGATCCCCATCGCGGCATCCCTCATCGTGTACATCCGCCGGCGGGCCGCGACGCGCAACGAGGCCTTCCGGCTCGAAGTGGAGCGGCTCTCGGCGCACGTGAGCGAGATGGCGGCGCTCATGCCGATCACGCGCGGCCACGGACTGGAGGATGTCGCCACGGCGCGCATCGCCGAACGCGCCGACTCCGTGCGACGCGCCGGGCGCGACCTCGATGTGCTGAACGGGCGGTTCGGAGCGCTCTCGTGGATCTCGTATCAGGTGCTCGGGCTGCTGTGCCTCGTGGGCGCCGCCACCCTGGCCGTCACCGGTATCGTGCCGATCACCGCCGGCCAGGTCGTGCTGCTGAGCACCTACTTCGGCATGCTGACGAACTCGATCGTCATGCTCATGAACGCCGCCCCGATCTTCACGCGCGGAATGGACGCCATGCGCTCGATCGCCGACGTGACCGAGGAGCTCGACGTCGAGGACAGTCGCGGCAAGGCCGAGGTCGCCCGCGTGCGCGGAGACCTCCGGCTCGAGCACGTGGTCGTGCACTATCCCGGCGATGAGCTGCCCGCGCTCGACGGTATCGATCTGGAGATCGACTCGGGGCAGACGGTGGCGTTCGTCGGGCCCTCCGGATCGGGGAAGTCCACGATCCTCAACACCGTTCTCGGATTCGTGCGCCCGACCGCGGGAGTCGTGCGCATCGACGGCCGAGATCTCGCGGAGATCGATCTGCGCTCGCTGCGGCGATTCGTGTCGATCGTGCCGCAGGAGACGGTGCTCCTGGCCGGATCGGTGCGCGAGAACGTCGCCTACGGCGCTCCGGATGTCACCGATGTCGACGTCTTCGCCGCTCTCGCCGAAGCCAACGCGCTCGACATCGTCTCGGGGTCCCCCGACGGGCTCGACACCGTCGTCGGCGAACGCGGCTCACGACTCTCGGGAGGCCAGCGCCAGCGTCTCGCCATCGCCCGCGCGCTCATCCGCGATCCGCGGATCCTCGTCCTCGACGAGGCGACGAGCGCTCTCGATGCGGAGTCCGAGGCACGGGTCACCGAAGCGCTCGATCGCGCGCGCCGAGGGCGCACGACGCTGATCGTCGCCCACCGGCTCTCGACCGTGCGCGGCGCCGACGTGATCGTCGTCGTCGAGGACGGACGCATCGTCGAGACGGGGTCGCACGAGGAGCTCGCCGCGGCGGGGGGGCTCTACTCGCGTCTCGCGCTGCTGCAGGCGGGCCAGTGAGTCCCCGCCTTCCGGCCGCCGCGCGGACCGGAGTCGTTCCGGGTTACCCTGTGCGTATGCACGAGCTTCGACTGGTCGAACTGTCCGCCGCCACGATCGTGGCGGTCAACAACATGTCCCTCAAGCCGGGGCAGGAGCAGTTCCTCGCGCCGGTGAGCTACGGCATCGCCGCCACCGTCATCAATCCGCAGACCTCGTGGCAGCGCGTCGTGCTCGACGCCAACGAGGTCGTCGGCTTCGTGAGCGCCAACTTCGACGAAGAGGCACCGCAGGAGCACTTCCGCTCCGTGCTCTGGCGCATCAACGTCGACGCGGACGACCAGGGCCGCGGCGTCGGTCGCTTCGCCGTCGAGAAGCTCCTCGAAGAGGCGCGCAACCGCGGTCTCGATCGCGTCGACGTCATCTACGAGGCCGGCGACGGCGGCCCCGAGGCGTTCTTCCAGCGTGTGGGCTTCACCCCGGTGGGTGAGACCGAGTACGGTGAGGTCATCGCCGAGATCCGCCTGTAGCGCTCGGCGACGCGAATCTGGGTGAGTTCGTCCTTCGAGTCCGCTGCGCCCTGTCGCGTGATGCCGCGGCGGGGCCTCGGATTCCCCTCCCCCACCGAGGCCCCGTCGCTCCTTTCGTCGCTGCGCTGACCGGGAGTCCGCCGGCCGCCGAGACCCCGCACGCCGCGCTCTCTGCGCCGCCCCGCGCTCTGGCCGGTCGGATGTTCCGCGCTCTGTCCGGTCGGCGCGCGGCTTCGGGCCGCGCTCTGCCCGGCCCTGCGCTCTGTCCGGTCGGATGTTCCGCGCTCTGGCCGGTCGGATGTTCCGCGCTCTCTGCGCCGCCCCGCGCTCTGGCCGGTCGGATGTTCCGCGCTCTGTCCGGTCGGCGCGCGGCTTAGGGCCGCGCTCTGCCCGGCCCTGCGCTCTGTCCGGTCGGATGATCCGCCCTCCGTCGGCGGACCGACGATGGATGCTCCGACGAAACGCGAATCCTCCGACCGAGCACCCTGATCCCGGCCGATACCAAGGCCATGAAAACCGATTCCCTCGTCGATCCCCCTCGTCTCGCCATCCCCTCATCCGACCCGCCCCGCGCGCAGTCTGGTCGGATGATCTACTCTCCGTCGGAGGATCGACGATGGATGCTCCGACCGAACGCGAATCCTCCGACGCTCTCCTCCACGGAGGGCGCTCGAGGACGTTCCTCCCCAGATCGACGTCCCAGCCTGCGGAGGGGCGATCGCCGATGAGAGCCTCGGCGAGTGGAACTGGACGAGTGGGTGACAGCACGCGGAGGAATCGTGCATCGAGCCGCGGCGAAGCAGGCCGGCTGGACCGATGCGCACGTCGTGAAGGTCAAGCGCTCCGGCGCGGTGCAGATCATCCGACGAACCTGGGTGGCGACGGCTGACGCCGGAGCGGATGCGCTCGCAGCCGCGTGGGCCGGCGGGCGCATCGCCTGCGTGTCGCTCGCCCGCGAGCGTGGGTGGTGGATGCCGGAATCCGCCGACCAGCGGCGGCATGTGAGCCTCAAGCCGCATGCGCGTGCGGGCGTCATCGCGCGCGAGGACGTCATCCACTGGTCGAGGCCCGTTGCACCGGCATCCGCACACTCCCTGCGCGAGTCGGTGGAAGACGCGCTCGCTCACATCGCCGTGTGCCTCGCCGCCGAACATGCGCGCGTGGTGTGGGAGTCGGCTGTGCGGATCGAGCGATTGTCGCCCGAAGCTCTGCGGAACGTGCGGTGGACGACTCGTGCGGCGGCAGAGCTGGCGCGCGCGGTATCCGGGTTGTCGGACTCCGGGCTGGAGTCGCTGTTCCTCGTCCGCCTTGCTCCGTGGGGGCTGCGGATCGCGCAGCAGGTGGTGCTCGCCGGAAGACCCGTCGACTTCCTCATCGGCGAGCTGCTCGTGGTCCAGGTCGATGGTCACGCCCATCATTCGAGTGCTGCGGACCGTGGCCGCGACGTCGCGCACGACGCCGAGCTGCGGTTGCGTGGGTTCACGGTTCTGCGCTTCACCTACGCGCAGGTCGTCCACGACTGGCCGGCCGTCGAGCGGACGATCGCGCGAGCCGTCGCCGCCGGACTCGACCGCCGCAGCTGACCGCCGGTCGTCCTGGGCCGCCTCTCACTCCCCGCCGCCGCGGCTGCACGCCCGTTCGGTCGGACGATCCGCCTTCCGTCGGAGGATCGAGCACGGATGCTCCGTCCGAACGCGAATCCTCCGACCGAACGGCGGGGAGACCGGCGATGAGCACGGCGATGAGCAGGAGCAGCAGCGGCACCACGACGTGGAAGACGGATGCCCCGGCCCGCCGGGAAGACGTGGCCGGGGCATCCGGAATCCGACTCAGACGAGCGACTCGCGCCAGGCGGCGTGCAGCTGGGCGAACTTGCCCGTGCCGCTGATGAGCTCGGCCGGAGTGTCGTCCTCGATGATCTCGCCGTGCTCCATCACCAGCACGCGGTCGGCGATCGCGACCGTCGACAGGCGGTGCGCGATGATGATCGCCGTGCGCTCCGCGAGCAGCGTCTGCAGTGCATCCTGGATCATGCGCTCGGACGGGATGTCGAGCGACGCCGTCGCCTCGTCGAGGATCAGCACCGAGGGGTCGGCGAGGAAGGCGCGCGCGAACGAGATCAGCTGGCGCTGTCCCGCCGAGACGCGCCCACCGCGCTTGTTGACATCGGTGCCGTACCCGTCGGGAAGACGCTCGATGAAGGCGTCGGCGCCGACCGCGCGCGCGGCCGCCTTGATCTCTTCGAACGTCGCATCGGGCTTGCCGAGGGCGATGTTGTCGGCGACCGTGCCGCTGAACAGGTACGCCTCCTGCGTGACCATCACGATCGCGCGGCGCAGATCCTTCGGATGCAGCGACCGCAGATCCACCCCGTCGAGCGACACCGTGCCGCGCGTCGGGTCGTAGAACCGCGACACGAGCTTGGCGAGCGTCGATTTGCCCGCACCGGTCGTCCCGACGAGCGCGATCGTCTGGCCCGCGGGGATGTCGAGCGAGAAGTCCGGCAGGATGACGCGGTCGTCGGAGTAGCCGAAGGTCACGTCGTCGAAGCGCACGTGGCCCTTCGCCTCCCACAGATCGACGGGATGCTTGGGGTCGGGCACCGTCGGCTCCTCCTCGAGCACGCCCGAGACCTTCTCGAGCGCGGCCGTCGCGGATTGGTACGAGTTCAGGAAGAACGCGACCTCCTGCATCGGCGAGAAGAAGTTGCGCACGAAGATGACGGCACTCAGCAGCGTGCCCACCAGGATCGCGCCGTCGGCGACGCGTACGCCGCCCCAGAACACGATGAAGGCGAGCGCGAACGACGCGATGGCCATGAGACCCGGCTCGAAGGTTCCGAACAGGCGGATCGAACGGATGTTGACGTCGCGGTACTGCAGAGCGAGCCCGCCGAACTCGTCGTCGTTGCGCTCCTCCTTGCGGAAGGCCTTGACCGCGCGGATGCCCGTCATCGTCTCGACGAACTTCACGATCACCTTGGCGCTGACGACGCGCGACTCCCGGTAGACGACCTGCGAGCGGCTGTAGAACCAGCGCATGAGGAAGAACAGCGGGATGCCGGCGAGAGTCAGGATGACGCCCGACTGCCAGTCGAGGAAGTACAGCGCCACGAGCGTGAACGCACCGTACAGCACGCCCGAGACGAGCTCGTTGAGACCGCCGTCGAGCAGCTCGCGGATCGTGTCGAGGTCGCTCGTCTGTCGCGAGATGATGCGACCCGACGTGTACGACTCGTGGAACTCGAGACTCAGACGCTGCGTGTGCAGGAAGATCCGCTTGCGCAGCTCGAGCATGACCGCCTGGGTCAGGCGTGCGGCCACGACGACGTACCAGCCGATCAGGCCGGCACCGCCGATGCCCGCGAGCAGGTACACGACCACGACCCCGATGGTCGGCAGCCAGTCCGCCTGCTCGACGACCGCGGGAAGGGCGGTGTTCAGCCCGTACGCGATCAGCAGCGGTCCGATCACGCGCAGCGCGGTCGAGACCACCAGGACGGCCGCCGCCAGCACGAGCTGCCACCGCAGCGGCGACACGAGCGAGCCCAGGAGGCGCAGCGAGCGCGCGCGGATGAGACGGCTCTCGTCCCGCGTGTAGTCCGAGCGGTCTTCGCCGCTCGTGCCCGTCACCGTCGTGCTCACAGGTTCACCTCCCTCTCGCGCATGCGCGCATGTTCGTCTTCCAGGCTCGAGATCACGTGCCGGTAGTGCTCGCTCTCGCGGAGCAGGTCGGAGTGCGTGCCCACCGCCGTGATGCGGCCGGCCTCGAGCAGTGCGACGCGGTCCGCCAGCATGACCGTGGACGGCCGGTGCGCGACGATGAGCGCGGTCGTGTCGTGCATCACCTCGCGCAGCGCGTCCTCGACGAGCGCCTCGGTGTCGACGTCGAGAGCGGACAGCGGGTCGTCGAGGACGAGCACCGCGGGACGCGCGGCGACGGCGCGCGCGAGCGCGAGTCGCTGGCGCTGCCCGCCCGAGAGCGAGAGCCCCTCCTCGCCGATGATCGTGTCGACGCCGTCGGGCAGGTCTTCGACGAATCCGGCCTGGGCGACGCCGAGTGCTTCGCGCATGACCCGCTCGGCCTCCGCGCTGCCCGGTTCGAGATCCTCACGGCCCAGCAGGACGTTGTCGCGCACCGACTGCGAGAAGAGCGTCGCGTCCTCGAAGGCCATGCCGATGTGAGTGCGGAGGTCCTTCAGCGTGAGGTCGCGCACGTCGACGCCGTCGAGCACGACGCGGCCCTCCGTCACGTCGTAGAGGCGGGTCGGCAGCGTCGTGAGCGTCGTCTTGCCACTGCCGGTGAGGCCGACGAGCGCCATCGTCTCACCGGGGCGCAGCGCGAGGTCCACGCCGTCGATCAGGTCGCGCTCGCTCATGGCGGAGTCGGGATAGCGGAAGTGCACGTTCTCGAAGACGAGCTCGCCGCGCGGCTGCTCGAGCACAGTGGGGTGCTCTGGGTCGACGATCGAGTTCTCCTCGTCGAAGACCTCGAAGAGGCGGTCCGTCGCGGTGCGGGCGTCGAGCATGAACGAGAAGAGGAACCCGATCGACTCCATGGGCCAGCGCAGCACCGTCGCCATGACGAAGAAGGCCACGAGCTCGGCGCTCTGCAGCTGCCCGAGCGCCGTCAGGTAGATGCCGACGCCGAGGCACAGGGCGAAAGCGATGTCGGGCAGCAGCACGAGCCAGAACCAGATCCAGCCGACGGCGCGGGCCTTGCTCAGCTCGGTCTCGCGCAGCGACTCCGCCTGACGGGTGAACTTCTGCAGCGCGTGCTTGCCGCGACCGAAGGCCTTGAGCACCCGGATGCCGTGGACGCTCTCCTCGACCGAGGTCGCGAGGTCGCCGGCTTGGTCCTGGCTCTGACGGGCAAGGGTGCCGTAGGTCTTCTCGAATCGGTAGCCGGCGTACCACAGCGGAGCCGACACGACGAGGAAGGTCGTGCCGAGCAGCCAGTGCCAGCGGAAGAGCAGCACCGTGCCGACCGCGATGGTCAGGACGTTGACGACGAGCAGCACGAGGCCGAAGGCGAGCCAGCGCCGGAGCATGCTGATGTCCTGCATCATGCGACTCAGCAGCTGTCCCGACTGCCACTTGTCGTGGAACGACACGGGGAGGCGCTGGAGCTGCGCGTAGAAGCCCTGACGGAGCTCGTACTCGACCATGGTGGCGGGCCCGAGCACGAACCAGCGCCGGAGCCAGACCATCACGGCCTCGGCGAGGCCGAGGCCCAGGATGGCCGCGGCGCCCCAGCCGATCGCGCTGAAGGTGCCGGAGGCGATCGGTCCCTGCACGATCTCCTCGAGGACGAGCGGGATTCCCAGGGCCAGCAGGCTCGCGATGAGCGCGCTGACGGCACCGAGCACGAGGCGGGGCAGGACGGGCTTGGCGAAGGGAAGAAGACGCGCGAGCGACTTCAGGGTGGATGGGTGAGACCGTTTCGGTTCAGCGGTGGAGGTCATGATCCTTGTGGGACGAGAGGTGGAGCGGATGCCGCGGCGGAGGCGGCGGGGAATGTCTGCGACGACGCAGGACATGGCTGAACGCGGGGTTCCTCGGTGGGAACGCTCCGCGAGGCGGCTCTATGCCCGCGGGGGTGCGGGCGGGGCGAGAGGCGGAGCGGTCAACCCGCGAACGTCGTCGCCGACCCCGGGAACGGAAGGACCGTGCTGCGGGTACGGAGGACGACGACGGCCTTGGCATCGATGGCGGCGTAGGTCATGGCATCCTCCTGGATTCTCTGCGGACGGGGGCTGGGCGCGAACGCGACAGCCCTCCAGCCTATCCCTGGGAGTTCACTGTGTGCAAGCTCACTTTGCAGCTTCGCGCGCGAGCAGACTCTGCTTGACGTCGAGACCCCATGCGAATCCGCCGAGCGTGCCGTCGGAGCGCAGCACACGATGGCACGGCACGAAGAGGGCGGGGGCGTTGCGGGCGCAGATGGATGCCGCGGCCCGCACGGCGCTGGGCTGCCCGAGCGCCGCCGCGAACTCCGCGTACGACAGCGGCTCCCCCGGGGCGATGGCGCGGAGCGCCGTCCACCCCGCGAGCTGCATCGCCGTGCCGGACTGCGCGACGTCGACGTCGTCGATGGCCGACAGATCGCCGTCGTAGTACGCACGCGCAGCGGCCGAGGCATCCGTCTCCCGCTCCCGCACGTCGGCCGGCTGCGCGGTCGCCGACAGTCGGGCGAGGATCGCCTCGCGGTCGGCGGTCCACCCGCTCGCGAGTACACGGCCCTGCTCGTCGGCGAGGATCGTGAACGCGCCGTCGGGGGTGTCGATCGTCTGGATGGTGGCGGTCGTCATGACGGCTCCTTCGAGGTGCGCGGCGGGACGGCCCGCCAGAGGTGTGCGGTGAGATAGCTGCGCCAGGGAGCGAGATGCGCGGCCCAGGAGACGAGACCGGACGGATCGGAGGGGATGCCCAGCGCCGCCGCACCCGAGCGCACGGCGACATCGCCCGGGAGCATGACGTCGGGATCGCCCAGCACGCGCATGCGCACGTAGTCGGCCGTCCACGGGCCGATGCCCGGCATCGCGAGGAGCGCGGCGCGCTGCTCTGCGCCGTCGTCCCCCGCCGTGAGCACGAGCGACCCGTCGGCGAGGGCCGCGGCGGCGCCGGTGACGGCGCGGATGCGGGCCGCCGGACCGCGCAGCACCTCGGCACCGCGCTCGGCGATCGCCGCCATCGTGGGGAACAGCCTGGTCGCCGCGCCGAAGCCGTCGATCTGATCGCCGAGCGCGGCCGTGAGCGCCGTCAGCGCCGTGCGAGCAGCGGCGACGGTGATCTGCTGGCCGACCATCGCGCGGATGAGCATCTCGTGCGGATCGGCGGCGCCGGGGACGCGGATGCCGGGGATCCTCGCGACCGCGGCGGTCAGCAGCGGTTCGGTCGAGAGGGCGTCGTCGATCGCGAGGGGATCGGCATCCAGGTCGAACAGGCGCCGAGCCCTCGTCACGAGCGACGTGAGGTCGGACAGCTGGGTCAACTGCGCCCGGAGCCGGAGGCGACCCGCGTCGTCGATGCGGAGCTCGAACCACCCCGGGCCGCCGGGGAGCCGGACGACGCGGGCGAACGAGGTGGGCGTCGCGGTCTCGACCGACGAGACGGACCGCGCGGCCATCCACGCGAAGAGGCCGTGGGCGTCGAGCGGGCCGCGATGCGGGACGACGAGGTCGATCGTGCTCGGGGCGTCGGACGACGCCGGTCCGGCGCCCGCCGGCTGAGCCGCACCGCCTGCGAGCCCGGAACGCCGGCGCCGCGCGCGCAGCTCGAGCGGCGGCATCCCGAACACTTCGCGGATCGTGTCGTTGAACTGTCGGATGCTGGAGAACCCCGATGAGAACGCGACGTCCGCCGCGGGCATGTCGGTGCCGACGAGGAGCATGCGCGCGGTCTGGGCGCGGTGCGCGCGACTCAGCGCCAAGGGGCCCGCACCGAGCTCGGTCGTGAGCAGACGCGTGAGATGCCGGGGAGAGTAGCCCAGACGGCGGGCGAGACCGGGAACGCCCTCGCGCTCGACGACCCCGTCGGCGATGAGTCGCATCGCGCGCCCCGCGGTGTCGCCGCGCAGGTTCCACTGCGGAGACCCGGGCGCCGCTTCGGGCAGGCACCGCTTGCACGCGCGGAAGCCTGCCTCGTGCGCCGCCGCGCTCGTGGGGTAGAAGGTGACGTTCGACGCCTTGGGCGTGCGAGCGGGGCAGCTCGGGCGGCAGTAGATGCCGGTGGAGCGCACCGCCGTGACGAACTGACCGTCGAATCGGGCATCGCGCGAGTCGATCGCGCGATACCGCTCGTCGAAGGTCATGGTCATCGTCACGGCTCTACTCTGACACGCTCCCCCGACGCCGGCTCGCGGAAATCGGACACGGCTGTCGCGGCATCCATCGCCCCGTCGGCGGCCGCCGGGGGGTCAGTGGAAGAAGTGGCGCTCGCCCGTGAAGAACATCGTCACCCCGGCATCCCGAGCCGCCTCGACGACCTCTGCGTCGCGCACCGACCCGCCGGGCTGGATGATCGCCGAGATCCCGGCGTCGATCAGCACCTGCGGTCCGTCGGCGAAGGGGAAGAAGGCGTCGGATGCCGCGACCGAGCCCGCGGCACGGTCACCCGCCCGCTCGACTGCGAGGCGGCACGAGTCGACGCGGTTGACCTGGCCCATGCCGATGCCGACGGTGGCGGAGCCCTTCGCGAGCACGATCGCGTTGGACTTGACCGCCCGGCAGGCCTTCCACGCGAAGATGAGGTTCTGCATCTCCTCCGCGGCCGGTCGGGACCCCGACACGAGCTCCCAGTCCCGCGCGACGGACTCGATGTCATCGGGGAACCGGTCCGCGTCCTGCAGGAGCAGGCCACCCGAGACGAGTCGCACGTCCATGCGCTCCTGCTGCCAGTCCGCCGGGAGCTGCAGCACGCGCAGGTTCTTCTTGAGCGAGAACACCGCGAGCGCCTCGGGCTCGAAATCGGGAGCCACGATGACCTCGGTGAAGATGTCGCGCAGGTTCTCGGCCATCTTGAGCGTCACGGTGCGGTTCGCGGCGATGACACCGCCGAAGGCCGAGACCGGGTCGCACTCATGCGCGCGCAGGTGCGCCGAGGCGATCGGGTCGAGCGCGTTGGGCGCCGCCACGGCGATGCCGCACGGGTTCGCGTGCTTGATGATCGCCACGGCGGGCTTGACCATGTCGAAGGCGGCGCGCAGAGCGGCGTCGGCGTCGACGTAGTTGTTGTACGACATCTCCTTGCCCTGCAGCTGCTTCGCCTGCGCGATGCCGTGGCCGCCCAGACGCGTGTAGATCGCCGCGCGCTGGTGCGAGTTCTCGCCGTAGCGCAGCGTCGCCATCCGCTCGGCCTTGACCGTGAGGTGGGCGGGGAGGTCGTCCTGCACGAGGGTGCCCTCGGCGAACCAGGTCGCGACAGCGCGGTCGTACTCGCACGTGTGCGCGAAGGCGCGCGCCGCGAGCTCGCGACGCTGAGCGAGGGTCGTGCCGCCGCTCGAGATGGCCGCGATCACGGCGGGATACGACTCGGGCGAGACGACGATCGCGACGTTGGCGAAGTTCTTCGCCGACGCACGCACCATCGCGGGGCCGCCGATGTCGATCTGCTCGACGACGTCGGCGGGCGATGCTCCGGATGCCACGGTCTCGACGAACGGGTAGAGGTTCACCACGACGAGCTCGAACGGCCGGATGTCGAGCTCGGCGAGCTGGCGCTCGTGATCCTCCAGGCGGAGGTCGGCGAGCAGGCCCGCGTGCACACCGGGATGCAGGGTCTTCACGCGACCGTCGAGCGACTCGGGGAAGCCCGTGACAGCCGCGACGTCGGTCACGGCGTAGCCCTCGGCGCGCAGCAGCGCCGCCGAGCCGCCCGTCGAGACGATCTCGACACCGGCGGCGTCCAGCGCGGCGGCGAGGTCGAGGAGGCCCGACTTGTCGCTCACCGAGACGAGGGCGCGGCGCACCGTGACGACATCGCGGTCGCGGTACAGGTTCGGGTCGTGGCTCGGGCCGGCCATGGGGACTCCTTCGGCGTCAGGGTGCTTTCGCTGCGGTGGCGAGGTCGAGTTCGCCCGTCGCGACGCGGCGGACGACGTCGATCAGCAGGCGCCGTTCGACGGGCTTGATGCGCTCGTGGAGGGTGTGCTCGTCGTCGTCTTCGAGGACGGGCACGCGCTCCTGCGCGAGGATCGGACCGGTGTCGACGCCCGTGTCGACCACGATGACGCTCGCACCCGTCTGCACGGCTCCCGCGGCGAGCGCGTCACGCACGCCGTGCGCTCCGGGGAACTCGGGAAGGTACGCGGGATGCGTGTTGACGATGCGAGGCGCCCACTCCTCGACGAGCGTCGCGGGCAGGAGCCGCATGAGCCCGCTCAGCACGATCAGGTCGGGCCGCCAGACCGAGAGCTGCGCGCCGAGCTCGGATCCCCACTCCTCGCGAGAGGCGAACTGCTCCCACGGCACGAGGAAGGTCGGGATGCCGTACTCCTCGGCGTGGGCGAAGCCGTCCGCCTCGCGGTCGGCGCCGACGACGACGATCTCGGCCGGGAAGTCGGCGTCTGCCGCGGCATCCAGCAGCGCCCGGAGATTGGAGCCCGCGCCCGAGATGAGGACAGCGACCGTGAGCACGGGCCTAGTCTACCGGCGGCGTGTCGGCGGCCGAAGCGAGCTGATCGCCCCTTCGCCGGTCGGCGTCGGCGGGAGCGCGGTCGCGACGGCGCGGTGACAGGAGCAGGATGCCGGCCCCGACGAGCACCTCGAGCCCGACGGCGAGCGCGACAGGGCCGGGCTGCGGACCCACTTCGGCGAGGGTGCCGGGGCCGATCGACCCCGACGCGAGCGCTGCGAGGAGCGCCGCGACACCCGCTGACACGACGGCGATGCCGAGCGCGACGACGAGGCGGACGCCGACCGCGTCGGACTCCGGTTCGGGTTCGTCGTGGAGGTCGCCCGACGGGGCGTCGGAGGACCCGATCAGGCCGACGAGAACGGCGGTGCGGGCAGCATCCGGAGTCTCGTCGGCATCGACGGCCTGCCGCAGTACGAGACGTGAGCGTGCGATCCACCCGGCGAACGCGCCGACGGCGACCGGGAGCAGCGCGAGCAGGAGGAGCCAGGGGCTGAGGGACTCGGGGACGATGCCCAGCAGCGGGATGCCCGGGAGCACCCCGACCTGGGTCCCCGCTGGGGCGACGGTCGTGCCGGCACCCACCAGGAAGCCCGGGCCTGCGAGGAACGACATGGCCCAGACGAGGACCGTCGGCAGATACGCGAGCTGGCCGACGGTGATGATCGTCGCACCGAGCGCGTCGACGTGCGCGGACTCGAAGAGCGCGATGACCTCTCCTCCGCGGCCGATGAGGGCGATCGCGGTGAGCAGTGCCGCGAGGCCCGTCAGTGCCACGACGACGACAGCCGCGCCGCGGGCGACGAGCGCCGGCGCGTCTGCCCACGGCGTGCCCTCGACGCGGTCTCGCGCGCGGGCGATGACCCCTTCGCCGGCCTCGGACCACTCCGTCACGACGGCGCCCACGAGGGCCGGCACGGCGAAGACGAGTCCGGGGAGGAGGACAGCCATCCACACCGTCGTGTCGGCGACGTCGATCGGCGACGTGAGGGCGACGGCGACGGCGATCGCGGTGAAGAGCCCCGCACCGGTGAGCACACCCGTGATCCACGCCCCGGCCTGCGACGCCCGGCGGCCGGATCGCGCCGCGAAGATCGCGGTGAAGCTCGCGAAGGCGAGCGGTGCGAGGGAGACGGTGAAGGATGCCGCTGCCGCGTCGATCCCGGTCACGGCGAGATACTCCGGCGGCAGGGTGATGTCGAGCGCCACGAGATGACCGAGCTGCCACACCTTGGCCGACGTCGACCACAGCAGCCCCCAGTCCGCGGCGCCCCCGCCCGCGAGCGCCCAGACGAGGGTCAGCGGTGCGAGCACGACGGCGAGGCCCACAGCCGCCGCGATGACGGCGTCGACCGCGGCGAGGATGAAGACGATGAGGCGATGCATGCCTCAACGACCCTACCGACGGCGGGCCGCGGCATCCTCACCGGCACGCCTCTCGGCGGCCATTCGATCGCGCACGCGCCGACCCGCTATCTTCGTGCTCGGAGGTCCACCCATGACAACAGCGCCGTCGTCCGCACCCGACACCGTCGAGCCCGAGCCGAAGAACGGCTTCGACCGGTTCTTCGAGATCACCCGTCGGCGCTCGACCGTCGGCACCGAGGTGCGCGGCGGTGTCGTCACGTTCGTGACGATGGCCTACATCGTCATCCTGAACCCGATCATCCTGTCGTCGGGCGTCGACGTCGACGGCGACAGCCTGAGCTTCGTGGCCGTCGCCGCCGCCACCGCCCTGACCGCGGGCGTCATGACGATCCTGTTCGGTCTCGTCACGCGACTCCCGTTCGCGTTCGCGGCGGGCCTGGGCATCAACTCCTTCCTCGCCGTCTCGGTGGTCGGACAGGTCACGTGGTCCGAGGCGATGGGTCTCGTCGTCATCAACGGCCTCATCATCGTGCTGCTCGCGGCCACGGGCCTGCGGCGCATGATCTTCGACGCCGTGCCGATCCAGCTCAAGCTCGCGATCACGGTCGGCATCGGCCTGTTCATCGCCTTCATCGGCTTCGTCGATGCCGGCTTCGTGACCTCGACGGGCGCCTCGTCGCCGCCGGTCGGCCTGGGTGTCGACGGGTCGGTCTCGACGATCCCGACGCTCGTCTTCGTCATCACACTGCTGCTGACGGGCATCCTCGTCGCGCGCAAGGTCAAGGGCTGCATCCTCATCGGTCTCGTGAGCGGGACGGTGCTCGCCGTCGTCATCGAGGCGATCTGGAACATCGGGCCCAAGTTCGCCGACGACGGCGTCAACCCGGGCGGATGGGGACTCTCGGTGCCCGAGCTGCCGGCAACCCTCGTCTCGATCCCCGATCTGTCCCTCCTCGGCCAGGTGTCCTTCGGGTCGTTCGAGCGCATCGGCGTGCTCGCCGCGCTGATGCTCGTCTTCACGCTCGTCTTCACGAACTTCTTCGACGCGATGGGCACGATGACCGGGCTGTCGAAGGAGGCAGGCCTCGCCAACGAGAAGGGCGACTTCCCGCGCATCAAGTCCGCGCTCATCGTCGAGGGCGTCGGCGCCGTCGCGGGTGGTCTCACCTCGAGCTCGTCGAGCACGGTCTTCATCGAGTCGGGTGCGGGCATCGGCGAGGGCGCGCGCACGGGCTTCGCGAACGTCGTGACGGGCGCGCTGTTCCTCGTCGCGATGTTCTTCACGCCGCTCGTCTCGATCGTGCCGAGCGAGGTCGCGGCCGCGGCCCTCGTGATCGTCGGTGCGCTCATGATGTCGCAGATCCGCTTCATCGACTTCAGCGAGTTCTCGGTGCTGCTGCCGGTCTTCCTCACCGTCACGGTCATGCCGCTCACGTACTCGATCGCGAACGGCATCGGCGCGGGCTTCGTCTCGTGGGTCGTCGTCCGCTCGCTCTCGGGCAAGGCGAAGCAGATCAGTCCGCTGCTGTGGATCGTCGCGGCGGGCTTCCTGCTCTACTTCGCGCGCGGACCGATCGAGGCGCTGCTTCAGGGGTGAACGACGGGCGGGGGGTGGATGCCGGAGCCTCGGCATCCCCCCTCATCAGCCCTCGAACGGCTCGAGGAGGAAGACCGCGATGAGTCGATCGGTCTTCTGCTGGTAGTTCTCGTAGTCGGGCCACACGTCGACCGAGCGCGCCCACCACTCGGCGCGCTCGTCGCCCGACAGTTCGCGGGCGCGGTAGTCGCGCTTGTGAGACCCGTCCTGCAGTTCGACGTGCGGCTCGCGCCGCATGTTCTCGCCCCACTTGGGCTCGTCCGGGGCTCCGCCCTTCGATGCCACGACGGCGTAGCGTCCGTCGTGCTCGACGCGCATCAGCGCGGTCTTGCGCAGAGCGCCGGACTTCGCGCCGACGGTCGTCAGCACGATGATGGGCACCCCGCGGAGCGTGTTCGCCTCGGCGCCGTTCGTCGCCTCGTACGTCTCGGCCTGTGTGCGCGCCCATTCAGAGGTGGACGGCTCGTACTTTCCCGTGAGCGGCATCTTTTCAGGCTAGCGCCCGATCGCTAGGGTGTGGCTCATCAGCGGCATCCGCACGGCACCCGGAGGGCGTCATGGCAGAGAGCAGGCAGACCGCCGACGCGAAGGTCCTCGAACTGCGCGTCCACGGCGTCAACAACACCACCCCGTACGATCTCCTCGATCTGCCGCCGGACGCCGTGCGTCTGGTCGCCGGCGACAAGCTCGGCTCGTTCTGGGAGCCCACGCCCGACGCGGCGGCGGCCATCGCTGCGGCACGCCCGGGGCAGCGCGGCGCCGCACCCCCGGGCGTGCGCAGAGAGGCCTACTCGTGGGGCGGCATGGTGCGCACGGTGCCGAACGTCGGCGGCCTCAGCATCGGGGGCGTCGTCGCCGGCGTCGTGGCCCGCGTGCTCTACGCCATCGTGCTGCCGTTCAGCATCGGCAACGCGGTCATGTGGTCACGTTCGCTCTCGACCCCCGACAACCCCTCGGGGCCGCGGGAGAAGCTCACGGCGGGCGCCGCACGCCTGTTCGGACTTCTGCTGACTCTGCTGTTCACCACGACCGCCGTGACGATCGCCATCGACGTCGTGGCTCTGCAGTGCGGCTCGACCCCCGCTCGGTGCGGGCCGCTCGAGGGTGCGCTGGAAGGGCTGCAGGGTCTCACCGCGGGTCAGCGTCTCGCGCTGCTGTCGCTCGTCCCGGTGCTCGCCGTGATCCTCTTGGCGGTGTTCGCCGCGGTGTCGCGCACGAGGTACGACGTCCTGCCGGGTATGGAGCTGAACACCGAAGAGACCGGCCTGCCGCGATCGGCGACGGCCGATCGCGTCGGCGCGTCCGAGGCAGGTCGCGGTTTCGCGCCGAAGTCGGTGCTCTCGCAGCCCGGGTTCTGGGTGAACCGCGTCACCACGGATCTGTCACGCACGCACATCGCTGCCGCGATCCTGCTCGTCGCGACCTTCGTGGCGGGCCAGGCGGCGTCCGGCCCGTGGCAGGCCTTCTACGGGTGGACGCTGGGAATCTCAGCGGGACTGCTCGGGGCCGCGGTCGTGCTGGCGTGCGTCGTCCCGACGATGACGATCTCGGTCGATCCGGCCGACGTCGAGCGCGGGTTCGTCGAGCGGTCGTGGGCGCGTGTGCCGAGTCTGCTCGCGCTCGGGGCCGCGGGTGCGATGCTGCTCGTCACTCTCGCGCCCCTGGCGTTCGCTCCCGAATGGGCGATCGGCGCGGCGGGAAGATCCTCTGCCGAGCTGACGCCGCTCGTCATCATCGCCGTCGGCGGCTTCCTGGCCCTCACGGGGGCGTGGTGGCGCAAGGACGCCGACCGACGCACGGCGGCGTGGCGCGGATGCGCACCGGCCGTGTTCATGACCGTCGCGCTGACGGTGAGCGTGGCGACGAGCGCGATCGTCGTCGTCACGACGGCCGACTGGCTGAACGGCGCTCAGGGGCCGGCCGCGCTCATCGGTCAGCAGGCCTCGGCACCCGCCCCGCCTGTCGACGAGGCATGCGGGTGCATCGAGCAGCTCGAGCCCAGCATCCGGATCTCGGGGATCTGGGTCGTGCTCGGCACTGTGATCGTCCTCGCCGTGATCGTCGCCTTGCTGATCATCGTGCCCGGTGTCTTCCGGACGCGGGTGGACGACCGGCGCGCACGCGCCTGGGGGGCTCCGATCACGCCCGACGACCTGCCCGCGCCGACCGGCGGCATCCTGCCCCCCTCACGCGCCGTGCTGTTCAGCCGCATCCTCGGAGCGCGCACGCGTGCGGCGCGGGCGCACCTCGCGGAGCCGATCGTGGGGGTGCTCGCGATCGTGCTCGGTGCCGCCCTGGTCCTCTCGCTGGCACTGCTCGTGTGGGCCGCCGTCGCCGCCGTGCTCACGACATACGACCCGTACGCACCCGCCATCTCGGGGCTGTCGCCGATCCTCACGAACACGCTGAACGTCGGCATGTGGGTGCTCGCCGTGAGCGGCGTCGCCATCGTCGGCGCCCTCGCAGCGGGCGGCACGGGCGACGGTGCGCGACCCCTGGGAACGGTGTGGGACATCGCGTGCTTCCTCCCCCGCACCGGGCACCCGTTCGGGCCGCCCTGCTACGCGGAGCGCGCGGTGCCGGAGATCGCCGGGCATCTGAATCACTGGCTTGCTCGCGAGGATCGCCGCGCCGTGCTCGCCGCGCACAGCATGGGCGCTGTCCTGTCGGTCGCGGCGCTCGGCCTGCTCGCGAGCTCGGAGCGCACGCGCCCCGCGCTCTCGCGCGTCTCGCTGCTCACGTTCGGCGTGCAGCTGCGGCCCTTCTTCGGGCGCATGCTGCCCGAGCTGCTGGGGCCGGACGTGCTCGGAACGCAGCCGGCCCTCGCGCCCCGTCTGTTCGCGCGGGATCCGTGGCTGGCCGACTTCGAGGCCCAGACGGCGCGTCACGAGGGTCCCGCCACCTCGACGGCGCCGCAGTCGACCGTGCGCGAATCGATAGCCGGCCGCTTCGCACGACCGCAGCGGCCCACCGGTGCTGTGACGGGCACCCTCGTGCGCGCCGATCACGACGGCGCACCTCTGCCGCTGCCCGGTCTCCGCTGGGTGAGCCTGTGGCGCCTGACGGACTACCTCGGCTATCCCGCGATGAGCACGGCGCCGGGCGGCGCCGACGGGTCGTGGACGAACGACCTCGACCGCATCGTCGACGAGCTCGACACGAGCGGCTACCTCGTCAAGGTCGGCACACACGGCGCGTACTACCGCACCTCCGGCTACGTCGATGCGATCACGCAACTGGCACGCAAGTCACGGTCGTGAGACGACGAGGGGGTGGATGCCGCGGCATCCACCCCCTCGTCCGTCGGCCGTTACAGGCCGGCGATGATCTCGCGCATGAGCGACGCCGTCTCGGACGGCGTCTTGCCGACCTTGACGCCGGCGGCCTCGAGGGCCTCCTTCTTCGCCTGCGCCGTGCCCGCCGAGCCCGAGACGATGGCGCCGGCGTGGCCCATCGTCTTGCCCTCGGGCGCGGTGAAGCCCGCGACGTAGCCGACGACCGGCTTCGTGACGTTCGCCTTGATGAAGTCGGCCGCGCGCTCTTCGGCGTCGCCGCCGATCTCGCCGATCATGACGATCGCCTTGGTCTCGGGGTCGGCCTCGAACGCGGCGAGCGCATCGATGTGCGTCGTGCCGATGATGGGGTCTCCGCCGATGCCGATCGCCGTCGAGAAGCCGATCTCGCGCAGCTCGTACATCATCTGGTACGTCAGGGTGCCGGACTTCGACACGAGGCCGATGGGTCCCTTGCCTGTGATGTTGGCGGGGGTGATGCCGACGAGCGACTCGTCGGGCGTGATGATGCCGGGGCAGTTCGGGCCGATGATGCGCGTCGTGTCGCCCTTGGACTGCGCGTACGCCCACGCCTCTGCCGTGTCGCCGACGGGCACGCCCTCGGTGATGACGACGAGCAGCGGGATCTCGGCGTCGATGGCCTCGACCATCGCGTCCTTCGTGAAGGCCGGCGGCACGAAGGCGATCGAGACGTCGGCACCGGTGGCCGCGATGGCCTCTTCTACCGAGGCGAAGACGGGCAGCTCGACGGGGTTGCCGTCCTTGTCGGTGTGCAGGACGGTCGTGCCGGCCTTGCGGGCGTTGACGCCGCCGACGACCTGCGTCCCGGCCTTGAGCATGAGGGCGGTGTGCTTGGTGCCCTCGCCGCCCGTGATGCCCTGGACGATGACCTTGGAGTCCTTGTTGAGGAAGATCGACATGTTCTGCAGTCCTTATGCGTTCGCGAGTTCGGCGGCCTTGTCGGCGCCTTCGTCCATGGTCTCGGCGAGGGTCACGAGGGGGTGGTTCGCGTCACGGAGGATCGCGCGGCCTTCTTCGACCTTGTTGCCGTCGAGGCGCACCACGAGCGGCTTCGAGGCGCTCGAGCCGAGCTCGGCGAGCGCGCCCACGATGCCCTTGGCGACGGCGTCGCACGCCGTGATGCCGCCGAAGACGTTGACGAAGACCGACTTGACCTGCGGATCGCCGAGGATGACGTCCAGGCCCGCGGCCATGACCTCGGCCGAGGCGCCGCCGCCGATGTCGAGGAAGTTGGCGGGCTTGACGCCGCCGTGCTTCTCACCGGCGTACGCGACGACGTCGAGCGTCGACATCACGAGGCCCGCACCGTTGCCGATGACGCCGACCTCGCCGTCGAGCTTGACGTAGTTGAGGTCGTTGGCCTTGGCCTTCGCCTCGAGCGGATCGGCGGCGTCCTTGTCTTCGAGCAGCGCGTGACCGGGGTGGCGGAAGTCGGCGTTCTCGTCGAGCGAGACCTTGCCGTCGAGGGCGATGATGTCGCCCTCCTCCGAGAGGATCAGGGGGTTGACCTCGACGAGCGTCGCGTCCTCGCCCTTGTAGACGGCGTAGAGCTTGACGAAGACGTCGCTGACCTTGTCGACCAGCTCGGGCGCGAAGCCCGCGGCCTCGGCGATCTCGACGGCCTTGGCCTTGTCGACGCCCTGACCCGGGTTCACCTCGATGCGCGCGAGCGCCTCGGGACGCTCGACGGCGAGCTCTTCGATCTCCATGCCGCCTTCGACGCTCGCGAGCGACAGGTAGGAGCGGTTGGCGCGATCGAGCAGCACCGAGAAGTAGTACTCCTTGTCGATGCGCGCGCCCTGCGCGACCATGACGCGCTTCACGATGTGGCCCTTGATGTCGAGGCCGAAGATGGACTTCGACAGCTCGTACGCCTCATCGGGGGTCTTGGCGACCTTCACGCCGCCGGCCTTGCCGCGGCCGCCGGCCTTGACCTGCGCCTTGACGACGACGACTCCGCCGATCTTCTCGGCTGCGGCCCGCACCTCCTCCGGCGTGTCCGCGACGATGCCGGCGAGAACCGGCACCTCGTACTTCTCGAAAAGGTCTCGTGCCTGGTACTCGTACAGATCCACAGTGGAATTCCTTCGCAGTGGCGAATGGGGTGGGATGACGCGAAAAGCGTCTCGACGTCGAGATATCGACCAATCCCCCAGCCTACTACTCGTGAGCGGGAGCTCCTGACGCGCGGCATCGGGTTCCACCTCGGATGGAACGCCGTCCGAGTAGAGTCCTCGGCATGAGCGACACCGCATCACCGTCCGCCGCGAGCACCGCCGTCGTGGCGGCGGCGATCGACCTGTTCTCGGAGCAGGGGTTCGACCAGACCTCGGTCGAGCAGATCGCCCGGGCGGCGGGCGTCTCGCGCTCGACCTTCTTCCGGCAGTTCGGCGGCAAGGACGACGTCATCTTCGCGGATCACGAGCTGCTGCTCGCCGAGCTCCGCGAGTATCTCGCCCAGCCGCACGACGATCCGTGGGCGGCCGTGTGCGAGGCATCCGTCCGGGTCTACTCGCACTTCGCCGCCGACCCGGAGCTCGCACGCCGTCGCTACGCCGTCGTGCGGGGCGTGGCCACGCTGCGCGACCGCGAGATCGTGACGGTCTTCCGCTACGAGCGTCTCTTCGACGAGTACCTGCGGGCGGCGCTGCCGGGCCTCGACCCCCTCGACGCGGTCGGGTTCGCCGCACTCGTCACGGCGGTGCACAACCACGTGCTGCGGCAGCTGCTGCGCGGCCCCAAGCGCGTACCCGTCGCGGTGCTGCGCCGGGCGCTCGACGACACGATGCGGCGCTTCGGCGTGCTCTCCGACGGCGAGGAGCGGGATGCCGCGCCCGACGACGTCGTCGTCGCGGTGTTCCCGCGGTCGATGCCGACGGCGGAGGTCGCACGCCGCGTGCGCGAGCAGCTCGACGGATAGGGAGCGCGCGGGGCGCCGACGCAATAGCCTGAGCGCGTGAGCACCCCGACAGCGACGCCGTCCGAGACCGACACCGGCACCCGGTGGTGGTCGATCGAGCCGGATGCCATCGCCCGAGAGCTGCACACCGACACCGACAGAGGACTGACATCCGCGGCCGCGGCGGAGCGACTCGCCGCGGTCGGTCCGAACGCTCTCGCGAGCGCGCCTCCGCCCAGCGCCGTCAGAATCGCGCTCGGGCAGCTGGCCGAGCTCATGACGCTCATGCTCATCGCCGTCGCAGTCGTCTCGCTCCTGATCGGGCAGATCACGACGGCGATCGTCGTCGGCATCCTCGTGGCGTACAACGTCGTGCAGGGCACTCGCCAGGAGCTCAAGGCACGCCGGAGCGTCGACGCGCTCGCGAAACTGCAGACGCCGCAGGCCCGTGTGCTGCGCGACGGTCAGATCGAGCTCGTGGATGCGACGGCGCTGGTCCCCGGCGACATCGTCGACCTCGAAGCGGGCGACCTCGTCCCCGCCGACGGCCGCATCGTGCGCTCGGCGACGCTCGAGACGCAGGAGTCGGCGCTCACGGGCGAATCGCTCCCGATCGAGAAGGGCCGCGCGGCGAACCCGCCCGACGCGGCGCTCGCCGACCGCACCGCGATGCTCTTCCAGAACACGTCTGTCACCCGCGGCACGGCGCGGATGATCGTCGTCGAGACCGGCATGCGCAGCGAGGTCGGGCGCATCGCGACCCTGCTCTCGACGGTGTCGAACACCCGGTCGCCGCTCCAGCGCGAGCTCGACGGACTCACGCGCGTCATCGGCATCGTCGCGTGGGCCGCCGTCTTCGTCATCATCGCGATCGGCGCCGCGCGCGGGCAGGAGGTCGGCGAACTGCTCTTCCTCGGCACGGCGGTCGCCATCTCCGCGATCCCGACGGGCCTTCCGACCTTCGTGCAGAGCCTCCTCTCCTGGGGGGCGACCCACCTCGCGAAGGAGAAGGCGATCGTCGCGAGCCTCGCCGACGTCGAGACGCTCGGCGCGACGAGCGCGATCTGCTCCGACAAGACCGGCACGCTGACGCTCAACGAGATGACGGCACGCACGATCTGGTTCGGCGGCTCCCACTACCAGGTGACGGGTGGCGGCTACTCGTTCGACGGCAAGGTGCTGCGCGCGGCGGGCGAGCCCGTGCAGGCGAGCCGCGTGGGCCTCGCCGTCTCCCTCCCCAACGACGCGACCGTGTCGATCGACGGCGCCGTCGTCGGCGACCCGACGGAAGCAGCGCTCATCGTGCTCGCCGCCAAGCTCGGCGTCGACGCCGACGCGACCCGGCGCGAGCACCCGCGCATTGCGGAAGTGCCGTTCGACTCCGACTACAAGTTCATGGCGACCTTCCACCACGTCACCGTCGACGGTCAGGACCGCCTCATCGAGTTCGTCAAGGGCGCACCCGACATCATCGTGGGCCGCTGCGCCACCCGATACGGAGCCGACGGCACGACGGCGCCGATCGACGCCGACGAGGTCACCGCCGTGCTCGAGACGATGAGCGCGAGCGGTCTGCGCACGCTCGCGATCGGCGCGCGGTTCCTGGATGCGGAGGACGAGGCATCCGTCGTCTCCGACCCGATGTCGTACGTGACCGACCTCGACCTCATCGGCATCGTCGGGATCGTCGATCCCCTGCGGCCCTCCTCGAAGATCGCCGTCGACATCGCCCAGCGCGCCGGCATCGAAGTGCGCATGATCACGGGCGACCACGCCGTGACCGCCGGGGCGATCGGCAAGGAGCTGGGCCTCGGTGCGGGCGCGATCAGCGGCGCCGACCTGCAGAAGCTCGACGACGCCGAGCTGCTGAAGGATCTTCCCGACCTGCACGTCTTCGGCCGCGTGACCCCCCAGGACAAGCTGCGTCTCGTGCAGCTGCTGCAGTCGCAGGGCGAGATCGTCGCGATGACGGGGGATGCCGTCAACGACGCCGCCGCGATCAAGCAGGCCGACGTCGGCGTCGCGATGGGGTCGGGCTCCGAAGTCACGAAGCAGGCGGCCAAGCTCGTACTCACGGACGACAACTTCGCGACGCTCGTGCGAGCGGTCGAGCTCGGCCGGATCGTCTACGACAAGATCACGTCGTACCTGCGGTTCCAGATGTCGCAGCTCGTATCGCTCCTGCTGCTCTTCCTCGCGGCATCCGCGTTCTCGATCGCCGACGGCGTCGCGCTGTTCCCCGGAATGGTGCTGTTCCTGAACTTCTTCGTGACGCTGTTCGCCGTGCTCGCGATCGCGGCGGACGAGGCGCCCCCCGGCATCATGGACCGCCCGCCGCGCAACCCGAAGCTCGGCATCGTCAACGGGGGCGCACTGGCGGAGTGGGGCCTGTACGGCTTCGCGATCTTCCTCGCGTCGTGGGTGCCGCTCGTGTGGGGTCCCGACGAGCCGAGCCCGACCGAACCGTCGCACGCCATGACCATGGCCTATGTCGTCGTGGGCCTCGGCACGGTCATCAGCGCCGTGCTCATGCGCCGCTCGCCCGAGACGGGGCTCGCCGCGCCCATCGCGGCGGTCGCGAAGCTGCTCGTCTGGCCCGTCGTCATCATCGTGGTGTCGACCGAGATCTCGTTCCTGCAGAACATCGTCGGCGCGACGTCGCTGACCGGACCCGAGTGGCTCGTGTGCCTCGGTCTGCTCGTGCTCGTGACCGGATTCGTCGAGGGCCACAAGTGGATCCTGCGTCGCGTCGGCGCGGGAAGAGCCGCGCGCTACGCCTCGACGCCGTAGGCGGCCGCTTCGCCGTTGCGGCGCTCACGGCGGCATGCCGCCCTTCCTGCGCGATGTCCCGTTTCCACCCGATCCGCCTCGCAACGAGCGCGCATTCCGCGGAGAACGGGGACACGGACGTCGGCAGGGAGGGCCAGGATGGATGCCATGCCCTACGACATCCCCGCGCCGATGCTCGCGAAGTCGGTCCCGACCGTGCCCGACCCGGCGAAGACGCCCGGCGGGCTGAGCTTCGAGCCGAAGTGGGACGGCTTCCGCGCCCTCGTCTCGTGGGACGGCGAGAAGGTCGAGATCGGCTCGCGCGGAGCGAAGCCGCTCACACGGTACTTCCCCGAACTCGTCGACGCGTTCGCCCACCTGCTGCCCGAGCCGTGCCTCATCGACGGCGAGATCGTCGTGCCGAAAGAGGTGGACGGTCGTGAGCGACTCGATTGGGAATCGCTCACCCAGCGCATCCATCCTGCTGCCTCCCGCGTCACGATGCTGTCCGAGAAGACCCCGGCCATGTTCATCGGGTTCGATCTGCTGGCTCGCGGCGACCGCGATCTGCAGGCCGAGCCCTTCTCGGTGCGCCGCGCCGAGCTCGTCGACCTGCTCGGCGGGGTCCCGCATCCCGTCCACGTCACGCGCACAACCGACGACCCGGCGCTCGCGGAGCGCTGGCTCGCCGAGTTCGAGGGCGCGGGGCTCGACGGGGTCGTGGCCAAGCCGCTCTCGCAGCCCTATGCGCCCAACAAGCGCACGATGTTCAAGATCAAGCACGCGCGCACGGCCGACGTCGTCGCGATGGGGTATCGCATCCACAAGTCGGGCGAGGGCGTCGGCTCGCTCCTCGTCGGGCTCTACAGCGACACCGGCGAGCTCTTCACCGTCGGCGCGGTGTCGGCGTGGAGCAACGCCCGGCGGCTCGAGCTCATCGACGAGCTCGCCCCGCTCGTCGAGCGCAACGATGACGGGCAGGCGGTGAAGAGCGAGGGTGAGAAGTCGCGGTTCTCGGCACCCGACCGCGATTCGTCCTTCGTGCATCTGCGCCCCGAGCGCGTGCTCGAGGTGCGGTACGACCAGCTCGAGGGCTGGCGCTTCCGTCACACCGTGCAGTTCGAGCGCTGGCGTCCCGATCGCGACGCTCGTTCCTGCACGTACGAACAGCTCGAATCCGTCGCCGACTACGACGTGCGCGACGTGCTGGACTGATCGTGGCCGGACTCCACCATGTCGAGCTCTGGGTGCCCGATCCGACCGGCGCCGATTGGGCGTGGCTCCTCCCCCGCCTGGGCTACGTCCTCGACGGCGAATGGCCCGACGGCCGCACCTGGGCGGCGGGCGACGGCGCGTACCTGACCTTCACGACCTCGCCGAGCCTCGCGGACGCGTCGCACGACCGTCGTCGCCCCGGGCTCAATCACCTGGCCTTCCTCGGCGGCACCGCCGCGGAGGTCGATGCGATCATGGCCGACGGGCCGGCGCACGGGTGGGCGCCGCTCTATCACGACCGGTATCCGCACGCGGGCGGACCCGATCACTACGCGGGCTGGCTCGAGAACACCGCCGGCTTCAAGGTCGAGGTCGTCAGGTCCAGTTCTCGGGGTTGATGCGGCTCGGCTGCACGCGTGGCGGCTCCCCCGGCATCTTGGGGAAGTCGGGCGGGAAGTTCAGCTCGCCGAGACCTGCGTCGAGATCGCGCTGCCACCATTCGAGCAGCGTGTCGATGCGGCCCGGTTTGTCGAGGAACCCCGCCCAGGCATCGCCCGTGTCGGCGAGCCGCTGCGGCGCCGATCGCACGGTGAACGCGGCGGGATCGGCATCCGGCAGCTCGTCCCACGACAGCGGCATCGACACCGTCGCACCCGGCAGCGCGCGGGGACTGTAGGCGCCGGCCATCGTCCGGTCGCGATTGGCCTGGTTGAAGTCGACGAACACGCGCTCGCCGCGCTCCTCCTTCCACCACGCGGTCGTCACACGATCGGGCATGCGCCGCTCGAGCTCGCGCGCCGCCGCGATGACGGCGTGGCGCACATCGAGGAACTCGTGCGTCGGCTCGATGGGACAGAAGACATGGATGCCGCGATTGCCGCTCGTCTTGACCCACGCCTCCAGTCCCGCTTCGGCGAGCACGTCTCGCAGGACGGGGGCGATCGCGGCGGCGTCGGCGAAGTCGGTGCCCGGCTGAGGGTCGAGGTCGATGCGCAGCTCGACGGGGTTGTCGGGATCGGAGGCCAGCGATGCCCACGGGTGGAAGACGACGGTGTTCATCTGCGCGGCCCACACGACCGCCGCGGGTTCGGTCAGGACGATCTGCGGATGCCGGCGCCCGCTGTTGTACGTCACCGTCACGGTCTCGACGAACCCCGGCGCGCCCTTCGGCGGGTTCTTGGAGTAGAACCGTTCGCCGTCGACCCCCTCGGGGAACCGCTCGAGCGACACCGGCCGATCGCCGTTGGCCGCGAGGAAGGGCCCCGATACGGCGATGAGGTACTCCGCGAGCTCGCGCTTCGTGATCCCCAGATCGGGCCACAGCACCCGATCAGGGCTCGACAGCCCGACCTCGCGGTCGCCGTCGGGGCCGGGGACGGTCAGGGTGATGCGCTCGGACGCCATGGTCCGACGCTAGCGGGATGCCGCGACATCCGGCACCCTCTGTCGCCGCGCCCGTCAGGCCGGGTCGAGCGCGAGAAGCGGCGCGAGATGCTCGCGCGACAGCCGCATCCACGGTCCGCGCGGATCGACGATGACCCCGGCGAGTCCCTCGTCCGCTCGGAGCGCGCCGGCGATGCGCGCGCCCGAGAGCGGCGCCGCGGTGTCGCCGCGGCCCATTGCGACGACCTCGAGCGGGTGCGAGTAGACCTCGAGGAACCGGCTGCCGTCGGGAGCGCGCCCCTCGGCGACGCCGACGCGGCCGTCGCCTTCGGCCGGCCGGTTGACGGCCACCCACAGGGGCACGCGGGTCATGGCTTCGACGACGGCGGCGGTCGTGGCATCGGTCCTCTCGCCCGCGAGCAGCGACTTGATGGTCAACTCCTCGTCGAGCGTCGCGAGCATGCGCTCGATGAGCTCGCGCGGGAGGATCGCCCGGGCCGGACCGGACGACGGGTCGATCGCGAGTCCGGCGGCATCGCTCGCGAGGACGTTCCGCAGCACGAGCAGCGCGGGCTGGCCCATCGCCGACGTCGCGGTGTCCCCGTCGGCCCGGATGCTGTCGGCCAGCGCCTTGCCGCTGCTGAAGGCGACCGCGAAGCGGTTCCCGCCGAACTCGATCGAAGCGAGCGGAAGGGGCTTGCCCTCGGACATGAGCGTCTGCGCGTCGCCGCGCACGCGAAGGAAGAGGTGGCCCTGCAGCACCTGGCGAGCGAGGTCGAACAGGTCGGACGACTCCGGCTTCTCGGGGTAGCGCGCGAGGCTGTCGCGCAGCAGCACGTTGTCCTTCAGCCCCGGCACGGTCTCGTCGGGAGTGCGCCGCGTCTGTGCGGCAGCAATGCTCGGCGCAGCGGCGTCGGTCGGCGTCGTGCCGCCGAGCCCGCGGAAGGACGACATCGAGATGCCGACGGATGCCGCGGACGACGTGTCGGCGACGGCGACCGCGGCGGCATCCTGCGCGGACGCGTCGACGTCGGATTCAGAAGCCTGCTGTTCGGGTTCGGCGTTCTTGGACCGGCGGGAGAAGAGTGCCATCCGTCGAGCCTAACCCGCACCCCTGACCGCGACCGCAGGCCCGTGGATCAGAGCTTCTCGATCGGCGCGACCTTGATGAGGAGCTTCTTCTGGCCGTGGCTGTCGAACTTCACGTACGCGATGCGCTTCGCACCCTCGCCCGTGATCATGTCGACGCGCCCCTCGCCGTAGTTCTCGTGCCGGATGCGGTCACCCGGCGCGAGCTGCATGTCGCCGTTGTCGCGCAGCTTCGCGGGCAGCCGATTGGCGAACTTGTCGAGGTTGGTCGACTCGCGTCGCGGGAGCGGCACGAGGTCGTCGCCGTAGCGGTTCGACCCGCCGCCCGAACCGCCGCCGGGGCCTCGCGCATTGAGCGCGCGCGAGCGGGTGCCGCCGCGGGAGTTGACGTCGCCCGGCGACTGCCGCCAGTGCACGAGGTCGGCCGGGATCTCCTGCAGGAAGCGACTCGGCATCGCGACGGTGACCTCGCCGAATTGCGCGCGCGTCATCGCGAGTGAGAGGTACAGGCGCTTGCGCGCGCGGGTCACACCGACGTAGAACAGTCGTCGCTCCTCCTGCGGCCCGCCCGGCTCGTTCGCCGAGATGCGGTGCGGAATGAGGTCCTCCTCTACACCCGTGACGAACACGGCGTCGTACTCGAGGCCCTTCGCAGTGTGCATCGTCATGAGCGACACCGAGCCCGAGGCATCCTCGAGGTCATCCGCATCGGAGACGAGCGCGACCTCGGCGAGGAAGTCGATGACCGTGCCCTCGGGATTGTTGCGGGCGAACTCGCGCGCGACGGCGACGAGCTCGTCGAGGTTCTCGACGCGCGCTTCGTCCTGCGGATCGCGGCTCGCGCGCAGCGAATCGGTGTAGCCCGACTTGCCCAGCAGCACCTGCAGGCCGTCGGCGACCGACGTCGACGGTGCGAGCTCGCCCGTCGCGGGGAGCATGATCTCGGTCGCCTCGGCCAGCACGGCGTCGAGGTGCGCGATCGCGGCCTGGATCTTCGGCCCCACGCCGAGCGCCGACGAGTTCGCGAGGGCATCGCGGAACGTGATGCCCTCGTCGGCCGCGTATCGTGCGATCGCCGTCTCGGTGACATCGCCGATGCCGCGACGCGGCTTGTTCAGGATGCGGCGCACCGCCATCTCGTCTGCGGGGTTGGCGACCGCGACCAGATAGGCGAGGGCGTCCTTGATCTCGGCGCGCTCGTAGAACTTCGTGCCGCCCATGATCTTGTACGGCACGGCGGAGCGGATGAAGATCTCCTCCAGCGCACGTGACTGCGAGTTCGTGCGGTAGAACACCGCCATCTCGGAGTAGTCGGTGCCCGCGCGCCGCAGCACCTCGACCTCGTCGGCGACGAACTGCGCCTCGTCGTGCTGCGAGTAGCCGGTGAAGCCGACGATCTTCTCGCCCTCGCCCACATCCGTCCACAGCTTCTTGTCCTTGCGGTCGAAGTTGTTGCTGATGACGGCGTTCGCGGCGCTGAGGATGTTCTGCGTCGAGCGGTAGTTCTGCTCGAGCAGCACGACCTTCGCGCCCGGGTAGTCGCGCTCGAACTCGGTGATGTTGCGGATGTCGGCGCCGCGGAAGGCGTAGATCGACTGATCCGAGTCGCCGACGACGGTGAGGGAGGATGCCTCGTCGGTCTGGCGATCGTCGAAGATCATCATGCCGCCCGGGCCCTCGGCCGGGGGCGAATCGCTGCCGGGAGGGCGCGTCAGCTCGTGGATGAGCGCGTACTGCGCGTGGTTTGTGTCCTGGTACTCGTCGACGAGGATGTGCCGGAACCGGCGGCGATAGACATCGGCGATGTGCGGGAACGCGCGGAACAGATACACGACCTGGCCGATGAGGTCGTCGAAGTCGAACGCGTTCGCCTTCTGCAATGCGCGCTGGTACTCGGTGAAGAGGTCGACGAAGACGCGCTCGGCCGGATCGCTCAGATTCGCCTGTCGCGCATACGACTCGGCATCCGCCAGCTCGTTCTTGAGCTTGGAGATGCGGCTCTGCACACCCGCCGGGGTGAGGCCGAAGGAATCCGCCTCGTGCTCCTTCACCAGTCGCTTGATGAGCGCCCGCGAGTCGCCGGAGTCGTAGATCGTGAAGGCCTTCGTGAAGCCGAACTGCTCTGCCTCGCGGCGGAGGATGCGCACGCACGCCGAGTGGAACGTCGAGATCCACATGCCCTGCGCGCGGTCGCCGATGAGGCGCCCCACGCGCTCGCGCATCTCTCCCGCGGCCTTGTTGGTGAAGGTGATCGCGAGGATCTGGCTCGGCCATGCCTCGCGACCGCGCAGCAGCGAGGCGATGCGGCGGGTCAGCACGCTCGTCTTGCCCGACCCCGCGCCCGCGACGATCAGCAGGGCCGGACCCCGGTAGGTGACGGCCTCGCGCTGCGGTGGATTGAGGCCCTCGAGGAGGTCCTCATCGGGCCGCACTCCCGAGGCTTGCGGCCCCTGGTCGCTGTTCACGATGAGGGGCGCGGAGGAGTCAGTCATGTCTCCTAGATTCTAGGCGCGAGCACGGACAGCCGTCGGGTCAGCCGACAGGCGCCCACTCCCGCCCGAACCAGCGACGGATGCGGGATGCACCGAACTCCGCCTTGTCGGCCGCGAGCGCGAGAGACGGGCCTTCGAGACGGCCGTTCGGTCGCCCTTCGAAGAACGAGACCTCGACGCGTCCGATCGCCTCGGCTCCGAACTCGATGTAGCAGACGCCCCGCCCGTCGTAGGCGGCATCCGTCTCCTCCGCGCGGATGCGCGAGGCGATCCGCCGCGCCGCGGTGGCACCCTGCCGTTCGGCGAAGACCCCGGCGCGCGGGGTTCCGACGGCGGCGCAGTCGCCCACCGCGTACACGTCCGGCCACGGCGTCTCGAGCGTCTTCGGATCCACGGGGATCCAGCCGTCGACGGTGAGCCCCGACTGCTCGACGACCGCCGGCACGCGGTGGATCGGCACGCCGAGGTACAGGTCGAACGGCAGCTCGGAGCCGTCGCCGAGATGCGCGACGCCGTTCTCGAGCCGCCGCACGTTGGTCTCGGGATGCCACGAGATCCCGCGCTGGTCGAAAGCCTCGAGGATCGCGGCCGACGCATCGGGCGACGGCGGGATCGGACGCGGGAACGGCATGACGAGCGAGATCGTGGATGCCTCGCGCACGCCCCGCTCGCGCAGGAGCGCGTCCAGGAGCAGTGCGGTCTCGCTGGGCGCAGGCGGGCACTTGAACGGACCCGCCGTGATGCCGATGACGACGTCGCCTCCCGCGAACTCGGCGAGCGTGCGCTGGAGCGCGAAGGCGCCGCTCTCGCTGTAGAAGTCGTGGCCCTCCTCGATGAGCCCGACCGTCCTCTCAGGCGCGTAGTCGGCGCCGAGCGCGATCACGAGGTGGTCCGCCTCGAACGGTCCGGCCGTCGTCTCGACGCGTCGCGCCGCCGCGTCGATCGCCGTGACGTCGGCCGAGACGAAGCGGACGCCGGGCAGATCGAGGTCGGAATAGGGATGCCGCACGTGCGCGGCATCCGTCCGCCCGAACATGACGTCGAGCTTCGAGAAGCCGAAGACGAATCCCTCGGACCTGTCGATCAGCACGACGTCGATGTCATCGCCGAACTCCTCGCTCAGCGTCGTCGCGAGCTCGAGCCCCGCGAATCCCGCACCCAGCACCACGACCCGCTCGCCCATGTCGCTCCCGTCCCCAGCCATCGCTTCCGACGGCGCAACTCTAGCGGTGGGCCGACTTCCCAGCGTCCGCCTGACACACTGATCTCGTGCGCACGATCCTCAACATCATCTGGCTGATCCTCGCGGGCTTCTGGCTCTTCCTCGGCTACGTCCTCGCGGGCGTGCTGCTGTGCATCCCGATCATCACGATCCCGTGGGCGATCGCGTCGTTCCGCACGGCGAGCTACGTCATCTGGCCGTTCGGCCGCACGATCGTGTCGAAGCCGACGGCGGGCGTCGGCTCGTTCCTCGGCAACGTCATCTGGGTGATCTTCGCCGGCTGGTGGCTTGCGATCGGGCACCTCGTGTCGGGCATCGCGCTGTTCATCACGATCATCGGCATCCCGCTCGCCCTCGCCGACTTCAAGATGATCCCGATCTCGCTCATGCCGCTCGGCAAGGACATCGTCTCGACGCGCAACGGCGACTTCGACCGCACGCTCACCTCGAGCTGACCGCACCCGCCTGTTCGCTAGGGTGGTGGCAGCCGGCGGCCACCCGTGCGCAGGCGCATGTTTTCTGGGGATGGTGCCGCGTCGCGGCCTCGACGGAAGCGATCTCATGACCGCAGACCTCTCAGGTGAAGGGCGCCGCGCGCTCGCAGCACGGATCGTCGCCGCGTTCGACGAGGTGTCGAGGGGCGCAGACCCACTGTGGGTCAGCCTGGAGGCGCCGTCCGGCTGGGGCAAGACCCGCATCGTGCAGGAGGTGTACGCGCAGCTCGCGACGACGCGTCAGAGCGAGACGGGCCAGTACTGGCCGGCTGCGCTCACGGCGACGACGACCGGAGCGACAGACATCCTGCGCGACCGGAAGACGGTCTCGCCTCCCCAGGTCGAGCGCGAACCCGACAGCGTGCCGGCGTTCTTCTGGTGGGGCATCAGCGCGTTCGAGCGGAACGGGATCCCTTCCATCGCCCTCGCGCAGGATCTGCGGCAGTTCGACGGCCATCTTCCGTTCCTGGTCGCGCGCTGCAAGCAGCTCAGCCGACTGCGGGAGAAGGGCGCGACCGGCGCTCGCGAACTCGGCGCGATCGCTCTGGAGGAGGCCCGTGACGAACTGACGTCTGCCGTGCTCGATCTGGCCGGACTCGGTCTGCCGGGCGTCGGCTTCGTCTGGCGCCTCGGCGCATGGACGGCCGGCAAGATCTCGAGCGCGCAGCGCGAGCGGCGGATGGTCGCGCAGGGTTCCACGATCCGCGAAGACCATGGCCAGGTAGCCGCAGACGCCTACGAGACCATCCAGTCCGTGTCTCGTCCCGGCCTGCCGACGGTCATCGTCGTCGAAGACCTCCAGTACGCCGACGCGACGCTCATCGACCTGCTGTCGCGCCTGCTCGGCAGCGGCAAGCCGATCCTCGTCGTGACGACCGCCTGGCCCGGCGTGTTCGCGGACGCCGGCCCGCTTGCCCGCATCGCGGCGGCCGGCACGCACGTGGTGCGTCTCTCGACCGTGGAGGAGCCACCCGCTGGCTGGCCGGACATGTCGTCCCTCGATGAGTTCGAGCTCGCGTCGATCGTGCGGAGCCACTACCCCCTCGCCACCGACCGGACGATCGCGGGGCTCATCGCACGATCCGACAATCCGCTGCAGCTGAAGCTGCTGTGCACGCTTCCGTCCATCGCACGGCGGGCTCGCGACGGGGTGCTCGACCTCGATCCCTCCGTCATCGAGGCCCTCCCTCCCTCGCTCGACGGCATGTACGAGCAGATGTGGACCCAGCTGCCGCCCGCGGTGCGCGAGTCGCTCGCCCTCGCCCTGTGCGGGATCCCGACCGATCTCGATCGCGCGAACGGTGACGATCGGTGGGATGCCGAGCTGCTCGCGCGGGTCGCCCGGGCGCTGTTCCCCGCGGCCGACGGGGTGATCGACGCCATCGACTCCGCCCAGACCGGATATGCCTGGGCGGAGCTCGTCGAGGACGCCCTGCGCGTGTTCCCCGACGAGGCGAACCGCAGGGTCGTCGAGCAGCGGCGACCAGAGTTCTATTCGCAGCTGGACATCGACCGGATCCGGACCGAGCTCACGAGGGTGATCGGAGAGGATCTCGGCGACGACGCTCTTCCCGAGAGCATCCGCCAGCATCGTGCGGCGCTCCTGCTCGCGCTTTCGGCCGAGGGGTTCGGAGTCGATCCCGACGCGCTCACTGCGGCCGCGGGACTGCAGACCGAACTGCTCGAAGCTGTCGACGAGTCCGGCCGCGTGCTCGAGATCCTCGATCAGATCTCGGCGGGCTACGCGCCGGCAACGCACCCGGCATCCGACTCAGATGAGGTCGCGTCCCCGGGACAGCCGCCCCTGCGCGCGCACGCGCCCCTCAGCGCAGGTCTCGCGCCGATGAGCCCCGAACTGCGGATCCGACGCGCTGTCGCCCTCGCGACGTCGGGCCGGCCGCGTGCCGCCGCCGACGAACTGGATGCCGTCATCTCCGACCTCGAGAGCCGGCGCGGCGTCGAGGACGCCGTCGCCCTCGACGCACGCATCGAGCGCGCCGCGATCGTACTGCGCGCACCGCGTTCGGACGAGGAGAGCATCGACGTCGATGAACTTCGCCGCACCGTCGAGCGCGTCTTCGGTCCGGCCGACCCTCGCGTCCTGCGACTCATCCGGATGGAACGCATGACGGCATCCATCGACGGCTTCCACGGCCTGCCCGATGTCGTCACCGACGCCGGCCGGTATCGGGTGAAGGATCTGTCCACCCGCTTCGGAGCCGTCAACCCCGAGCTCGTCGCCTTTCTCCGCCTCATGGCAGAGCAGGCACGGTCCTCCGGCTACCCCGATGCCGCCGCGACGTTCCTCGACGGGCAGGCGCATGACCTCGCCGACGCCGTCGGTGGGACGCATCCCGAAGTGCTGCGACTCCGGCTCGACCGTGCGCGCTGTCTGGTCGATGTCGGGCGTACAGAGGAGGCTTTCCACGAGGCCGAGGTCATCCGAACGGCATTCATCGCCGCGGGCGGACCGCAGAGCGATGACGCCATCGATGCGCTGATCGCGATGATCTCGGCAGAGTCTGCGGCGGAGCGGTCGAACCAGCGCGCATCCGGGCTCGCGAGGCTGCTCCTCGACGAGGCGCGCGCCACCGCCGACAGGACATCCCTCGTCCGCCTGCGCATCGCGGTGCGGTTGTCGGAGCTCGACGCCGAAGATGGTCCGGGCGACGACGACATCCGCGATCTCTTCGAGCTGCTCGATACCGCGAGCCCCGTGCTGGGCGAGGCGGACGCCGACATCGGAGCGCTCCGCCACGCTCTCGCCGAGACCCTTCTCGAAACGGGGTATGCCGAGTCGGCGCTCTCACTCGCCGAGGCGGGTGCCCGCCTGTGCGCCCGCCATCGCGCTCAGCCGCTCACGTGGAGCCGCGTGATGCTGCTCGGTCGCTGCCACGAGATGCTCGGGCAGGCGGCCGAGGCCGTCACCGCCTACGTCTTCGTCGCCGAAGCCGCCGAGGACGCCGTGGAACTCGCCGCGCGGTCGGACGAAGGCCACCCGGCGGCGGAGGCGACCGCCGCCCGGGCGCGTGCGCGCATCGCCCTCGTTCAGCGGCTCTCGCCCACAGGCTGGTATCCCAGCGCCGACATCGATGTGCGCCCGACGACCGAAACCCATCGGTACCACCGAAGGGCGGCGTGGCAGGACGAGGACTTCTTCGCCGACGACTCCCAGATGCTCCTCCTCGCGCAGCATCTGCACGGGAGATCCCTGATCCACGGTCCGGCCGACCACGTCGCGCTCGACCTGCTGCGTACGCTTCGAAGATTCCACTTCACACACCAGGAGCACGAACCGGCCCTGATCCTCACGCGCCAGCTGTTCGCACTCGTGCCGCTCCCCCTCTACGGTCGACTCTCGGGCGCGAGCGAGGTCGACGACGCCGAGCGTTGGCTCCTCGCGAACGCCGCCGTGCAGTCGGCGAGCTCGATCGGCCGTCCCGAGGAAGCGATCGCGATCATCGATGACGTGCTGGCGCTCGCCGAGTCCCCTGAAGATCTGACCATGCTGCTCAAAGACAAGGCCGACCTTCTGGCAGAGGAGGGACGAATCGACGACGCGCTCGAGACGCTGGCCTCCGCGCGCACCCACGCGCGCAGTATCGAGCGCGTGCTCGTCGTCGAGAGCGCGCTCAACCTGCTCGAGGACCACGGCCGCTACACGGAGGCGGTCGAGTTGGCACGGTCGGAGCTCGCAGAACCGGACGTCGACGCACCGGAGCTGCTCGTCGGCAAGATCTCCTGGTTCCTGCAGGCGGATGGCCGCCCCGACGAGGCGATCGCGACGCTCTCGGCGGCCATCGACGACCCCGCGCTCGCCGGCCACCATGACGGACTGCGGTCCAGTCGGGCGTGGTTGCGCGCACAGGCGGGCGATGACGAGGGTGCCGTCGACGATCTTCACGACGTGCTCCGCGCGAATCCGGACGACGAGTTCGCGAACGTCGCCCTGGTGGCACCGCTTCTCCGCCTGGACCGGCGAGAGGAAGCATCACGAAGATTCCTCGAAGCCGTCGGAGCGAGCCAGCGCGCGGGCCACAAGATCATCGACTTCACGCTGCGCGAACGCGTCATCGAGATGGTGACAGCCTTCGGCGAGGCGTCGGATGCCGTCGCGCTGGCCGAGGAGTACCTGCTGCACCTCGAGTCGGCGAATCTCGGATGGATCGAGTCGACGCTCCGGTCGAACGGCGAGCGCCTGCTCGCCGCCGCCCACGAGCGGGCGGACTGACGCCGCAGAGAGATCCGCGCGGTCGCGGGGCCCCTTTTTGACCGATCAGGATGCCGCGGTCCGCGCGCCCCGCCGGGGCAGCGCGAGCAGCACGCCCACGATGGCGAGTACGGCGCCGAAGCCCGCGGCGTACCACGCGGTCTCGTCGGGGATCTCGAGGTACGTCGTGATGCCGAGGATGCGCGCGAGGCCCCAGGGCAGCAGGCCGAGCTCGTCGTTCCAGATCGTCAGTGCGCCCTCGAGCCCGAGGGCGCCGATCACGACCGCGGGGATCAGCAGCGCCGCGCCGACCGCCGCGAGCACGGCCCCCCACGCGCGGCGGACGCCGAGCTGCGCGGCCAGCGCCCAGCCGGCCGCGACGAAGACCCAGACGAACAGGGCGAATGCGACCGTGATGTAGGCGACGCGCAGGACGGGATCCGTCCAGAACGCGAACCAGTAACCCCCGGGGCCGGAGAACGACAGCGCGAAGAGCGTCACGATGCAGCGCAGCACGACCACGCCGCCCACGGCCGCGATGACGGGCCATGGCGAGCGCCGTCCCACCACCAGGCGGACGACGAGGACGAAGATCGCCCATGCCGCGAAGACGATGACGAGGTGCGACCAGGACAGGAACGACGTCTGCACCGCCCGCGTGGCCACGAGCAGCGCCGCGGGGACGCCGAACACCAGCCAGCGGTCGAGCTGCAGCATCCCGAGCGTCGACTCCCGCGCCCGCCACGGACGGGTCGAGGCGATCCACGATGCCCTGGCCGCTGCGGCACCCGGCTTGGCGACGAGCCGCGTGCGTGCGGCGAGCATGCCGATGACGACCCACGCCGCCGCGAGCAGGAGCAGGATGCGCGCCAACCACGCCATCGCGAGGTCGCGGTCGGCGCGGTCGACGCCGAGCTGCGCGGCCGTGAGGTTCCACGCGGGGTGGGCGACGTCGCCCTCGTAGAGCTCGAGGTGCTCGGCGGCGAGCGCACCGTAGGCGTCGCGTGCGGACTGCCACTGCGCATAGACGTCGGGAGAGAGCGTGTCGTGCCACTGCGCCTGCCGCAGGAACATCTCGCGATACGCCGACAGCAGCTGCAGCGTCTCGAGCTCGTAGGCGAGCGCACCCGTGAAGGCCTCGCGCATCTCGGGGTCGCGCCAGGTCGCGGCATCCGTCCCTTCGACGAGCTCTCGCATGCGCTCCACGTCGGCGACCGCGGCCCGCCCCTGCGCGATCGTCTCGTCGACGCGGTCCTCGCCGATGATCGTGTACAGCACGTCGAGGGTGGCGGAGTCCCCCGTCAGGATGTCCCACTCGAAGAGCCACATCTGCGGCGGCGGCTCGAGCCCGAGCGCGAAGGCGCGCACTTCGGCGAACGGGCCGAGGTACAGGCCATCCTCGATGGCCGCGTGCGATCGGGTCATCGCCTCGGCGATCGCTGCGACCGTCGCCGGGTCGTCCGAGAAGAACTCGCGCGCCCAGTCGACCGTCACGGCACCCACGTCGACCGACGGATCACGGGCGATGGCCGCGGCGAGCTGCGTGTTGAGCTCGGACAGCTGCCAGAAACCCGCCTTGAGGTAGAGGATCATCGGTCCCGCCCGCCACGGGCCGCCGTCCTGCGTCCACGTCCAGACGCCCTCGATGTTCGGATTGGCCGCGAGCAGCGTCTGCATGGCCCACTGGAACTCCGCGCCGAGGTCGTTGGGGAACGCGCCGAGCGATTCGAACTCGCGCTTGCTCTGGAACTCGACGATCCGCCGCTGGTCCCCCGTCTCGAGCGTGTCGTTGAGCGGCAGCCACGAGTAGAAGTCGCCGAGCGTGTACTTCGTCGACACGATGAGCGCGGGCGAGTCGATGCCGTCGAGCACCGCGTGGTACGAATCCGCGTCGGTGTGCATGTCGCCGACGCCGCCGATGCCGACCGACCACGTGCGGAAGACGACTTCGCGACCGGATGCCTCGGCCTGCCCCGTGTACGCGTCGAGCATCGTGCGCACGGCCTCGGGCGTGCGCACGGCGATCGCCGAGTAGTAGTCCCAGCCCGGCTCCTTGTAGATGTCACCGCCCTCGCCGATGCGGATGAGGATGCCCGACAGCCCCGGTTCGGCGGCGTAGAGCTCGTCGAGGCCCTCGGCGTAGGTCTGCCAGAGGCGCGGATCCTCGGTGTCGAGCGAGCCCAGCCGGTCCACGAACCAGTCGTTCATGGCCGGAGTCAGCGTCGGCATGTCGGTGCGGAGGAAGACCTTGACCCCGAGCTCCGCCGCGCGGTCCCAGAACGGTCCGAACGCGTCGCGCAGGGCGAGTGCTCGCGCGACATGCGGATCGCCGCCGGAGTAGATCGGTCCGCCATCGACGTCGTCGAAGGTCGCGTACTCGACGAACCCGGGCCAGGCGACCGCGTTGTACCCGTTCTCGAGCGAACGGGCCAGGAACAGCTCCCAGTCGTCATAGGCATCGGCGAGTGCCGCCTCGTCGATGTAGGGGGCCTCCTCGAGATACACCTGCTCGAAGGCTCGCGACACATGCGAGTAGTCGGTGCCGCTCTCCCACTGCGCGGGGTCGGCCTCGACGCCGACGGCGCCGAGATCGACCATGCGGAAGGGCAGCGCCGAGGTGACGGTCTGCCCGAGGTGCTCGTCGACGGACCGGCCGGAGCGGATCTGCGCGGCGAGGTCGTAGATCCCCCGCGCGCCCCCGGCCTCGGCCGCCGCCTCCACCCGGAGCGCGTCGGGCGTTCCGGTCAGCACGTAGGAGTCGTCGCGAGCCGAGCCCGTGCCGCTGACGACGACCGTGAGCGCAGCCGTGCCGACGGTCTCGGACGCGGCATCCACTGCCCCTTCGAGAGCGTCGACGGCGACCTCGAACCGCGGAGTGGTGGGCGCATCGATCGAGGTGAAGACCGGCGGAGGAACCGCCGCGTCGACGGGAGCGACGGCCGGCTCGACCGGAGTCATCTGCTCGGACGGCTCGGTGCGGATGCCGAGGGCATCGCCCACCGCGACTCCGAGGCCCAGACCGGATGCCAGGAGGACGATCGCGACGACGACGGCGAGGATGCCCCGCCGTGTCGCCTTCGCCATTCCGAAATCCTAGGTCCACGCGCAGGGCACCTCGGACGCGCCTCCGCTCTCCGACCGGTCGGGGCGGGTTTCGAGGTGAAATCGTTACGCGCCGGCGCCGATGCCGCGCTCAGGGTCGACGATCGAGCCGTGGAATCGGTGTGTGAACTCCCGAGGCATCACGGCGCGGGGTCAGCTGCTGCGACGCATCGCGCGGATGCCGGCCCACAAGCCGAGGGCCGCGAGCACCAGGGCGGCGATCCAACCCCAGAGCACCTCGATCGCTCCGAGATCCCCTGCGAAGAGTGCTCGCTCGGCCTGGACGACCCAGTTGATGGGGTTGACCGTGGCGACCGCGCGCATCCACGCCGGGCCGTCGTCGAGCGGCAGGAGCATCCCCGACAGGATCAGCAGCGGGAAGATGAGCGTCTGCTGGACTCCCCAGAACAGCCACTCCCGGTCTTTCGTGCCGAGGGCGAGCGTGTACGACAGCGAGCCGAGGCCGACCCCGAACACCGCCAGGAGCGCGAGCCCGATCACCAGACCCGGCACGCTGATCGTGAAGCCGAACGGCCACGCGATCAGCACGATGAGCAGCGCCTGCACGATGATCGGCACGACCTCCTTCAGGGCGCGGCCGATCAGCAGCGACGACCGCGCGAGGGGCGCGACGAGGGTGCGCTCGTGCGAGCCCGTCATCATCTCGTACTGCAGATTCGATCCGGTCGCTCCCGTGCCGAAGAGCACGATCATGACGAGCACACCCGGCACGAACCACTGCAGGGTCTCGCCGACCGGCGCGCCCGACGATCCGACGAGCAGCGGCGCGAACAGCCCGAGGAACACGAGAGGCTGAACGAGACTGAAGATCAGGGTGAACGGATCGCGCGCGACGGGCTTGAGCTCGCGCGTGAGCACGTTCCAGGTGTCGCGGGCGGGATTCGCCGTGACGGCCGTGTCGTTCGTGGTGGTCATCGCTGGGCTCCTGCCGTCTCGGTCGCTTCTTGTTCTTCCACGTGCGCGCCCTCGCCCGCTTCACGCAGCGTGCGCCCCGTGAGTGCGAGGAACACGTCGTCGAGCGTGGGCGGGACGCCGGTCGCGCGCTGCACCGTGATGCCCGCGGCATCCATCGCCCGCACGACCCGGGGAAGCAATGCGTCGCCGTCGGGGGCGGTGACGACGATGGATGCGGCGTCCACCCGCACGTCACGGTCGGTCAGCGTCGACAGCACGGCGAGCGCCCTCTCGGCTTCGTCGGTCGATGCGAAGCCGAAGGTGAGCACGTCGCCCGCCAGCTCGGCTTTCAGCGCTGTCGCGCTGTCGTCGGCGATCACGCGGCCCCTGTCCATGACCATGACCCGCTCGGCGTAGCGATCTGCCTCTTCGAGGTAGTGCGTCGTGAGGAAGATCGTCGTGCCGTGCTGGGCGCGCAGATCCAGGATGTGCTGCCACAGGTTCGCCCGGCTCTGCGGATCGAGGCCCGTCGACGGCTCGTCGAGGAAGATCAGCGGCGGCGCGTGCATGAGCCCGAGCGCGATGTCGAGCCGGCGCTTCTGACCGCCCGACAGCTGCTGGACGGACCGCGTTGCGAACGACCCGAGATCGAGCGAGTCGATGAGGTCGTCCGCTCTCTTCTTGGCGGCGTTCGCCGGCATGCCGTAGAACGCCCCTTGGCTGAGCAGCTCGTCGCGCACACGCTGCGAGAAGCTGCCGCTCGTGAGCTGCCCCACGTAGCCGATGCGCGCCCGCACGTCGGCGGGCCGCTGGAGGATGTCGTAGCCGACCACGCGGGCGGTGCCCGACGTCGGCGGTATGAGGGTCGTGAGCATGCGCAGACTGGTGGATTTGCCCGCGCCGTTCGGCCCGAGGAATGCCACGAGCTCGCCGCGCGCGACCTCGAAGGAGAGGTCGGTGACGGCCTCGACAGTCTTCTTCTTGACGGTGAAGCGCTTGGTGAGCCCCTGCGCTTGAATGATCGGTTCGTTCGCCATATCGCGAGGCTAGGAGCCACTGCGGTCAGATCTTGTCCGCATCGCTCGATAATGTTTCGACATGGCCGACACGACGACACGAGCGCTCTCGCTGCTCAATCTGCTGCAGACTCACCGCCACTGGCCGGGCACCGAGCTCGCTGTGCGACTCGGAGTGACCGAGCGCACGGTGCGCCGCGACGTCGAGCGCCTGCGCGATCTCGGCTACCGCATCGAGTCCTCCCCGGGTGCTGCCGGAGGGTATCGGCTCGAGGCCGGGAGCGCCGTGCCCCCGCTCCTGCTGACCGACGAAGAAGCCGTCGCGATGGCGATCGGACTCCGAGTCGCGGCGTCCCAGCGCCTCGTCTCCGGCCCCGAGACGACCATCACGGCTCTGGCGAAGCTCGAGCAGGTGCTGCCCGCGCCGCTGCGCCGGCGGGTCACCGCCCTCGCCGAGACGGTGCAGCCGTCGGGCATCAACGCCGGTGCGCCCGTCGACAGCGAGATCCTCGGCGAGCTCGCGCTCGCGTGCCGGGACCACGAACGCGTGCGCTTCGTCTACACCGCAGCGTCGGGCGAGGTGACCAGGCGTCGCGTCGAGCCGCACGCCCTCGCGCCCGCAGACCGTCACTGGTACCTGCTGTGCTGGGATCTCGACAAGGACGACTGGCGCACATTCCGCGTCGACCGCCTGGCGGGCGTCGAGCACGCCCGCGTGCTCTTCGAGCCGAAGCCGCTCACGCCCGAGCAGATCGAGGAGTTCATCTTCGTCGCCCGTTCGTGGGTGCGCACGGCCGTCGAGGCCGATGCCGTGATGGAGCTGCCGCTGGATGTCATGCGCGAGAACTTCGGCCAGTGGGGGCAGGGCGCGACGGCAGAGGATGCCACGCATACCCGCTGGCCCGTCGGCGGCAGCGACTTCCGCGAGACGATGTACGGGCTGTCGTGGATCCCCGCCGGAGTCGCATACACGACGGACCTCGCCTCACCCGCGCGGGAAGAGCTGCGCGAGACGCTCGTGCGGATGCTCGCGGCTCTCGACGCTCCCCAGCCTGTCGCCCGCTAACCTCGACGCATGAGCGACGACGTCTTGGAGACCCTGGCACGCGTCGAGGCGGAGGAGCGCGAGATCGTGCTGCCGCGCTTCGATGTGAAGGATGCCTGGACCCTCGGTTCCCGCATGCGCGATGCCGCGGTGGCCGCCGAGCTGCCGATCGTCATCGGCATCTCGCTCGGCGAAGCGCGCCTCTTCCACACGGCCCTGCCCGGATCGAGCGCCGACAATGACGGCTGGCTCGAACGCAAGGCGCGCGTTGCACGTCGCTACGGGCGTTCGTCCTACGGCGTGGGTCTCGCGTTCCGCGCCGCGGGTCGGGACTTCGACACCGACGGACGCCTCGACACTTCCGTCTTCGCAGCCCATGGCGGCGTCTTCCCGATCACGATCGCCGGGGTCGGCGTCGTGGGCACGGTCGGCGTCTCGGGCCTGCCCCAGGCCGATGACCACGCCTTCGTGGTGTCGCACCTGCGCGGCTTCGCCGCGACGCTCTGAGACACACGCTGTCACAGAGCTTCACACCGTTGAGCGGTGTCGGCGGTCGCGCCTAGCGTGGTGTCATCGCTTCACATCGCGGCGATCCGGGTGGTCCCGGGCTCCGGCTCATACCCGGAAGCGTTGCGGGTTCGACTCCCGCCGTCGCGTCCACTCTGCAGGCGGATCTCGGGGTTTCTCGGAATTCGACGCGCCGTCCCGCGCCCCGCGTGCGCTCGGGACGAGGGACGGCGCGGAATCGTCAGGGCAGGGGTGTCGGGTTCTGCGGGTCCGGCGGCACGGGAAGCGAGCCCTGGATGCGGTTCTGCGCCTGGCACTTGCTGGTGCAGTTGGTGGCGCCGGCCGACAGCTCGATGGCATCCTCGCCGAGCACGCCGCCCAGGCGGCCGCCGGGCTGCACGATCCACTTCGTGACGGTGGCCGTCTGCAGAGTCTTGGTGGCGACCTGCGGGCTGTCCTTGCCGAGCAGCATCTGGTGGTACCCGGTGGAGCTCTGCGACGTGCTCACAGCGTCGATCCCGTTGCCGAAGTTGATCTTGCCAGTGAACGAATTGGTGAAGTAGAAGATGCCGGGCGCGAGGGTGTGCGTGAACTCGACAGGCCCTGCGAACTCGGTCTCCATCTGGAAGATGCCGCCTTGAGCGCCGTCCTTCGCTTGGATCTTGTACGTGCCGAGCGAGGTCCGGAAGATCACGGCCACCGACTCGTCCTTCACTTCGAGACGCGTGATCGTCGCCCCGGCGCGCTGTGCAGCCGTCAGGGTCGGCACCTTCGACGCGAAGATCTTCGTCGGAGACGTCACCATGCGCTGCGGATCGGGAGCTCCGGTGAGGGTGTAGTCGTACACGCCGAGCGTCGCCACGTCGATGTCGAAACCGACATGGATGCCACGCACGGCGACCCGAGCACCGGGAGCCAGGTTCGAGAGCCTGATGTCCTTCCCGGGGGCGGGGTTGTACGTTGTGCCGTTGACGGTGACGGCGAAGTCGCCGCCGGTCACGGACGTCTTGGCCTGCGCAGGGGCGGCGATCGTCAGTGAGCCGACGATCACAACGGCGCCGGCGATGAGGGCTGCGCGCAGAATCGTGAGAGGGGTCCGGATGTGAGGCATGTACGGCCTTTCGCGATGGTGGGATCCCGGGAAGTCGGGTGCCTGTCCACCATCCGTGGGCGCGAGTTCATCCGACAATCGGACGTTGGTCGTAGTACCGCGGCTCCCATGCGCTCGGGCCCGCACACGCACCGACGCGTCGAAGACGCCCGTTCCGCACTCCCCCCGCGGTGCCGCCCCCGTCATGCCGGGCGCGGGGTCGGTCATCCTCCAGCGCGACGGCCGCGCCGCACGCGCTCGACGGTCTCGCCCGCAGCGACACCGACGAGAACGATCGCGGCGGTGATGGACAGCGAGAGAGCGTCGAAGAACGCGAGAGCGGACGCCGCGCCCGCGAGCAGGGCGAGAGCACCCAGCCCGATGAGCTGTGCGCGCGACCAGCGACCCTCGAGAACGCGACGGAAGATCACGGTGCCGATGAGGAACAGGGTCGGCGCACCGACGATCACGATGGTCGCGGCGAGGCCGCGCTGGTCGGGAAGCGAGAGCATCTCCTTGTCGCCCACGCTCATCAGCACGATGCCGGCGATGATCGGAAGATGCACCCAGGTGTAGGCCGTGCGAGCGAGCTTCGCCGGCTCGTCCGAGGCTTCGATCGCCTCCGCGCCGATACGTTCACCATGGTCGAAGTAGATCCACCACGTCGCCGCGGCGGCGACGAACGCCGTCACCATCGCAGCGATGGATGCCGCTGACGATTCCTTCTCGACGAACGCGAGCCCGGTGACCAGCAGCCCTTCGCCGAGCGCGATGAGCACGAAGAGCGCGGTGCGCTCGGCGATGTGCGGACCGGACAGGTCCCACGAGCGCAGCAGCACGCGTCCTCGGCCGGGGATCGGATACCCCAGAACCGTGCCGAGCAGTTCGAGAGCGAGCGCTGCGGCCCACAACGGCAGCTGCCAGGCCAGGGGCAGGAGGGCGCCGACGATCCACAGCACGGCACCGGCGACCGTCCAGCACAGCACGAGAGCGAAATCCCGGGCGACCTGTCGGTCGTGACGCGCCGTCGCCCACACGATGAAGCCCGTTCGCCCGACCTGCAGGACCACGTAGGCGATCGCGAACGCCCACGCGCGTTCTCCGAAGGCCTCCGCGATCGAGACGCTCATCACGAGCGCGACGAAGGCGAGGGCGATCACCGCCCCGCGCACGGGAAGCTTCACCGGGTCGAGCCAATTGGTCACCCACGTGGTCGACACCCACGCCCACCACAGGGCGCACACCATGATGATGCCCTCGAACGCGCCCAGCGGCGTCTGGTTCTCGTAGAGGTAGGCGGACAGCTGAGTCAGCCCGAAGACGAACACCAGGTCGAAGAACAGCTCGACATAGGTCACTCGATCAGCGCGCTCGGAGTCCGCGGGGCGCAGCACGTCACGGACCATCCCGAATGCCATGCCCTCATCCTGGCACCGCTCCGGGAGCCCCTGACGTACTCAGCCGAAAAGGTCGCGGAGCCCCGGTAGCTCGAACCCGCTGAGCTGCTCGCCGAGTCCGGACACCTGCTCTCCAGCATCCGCGACGAGCCCCTCCGCACCGCCTGCCAGGGCGTCGACGTCCACGCCCTCGGCGAGCGCGCCGAAGTCGACGCCGAGATCCGCCGCCTGCGCGAGCAGGGGCGCGGCGACCGCGCTGAGCACGGCTCCGCCCGCCACGGCGCCGAGCAGCCCGATTCCCGCAGCACCCGCAGCGCCGGCACCCGCGCGCGACAGCAGACCCCGCATCCGTCCCGGTCTCATCGCTTCGCTCCGACCCGCGGCTCGCGCGAGGTCGGCCGCCGACGACGACGTCGGCCGCTCGTGCGGGGCGAGCTCCGTGCTCATCCGCGCCTCGAGCTGAGCACGCTGCGCGGGGGTGAGCCGTTCGAAGGCCTCGCGATGGATCTGCTCGACCGCGTGCGGCTCGGCCGTGCGCATGAGGTAGTCGTACCGCGCGATCGCAGCGCGATCCTCGGCAGACCCGTACGACCCGGCCGCCGGCGGCGTCACGCCGGGGCGCGACGCGGGGGCGGATGCGGTGGCTGCCGCAGGGGGTGTCGTGGCCGGTCGCGCGCCCGTGGCGGCACCCGGCTGCCCGGTGAGCGCATCTGCGGCGCTGCGCACCATGCCGCTCCAACCATTCGAGCTCTGCGAGGCCGACGGACCGGCCTTCTTGTCGAGCGCCTTCGATGCCATGTCGACCAGACGGGACAGCTTGCTCATGACGAACCTTTCATTCACGGGTGGTTCGTCCGGCCGCACACTCACGGGAGTCGACGGGTGTCGATGTATGCAGGGAGCTCCGGTGAGACGGCGTGCGACGGACGCCAAGGTCTCCTCCACCCCTCACGGAGCCGACGGACCGGGACACGATCGCGTGTCCGTATTGACGAGCCGTCGCATCGGGAGTACTCCCCTTGCGCGACCGAGGCTACCGGCCCCAACCTATGCGTCTCCTGCACACGCGCGGAGGCTGCGACGGCAGTGCGCGGACCGTGCGCGCCCGACGTCCAGCCGACCTCGGAGGCGCGTCATGAGCACGGTCTGCCGTCACCATCCGCTGAACGCATCGGCCGGCGTGCGGCCTACCGCGACCGGCCTGCCCCGGCTTCGCGACCATTGACTCCAGGCCCCCGTGTAGACGCGCGTCTCGATGCCCGCCTCGGCGAAGGCGAGAGCCGAATGGGCGGAGGCGATGCCGACCCCGCAGTACAGGACGATGTCGCGGTCCGCATCGACGCCGCTCGACTGGATGATGCCGCGGATCTCGTGCGGGGAGCGGAGGGTTCCGTCGCGCGCGATGTGCGCCACGGTCGGCAGGTTGACCGCGCCGGGGATGTGTCCGGCCGCGGGATCCTCACCGCTCGCACGCCCGCGATAGTGATCCGGTCCGCGCACGTCGACGAGCACGCCGGTGGTCGGCGCGCGCGCCGCGTCGTCGATGGATGCGATGCCCGGATCCACATCGAGAAGGCGCACATCGCCGGCCGCGGCCCCGTGATCGCCCGACTCGACCGGAAGGCCGCGCCGGACCCACGCACGGATCCCCCCGTCGAGCACCCGGATGTCGACGCCGCGGCGCCGCAGCAGCCACCATGCGCGCGATGCCGCGACCGCGTCGTTGTCGTCGTAGGCGACGACGAGATCGCCGTCATCGATGCCCCAGTGACGCGCCGCCGTCTGCAAGTCGCCCAGAGACGGCAGCGGAAAGCGCCCCTCCTCCGGATGGCCGGCCCGCGAGAGGTCGTGTTCGAGGTCGACGTACACCGCCCCGGGGATGTGCGCGGCGAGATACGCCGGCCGCCCCTGCGGGATGTCGAGTCGCCAGCGCACGTCGAGCAGCCGCACAGGCCGGTCGCCGGCCAGCGCGGCGCTGAGCGCCGGGACATCGATCACGTGGGGCATGGATCAAGGTTCGGATGACCGGCCCCTCGCGCGCGCTGTGTGTCGAAACACGGCGCAAGAAGACGAAAGATCCCGTCACATTCGTTCACACGGTCGGCCGCGAGGAGTCGACGGCGACCTCGCGCGAGGGGTCCGACGGGGACGTGTTAACGCGTGAGTCGCAACATGTCGGGATGTGATCGGGCCCGTCTCACCGCTGGATGACCGCGCCCTACCGTGATCGGACACCAGGGCCTGCGGGCCGTGCCGACACGAACGGAGGAAGCGGCCATGACGACGACTGCTGACGATCGCATCCGCGAAGACGAGCGCCCGACTGCGGCATCCCTCGTCGACGACCGAGCCGACGCTCCCCCCGCACGCGAGCGCGTGGACCTCGGCACGATCCGGGTCGTGCACACGCGGCACTGGTTCCGCTGGGTGCTCAGCGCGCTCATCGCCTTCGCCGTCGCGCAGTTCGCGTGGTCGCTCGTGACCAACCCCAACTACGAATGGGGCGTCTTCGCGGAGTACTTCTTCACCGAGCCGATCCTGATCGGTCTCGGGTACACGCTCTCGCTGACGGCGATCTCCGCCACGATCGGGTTCCTGCTCGGCACGGTGATCGCGCTCGGGCGCCTCTCGAAGTCGCCGCTGCTGCAGTCCGCCGCGTGGCTCTACATCTGGTTCTTCCGCTCGGTGCCGCTCGTGGTGCAGCTGGTCGTCTGGTACAACCTGGGCTACCTCTACCCGACCCTGGGGCTGGGCACCCCGTTCACGACGGACTTCTGGATCGTCGAGTTCCCGACGGTGCAGCTCATCAGCGGGTTCGCCGCCGCGATCCTCGGCCTCAGCCTCCACCAGGCCGCCTACTCGGCCGAGATCGTCCGCGGCGGCATCCTCTCCGTCGATCAAGGGCAGCTCGAAGCCGCGGCCGCCCTCGGCATCCCCTCGGGCAAGCGCCTGCGCCACATCATCCTGCCGCAGGCCATGCGTTCGATCGTGCCGAACGCGACCAATGAGGTGATCGGGCTCGTCAAGGGGGCCTCGGTCGTGTTCGTCATCGCGATCCCCGAGCTGTTCTACCAGGTGCAGGTCATCTACATGCGCAACAGCCGTGTGATCCCGCTGCTGCTGGTAGCGGTGGTCTGGTACACGATCATCACGACGATCCTGAGCATCGCGCAGTACTACATCGAGCGGCACTACGCGCGGGGATCCGCCCGCGCCCTGCCGCCGACCCCGTTCCAACGCGTGCGCCGGTGGACGTCGTCGCAGTGGGCGCGCCTGGGCGACACGCCCGCGAGGCTGGAACCGGACGACGACCCGCGCGCGGTCGCCGCGCCCCCGATTCGTCAGGATGCCGCCATCGACGCGAACGAGGAGACCCGATGACCATCGCAGCCCCCGCCCCTACGAGGGGTCTCGTCGAGATCCACAACGTCCACAAGAGCTACGGCGCTCTCGAGGTGCTCTCGGGCATCGACCTCACCATCGCGCCCGGCGAGGTCGTCGCGATCCTCGGCCCGAGCGGGTCGGGCAAATCCACGCTCCTGCGCACGATCAACCACCTCGAGAGCGTCGACCAGGGCTCGGTCACGGTCGACGGCCAGCTCATCGGCTACGAGCTGCGGGGCGAGAAGCTCTACGAGCTGCGGGAGAAGGACATCCTGCAGCGGCGCACCCAGATCGGGATCGTCTTCCAGAACTTCAATCTCTTCCCGCATCTCACAGCTCTCGAGAACGTCACCGAGGCACCCCTTGCGCTCAAGCGGCTGAACAGGAGCGAGGCACGCGAGCTCGCCCTGGGGCTCCTCGCCCGCGTCGGACTGAGCGACAAGTCGGATCACTATCCGCGCCAGTTGTCGGGCGGACAGCAGCAGCGCGTCGCGATCGCCCGCGCGCTCGCGCTCGACCCGAAGGTGCTGCTCTTCGACGAGCCCACGAGCGCCCTCGACCCCGAGCTGGTGGGCGAGGTGCTCGACGTGATCCGCACCCTCGCGAGCACCGGCACGACCCTCGTCATCGTCACGCACGAGATCGGGTTCGCGCGCGAGGTCGCCGACCGCATCGTGTTCGTCGACGGCGGCCGAATCCTCGAAGAGGGCCCGCCCAGCAGGGTCCTCGTCGCCCCGGAGCACCCGCGCACGCGGGAGTTCCTCGCCAAAGTCCTGGCCTGACGCGGCACCGCGCAGGTCCCGGCATCCACACAGATAGAGAGACACACAGCATGGCCATCAGCAAGAAGCAGGGCGTCGCCCTCGGAGTGGGCATCGTCGCGGTCGCGGCGATCGTGGGCGGCGTCTTCGCCGTCGTGAACCTGAATGCCGGGAGCGCCGAGGCAGCCCCCGGCGGCGACGAGACCCCCGCCGCCGAGGCGAACACGACGACCGACGAGATCGAGAGGTTCCACCTCGACGGTCCGATCCCCGAGGCCGTCGAGGCGCTCGAGGCGAGCGGCTTCGAGCCCATCGAAGCGGGCAAGCTCACCGTGGCGATCGGCGCGTTCGTGCCGCCGCTCAGCTACCAGCCCGATGGCACGTCGGCTCCGGGCGACGTCGCGGGCACCGAGCCCAACCTCGGATCGCTCATCGCGGAGGGCCTCGGACTCGAGTACAACCCGCAGGTCGTCGCCTGGGCGGACTGGCCTCTGGGCATCCAGTCGGGCAAGTACGACCTCATCACCGCGAACGTGACGGTGACCGAGGAGCGCAAGGAGCTCTACGACTTCGCGAGCTACCGGCAGGACCTCCTCGGGTTCTACGTGAAGTCGGACAGCCCCATCGAGTCGATCACGAAGGCCGCCGACATCGAGGGCCTGAAGATCATCGTCGGCTCGGGCACCAATCAGGAGCAGGTGCTCCTCGCGTGGAACGAAGAGCTCGAGGCCGACGGCAAGCAGCCGGCGGAGCTGCAGTACTTCGACGACACAGCCGCTGCGACGCTCGCGATCCAGTCCGGACGCGCCGACGCCAACTTCGGCCCCAACGCGACGTCGGCGTGGGCTGCTCGTGAGACGGGTGACACCAAGCTCGTCGGCATCGTGCCCGGCGGCTGGCCGCTGACGGCCGAGATCGCGGCCGGCACCGCGAAGGGCAACGGCCTCATCGAGCCCGTCAGCATCGTGCTCAACGCGATCATCGCGGACGGCACGTACACGGAGCTCCTCGAGTTCTGGGGACTCGAGAGCGAAGCGATCGAGGAGTCCGTGGTCAACCCCGCGGGACTTCCCAAGTCCTGACCCTTCGAGGCGGGGGCGGCGTCACGAGCGCCGCCCTCGCCTTCGGCGTCTCCCGGCGAGCTGGGGATGCGGAGGGATCGACGTCATGCCCTGACGAGATCGGCCAGCACGCGGCCGATCGTCGGGGCGAACTTGAACCCGTGCCCCGAGAAGCCCGCCCCGAGGGCGACCGGCCCGATCCGGTCGAGGATGAACGCGGCATCCGGAGTCGACGTGTACGTGCACGAGATCTCGACAGCGCGATCCGCGTCGACCCCGGGCAGCCACTCGCGAGCGTAGCGACGGATCGAGGCGGCGAGCGCGGGCTCGGGCAGATATGTGCGCCGGTCGGGGTGGACCTCTGGCCCCACACCGTGCCACCCCGCCTTGACGCCCTCTCCGGGGACTCCCATTCCGTAGACCGCGGTCGGGAACCACGCTGTCGCCGGGTCGTCGGGCGACGGGGCGTGATTGAACCCGGGCCAGTCCTCGGGGGTCGGTGCCAGCGCCGCGAAGGTCGCCGGCTGCTCCTGCGTGACCCGGAGCGGCGGAAGTGCGAAGGTCGCGCCGAGCGTGGCGAGCACGTCGGTCGTCCAGGCGCCCGCGGTCACGACAGCGCGCCGCGCAGAGATCGGGTGCTGCGCTCCCCCGGTGTCGCGCACGACGAGGTCCACCCGGTCGTCGTCGATGGCCCCGGCGACGAGCGCGGTCTCGGTGAGCAGGCGGGCGCCGTTCGCCGCGGCCGTGGACGCGAACGCGTCGACCGCGCGATCCGCGTGCAGTCGCCCCGCCTCGGGCGTGTGCAGCACAGGGCCGGCGAAACGCAGTCCGGGCCAGCGCCGCGTCGCTTCGGCCGCGTCCAGCAGCTCGGTGCGGAAGCCGCCCGCGGCGATGTCGACGGCGGCCGCCGCGTAGTCGCGGCCGGGTCCGTGATTGACGATCCCGGTGCGGGTGAGGATGCTCTCCCCGCTCTCCCGCTCGAGTTCGCGCCAGTCTTCAGCCGCTTCCTGCAGCCAGGCGAGGAGCGTCGGATCCTGATAGCCCAGGTTGAAGTTGCGTGATGTGCCGTGCGAAGCGCCATGCCGGTGGCCGATGTCGAACCGCTCGACGAGGACCACATCGACGCCGCGGCGGGCTAGTTGCCACGCCGTCGCGGATCCCATGACCCCGCCGCCGATGACGACGACCTCGGCATCGATGCTCACCCGTCGATCGCCTTAGCGAAGCACTGCGAGAACGTGATCGGGAGATAGGGCGGATACGTCGGTATCCGCGTGTACCCGATCCGCTCGTAGAGGGCGACCGCCTCGGGCTGCCGGTCGCCCGTCTGCAGGATGAGGCGGCGAGCGCCCGCTGCGGCGCCGAGACGCTCGAGCTCGGCCATGAGCAGCCGGCTGACGCCGGACCCACGGACGTCCGCCGCGACGAAGACGCGCTTGACCTCGAGCGACCCCTCGAACTCCGGGCCGAGGTCGCGCAGTGCCGCATGCCCGACCGGCCGCCCGTCGACGGTCGCGATGATCGTCACGGGGATCGTCGCCGGATCCACGGCGAGCGCGTTCGCCATGCGCTCGGCCTCGATCGGATCGACATCGAGCAGGCGCCCCGCGTATCGCGGACCGATCTCGGCATCCATCGCCTCGCGCAGCGCGACCGCGCGCGGATCGAACCACGAGACGACCTCGATCGAGGCGGTGGTGAGGATGTCGGGCATGCGGTCCTTCTCGCGACGGGGCGCCTCAGCCGGCGATGACGCTGTCTTCGACGATACGGTTCGCCAGGCCGTCCGCGCTCGACGCGACCGCAGGGCGTCACAGGTCGTCATCCGCCTTCATCCGCCGTAACCGAGAGCGAGGCACCGCCTCGGCGATCGCCGCTGCGGGATCGACCCGTTGCGAGAGATTGCGGCTCAGGTTGCGACGACGGTCGCGCGCGCGCATTCTGAGCGGATGCCCCACGCATCCACCCCCGTCGAGCTCGCGCTCTCCGCCCGCGACGAGGCGGTCCTCGACAACCCCACCTGGCACGCGCTCACGGGTCCGCACGCCCACTTCGCGATCGGCGACGACCTCGTGCGCAAGTATCCCGACGACGTCGCGCCCTTCCTCGCCGTGCGGACGTGGGACGACCCCGCGGTGTGGGACGCGCTGATCGCTCTCGTCGGGCCGGGCGCCGAGGTCGGCTACTCGGGTGCCGATCCCGAGCTGCCTCCGGGCTGGGAGGTCCTGTGGCACGGCGAGGGCGTGCAGCTCGTCGAGACCGCCGCGCTCGCACCGAAGCCCGACGACGAGGCAGTGCTGCTGGGCGCCGACGACGTCGAGGAGATGCTCGCGGTGGTCGAGCGCAACCAGCCCGGTCCCTTCAAGCCGCGCACGCACGAGCTCGGTCGCTACGTCGGCATCCGTCGCGACGGCCGCCTCGTCGCGATGGCCGGCGAACGCCTGCACCCCGAGGGCTGGACCGAGATCAGCGCCGTGTCGACGGACGAGCAGTACCGCGGCCAGGGCCTGGCGTCGCGCCTCGTGCTCGACGTCGCGTTCCACATCCAGCAGCGCGGCGATCGTGCGCTCATGCACGCCGCCGCGACCAACGTCACCGCGATCGCGATCTACGAGCGACTCGGCTTCGCGCTGCGCACGCACACGACCTTCGCCGCCGTCCGTACCCCGTCCTGACGGCACGGGCGGCCCCTGTGGTCAGACGGGGTCGACGACCCCCGTGCGCAGTCGAGCGACGATGGCGTCGGCGACCCGGTCGGTCTGCCGGAACGAGAGCGAGTCGACCGCGGGGCGGGTGAACGCCCCCGCTTCGGTCTGCGACGTGAAGGGACCGATCGCGAACAGTCCGTCGTGCGGGACATCGGCGGAACTCAGCACCTGCCCGTCGTCGGTCACGCGCACGCGGCCGAGCGAGCCGTCGTACTCCGCATCCGCGACGCGGAGCTCGCTGCCGTGCACGGTCGCCAGTTCGCGCAGCGCGTCGTTCGTGCTGCGCGCCGCGTTCGACGGCGGCAGCCAGGCATCGACGAGCGCCCGGGTGCGCGTCTCGCCGGGAACGCGGGCGCTGGATGCCGTGAACCCGCGCTCGTCGATCGAGATCTCGACGTCGGGTCCGAGGAAGACGACGACTCCCGCATCGGCGAGGGCGAGCAGCTCCTCCAGGCGATGCGGAGGCGGGCCGCTCGCGAAGTAGCTGAAGAAGGTGTGCCAGCGCACCGGCAGCGCATGCGCGCGCGACCGCGCGTTCCAGCGTTCCTTGGGGATCTCCGCCAGCGCCATGAACGACAGCAGGCCGGCGATGAAGACGCCCTGCGCGGGACTGCGCTCCTGCGTCGTGCGCAGGAGCAGATCCTCCGCGATGTGGGCGCGGACGCGCCGATGCGCATCGTCACGGTCGACGAAGAATGCGTCGGCGAAGGGGCGGTCGAAGCCCGCCACGTCGAACCGATCCAGCGGATCCGGCACCGCCGCGGCGATCTCGTCGAGCAGGAGCGGGTCGTCCCAGGCGTGTGCCGCGAGCACGGAGCGGAAGTCGGTCCAGCTCCCGACGACCCGCTCGGGATGCCCCGTGAAGAGCTCCCGATAGTGACCGTGGAGCAGCTCGGACGCCAGGAGCGGCCAGGCGTCGCGCTCGAAGTCGAGGGGCTCCGCGCCGGCTGCGAGTGCCGCGATCGCATCGGTCGTGAGCACATCGCGCTGCGGCGGGTCGCCCTGCAGCGTCGAGGTGACCTTCGACCGGTACGGCACGCCGCGTCGCGAGCCGAGGTGCAGGCGCGGCTCGCTGCCCGAGGCGAGGTAGCGCAGCGCACCGTCGGCGCCGCGCTCGAACCTGCCACCCCGGCCCTGCGTGAGGAGGACGACGAGATCGACGGCGGCCAGACCCATTCCGCGCACGATGACATCGGTCCCCGCTTCGACCGCCGAGAGATCGGCATCAGCGGTGTAGGCCGGTGGCACGTAGACGAGGCCGAGCTGCCGGGACGCCGTGAGCAGGTCGGCCGACGCGGGATCGATGTCGCTCTCGGCGTGTCCGACGCAGTAGACGACGGCATCCGTCCCCAGCTCGTCTCCGCTCGCGAGCACGACGACGTGACCGCCGTTCTGATCGGGACGCACGGAGCGCACGGTGTCCGTGACGGCCCGCACGGTCACGCCGTGCGGCGCATCGGCGATCGTGCGCCGGAAGAACCAGTCGAGATAGTGGCTGTGCAGCCGCCGCGTCGGAAAGCCGTCCGGCCCGAGCGACGCCGCCTCGGCCGACGAGAGCTCGTCCAGCTCGACGTCCTCGAGCTCGCCCGCGCGCCAGAGGTCGAGCCATGCATCCAGCGCGGGGCCGGGCCGGACAGGGCCGGCGATCGCGCAGCTGTCGTCGGTGAACACCGTCACGTCGCGCGTCACCGAGTTGAGCTTGAGCAGCGGCGACTGCGCGTGCCGCCAGATGCGACCCGCGCCCGGCGGATGCGGATCGACGAGCACGATGTCGAGCCGCGTGTGCTCGTCCGTGCGCGCCAGCACGCGTTCCAGGAGCATGACGGCGCGCGGGCCGGCTCCGACGAAGACGAGACGCGCGGGAGCCGTCATCGCGCGAGGACGGGTGCGGGATGCGGGGCCGGCAGCCCCAGGAGGTCGCGCAGCGTCGCCCCGTCTTCGTACGACTCGCGGTACGAGCCGCGCTCCTGCAGCAGGGGCACGACGCGGTCGGCGAACTCGTCCAGACCGTGCGGCGTCAGATGGCCGACGACGGTGAATCCGTCGGTCGCGCGGCCCTGCACGTACCGGTCGATCTCGGCGGCGATGTGATCGGGCGTCCCGACGAAGGTGTGGTTCGCCGTGAGACGGATCACGGTGTCGCGGATGCTGAGCCCCTCGGTCTCGGACACCTCGCGCAGGGCGTCGATGCGCTTGCCGACCGCCGCGTGGCGGTTCGCCCAGCCCTGCGCCGTCGCGGCCCCCGTGTCGGGCTCGATGTCGGGCAGCGGCCCGTCGGGATCGTACGCCGACAGATCGCGGTTCCAGACGCCCTCGAGGTAGCGGATCGCGATCTCGGGTCGTACCTGCTGGAGTGCGATCTCGCGCGAGCGCTCCTTCGCCTCCTGCGCCGTGTCGCCGATGGCGAAGGTGGCGGCGGGAAGGATCCTGAGCGAGTCCTCGGTCCTCCCCCACGCCGGCAGCTGGCCCTTCACGTCGTCGTAGAAAGCGCGCGCGTCCTCGAACCCGGTGTGGAGCGAGAAGATGACCTCCGCGTGCTCGGCGCCGAACTGCCGCCCGTCGGCGGAGTCCCCCGCCTGCACGATGACCGGTCGCCCCTGCGGCGAGCGCGGCACGTCGAAGAGGGCGTCGACGTCGAACTGGGGTCCCGCGTGACGCACGCGCGCGGGCACCCCCTCGTCGAGGAACGCGCCGGTCGCGGCATCCGCCCGCACGCCATCCGCGGGCCACGAGTCCCACAGCTCCTTCGCGAGGGCCGCGAACTCGCGGGCGCGCTCGTACCGGTCGGCGTGAGCGAGGAATCCGCCGCGGCGGAAGTTCGCACCATGGAAGGCATCCGAACTCGTCACGGCGTTCCATCCGGCCCGCCCGCCCGAGAGGTGGTCGAGGGTCGCGAGCTCACGCGCCAGTTCGTACGGCTCGTTGAACGTGGTGCTGAGCGTGCCCACCAGACCGACGTGCTCGGTGATCCCCGCGAGGGCGGCGAGGATCGACAGCGTGTTGGGGCGACCGAGCACGTCGAGCTCGTGCACGCGGCCGTCGTGCTCGCGGAGTCGAAGCCCCTCGGCGAGGAAGACGTAGTCGAACAGCCCCCGCTCCGCCGTGCGGGAGAAGTGCTCGAACGACGAGAAGTCGATCTGGCTGCCCGCGGTCGGATCCGTCCAGACCGTCGTGTTGTTGACGCCGGGGAAGTGCGCGGCGAGGTGGACCTGGCGGACGGCGCGGCTCACAGCGCCACCTTCTCTCCGACATAGCGGCTCTCGGGGCGGGTGAGGCCCAGGCGCGTACGCAGCGATGCCCCGTCGGCGTCCTCGCGCAGCACGCCCGCCGATCGCAGGATCGGCGCGACCTTCTCGGCGATCGCGACGACGTCGGCGGGCTGGCGGGCGGGGCGCAGCCGGACGCCGTCGACACCGGATGCCGCGAGCTCCCGCACGGCGTCCACGACGTCCGCGGGGGTTCCCACGACGACGCGCGCATCCGAAGTCAGGGGCTCGCCCGCCCACTCGTCGAGACGCTGAGAGGCGTCGCGCGCTGCGACAGCGGTGTCCTCGACGAGGACGAGCAGGTCGGCGAAGACCCGCAGCGGCTCGCGGTCGCGACGCAGATCATCGGCGGCGGCGTCGAGGTCGTCGCGGATGGCGACGACGTCGGCATCGTCGTGCGGCGTGACGTAGACGAGGTCGGCGTGCTCCGCGGCCAGGCGGAACGGCACCGTCTGGTGTGCGAGGACGGTGAGGAGAGGACGCCCCTGCGGCGAACGCGGAACGATCGATGCCCCCGTGATCGAGAAGAACTCCCCCTCGAACTCGATCCTGTGCACGCGGTCCGCGTCGAGGAACCGTCCGCTCTCGAGATCGCGGATGATCGCGTCATCCTGCCACGAGTCCCAGAGCCGCGCGAGCACGTCGGCGAACTCGCCGGCCTCGCGGAACGCCGCGAGGATCTCGGGCGAGTCCTCCACGCGCCCCGACGCGGGGAACACATCCACGCCGATGTCGCGCCGGCCGAAGTTCGCGCGCTCGGCCGCCGACGCGCCGGCGACGAGACGCACGCCCGCGCGGCCCCGACTCGCGAAGTCGAGGGTCTGGATGCCGGTCGCGACGTGGAACGGCTCGGTGTGCGTCGTCGTGACCGTGGGGATGAGCCCGATCCGGCGCGTGAGCGGCGCGGCGTAGGAGGCGATGAGCACGGCGTCGAGGCGCCCGCGCACGCGGCCCGGCCGGAGCGCGTCGACCGGCTCGAAGCGATCGGGCAGCGAAAGGGCGTCCTCGATCGTCGCCAGGGCGAGACCCGCGTCATCCGCCGTCCGCAAGAGGTCGCGCCAGTAGGCGGGCGAGGTCAGTGCGCGCGCGTGGGCAGAAGGCTCGCGCCACGCGGCGGGATGCCAGCCCGCCCGCTCCAAGGCGATGCCGAGGTGCACCTGGTGGGTCACGGGACGCTCCTTCCTGCCGCATGCGCGGCGGTCCGACTCTCACCATCGCGTCACGTGGCGGCGGCATCCAACGGCGGCTGACATATGACGACTCACAGCGCCAGAGGGCGTAACGAAGCGCGCGCTCTCACCCGACACGGGGGATGACGGCGCCGGCGAGCCCGCCTATCGTGCAGATCATGAAGCGATGGTTCGTGCTGATCCTGCTGGCGGTCTCCCAGTTCGTCATGGTGCTCGACAGCACCGTCATGAACGTCTCGATCTCGACGGTCGCGACCGATCTCGGGACCGACATCTCGGGGATGCAGGCGGCGATCACGTTCTACGCCCTGACGATGGCGGCCTTCATGCTCACCGGCGGCAAACTGGGCGACAAATGGGGTCGCAGTCGTGCGTTCCGGATCGGATCGATCGTCTACGGGCTGGGCTCGCTCACGACGGCCCTGAGTCCGAATCTCACCGTGCTCATGCTCGGGTGGTCGCTCGTCGAGGGCCTGGGAGCCGTGCTCGTGATCCCGGCGATCGCGGCGCTCGCGGCCATCAACTACACGGGGCGCGAGCGCATCGTCGCGTTCTCGGCGCTCGGTGCGATCACGGGCTTCGCCGCGGCCGCGGGTCCTCTGATCGGCGGCCTGGCGACCACGTACGGGTCGTGGAGGTATGTGTTCCTCGGCGAGACGGTAGTCATGCTGATCGTGCTGATCGTCTCGGGGCGTATCAAGGACGTCGAACCCGACCCGAGACTGAGGATCGACCTGCTGAGCGTCGTCCTCTCGGCCAGCGGCATGGCGATCCTCGTCTTCGGCCTGCTGCAGAGCAAGACGTGGGGATGGATCGTCCCGCTCGATCCCCCGCTCATCGGCGGTGTTCCGTTCGCGCCGCTCGGAGTGTCTCCGACCGCGCTCCTCATCCTCATCGCGATCGTCGTGCTCTGGCTGTTCTTCCAGCGCCAGAAGCAGCTCGCGCGCTCGGGACGCAAACCGCTCCTGAACGTGTCGCTTCTGCGCATCCCGGCGCTGCGCAGCGGACTGGCGATGTTCCTCGCGCAGTACTTCGCGATCGCGGCGCTCTTCTTCGTCGTGCCGGTCTACCTGCAGATCATCCTGGGCTACGACGCGCTGCAGACGGGCCTCAAGATCCTGCCCCTCTCGATCGGACTGATCCTGTTCTCGATCCTCGGCTCGCGCCTGTCGACGGTGCGCTCCGCCCGCAACATCGGGCGCATCGGCCAGCTGACCCTCGCGGTCGGCGTGCTCTTCATCCTCGTCGCGGTGCAGCCCGCACTGTCGGGCTGGCTGTTCGCGGTGGGGATGTTCGTGGTCGGAGCAGGCTTCGGCCTGCTCGCATCGCAGCTCGGCAACGTGAACATGTCGGCCGTCGGCGAGCACGACACGTCAGAGGTGGGAGGGCTGCAGGGCACCTTCCAGAACCTCGGATCGTCCTTCGGAACGGCCGTCGTCGGTTCGGTGTTCATCCTGCTGCTCACGGGCGGATTCGCCACGGCCGTGCAGGCGAGCACCTCGATCCCCGCAGACGTCCAGCAGCAGGTCATCGCCGCCACCGAGAAGGGTGCGCCGATCCTGTCGCAGCAGCAGGCCGAAAAGGCGTTGACGGATGCCGGAGCCACCGCCGACGTCGCTGCCGATGTCGCGCAGACCTACGCCGACGCCCAGGTCGAGTCGCTGCGCCAGTCGCTGTTCCTCGTCTTCGCACTCACCGTGATCGGCCTGCTGCTGTCGCGCGGACTCCCTGCGTCGGTCGCCGCACCGCGCGACAAGACCGCCGCGGCACCCTGAGCGACAGCGCAGTCGGCATCGTCGCGGCCACGCGCGGCGATCGCGGGATGACGCGCCGCGGCATCCCGGTCCCCGTCACGCGTCGGCGGTCGGGGCTCCCGAGTCCTTCCACGCGGGGAATCCGCCGTCGACGTGCGCGACGTTCGTGAAGCCCTTCGCCCGGAGCTGTTCGGCGACGGGACCCGAGCCGCGGATCGACCCGCAGACGATCACGATGTCCTGATCCCATTCGGTGACTTCCGCGAGCTTCTCGGGCGAGTCGATGAGGAACTGCGCGTCGAGGTTGTCGCGGTCGCCGCGCACCGAGCCCGGGATGACCCCGTCGCGCGCGCGACCGGCATCGCTGCGCACATCGATGACGAGTGCTCCCGCGGCGGCGCGCTGCGCGGCCTCCTCCGGCGTGATGAGCGGGGCGTCGTATGTGGGCTCGGTCTCGACGTCGGTGGAGTCGGTCATGCGCGGGGTCCTTTCGAGCGTGCTGATCGCGGTTCGACCGCCACGCTACGTCGGCTCCGGCATCCGGCGCGTCGGCGAGCGTCACACGACGCCATACGCTCCCGGCGCAGACCGCCCGCTCAAGCGGGAGCGACGACCTTGCGCATCACGGTCTTGTTCTTGCCGATGCGCCGCTCGAGCGTGAAGCCCGCTTCTTCGAAGATGCCGGGCGTGACGTTGTGCAGGAAGGATGCCGAGACGCGCTTGCCCGGCTCGACGATGTTGGGGAAGGACACCACCTCGCCGCCGCCCGCCTGCGCGATGAGGTCGAGTGCGCCCCGGAGCGCCTCCTGCGCGACCCCGCTCCTGCGATGATCGCGGTCGACGAAGAAGCACGTGATGCGCCAGGGCGCATCATGCGACTCCTCGGCATCGAACTGCTTGCGGTGGTAGATGTTCGGCAGTTCGAGCGGGCTGCCGTACTCGCACCAGGCGATGGCCTGATCGCCGTCGAACACCAGCGCGGCGTGCGCGACGCCCTCGGCGACGAGTCGCCGCTTGAACGTGGGACCGTCGTACTCCTTCTTGACCGTGTCAACGGTGTCGCCGTGGAAGTACGAGCAATAGCATCCGCCCCACACGCCATTGTGCTTCTCGGCGAGCGCGAGCCACGCCGGGAAGGTCTCGAGCGTCAGCGGCTTGATGACATGCGTCGTCATGACGCCCATTGTGGGCGCATCGCGCGGCGAAGGGAACCGGCTACGGAGTGCGCAGGGAGCGCACCATGCTCTGGAGGCTCTGGAACGCGATCGTCTGCTCGTCCGCGGTCATCCCCCGCAGCATCCGCACCTCGACGGACCGCACCGCGACGGTGGCCTTCTCGAGCATCGCCCGCCCGCGAGGGGTGAGTGTCGCCGGCAGTGCCTTGCCGACGGCTGCTTCGGCCGGCCGGACGACCTGTCCATCGCGCTCGAGCGTCTGGAGCAGCACGTTCATGGACTGTCGCGTGACGAACGCGCCGCGGGCGAGGTCCGAGTTCGACAGGCCCGGGCGCTGCGCGAGCAGTTCGAGGCAGGAGTAGTGCGTGATGGTCATGTCGAGCGGGCGCAGGACGTCCTCCATCGCGGCACGAAGGGCGCTCGCGGCCTCCTTCAGCAGATAGCCCAGTGACGTCTCGAGATCGATCCCGTCTTGACTCATGTCAGTATTCTGACATACGCTTCTTTTGTGTCAGATAACTGACACATGGATGCAAGGAGCACGCGATGCCCGTCACCGGACCCGACTTCATCTCACTGCAGACGCGCGACCTCAGCGCCTCGCAGGCGTTCTACGAGCGCTACCTCGGGCTCGTCCGCTCTCCCGCCGGGCCGCCGCATGCGGTCGTCTTCCAGACGGCGCCGATCGCCTTCGCCCTGCGGGACATCGTCGCGGGCACCGATCTCGCCTCGACTGCGCAGCCGGGGATCGGCGTCGCGCTCTGGCTGCACGCCACCGACGTGCAGGAGATCCACGACGCGCTCGTCGCCGACGGGCGCACGATCGTCGCAGCTCCCGTCGACGGCCCTTTCGGCCGCACGTTCACCTTCGCCGATCCCGACGGCTACCACGTCACCCTGCACGACCGGGCGTGACACCCGCCGCGAGGTGGTTCGGGATGCCGGGGTCGACACACGCGCGGCTCAGCGACTCCGTATCCTGGGCGAGGAGGCCCACACGTGAAGATCGCCCTGCTCCGCCGGTTCGTCGTCGCCGCCGAGGAACTCCACTTCCCGCGCGCCGCCGAGCACCTCGGCATCCCGCTCGCGTCGCTGTACACGTCGATCGACAAGCTCGAGGACGAGGTCGGGCAGCCGCTCTTCACACGCGACGGCGGCCAGCCCCGGCTCACGAAAGCGGGATCCCTCCTGCTCGCCGACGCGAAGGAGATGATCGCGGCCGCGCCCCCGCCCGCGCCGAAGTCGAGCGCGCCCGCCGGCGGCAAGGCCAAGGCATCGAAGGGCAAGGGACGCGCGCCCGCCGTCAAGGGGCAGCCCAAGCCCTACAAGAAGCGTCAGGGACGCTAGGCGCGCTCGGCGGGCGCCATCAGCGAGCGCGCCAGCAGCGTCGACCCCGCCACAGCCGCGGGCATCGTCGCGATCGCCCCGAACGGCACGAGGAAGCACAGCTGCGTCGCGACGCCGAATCCGAGCGCCCGCGCGCGGTGCCGACCCAAGAGCTCTCGCCTCGCGGCGCGGTCGATGCCGCGCGCGGAAAGGGCGCGCGAGCTGAGCTCGTCGGCGAGCAGCCACCCCGTGAGGCCGACGCCGACGACCGCCCCGACGACCCCGCCCACGATCGGGATTAGGCCGATGACGGCGGCGAGGACCGCCACGAGCGCTCCGCGCGCGAGCAGTGAGAGGGTGTCGCCGACGGCACGCCAGAAGCCACCGCCGATGTCGATGGCGTCGGCCCCGGCATCCCGCTCCACCGCCTTCCAGATGCGGTCGTAGAACGGCTCGCCGAGCAGCAGCGTCAGGGCCGTGAACGAGACCGCGAGGATGACGAGCGCGGCGCCCACCATCGCCGTGCCGATGGTGATGCGGACGACCGTGGCCCACACGCCGGGCCAGGCTTCGGCGAACGGGGTCACCGCCGTGACGATACCGGGAAGAGAGACGCCGAGCGCGATCAGCCCGCCCACGAACAGCAGCGCGACGATCGCGGCAGGCACGAGCCCGAGCGCCATGAGGCCGGGGCGGCGGGTCCACCAGCCGAATCCGCGACCCAGGAGCCCTGCCCCCCGCACGAACTCGCGCATCGAGACCGCCCTCCAGAATCCGCCGCGGCAACCGCCGTCAGGGGTTCGATTCTGCCCGACACCGGCCACCGCGCACACGTGGAAGTGCCGGGAGCCGGCCTGCTGGCGGGCTCCCGGCTCGGATCGGACGCCGGATCAGCGGAATCTGCGGCGGTAGATCGCAGCCGCTCCGAAGTACGCGACCACGAGGATGCCGACGAGCCACGCGAGCGCGACCCAGATGTCGGTGCCGACGGGCTGTCCCGAGAACAGCGCCCGCATCGTGTCGACGATGGAGGTGACCGGCTGGTTCTCGGCGAACCAGGCGACCGGACCGGGCATCGACTCGGTCGGCACGAAGGCGGAACTGATGAAGGGCAGGAAGATCAGCGGGTAGCTGAAGGCGCTCGCGCCGTCGACGGTCTTGGCCGACAGGCCGGCGATCACCGCGATCCATGTCAGCGCGAGCGTGAACAGGACGAGGATGCCGGCGGCCGCGAGCCACGCGCCGAACGAGGCGCCTGTGCGGAAGCCCATCAGCAGAGCGACGCCGACCACGATCGCGACCGACACCATGTTCGCGACGAGGGATGTCAGCACGTGCGCCCACAGCACACTCGACCGCGCGATCGGCATCGACTGGAACCGCTCGAAGATCCCGCCCTGCAGGTCGAGGAACAGCCGGTAGGCCGTATAGGCGATGCCCGAGGCGATCGTGATGAGGAGGATGCCGGGAAGCATGTAGTCGATGTACGACTCGCCGGATCCGGTGTCGATCGCGCCGCCGAGCACGAAGACGAACAGCAGCATGAGGGCGATCGGCGTGACCGCGGTCGTGATGATCGTGTCGGGGCTGCGGAGGATGTGGCGCAGCGAGCGACCGGTGAGGACGCCGGTGTCGCCGAGGACGTGAGCGGTCATCAGGCCGCCTCCTTCTTCTCGTCGCCCACGAGCGCGAGGAAGACCTCTTCGAGCGTGGGCTGCTTCTCGACGTACTCGACCTTCGCCTGCGGCAGAAGCCGCTTGAGCTCGGCGAGCGTGCCGTTCTGGATGATGGTGCCCCGGTGCAGGATCGCGATGCGGTCCGCGAGCTGCTCGGCTTCATCGAGGTACTGCGTCGTCAGCAGCACGGTCGTCCCCGACGCGGCCAGCTTCTTGACCGTCTGCCACACCTCGATGCGGGCTTCGGGGTCCAGGCCCGTGGTCGGCTCGTCGAGGAAGATGATCGGCGGGTCGCCGATCAGGCTCATCGCGATGTCGAGCCGTCGTCGCATCCCACCCGAGTACGTGCCCGCGCGGCGGGCACCGGCGTCGGTGAGGGAGAAGCGCTCCAGCAGATCGTCGGCGACCGCGCCCGGGTCGGCCACGTGCCGCAGCTGTGCGATGAGCACCAGGTTCTCACGCCCGGAGAGGATCTCGTCGACGGCGGCGAACTGCCCCGTGAGACTGATCGACTCGCGCACGTCCTGCGCCTGGGATGCGACGTCGTAGCCGTGGACGGTCGCCGTGCCGGCATCCGGCTTCAGAAGCGTCGAGAGGATGCGGACGAGCGTCGTCTTGCCGGCGCCGTTCGAGCCGAGCAGGGCGAAGATGCTCCCCCGCTCGACCTCGAAGTCGACGCCTTGCAGCACAGCGAGGTCCTTGAACGACTTCGCGACGCCCTGCACCCTGATGGCTGCATCGGTCATGATTCCTCCTCGCCCAGACCCTTGATCGTGTCGGTGAGACGCGTGCGCTCCTTGTCGATCCACCGCTTGCCGGCATACGCGGCGGCGAACGTCTCGGCGAACTCCACCGGGTCCGCGCCGACGATCTCATCCACGGGAGTGCCGTCGACCGCGGCGCGCTCCCAGAGGTCGGCGAAGTCGTTCAGCATCGTGACCATGACCGCAGGGTCGCCGTCGGTGATGCCGCCGTTGTACATGAAGTACCGCTCGAACGCGTTCGCCGCGGTGCGATACGGCTCGGGCAGCGCGGCGATCCTCGCCTTGTACTGCCGGTACGCCTTCTTGTCTGCGAGCGATCCCGTGATCAGCTCGTACCATTTCCCGGCCATCTCAGACCTCTCCTTCTGCGCGGTTCCGATGGAGCTGTTCGATGCGTTCTGCGAGGAAGCTCCAGGTCCTCCAGAACTCGTCGAGCTGAGCCCGACCGGTGCCGTTGATCGTGTAGACCTTGCGCGGAGGCCCCTTCTCGGAGGGAACCTTCTCGACGTCGACGAACCCGCGCTGCTCGATGCGGACGAGCAGGGCGTAGACCGTGCCCTCGACGAGCTCGGTGAAGCCCTCGTCGCGCAGGCGCGCCGTGATCTCGTACCCGTACGCGGGCTGCTCGGCGAGCACCGCGAGCACGATGCCCTCGAGGGTGCCCTTGAGCATCTCGGTCATCTGACTGGCCATGACTGCTCCCTACTCAGTAACGCTGACTACCACTAGACGGTAACACTGAGTACCGGTACTTGGCAACACTGAATAGCGGATTTCTCCGCGGCATCCATCACAATCGGACGGTGGCCTCCGCCTTCCGCAATCTCTCCTGGTGGGCGCAGGACTACGCCTACGCCGGAATCTGGCAGGTGCGCGCCTTCTTCAACCGGGTCGACCCCGCGACATATCGCGCGGGAGACCGCACGCCGATCGTCGTGATCCCGGGTGTCTACGAGACGTGGAAGTTCCTGCAGCCGCTCGTCGAGGACGCCCACGCCGCGGGCCACCCCGTCCATGTCCTCGGTCGACTGCGCCACAACCGGCACCCCGTCGTCGAGTCCGCGGACCGCGTCGCGGAGTATCTCGAGGAGCACGATCTGAGGGATGCCGTCATCGCCGCGCACAGCAAGGGCGGCCTCATCGGCAAGCAGGTCATGATCGGGCGCGCAGGGCATCGCGTGCGCTCGATGCTCGCCGTCGCGACGCCTTTCGGCGGCTCGCGCTACGCGAACCTCATGTGGGGTCCGACGCTGCGCATCTTCTCGACGAAGGACGCGACGATCCTCGCGCTCGGCGAGCAGCGCGACGTCAACGCACGGATCGTGTCGATGTACGGCCGCTTCGACCCGCACATCCCCGAGCGCAGCGAGCTGCCGGGTGCGACGAACATCGAGCTCGACACCGGCGGGCACTTCCGCATCCTCGAGCATCCGCGGGTCATCGCCGAGCTGCTCGCCCTCGCGGAGTGACCTGCGCCACTCGATGGCGTCGTCCCGCCGCGGGATCATCGCCGCGCTAGACCGCGCGGAAGAACGCGACGCCGAGGTCCGCGTGGTCCACGAACACGCCGTCGACGTCGGCATCCCGGATGACCTCCCACTCCGCCTCCCAGTCGCCGAACGCGCCCGGGGCTCGCCCGGTGCGGAACTGACCGATGAGGAAGGCGTTCTCCGGGCGACAGGTCCAGGTGAAGACGCGCAGACCGCGCTCATGGGCGTCGCGGACGACGGGGGTCGGTCCCGTGAGGCGGCCGAGCTTGTCGGGTGCGAGGATCATGCGCTTGTCGACACTGATCCCGTCCACGACGCCTGCGAGCCCGTCGAGTCCCGCGGGCGACGCCGTCTGCCGGTAGGTGAGCGCCGACTTGCCGTGCGCCGCGGCGAGGTCGAACGGGCGGCCCGCAGCCTCGAGCAGGTAGATGTAGGTCGCCGCGACCCCCCGCTCCTGCAGCCGGCCGAGCACCGTGGACTCGAACGACTCGATCGTGAGCGGCAGTTCGCCTCGACCCCAGCCCGCCTCGTCGAGCTCGGACGCGACGAGGGCCGCGACATCCCAGCCCAGCGACGCGAAATAGGTCGCGTGCTTGATCTCGAGGACCACGCCGATCTCGCGGCCGCGATCGAGGGAACCTGCGCGCACGAGATCGAGCACGTCGCGCAGGCGCAGGATCGGCTGCTCGTCGTCGAACGTCGCGCTCGAGGGCCGCAGCTTCGGCAGGCGCTCACGGCAGCGCAAGGTGGCGAGCTCGTCCCACGTGAAGTCCTCGGTGAACCATCCCGTGAGTTCGGCGCCGTCGATCGACTTCGTCGTACGGCGATCCGCGAACTCGGATCGGGACGCGACATCCGTCGTCCCCGAGATCTCGTTCTCGTGGCGGACGACCAGCACACCGTCCTTCGAGACGACGACGTCGGGCTCGACGGCGTCGACACCCATCTCGAGTGCGAGGTCGTAGGACGAGCGCGAATGCTCGGGGCGGTAGCCCGGCGCACCACGGTGGCCGATGACGAGCGGGATGCGGCGCGGCACGGTTCCAGGCTACCCGCGCCGCCCCTCATAGCCGTCTCACAGCCCGACAGAGGCGAGGGTGGCCGGTGTTCGGATATCGTGGATCAACAGCACAGTGCTGGGATTGACCCCGACTTTGGAGTGTGAGAGCAGTGGCCCTCAACAACCCCGCATTCAACAACCCCGCCTTCCAGGACAAGAAGGCCGTGAACACCTACCCCGGTGGTCCGCAGGCGGCGAACCTCGGCTTCGGCACGCAGACCGCGTCGACGCAGCACGCGACGGTGGATGCTGCGGCCAACGCGCAGCTCGAGGGCGCGTACGCCGCTCCCTCGGCCGGCGCCATCGACACCGGCCGGATGTCGTACGAGGACACCATCTGGAAGACGATCGGTCTCTTCGCCGTCCTGCTCGTGACGTCGGTCGTCGGGTGGGTCTGGACGATGGCTCCCGTCACCGTCGAGAACCCGATGCCGACGATCCTCCCGTGGATCATCGGCGCGCTCGCGGGCTTCGTCCTCTCGATGGTGATCATCTTCACGTCGCGCAAGAAGATCCGCCCCGCGCTGATCTTCGCGTACGCGGCATTCGAGGGCCTCTTCGTCGGCGGCATCTCGGCATTCTTCGAGTTCCAGTGGCCCGGCATCGTCATGCAGGCGACGCTCGCGACGCTCGCCGTCGTGGGCGTGACCCTCGCGCTCTTCGCCAACGGCAAGATCCGCGCCTCGAAGAAGGCCACGAAGGTCTTCATGATCGCGATGGTCGGCTACCTCGTCTTCTCGCTCCTGAACCTCGTCCTCATGTGGACCGGCATCATCCCGGCCGACATGATGTTCGGTCTGCACAGCGCGTCGATCGGCATCGGCGGCATCAGCATCCCCCTCGGCCTGATCATCGGCGTCCTCGTCGTCATCATGGCCGCCTACTCGCTCGTGCTCGACTTCGACTCGATCCAGCAGGGCGTGCGCAACGGCGCACCCCGTCAGTACGGCTGGCTCGGGGGCTTCGGCATCATGGTCACCGTCGTGTGGCTCTACATCGAGATCCTGCGCATCATCGCGATCGTGCGAGGCTCGAACTAGACCTCGGCACGTCACGAGGGGCCGTCCGTCAGGACGGCCCCTCCGTCGTTTCGCCGTCACGGCTGTCGCGGCATCCGGAATCGTCGCTAGGGTGACGACATGACCGCGCCCCGCGCCGTCGCGGTACGCCCGCGAAACGGGGCCGACGTGACCAGGGGGTCGCGACGGCGGGTCCTCCGCGGGCTCGCGGGGCTGACCGCGGGGCTGTTCGCGATGTGCTGTCTGCTGCCGACAGGGCTGTCGGCCGCGGCGGCGGACGCCGTCGATGCGCCCCTGGGGTTCGAGGACGCGCGCTGCGCCGTGCCCGTGCCGGAGTCCCGCGTCGGCGACGTGCGGTGCGGCTACCTCACCGTGCCCGAGAGCCGCGCGGCCGACGCGGACCCCGAGCAGAAGCTGCGTCTGCCGGTCGTCATCGTCCGCAGCGAGTCCCCCGAGCGCGTGACCGACCCGCTCGTCGTCCCGGTGGCTGGCACGGCGGACGCCAGCGGCCTCGGTGCACTCGGCTACTTCCTGACCCGCCCCGCCTGGGTGGGCGATCGCGACGTCGTGCTCGTCGAGCGGCGCGGAGACCTCCACGCCGAGCCGTCGCTCGACTGCCCCGAGCTCGCCGGCGTCCTGACGGCCGCGCAGCGCGTGGACCGCACCCGCGCATGCCACGACCGTCTCGTCGACGAGGGGGTCGATCCGGCCGCCTACACGAGCGCCGCGATCGCGGCGGACCTCGGCGATCTGTACGTCGCGCTGGGCTACGACACATGGAACCTGTACGGCGCCGGAGAGGGCTCGCGGCTCGCGCTGGCCGTGCTGCGCGACCGACCGGCGGGTGTGCGGTCGGTCATCCTCGACGGGCCGCGGGCTCTCGACGTCGATCTGGCGACCGCACTGCCGGCGAGCGTCACGGCAGCACTCGATGCCGTCGTGGAGGACTGCCGCGCCGACGATGGCTGCCGCGCGCGATATCCCGACCTCGCGGGTCGTGTCGAGACGGCGCTCGCGCGCGCGGATCGAGAGCCGTTCACGGTCACCGTCGACGATCCGGTCTCGGGGGATCCCGCCGCTCGGTCGATGGAGGGCGCGGCCGTCGTCAGGGCGCTCATCGCGGCGCTGCAGGACCCGCGCAGCGCTCGCGCCGTGCCGTATGTCATCGATCGCCTCTCCCGCGGCGACGCCGACGCGGTGCTCCCCTTCGCGCAGCGCAGTCTCGGCATCGACGCACGGCCTGCCGAGGGGCTCGCTCTGTCGATCGCGTGCGCCGAGGAGTTCCCGTTCCACGATCCGGACGCTCTCGCATCGGCACAGGATGCCTCGGTGCTCGCGGCCCACGTCGGAGACGCCGGGTCCGCGGCCGCCGAGTGCGAAGCCTGGGCCGTTCCGGCGGCGGACGCGCGGGAGAACGCGGTGGTCACGAGCAGCGTGCCGACGCTCGTGATCTCGGGCGAGTACGACCCGACCGCGGCATGGAGCGACGCAGCAGCCACGGGGCTCGCACGTCACTACGCCTACCTCCTCCCCGCCACGGGCGCGGCCGCCGTGTGGAACGGCGGGTGCGCGGCATCCATCGCCCGGCAGTTCCTCGAGGACCCCGCGACCGAACCGCGGTCGGGCTGCATCGAGCGCACGCCCGCCCCGCAGTTCCTCACGGCCGCCGACGTCCACGCGACCTCGGCCGTGTACCGGCTCGACAGCGACGTGCGGACGGCCCCGCGTCCCGGCCAGATCGGCATCGCGATCGCGACGGTGCTCGTCTTCGTCGGCACGCTCGTGTACGGCGTCGTCTATGCGCTGCGTCGCCGATGGGATGCCCCACCCGGCACCGTTTTCGCCGCCGTCTCCGCCGCGGCGCTCAACCTCGCCTTCGTGGGCATCCTGGGCCTCGTGCTGGCGACCGCCGACCCTCTCGTGCTCGCCTTCGGACTGCCCGCCGCCGCATGGCCCCTCCTCCTCCTCCCCTTCGCCGCCCTCGCGTGCGCGGTGGTGCTCGTCGTGCTGCTCGTGCGGGCATGGATGCAGGATGACGGCGGACTCGCGCACCGCGTCATCCTCACCGTCTCGGCTCTCGGCACGCTCGGCTTCGCCGTCTGGCTGCTGGTGCGCGGACTCCTCGCGCTCTGATCGCGTCCGCAACGGAGGGCGCGGGTCACGGGATCTCCCTTCGTTCCGTTCTGCTCTCGGCGGAACGGGCTCGGATCGATGGATTCCGCGGCCTATCGTGAGCGCATGGCCGAGATCATCCCGCTCCGCACACCCCGTGCTCCCGAGCCGCTCTGGCGCGATGTCCTGGGCGCCGAGCTGCGACGCCGACGCCACGACCGTGGCGAGCGGCTGGCCGACACGGCGGATCGCGCCGGGGTGTCGCCGCAGTACCTCTCCGAGATGGAGCGCGGCCTGAAGGAGCCTTCGAGCGAGATGATCGCGGCGGTCGCAGGCGCCCTCGAGGTCACGCTCGTCGATCTGACGACCGCCGTGGCCGACGGGCTGCGGGCAGCGGCTGCCCCGCCCGCTGCCGCGATGGTGCTCGCCGCCTGAGCGTCCGCCCGCGGGCCTGGTCGCGGCATCCATCGCTCACTAGCGTGGAGACGTGAGCCCTGCACGCAAAGAGACCTTCCTCGACGTCGACGGGCACGAGGTGCGCGTCTCGAGTCCTGACAAGATCGTCTTCCCGCAAGTCGGGCTGTCGAAGCTCGAGATCGTGGAGTACTACCTGGCCGTCGCAGAGGGGGCGCTGCGCGGCGCCGGCGGACGGCCCATGGTGCTCAAGCGCTTCGTGAAGGGCATCGATCAGGAGGCCTTCTTCCAGAAGCGCGTTCCCGAGAACCACCCCGACTTCATCGACACCGCGACGCTGCAGTACGCGCGAGGGACGTCGGCGGAAGAAGCCGTGATCCGGGATGCCGCGGGCCTCGCATGGATCGTGAACCTCGGCTGCCTCGACCTCAACCCGCATCCCGTCCGCGCGGAGGACCTGGACCACCCCGACGAGCTGCGCATCGACCTCGACCCCATGCCGGGCGTCGACTGGTCGCAGATCGTGGACGTGGCGTTCGTCGCCCGCGAGGTGCTCGACGACACCGGGCTGGTCGGCTGGCCGAAGACGAGCGGATCCCGGGGCATGCACATCCTCGTTCGGATCGCGCCCGAGTGGGACTACGCGAAGGTGCGCCTCGCGGCCGAGACGCTCGCGCGCGAGGTCGAGAACCGCGCGCCCGGGCTCGCGACCGCACGCTGGTGGAAGGAGGAGCGCGGCGAGAGCGTCTTCGTCGACTTCAACCAGAACGCCAAGGACCGCACCGTCGCGTCGGCCTACTCGATCCGCCCGCTGCCGGACGCGCGGGTGTCGACGCCGCTCGACTGGAGCGAAGTCCGCGAGCGCCGGCCGGAGGAGTTCACCGTGCCGACGGTGCTCGCGCGCTACGCCGAGATCGGCGACCCGCACGAGGGCATCGACGGGTCGGCCGGGTCGCTCGCAGGCCTGCTCGCGCTCGCCGACGAGCTCGGGCCCGCCGAGAAGCCCCCGCGCGGCGGGGGCGAGGACGGCCGTCGCCAGTCGACCATGCCGCTCATCGAGCTCGCGCGCACGAAGACGAAGCCCGAAGCGCTCGAGGCGCTGGAGCAGTGGAAGGCGCAGCATCCCGCGGTATCGTCGCAGCTGCACCCGGCGGACGTGCTCGTGGACGGCATGCGGGGCTCGTCATCGCTCTGGTACCGCGTGCGGGTCAATCTGCAGCACGTGCCCGAAGAGGCTCGTCCGCCGCAGGAAGCCCTGATCGCGGACTACGACCCCTGGGCCGGCAAGTCCTGGCCCGGCCGCCCGACCGACTGACCCTCGAGGCCGGCCTGGATCGTCGCAAGGGCGAACTCGAACGCCTCGTCGACATCGCCGCCCATGCGGAACCCGCCCGCGAGCTCCATGCTCACGAAGCCGGTCGCCCACGCGGTGAAGAGCCGCGCCGCGTCGAGCGCGCGCTCGGAGCCCACCAGTTCACGCGAGGCCTCGAGGATCGGCGCGGCCGCTCGGCGGGTCGCGTCGGTCGCGCCGGCCGTCGAGAACATCAGGCGGAATCCCTCGGGGCGCTCATGCGCGAACGCGCGGAAGGCGCGGGCGTAGTCGGCGATCGAGTGACCGGATGCCGCGAGCCGCTCGGTCAGGTCGTCGGCGGTGGCCTCGGCGATGAGCTGCACGAGCGCCTCGCGGTCGCGGACCCGCTTGTAGAGCGATGGCGCGCGCACCCCGACCTGCGTCGCGACTGCGCTCATCGTGACGCCCGCCGGTCCGCCCGATTCGAGCAGGCGGCGACCCGCCTCGACGATCTCTGAGAGCGATGTGCGATCGGGGGTCGGCATCCTGGCCTCCTCATGGCTATTGACTTTAGCCATGATAGCTACTTACGATAGCCATCACAATCCCCAGGAGGACACCATGCGACTCGACGAGCACCTGCACCGCATCGGCAACGACATCGTCGCGGCCTATCTGATCGTCGCGCCGGACGGCGTCACGGTCGTCGACGCCGGCATGCCCGGCCAGTGGAAGGAGCTGCTCAGCGAGCTCGCGTCGCTCGGGCTCGCGTTGCGCGATGTGAAGGGGCTCATCGTGACGCACGGCGACAGCGACCACATCGGCTTCGCGGAGCGCCTGCGCACCGAGGCGGGGGTACCGGTGTTCGTGCATGCCGCCGATGCCGCGCGCGCTCGCGGCGGCGACAAGCCGAAGACCACGATGCCGAAGATGAGGTTCGGCCCGACGTTCGCCTTCTTCGCCTACGGACTGCGCAAGGGCGCGCTGCGCACGAAGCCGGTCGGCGAAGTCGTGGAGATCGCCGACGGCGACGTCCTCGATCTGCCCGGCGCACCCCGGATCATCGGCATGCCGGGCCACTCGCCGGGCAGCATCGCTGTCCACTCCCCGCTCGCCGGCGCCGTGTTCGTCGGCGACGCCCTCACGACGCGCCACGTCACGACCGGGCGCACGGGTGCGCAGCCCGCGCCGTTCACCGACGAGCCGGAGCGGGCCCTCGCCTCTCTCGACGCGATCGCGGGTCTCGAGGCGGCATGGGTGCTGCCCGGCCACGGCGCTCCCTGGCACGGCTCTCCGGCGAGCGCCGTCGCCGCCGTGCGCGCCGCCGCCGCCGCATGAGTTCGATGTCCAGGGATCGCTGTTGGAACGCTCTCTCCCGCGATCCGTGGACACTCGACGGGAGAGACGGGGCGGGTCAGCGCTCGGTGAGCACGCGATCCGCGAGGCCGTAGGCGACGGCATCGTGCGCCGTGAAGATCCTGTCCCGGTCGGTGTCGGCGCGCAGGCGCGCGGCATCCTGACCCGTGTGCCGCGCGAGGATCGCCTCGACGTCACCGCGCACGCGCACGAGCTCGTCCGCCTGCAGGATGAGGTCGGGGATGGTCCCGCGACCCTGCCCCGCGGGCTGATGCAGCACCACGCGCGCGTGCGGCAGGATGGCGCGCTTGCCCGCTGCGCCGGCGGCGAGCATGACGGCGCCGACACCGATCGCCTGGCCGACGACCGTCGTCGCGACGTCGGGCCGGATGTGCCGCATCGTGTCGTAGATCGCGAGCATCGCCGCGGGATCGCCGCCCTCGCAGTTGATGTAGAGCTGGATGTCGCGATCGTGACTGTCGGCGTCGAGATGGAGCAGCTGAGCGATGAGGGCGTTCGCGACGCCGGCGTCGATCCCCGTCCCGAGGTAGACGACGCGCTCGGCGAGGAGGTGCGTGTAGACGTCCATGATGCGCTCGCCCCGCGGGTGCTGGGCGACGACGTTCGGGATCGTGTACGTGCTCATGCCGACACCCCCAGCCCCGCAGGGCGTCGACGCAACGGCGCGATCTGCGAGAAGTCGTCGACGACGGCGTCGATGAAGCCGTAGTCGAGCGCCTGCTGCGCCGTGTACCACCGGTCGTGGAGGGAGTCCTCGAAGATCCGATCGATCGGCTGGCCGGTGTCCTGTGCGATCAGCCCGAGGACCGTGTCACGGGTGTGGCGCAGATCGCCCGCCTGCACCTCGACCTCGACGGTCGAACCCCCGATCCCCGACGAGCCCTGGTGCATGAGGATGCGCGCATGAGGCAGCGCGCGGCGCTTGCCCGATGCGCCCGCCGACAGCAGGAACTGTCCGGCGCTGCACGCCAGACCGAGGGCGAGCGTGGACACGTCGTTCGGGATGAGACGCATGACGTCGCGGATCGCGAGCATCGCGGGCACGGAACCGCCCGGCGAATGGATCCAGAGGGCGATGTCGGATGCCTCGTCCTCCGCCGCGAGGGCGAGGAGCTGCGTCGCGATCAGGGTGCCGTTGTCGTCGTCGAGCGGACCGTCGAGCACGAGCACGCGCTGGTGGAGCAGTTCGCGCCGCGCCTCGGCTCCGAACTGCGGGATCTTGCCGTCTTCTGCCATGGGCCCAGCCTGCGCGCGGACAGCGCGGTCGGCACGGTCTTCCGCCGACGGTGGATCAGCCCTCAGCGGAGTCCGGTCCTCGGGCGGCTCTCGGACGACGATCGGATCGCCGCATCCCGCTCGCCGGCGGATGCCTTGCCGATGAGAGGCGGGTTCAGGAGCGGCGGTTCGGGCGACCCAGCACGTCACGCGCCGCGCAGGCGAGCGCCGCCATCGCGTGCTCGGGATCGACGGCGCGCGCGGCCTGGACCGCCTCGAGCCCGAGCCGCTCGTGCAGCTCGATGTCCGTCAGCACACGCACGAGCGCCTCGGCGAGCGCCTGCACGTCACCGTCGGGAACGAGCACACCGCCGCCGCGCGCCAGCAGCTCGCGCGGTCCGTAGGGCGCGGCGTACGAGACGACGGGGCACCCGTCGGCCAGCGCCTCGACGATCGAGAGACCCTGACCCTCGTACGCCGAGGTGGACAGGAAGGCCATGGCCTCGCGCAGTGCGCGCCCGGGCTCGTCCGTCCGACCGCGCAGCACGACGTGCGCGCCGAGTCCGAGCTCGTCGATGAGCGACTGCAGCCGCGCCCGCTCGGGTCCGTCGCCGTAGACGTCGAGCGTGGCATCCGGCACGGCCTCCACGACGGTCGCGAACGCCCGCACGGCGTGGTCGATGCGCTTTCCGGGCGCGAGGCGGTTGAGCATCACGACGCGGCCGAGCACGCGGTCCGACGACGGGGAGACGGATGCCGCGGCCGGCACCCCGTGCGGAGCGACGAGGTGCACGCCCGAGTCGCCGAATCGCGCTGCGACGTCGGCGCGCTGCGCCGCGGTGGGCCACAGCACGGCGTCGAAGCGCTCGGCGAGCGAGAACCACCTCGACCACAGGGCGTTGACGTCCGCGTCCGGCGTGTAGGGCGGCTCGAGGTGGATCGTGTGGATCGCGTGCACGAGCCGGGCATCCGGATCATCCCACCCGGCGAGGAGCTCGCCGAGCTGGCGCGATTCGCACACGACGACGACCTGGCGGTCGGGGTTACCCACGCGCAGCCCAGTGACGACGTGGTCGAGCCACGCGCGGTAGAGGGCACCGAAGCCGTCGAGTACGCCGGCGACCGATCCGTCGGCGTGTCGGACGACGACGGGGGCCGTGCTGATGTGCCAGTCCGGATCGCCGACGATCACGGGAAGATCGACCGCTGCGTCCGCCACCGACCGGTACTCGAGCGACGGATCGGGGTCTCCCGGATGCGCCGCCTCGATCAGCCAGTCAGCTGCTCCCCCGGTGGGCGCGGCGGCTTCGTCGAAGAGGTTGCGCATGACCGACGGGTCTGTGACGAGGTCGCGACCGTCGAACGCGGCGCGGTGGCGCGCGTGGTCGGTCGAAGTCCCCGGATCCACGGTCAGCAGGAGCGGTCCGCGACCGCCGTGAACCCCCGCCGCGGCCATCTGGCGCGCGCGCGCGAGCGTCGCGAGCGTGTAGCCGCCGTCGAGGTCGGGGATGAGACGGCTCGACAGGATGACGTACTCGGCGTCGGGGAACGGGATCACTCCCCCATCCTGGCGCGCCGTCACGCCGAGGTCATTCCCACTCGATGGTGCCCGGCGGCTTCGAGGTCACGTCGAGCACGACGCGGTTGACGTCACGTACTTCGTTCGTGATGCGGTTCGAGATGCGTGCGAGCACGTCGTACGGCAGGCGCGTCCAGTCCGCGGTCATCGCGTCTTCGGACGACACGGGACGAAGGACGATCGGATGCCCGTACGTGCGGCCGTCGCCCTGCACACCCACCGAGCGGACGTCTGCGAGCAGCACGACGGGACACTGCCAGATCTCTTGATCGAGCCCTGCCTTCGTCAGCTCCTCGCGGGCGATGGCGTCGGCGTCACGCAGGATCTCGAGGCGGTCAGCGGTGACCTCGCCCACGATCCGGATGCCGAGGCCGGGGCCCGGAAAGGGCTGGCGACCCACGATCACCTCGGGAAGGCCCAGCTCGCGGCCGATCGCGCGGACCTCGTCCTTGAACAGCGTGCGCAGCGGCTCGACGAGCTCGAACTGGAGGTCCTCGGGAAGACCCCCCACGTTGTGGTGCGACTTGATGTTCGCCGTGCCGGTGCCCCCACCGGACTCGACGACGTCGGGGTACAGCGTGCCCTGCACGAGGAACCGGATCGGCTCACCGTCGGCCGCAGCCTCCGCGACGAGGGCCTTCTCGGCCTCTTCGAACGTGCGGATGAACTCGCGCCCGATGATCTTGCGCTTCTGCTCGGGATCGCTCACGCCCGCGAGCGCCGTGAGGAAGCGCTCGCGCGCGTCGACGGTGACGAGACGGACGCCGGTCGAGGCGACGTAGTCCTGCTCGACCTGCTCGCGCTCGTTCTTACGGAGCAGACCGTGGTCGACGAAGATGCAGACGAGCTGATCGCCGACGGCCTCGTGCACGAGCGCGGCCGCGACCGCCGAATCGACGCCGCCCGAGAGACCGCAGATGACACGCCCGGTGCCGATCTGCTCCCGGATGCGGCCGACCTGCTCGGCGATGACGTTGCCGCTGTTCCAGTCGGCCGGGAGTCCCGCGCCGACGTGCAGGAAGTTCTCGATGACCCGCTGGCCATGGTCGGAGTGCTTCACCTCGGGATGCCACTGCACGCCGTAGAAGCGCTTCTCGTCGCTCCCGAAGGCGGCGACCGGAGTGGCCGACGTCGAGGCGAGCACCTCGAAGCCCTCGGGCGCACGCGACACCTGGTCGCCGTGACTCATCCAGACGTTCTGCTCGGCCGGCTGCCCGGCGAGCAGGATCCCGCCGTCTCCGGTGACCGCGGCATCCGTCGCTCCGTACTCCCGCAGGCCCGTGTTGGCGACCTCGCCACCGAGCGCCTGCGCCATGACCTGGAAGCCGTAGCAGATGCCGAGCGTCGGCACCCCGAGATCGAAGACCCCGGCGTCGAGCGCGGGCGCCCCCTCCTCGTAGACCGACGACGGCCCGCCCGACAGGATGATGCCCACCGGGTTCTTGGCGGCGATCTCGGCCGCGGATGCCGTGTGCGGCACGATCTCGCTGTAGACCCCCGCTTCGCGCACCCGGCGGGCGATCAGCTGCGCGTACTGCGCGCCGAAGTCGACGACCAGGACGGGGCGCTGCGAGGTTTCGGTCTGCTCGGTCAACGGGAGCCTTCCGCTGCGGGGATGGGGACGGATGCTTCTGACGCCTCGCGTTGGGCGAGGTACGCGCGTACCTCGCGGGCGACGCGGGCCTCCATGAAAAAGGACAGGAGGGGGACGATGCCGCCGAGCGCCAGCACGATGAACCGCGGGAACGGCCAGCGCATGAGGCTCCAGATGCGGAAGCACGAGAAGAGGTACACGACGTAGAACCAGCCGTGCGCGACGAGGATGAACAGCGAGATGTTGAAGCCGTCGCCGACCGAGGTCATCTCGCAGTCGTTCGTCATCGGCAGGAACAGCGACCACCACTCGCAGCCGGGGCCGGCGATGACAGGAGCGAACCACAGCGCGCCGCCCGATCCCCCCGCGAAGAGCTCGACGTGCAGCGGCGTGTACTTGAGGATCATCTCGGCCACGAGCAGGAGCAGGCCGATACCCGTGATGGTGGAGCAGATCTCGTAGAAGCGGAGGGCTCCGCGGATCGCCGGGAAGGAGGCGAGTTTGGGGGCGCGGGGCATGAGAGCGAGTTTACCCGGCCGACTCGGGCTCCAGATCTTCGAGCTCCTTCTCCCACGCGTCCTTCGCCAGGCGGTACCAGAGGTAGAACGCGAACCCCGCGAACACCGCCCATTCGAGCGCATAGAAGATGTTGAGCCAGTTGACGCTCGAGCCCTCGGCGGGGGCGGGCGAGGAGATGTCGAGCAGCGGCTGCGGTGCGACCTCGGATGCGAGGTAGGGGCGGTAGACGTCGAGCCCCTCGACGTCGTGCCACTGACCGAGCAGCATCGCGGGCGACATGCGCGTCATGGCCTGGGGGTCGGCGCCGCGCGCGGGCAGCGCCGGGCCCTCGTCCGAGATGATGCGTCCCGTGATCGTGACGGATGCCTCGGGTTCGCCCTGAAGGCGATCGATCGCGGCCTGCGCCGCCTCGGCGGTCGGCGCCCAGCCGATCGCCACGGCGACCGACGTCGGGGTAGCGGTGCCGTCGAGCCGCAGCTGGCCCGTCACCCAGTAGCCCTCGACCCCGTCGTTGAAGCGAGAGCTCACGGCGATGAAGTCGTCGGGGACCCAGGAGCCGGATGCCTCGACCCGCTGCCCCACGAGAGGCTCGGGCAGATACTCTCCGGGGGCGGCGACCTCGGCGAGCGGGCGCAGGACCTCGGTCGCACCCGGCGGAGGAGGATCCGTGTCGATCGCGCGGCTGAGCTGCCACTGTCCGAGCCAGGCGAACACGCCGGCGACGACGAGGCACAGCAGCAGCATCGCGATCCACCGCGGACGCAGCATGACCTCGCGCAGCGTCGGAGGAAAGACCTCGGAGGCTTCCGGAGCGGCAGACGGGCTGGTCATCCGCCGTTGTAGGGCGCGACGACGACCTCTACCCGCTGGAACTCCTTGAGGTCGGAGTAGCCGGTCGTGGCCATCGACTTCTTCAGCGCGCCGATGAGGTTGGCCGTGCCGTCTGCGACGGGTGCGGGGCCGTAGAGCACCTCTTCGAGGGGCGCCACCTGCTGCACCCCGACACGACGGCCGCGCGGCAGCTTGGGGTGGTGCGCCTCAGGGCCCCAGTGGAAGCCGCGACCCGGAGCATCCGTCGCCCGTGCGAGCGCGACGCCGAGCATGACGGCATCCGCCCCCATCGCCAGCGCCTTCACGATGTCGCCCGACGTGCCCACGCCGCCGTCGGCGATGACGTGCACGTAGCGCCCGCCCGACTCGTCGAGGTAGTCGCGGCGCGCGCCCGCGACATCGGCGACCGCCGTCGCCATGGGAGCGTGGATGCCGAGGGTCGCGCGGGTCGTGGATGCCGCTCCCCCGCCGAACCCGACGAGCACGCCCGCGGCACCCGTGCGCATGAGGTGCAGCGCCGCCGTGTAGGTCGCCGCTCCGCCGACGATCACCGGCACGTCGAGGTCGTAGATGAACTTCTTGAGGTTCAGCGGCTGCTCGCCCGACGACACGTGCTCGGCCGACACCGTCGTACCGCGGATGACGAAGAGGTCGACACCCGCCGCGACGACGGTCTCGTACAGCTCCTGCGTGCGCTGCGGCGTCAGCGATCCGGCGACCGTGACACCCGCCGCGCGGACCTCGGCCAGGCGATCGCGCACGAGCTCCGGCTTCACGGGCTCGGCGTAGAGCTCCTGCATGCGCCGCGTGGCGGCGGTGTCGGACAGCGAGGCGATCTCGGCGAGCAGCGGATCGGGGTCGTCGTAACGCGTCCACAGACCCTCGAGGTCGATGACCCCGAGACCGCCGAGCTGACCGAGCATGATGGCCGTCCGCGGGCTCATGACCGAATCCATCGGTGCACCCAGCACGGGGATCGCGAACGAGAACGCGTCGATCGTCCACGACGTCGAGACGTCTTCGGGGTTGCGGGTGCGCCGGGACGGCACGACCGCGATGTCGTCGAACGCATACGCCCGGCGGGCGCGCTTCGCGCGACCGAGCTCCATGTCCATGCTCACCTCTCCAGCCTACTCGGGGCCTGTTGATCACCCGATCCGGCGACCTCAGCGTGCGCGGGCGACCCGCGTCTCATCCCAGACCGGCTCGTCGGCCTCGTAGACCTGCCCGTCGCCGCCGAACACCACGAACCGATCGAAGGAACGCGCGAACCATCGGTCGTGGGTCACCGCGAGCACCGTGCCCTCGAAGCGCGTGAGGGCGTCTTCGAGTGCCTCCGCCGACACGAGATCGAGATTATCCGTCGGCTCGTCCAGGAGCAGCAGCGTCGCCCCGGACAGCTCGAGCAGGAGGACCTGGAATCGCGCCTGCTGGCCGCCGGAGAGGCTGTCGAAGACCTGCTCGGCCTGCTTCACGAGTCCGTACCGGTCGAGCGCGGAGCTCGCGGCATCCCGCGGCAGCCCCGTCCGCCGGTCATCGCCGCGGTGCAGGATGTCGAGCAGGGTGCGGCCGGTGAATTCGGGATGCCGGTGCGTCTGCGCGAACCAGCCCGGCACGACGCGAGCGCCGAGGATCCCGCGCCCGGTGTGCGCGACCGGCTCGAGCTCGGACCCGACCGCGGTGACGTGGCCGAGGAGGGCGTCCGGGTCGGTGCCGCCTCGGGCGAGCAGGCGCAGGAAGTGGGACTTGCCCGAGCCGTTCGAGCCGAGCACCGCGATGCGGTCCCCGAACCACACCTCGAGGTCGAACGGCTTCATGAGGCCCGTGAGCTCGAGCTTCTCGGCGACGACGGCGCGCTTGCCCGTGCGGGCCCCCCGGAGCCGCACATCGAGCTCCTGGGCGGGAGGACGCTCCTCGGGCGGACCCGCGTCTTCGAAGCGGCGCAGACGTGTCTGCGCCGCGCGGTATCGCGAGGCGAACTCGTCGCTGGCGCCCGCCTTGACCTTCATGTCCGCGACGAAGCGCTTGAGCTTGGCGTGCTGCTCGTCCCAGCGGCGGCGCAGTTCGTCGAGCCGGTCCATGCGCTCTTCTCGCGCCCGGTGATACGTGCCGAACCCGCCGCCGTGCACCCATGCGGTGCTTCCCGCGCCACCCGCTTCGAGCGTCACGATGCGATCGGCGCCGCGCGCGAGCAGCTCGCGGTCGTGCGAGACGAGGAGCACGGTCTTGGACGTCTCGCGCAGCCGCTCCTCGAGCCATCGCTTGCCGGGCACGTCGAGGTAGTTGTCGGGCTCGTCGAGCAGGAGGACCTGATCGGGTCCGCGCAGCAGCGCCTCGAGAGCGAGCCGCTTCTGCTCGCCGCCCGAGAGCGTCGTGAGCTCGCGGAACCGCGCGCGCGAGAACGGGATGCCGAGAGCCGCAGTCGTGCAGGTGTCCCACACCGTCTCGTACTCGTAGCCGCCGGCCTCGGCGTAGTCGGCGAGCGCGCCGGCGTATCGCATCTGCGTGTCGAGGTCGTCGTGCTCGATGATGGCGGCTTCGGAGTCTTCGAGTTCGCGCGCTGCGCGCCGCACCCGGTCGGGCGCGACGGAGATCAGCAGGTCGTGGACCGTCTGCCCGGCCGTGCCGTGGCCGACGAACTGGTCCATGACGCCGAGGCCGCCGTCGATCGTGACCGCGCCGCCGTGCGCTGCGAGCTCGCCCCGCACGATGCGCAGGAGGGTCGTCTTGCCCGCGCCGTTCTGGCCGATGAGGGCCGTCGTCGACCCCTCGCCGACGCGGAACGACACCTCGTCGAGGAGCGGCCTGCCGTCGGGCAGCGTGAACGAGACGCTGTTGATGTCGATGTAGCCCACGGATCGGTCCTGTCTGCCCGGGCGACTGCCGAGCCGATCAGGATATCCCGGGTTCGCATCCGGCGCGCGCTGAGCTGCGTCTCATCCTTACCCCGCGCAAGGAGTTTGCGCCGAGGTAAGGAGAACTTCAGCCTTGCAGTCCCTATCTCATCGCAGAGTCCTTTTCTCGCGACGGGACGTCGCGTCGCTCCGCGCTGCGACCATCAGACGGAACGCACCTCGCCGAGGTGCGCCCCGGCCGCGATGGCTCGGAGGAGCGTCCGCTCGACGAAACGCCAGTCATGAAGCACCTGGGAGTAGCTGAAGCGGAGGACGGTGTAGCCGCGCAGACGGAGCTCGGCGTCGTGCGCGAGGTCTCGAGTGCGATCGGCCGACGAGGAGTGGTGCGCGAACCCGTCGAGCTGCACCACGAGGAGTTCGGCGATCAGGGCGTCGACCGGTCGACCCGCCAGAACCACCTGCTGACGCAAGGGCAGCCCCCACGGACGCATGCGATCGACGAAGATCGTCTCGAGTCCTGAATCGGACAGTCCCTGCGCCTGCTCCGCGCAGCGCTGTGCGGTCGCCGACCGCCAGGGCACGCGACGGATCGCGTCCGAGTGCAGCCCCTCTTTCCTCATCGCCGACTCCCACAGGATGAGCGCAGCCTCGTGAGGGAGGCACTCCGCCACGTGCGCCAAGGTGTCTTCCACCGACTCCACCAGTCGATGCGCGGCCACCGGGACGAGCGGGACATTCCAGTGACGGACGGCCCGGTCGGGCAGGATCCCCGAGACCCCGTTGGGCGGGAAGTGGAGGTGCATCGAGGCATCCACTCTGTCCGGGATCCACCATCCGCGTCGCCGCGCCGCCGAGACGCAGGCGACACGACCGCCGGCACGTGCAGCGGCGACGAGGTCGGCGCTCGCGCTGGGCGTCGCCAGCCACCGTCGGCGGATCAGCTCGACACGTCCCGTACGAGTGTGCGCGCGCAGGACCGCTTCCGGGAATCCCGCGTCGCGTGCTTTGGCACGCAGCACGATGCCGCTTCTGCCGTCGAGCCAGTCAGTGAGATCCACACGTCAACCGTGGACGATCCTGCGTCGCGATCCCCGCCACGACAGATGCATAGGTGGACGACGCGTCGTGCATGCCCTCTGATGAGGAATCGACGTCCTCCATCCACCGGGGTCGCGCTGCCGCAGAAGGACAATCCCGCGAGACAAGGACGCCGAAGGGCGATCACTCCTTGCCTCGGTCTCATCTCCTTCCGCGAGGGATGGAACGGACGCGCGGAAGTCGAGACGCTCCCGCGACGGAAGGGCCGGATGCTCGCAGGAAACGGGGATGACGCCGTTCGGCGGACGGGGCCGCGCGCTCAGGCGGCGGAGTAGCGCCCCGACGCGATGGCGCGCGCGCGAGCCTTGGCGGCCTCCTCCTCGCGATTCTTCGGCGGCGCGACGGCGACGAGATCGTCGAGGAGGTGCTGCGTGATGTGCGCGATCTCGTGGACGGCGCGGTCGAAGGCCTCCTGATTGGCCTTGGACGGCTTCGTCGACCCGCTGATCTTGCGCACGTACTGGAGCGCGGCGGCGTGGATCTCATCCGAGGTCGCCGACGGCTCGAAGTTGTGGAGGGTGTGGATGCTGCGGCACATGCGATCGACGATACGCCGAGGCATCCGCGGCTCACCAGGGTTCGTGCGCGCGCGGAGCCTCTTCGAGGACGAGGCCGATGCTGACGGGGAAGCACTCGTCGAACAGCTCGGTCATGCCGGCATCCCGTCCGTACTCCTCCGTGAGGCGCAGCCCCAGCATCGTGTTGATGAGCATGCCCATCGCGAGGAACTTCTGCGCCTCTTCGGACGTGAACCCCGCTTCGTCGCGCAGGTAGCGCCAGACGCGCGCGAAGCCGTCGCGCGCGGCGGGCCCGATGACGGGGTGCGCGCCGAGGAGGAAGGCGTGGGAGAGCAGCTGATGCAGCCCGCGGACCTCCAGCAGACGGAGGTACGCCTGCCCCATGAGCTCGCCCCGCGCGTGCAGGTCCGGCACGGAGGGCACCGTCGCGAACGCGGCCAGCAGCTCTTCGAGTGCGCTGTCGAGCGCGGCGAGGAAGAGGTTCTCCTTCGTGCCGAAGAGCCGCACCACGTAGGGCTGCGAGACGGATGCCGCTTTCGCGACGTCGTCGGTCGTCGTGCCCACGTAGCCCTTGGCGCCGAAGACGGCGATGGCGGCTTCGATGATCTGCTCGCGACGCTCCTCGGAGCTCATGCGGCTTGGTCTGGACGTCACGGTTGACATGTTATCAGTCGATTACTACAGTGGCCCTCATCGAAGTAATCATCCGATTACAAACACGCGTGAGGAATCGCCATGAGCTCATCCACCACCCGACGACGGCCCTTCGGGCTCGTCGTGGCCGCGGCATCCGTCCCCATGTTCATGGCGACGCTCGACAACCTCGTCATGACCAACGCGCTCCCGGTGCTCCACACCGAGCTCGGGGCCACCGTCGAAGAGCTGCAGTGGTTCGTCAACGCCTACACGCTCGCCTTCGCCGGCTTCATCCTGGTCGCGGCTGCGCTCGGCGACCGCTTCGGCCGGCGCTCGGTGTTCATCGCCGGAATCGCGATCTTCGGCATCGGGTCGGTGCTCGCGGCGCTCGCGACCGACCCCGCGTCCCTCATCGCCGCCCGCGCACTTCAGGGCTTCGGGGCGGCGGGCGTCCTTCCGCTCTCGCTCGCTCTGATCTCGGGCGGCGTCACCCCCGAGCGACGACCGCTCGCGATCGGCATCTGGGGCGGCATCTCGGGCCTCGGCGTCGCGGTCGGTCCCCTGGTCGGCGGCGCCGTCATGGAGGGCTGGAGCTGGCAGGCGATCTTCTGGATCAACGTGCCGGTGGCGATCGTCGCGATCCCCCTCGCCCTCTTCGCACTCGACAACGACTTCGGCCTCAAGGCGCGTATCGACGTCGTCGGCGCGGCGCTCGCGGGCGTCGGCGTGCTCGCCCTGGTCCACGCGATCGTGCGCGGCAACGACGACGGCTGGGACTCGCTCGGAGTCATCGCCGAGATCGTCGCCGGAGTGCTCCTGCTCGTGGGGTTCGTGTGGTGGCAGTCGCGCGCGAAGGCTCCCCTGGTGCCTCTGCGGCTCTTCCGCGATCGCTCGTTCTCGGTCACGAACATCGTCGGCTTCGCGTTCAGCTTCGGCACGTTCGGCGCGGTGTTCATCCTCATCCAGTACATGCAGGTCGTGCAGGGCTCCACGCCGCTCCAAGCGGCGGTGCAGACGACGCCCTGGACGCTCGCGCCGATGTTCGTCGCGCCGCTCGCCGGGCTCATCGCGCCCCGGGTCGGCACCCGCGTCCTCATGGTGACCGGCCTCGCCCTGCAGGGCAGCGCCCTGCTGTGGCTGGGGCTCATGCTCTCGCAGACTCTCGACTACGCGCTGCTGGTCGCCCCGTTCATCATGGCGGGCGTCGGCATGGGCCTCGTCTTCGCCCCCTCGGCGACGGCGCTGCTCGCGACCCTGGGGCCGATCGACCACGCCAAGGCATCCGGCGTCAACTCCACCGTGCGTGAGATCGGCATCGCTCTGGGCACCGCCGTCATGACCGCGGTCTTCGTGGGCGCGGGCGGCGCACTGCTTCCCGATCAGTACGTCGACGCGGCGCGTCCGGCGGTCCTGGTCGGCGCAGCCGTGCTGTTCGCCGCCATGATCGCGGCGCTGTGGCTTCCGTCGGGCCGGTCGCAGACGACGATGGATGCCGCGGCCGCCGCGGACAGGCAGCTCGAACGCGTCTGAGAGCGGTCAGGCGTTCGCCCTCGCCTTTCGGCGTCGTTCGAGCACCGCCTGCATCGGCCCGTTCAATACGTAGGCGAGGAACGCCCACGATCCGAGCCACGGCGACAGCGCGACCGTCAACGCGCCGCAGAAGAGGGCGACGAGACCCCCGAGCCGCTGTTCCGCGACGTCGTCCTTCACCTCCGCCTTGAGCAGGTGGCCGCCGCGGGCCGCGGCCCAGAAGTACGTCAGCACTCCGAACAGCGCGGCGAAGAAGAAGTTGATCGGCAGCAGCATCCGCCCCGCGTAGAACTCCGAGTAGTCGCCGACCAGTGTCGTCGTGAACGGGATGAGCACGATGAAGAGCAGCCGCGCGTTGTTCAGCCAGAGCAGGGTGAGATCGGCGCGGGCGATGTCGCGGAACTGCCGCATGTGGATGACCCAGAGACCGCTCAGCAGCGCGAAGCTGATGCCGAAGGCCATGAAGGTCTCCCATTGCTCGCCGAGAGCGGCCCACAGCTGCGCATCGGTCTTGATCGCCCCGAACGCCGTCGCCGACAGATCGAGCACGAGCAGCGTCGCCGCGATCGCGAAGACGGCGTCCGTGTACGCCTCGAGTCGGGGCACGGAGTAGTAGGTCGCCGGCCGAGCGGTAGTGTGTGGCATACGCACAGGCTAGCGAGGCCTGCGCCGCGCGCTACTTCTTGTAGTTGGGCGCCTCGACGACGATCTGGACGTCGTGCGGGTGCGACTCCTTGAGCCCCGCGGCGGTGATGCGCACGAACTTGCCCTTGGCCTTGAGCTCGTCGATCGTGCGCGCGCCGACGTAGAACATCGACTGACGCAGGCCGCCGACGAGCTGATAGGCCACCGCGGCGACGGGGCCGCGGTAGGCGACCTGACCCTCGATGCCCTCGGGGATCAGCTTGTCGTCGTTGGGCACATCCGCCTGGAAGTAGCGGTCCTTCGAGTAGGAGGTCTTCTTGCCGCGCGTCTGCAGGGCGCCGAGCGACCCCATGCCGCGGTACTGCTTGAACTGCTTGCCGCCCTGGAAGACGATCTCGCCCGGAGACTCGTCCGTGCCGGCGAGGAGCGAGCCGAGCATGACGGTGTCGGCGCCCGCGACGAGGGCCTTGGCGATGTCGCCGGAGTACTGCAGACCGCCGTCGGCGATGACGGGCACGCCCGCCTCGCGCGCGGCGAGGGATGCCTCGTACACGGCGGTGACCTGGGGCACTCCGACACCGGCGACGACACGCGTCGTGCAGATCGAGCCGGGGCCGACGCCGACCTTCACGGCATCCACCCCCGCGTCGATCAGGGCCTGCGCGCCCTCGCGCGTTGCGACGTTGCCGCCGATCACGTCGATGTGGTCGAAGCTCGCGTCGGCCTTGATGCGGCGGACGATGTCGATGACGCCGGCGGACTGGCCGTTCGCGGTGTCGACGACGAGCACGTCGACACCCGCGTCGCGGAGCGCCTCGGCGCGCTGCCAGGCGTCGCCGAAGAAGCCGATGGCCGCGCCGACACGCAGTCGGCCCTGGTCGTCCTTCGTCGCGAGCGGGTACTTCTCGCTCTTGTCGAAGTCCTTGATCGTGATGAGTCCGGCGAGCTTGCCGTCGTCGTCGATGAGGGGGAGCTTCTCGACGCGGTGCTGGGCGAACAGCGCGATGACCTCGTTCGCGCCGATGCCGACCCGGCCTGTGACCAGGCCCTCGCGGGTCATGACGTCGCGCACGTGGGTCGTCTGACGCTCGAAGCCCGAGACGAATCGCATGTCGCGGTTGGTGATGATGCCGATGAGGCGTCCGTCGTCGTCGATGACGGGCAGACCCGAGATGCGGTACTCGGCGCAGAGCTTGTCGACCTCGTCGATGGTGGCATCGGCGGTCGTGGTGATCGGATCGGTGATCATGCCCGACTCGCTGCGCTTGACGCGGTCGACCATCGAGGCCTGATCTTCGATCGAGAGGTTGCGGTGCACGATCCCGAGGCCGCCCTCGCGCGCGATCGCGATGGCCATCCTCGCCTCCGTCACGGTGTCCATCGCGCTCGAGACGAGCGGGGTCGCGACCGTGATGCGACGCGTCACGCGGGAGGACGTGTCGGCCTCGCTCGGGATGACATCGGTGTGACCCGGCAGCAGAAGGACGTCGTCGTACGTCAGTCCGACGAAGCCGAAGGGGTCGTTGTGCTCCATGGGTTCTCCTGCGCGGCCCGGCGAGGGCATCGGCGCGTTGCTCGAAGTGGACGTCGACGGCCGGTGCGCGGATGACCCGCCGTACTCGATTCTAAGCGGCGACGGCCCCGAATTGTTCCCGTGCGGCCCGGTGGCAGTGCAGAGCGCATCAGTAGCGATTCGGTCACACCTGCCCCTGGAGTTGTAGGTGAAACACGGACGACACATTAGGGTCGTACCGTCGTTCATCACGGCCGATGCGACCCGAAGCTTCGGTGTCTGCGTTGTGCTGGACTGGGAGGTTTCGTGAGTCCTACGACTTTGACAGCGAGGCGATCGCTGCGGTGGCTGGTGATGCTCGCCGGCGCTCTGCTGGCGAGTGCGCTGGTGCTGCTCGCCGCCCCGACGGGTGCGCACGCCGCGGTGACGGCACCCGACACACCCGGCGGCGATCAGGAGGCGACCGAGTTCTACTTCGGCGGCCTGATCACGTTCGACGGCGAGGCGGTGCCGGATGTCGGCATGAAGGTGTCGGGCAACGGCTTCGAGGCCGAGACGGTCACCGACGCCGAGGGCAAGTGGCGCCTCTACGTCCCCGAGAAGGAGGAGTACCGGATCACGGTCGACGAGTCGACGCTGCCGGACGGCGTCATCGTCGATCCCGAGCAGCTCCCCGCGGGCGTGACCGCCGTGCAGGGCACGTCCGGCGCCTTCGACGTCGGCTTCGGTGCGACCGGGACCAAGATCGTCAACCTCTTCCTCGGAGAGGGCGAGCGCGTCACGACGTCCTTCCTCGACCAGTTCATGGAGCGCTTCGTCAACGGCCTCAACTTCGGCCTGCTGCTCGCGCTCGCCGCCGTCGGCGTCTCGCTCATCTTCGGAACGACGGGGCTGACGAACTTCGCGCACGCCGAGATGCTCACGTTCGGCGCGATCATCGCCCTCATCTTCGGCGTCAACTTCGCGCTGCCGATGTGGCTCGTGATCCCGATCGTCATCCTCTTCGGCGCCGCGCTCGGCTGGTCGCTCGACGCCGGGCTGTGGAAGCCGCTCCGGCGACGCGGGATCGGTCTCGTCCAGCTCATGATCGTGAGCATCGGCCTGTCGCTCGCCCTGCGCTACGTGTACCAGTTCTTCATCGGCGGCTCGACCTACCAGCTGCCCGGGGCCGGTGCCGGCCGCGACATCCGGCTCGGACCCATCGCGGTGTCGTGGATCGACCTGCTCTCGATGGGCACCTCGATCGTGCTGCTGCTCGCCGTCGCGTTCTGGCTGCTGCGCACCCGCATCGGCAAGGCGACCCGCGCCATCAGCGACAACCCCGGACTCGCCGCGGCATCCGGAATCAACGTCGACCGCGTCATCCGGATCGTGTGGATCCTCGCCGCGGCGCTCGCCGCCGTCGCCGGCGTGCTCTGGGCCTACTTCCGCCCCGGCGTCAAGTGGGACATGGGCGTGCAGGTGCTGCTGCTGGTGTTCGCCGCCGTCACCCTCGGCGGGCTCGGCACCGCGTTCGGCGCCCTCATCGGATCGATCATCGTCGGCATCCTCGTCGAGATGTCGACCCTGCTGGGCATCCCGCCCGACATGAAGTACGTGGGTGCGCTGGCCGTCCTCATCATCATCCTCCTCGTGAGACCACAAGGCCTGCTGGGTCGAAAAGAGAGGCTGGGCTAGGCCATGGATTGGGGACAGATTCTCAACAACACGGCGTACTGGGTCTTCAGCCCGGAGACGATCGCCTACGCGCTCGCCGCGACCGGCCTGGCCGTGCACTTCGGCTACGCAGGGCTCCTCAACTTCGGTATGGCGGGCTTCATGGCGCTCGGCGCCTACGGCTACGCCATCTCGATCCTGAGCTTCGGATGGCCCTGGTGGGTCGGCATCATCGTGGGATGCCTGGCGGCCGTGGTGTTCGCCTTCATCCTCGGCATCCCGACGCTGCGATTGCGAGCCGACTACCTCGCCATCGTGACGATCGCCGCGGCCGAGATCGTACGACTCGCGCTGACGACACAGCTCTTCGACGAGTGGACGAACTCCGCCGACGGTCTGGGCGGCTATCACGCGGGCTTCCGCGCGGCGAACCCCTTCCCCAAGGAGGCCGCCGACGGATCCGTCATGACCTACGGATTCGGTCCGTGGACGTGGACCGCCGACCAGCTCTGGGTGCGCGTCTTCGGCCTCATCCTGCTGGCGATCGCGGTCTATCTCGTCTGGGCGCTCATGCGCAGCCCGTGGGGCCGCGTGCTCAAGGGCATCCGCGAGGATGAGGACGCGGTGCGCTCGCTCGGCAAGAACGTCTTCGCGTACAAGATGCAGGCGCTCATCATCGGCGGCGTGTTCGGTGCCCTCGGCGGTGTGGTGTTCGCGCTGCCGTCCGCGGTGGTGCCGGCCACGTACACGACGAGCCTGACGTTCTTCATCTGGACGATCCTGCTGCTCGGCGGCGCCGCGACGGTCTTCGGACCGGTCGTGGGATCGCTGATCTTCTGGGTCATCATGGGCTTCCTCGGCAACGTGCTGCCCGCCCTCGCGAACTCCGGCATCCTCCCGATGTCGAGCCAGCAGGCGGCCACGCTCCGCTTCATCCTGGTGGGTGTCGCGCTGATGCTCATCGTGATCTTCCGCCCACAGGGCATCTTCGGAAACAAGAGGGAGCTGACCTTTGTCAAGTAACCCGCCCAATGAGCCGGCCGTGCCCGCAGAGCCGGTCGCACCCGCCACGGGAGCCGTCTCGACGGCGACCGGCAGCATCCGTCGCCCCAAGACGACGGGCCTCGCCAAGGGCGACAACGTGCCCGGCGTGCCGAAGGTCGATCCGATCCTCGTGATCGATCACGTGACGCGGCGCTTCGGCGGCCTCACCGCCGTCGACGTCGACCACATCGAGGTTCCGAGAGGCGTCATCACGGCGCTCATCGGTCCGAACGGCGCCGGCAAGACGACGCTGTTCAACCTCATCTGCGGCTTCGACAAGCCCAACTCGGGCACGTGGAGCTTCGACGGGAAGAACCTGTCGGGCATCCCGTCGTTCAAGGTGGCCCGCATGGGTCAGGTGCGCACGTTCCAGCTGACGAAGGCGCTCTCGCTCCTGACGGTGCTCGAGAACATGAAGCTCGGCGCGACCGCCCAGAAGGGCGAGAGCCTGTGGGCCAGCATCATCCCCGCGATCTGGCGCAAGCAGGACGACGAGATCGAGGACAAGGCGATGGAGCTGCTCGCGCGCTTCAAGCTCGACGCGAAGGCCGAGGACTACGCGGCGTCGCTCTCGGGCGGCCAGCGCAAGCTCCTCGAGATGGCCCGTGCCCTCATGAGCGACCCGACCCTGGTGATGCTCGACGAGCCGATGGCCGGTGTCAACCCGGCGCTCACCGAGTCGCTGCTCGACCACATCCTCGATCTCAAGGATCTCGGGATGTCGGTGCTGTTCGTCGAGCACGACATGCACATGGTGCGCCACATCGCCGACTGGGTGATCGTGATGGCCGAGGGTCGCGTCGTGGCCGAAGGTCCGCCCGAGACCGTCATGAACGACAAGGCCGTCATCGACGCGTATCTCGGCAGCCACCAGGATGTCGACCTCGGCGTCGTCACGGGCCGCGTCGAGGGCGAACTCGACCCGGAGGCGACAGAGCTCCTCGAGGAGATCAAAGAGGCGGAAGAGGCATCCATCGCCGACGCCGAGGAGGAGAACAAGTGAGCAGCACGTCGACAGGATCGACCGGCGCCTCCGCGCTCGCCGAGGGCAAGACCGACCGCGTCGTCGTCGAGGTCAAGGACCTCTACGCCGGCTACCTCCCCGGCATCAACATCATCAACGGGGCAAACCTGATCGCGCACAAGGGCGAGCTCATCGGCATCATCGGCCCGAACGGCGCCGGCAAGTCGACGCTGCTCAAGTCGATCTTCGGCATGGTCAAGGTGCGCGAGGGAGCGATCGCCGTCAACGGCGAGAGCGTCGTCGGGCTCAAATCCGACAAGCTCGTTCAGCGCGGCGTGGGCTTCGTTCCGCAGACGAACAACGTCTTCCCGTCGCTGACGATCGAAGAGAATCTGCAGATGGGCCTCTACCAGGCGCCCAAGACCTACAACGAGCGCCTCGAGTTCGTCACCGGGATCTTCGCCGAGCTGGGCAAGCGGCTCAAGCAGCGTGCGGGATCGCTCTCGGGCGGCGAGCGCCAGATGGTCGCGATGTCGCGTGCACTCATGATGGATCCGGCCGTGCTGCTCCTCGACGAGCCCTCTGCCGGCCTCTCCCCCGTGCGGCAGGACGATGCGTTCATCCGCGTCTCCGACATCAACAAGGCGGGCGTGACGACGATCATGGTCGAGCAGAACGCACGCCGCTGCCTGCAGATCTGCGACCGCGGCTACGTCCTCGACCAGGGCCGTGACGCCTACGAGGGCACGGGACGCGATCTGCTGAACGACCCGAAGGTCATCGGCCTCTACCTCGGAACCCTGGGCGCCGACGGGGTCTGAGCACGACCTGAGACGACGAAGACGCGGATGCCTCGGCATCCGCGTCGTCGTCGTCTCAGCGGTCAGTCCTTCGGCGCGCTCGCATCCGTGGACTGACCCGTGGTCGGCGTCCCCGTCATCTTGAACGGGTTGGGCTGTTCCGGAGCGGGCGCGGGCGCGGGCTTCGGGGTCGCTGCGGTGATCTTCTTGTCCGTGCCCACTGCGGGGACCTCCGTCGGTCGAGGGGTGTGATCAGAGCCGAGGCTACTCGCGTCGCGACACGGCCGCGAGGGTGCCAGCGTGCGAAAGAGGAAGGGCCCCGGATCGCTCCGGGGCCCTTCGACTGCGTCAGCTGGGATCAGCCGATACGGGTGTTGAGGTTGTCGGCACCGTACTGGAAGATGCCGATCGTGGCCTCGGTCGGGTCGCCGTTCTCGTCGAACGTGATCGGGCCCGAGTGACCGTCGTAGTCCGCGACGTTGCCCGCGAGGATGATGTCGGCGCACGCCTCGTAGGTGTCGCACTTCTCACCGTCGCCGCTGCCGCCCGAGACCTCCTGGAGCTTGGCCGCGACGTCGGCCGCGTCCGTCGAGTTGGCCGCGAGCGAAGCGAGGGCGAGGAGGATGACCGCGTCGTACGACTCGTTGGCGTACGAGAAGTCGGTCAGCTCGGTGTTGCCGTCGGCGACCCACCACTCGTTGAGGCGGTCCTGGAACCCGGCGTCGGCCTCGAGCGGGCCCGCGGGCGTGGTGCCCTTCGCGCCTTCCATGCTCACGTCTGCCGGCCACTTGTCGTCCGAACCGAAGTTCTTCAGGTTGCCGTCGACGAGGTACAGCTGGTCGGCGGGGTAGCCCGCGGCGATCAGAGCCGGACCGATCGTGTAGATCTCGTCGAACGTGATCAGCACGATGGCGTCGGGGTTCGACGCGATGAGCGCGCTGATCTGCGCGTCGAACGACGTGTCACCGGTGTTGTAGGACTGCTCGGCGACGATCGTGCCGCCCGCACCCGTGAACGTCTCCTGGAAGACGTCGTTGAGGCCCGTGCCGTACGAGTCGTTGAGGTAGAGGACGGCGACGTTCTCCTTGCCGTCTTCGGCGACCAGGTTGCCCAGCACCTCGCCCTGGAGCGTGTCGGAGGGAGCCGTGCGCCAGTACAGGCCGTTGTCGTCCCACGACGTGAAGTCGAGCGACGTGTTGGCCGGCGAGAAGGTGATGATGCCGGCCGCGACGGCGTCATCGAGGAAGAGCTTCGTCACACCGGACGATGCGGCGCCGATCGCGGCGGTCACACCCTCGGAGATCAGGGTCTGGATCGTCGTGGCGTACGCCTTGTTGTCGGTGTCACCCGAGTCGCCCCAGACGATGTCGTCGATCGTGAGGCCCGAGGTCTCGGCGTACGCGTTCACGTCCGCGGCCGCGAGTCCGACACCGGCCTCCTCGGGCGGGCCGAGGAACGACAGGCTGCCGGTCTGCGGCAGGATCGTGCCGATCTTGAGGCTGAGGTCGCGCGACTCCGTCGGAGGGGTCGTGGCCTCGCCGCCTGTTCCACCGGAGCACCCGGCGAGAACGAGGGCGCTGGCGCCGGCGAGCGCGATGGCACCGAGGACGGTGGCCTTGCGCGAGCGGGTGAAGACGCTCATGTTGCTCCTTGCTGTGTGATGAACATGCGGGCAGGCTCGGGCGCCTGCCCAGTTCGTCTAACCTAACGGCGGTGGCGTCTCGCCAATGTTGCCGTTCGTTAACGATGTGTAACGCGACGCAATCGTTACCAACGGCGATCTGAGTGATCGGGAATACCCCTCCGTGGTATCGGGTTAGGCTGGACGTACCCCAGTGGGGTATCCGTTCACCGAAAGGACCCTCCATGGCTGTCACGACCGAGTACCGCGTCACCGGAATGAGCTGCGGACACTGCGAGGCGAGCGTGCGCGGCGAGATCGCCAAGCTCGGCGGCATCCGGAGCATCGACGTGAGCGCCGCGAGCGGCACGCTCGTCATCGAATCCGCAGCCCCGCTGGACGACGACACCGTGGTCGCCGCCGTCGACGAGGCGGGCTACGCGGCGACCCGCGCCTGATGTCCTCTCCGGCAGCGTCGTCCCGCATCGAGCTCGAGATCGGCGGCATGACGTGTGCGTCGTGCGCCGCGCGCATCGAGAAGCGCCTCAACCGGATCGACGGGGTCGAGGCATCCGTCAACTACGCGACGGAGAAGGCGGTCGTCCACGCGTCGCACGACGTCGATCCCGCGACCTTGATCGCCGAAGTCGAGAAGACCGGCTACACCGCGGCCGTGCCGGCTCCCCCGGCACACGACGCGCATGATCACGACCTGACCGACGTCGAGCTCAGCGGTCTGCGCCAGAGACTCATCGGCGCGGTCGTGCTGTCGGTGCCCGTCATCCTGCTCTCGATGATCCCGGCGCTGCAGTTCACCTACTGGCAGTGGGCATCGCTCGCTCTCGCGGCTCCCGTCGTCGTCTGGGGAGCCTGGCCGTTCCACCGCGCCGCATGGATCAATCTGCGCCACGGCGCCGCGACCATGGACACGCTCATCTCTCTCGGGGTGTCGGCCGCGTTCCTGTGGTCGCTCTACGCCCTCTTCTTCGGTCACGCCGGTATGCCCGGCATGACCCACGGGTTCGAGTGGACCGTGCAGCCCGGCGACGGCGCCGGACAGATCTATCTCGAGGTCGCCGCCGGTGTCACGATGTTCGTGCTCGCCGGACGCTACTTCGAAGTGCGCTCGAAGCGCCGCGCGGGAGCCGCCCTGCACGCCCTGCTCGAACTCGGGGCGAAGGATGTCGCGGTGCTCCGCGACGGTGCCGAGGTGCGCGTTCCGGTGGCCGAGCTGCGCGTGGGTGACGAGTTCGTCGTGCGCCCGGGCGAGAAGATCGCGACCGACGGCGTCGTGGTGGGCGGCACCTCCGCGATCGACACGTCGCTCGTGACGGGTGAGCCCGTGCCCGTCGAGGTGGTGCCCGGCGACCCCGTCGTGGGCGCGACCGTCAACGCGGGCGGGCGCCTCGTCGTGCGCGCGACACGCGTCGGCACCGACACGCAGCTGGCCCAGATGGCCCGGCTCGTCGACGAAGCCCAGTCGGGCAAGGCCGAGGTGCAGCGTCTCGCGGACCGCATCTCGGGCGTCTTCGTGCCGATCGTCCTGGGCATCGCCGTCGTGACGCTCGGCGTCTGGCTCCTGCTGGGCTTCGATGCGGCCGCGGCGTTCACCGCCGCCGTCGCCGTGCTGATCATCGCCTGCCCCTGTGCGCTCGGGCTCGCCACGCCGACGGCCCTGCTCGTCGGGACGGGGCGCGGCGCGCAGCTGGGCATCCTGATCAGAGGACCGGAAGTCCTCGAGTCGACCCGTCGCGTCGACACGATCGTGCTCGACAAGACCGGCACCGTCACGACCGGGCGCATGGCGCTCGTCGATGTCGTCGTCGCAGCCGACGTGCCGGCCGGAGAGCCTCTCCCGGCCCGCACGACCGAACGCGCGGCATCCGTCGCCGATGTCCGGGACGCGGATGCCGTAGCCGAGCTCCTGCGTATCGCGGGCGCCCTCGAGCACGCGTCCGAGCACCCGATCGCGCGAGCGATCGCCCAGGCCGCGGCCCAGACCGGCCCTCTCGACGAGGTGGACGGCTTCCAGAACGTGCCCGGGCTCGGCGTGTCGGGCATGGTCGACGGACGTGCCGTCATCGTCGGGCGAGCCGCGCTGCTGCGCGAATGGGCGGTTCCGATCCCCGATGCCCTCGAACGGAGCGCGCGCGCGGCGGAGGCCGATGGTCGCACGGTGGTGTGGGTGGCGTGGGATGCCGCGGCCCGTGGCCTGCTGGTGGTGTCGGACCAGGTGAAGCCCACGAGCGCCGAGGCCGTCTCGCTCCTCCGCGGCCTCGGCCTCACCCCCGTCCTGCTGACGGGCGACAACGAGGCCGCTGCGCGCGCGGTCGCAGCCCAGGTGGGCATCGACCGCATCCACGCCGAGGTGCTCCCCGCCGACAAGGTCGCCGTCGTGAAGGCGCTGCAGGCGGAAGGCCGCGTCGTGGCGATGGTGGGCGATGGCGTCAACGACGCCGCGGCGCTGGCGCAGGCGGATCTCGGGCTCGCGATGGGCACGGGGACGGATGCCGCGATCGAGGCCTCCGACATCACGCTCGTCCGCGGCGATCTGCGCAGCGCGGTCGACGCGATCCGACTGTCTCGCGCGACTCTCAACACGATCAAGGTGAATCTGTTCTGGGCCTTCGCCTACAACGTCGCGGCGATCCCGCTCGCGGCGCTCGGTCTGCTCAACCCCATGATCGCGGGCGCGGCGATGGCCCTCTCGAGCGTCTTCGTCGTGGGCAACAGCCTGCTGCTGCGGCGCTTCCGCTCGATCTCACAGTGAACGAGGAACACGATGGACTCCGCACCTGACGCACCGGCCACCGACGTGACGGCAGAACACGCCCACCACGGGTACATCACCGACAAGGAGAAGTACCTCAATCGCCTCAGGCGGATCGAGGGCCAGGCCCGCGGCATCCACAAGATGGTCGACGACGAGAAGTACTGCATCGACATCCTGACCCAGATCAGCGCGCTGACCTCGGCCCTCGAGGCCGTCGCGGTCGGACTGCTCGACGACCATCTGCGTCACTGCGTCGTCGATGCCGCCCGCCTCGGCGGCCCGGAGGCCGACGCCAAGATCACCGAGGCGACGCAGGCGATCGCGCGGCTCGTGCGCTGACGCTCAGGCGCGACGCGCGCGTCGCGCGTGGATGATCGAGTCGCTCGCGAGCACGATGAGTGCGACCCAGACCAGGCTGAAGCCGATCCACCGCTCGAGGGGCATCGGCTCCCCGAGGAGGAAGTACCCCGTCGCGAACTGCATGATCGGCGTGAGGAACTGCAGCAGTCCGATCACGGTGAGCGGAACGCGGCGGGCGCCCGCGGCGAAGAAGAGCAGCGGAACCGCCGTCGCCACGCCGACGCCGCAGAGGAAGAAGGTGTGCCAGCCGTCCTGCGTGCCCATCGTGATGCCCGTCGTGGCAGAGACGATGACGAGCAGGACGACGGCCACCGGCACGAGCCAGAGCGACTCGAGCGTGAGGCCGCTGACGGCGTCCACCGCGGGGCCGACGCGCTTCTTGACGAGGCCGTAGAGGCTGAAGGAGGCGGCGAGCGTCAGGGCGATCCACGGGAACGAGCCGTAGCCCACGACGATGACGCCCACCGCGATCGCGGCGACCCCGACGGCGATCCACTGCGAGAGGCGCAGGCGCTCGTGCAGCACGAAGACCCCGAGGACGATCGTCGCGAGCGGGTTGATGAAGTAGCCGAGGCTCGTCTCGATCACGTGGCCCGTGAGGGTGCCGTAGATGAAGACCTGCCAGTTGATGTAGATGAGGATGCCCGCGACGGCCGTGAGCGCGAGAAGACGCGGCTGCTTCATGATCGCGAAGAGGCGCTTCCACTTCCGGGTCACGGCGATCAGCAACACGCAGAATGCGAGGGCCAGCAGGATGCGCCACGCCACGAGCTCCCACGGCCCGGTGGGATCCAGCAGCAGGAAGTAGAGCGACAGGAAGCCCCACAGGAGGTACGACGAGAACGCGTAGATCCCGCCGAGCACACGCTCACGGCGCTCCTGCACGATGGCGATGCCCGCCGTCGACAGGGCGGCTTCGCCGAGCACCTCGCCGTGGGCGGGATGCTCGGGGCCGGACGTCACCGCTTCAGCCTACGACCGCGGGCGACGAGCGATGGCGGCTGCGGCATCCATCGCCTGCCGATCATCCCGCGATCCCTGCCACGCACATGCCGAAGGGGCCCGGATGCCGAAGCACCCGGACCCCTTCGGATCGCGATGACGTGAGGTCAGCGGACGACGACCGCCAGGACGTCGCGGGCCGACAGGACGAGGAACTCGTCCGCACCGAACTTGACCTCGGTGCCGCCGTACTTGCTGTAGAGCACGCGGTCGCCGACGGCGACGTCGAGCGGAACGCGGTTGCCGTTGTCGTCGATGCGACCGGGGCCGACAGCCACGACCTCGCCCTCCTGGGGCTTCTCCTTGGCGGTGTCGGGGATGACGAGACCACTCGCGGTGGTCTGCTCAGCCTCGACCTGCTTGATGACGATGCGGTCCTCGAGCGGCTTGATGGAAACCGACACGGTCTACCTCTTCTTTCTTGAGACGGACATTCCTGAGCGGAAGACTCGTTAGCACTCTGACGGTGAGAGTGCTGAAACAAGTCTAGGGATGCGCTGGCACTCACGCAATGCGAGTGCCAATTCGCGGCCCGGGCAATCCGATCACGACGGCGTCGCGAATCGAAAGTGCATGACGCGGAACCCGACGCTCTCGCCCCAGTGCGCCACCGTGTCGCTTGGAGATGCACAATGTCAGCGCGTTTCACTCTTGCCGTCGATGTCGGGATGAGCCGCACCGCCGCGGCGATCGCGAGGATCGCCGGCGACCGTGTCGAGACCGAGCCCTTCCGACTCGGGCGGCACACCGACACCGCCCCGAGCGCCGCGTTCGTCGCCGATGGGGAGCTGCTCTTCGGCGACGCCGCGGAGCGCCGTGGCATCTGGCAGCCGGACCGGCTCATCCGCGACGTCAAGCGCCGGATCGGCGACGGCGTGCCGATCCTCGTCGCCGATCAGCGGTTCTCTCCCGAGAAGCTGTTCGCCGCGACCGTCGCGTGGGTCATCGACACGGTCGTCGAGCGCGAGGGCGCCTCGCCCGCCGCCGTGTGCGTCACGGTCCCGGTGACGTGGGGCGCTCACCGCACGTCGCTCGTCCGAGCAGCCCTCGCTCGCGAGGGCTGGAGCGACGTCGACGTGCTGAGCGAACCGGAAGCCGCTGTCCGGCATTACGTGAGCGAGCATCCGCTCGCCCCCGGCAGCGCCATCGGCGTGTACGACCTGGGTGGGGGGACCTTCGACGCCGCCATCATGCGCAGACGCGACGACGGCGATCTGGACGTGCTCGGCACGCCTCGCGGACTCGACGACTTCGGCGGCGCGGACATCGACGATCTCGTCTTCCGCCACGTGCTGGCTTCCGCCGACGCGGCGGGCGAGGGACGAAGCGGCAGCGAGAGCGAGCGGCTCGCGCTGTCGACGCTCCGACGGGACTGCGTCGACGCGAAGGAGGCGCTCTCCTTCGACTCCGAAGCCGTCGTGCCCGTGCTCCTCGGCTCCCGCCGGCACACGGTGCGCATCGTGCGCTCCGAGTTCGAATCGCTCGTCGGGGAGCACATCGCTCGGACGATCGCGGTCTTCGCGGATGCGCTCACCGACCCCGATCTCACCGCGACCGGCATCGAGGCGATCCTCCTGACAGGCGGCTCCTCCCGCATCCCGCGCATCGCTCAAATGCTCTCGGAGGCCTTCGAACGCCCGACGCTCGTGGACACCGACCCGAAGGCGACCGTCGCACGCGGCGCGGCACGCCTCACGGCCCAGCGCCATCTCGTGGAGGAGACCGTGGAACCGGAGACGGATGCCGCGCCCGCGGCCGCTGCGGCGTCATTCCCCGTCGCACGCGCCCCACGGCGACGACGGTTCGCAGTCGGACCGGCCCTCGCCGTCGCGGGCGGTGCGCTCGTCCTCGTCGCGGGCATCGGCCTGTCGCTCGGGCTGCCGACACTGAGCTCGCCGCCGGAAGGCAGCGAGCCGTCGCCCACCCCGGCGAGCACGTCATCGCAGCCGACAGCGGACAACGTCGAACTCCGACTGCGCGAAGCGGACGTCGCTTCGTCCTCCGGAGCAGAGGCGCCGTCCGCACCTGTCGCACAGACGGAGCCGCTCCCGGTCGAGACACCGCTGCTGACACCGGCGCCCGCGTCCGACCGCATCCAGAACCTTCAGGACCCGCTCGACGAAGGTCCGAACCCGACGGAGGCCCAGCCGTGAGCAGCGCCCGAGGGACGACGACGTCCCATCCCATCCCCGTCACCGCGGCTGCGCGTCTGGCTTCGATGCCGGCGCCGTCGACGCGCTTCTCGCGCGTGCACATCGACGCGATGATCGCCGATGAGGCGCCGCTGCGCACAATCGTGGTCGGTCCCGCCGGTGCCGGCAAGTCCCGCATTCTCCGCTACCTCCGTCGCGCGCTCGCCGAGCGCGGCGTGACGGTGGTGACGAGCGCCTCCGCAGCCGACATCCGCGCGCTCGACCCCGCGCACGTCCTGCTCGTCGACGACGCTCATCTGCTCGACGACGATCGGCTCGCGGCCGTCGCGCAGCGCGCCGACGACGAACGTGCGTCGCTCATCGTCGCCGCCCGGCCGTGGCCGCTCTCGGACCCGCTCTCGGCGATCACCGGTCGACTCGAGCGGACGCAGCCCGCGATCGTGCTCGGCCACCTCAGCCGATCCGATCTGTCGGGCGATGCGGGACTGCCCGCCGGGTGCGCCGACGACATCCTCATCCGCACGGGCGGCAGCGCGTGGCTCGTCGCCGAGTCGCTCGAGATCCACGCCGCGACCGAATGCTCGCAGCCGCCCGACCACGCGTTCCTGCAGGACGCCCTGCAGGACGTCATCGCGCACCGCCTGCACGCGAGTGCTCCGCGCGTGCGCGCCCTCCTGGAATCGCTCAGCCTCCCGCCGCATGCGGGCGCGTCAGCCGTCGCCGATCACGATGCGCTCGAAGAGGCGTACTCGGACGGGCTGCTGCAGCGCAACGGGCAGATCGCGCCGATCGTGCGCGCAGCGGTGCGCTCGGCCATGCCCGTCGAACGCCTCGTCGAGGCCTTCGTGCAGGAGGACGCCGACGAGTCGATCGCCGCCCTATTGAGAGGCATACGCGACCCCCGCGCCGTGGATGCCCTGATCCACCACGCCGACGCCGTCGCGGCCCACGAGCCGCGGCGCGCCGCCCAGCTGCTCGAGGCCGCCGCCGAGGCTGGTGCCGACACGACGATGATCGCCATCCGCCGCGCTCGCGTCGACTGGACGCTCGGCGACGTCGAGGCGGCGAGCGCGCAGCTCGACGCCGTGTCGATCGACGTCTCGGATCCGGATGCCGCGGTCGCAGCCGACACCGCCGCGGCGATCTGGTCCGCACGAGGGCTCGCGCAGCTCGCCGATCAGGTCTACCGCACGCATCCGCCGGCGACGCCGGAGGCTGCCGCGCGCGCGGCGATCGCCGCCCTCGCCGCCGCCGATCGCGAACGCGCACTCGCCCTCACGAGCGGCGCACGCTCCGACGCGATGCCCTCGACGCTCGGGGTGTCACTCGAACTGCTCGCGCAGGGAGTGCGTGAGAGTCTCGCAGGCACCCCCCAGGTGGCGCTGTCGGAGCTCGTGCACGCGAGCGAGATGTACACGGCTGCGGACGAGTCCGGCCCCGTCCCGGAGCTCCCCGCCGTCGCCGCCGCGCTCGCCGCGATCCACGTCGGCGAGCTCGACGTCGCGCAGTCGGTCCTCGACGCGGCACTGCGGGGCGGTCACGGCGGGGCCTGGGCACACGATCGCCTCGTGCTGTGGAGCGCGTGGGTCGCGCTCCAGCAGGAACGCGCGCCCGAGGTCGAGACGGCCGTGCAGTCGATCGTCGCCCGCGCGCGCAGCCTGAATCCGCGCGACAAGCTCCTCTTCGACGCCCTCTCGCTCGCGATCGCCCGGCGCTACCACGACACCCCTGCACTCGAGACGGCGTGGCGCGCGACACGCGAGAGCCTGCTGCGCGCGCGCTTCGACCTGTTCAGCTTCCTGCCGCTGTGCGAGTTCATCGCGACCGCGGCGAGGATCGGCGAGTCCGAGCGACTGGCGCCCCATTTCGCCGACGCCCTCGCGAAGATGGAGGCGCTCGGCGCTCCCCCGCTCTGGTCGCCCCACCTGCACTGGGCGGGCATCCAGCAGGGGATTCTGCTCGGCAGGCCCGACGATCTCGCGCCGCACGCTCGCGCGCTCGTCGAGGCGGCGCCGCACAGCCGGCTCGCCGCCGTGATGGCGCAGGCTGGACGCGTCTGGACGAAGGTGCTCTCGGGCACCGTCGACGCCGACCTCGTCGAGAAGGCCGCAACGGGGCTCGCCTCGGTCGGCCTCGCGTGGGACGGCGCGCGCCTCGCCGGCCACGGGGCGAGCCGGGCGAAGGACCGCAAGGTCGTCTCGCAGCTGCTCGCGTGCGCGCGGCGCCTGCACCCGCGCGAGGAGGTGCGGCCGGCGAGCATCGACACCGACCTGGGGGTACCGGCATCCCGACCTCGCTCGCACGCCGACCTCAGTCCTCGCGAGCGCGAGGTCGCGGCCCTCGTCGTCGAGGGCAAGACCTACGCCGAGATCGGCTCGACGATCTTCATCTCGCCGCGCACCGCCGAGCACCACATCGCCCGGATCCGTCGTCGCCTGGAGGCGACGACCCGGTCGGACCTCATCGCCAAGCTCCGGGTCGTGCTCGAGGACGAGCCCGACTCCGCCGGCGACGAGCGGGCGACGGCATGAACCCCTGGGGTGTTTCCCCCTATGCCTCGCGCGCGGACTGCGGGCATTACCCCGACGCGCGCGAGCACCACGACCTCTACCGTCGAAGCAGGATCCCCACCAGAAGGAGCCGACCATGAGCCTCACGCTCACCACGATCGCTGATGCCCTCATCGAGTTCATCCTCAGTCTGCTGCGGGACCCCGCCGCCGCCGCGGAGTTCGACGACGATCCAGAAGGCATGCTCGCGCAGCGCGGCCTGAATCACGCGAACGCGTCGGATGTGGCATCCGTCGCGCCCATCGTCATCGAGCGCACGCAGGTCATCCAGGTCGTCAAGCCGGTCGCCGTGGAGCATCACGCCAACCCCGTCGTGCGCGAGATCAAGCAGATCACCACCCACGTGCAGTGGGTGGATGACCGCGACACGATCGTGGACCAGTCGGTGAACCAGAACATCTGGGCCGAGGGCGACGTGACGCAGACCTTCGACCAGGAGGCCGTCGTGGCCTCGGGCGACGACGCCATGGCGGCCGGCGAGAACCTCGACAACGAGGAGTCGCTCGACCAGTCCACGACGATCGAGGCCGGCGGGGACGCGAACATCGGAAACGAGACCGATGTCACCGTGATCGAGGACTCGATGAATGAGGACTCGGACACGTCGACGACGACGGACGAGTCCACGGTCGTGGTCGTCGAGGACTCCGGCAACGACGAGTCGACGGATGTCACCCTCGACGATTCGGCCAACACGACGACCGAGGAGTCCACCGAGACGGACATCGACGCCTCGACCGCCGTCGTCGAAGAGGCGCCCACCGAGACCGTGGTCACGGAAGAGGCGCCCGCCGAGGAGCCTGCCACCGAAGCACCCGACCCGTACGCCGAGTACACCGACGCGAGCGTCGAAAGCGACCTGACCGGGGCGTTCGACGAACTCGACACGGCCCTCACGAGCGAGATCCCCGCCGATGACGATCTCTGAGACATCGCGCGACGATCGCGGCGAGACGACTCCCGAGGCCCCCGCGCGCGTGAGTCCCGCAGATGCGCACCTCGAGCGTCGGGCCGCCGTACCCGAGCGTCCGCCGCTCGCGGGAAAGGACGCGGCGCCGGTGCTGGTCAAGGCGCCACCGCCCATCGTCGTGCGGATCGCGCAGCTGCTCTGGGTCACGAGCCTGCTCGCCGGCGCCGTCGGCGTCGTCTATCTGATGATCATCCGCCAGGCGCAGCTGCCCGAGATCGCCGACCTCGTGCGCGGCGTCGACGGCAGCCGGGCCGAGGCGACGTACACCTCGGCCGCCGACATCGTGTTCTGGTCGGTGTTCTCGCCGCTGGTAGCGATCATCCTGCTGCAGATCGTGCTGCTGGTGTCGTTCGCGAACCGCCGACCGAAGGTGCGGTGGTGGCAGTTCGGCTCCGTGCTGTTCTCGGCGGGCGTCGTGCTCATCGCGGGTGAGCTGGTCGCATTCGGCGACCGCGGGCTCCCGCTCGAGAGGATCCTGCAGGCTCAGGTCGCGCTCGCGGCTCTCGGACTGCTCGTGAGCGTCCTTCCCCCGTCGCTACGCTGGAGCGCTCGCCGGCACGACATCCGGCGCGGACCCCAAGCGCCCGTCGGCGACTCCCAGCTCTGACGCGGCCCCCTCGACGCTGCGGATCACGACACGTGCGAGATCGGCGGCGCTGCGGTCGGACGACGGCGACTCTGCCCGCGCATGCCAGTGCGCGAGGACGTCACGGACCCGGGATGCCACGGCTCGATCGCTCGCCGAGACCGCGAGCCCGAGGCGAGCGGACGGAGTGGTGCCCTCCCCGCCGATGAGGCGCTCCGCGTCGGCGTGATCCTCGGCATCCAGACCGAGGTCGGCCGAGCGCAGGGCGGCGAGCACCTCGAGCTCACGCAGGTCGTGGTCACCGGCACGCAGGCGTTCGATGGCAGCGTGCAGCTCCTGCGACCCTTCGACCGGACGCTCGCGCACGAGCGTCTCGATGGCCTGGAGGGCACCGCGCGCCTTGAGCGTCGCCGTGCGCGAGCGGAACTGATCGGCGATGAAGCGCTGCACGTCGACGAGTCCGCTCTGCTGCACCATCCGGTCGCGCAGCTCGGACGACGAGGTAGCGCCGCCGCGCACGAGCGCAGCGCCCAGTCGCACGCCGAAGAGCCCGAACCGGTCCAGAAGAGCCACGCGGGTGTCGACCTCGGGCGTCACGCCCTCGATCGGTCGGACGAATCGATCCACCGAGATCAGCATCCGGTCGCGGATCTCCCGATCGAGACCTGCGAGGTCCTGGAACGCCCCGAACTCGCTCTCGCGCAGCGTGCGGGCCGCCTCGGCCAGCAGGCCCGCGACAGGGATGCAGTCGAGCGCGAGAGTGCGCAGCTCTCCGTCGCGGCGATATCGTCCGGCGATCTGCGCCGCCGACAGCAGGGAGTCGATGCGCCCCGAGCCGATCTCGTCGGCACGCGAGAGGAGGGCGACGGCGTTGACGGCATGTGACGACCCCGCCGCGCTGTCGCGGAACGCCTCCAGGAAGCCGACGTCCGTCGAGTGGACGTGACGCAGGAGGTAGAGGATCGCGTCGGCCTCCGACGCGGAGTCCTCGGGTGTGAGGAAGCGGAAGGAGCGCGCCGACACGGCCTCGGACAGCGAGCCGATGCCGGGCGTGTCGATGAGGATCAGGGAGCGCAGGCTCTCCGACGGCCACTCGACGTCGATCCGCAGGACATCGTCGGCCGTGCGGCCCTCGAGGTCGAGGACGAGCTGTCCGTCGACACGGCGCACGGGGAGCGGAGCCTCGGTGCCGTCGGCGAGATGCAGCGTGATCCTCGCCGTCGCACCGTAGCGGTACCACGTGATGGTGCGCGTGCATTCCCCCGCGTCGGTGGGCGCGATCCTCTCGCCGATGAGCGCATTCAGAAGCGTCGACTTGCCCGCCTTGACCATGCCCGCCACGGCGAGCCGCAGCGGTTCGTGGATCCGTCGATCCCAGTCGTCGAGCCGCGCGAGGGCATCCGCGTCGTCGCGGTAGAGATCTCGCGCGTCGTCGACGAGCGCCGACAGTTCGCGCAGCCCGTCCGGCATCAGCGCTCCGCGCGATCGGCGGCCAGCGCGGGCAGGTCGGAGCGCAGCGCCTCGATGCGCGCCAGCTGCGCCTGCAGCTCCCGGACACGGCCGTCGCGGTCGGCGGTGTACATGGTCGCCGCCTGCTTGGCGGCCAGCACCGATTCGGACAGCGAGCGGTGCAGCTCGTCCGCGATGGAGCCGAAGTGATCGCGTGCGACGCGCTGCACGAGACGGAGGCGGTCCTTCAGCTGCTTGCCCACCTGGAACACGACGTCCTCGATGTGCCGTCGGGTGAGGTTCTTCGCCTCCGCCTGGCGACGTGACAGGCGCGACGTCATGTCTTCGCGATAGGCACGGCGCCCGACCAGCACGCCCACGAGCAGCGACAGCGGATTGATCAGAGACATGCCGATGAGACTCGTCGCGAGTCCGGCCATCAGGACACCGCCGTACGATCCGCGCACGCCGATGTAGATCTTCTCGGCCGCGCCAAGGCGACCTTCGTCCATACCTTGGAGCGGCTCGACCGGATCGAGCACCCCGACCGTGTCGCCGACGTCGAGGTAGGGGATCTCCGCCTGATCCGCCATGAACTCCTCAGCCACCTGCTCCGACAGCCACCGCGAGCGGTCGTTGGTCCACACGAAGGTCTCGGAGACGGCATCTGACACCCGCAGGTTCAGCCACTCGACGATCTGATCCCAGATCGGTCCGGGGTCGCCTTCGTCGATGGATGTCTCGGCCTCGCGCTGCACCTTGCGCAGGCGATCGCGCAGATCGTGCTCGGTGTCGGCGACGAGATCCGAGATGCCGTCGCTCAGCGTGACCTGCCACCGGGACGACCGGCTGCGGAACTCGTCGGCCCGGTTCTTCGCCTCTTCGAGCTGGGCGATCATGCGGGGGGTGTCCTGCGGGTTGGTGAGGGCGGTGAGCTCGGCCTTGGTGGTCATCGAGAGCTGCTCGACGACCGAGACCAGATCGTGCACGGCCGCCCGCTGGTGGACGACCTCGGCGCGACCGAGAACGTCGGTGCGCAGATGCGCGACGAGGGCGGGGAAGCCCGATTCGTCGTTGAGGTCGCGATCCTGCTCCCTCGCCGCGAGCAGGCGCAGGTCGCTGGACACGGCGAACATCGGGATCCGCCCGACATCGCCGAGGTGGGAGCGGTCGGCCTGCTCGATCTCGCGCCACTCGGGATACATGTCGGTCTTCGACAGCACGGCGGCGACATTGGGCGAGACCCGCAGAGCGTGGCGCAGGAACTGCATCTCCGGCTCGGTGTACTCCTGCGAGGCGTCGGACACGAGGAGCACGGCGTGGGCCGTCGACAGAGCGGCGAGGGTGCTCACCGAACGGGTCGACTCGATGCCGCCCACGCCCGGCGAGTCGACCAGCCGCAGTCCGCCGCGGAGGATCGCTCGGGGCAGCAGCACCTCGGCGCCCACGATGTCCTGCTTGATCTCGCTCGTGCCGCGCTCCGAGACGAACTCGGCAAGGTCGTCGAGCGGGATCGACATGCGCCCGATCCTCGGCTCCGCGGCGGACTCGTCGCGCACCAGCGCGAACGCGGCGGGCTCGTCGGCGAACGAGACGGAGGTCGGCACGCTCGTGGCGATGTCGTCGTCGACGGGACACGCGGGGGCGTTCACGAGGGCGTTGACGAGCTTGCTCTTGCCCTGCTTGAACTGGCCGACCACGATGACGCGGACGAACGGGTCGAGCAGGCGGGCCCGGGTCTGCTCGAGCCGGTCGACCAGATCCGCCCGCCCGACCGCCTTCGAGTACTCCGCCGCCCGGTCGACGAGCGGAACGAGCTCCGCCGTGACCCGGTCGGCGCCGGTCGTAGCGGCATCCGCCTTCGCGGCTGTCTGGACTGCCTGCGTCATCGTCGACTTCTCTCGTTCGGGCGTGAGGTCCTGACGACGATGACCCCCGGATGCGCGTCCGAGGGTCATCGCGGTCCTGATCGCTATTCGGAGCGATCGAGGCAGCGGATCGTCAGGAGTCGAAGTCCATGTCCGGCGTCTCCGTCGCGCCGATCGAGGCGTCCTCGCTGCCCCAGATCACGTCCGCGTCGACATCCCACGTGCTCTCGGTGGACGAGGTGAGCTCCTCGTTGAAGGAGCCGTCCGCCATCCAGCTCTGCGAGCCGTCGTTGAACGAATCGTCGGTCGTCTCGTGCGTCGAGCTGTCGGTCCACGACGAGCTGTCGACCTCGGAGTTGTACGAGCCCTCGATGGTGACGACGTCGGTCGTGTTGTTCAGGTTGATGTCGCCACCGGCGTTGAAGTCCGTCGAGCGGTCCACCGACTGGCTCAGGTTGACATCGCCGCCTGCGGCGAACGATCCGTTGCCGGATGCCACGATCGCGGTGTTCCCGCCGACTCCCTCGACCTCGCCGCCGGCCCCCACGTTGCCGTTGAAGGACTGGTCGACGATCGTGTTCTGGTTGTTGACCCACACGTCGCCGCTGCCGCCGCCCGCGCCGCCGAGCGACACGTCGCCGAAGCCCGTGTCGTAGCTGCGCGAGCCGACCTCGATCGAGTGGTCGGTCATCGACTCGTCCATGTAGGAGTTGTACGAGCCCGCGACATGCTCGAACGAGTACGCGTTGCCGGATCCGTTCGTCGAGTTGTCGGAGTGGTCGTCGGTCGAGTTGTCGGAGCCGTCGTTGTACGACCCCTCGATGCCGGTCGTCATGTCGTGCGAGTCGACGTTGCCGACGCCGTCGAGCGAGACATCGGCGTTGCCGCTGCCGTTGACCGAGTTGTCGGTGTTGCCGCTGCCGCTGATGTCGGTCATCGAGTTGCCGCTGCCGTTGACCGAGTCGTCGGAGTTGCCCACGCCGTTGAGGTCGGCCGCGAAGCTCGTGTTGTTGGTGGTGTTGGTGGTGTTGTTCGAGTCCCGCACCTTCGTGTTGAACGAGTCGTCGAAGTCCTCGAGGTCGTAGTCGGCCATGATCTTCTGCTTCCTGTCGTGAAGTGGTCAGTGTCTGGGGCCCGGCCGCCGGCACGGAGCACCGGCGGCCGGGGATCGGTTCAGCCCGCGAAGTCGATCGACGCGTCGGAGCTGTCGATGATCGCGCTGATGTCGGTGGTGACGTCGGTGCTCTCGAAGAGGTCGTTCGTCTCGTTGAACGAGTCGGTGGCGGTGTAGTCCTCGGAGTAGTCGTTGAACGACCCGCTGACGTCGCTGTGGGTGGAGCTGTCCTCCCAGCTGGAGTTGTCCTCCCAGCTGTTGTAGGAGTCCGTGATGTTCACCACCGACGTCTCGTTGCCGATGTTGATGTCGCCCTCGGCTGCCGAGAAGCTCGTTGAGTTGTCGACGTTCGTGGTGAGGTTGACGTCTCCCGCTGCGGCGATCGAGTCATCCCCCGAGGCGACGACGGCGTGGCTGCCGCCCGCGCCCCACGCCCCGCCGGCCACGTTCGCGTTGAACGACTGGTCGATGATCGTGTTCTGGTTGTTGACCATCGTGTCGCCGTCGCCGCCGGCGCCCGAGCCGCCACCGAGGCTGACACTGCCGAAGCCGGTGCTGTAGTCGCGGTTGCCCACGTGGATCGAGTTGTCCGTCGTCGAGGCGTCGGTCCAGGAGTTGTACGAGTCCTCGGTCACCATCTCGGACCACGAGTTGTTCGAGTCGTTCGTCGAGTTGTCGCTGTTGTCGTCGACCGAGTTGTCGGAGTTGTCGTTGTACGAGTCCGTGGTCTGCATCCAGCTGTCGTTCGAGTCCTCGTTGAACGAGTCCGACACGTCGACGGCGAGGTTGCCGCTGTCGTTGATGGAGTTGTCCTCGTTCCACGAGTCGGCGATGCCGAGGTCCGTGTTGCCGCTGTCGTTCGTGGAGCTGTCCTCGTTGTATGAGTCGTCCACGGCGACGCCGAGGTTGGCGTTGTTGGTGGTGTTCTCGGTGTTGCCCGAGTTCCAGGTCCCCGTGTTGAAGGAGCTGTCGTACTCGGTGGTGTCGATGTCGTCCATGGGTTCCATCCCTTTTCCGGGGCAGTGCCCCACGTGCGGTTGATCGTGGTCTCACGCTACGAGCGGGCCCCGCGGGGGCACATCGGGGATGCATACGGGGCATCCGCACACGCGGGACGGGGATTCGGGGGGACCTCCAGGGATCGCGAGGGGGGATCCCCCGTCGGCCATAGGGTGAGGGGATGGATGCTGCGGAGCTCACGGCGCTGCTCACCCCGGAGGGCCTGCGCCTTCTCGATGCGCTGCCGCCGATCGAGTCCGCTGACGACGTCGCCCGGGTTGTCACGCGACTGCGCAAGGACGGCCACTCACCCGATCTCGTCTCGGCGGTCGTCGGGCAGGCGCGACTGCGGGTCAAGGCTCGCGCGAAGTTCGGCGAATTCGCGCAGCGCATGCTCTTCACACGCGCGGGGCTCGAGCAGGCGACCCGCCTGCCGGTCGCGGCTCGGCACGCCGCCCGCTTCCGCGATGCCGGCATGACCGACGTCGCAGACCTCGGGTGCGGGATCGGCGGCGATGCCCTCGGCCTGGCGGGGCTCGGCCTGCGCTTGCGGGCGGTCGACGCCGACGAGACCACCGCCGCGATCGCGGCCTACAACCTCGCGCCGTTCGCCGACGCGGTCTCCGTCACCCACGGCACGGCCGAGACATCCGATCTCTCCGGAATCGACGCCGTCTGGCTCGACCCCGCCCGGCGTACGTCGGGCCATACCGAGACGACGCGCACACGGCCGGAGGACTGGTCGCCGTCGCTGGACTGGGTGTTCGCCCTCGCGGCACGCGTGCCGGCCGGGGTCAAGCTCGGTCCGGGCCTCGACCGCGACCTCATCCCCGACGACGTCGAGGCGCAGTGGGTGAGTGCAGACGGCTCGACGATCGAGCTCGTGCTCTGGTCACGGCCGCTCGCCCGCCCGGGCGTGCGGCGCGCCGCCCTCGTCGTGCGCGGCGACGCGGCGCACGAGCTGACGTCGGCGACGGATGCGGCGGACGAGCCCGTCCGCGAGCTCGGCGCCTACCTGCACGAGCCCGACGGCGCCGTCATCCGCGCGCGTCTCATCGGCGATGTCGCCCGGGCTCTGCAGGCGGGGATGCTCGACGAGCGCATCGCCTACCTGACGTCGGATGCCGCGCTGACCAGTCCCTTCGTCGCGAGCTTCCGCGTCCGCGAAGTCCTCCCCGCCGACCCGAAGGCGCTCTCTCGCGCACTGCGCGAGCGCGGCATCGGCCGGCTCGAGATCAAGAAGCGCGGCGTCGACATCGATCCGGCACGACTGCGGACGCAGCTCAAGCTCCGGGGCGACGCATCGGCGACGCTGTTCGTGACCCGCATCGGCAGCAAGCGCACGGCGATCCTCGCCGATCGCGTCTGAGCGACGGCGCGGTCCACCCGGCGTCAGCCGAACAGGTTGGCCCGGCTTGCCGCCCGCCACAGCCAGCCGGCGCTGTAGAGCACCGAGACCAGCCCGAGGATGAGCGCCCACACCGCGACCTGCCGGCTCTCGAAGGGTCGACGCAGGGCGACGATCGCCGTGATGGCCGCGACGAGACCGATCGGGAAGCCCCATCCGACGACGAGCGACACGACGAGACCGATGATCGAGATGCCCAGGGCCCATCCGGCGAGTCCGCGAGAGACGGGGACGGGCGGCGCCCACTCCAGCGGCGCATCGAGGGTCGGCGCCGACTGGGTCGTCACGTTCACCGGCGCGGTCGGGAGGCGCTGGAACCCGCCGCGGTGCATCCCCGGCAGCGCGGAGGAGCCCGCCGTGGCGTCGACGTCGGGCGATGCCGCGTCGACGATGGGCTTCGGACGCTCGTCACCATGAGGGATCGTCATGACGCCCCCTCCTCATCGACCTGGATCTCGGTGACCGGGAGCGTGGAATCGGCGCCGAACGCGAGCGTCGACGGGCGCCGACCCGACATGATCAGCTGCGACGCGAGGGCCGCGATCATCGCACCGTTGTCGGTGCACAGCGAAAGCGGCGGGATGCGCACGGCGACTCCCGCCGCCTCGCCGCGCGTGAGCGCGACCTCGCGCAGCCGGCGGTTGGCGATGACGCCGCCACCCAGCAGCAGACGGGGAACGTCGTGGTCCTTGCATGCCGCCAGCGCCTTGGTCACGAGCACGTCGACGACGGATTCCCGGAACGATGCCGCGACATCGGCGACGGGAACAGGCCGGCCCTCTGCCTGGCGCTGCTCGATCCAGCGCGCGACGGCGGTCTTCAGGCCGGAGAACGAGAAGTCGTAGCGGTGCTTCGCCATGTCCGACGCGCGGGACAGTCCGCGCGGGAAGCGGATCGCGTCGGGGTCGCCGGATGCGGCGGCACGATCGATCTCGGGGCCGCCCGGGTAGGGCAGGCCGAGGATGCGGGCGATCTTGTCGAACGCCTCGCCGGCCGCGTCATCCATCGTCTCGCCGAGCATCTCGACATCGCTCGTGAGATCGCGCACGAGCAGCAGCGACGTGTGCCCGCCGCTCACGAGCAGCGCGACGGTCGGGTACTCCACCTCGTCGCCGGTGAGGAGATCCGCCGCGATGTGGCCGACGAGGTGGTTCACGGCGTAGAGGGGCTTGCCGAGCGAGACGGCGAGCGCCTTGGCGGCGCCGACGCCCACCATGAGCGCACCGGCGAGCCCCGGACCGGATGTGACGGCGATCGCATCGAGGTCGTCGAGGCGGACGGATGCTTCGGCCAGCGCGGTCTCGATCGCGGGCTGCAGCGCCTCGAGATGCGCTCGGGCTGCGACTTCGGGCACGACTCCGCCGTAGCGCGCATGCTCGTCCATCGAGCTCGCGATCGTGTTCGACAGCAGCGTGCGACCCCGCACGATGCCGATGCCGGTCTCGTCGCAGCTCGTCTCGATGCCGAGGACCAACGGCTCCGCGCGGTTCACGTGCACGCCCCCGCATCGGCCGGCTGTGCCGCGCGACCGCGAAGCCAGCCGACGACATCGAGCTTCATCACCACGGCGTCGACATCGTCGGGCTGGTAGTAGCGAGGCCGACGGGCGATCTCGAGGAAGCCCTCCGAGGCGTAGAGGCGCTGGGCGACGGGGTTGTCGGCGCGCACCTCGAGGAACACCTCGCGCACACTCCGCCGCGCGGCTTCGTCGAGGAGCGCCTCGAGCAGCGCGCGGCCGCGACCGCGACCGCGGGAGGCCTCGGCGATCGTGATCGTCTGGACGTCGGCATCCTTCGCCCCCGCCACCGCACGCAGGCCCGCGTAGCCGACGAGTCGGCCCGCGAGCTCGTCGACGATATACCAGCCGTGGCGCGACGCGAGCTCCTCGCGCATCATCGCCTCGGACCACGCATCGGTCGGGAAGGACGTCCGCTCGAGATCCATGATTCCCGCGAGGTCGTCGGGTCCGGCGCGGCGGATCATGCCGTCACCCGCTTCGGCCCGGAGGGCGGCGTCACGTCGGGAGCGCGCAGGTAGAGCGGCTCGCTCGAAGCGAGCTCGCGCCCGGCAGCGAGAGCGCGCGCGGCGACGAGTGCGAGCATGGATGCCGAGACGGATGCCGCATCCCTCCGCTGCGCGCGGAGCTCCGCGAGCACCGCGTCGAGGTCGTCTCGCGGCACGAGGGCGGAGTCGGTCACGCGCACGGGCAGGCCGTCGTCGTCGAGTCCGTCGTAAACGGTGTAGGCGAACTCCTTGCGCCGCGCGTCGGTGACGACGGCGAAGCGCGCGCCCGCGGCATCCGTCATCGCCTCCTCGAGCAGGATGCCGAGAGCGACAGCGTCGTGACTCGGCACCGGAACGACAGCGGCGCCGCGGCCGAGCGCGAAAGCGCGCGCCGCGGCGATCCCGACGCGCAGGCCCGTGAACGGCCCCGGGCCCATGCCCGAGGCGACATGCGTCACATCGACGACATCGGGAGTGAGGGTCGTGCCGATCGGTCCGAAGGCCGCGTCGGCGAGCGCGCGCTGCAGCAGCTGCCCGATCACCTCGGCGTGAGAGAGCGGATCGTCGCTGGATGCCTCGGCCCGCACGACCCCGTCGTCCTCGACGACGGCGACGGCCGTGCCGAGCGAAGTGTCGATGCCGAGGATCACCCTTCCAGGTTAGCCGGGCCCCGTCGGCAATCCGCCGCGCACGGTCGCACCGAACTCCCTGCATGGACGGCATGCGCACGCGATTCCTCGCGCTCGTCACCCGAGAGGGCGATGTGGGACTTCGACGGCAGGCCGTCGGCACGAGCGTCGGACGCGTCGTCGTTCGCGCGGGGCGCCGAAGGACGGCGACCGCGACGATCCTGCTCCATGGCGCTGCCGGCTCCTGGACCACGTGGACGCCGCTCATCGTCGCCTCCGACCGCTCCGGACGACCGCTGCAGGATCTGGTCGTACCCGATCTGCGGGGATGGGGCGAGAGCGGTGCGCTCGATGAGGACACGGACGTCGCGAAGATGGCGGCATCGGTCGCGGAGGTCGCGCGCTCGCTCGGCTACTCGCGGTGGAACGTGGTGGGCCACTCGCTCGGCGGGTTCGTCGCGCTCGAGCTCGCGGCCCGCGAGCCCGCGGCGACCCGGGGCGTCGTGCTCGTCTCGAGCACCGGCGCAGGGGTGATGGATGCCGTCCGCCACCCCTGGCGTGCAGTGGGCCTCCTTCCGGGCTTCGTGGGAATGCTCGTTGCGATGCGGTTGCTGGATGCCACGGGCGCCCTCGGCCGCACGCTCGTTCCCGCTCTGCGGCGGCTCCGCCTGCTGCGACTCGCCGCCGCACCGCTGTTCGCGCATCCGTTCGCGATCGACCGCAGTGTCGTCGACGCGCTGGGCGACGAGATCCGTCCGGGCTCCTTCCTCGCGGCCACGCGCGCGGCCGCCGCGTACGACGAGACGCGCTGGCGGGCCATCTCGGCTCCCGTGTTGTCGCTGCGCGGACGCACCGACGTGTTCGCAGGCCATCACGACGAGAAGATCTTCGCCGCGCTCATCCCCGGGTTCTCGGCGCATCTGATCGCCGGTGCCGGTCACTTCGCGCACATCGAACGACCCGACATCGTGCTCGAGGCGATCCGCTCCACCTTCGACGCGCGGATCGGCACGCGTCGGGCGCGGGCCGGCGTGGCCGCGTGAGCGTCAGGGACGCCGCGCGATCGTGACGCGGCGCGGGGCGTCGGCGTCGAGCTCGGCATCGGCGGCGACGACGCCCGACCCGCGCTCGAGCTCGACCTCCCACCAGACATCGGCGAGGTGCCCTGCCATGCCGCGCCCCCACTCGACGATGACGACCGAGCGGTCCACGTCGATGTCGAGGTCGTCGAGCTCCAGCGCGGAGCCGAGACGGTATGCGTCGACGTGCACGAGAGGAGCGCCCCCGATCAGCGACGGATGCGTGCGGGCGATGACGAAGGTCGGGCTCTGCACGGGCCCCCGCACGCCGAGGCCGGCTGCGATGCCGCGCGTCAAGGTCGTCTTGCCGGCGCCGAGCGCACCGGTCAGCACGACGACGTCGCCGGGTCGCAGCATCCGGCCCATCCGCTCCCCGAGCGCCTCCATCTCGTCGGGCGTCGCGATCTCGCTCTCGCCGACGAGCGGATCGAGACCGCTCACGACACCCACCGGCGCGGGACGCGGGGGCCGACGCGGGTCACGATCTCGTAGTTGACGGTGCTCGCGGCGGCGGCCCAGTCGTCGGCGGCCGGCGCGCCCAGTGTCGGGTCTCCGAAGAGCACGGCCTCGTCGCCGACGGCGACCGGGTGGTCTCCGACGTCGACGACGAACTGATCCATCGCGATGCGCCCCGCGACGCGGAAGTCGGCGTCGCCGATCCGCACGGGGCCGCGCCCCGATGCCTGCCGCGGCACGCCGTCGGCGTAACCCAGCGACACCAGGGCCAGCGTCGTCTCGCCCACGGTGCGGTGGTCGTAGCCGTAGGACACCCCCGTACCCTCGGGCACGCGGCGCACCGCGACGACCGAGCCCCGCAGCGTCATCGCCGGTCGCAGGCCGAGGTCGGCCGACGAGCGATCCGCGAACGGCGACAGACCGTAGATGCCGATTCCCACTCGCACGCAGCCGAGCCGTGCCTCCGGCAGGGCGATCGCGGCGTGCGTGGCCGCGATGTGCCGCAGCGGCGGCGCGAGCCCCGCGGTGGCGGCGACCTCGACGCCGTCGTGGAAGACCCGCAGCGCCGCACGGTCGTCCGCGTCCGAGGCGTTCGAGAGGTGACTGAACAGGCCGATGACCCGAAGACGGCCGATCCGCTCGAGGCGTGCGGCCTCGGCGAACACGATGCGGTAGTCGGCCGGGGCGATCCCGTTGCGGGAGAGACCTGTCTCGAGCTTGAGGTGCACGCCGACGGGGCGGTCGCCGGATGCCGCGGCCGCCGCGGCCTGCAGCTGGTCGTACGACGAGATGCCGAGCTCGATGCCGACCGACGCCGCTTCGCCGAACGAGGTGCCCGGCGCGTGAAGCCACGCGAGGACCGGAGCCATGATGCCGCCGCGACGCAGCGCCATCGCCTCGCCGATGTCCGCGACGCCCAGACGCGTGGCACCGCCCTCGAGCGCCGCCACGGCGGAGCGCACGGCACCGTGCCCGTACCCGTCGGCCTTGACGACGGCGATGACCTCGGACTCGGTGAGTCGGCGGAGGTGTCGCACGTTCGCCGTGATCGCGCCGACGTCGATCGTCGCCTCGCGCATGACCCCCGCGGGCAGCGCGCTCATCGCGGACCACCTGAGCCGGCCCCCGTGGCAGGATCCGGATCTTCCGCTGTCGCCCGCCCCGTTCCGGTGCGCTCCTGCGGATCCGACGACGACTCGGCGATGACGTACGCCGTGGCGAACCCGCCGTCGTGCGACATCGACAGGTGGAGGGTCGCGATGCCCTTCTCTGCGACGACGTCGGCGGTCGAGCCCGTGAGCGTGAACCACGGACGACCGGATGCCTCGGGCGTGATCTCGATCTCGGTCCAGTGCACGCCCTCGGAGCCGCCGAGGGCCTTGATGAGGGCCTCCTTCGCGGCGTAGCGCGCGGCGAGGGACCTCGGCGGGCGGAGCCGCTCGGCGTCGGTGAAGAGTCGCGCGGCCAGGCGCGGAGTGCGCTCCAGCGCACGCTCGAAGCGGCCGATGTCGACGAGGTCGACGCCGATCCCGACGATCATGTGGTTCCCTCCGCACGCCGCTTCGCGGCATCCGTCACACTATCGTCCGCGAGAAAGGGGACGGCCTACTCGACGGTGACGGACTTCGCGAGGTTGCGCGGCTGATCGACGTCGAGGCCCTTCGCGGTCGCGAGACCCATCGCGAAGATGTGCAGCGGCACGACGGCGAGGAGCGGCTCGAAGAGCGGACCGGCCAGCGGGATGCGCAGCACCTCGTCGGCGAAGGGCAGCACGGCGGCGTCGCCCTCTTCCGCGATGACGATCACGCGGGCCCCGCGCGCGCGGATCTCCTGGATGTTCGAGACGACCTTCTTGTGCAGCTCCGACGACTCGCGCGGCGACGGCACGATGACGAAGACGGGCTGGCCGGGCTCGATGAGCGCGATGGGGCCGTGCTTGAGCTCGCCCGCCGCGAAGCCCTCGGCGTGGATGTAGGAGATCTCCTTGAGCTTGAGCGCACCCTCGAGCGCGATCGGATAGCCCACGTGGCGACCGAGGAACAGCACCGATCGCGTGTCGGCCATCCAGTGCGCGAACTGCTCGATGCGGGACTGCTCGCGCTCGAGGATCTGCGAGATCTTGCCCGGGATGGCTTCGAGCTCGAGCACGTGCTGGGCGGCCTCGGTCGCCGAGATCGAGCCGCGCACCCGGGCGACGTGGAGCGCGAGCAGATAGAGCGCCGTGATCTGCGCGACGAACGCCTTGGTCGAGGCGACGGCGACCTCGGGGCCGGCGTGCGTGTAGATGATCGCGTCGGACTCGCGCGGGATGGTCGCTCCCTGCGTGTTGCAGATCGACAGCGTCTTGGCGCCGCGCTCGCGCGCGTACTTGACCGCCATGAGAGTGTCCATCGTCTCGCCGGACTGGCTGATCGACACGATGAGTGTGTTCGGGCCGATCACGGGGTCGCGGTAGCGGAACTCGTGTGCGAGCTCGACGTCGACCGGCACGCGGGTCCACTGCTCGAGTGCGTACTTGCCGACCTGGCCGGCGTACGCGGCGGTGCCGCAGGCGATGACGATGATGCGGTCGATGCCCACGAACAGCTCGTCGAGACCGTCCAGCTCGGGGATGACGATCTGGCCGTCGCGAACGCGACCGCGGAGCGTGTTGGCGACCGCCTCGGGCTCCTCCGACACCTCCTTGGCCATGAACGAGGACCAGCCGCCCTTGTCGGCGGCTGCGGCATCCCACATCACTTCGAACGGCTCGACCTCGACGGCCTGACCGGCGAAGTCGGTCACCTCGACACCGGACGGCGTGATGGCGACGATCTGGTCCTGCCCGATCGCGAGGGCGCGGCGGGTGTGCTCGACGAACGCGGCGACGTCGGAGCCGAGGAAGTTCTCGCCCTCGCCGAGCCCGATCACGAGCGGGGAGTTGCGCCGCGCGCCGACGACCAGGCCGGGGTGCTCTTCGTGCATGGCGAGGAGGGTGAAAGCGCCTTCGAGACGGGCGGCGATCGCGCGGAACGCCGCGATCAGGTCGCCGCCGTTCGCACGGTACTCGCGGCCCAGCAGCACCGCCGACACCTCGGTGTCGGTCTCGCTGCGGAAGGAGTAGCCCTCGCTCACGAGCTCGGCCTTGAGCTCGGCGAAGTTCTCGATGATCCCGTTGTGGATCACGGCGAGCTTGTCGTCGTCGGCGAGATGCGGGTGCGCGTTGGCGTCGGTCGGCCCGCCGTGGGTCGCCCAGCGCGTGTGGCCGATGCCCGTCGTGCCCTCGTCCATCGGGTGCGCTTCGAGGTCATCCCGCAACACCTGCAGCTTGCCCGCGCGCTTGCGCATCTCGAGGTCGCCGTCGCCGTCGATCACCGCGATGCCCGCGGAATCGTAGCCGCGGTACTCGAGGCGCGACAGGCCCGCGATGAGAATGGGCTGGCTGGGGCGGGGGCCCACATATCCGACGATTCCACACATGAGGTCAATGGTACGAGGCGGGATATGGGAGGACGCCGAACGAACCCGGAAATCCCAGGTCCGTCAGACTTTGCGCAGGAGCACCCGCTCGACGGTGTGATTCGCCGCCTTCTGCAGGACGAGGGTGGCGCGATGCTTGGTCGGCAGCACGTTCTCCAGGAGATTCGGCAGGTTGATGCTGTTCCAGTAACCGAGCGCCCGCTCGATCGCCTCTTCGTCCGACAGATGGGCGAACACATTGAAGAACGAGTTCGGGTTGCTGAACGCCGCGTTGCGCAGCGCGAGGAAGCGCTCGACGTACCACTGCGCGACATGATCGCTGTCGGCGTCGACATAGATCGAGAAGTCGAACAGCTCGCTCACGGCGACGTCGTTCGGCGACGGGGGCGGCTGGAGGACGTTGAGGCCCTCGACGATGACGACATCCGGTCGGCGGACCGTGACACGGGCGTCCGGCACGATGTCGTACTTCATGTGCGAGTAGAACGGAGCGCGCGCCTCGGGCGCACCGCTCTTGACGTTCGTCAGGAACTCCACGAGGGCGCGGCGATCGTAGGACTCGGGGAAGCCCTTGCGCTCCATGAGCCCCCGTCGCTCCAGCTCGGCGTTCGGGTACAGGAACCCGTCGGTCGTGACGAGCTCGACGCGAGGGGTGCCGGGCCAGCGGCTCATGAGCTCGCGCAGCAGGCGCGCGATGGTCGATTTTCCGACGGCGACCGACCCCGCCACCCCGACGACGAACGGGGTCGTCGTGTCGTCCTCGCGCAGGAACGAGCTCGTCTCGGCGCCCAGGCGCTTCGAGCTCGTCGCGTAGAGGCTCAGCAGTCCACTCAGCGGCAGGTAGACCTGCGCGACCTCCGCCATGTCGAGGCGATCGCCGATGCCGCGGATCTGCACGATCTCGGTCTCGGACAGAGGCTGCGTGATGCCGGCCGCCAATCGCGACCATTCCTCGCGGTCGATCTCACGGTAGAGCGAATCGGCGAGGGTGGGAGCCGTGACGGCTTCTTCGGCAGACATCGGGGCCATCGTAGCCGGTGGCGGGGGCCGGACCCGCTACCAGTAGCCTGAATCCGTGCGCCTGGGAGTCCTCGACATCGGCTCGAACACCGTCCATCTGCTCGTCGCCGATGTGCGTCCCGGTGGCAGGCCGCTCGCGACGACGAGCCGCCGGACGGTGCTGCGTCTCATGCGCTACCTCGCACCCGACGGATCGATCAGCGACGAGGGAGTCGCCGCCCTCGTCGCGGCGGTCTCCGAAGCCCGCGCGGTCGCCGCATCCGAGAAGGTGACCGAGCTGCTCGCGACGGCGACCTCGGCGGTGCGCGAGGCGACGAACGGCGCCGAGGTGATCGCCCGGATCGAAGCGGCTCTGGGCCAGCCGCTGCAGGTGCTCGGGGGCGAGACCGAGGCGCGGTTCACCTTCCTCGCCGTGCGCCGCTGGTTCGGATGGGCCGCCGGGCAGATCCTGCTCTTCGACATCGGGGGCGGCTCGCTCGAGCTCGCCGCGGGTGCCGACGAACTGCCGGAGGCCGCGGCATCCGTGCCCCTCGGCGCCGGGCGGATGACGGTGCAGTTCCTCCCCCATGACCCGCCGGGCGAAGCGGACGTCGAGCGACTCCGCGAGCACGCGCGCGCGACGCTCGCGCCGGTCGTCGACACGTTCGCCGCCCAGCCGCGACCCGACCATGTCGTGGGCTCGTCCAAGGCGATCCGCTCGCTCGCGAAGCTCGTCGGCTATCCCGTTCCCGGATGGTCGGGGATCGAGCGGATGCTGCTGCCCCGGGCCGCGCTCGGCTCGTGGATCCCGCGGCTCGCGCGCATCCCGGCCGAGGCGCGGCAGGAGCTTCCCGGCATCACCGCCGACCGGACGTTCCAGATCGTCGCGGCCGCCGTGGTGCTGCACACGGCGATGACCGCGATGGACGTCGACGAGCTCGAGGTCTCGCCGTGGGCGCTGCGCGAAGGAGTGCTGCTGCGCTACATCGAGTCGCTGTCCTGGAACGCCCCCGGCGCCTGAGCGTCAGACCGACAGACGCTCGCGCACGACATCGGCGAGACGCTCGGCGATCTGCTGCGCGACGAGCGCGTCGGATGCCTCGACCATGACCCGCACGAGCTGCTCGGTGCCCGACGCGCGCAGCAGCACGCGACCGGAATCGCCCAGCTCGGCCGTCGCGGCCGCGACGGCCTCCGCGACGCCGTCGTCGTCGACGCGGGTGCGATCGACGCCCTTGACGTTGATGAGCACCTGCGGATAGACGGTCATGACCGATGCGAGCTCGGCGAGGGTCTTGCCCGTGCGGGCCATCTCGCTGACGATGTGCAGGCCCGTGAGCAGGCCGTCGCCCGTCGTGGCGTACTCGCTCATGATGACGTGGCCCGACTGCTCGCCGCCGAGCGAGAAGCCGCCCTCGTTCATGCGCTCGAGGACATAGCGGTCGCCGACGGCGGTCTGCTCGACGCGGATGCCCTGGGCATCCATCGCGCGGTGGAGGCCGAGGTTGCTCATGACGGTCGCCACGAGCGTGTCGTCCTTCAGGTGGCCGCGCTCCTTCATCGAGACCGCGATGATCGCCATGATCTGGTCGCCGTCCACGATGCGGCCGGTCGCGTCGACGGCGAGGCAGCGGTCGGCGTCGCCGTCGTGCGCGATGCCGACGTCCGCGCCGACGCGGACGACGTGCTCCGCGAGCTGTTCGAGGTGGGTCGACCCGACGCCGTCGTTGATGTTGAGGCCGTCGGGGTCGGCTCCGATGACGGTGACCCGGGCGCCGGCATCCCGGAACGTCTCGGGAGAGACTCCGGATGCCGCGCCGTGCGCGCAGTCGAGCACGACGTGCAGGCCGTCGAGCCGGTGCGGCAGCGAGGCGAGCAGGTGGACGACGTAGCGGTCCTCCGCATCGGCGAAGCGGCTGATGCGGCCGACAGCGGCGCCCGTGGGCTGCAGCTTCGGCTGAGTGAGCGCGTGCTCGATCCGCTCTTCGACGACATCGGGCAGCTTGACGCCGCCGCGCGCGAAGATCTTGATGCCGTTGTCGGGCGCGGGATTGTGGGATGCCGACACCATGACGCCGAAGTCGGCGTCGCGGTCGGCGATGAGGAATGCGGCGGCCGGGGTGGGCAGGACGCCGGCGTCGAGGACGTCGACGCCGGATGAAGCGAGACCGGCGGAGACGGCGGCGGCGAGGAACTCACCCGAGATGCGCGGATCGCGGGCGACGACGGCGGTGAGTCGCTTGCCCGCGGCCTTGCGCGCCTCGGCGGTACGGCCCTGGCCCAGGACGACCGCGGTCGCCTGGGCCAGGGTGAGAGCGAGGTCGGCGGTGAGGGGGCCGTTGGCCAGCCCCCGCACGCCGTCCGTGCCGAACAGCGGCATCGGATCGGACTCGCTTTAGCGCTTCGAGTACTGAGGAGCCTTGCGAGCCTTCTTGAGACCCGCCTTCTTGCGCTCCTTGATGCGGGCGTCGCGCGAGAGGAAGCCGGCCTTCTTGAGGGTCGGGCGGTTGTTCTCCGCGTCGATCTCGTTGAGGGCGCGGGCGATGCCGAGGCGCAGGGCGCCGGCCTGACCCGAGGGGCCGCCACCGGAGATGCGCGCGACGACGTCGTACGCGTCGGTGAGGTTCAGCACCGTGAACGGGTCGGTGATGAGCTGCTGGTGGAGCTTGTTCGGGAAGTAGTCCTCGAACGTGCGGCCGTTGATGGTGATGACGCCGGAGCCCGGGACGATGCGCACGCGCGCGATCGCCTCCTTGCGACGGCCGACGGCTGCGCCGGGGACCGAGAGCACGGGGCGCTCGACCGCGACGGCGGTCTGGTCGACGGGGGTCTCCGTCGAGTAGTTGGAATCGGTGGTCTCTTCGATGTTCGCCACGAGGTTGTCCTTAGGTTTCGGTGCGGCGCTTACTGGGCGACCTGGTCGAGGGTGTACGTGGTCGGCTGCTGGGCACCGTGAGGGTGCTCGGCGCCGCGGTAGACCTTGAGCTTCTTCAGCTGGGCCGCACCCAGGCTGTTCTTGGGGAGCATGCCGCGGACGGCCTTCTCGACGGCGCGGACGGGGTTCTTCTCCATCAGCTCGCCGTAGGTGACCGACGACAGGCCGCCCGGGTAGCCCGAGTGGCGGTAGGCCTTCTTCTGCTCGAGCTTGTTGCCCGAGAGCGCCACCTTGTCGGCGTTGATGATGATGACGAAGTCACCCGAGTCGATGTGGTTCGCGAAGGTCGCCTTGTGCTTTCCGCGGAGGAGGGCGGCGGCGTGCGAGGCGAGACGACCGAGGATGACGTCGGTCGCGTCGATGACCAGCCAGTCGCGCTGGACTTCGGCGGCCTTGGGAGTGAAAGTGCGCGTCACAGTAGTGCTGCTTTCTTGATTCGAACGGAGAGGTTCGTGAATCCCACTCCGGGGTGCTTGCCGCCCGAGAGGGGGCAAGACGCCAGTGGAGGGCTCACGTTCGCGATGCCGGCCAGCAGGGCACGGACACCAAGGGTCAATACTACGGCATCGGGATGCTGCGCCCAAACCGCCCGTTCATCCGCCTCAGGCGGCGCCGTGCGCGAGAGCCGCCGACACCTCGGCGGTCACGAGGATGGGAAGGTGGTCGCTGAGACCCTGCGGGAGCGTGCGCACCTTGTCGATGTCGAATCCGATCGAGGTCGCGAAGTCGTAGTGGCCCCGGAAGAACCGGTAGCGCGTGTACGTGCGCGCGTCGCTCAGGGTGAGCTCGTAGCCCTGCTCGCGCACCTTCTGCCCGAGATTCTCCTTGAAGACCGGGTAGTTGTAGTCGCCCACCATGAGAGCGGGCAGCCCCTCGCCGAGCTGCCCGAGCTCGGTGAGCGCGGTGCGGATCTGGTGCCGCCGGAGCGAGTTGAGGGCCGTGAGCGGCGCGGCGTGGAACGACGCGACGATCACCTGTCGGTTGTCGTCGATGTCCTGCAGCCGCACGCCGAGCAGTCGCTCCTCTGCCGGCTTGAGCACGCGATCGTGCAGGGACTTCTTGAGCGCGAGGGCGCGCACCTCGAGTGCGCGGTACGTGTTCTCGCGATAGTAGACGGCCAGCCCCAGGCGATTGCGCGACGTGGCGTCGGCGAGCACGAGTCCGCCGATGCGGGTCGGGATGTCGGCGGTGTCGGCCTCCTGCAGGCACAGGACGTCGGCGCTGTAGCGCTCGACGAGCGCCTCGAGCTCGCCCGCAGCGCGGTGTTTGCGCAGGTTGTACGAAATCACCCTCATGACGAGTCCACCATACGGCGCGCACGTGGCCGACGGATGTCCCTTGACGAACACACAGAAGACCCGTAGCCGGCATTCCGTTGCCGCACAGCCCGCAGGAGAACGCCCGGGCCCGGCACTGCACGAGTTCTCGACGTTGGCCGCCGTCACTCCGCGTCGCGGCGCGCCCGCGTCTGCGCCGCCCGTGCCGCGAGCAGGTCGTCGGACGGATAGCCGACCTCCGTGAGGGTGAGGCCGCGCGCGGCGAGCACCTTGACCTCGGGCACGCGGTCGAGCCCGTCGCGGATCGCGGCGAGGTCGAGGGCGTCGAGCCTGCCCTCCCCGACGGCGACGCACGCGCCGACGAGCGCGCGCACCATGCTGTGGCAGAACGCGTCGGCTCGGACGTTCGCGACGAGGATGCCCGCGGCATCCCGATGCCAGTCGAACTCGAGGAGCGTGCGGATCGTCGTGGCCTCTTCGCGCGGCTTGCAGTACGCGGCGAAGTCGTGCAGTCCCAGCAGCGAGCGGGCCGCGGCATCCATCGCCCCTTCGTCCAGCGCGGGGCGCACCGTCGTCGTCCGCAGGCGCTCGAGGGGGTCGTAGCCGGCCGTGGCGTCGGCCAGGCGGTAGGAGTACCGGCGCCATACCGCCGAGAAGCGGGCGTCGAAGCCCTCGGGCGCCTCGACGGACCGCAGGACCGCGAGATCGGAGTAAGCGCCCAGCGCGCCCGTCAGGCGCCGCGCGAGGGCTTCCACGGGGGATGCGCCGCCGCGCCGCGCCTCGAGTCGCCGAGCCTGGCCCTCGTCGAGGTCGAGGTGCGCCACCTGCCCGGACGCGTGGACCCCGGCATCCGTCCTCCCCGCGACCACGAGACGGGGCTCGCCTCCGAGTACCCGGGCGAGGGCGTCCTCGAGGGTGCCCTGGACCGTCCGCAGGCCCGGCTGCTTCGCCCAGCCCCGGAAGTTCGTGCCGTCGTAGGCGATGTCGAGGCGGATGCGCACGGCACCGAGCCTACGCCGAGCGCTCTCAGCCGAAGACCGAGCGGCCCGGGCCGAGCGATTCGCCGACGGCCGAGAGCGCGGCCTGCGCGAGCCGCACGCGGTTCTCGGACTCGCGGACGATCTCGCGGGCGAGGACGGGGTGCGCGCGCACGACGTCGTCGAGCACCGTCACCGGCACGGACACGACCTCGAGCTCGGTCAGGGCGACGGCGCGCGAGATCGTCGGGGTGCGCGTGAGCGCGGTGAGACCCACGGCGTCGTCGCGCGCGAGCTCGGTGACCTGAACGAAACCCGCTTCGGTCGGGATGCCGAGCATCACGCGACCCGCGATGATGAAGCGCGTCGTCGTCGGGACGATGCCCGGGCGCAGCAGCACCTCCCCGACGCTGTAGCGCTCGAGCCGCGCCTCGGAGGCGAGCGCTTCGGCATCAGCCGGTCGCAGGCTCAGCAGCGGCGCGATCTGGTGCAGGGCGTCCTGGAGCCGGCTCGGGGTGTTCCAGTCGTCCGTCAGGTCGCCGTCCAGGTGCAGGTCGGCGCGGCGCGCGGCGTACCAGAGCCGCGTCGAGAACGCGTCCGCGACCGCCCCCTCATCCCCCGGACTCTGCAGCGGGATCGACACGCGGTACACGGAGCCGCCGAGAGTCGACGTCGTCGCGTCGCGGTCCGGCGACACGAGCGGGATGTCGCGGGCGACGTCGACGAGGAGTCCGCGCACACGCAGCGGCGCGTCGTCGGTGGCGAACGCGACATCCACGACGGCCGCGTAGGGATCACTCGACCGCGTGAGGTTGGTGAACGATCCGCCTGCGAGGTTCGCCGTGGGGATGATGACGATCCCGTTGCCCGTGTCGAGATGCACCGCCCGCCAGTTGACCTCGATGATCTGCCCCCGCACGCCGCCCGCATCGATCCAGTCGCCCAGTTCGAAGGGCGCCTCGAAGATGAGGAACAGCCCCGAGACGATCGAGCCGACCGCGTTCTGCAGCGCGAGACCGACCACGATCGACGTCACGCCGAGCGCGGCGAAGATGCCCGCCACGTCCGCGTTCCACAGCCACGCGAAGAGCACGGCGACGCCCACGATGATGAAGACGAAGCGGATGAGGTCGCTGAAGATCGTCGGGAATCGGTCGCGCCAGGATCCCTTCTCGGCGCGATGGAAGACGAGGTGATTGAGCGCGTTGATCGTCACGACGATCACGAGGAGCCCGAAGATCGTCCAGATCACGCGGGGCCAGGTGCCCTCGCCCTCCCACGCTCCCGGCTGGCTGATGAGCACCAGCACACCCGCCACGGGGACGAGATAGTTGCGCACCATCGCGACGATGGGCGCGGCCCGGCTCCCCCGCCGCGCCAGCATGTTGTGCAGCTCGGTCAGTCCGATCAGCGCGAGCGGGAGCCCCACCGAGACGATGACAGCCGGCCAGAACCACGGCTGCGAGACGATGTCGGCCACGGATGCCTCAGCCCTCGGCCACCGGCACGGGGGTCTCGATCCGCCACACGCGCTGAGTGCCGGTCTGGGTCTCGACTTCACCCGAAGGGACGATCCCGATGGTGTCGGGGATGCGGTCGGCGACGCGCTGCGTGATGAAGATGCCCGGCTCGGCCGAGTCCCCCTGCACCCGGAATGCGAGGTTCACGGCATCCCCCCACATGTCGTACACCACCCGCGCGCGACCGATGAGCCCGCTCGTGACCTTTCCGGAATCCAGGCCCGCCCGCAGGCCCAGCTCGACCCCCTGCTGCGCCGAGTAGCGCTCCAGGATGGCGTCGAGCTCCATCGCGAACTCGACGGCCCTGCGCGCGTTGTCGACGCGGGGCGTCGCCAGACCGCAGCTCGCGAGGTAGCTCTGCCGGGTCGTGCGCACGCGCTCGACCCCGTGCTTCTCGGCGGCTTCGTCGAACGTGCGGATGAGGTCGTTGAGCTTCGCGATGGACTCCTCCGACGACAGTGTGAGCGACAGCGCCTCGAAGCCCACGATGTCTGCGAAGACGACGGTGACGTCCTCGCTGTCCTGCGTGATGGCGTCGTCTCCGTGCTTGTAGCGGTCGGCCATGCCTTCGGGCATGAACGACAGGATGAGCCGCTCGTTCGCCTTCTCGTGCTCTTCGATGAGGTTCGACTTGACCTGCAGGCTGCGGCTCATGTCGTTGAACGCGGTCGCGACATCGGCGAGCTCGTCGCTGGATCCCGCGTCCACCTGCACGCCCTCCTCGCCCGCAGCGATGCGTCGCGCCGCCGTCTTGAGGCGACGCAGCGGGCGCACGAAGACCTGCGCCAGAACGAGCGAGAGCAGGCAGACGAAGATGATCATGCCCGCCGTCGAGAGGATGAGGTTGCGCGTGAAGTCCTCGACGGGCACGAGCGCTTCGGCCGACGTCTCCTGCGCCACGATCGCCCAGCCCAGGTCTCCGACGCCGAGCGGCGCATACGCGATCATGCTGTCGCGGCCGAGGTAGTCGCGCTCGAGCAGCGTGCCCGAGTCGCCCGCGAAGGCCTTCGTCATCGCACCCCCGGCCACGGTCTGCTGCAGCAGCGTGTCGCCGTTTCGCACGATGAGGGCCGCGGCTTCGGGCGAGAGTCCGGCTTCGCGCGCCGTCTTCTCGTAGGACTCGGGGTCGTCGTACAGCTCGCGCGAGATCGACCGCATCTTGCCGTCGCGGCCGACGAGGTAGGTCTCACCCGTCTCGCCGAGGCCGTTCTGCGCCCAGTCGCCGCCCACGGTCATGACGTCGTTGATGCGATCGATCGGCAGCTCGATCGCGAGTGCTCCGATCACCTCGCCGTCCGTGGCGATCGGCGTGACCGCCCAGCCCGCGGGACTGCCGAGGCTGGGGCTGTAGGCGGCGAAATCGGCGAGCACGACGTCGCCGACGATGTTCCCGCTCATCACCGTGCGATAGGCCTCGGCCAGATTGGACAGCGCGTATGGGCCCTCCAGCAGGTTGACGCCGAGATCGACCCCCTTGAAGGCGGAGTAGACGACGTTGCCCGTCGTGTCGATCATGAGCACGTCTTCGAAGTCGTTGAGCGCCGTCATCGCCCGGAAGTAGGGGTGGTACAGGGCATGCGCCGCCGACCACGCGCTGCCGTCGCCCGCGTCATCCGTCCGGATCGCGTCCTCCCACGAGTCGTACGGGATGACGTAGTTGTACTGGAGGTACTCAGCCGCCGCGTCTCGCGGCGCGAACGTCGAGCCGTCCACGGGCTCGCCCGTCGACGCGGAGAGCTTCGACGCGAAGACATCGCGATAGTACGCGCCGACGGCGTCGTCGATCGCGGGGTCCGTGCCCTGCTCCCGGAGCTGCTCGTACCCCTCGCTGAACGCGACAGCCGCCTGCCTGCTCGTCTCGTTGATCGCGCTCAGGCGCACCGAGTTCTCGATCGTCGTGAAGAGCTGGGCGACTTCGCGCGCGCGGTTCTCACGGATCTCGACGAGCTTCTCGTACGCGATCGCGCGCAGCGCCTCGGTGCCGTTGAGATATCCGATGACGCCGACGACGATGCTCGACAGCACGCTCACCGACAGGAGCATGATGAGCAGGATCGAGTAGATCGACAGGCCCGCGCGCGAGCGGACGCGCGGCGTCCCCACCCACGGGGTGGATGCCGCGGCAGGTGCGGTCTGCTCCGACACTCGCGCTCCTCGTCGTGCGCGTCGCGCACGACCGGTCCCCATCCTCGCCGGTGCCGAGGATGGGGACACCCTAGCGCTCGGCCCACCGCCACGGATAGAGTCCGCGTCCGCCGTCGCGGCGCGCCCGTGCGACCGGCGGACCGCGCGCACGCCCGACGTAGACTGTCCTCTCCCGATATGGAACCCGAGATGACGTCCCGCACGACCACGCCTGCGCCACTCCGCGAAGCGGATCGCAGAGGCGTACCCGGTCGCCGGTACGCCGGGCTCGACGGCCTGCGGGCCATCGCGGTCTCGCTCGTCGTGGCCTATCACCTGTTCCCGCCGTCGGTGTTCCCCGGTGGATTCATCGGCGTCGACGTCTTCTTCGTCATCAGCGGATTCCTCATCACGACCCTGCTGCTGCGCGAGCACGCGGCGACCGGCGGCATCCGACTGGGGGCCTTCTGGATCCGACGCGCCCGCCGGCTCCTCCCCGCACTGGCGCTGGTCGTCACGGTCTGCGCGACGGCCGCCTGGCTCATCGGCGGGGACGTTCTGCTGCGGGTCGGAGAGCAGGTCCTGGGCGCCTTCACGTTCAGCTACAACTGGATCTCGATCGCCGGGAACGCCGACTACTTCGGCCTCGCGGCCCCCGAGCTCTTCCGCAACTTCTGGTCGCTCGCCGTCGAAGAGCAGTTCTATGTGATCTGGCCCCTCGTCCTGCCGCTGTTCCTCCTGATCCCGCGCACGTGGGGGCGGGTCGGTGCGACACTCCTGCTCGCGGGGGCCTCCGCGGCGTGGATGGCGTCGGTCACGGCATCCGGCGCCGTCACCCGCGGCTACTTCGGCACCGACACGCACGCCTTCGGCATCCTGCTCGGTGTGGGTCTCGCATTCGCCCTCGAGCGGGTGCTGCGCGTCGCGGCGCTGCGCGCAGAGTCGCCGATCCTGCTCGCCGGCGGCTGGAGGGTCGTGACCCTCGTTCGCGACACGACGGCGCAGCTGCGCACCCGACGCGTCACCGGCGCGATCGGCACGGTGGCCCTCATCGGCCTCTTCGTCGTCGCCTTCGTGCCCGCGACGCCGACCGCGACGACGTTCCCCGGGATGCTCGTGGCCGCGAGCCTCCTGAGCGCCGTCGCGATCGCGGCGTCCGTCTGGCCGGGGTCGGGATTCGGTCCTGCCATCGATCGTCCATTGCTGCGGTGGATCGGCGACCGGTCGTACGGCATCTATCTGTGGCACTGGCCGCTCCTCGTGCTCGTCGTGGCCGCCGTGCAGGGGACCGGCCCCGAGGTCGGCTTCTCACCGTGGCTGGGCGCCGCGGTGCTCGCCCTGACACTCGTGATCGCCGAGCTCTCCTATCGAGGGGTCGAAGCCCCCATCCGTCGTCTCGGCTTCCGCGGCTCGGCGCGCGCCCTGGGCCGACGACTGAAAGGATCGCCCGACGCCCGCCTCGGGGCGCTCGCGACCGTCGCCGCGACGCTCATGGTGGCCGGCGGCACCTCGGCGGCCATCGCGTCGGCGCCGGAGATGGGTTCCGTCGAGGCGGCCGTGACGGCAGGCGCCGAGGCGCTCGAGTCGGCATCCCCGTCGACCGCGCCGACTCCGGCGCCGACCGAGCTTCCCGCGGCAGAGGAGGACGCCCCGGATCCCGTCGACGAGGTGACCCCGGCCGTCGTCACGGGCGACCAGATCACGGCGGTCGGGGACTCGGTCATGCTCGCGTCCGCACCGGCGCTGCTCGCGAGGTACCCGGGCATCCAGATCGACGCCGCCGTCTCGCGATCGACATATGCCGGTCCGGGAATCCTCGAGAACCTCGCCGCTGCGGGCGCCCTCCGCCCGTACGTCGTGCTCGCGCTCGGCACCAACGGGCCCGTGAACATCCCGTCTCTCGAGCGGATGGTCGCCGTCGCCGGGCCCGAGCGCACGGTCCTGCTCGTCAATGCGTATGCGCCCCGATCATGGATCCCGGGCGTCAACGCCGACCTCGCCGCCTTCGCGAAGAGCCACCCCCGCGTACGCGTCGTGGACTGGGCCGGTGCGATCGGATCGCAACCGCAGCTCCTCGCCGGAGACCAGATCCATCCCGGAGACGCGGGAGGCCGGGTGTTCGCCGACGCCGTCGCATCCACCATCGACGAGATCGAGCTGCAGCGCGCGCAGGTCCAGCACGACCTCGAGGAGCGGCTCTACCGCAGTGCGCGCGAGAAGGTCACGCAGATCCAGTAGCCGCGCTCAGTGGTGCGCGACGAGAGCGACCGAGCGCTCCGTGGGTTCGAAGCCGAGTCGGCCGTACAGGCTGTTCGCCCCGGTCGGGCTCTCGGTGTCGACGTCCAGCACCGCCTTCTCGAGACCTGCCGCGCGGGCGGCACGCAGCAGCGCCGTGATGACGACGGGCGCGAGTCGGCGTCCACGTCGATCCCGCGTCACTCCGATGAGGTCGATGTAGACGCTCGTGTACCCCTGCACGGCCCAGTCCTCCTCGTTGACGGAGCCCAGCGCGAAGGCGACGATGCGATCACCCTCGACCGCGAGCCACGAGAGATCGGGGCGCAGGAACGGACCCTCCACGAACTGCGACCAGCGTTCCGGCGGTGTCTCGAGGCTCCCCCAGTGATCGCGGAACGCGTCGTTGCGCGCGAGACGCGCAGCCTCTGTGCGCGAGGGGTCGTAGGCGACGATCTCGATCGCGGGGTCCCCGGCATGCATCGTCTGCTCGATCCTAGGGATGTCGAGCGCGAGATCGCGCACCATCGTCGAGAACCACCGCTCCTCCCGCAGCCCGCGTCTCTCCGCGAGATGCCGCGCGGCCGTGTCGGTCTCCTCCGCGTAGACGAAGATCGCCGCGGGAAGCGGGCTGTCGAGCTCGACGAGCGCCTGCAGCGTGCGCTCGTGCTCCCAGCGCAGCAGTTCGCGGCCGATCCCCCGGCCGCGGAAGTCCGGGTGGACGCGTCCGTTGAGGTAGGCGTGCAGGTGATGCTCTCGGGACGGGTGCACCACGACCGCCCCCAGCGCGACGGCTCGGCCGTCGGCGTCGAGCCCGAGGAGGGTGTCCCTCGCCGGGTCGATCCACGACGACTCGAAGGTCTCCTCCACGTCCTCGCGCGGTGTGAGCCACGACGGGTGATCGACCCGGTCGGCTGCTTGGGCGAGGTCCGTGATGGCGTCGACGTCGTCGTCCGTCGCGGGGCGCCACGTCGCGACAGCGGGATGCCGCGGCAGCTCGATCACCCCAGGGGCGTCGATGCGTTCGGCAGTGGACCTCTCGCTCATCTCTCCAGCGTACGCGCCGCGAAACGACGAGACCCGCTCGCCCTCAGGAGGGCGAGCGGGTCTCGGATGCTGCGACGATCAGGCCTTGTCGGCCTCGACGGCGTCTTCGGCAGCGGCCTCGGCGGCCGCGCCTTCCTCCGGCGACTCGGCGCCGGCGTCGGCGGTCTCCTCGACGGGAGCCTCCTCGGCGGCGGCCTCTTCGACCGGGGCCTCGACGGGCGCGGCCTTGGCGGCGGCGGCCTTCTTGGCGGACGGCTTCTTGACGACCGGCTCGAGCACGAGCTCGATGACCGCCATGGGCGCGTTGTCGCCCTTGCGGTTGCCGACCTTCGTGATGCGCGTGTAGCCGCCCTCACGGTCGGCGACGAGCGGCGCGATCTCGGTGAAGAGGACGTGCACGACTTCCTTGTCACCGATGACCGACAGCACGCGGCGGCGCGCGTGAAGGTCGCCGCGCTTGGCGAACGTCACCAGGCGCTCGGCGAGCGGACGCAGGCGCTTGGCCTTGGTCTCGGTCGTCTTGATCGACTTGTGCGTGAAGAGGGCCGCGGCGAGGTTGGCAAGCAGCAGGCGCTCGTGTGCGGGTCCGCCTCCGAGGCGGGGTCCCTTCGTGGGCTTGGGCATTCTCAATTACTCCAGATCAGAATTCGAGGGAACCGGGGGCTCAGACGGTCTCGTCGTCGTAGCCGCCGTAGAAGTGCGCGCCGTCGAACCCGGGCACCGAGTCCTTGAGCGACAGACCGAGCGAGATGAGCTTGTCGCGCACCTCGTCGACCGACTTCTGACCGAAGTTGCGGATGTTCATGAGCTGCGTCTCGCTGAGCGCGACCAGCTCGCTGACCGTGTTGATGCCCTCGCGCTTGAGGCAGTTGTACGAGCGCACCGACAGATCGAGGTCCTCGATCGGCATCGACAGCTCGTTGGAGAGGACGGTCTCGACCGGCGCGGGGCCGATCTCGATGCCCTCGGCCTCGACGTTGAGCTCACGGGCCAGGCCGAACAGCTCGGTCAGCGTGCGACCGGCCGACGCGACGGCATCGCGCGGGGCGATCGAGTTCTTCGTCTCGACGTCCAGCACGAGCTTGTCGAAGTCGGTGCGCTCACCGGCACGCGTCGCCTCGACGCGGTACGAGACCTTGAGCACGGGCGAGTAGATCGAGTCGATCGGGATCTGACCGGCCTCGGCGTACTCGTTGCGGTTCTGCGTCGCCGAGACGTAGCCGCGGCCACGCTCGATCGTGAGCTCGAGCTCGAACTTCGCGGTGTCGTTGAGCGTCGCGATGACGAGCTCGGGGTTGTGCACCTCGACACCGGCAGGAGCCGAGATGTCGGCGGCGGTGACCTCGCCCGAACCGGTCTTGCGCAGGTAGGCCGTGATGGGCTCGTCGCGCTCGGACGAGACGACGAGCTGCTTGATGTTGAGGATGATCTCGGTGACATCCTCCTTGACACCGGGGATGGTGCTGAACTCGTGGAGGACGCCGTCGATGCGGATCGACGTCACTGCGGCGCCGGGGATCGACGACAGGAGGCTGCGACGCAGCGCGTTGCCGATCGTGTAGCCGAAGCCGGGCTCGAGCGGCTCGATGATGAAGCGGCTGCGGAACTCCCCGACCTTTTCCTCGGTCAGGGTGGGACGCTGTGCGATGAGCACTATGTGTTCCTTTCGATCACGTGCCCGCTATATGACACGTGCGGTTTTGTGAGGTGTTGAGTTTTACTCGAGGGATGCCTGAGTCCAGGCATCCGGAAGCGTGCGGACGCCGGAGCCTCGCGAAGAGGCTCCGGCTCCGGAATCAGACGCGGCGGCGCTTCGGCGGACGGCAGCCGTTGTGGGCCTGCGGCGTCACGTCGTTGATCGACCCGACCTCGAGGCCGGCGGCCTGCAGCGAGCGGATCGCGGTCTCGCGGCCCGAGCCCGGGCCCTTCACGAAGACGTCGACCTTCTTGACGCCGTGCTCCTGCGCCTGACGGGCGGCCGACTCGGCGGCCATGCCTGCGGCGTACGGGGTCGACTTGCGCGAGCCCTTGAAGCCCACGCCGCCCGACGACGCCCAGCTGATGACGGCGCCGGTGGGGTCGGTGATCGAGACGATCGTGTTGTTGAACGTCGACTTGATGTGGGCGTGGCCCAGCGCGATGTTCTTCTTCTCCTTGCGGCGCGGCTTGCGCGCGGCGGTCTTGGCCTGTGCCATGTGCGTGTTCTCCTAAACCCTGGGGCCGCGCCTTAGCGCGCCTTCTTCTTGCCGGCGACGGTGCGCTTGGGGCCCTTGCGGGTGCGCGCGTTGGTCTTCGTGCGCTGACCGCGCACCGGGAGGCCACGACGGTGGCGGATGCCCTCGTACGAGCCGATCTCGACCTTGCGGCGGATGTCGGCGGCGACCTCGCGGCGAAGGTCTCCCTCCACCTTGTAGTTGCCCTCGATGTAGTCGCGAAGGGCGATGAGCTGGTCGTCGCTGAGGTCCTTGACGCGGATGCTCTCATCGATGTCGGTCGCGGTGAGGATCTCACGCGAACGGGTGCTGCCCACACCGTAGATGTAGGTCAGTGCGATCACCACGCGCTTGTCGCGCGGGATGTCAACGCCGGCAAGACGTGCCATGCGATTCTCCTAGGAGTCGTGGGGGTGTGGAGCAGGATCGGTGCCCGGGCCCCCGCCCGAGGTGTCCCCTCCGAAGAGGTTCTGATCCTGCCGTTGTTCTTCAGTTGTGAGTCACGGGGCCGTGGCGCTGCCACGGCGTCCGATCAGCCCTGGCGCTGCTTGTGACGCGGGTTGCTCTTGCAGATGACCATGACGCGACCGTGGCGACGGATGACCTTGCAGTGGTCGCAGATGGGCTTGACGGAGGGGTTGACCTTCATGATTTCTTCTCTTCGCTGTCTTCACCGGGCAGGACGGAGCCTGGGGTGTTACTTCTCGACCGGTCTAGCGGTAGCGGTAGACGATGCGTCCGCGCGTGAGGTCGTAGGGCGAGAGCTCGACGACGACACGGTCTTCGGGGATGATGCGGATGTAGTTCTGCCGCATCTTGCCCGAGATCGTGGCCAGCACCTTGTGTCCGTTGGTCAGCTCGACGCGGAACATCGCGTTGGGCAGCGCCTCGGAGATGACGCCCTCGATCTCGATGACACCGTCTTTCTTCGCCATACACTCGCTCACATAAAGCAGACCGGTCGGTCTGCGGGTTGGATGGGATTTTCGGTGCCCCGACACGCCAATGACGGCGCAAGGCACCAAAGATCAATAGTACGTGATATCGGATGCCTCGGCAAATGCGCCGCCTCGGCATCCGATCGTCACTTCATACGGTCGACCAGATCCGCCTGCGGGTCACCGGTGAGCGTGATGAACTCGTCGTTGATGATGACCGTCGGGGTGCCGGCGCCGCCGGTCTCGGGGTTCGTGGGGAGCTTCTTGGTCTGGTCCTCGACGAACGAGATGTAGGTGCCGTCGTTCACGCAGGAGTCGATTCCGGATGCCCCGGCATCCGCCGCCATGGCGATGAGCTCTTCATCGGTCTGGCCGGGACCCGACGGATGCGTGGCGAACAGCGCCTGCATGAAGGGGTAAGCGGCGCTCGGCTCGGCCTCGGCCACGCAGTACAGCGCGTTCGCCGACCGCTTCGAGAAGTCGGTGCCGGATGCGGCGTTGAGGCTGTCCAGCGCCACCGGGTGCAGGTTGAGCGTGATGTCGCCCTGGTCCAGCAGATCGTCGACCGTCGAGCCGTACTCGTCCTCGAAATCCTGGCAGTGGGGGCAGTAGAAGTCGAACCAGAGGTCCATCGAGTTCGAGCCGTCGCCGACGACGACGGCGCCGGTCTCCGAGTCGATGCCGGACCCGTCCGGCCGCGGGCCGCCACCGGAGTTCGCGTTGTTCATCCACACGACGAGCACGACCACGAGGACCAGCACCACGACGACGGCGATGCTGATGCCCGCCGCGAACCAGTTGAACCTGCGCTGCGCTTGTGCCACGGATCTCTCCCCTTCTCAGCCGATCGCGACCGGCGTCACACCGAACGGCGCGAGTCCGGCCGCGCCCCCGTCGGGTGCCGTCAGCACCCAGATGCCTCCATCGTGCACGGCGACGCTGTGCTCCCAATGTGCGCCGGCTGTGCCGTCGGTGGTCGAGACCGTCCAGTCGTCGTCCTCGACGAAGGTCTCCTGGTCGCCGATGACGACCATGGGCTCGATCGCGAGGACCAGACCGGGTCGGACTTCGGGGCCCGGATCTGCCACCCGGTAGTTGAACACCGAGGGCGACTCGTGCATCTTGCGCCCGATGCCGTGGCCGACGTAGTCGCGGAGGATCCCGTACCCGCCTTCGGGCGCGTTCTGCTCGATATGGTGCTGCACCGCGGCGCCGACCTCGCCGATGTGCCGGGCCGAGGCGAGCGCGGCGATGCCCGCCCACAGCGAGCCCTCCGTCACTGTCGAGAGCTGCTCGCGCGCGGCGACGACATCGGGGCGCGAGGGGTCGGGGATGACGACGCTGAAGGCCGAGTCCCCGTTCCAGCCCTTGTACTCGGCGCCCGCGTCGATCGACACGATGTCGCCGGGCTGGAGCACGCGACTGCCGGGGATGCCGTGCACCACCTGCTCGTTCACCGACGCGCAGATCGTGTGCCGATAGCCGCGCACCATCTGGAAGTTCGAGACCGCACCGCGCGAGGTGATGACGGCGGATGCCGCGGCATCCAGCTCCCCCGTCGTGACGCCCGGAGCGATGAGCGCACGCGCGGCGTCGAGGGCCGCGGCCGTGATGAGACCGGGCTCGATCATCGCCCGCAGCTGGGCGGGCGACTTGTAGATCGAACGGCGAAGGCCCATCGGCGCGCGTCAGGCGGCGGCGCGACGCGTCAGGCCGCGCGCCTCGAGCGCCGAGATGATGCGCTCGGTGATCTCGTCGAGCGATCCGATGCCGTCGATCGCGTCCACGATGCCCTGCTCGCGGTAGACGTCGAGGATGGGTGCCGTCTCGGTCTCGTAGATCGCGAGCCGATTGGCGATGACCTCTTCGGTGTCGTCGGTGCGCCCCTGCTCGAACGCACGACGGGTCAGGCGATCGATGCTCTCGGCGCGCGGGACCTGGAGCTCGATGACCGCGTCGAGTGCCTCTCCCCTGCCTTCGAGGAAGGCCGACAGGTCGCGCACCTGACCGAGGTTGCGCGGATAGCCGTCGAGCAGGAACCCCGCCGCGGCGTCGTCCTGCGCGAGCCGGTCGCGCACGATCTCGCTGGTCAGCGCATCGGGAACGAGGTCGCCCGCTTCGATGATGGCCTTCACCTGAAGTCCGAGCGGCGTGCCCTCTTTGACGTTGGCGCGGAAGACATCGCCCGTCGAGACGACCGGGATGCCGAACTCCTCGGCGATCCGGACGCCCTGCGTGCCCTTTCCGGAGCCCTGCGGGCCGACGATCAGCAGACGGGAGGGCCGGGTCATCGAAGAAGTCCTTCGTAGTGTCGCTGCTGGAGCTGGGCGTCGATCTGCTTCACCGTCTCGAGGCCGACGCCGACGATGATCAGGATGGACGCGCCGCCGAACGGGAAGTTCTGGTTCGCGCCGACGGTGGCCAGCGCCACGAGCGGGATGAGGGCGATCAGACCGAGGTAGATGGATCCGGGCAGCGTGATGCGGGTCAGCACGTAGTCGAGGTACTCCGCCGTGGGGCGTCCCGCGCGGATGCCGGGGATGAACCCGCCGTACTTCTTCATGTTGTCGGCGACCTCGACCGGGTTGAACGTGATCGCGACGTAGAAGTACGTGAAGCCGATGATGAGCAGGAAGTAGACCAGCATGTACAGCGGGCTGTCGCCCGACACGAGGTTCTGCTGGATCCATGCGACCCAGCCCGGCACCGGCTCGCCCGGCTGCGGCTGGTTGAACTGCGCGATGAGGGCAGGGATGTACAGCAGCGACGAGGCGAAGATGACGGGCACGACGCCGGCCATGTTGACCTTGATCGGGATGTAGGTGTTCGTGCCGCCGTACGTGCGTCGGCCGACCATGCGCTTGGCGTACTGCACCGGGATGCGACGCTGCGACTGCTCGACGAAGACGACGAGTGCCACGACGACGACGCCGACCGCGAGCACGAGGAGGAAGGTCTCGAAGCCGCGCGACTGCCAGATCGCCCACATGGCCGCGGGGAACGTGGCCGCGATCGACGTGAAGATCAGCAGCGACATGCCGTTGCCGATGCCGCGCTCGGTGACGAGCTCGGCGAACCACATGATGAGACCCGTACCGGCGGTCATCGTGATGATCATCAGCAGCTGCGCCCACCACACGTCGTTCGTGAGGAGCTGCTCGCACTCGGGAACGCCGGTGGATCCGAACAGCTGGCCGCTGCGGGCCACCGTGACGAGCGTGGTCGACTGCAGCAGGGCGAGCGCGATCGTGAGGTAGCGCGTGTACTGCGTCAGACGCGCCTGGCCCGACTGGCCCTCTTTGTAGAGGGTCTCGAAGTGCGGGATGACCACGCGGAGCAGCTGGACGATGATCGTCGCCGTGATGTACGGCATGACCCCGAGCGCGAAGATCGACAGCTGCAGCAGTGCACCGCCGGAGAAGAGGTTCACGAGCGAGAGCAGGCCGTCAGTGCCTGCCGACTGCCGGAGACACTCCTGCACGTTGGGGAAGTCTACGAACGGCGCGGGGACGTGCGCGCCGAGGCGATACAGGGCGATGATCGCCAGAGTGAATGCGATCTTCCGCCGAAGGTCGGGAGTGCGGAAGACCCGCGCGATGGCGCTGAACAAGAGGATGCCTCCAGAGGGGATGCCGGAACGCGCGCGGCGTCCGCCATCCAGGGTAACCCAACGGGGGCCGGAGGATCTCCGACCCCCGTTGAGAGGTACTACTTGACGGAACCGCCCGCCGCGACGATCTTCTGCTCGGCAGAGCCCGAGACCTTGTCGACCGCAACGGTGAGCTTGACCGCGATGTCTCCGGTGCCGAGCACCTTGACCTTCTCGTTCTTGCGAACAGCACCCTTGGCGACGAGGTCGCTCACGGTGACGTCGCCACCCTTGGGGTACAGCTCCGCGAGCTTGTCCAGGTTCACGACCTGGTACTCGACGCGGAACGGGTTCTTGAAGCCGCGGAGCTTCGGGGTGCGCATGTGCAGCGGCATCTGCCCACCCTCGAAGCCGACCTTGACCTGGTAGCGGGCCTTGGTGCCCTTGGTGCCACGGCCGGCCGTCTTGCCCTTCGAGCCCTCACCGCGACCCACGCGGGTCTTGGGGGTGTTGGCACCGGGGACGGGACGCAGGTGGTGCACCTTGAGCACACCGGGGCGGGATGCCGGAGCATCCGCCTTCTTCGCGGCGGTCTTGGGAGCGGCTTTCTTCGCCGGAGCCTTCGCTGCGGGCTTGTCCGCGACCTCGGCCTTGTCGGCCTTGGGCGCGGCGGCCTTGGCGGGCGCCTTCTTCTCGGCGGCAGCCTTCGGAGCAGCAGCCTTCTTGGCGGGTGCCTTCGCGGCGGCCTTGGGGGCCTTCTCCTCGACGGCGTCTTTCTTCTCGGCCTTGTCAGCCATCAGTCGATCTCCTCAACCTTCACGAGGTGCGCGACGGTCTTGACGTAGCCGCGCGTCTGCGCGTCGTCGGGACGGACGACCGAGTCGCCGATCCGCTTGAGACCCAGCGAACGCAGCGTGTCGCGCTGGTTCTGCTTCTCACTCACCTTGGACTTGATCTGCGTAACCTTCAGGCGCTCGGCCATCAGACACCTGCCTTCGCAGCAGCCGCGGCCTCGGCCTCGGCACGGACGAGACGGGCGGGGGCGACCTGGTCGAACTCGAGACCGCGACGCGCGGCGACCGCACGGGGCTCCTCGAGCTGCTTCAGCGCCTCCACCGTCGCGTGGACGATGTTGATCGTGTTCGACGAGCCGAGCGACTTCGACAGGACATCGTGGATGCCTGCGCACTCGAGCACGGCGCGCACGGGACCGCCCGCGATGACACCGGTACCGGCAGCGGCCGGACGCAGCAGCACGACACCGGCAGCGGCTTCACCCTGCACGGGGTGCGGGATCGTCGAACCGGCACGGGGAACGCGGAAGAAGTTGCGCTTGGCCTCTTCGACACCCTTCGAGATGGCGAGGGGGACTTCGCGCGCCTTGCCGTAGCCGACGCCCACGACGCCGTTGCCGTCACCCACGACGACGAGCGCCGTGAAGCTGAAGCGACGGCCGCCCTTGACGACCTTCGACACGCGGTTGATCGTGACGACGCGCTCCAGGAACTGGCTCTTGTCGGCGTCGCGACCACCGCGGTCGCGCTGGTTCTGGTTGCGCTCGCGACCGCCGCGACGCGGCTCGCGCTCACGCTCGGCGGGCGCCTCGGTGGCGGCGGCAGCGGGCTGCTCGGTCACTTCGTTCTCCACGTTGTTGGTTGTTGCATCGCTCACAGGTTCAGACCTCCTTCGCGAGCGCCATCGGCGATCGCGGCGACACGGCCCGCGTAGCGGTTGCCACCGCGGTCGAACACGACGTCGGTGACGCCGGCGGCCTTGGCGCGCTCGGCGACGAGCTCGCCGACCTTGCGGGCCTTGGCGGTCTTGTCACCCTCGAGCGAGCGCAGGTCCACCTCGAGCGTCGAGGCGGATGCCACGGTGTGGCCCTTGCTGTCGTCGACGAGCTGCACGAACACGTGACGCGACGAGCGGCTCACGACCAGGCGGGGACGCTCGGCGGTGCCGACGACCTTCTTGCGAAGGCGGGCGTGACGACGCGAACGTGCGTCGGACTTCGACTTCACAGCCATGGTTACTTACCAGCCTTTCCGGCCTTGCGGCGGACGACCTCGCCCGCGTAACGCACACCCTTGCCCTTGTACGGCTCGGGCTTGCGGATCTTGCGGATGTTGGCGGCCGCCTCTCCGACGGCCTGCTTGTCGATGCCGCTCACGGTGACCTTGTTGTTGCCTTCGACCGTGAACGAGATCCCCGCGGGCGGGTCGACGAGCACGGGGTGCGAGAAGCCGAGGGCGAACTCGATCGAGCTGCCCTTCTGCGCGACGCGGTAACCGGTGCCGACGACCTCGAGGCCCTTGGTGTAGCCCTGGGTGACGCCGATGATGTTGTTGTTGATGAGCGTGCGGGTCAGGCCGTGCAGCGAACGCGACTCGCGCTCGTCGTCGGGACGGGTGACGAGCACCTGGCCCTCTTCGACCTTGACCTCGATGGGGCGCGCAACGGTGAGCGCGAGCTCGCCCTTGGGGCCCTTGACGGCGACGTCCTGGCCGTCGACCGAGATGGTCACTCCGGCGGGGATGTCGATGGGAAGACGTCCGATACGAGACATTCTCAGGTCACCACACGTAGGCGAGAACTTCCCCGCCCACGCCCTTCTGCTCGGCCTGACGGTCCGTGAGGAGACCGGAGGAGGTGGACAGGATGGCGACGCCGAGGCCACCGAGGACGGTGGGGATCTCGGTCGACTTCGCGTAGACGCGGAGGCCGGGCTTCGAGACGCGCTTGATGCCGGCGATCGACCGCTCGCGGTTCGGGCCGTACTTGAGCGTCAGCGTGAGGGTCTGGCCGACGCGGGCGTCGCTGACCTCCCAGCCGGCGATATAGCCCTCCTGCTGGAGGATCTCGGCGATGTGCGTCTTCAGCTTGGAGCTCGGCAGTGCCACGGTGTCGTGGTGCGCCGAGTTCGCGTTGCGCAGACGGGTCAGCATGTCTGCGACCGGGTCTGTCATTGTCATGTGTTGATTCCTTTGTTCATGAGGTTTCGGCTGCCGTTACACGACAGACGACCTACGATGACGGCCCCGGGTCGAGCCCGGGACATCTGCTCAGGCCTGAGCGTCCTCGTTGCGGAACGGGAAGCCGAGCGCACGCAGAAGAGCGCGACCCTCGTCATCCGTCTTCGCCGACGTCACGACCGTGATGTCGAATCCGCGCACGCGGTCGATCTTGTCCTGGTTGATCTCGTGGAACACGGACTGCTCCTGGAGACCGAAGGTGTAGTTGCCGTTGCCGTCGAACTGCTTCGGCGACAGGCCGCGGAAGTCGCGGATGCGGGGCAGAGCGAGGTTCACCAGGCGGTCGACGAACTCCCACGCGCGGTCGCCGCGGAGGGTGACGTGCGCGCCGATGGCCTGTCCCTCACGCAGCTTGAACTGCGCGATCGACTTGCGGGCCTTCGTCACGATGGGCTTCTGACCCGTGATCTTGGTGAGGTCGTCGACCGCACCATCGATCACCTTGGAGTCGCGAGCAGCCTCACCGACACCCGTGTTGACGACGACCTTGACCAGACCGGGGATCTGCATGACGTTCGGGTAGCCGAACTCCTCCTGCAGAGCGCTCTTGATCTCGGTGTTGTACTTCTGCTTGAGGCGCGGCTGGATCTTGCCAGTCGGCGCGGCAGTTGCAGTGCTCATCAGAGGTCCTTGCCTGACTTCTTCGCGTAACGCACACGGACGGTGCGCTTCACGCCGTCCTTCGTCTGCTCCTCGACGCGGCTGCCGACGCGGGTCGGCTTCTTGGTCGAGGGGTCGACGAGCTGGACGTTGGAGATGTGGATCGGGGCCTCGAACGTCTCGATGCCGCCGGTCTTGGTGCCGCGCTGGGTCTGGCCCACGCGGGTGTGCTTGGTGACGTAGTTCACGCCTTCGACGATGACGCGGTTGCGCTCGGTAAGGACCTCGAGGACCTTGCCCTGCTTGCCGCGGTCGCCGCCGCGCTCGGGCTTGGCGCCCGAGATGACCTGAACCAGGTCGCCCTTCTTGATCTTCGCCATGACTTAAATGACCTCCGGGGCCAGCGAGACGATCTTCATGAACTTCTTGTCGCGAAGCTCACGACCGACCGGTCCGAAGATGCGGGTGCCGCGGGGCTCCCCGTCGTTCTTCAGGATCACGGCGGCGTTCTCGTCGAACTTGATGTACGAGCCGTCGGGACGGCGCGTCTCCTTCTTGGTGCGGACGACGACGGCCTTGACGACGTCGCCCTTCTTGACGTTGCCGCCCGGGATCGCGTCCTTGACCGTCGCGACGATGATGTCGCCCAGGCCGGCGTACCGGCGGTGCGAGCCGCCGAGCACGCGGATCGTGAGCAGCTCCTTGGCGCCGGTGTTGTCGGCGACCTTGATGCGGGACTCCTGCTGGATCACTTGGCCTTCTCCAGGATCTCGACCAGACGCCAGCGCTTGGTGGCGCTCAGCGGGCGGGTCTCGTTGATGACGACGAGGTCGCCGATGCCGGCCGAGTTGGCCTCATCGTGCGCCTTGACCTTCGACGTGCGGCGGATGACCTTGCCGTAGAGCGGGTGCTTCACGCGGTCCTCGACCTCGACGACGATCGTCTTGTCCATCTTGTCGCTCACGACATAGCCGCGACGCGACTTGCGGTAGCCACGGGCGTCCGCGTCGCGGACGTCGTGCGCAGCCGACTCGTGGCCCTTCGAGGCGACGGCCTCGACGGTCGCGACCTTCGGCTCAGCCTTGGGAGCGGCCTTCTTCGCCGGTGCCTTCTTGGGCGCGGCGGGCTTCTTCTCAGTGGTCTCAGCCATCACTCGGCCTCTTCCTTCACGGCCTCGTCAGCGGCATCCGCCTTCTTGGCCTTCGTCTTCTTCGCCTTCGTGGCCGTCTCGACCGGAGCGGGCGTGGCACGGATGCCGAGCTCGCGCTCACGGATGACGGTGTAGAGCCGCGCGATGTCGCGCTTGACCGCACGGATGCGGCCGTGGCTCTCGAGCTGGCCGGTGGCCGACTGGAAGCGCAGGTTGAACAGCTCTTCCTTGGCCTTGCGCAGCTCCTCGACGAGGCGCTGGTCTTCGAACGTGTCGAGCTCGCTCGGGGCGAGCGTCTTGGTGCCGATCGCCATTATGCGTCGCCCTCCTCGCGCTTGATGATGCGTGCCTTGAGCGGCAGCTTGTGGATAGCACGGGTCAGAGCCTCACGAGCGAGTTCCTCGTTGACGCCGGCGACCTCGAAGAGGACGCGACCCGGCTTGACGTTCGCGACCCACCACTCGGGCGAACCCTTACCGGAACCCATGCGGGTCTCAGCGGGCTTCTTGGTGAGCGGACGGTCGGGGTAGATGTTGATCCACACCTTTCCGCCGCGCTTGATGTGACGCGTCATGGCGATACGAGCGGACTCGATCTGACGGTTGGTCACGTAAGCGGGCGTCAGGGCCTGGATGCCGAACTCGCCGAACGACACCTTCGTGCCGCCCGTGGCCTGGCCGGAGCGACCCGGGTGGTGCTGCTTGCGGTACTTGACCTTGCGGGGAATAAGCATCAGGCAGACGCTCCTTCTGCGACGGGGGCCTCGTTGCGCGGGCCACGGCGACGGTCGCCGCCACGGTCGTCACGACCACGGGGCGCCTTCGGCGCGTTGGCCTGCTCGCGAGCCAGTTCCTTGTTGGTGAGGTCGCCCTTGTAGATCCAGACCTTCACGCCGATGCGGCCGAAGGTGGTCTTGGCCTCGTAGAAGCCGTAGTCGATGTTCGCGCGGAGCGTGTGCAGCGGCACACGACCCTCTCGGTAGAACTCCGAACGGCTCATCTCGGCGCCGCCGAGGCGGCCGGAGACCTGGATGCGGACGCCCTTGGCGCCGGCGCGCTGCGCGCCCTGCAGGCCCTTGCGCATCGCGCGGCGGAAGGCCACACGTGCGGAGAGCTGCTCGGCGATGCCCTGCGCGACGAGCTGAGCGTCGGCCTCGGGGTTCTTGACCTCGAGGATGTTCAGCTGGATCTGCTTGCCGGTGAGCTTCTCGAGGTCGGCGCGGATGCGCTCGGCCTCGGCGCCGCGGCGGCCGATCACGATGCCCGGGCGGGCGGTGTGGATGTCGACGCGGACGCGGTCGCGGGTGCGCTCGATCTCGATGTTGCTCACGCCGGCGCGGTCGAGCTGCGTCTGCAGGAGCTTGCGGATCTTGATGTCCTCCGCGACGTAGTCGGCGTAACGCTGACCGGGCTTCGTCGAGTCGGAGAACCAGCGCGACACGTGGTCGGTGGTGATCCCGAGGCGGAAGCCGTACGGGTTGACTTTCTGGCCCATTACTTGCTCGCCTTCTTGGTCGTGGCTGCCGGGGCCGCCTCGGCGACCTCGGGGGTAGCGAGCACGACCGTGATGTGGCTCGTGCGCTTCTTGATCTGGAACGCGCGACCCTGTGCACGGGGCTGGAAGCGCTTGAGCGTCGTGCCCTCGTCGACGTACGCGTTGGCCACGTACAGGTCCTGCTCGTCCAGGTACTCGCCGTCCTTGTCCGCCTTGACGCGAGCGTTCGCGATCGCGGCGGCGACGAGCTTGTAGATCGGCTCGCTGGCACTCTGGGGGGCGAACTTCAGGATGGCGAGAGCCTCCTGAGCCTGCTTGCCCTTGATGAGAGCGACGACACGACGAGCCTTCTGAGGGGTCACGCGGATGTGCTTCACGCGTGCGATGGAATCCACCATTGCTTCTCCTCCTATCTCTTCTTCTCGGAGCGCCCCCGCGTCAGCGGCGGCGACCCTTCTTGTCGTCCTTCTCGTGGCCGCGGAAGGTGCGGGTGGGCGCGAATTCGCCCAGCTTGTGGCCGACCATGGTCTCGCTCACGAACACGGGGATGTGCTTGCGACCGTCGTGGACGGCGATCGTGTGGCCGAGCATGGCCGGCACGATCATCGAACGACGCGACCAGGTCTTGATGACGTTCTTGGAGCCGGCTTCGTTCTGCACGACCACCTTGCGAAGCAGGTGCTCGTCGACGAAGGGGCCCTTCTTAAGGCTGCGAGGCATCTTCCTCTACTCCTACTTGCGCTTCTTGCCGGCGTTACGGCGGCGGACGATGTACTTGTCGCTTTCCTTGTTGGCGTGGCGGGTGCGACCCTCAGCCTGGCCCCAAGGAGTGACGGGGTGACGACCACCGGACGTCTTGCCCTCACCACCACCGTGCGGGTGGTCGACCGGGTTCATCGCGACACCGCGGACGGTCGGGCGGATGCCCTTCCAGCGGTTGCGACCGGCCTTGCCCCAGTTGATGTTCGACTGCTCGGCGTTGCCGACCTCGCCGATCGTCGCGCGGCAGCGGGCATCCACGTTGCGGATCTCACCCGAGGGGAGACGCAGCTGCGCGAAGTTGCCGTCCTTGGCGACGAGACGCACCGAGACGCCTGCCGAACGGGCCAGCTTCGCACCGCCGCCGGGACGCAGCTCGATCGCGTGGATCACGGTACCGGTGGGGATGTTCTTGAGCGGCAGGTTGTTGCCCGGCTTGATGTCGGCCGAGGGACCCGACTCGACGATGTCGCCCTGCGCCAGCTTGTTCGGCGCGATGATGTAGCGCTTCTCGCCGTCGAAGTAGTGCAGGAGCGCGATGCGCGCGGTGCGGTTGGGGTCGTACTCGATGTGCGCGACCTTGGCGTTGACGCCGTCCTTGTCGTTCCGACGGAAGTCGATGACGCGGTACTGGCGCTTGTGGCCACCACCGATGTGACGCGTCGTGATGCGGCCCTGGTTGTTGCGACCACCGGTCTTGGACAGCGGGCGGAGGAGCGACTTCTCGGGCGTCGATCGGGTGATCTCGGCGAAGTCGGCCACCGACGAGCCGCGGCGACCCGGGGTCGTGGGCTTGTACTTGCGAATAGCCATGTTCTCTAGTCCTCTATCCCGACCGTCAGCCGACTGCCGTGAAGATGTCGATGGTGCCCGACTTGAGCGTCACGATGGCGCGCTTGGTGTCCTTGCGCTTGCCCGTGCCGAAGCGGGTGCGACGGGCCTTGCCGACGCGGTTGATCGTGTTGACCGCAGCCACCTTGACGCCGAAGATCTTCTCGATCGCGAGCTTGATCTCGGTCTTGGTCGCGCGGGGGTCCACGAGGAACGTGTACTTGCCCTCGTCGATGAGCCCGTAGCTCTTCTCGGAGACGACCGGCTTGAGGATGATGTCGCGCGGGTCCTTGTTGATGCCGGTCATGCCGAGACCTCCTCGGTGGTCGTCTTCGACGCGACGAACGCGTCGTAGGCGGCCTTGGTGAAGACGATGTCGTCCGAGACGAGCACGTCGTAGGCGTTGAGCTGGTCGGAGTACAGCACGTGCACGTACGCGAGGTTGCGGACGCTCAGGATGCTGAGCTCGTCGTCACGCGTGATGACGACCAGCACGTTCTTGGTCGGCGCGAGCGCTGCGAGAACCGCAGCGGCGGCCTTGGTCGACGGCGCACCCTCGATGCCGAACGCATCGACGATGTGCAGACGCTGACCGCGGGCGCGGTCGCTCAGCGCACCGAGGAGGGCGGCGGCGATCATCTTCTTGGGGGTGCGCTGCGAGTAGTCGCGCGGCTTGGGGCCGTGGACGATGCCACCGCCGGTCATGTGCGGCGCGCGGATCGAGCCCTGGCGGGCGTTACCCGTGCCCTTCTGCTTGAAGGGCTTGCGGCCGGCGCCCGAGACCTCACCGCGACGCTTGGTCGAGTGGGTGCCCTGGCGAGCCGCCGCGCGCTGCGCGACGACGACCTGGTGGATCAGCGGAATGTTCGTCTTGACGTCGAAGATCGCGGCGGGCAGCTCGACCGAGCCTGCCTTCTTGCCGTCGGCCTTCAGGACGTCGAGCGCGAGAGTCGAGTCAGCCATGCTCAGGCACCCTTCACTGCGTTGCGGACGTAGACGATGCGGCCACGAGCACCGGGGACGGCGCCCTTGACGAGCAGCAGACCCTTCTCGGCGTCGACGGCGTGCACCGTGAGGTTGAGGACGGTCACGCGCTCGCCACCCATACGGCCGGCCATGCGCATGCCCTTGAAGACGCGGCTCGGGGTCGACGACGCGCCGATCGAGCCGGGCTTGCGGTGGTTGCGGTGCGCACCGTGCGAAGCCGAGACGCCCTTGAAGTTGTGGCGCTTCATGACACCCGCGAAGCCCTTGCCCTTGCTCGTGCCGACGACGTCGACGAGCTGGCCGGCTTCGAACGTGCCGTCGACCGTGAGCTCCTGACCGAGTGAGTAGTCAGCAGCGTCCGCGGTGCGGACCTCGGTGAGGTGACGACGGGGCGTCACACCGGCGGCCTCGAAGTGAGCCGTCTGCGGCTTGTTGACCTTGCGGGGGTCGATCTGGCCGTAGGCGATCTGCACGGCCTTGTAGCCGTCCTTCTCGGGAGTGCGGATCTGGGTGACCACGTTGGGGGCCACTTCGATCACGGTGACGGGAACGATCTTGCCGTTCTCGTCCCAGACCTGGGTCATACCGAGCTTGGTGCCCAGCAGGCCCTTGGAAACCTTGGAGTTGATGTCAGTCATGGCGAGCCTCAGAGCTTGATCTCGATGTTGACATCGGCCGGGAGGTCGAGACGCATCAGCGAGTCGACGGCCTTGGGCGTCGGGTCGATGATGTCGATGAGGCGCTTGTGGGTGCGCATCTCGAAGTGCTCGCGGCTGTCCTTGTACTTGTGGGGCGACCGGATGACCGCGATGACGTTCTTCTCGGTCGGAAGGGGCACGGGGCCCACGACGGTCGCTCCGGCACGGGTCACGGTGTCGACGATCTTGCGCGCCGACGCATCGAGGCCGGCGTGATCGTACGACTTCAGGCGAATGCGGATCTTCTGTCCCGCCATTGTCTGCTCACTCTCTTTCCGCGTCATACCTCTCGGGCATTGGACGCACGGGGGCGTGGGAGGGTGCTCCCTCGCCCTGGCACTTCGTTCACCGCGTTGCCGCGGCGCATGCTGCACCACTGTTCTGCTGTCAGACCGGATGCCTCGGCATCCGGCTCCTCCCCGCAACACACGTTCCGGCTCTTTCGAGCCCGTGGTCTGGGTTGGATGTGTCGTTCTGCTGCCCGCGGCCTAGAACCTTGCACCCCGTGAGAGGAGCCGTCTATGCACTGCCCTGGCAGTGATCCATCGCACGCCGAAGGGCGCGGAGGAATGTGGAACTTCCCTAGTCTACGTGCAGCCCGGGCGTGTCGCAAACTCGGGCGTGTCGCGCGGGACGATGCACGGTCGGCTCACAGGGTCGCGGCGGACGACACGAAGGGCGGGTTCCGGGATCGCATCCCGGAACCCGCCCTCGAGTCGTGTCTGCGGGTCCTACTTCTCGTTGCCGATCGCGCCGTCGATGTTGTCGCGCACACCGTCGACATGCTGGTCGATGCTGTCGGGCGCCACTTTCTTGACGAACTCGGCGGCCGCGTCGAGAGCCTTGTCGCTCACGTCCTCGGCCTGGTCGCTCTTCAGCGCCTCGCCGATCTTGTCCTTGTTCTGCTCCAGGAACTGCTTGCCCTGGTTGACGAGGTCGTCGATGCCCATGTCTGCTCCTTCGCGGCCCCCCGTGGGCGCGTCGGACTCATTCTTGAGCCGGACCCCGATCTCCGTCAACAGCTCCGGCGTCATCACGACGCAGAAGAGGCCCGGCACCCTCGCGGGGCCGAGCCTCTTCCGTGATCTCAGATCGAGATTACTTCAGGATCTTCGTGACCGTGCCGGCGCCGACGGTGCGGCCACCCTCACGGATCGCGTAGCCGAGGCCCTCTTCCATGGCGATGGGCTGGATCAGCTCGACCGTCATGTCGGTGGTGTCGCCGGGCATGACCATCTCGGTGCCGTCGGGCAGCGTGATGACGCCGGTGACGTCCGTGGTGCGGAAGTAGAACTGCGGGCGGTAGTTCGTGAAGAACGGGTTGTGACGGCCGCCCTCCTCCTTGGACAGGATGTACGCCGTGCCCTCGAAGTTGGTGTGCGGGGTGACCGAACCGGGCTTCACGACGACCTGGCCGCGCTCGACGTCGTCACGCTTGGTGCCGCGCAGGAGCAGACCACAGTTCTCGCCGGCCCATGCCTCGTCGAGCTGCTTGTGGAACATCTCGATACCGGTGACGATCGTCTTCTGCGTCGGACGCAGACCCACGATCTCGACCTCGGAGTTGATCGCGAGGGTGCCGCGCTCGGCGCGACCCGTCACGACCGTGCCACGGCCGGTGATGGTGAAGACGTCCTCGACGGGCATGAGGAACGGCTTGTCCTTGTCACGCACGGGGTCGGGGATCGACTCGTCGACGGCTTCCATGAGCTCGACGATCTTCTCGGTCCACTCGGCGTCGCCCTCGAGAGCCTTCAGGCCCGAGACGCGGACGACGGGCGCGTTGTCGCCGTCGAAGTCCTGCGACGAGAGGAGCTCGCGGACCTCGAGCTCGACGAGCTCCAGGATCTCCTCGTCGTCGACCATGTCGGACTTGTTGAGCGCGACGAGCAGGTAGGGCACGCCGACCTGCTTGGCGAGCAGCACGTGCTCGCGCGTCTGCGCCATGGGACCGTCGGTCGCGGCGACCACGAGGATCGCGCCGTCCATCTGGGCGGCACCGGTGATCATGTTCTTGATGTAGTCGGCGTGACCCGGGGCGTCGACGTGAGCGTAGTGACGCTTGGGCGTCTCGTACTCGACGTGCGAGATGTTGATCGTGATGCCGCGCTGGCGCTCCTCGGGAGCGGAGTCGATCGACGCGAAGTCGCGCTGGACGTTGGTGGCCGACGGGTACTTGTCGGCGAGCACCTTCGAGATCGCTGCGGTGAGCGTGGTCTTGCCGTGGTCGACGTGACCGATCGTTCCGATGTTCACGTGCGGCTTGGTGCGCTCGAACTTGGCCTTAGCCACTGGGTCCTCCTCAGGACGTTCGTGTAGAGGGTCCGGTCGCTGGTTTGCGACCGGTTCTCTACGGGGATATCCCCACTTTAGTAGAGATGCTTCTTGTGAATCTGTGTGTCCCCCTCGCGGCGGCAGCGCCGCCGGGAACACCACTATGCAGTTGTAGGTCGGATGCCGGGATCGGGCGACCCCGGCATCCGGAGCATTACTCGCCCTTGACCTTCTGGACGATCTCGTCCGCGACGTTGCGCGGGACCTCGGCGTAGCTGTCGAACTCCATCGAGTAGACGGCGCGGCCGGAGGTCTTGGAGCGGAGGTCGCCGATGTAGCCGAACATCTCGGACAGCGGCACGTTGGCACGCACGACCTTGACGCCCGCGGCGTCCTCCATCGACTGGATCTGGCCACGACGCGAGTTCAGGTCGCCGATGACGTCGCCCATGTACTCCTCGGGGGTACGCACCTCGACCGACATGATCGGCTCGAGGATGACGGGGTTCGCCTTGCGTACGGCCTCCTTGAAGCCCATGGAGCCCGCGATCTTGAACGCCATCTCGGACGAGTCGACGTCGTGCGACGCGCCGTCCATGAGGATCGCCTTGACGCCCACCATGGGGTAGCCGGCGAGCACGCCGACGTTCATGGCGTCCTGGAAGCCCTGGTCGACGGGTCCGATGTACTCGCGCGGGATACGCCCACCCGAGACCTTGTTCTCGAACTCGTACGTCTTGTCGGCCGTGACCTCGAGGGGCTCGAGCGCGAACTGGATCTTCGCGAACTGTCCCGAACCACCGGTCTGCTTCTTGTGCGTGTAGTCGTGACGCTCGACGATCTTCTTGATCGTCTCGCGGTAGGCCACCTGCGGCTTGCCGACGTTGGCCTCGACCTTGAACTCGCGCTTCATGCGGTCCACGAGGATGTCGAGGTGCAGCTCGCCCATGCCCTTGATGACGGTCTGACCGGTCTCGGAGTTCTGCTCGACGCGGAACGTCGGGTCCTCCTCGGCGAGCTTCTGGATCGCGAGACCCAGCTTCTCCTGGTCGGCCTTGGTCTTCGGCTCGATGGCGACCTCGATGACCGGCTCGGGGAACGTCATCGACTCGAGGACGACCTGGTTCTGCGAGTCCGACAGGGTGTCCCCCGTCGTGGTGTCCTTGAGGCCGATGACGGCGTAGATGTGACCGGCGGTGACCGAATCGACCGGCATCTCCTTGTTGGCGTGCATCTGGAAGATCTTCCCGATGCGCTCCTTCTTGCCCTTGGTCGCGTTGACGACCTGGGCACCGGAGTCGAGGTGACCCGAGTAGACGCGGATGTAGGTCAGGCGACCGAAGAACGGGTGCGTCACGATCTTGAACGCGAGAGCCGCGAACGGCTCGTCACGATCGGCGTGACGCTCGATGATGATCTCTTCGTTCTTCGGGTCCTTCGCCTCGATGGCGGGGACGTCGAGCGGCGACGGGAGGTAGTCCACGACGGCGTCGAGCATCGGCTGCACGCCGCGGTTCTTGAACGCCGAGCCGCAGAGCACGGGGTAGAGCTCCGAGTTGATCGTGAGCTTGCGGATCGCGCCCTTGATCTCGGCCACCGTGAGGGGCTCGCCGCCGAAGTGCTTCTCGAGAAGCTCCTCATCGGACTCCGCGACCGTCTCGAGCAGGATCTCGCGGTACTCCGCGGCCTTCTCGGCGAGGTCGGCCGGGATCTCCTGGATCTCGTACTTGGCGCCCATGGTCACGTCGCCCTTGGCGTCGCCGGGCCAGACCAGCGCGCGCATCTCGACGAGGTCGACGACGCCGACGAAGTCGTTCTCGGCGCCGATGGGGAGCTGGATGACGAGCGGCTTGGCCTTCAGGCGGTTGACGATCGTGTCGACCGTGAAGTAGAAGTCCGCGCCGAGCTTGTCCATCTTGTTGACGAAGCAGATGCGGGGGACGTCGTACTTGTCGGCCTGACGCCAGACGGTCTCGGACTGGGGCTCGACGCCCTCCTTGCCGTCGAAGACGGCGACGGCGCCGTCGAGGACGCGCAGCGAGCGCTCGACCTCGACCGTGAAGTCCACGTGACCCGGGGTGTCGATGATGTTGATCTGGTTCTTGTCCCAGAAGCACGTCACAGCGGCGGAGGTGATCGTGATGCCGCGCTCCTGCTCCTGCTCCATCCAGTCGGTCGTGGCCGCACCGTCGTGGGTCTCGCCGATCTTGTGGTTGACGCCCGTGTAGAACAGGATGCGCTCGGTCGTCGTCGTCTTGCCGGCATCGATGTGCGCCATGATGCCGATGTTGCGGACCTTGTTGAGGTCGGTGAGCACTTCTTGTGCCACGAGGTGTCTTCCTTACGTGTGGTTCGGGATGTCGCGGTGTCGCCGGCCGGAGGGTTCGCCTCCGGCCGGCGATCGGTGCGCTGTTACCAGCGGTAGTGCGCGAAGGCGCGGTTCGACTCGGCCATCTTGTGGGTGTCTTCGCGGCGCTTGACCGCGGCACCCAGGCCGTTCGAGGCATCCAGGATCTCGTTCTGGAGGCGCTCGGTCATCGTCTTCTCACGACGACCCTTCGCGTAGCTCACGAGCCAGCGGAGGGCGAGCGTGTTGGCGCGGTGAGGCTTGACCTCGACCGGCACCTGGTAGGTCGAGCCGCCGACGCGGCGCGACTTGACCTCGAGGGTCGGACGCACGTTGTCGAGGGCCTTCTTGAGCGTGGCGACGGCATCCTGGCTGTTCTTTGCCTCGACGCCGCGGAGGGCGTTGTAGACGATCGACTCGGCGAGCGACTTCTTGCCGTCGACGAGGATCTTGTTCACCAGCTGGCTGACGATCGGAGCACCGTAGACCGGGTCGTTGACGACGGGGCGCTTCGGGGCGGGTCCCTTGCGAGGCATGTTGCTTAACCCTTCTTCGCGCCGTAGCGGCTGCGAGCCTGCTTACGGTTCTTGACGGCCTGGGTGTCCAGGGCGCCACGGACGATCTTGTAGCGGACACCGGGGAGGTCCTTCACGCGGCCGCCGCGGACGAGCACGAGCGAGTGCTCCTGCAGGTTGTGGCCCTCGCCGGGGATGTAGGCGGTGACCTCGGTGCCGTTGCGGAGCTTGACACGGGCGACCTTGCGCATCGCCGAGTTCGGCTTCTTGGGCGTGGTCGTGTAGACGCGGGTGCAGACGCCTGCCTGCTGCGGGTTCGACTTGAGCGCGGGCGCCTTGGTCTTGACGACCTTCGGCGAGCGCCCCTTGCGAACCAACTGCTGAATGGTTGGCACGTTCTCTCCTTGTTGTGCTGCACGGTGACAGCGTTCGTGTCTCCCCCGCGGCATCCGGATCTTTCGAACCATGACGCTGCGGGCTCACATGTACCCACCGGCACGGCATGATGATGCCGAGCAGTCGTGTGGTGGATATGCCGTGGGGGTGGCCTGTTCGCAGGCCCTTCCCTGAGATGCGTGGCTCTCGATCCGTCTCCGTGCCGAGGCACGGCGGACGGCACGCGAGCGCGCACACCCGATCAATGATACCCGTGATCCGGGGGCCGGGCAAACGCGGGGCGGCGTGCGCCTTCGATCCTCAAGCAGTCGTCAGGAGGATGACCAGCGCCGCGACCGAAACCGCGATGACGAGGGATGCCACGACGATCGCCACGACGATCCGGCGCCGCGCGCGACGGCGCCGCGCCGCCTCGATCTCGGCCGTGTCGACGGGCTTCTGCGGAGTGCGCGGCGCCGCCGCGGAACGGGGCACGACCGCGGCATCCACGACCCTCGGAGGGTAGACGGCCGGGCCGCTCTCGATCGGGGCCGGATCGGGAACGACGGCGTCGGCGTCGACAAGCGGCCCGCGGCGCGATGCCGACAGGACGGGCGCGGCATCCGGCTCGTCGTCTCCCGCCCACCCCGCTGCCGCGGCCGCAGCCTCGGCGCGGCGCTTCGACTCCCGCCGGACGACGACCGTCGAGCCGTCGTCCACCGGCGGATCCTCCTGCGGCGTGCTCGCCGAGCGGCGCCGCCGCACCGTCCGGGTGACGTCATCGAGGTCGTCGTCGCGCTCGGTGTCGCCCGTCGCGCCGTCCGGCGTCGTGGTCACTCTCCACCGCGGACGAGGCGGATCTCGGCGTCCCCGAGGAGGAAGCGGTCGCCGGCCTCGATCGCGACGCCCGGGACGACGTCGACGTCGCCGCGCTCGGTCGTGAAGACGATGCCGTTCGTCGAGTCGAGGTCGGTGATGAACCAGACGCGGTCGCGCATCTCGAGACGCGCGTGGGTCTTGGAGACCGTCGCGTCATCGATCGCGATGAGCTGCGCCTCGGGATGCCGGGGATCCGCGGCCGGTCGTCGCCCGAGCAGCAGCACCTCGCCCGTGATCGCGACGGGGCGTCCCGACGGCGGGATGAGCGACCACTCGGTCCGGCGCCGGCGGGTGACGACCGTCTCGTCGAGCGGCTCCTCGGGGATCTCGCGGCGACGGGTCTGCGCCGACACCGACGACCGGGCCGAGAGCGGACCGCCCGCGACGGGTGCTCCGACGATCGCCGAGACCGCACCCGAGGAGTCGGGGAAGTCGTCGGACTCGGGGAAGGGCGAGCGCGCGGGCGCCCACGGCTCGCGCGAGCGCGTGGGAGGCGTCGTCGTCGGCACGCGCGTGACCGGTGGCGCGGGAACGGCCGACATGGGCGACGGTGCCCCGGCGACCGCGCCGGTCACCTCGCCCGAGTACTCGACATCCGGCGAGAGCCCCAGCGCCGCCCATTCGTCCTTCGCCTCGGCGCGCGCCGCGGCACGGGTCGGCGGCACGAACGGCGACACGTCGTCCTCGTCGGCGTAGGGGACGGGCCGCGCGGGGGCGGGAAGCGGCGGCGGGCCCCATCCGCCCTCGGGCGGAGCAGCGGGCGAGGACGCTCTCGTGGTGAGCGGCCCCGCCGTCTCCTCGAGATCGTCGTCGAGTTGCGGGAAGGGCATCGAGCGAGCGGGCGAACCGCCCGGGATGCCGGGGGCGGGAGCCGTCGGCATGGGCGGCACGGGCGCCGAGATGTGCGTCTCGCGTCCGTACACGGGCCGGTCTGTCGGCGCGTAGAGACCACGGGGCGGGGCGTACGCCGTCGGCGCCGGCCCGGGCGGGGGTGCCGGCGGCGCTGCCGGCGCCCGTGCGGGCGCCTCGCGGCCCACCCAGCGCTCGGAGCCGAAACCCACGATCGATGCCCATACCGGCAGGAGGAGCGCCGCGAGCACCGTCATGCCGGAGCCGAAGCCGAACGCGTGACCGATGCGGTGGCACGCGATCGTCTGCAGGACCCACACGATGACGAGACCGACGCCCGGCAGCAGCGAGAGCAGCACGAGGAGGCCGGAGAATCCGCCGAGCTGCAGGAGCACGGCTTGGTTGAGGAACGGCACCCACGCCTTCCATTGCTGTTCACCCGACTTGCGGAAGACGGCGGCGAGCGCGAGCGCCGTCCACACGTACAGCACCGCGAAGCCGACGATCGACAGCAGCGTGATCGCAGCGGCGGTGGATGCGTCAACGGTCATGATGTTGGGCGCGCAGGTCGCGGAACCTGGCGCCGCCCCCTCTCGGTGAACAGCGTGCGGGAACCCGGTGCGGGTGCCAGCGGACGGATGATCGATCTCAACGATACGGTCGCGAGGACTCCTCGCCAGAACCCTCGCTCCCGGGTCAGCGTACGCCGTTGCGATTCCACGCGGCTCCAGTAGGCCTCGGCGTCGTCGTCCCCGAAGCCCGCGTCGGCGCCCGCGAAGGCGGCACGGTCCGCGAGTGCTGCGAGCGGTTCGCCCTCTGAGGTCGCGAAGACCGCGGCCAACTCGGCGCGGGTCGCGGCGTGCGGGATCTCGCGGCCGGCGTCTGTCGCGGCATCCACGTATTCCTCCCAGCCGCCGACGATCCGCTCAGCGGGCGTCGCTGCGCTGCGACGCGCACGCCGTCGCATGCGCTTCGCGATGACGACCGCCGCCACGGGGCCTGCCACCAGCAGCAGGACGAGCAGCGAAGCGGCCACGATGCGCAGCGTCGGTCCGAGCCACGCGAGATCCACACCGCTCGCATCGTCGCCGGGTTCGGGCGCCGCGGCGTCCTGCTGGACCGGGTCGGGCGGGAGGATCTCCTCGGGCGCATCGGGGCGGACGTCCGTGACGTTCTCGGGGTCGCGCTGCTCGATCACTTCGAGACTGGGCGCCTCCTCGTGCTGAGGTGTCGCATCGATGGGCACCCAGTCGCCGCCCGTCGAGAGCACCTCGGCCCACGCGGACATGTCCTGCGCGCGGCACGCGCCGTCGGGGCACACCGCGACATCCACGTCCCCGGACGCGAGCCGCGCGCCGACCACGACCCGCGACGGGAAGCCCAGTTCGCGGGCGATGAGGGCGACGGCGACGGCGAACTGCTCGTCATCGCCGATGCCCGCGACGTAGTTGCCGGATGCCTCGGCCCGCGGATCGGCCTCGCGCTCGAGCAGGCGGTCGAAGAGCGTCTCGATGCGTCCGAGCGAATGGCCGGATGCGCTCGGCTGCAGCGAGTAGGCGCCGAGCGACTCCGCCCAGCGGGGCGCGGCGGTCTGACCGGACTGCAGACCGTGGCTGAGATACCCGCGCTCGCGCAGGAGCGAGACGAGGGATGCGAGGGCCGCACCGTCTGCGCCGGTCTTGTGCCTCTCGACCCACGTGCGGAGACTCTGGGGTGCTGCGACCTCGGTGGCGGTGGCTCCGGGCGCTTCGATCGCCTCGAGCGACGGGGTCGCGGGCTCGACACCCGTCAGGCGCAGCACGTCGCCGCTCTCCAGGCCGCCTCCGGCCGTCTGCACTCCCGCCGAGGTCGCCGCGCTGTAGTAGAAGCCGTCGGCGAGCGCCGTGGCGCGGGGGCCCCCGAAGTCCACGCGCGCGAGCTGCCCTGCCGTCGGCATCCACAGTCCGTCCAGCGCGTCGATCGTGAGGGTGGCCTCGAAGGGCACGCCGTCACCGGCATCCAGCGCCGAGGGCACGCGCACGAAACGGCCCTCGTCGACGGCACCCGAGGATCCGGTGCGGAACACCTCGCCGTCGTACTCGGTGAGCGTCGCGAGGCGGATGCGATCGGGAAGGTCGTCGGCCGGATCGACGGAGAAGAGGACGTCGTCGACGCGACCGTCGGCGAACTGGGACCGGTACGCGGTGAGCGGGCTCACGGCCGACGAGAGATCGATCTCGGGGCCGAAGGCCGATCGCAGGACGTCGCGATCGGCGCCCTGCGCCGCGAAGGGGACGACCACGACCGCGGCGACGACCGCGATGGCGATCATGCCGCCGCCGAGCGCCGCTCGCCGGCGGTCCGCCAGCGACGGCCTGGTGGTGATGCGGACGCCGCTCGACACGGCTGCGCGCTGCAGTGCACGACGGCGGGCGTCGTGGGTCCGCCACGACAGCCACAGCAGAGTCGCGATGAGCCCGAGGACGCCGACGGCGGTCTCGACGGGCGCATGGAGCGTGAAGGGCCCGATCGAGGCCGGCGGACTGACGACCGTGCGTCCGAAGAAGAGACCGAACGACACCATGACGATCGAGACCGGCGCCGCCAGCACCGACCGGCCGTTGTCTCGCCAGGACACGATCAGCAGGACGCAGGTCCCGATCAGGAAGACGATGAGCGCGGGGACGAGGAGATTGCGATACGACCCGACGGGCAGATCGACCGTGACGAGGTCCTTCCACCCGAGGACGGCGCCGAGGAAGAGCTCTCCCAGTCCCCGGGCGAACTCGAGCGGGGAACCGAGTCGCGACGGCACCGCCAACGGCACGCCGAGGACGAGGAACGACCCGCCCAGGGCGGCGGCGACGCGCCACCCTCCCCACCCGCGCAACCGCGCCGCGGTCGCGATCGCGAAGGCGACGATGGTCGCGATGATGACGAGCAGCAGGAACGACGACGAGGCGTAGATCGGCCACGCGGCGACCGCCGACACCACGACGATCGCGAACGCGAACAGGGAACCCGCGACGATGCGGGAGGGGACCTGCCAGCGACGGCCGTTCCGGGCGCTCATGCCGTGACCCCCCGCAGCAGCAGGCCGGACAGGTCGTCGATGGTGCCGGCCGTCAGGACGGACAGCCCGGCGAATGCGCGCATGCGCGGGTGTGCGCGCTCGTCGCACACGACGGCGAGGACGGCGGTCTCGGCGGGGAAGGCGAGGGCCGCCTGCTGCAGGCGGGCGAGCGGCAGGCGCGAGCCGACGACGAGGACGGCGATCGACAGGCCCTGCTCCGACTCGGCGATGAGGCGGCACACCTCGACGATCGGCATGGTGTTCTCGAGGAGCTCGACGCCGCTGAAGCCGTCCAGCATCGGCCGCGAGGAGCCTGCCGGCAGGTGTCGGATCGTGCGCAGCCTGCCGCGCACGACGCGAGGGATCTCGGAGCCGGTGACGATCGCGACGTCGCGCGCGTCGCGGATCGCGCGCAGCCCGAGCGACGCCGCGCACGAGACGGCGAGCTCGAACTCGTCGGCGTCGAGGTACTCGTCCTCGGCGACGGCGAGGACGACGGCCATGCGCGAGCGGCGGGACTCCTCGTACTGGCGGACCATGAGCGTGCCGGTCTTCGCCGTCGACTTCCAGTGGATGTGGCGCCGTGAGTCGCCGGCGACGTACGGACGGATGGCGTGGAACGACATGTCGTCGTCGACCGTGCGGCGCGTGGAGCTGCCCTCGAGATCGCGGATGAGACCGGCGCTCGTGGAGGGGAGGGAGACCGTCCGCGGATGGACGTGGACCTCGTGCACGTCGTCGAACGCATGCTCGCGGCGCAGCAGCCCGACGGGGTCGCTGCGCACGGTCGTCGCCGGGCCGACCGTGATGATGCCGCGCCGCAGGGCCGGGATCTCGAGCGGCTGGGCGACGGTGTGCCCCGGGCGCAGCAGCGGCACTCCGAACTCGACGAGCCCCGCCCCGACAGGGATGTCGATGCGACCGGGGAGCGCCGTGCCCCGGCCGTGGTTGCGGACCACGACCTCGCCCGTCATGCCGTCGCCAGCCACGACGCGGCCGTGCTGGAGCGAGAGCGCGACGTCGTACGATCGCGCGCCGAACAGGAACGGGACGCTCGCGACGAGGAGGATCAGCGCGATGAAGCCGGCGACCATCCATTCGACCCACCCGAACACGATGCCGAGCGTCAGACCCGCGGTCGCCGCGAGGAGCACGAGCGACCCGGCGGGCCGTACCGTGCCCGCGATCCATCGAGCCGCGCGCGCAGCCGTCGACGCGACGGCGCGCCAGACCTCGGCTCCCGTGACGACGGCGCCGACGAGTCGACCGCTCGACACCGAGGTCGCGGTGACCGATGTCGCGTGCGTCCGGCCGTCGGTCCCCGTCGAGCTCGACGTGCGGGTGAGTCTGGTGTCGCTCAGGCTCATACGGCCTCGCGGCGGCTGGGCGGCACGATGTCCAGCAGGACCTGGCCGATGACGGCCTCCTGGGTGATCCCGTCGAACTCCGCTTCGGGATGCAGGATGAGCCGGTGCGAGAGCACCGCGACCGCGAGCGACTTGACATCGTCGGGCGTCGCGTACGTCCGCGCCTGCGATGCGGCGCGCGTGCGCGCGGCGCGCGTGAGGGCGAGGGCGCCTCGGATGCTGACGCCCAGTCGCACCTCGTCGGCCGAGCGCGTGGCATCGACGATCCGCGCGATGTAGTCCAGGACCAGCGCGTCGACGTAGACCTGGGCGGCGAGGTCCGCCATGCCCACGAGCGCCTCGGGAGTGATGACGGGCGACAGGTCCGCGGTCGCGACGGCTGCTCCGTCGAGGATGCGGACGGTCGCGGCGTGGTCGGGATAGCCCAGCGACGTGCGCATCATGAAGCGATCCAGCTGCGCTTCGGGCAGGCGGTACGTGCCCGCCTGCTCGACCGGGTTCTGGGTCGCGAGCACGAGGAACGGCACGCCGACCGCGCGCGAGACGCCGTCGATCGTGACGTGGCCCTCCTCCATGACCTCGAGCAGCGCCGACTGCGTCTTGGGGCTCGCGCGGTTGATCTCGTCCGCCAGCACGATGTTCGCGAAGATCGGGCCGCCGTGGAACTCGAAGACGCCCTCCTTCTGGTCGTAGACGCTGATGCCCGTGATGTCACCGGGCAGCAGGTCGGGGGTGAACTGGATGCGCGTGTTCGTGCCCCGCACCGACTGGGCGAGCGCACGGGCGAGTGACGTCTTGCCCGTTCCCGGGACGTCCTCGAGCAGCACGTGCCCGTCGCTCAGCATCGCGGTCAGCACGAGCTCGACGACCCGTCGCTTGCCCAGGACGGCGCGCTCGACGTTGTCCGCCATCTGCCCGAAGGTCTGGGAGAACCACGTGGCCTGCTCTTGCGTGATGGTCATTGCGCGGATCCTCGATCGTCGTGTCTGGCGGTCATGGGTTGGGCTCCACGATGGCAGGTGGACCGGGGTCGCAGACCGCCGCGAACTGGCTCGAGGCGGCCGAGAGCCCCCACGGCTGGTTCCAGCTCGCCGTCACCGAGATCCCTTCGACCCGCGTCGCCCCCGCCGGAACGGTCCACGTTCCCGGCTCATGGGGCAGCGGGACATCCCCCGCATAGTAGCGAAGGTCTGCGTTTCCGAAGACGATGGATGCTCCGTTGCCGGCGGCATCCGTCGACGAACTCCCCACCGGCGTCAGGGGCGAGCCGCCGACGCACGACGCGACCGACCAGCTCGCCTGCACCTGATACGGCGCGCTGCCCGATGCCGGCGTCACCGTCGCCCACTCCGTCGCGGTGCCCCACACGGAATGCACGTAGCGGACCCGGATACCGGGGTCGGTGCCGAAGACCGTGCTCGGGATGCCGCTGAACTCCGCCACGTTGCGGTTCGGTGGGCTCTCATCGGAGCGGGGCGCGGCGCGGATGACCCACTGCGCCCGACCATCGCCGACGTCGGGGGTCGCGTCCACGGCGAACGTGTAGCCCGTCGGCGGCTGGACGGACTGCTGGGCGCGCACCGTCTGCGTGACCGACGTGCTGCCGAACGACACTCCGCCGAGCGCGATGGACTCGACGCACATCGTGAACCCGTACTCCTCGCCGTCCTGCAGATTGCGGAACGTCGCGGTCTCGCCGTTCGTGCGCACCGTGCAGCGCTGATCGTCGCGGACGATCCCGAACCGCAGGGTCGAGCCCGTGCCGTTGAGCTGCGCCGACGCCGTCGCCGTCACGGTCGACCGGCCGCCGCCCGTCGACACCGACGAGAGCGTGAGCACCGGAGAGAGCGGCGCGCCGATGCCGTTCGCGGTCACGGTCACGGTCGGGCCCGCAGGGCTGCCGCCGACGACGGGCGGCGGATCGAACCGCGAGTAGGGCGTGACCGAGATGACGGACGGCGCGTTGCTGCCGACGTTGTAGGCCGGGACGTCGATGCGCGACTGCCCCGGGGGCAGCGCCACCTGCATCCGCTCCCCCGCCGGGCTCGTGATCTCGACGCTGCCCGTCTTCGCGGGGTCGAGTCCTTCGATCGCGAGCGAGACGACGCCGCCGACGCCCGAGGCCGTCACGACCGGCGCCGCCGTCACCGAGCGCGGTGGGGCGGGCGGGTCGTACGCCCACGCGGTCGTGCGCACGGACGCGCGGGACTCGCCCAGCGCGTTGACGGCGAACGCCTCGTAGACGCGCTTCTCGCCGTTGGGCGCCGTGAGCGCAGGGCAGACGCCCGCGGCCGTGCACCGGGCGACCTCGACGCCGTTGGTGCGGACCACGAACTCGGTGAGGGCGGGATACGCCAGACGCGCATCGCCCGGGTCGACCCGCAGAGTCAGCGTCTGGTCGCCGAACGCGGACTGCGCGATGCTCGCGGGCGCCTTCGGGAAACCGAGCAGATCCAGCGTCAGCGTGCCGTTGCGGTCCCCGTTCGTGCGGCGTCCCTGCGCATCTCTGAGCGAGAAGCTCGCGATGCAGGTCGCCCCCGGGGCATCCGGCGTCCACGAGGCCTCGACGGCCGACGCGGACAGCACGCGGAAGGTCACGCCGACGCACGAGCCGGCGTCGCTCACCGCGAAGAGCTCGAGCGGCGTGCCGGGCAGCGGGTTGACCTCGCCGGGCGCGCCGACGACGTCGATCACGCAGGAGCCGCCCGACGCCTGCGAGCACTGCTGCGACAGCACGCCTCCGCGCGCGAGCGTGGAGGGCGCGGCACCGACACGGAGGATGAGACGCACCGGAGCGACATCCGCATGGCTCGTCACCGAGACGAGGGCGACCTCGTCGGTTCCCGGCACCGCACGGTCACGGCCGGTCACCGTCACGATCGACCCGTCGCGGGTGACGTCGAAGGCCGTGCCGTCGTAGGCGAGGTCGTAGGCGATCTCGTCCCACCCGGTCCGGAGCTGCCACGTGGTCATCGACGTGAGATCGAACGTCGCCGTCTCTCCGGGTGCGACCGTGAGCGAGCCCGCGCGCAGCTCGGGCTGCGGGTCCAGAGCCCGGATCGTGATCGGCACGAAGAGCGTCGTCCAGTCGTCCTGCCCTGCGAGGCGCACGGCCACCCGGCAGGTGTCACCCCACGGCGCGCCCGACCCCGCGTCGTAGCGCACGACGCTGCCCGATTGGACGGTGCAGGTCGCGTTCTTGCGGGCACCCGACGTGGCGACGTCCGGGCCGACCTCGAGGCTGCTGCCCCGCGGACGTGCGACGAGACGGGCGAGGTCGAAGGTCGTCGACTGCAACTCCTCGACCGAGGGCGGAGTGAAGCCCGGCCGCAGGGCGAGCGTGAGGTCGTCGTCGCCCGGCACCCGCAGGAAGGCGTACGTCGTGACCTCGCCCGCGGCTCCGGTCCCGGTGACGACGAACGGGATGACGCGCGTCTTCGCCGTCAGCGACCCCTGGAGCTCCCAGCCGTCGGCCGTCACGTCGCCCGCCGGCGCCCATGTCTCGAGCGTGAGACCCGCGATGTCGCCGCCCGACCATGCCACCTTGCCCGTGAGCACGTCGACCCCGTCGGGGAAGTCCTCACGCGTCTCGGCCGTGAGGATCGTGTCGGCGACGACGGGGTAGTCGGGAACGCTCTCCCGCACGACCTTGACGACGATGAGTCCCCGCGCCGTGTTGCCGGAGCTCGATTCGACGTCGTAGAGGAACGCGAGCGTGCCCGGCGTCTCGCCCGCCGAGATCACGACGGTGCTGTCGTCCACCGCGACGAGGCGGTCGAGGAGGCGGTCGTACTCGGGGTTGGGCTCGCCGTCGACGAGGGTCGCCGGCGCATCGGGACGCACGCCGGTGACTTTCAGCGTGCCGCCGACGGGGTCGAGATCGTTCGAGATGGGGCTCACCCGGATCGTGTTGGTGGCCCCGGCCTGCACCTGCACGTAGTCGGTGTAGGTGATCGGACTCGGGTTGGACTGGGCGTCGAGGATGCCGATCCGCACCGTGCCCTGACCGGTCTCGCCGAACTCGTCGACGACGCGGTAGGTGAACGAGACGGGGCCCTTGTCGCCCGCGATGCTCGTATAGGTGATGGATGCCCCGTCCGCCGCGATCGTGGCCGAGCCGCGCTGCGGCTGCGCGACGATGCGGTCGAGGGTCACGACGTCGCCGTCGGGATCCATCCCGAACCCGTCGAACTCGATCGACGTGGACTGCCCGCTCAGCACCCGCCCCTCGAGCGTCTCGGGGAGAGGGGCCCGGTTCGCGTCGTCCGCGAGCACGGTGATGCGCACGAGAGCCGTGTCGGCGAGCAGAGGCGCGCCGGTCGTGAAGACGGAGTACTCGACGGTGTAGTCGCCGGGCTCGTCGGGTGCCAGATAGCGCACGAGATCGCCCGAGCCGAATGCGAGGGCGTCGCCCGTCGACGTCACCGACGACGGGTCGAGCGTCGGTCGCCCGCCCGAGGGCGAGATGTCGTTGGCGAGCACGGGGATGTCGACCTGGGCGCCCGCCCGCACCGCGACCGTGTCGTCGACGGCGATCGGCGCGAGCGCCGGCGCGACGGGAAGGAGGTAGACGGTCGCCTCCCCCTCGACGCTCGCCCCTTCGTCCTCGGTGCCGTCGCTGACGGTGTAGCGCACCGTGCCCAGGCGCCCCGGCGCGCCCGTGGCCGTCGTGCCCGAGACCCGCAGATGGTTCTGACCGACGGCATCCACCGACATCGTCGCGCCGGGATCCGCGATCGGCACGAGGTCGCTCAGCAGCAGCACGCGGTTCGTCGGGTTGGACACGGCGGTGAAGACGTCGATCGTGGCGTCCTCCTGCGGTCTGACGAACGCCACGACCGGCGCCGTCGTAAGCGCGGGCACGGCTCCCTCGGGGAGCACCGTGATGCGCACAGTCCCGCTCGCGTCGTCGGCGCCGTCGGTCAGCGTGAAGTCGACCCGATAGGTGCCGGAGCTGCGCGGCGAGAAATCGAAGCCGGTCGTGCCGCCGACGATCGTCGCGGACGCGGGGGCGTCATCGAGCACGCGCACGGACTCGAGCGAGAGCACACCCGTCGTGCCGGTCACGTGCGGCGCGACGTCGATCGTGGTGCCCGAGCCGAGCTCCTCGGTCACGGCGAAGGACTCCACGCTCAGCTGCGGCTGCGACGACACCCGCACGTTCAGCTGCTTCTGCGTCTGGGCCCCCCGTGTGTCGGCGACCGTGACCGCGATCTCGACGATGACGTCCCCGTCCTGGCCGTCGTCGCTGTGCTGGTAGACGACGTCGCCGGCGGGCGTCGCCACCGCGCTCCCGCCCCCCGAGACGATCGCCGCCGACAGGAGCAGCAGGGGGTCGCCGTCGGGGTCGACCCAGCCCGGGAGGACCGGGATGGTGACCGTGCCGTCGCGTGCGACCTCGGGCTCGGGCCATTCGAGGAGACAGTCCGCGACGCCGCACCACACCGGCGCGCGGTTGTCGGCTTCGGGGGCCACGGCGAGGGTGACCGTCGTCGGGGGCGAGACGAGGCCGCCTTCGCTCGTGCCGTCCGTCACCGCGTAGGAGAACGTCGCCGTGCCGCTCGCGCCCGGCGCGACGCGCACCGCGAGCCGTTGGCCGGAATCCGTGATCGACACGGTGCCGAACCCCGGATCGAGGCCCGAGACCGATGCGGGATCGATCGTCAGGACGTCTTCGTTCGGATCATGGTCGTTCATGAGGACGGGAAGGGATGCGAGGCTGCCCGCTCGCACGCCGAACGCGTCGGGCTCCGCGACGGGAGGCTTCGGGTCGAGCATGACGGGAAGCTGCTCTTCGCTGGTCTCGACCGCCGGCGCGATGTTGTCGTCGAGCGTCCAGTCCTGGCTGGACGGGACGAGGGCGCCGTCGGGGATCGTCCAGACCCAGCCCGATCGGGTCTCGTTCAGCACGACCGATTCTCCGTTCTCGACGAAGACGGGCCGGCGTTGACCGGTCAGGGTGCCGTCGCCGTAGTCGAGCGACTGCCCGATCCCTTCGCCGGGCCAGAACGTCCCGCCGCCGTCGCCCTGCCCGAGCCATGCCGCATAGACGAGACCGTCGTGGACCATGGGTCGCGCAGGTGTCCCCAGGACGACGTCGAGCCCGAAGGGCGTCGTGACCGCGGAGCCGTCGACCGGGACTTTGACCACCGAGCTCTCGTCGGCGAGATAGACGGCGTCGCCCGATGACTGGGCGTCCCCGACGACGACGGGGCCCGTGGTCGGAGTCGGCGCCGCGGCATCCGCCCCGGGGAGCCACACGTCGCCGTCGTCGGCGTCCACGACCGCCCACGCGTCGCCCGCCGCCGTGATGACGGGCGTCGCGAGGCCCTCGGCCGTCAGCGCGTCGCGCGCGCGGACGACGCCTCCGGCGATGTCGTACCGGATGACCGAGGAGTCCTGCCGCGAATACAGGAACAGGATGCCGCGATCATCGACCGCGATCGCGTCCGCGGTGTACTGCGGCTCGTCCTCGTCCTCGCCCGTCGGGTCGACCTGCGGGATGGTCTCGTCGGACAGACGACCGGCGAACACCGTCCCGGCATCGGTGAGATAGGCGACGTAGTCGTCGGCGGTCGCGACGTCGACGGTGCCGCCGGGCGTCGAGGTCGACGACTGGAGCGCCTCGGCATCGAGGTCGGCCGGCAGCGCCTCGTCGATCCTGGTCACCTTGCTCAGGCTGTCGCTGAACACGTAGGCGCCGGTCGGGGACTGCGCCACGAGATCCGGATTGCTGATGCTGCGGACGGTGTCGAGCTCGCCGACCGACGTGTTGACCCGCGCGTACCGCCGGCCGTCCGCCGTCTGGAGCGCCCACACCGCGGCATCCACATCGGGCGTCTCCTTGGCGTCGAGTCCCGGCCAGACGATGCTCGCCCCGACGACGAGCGCGGTCGCGGCCGCCGCCGCCACGATGCCGCCGATGACACTGCGGCGCATCAGAGCACTCCGGTCGCGAACAGCGCTGTGACGACGCCCGCGACGAGGGTCACGACGGCGGCGACGACGATCGCGATCGTCGCGGCGCTGCGCCCCCGCACACGCTGCGGTGAGGAGATGTCGGTGTCCTCATCGCGCGCGAGCGCGGCGACGCCCGTCCCGGGGCGCACCTTGCGCCTCGTCGCCTCCTCGAGGTGAGGTCGTGCGGGCCCGCGCAGGGCGTCATCGGTGAAGTCGACGGGATCGGATGCCGGTGCCCACTCCTCGCCCGGCACTTCGAGCGGCGTCGGCGAGATCCCCAACTCGCTCTGGACCTGCTGCAGCGCCTCGGCGAACTCCCGGGCGGACCCATAGCGACGCGAGGGGTCCCGGCTCATCGAGCGCGCGAGCACGGCCTGCAGCGAGGAGGGGACGTCGGTGCGGGGGATGTCGATGTAGGTCGCGCGCGCGATGCGGCGGCGCAGCTGCTCCTTCGTGTTCTGACCGCGCTCGCGACGCTCGAACGGGCTGTGGCCCGCGAGCAGCGAGTACACCGTGGCCCCGAGACTCCAGACCTCGCTCGCGATCGTGCCCGCCGTCTCCTCGGCGACGACCTCGGGTGCGCTCCACGGGATCGACATCGCGAGCACTTCATCGGCGGTCTTGCGCTGCAGCGACGACGAGATCCCGAAGTCCGCGAGCACCGGTGTGCCGAACGTCGTGATGAGGATGTTGCTGGGCTTCACGTCGCGGTGCACGAGCCCCGCGCGATGCGCCGACTCGAGGGCGCTCGCCATGCGCACGCCGATCGCGAGCACTTCGGGCACGGGGATCCGCTCGATCCGGTAGCGCCGCGAGAGCGAGCCCGGACAGTACTCCATGACGATGTACGGACGGCCGTCGGCCGAGATGCTCGCCTGGTAGACGGTGACGATCGCGGGATGCGCCGAGAGATGGGCGAGGACGTCGGCCTCGGCGTTGAACATCCGCCGCAGGTCTGGATCGCGGACGTCGCTCGGCAGCACCTTGACGGCGACGTTGCGCCGCGGCATGTCCTGCTCGTAGAGGAAGACGTCGGCGAATCCGCCGGATCCGAGCGGCCGGATGTAGGCGAGCCCCGGAAGAATGGGGGGCGCCGAAGGCAGACGTGTAGCCAACGATCCCTCCCCAGGGGCCTCAGCCGCCGGGATTCGGCGGGCTGCTCGAGCGTGGCACGCCCGAGTGCGCCCATGCTAACAAAGCGTGCCCCATATGGCTGGGTGTCGACTGTGGAGAACTGTGCCGAGATCCTCGTCAGGATGCGGGATCCGACGGGTCGAAGGGCACGTCCAGGGAGCGCGAGAGCTCTTCCAGCATCGCTTCGATCTGCGGCTCGACGAACTCGCCGACGGCCGCCTGGATCCGGAGCCGGTGATGCAGGAGCACCGTGCAGACCTCGCGGCCGACCATGTTGGCGTAATCGTCGGCGAGACCCACCTCCTGGCGCAGAGCCGCCTTCGCCTCCTCGGTCAGCGGCGGGAGCGCGGGCACGTCGGCGTCGGCCTCCTGCGCGAGCCCCGCGACGGTGAACAGGAACGGCGCTCCCGGCACGGGTTCGGGATCGAGCGGCAGGCCTTCGAACTCGGGATCCAGTCCCTCCGCGGGCCGGTAGCTGCGTGCCCGGTTGCGGGCTGCCTGATGATCGAGCTCGGCCTGCAGCATGGGCAGATTGAGCGCGGTGTAGTCGGCGACCGCGTGATCGACGATCGTCTTGATGCGCGTGGAGAGCCCGTGCTGCACGCCGTGGGGAACATCGGCGCCGAGTCCCGCGGCGGAGAGCACGGGCGAACCCAGGCATCGGCGGCACGGCGCGACGCGACCGCGGTGCGTGGCGGGCTCCCAGCGCGGCAACCAGGCGAGCCAGGCGTCCACCGCCTGGCTGACCTGCGTCTCGAGGGAACGCTCCACGGTCCCACGGTAGCCGCTCCCGCCCGGGATTCCGCGGTTCTCCGGGGGTTCATTCATCGTCGTCGCGCTCCCACGGCCAGCGCGGCCGGTCGGCGCGCGTGCGGACGAGGGCGATGCCGCCCCATCCCGCGACCGCCGCCGCCCCTGCCAGAACGGCTCCGAACCATGTCGTCGCGACGCGTCCGGCGATCGCGGCGGCCGTCACGATGCCCGCGCCGGCGCCGACGGCACCGATCCACAGCGTCGCGAGATAGACCAGGAACACCGCCGCCGTGATCCAGGCGACGGCCCAGAACGACGGCTGCGGCCGCCGCAGGGCGATCGCGAGAAGTGCGGCGAACGACACCGTCGCGACCGAGAGCGACAGGATGCCGGGAACCTGCCCGAGACCCCGCACCGCGATGACGTCCTCGCCGAGCGCGAGCGACAGCATCCCGAATCCGAAGATCACGAGCGTCGCGAACGCGACCGTCGCGAACGCGACGGCGACCGCAGGGCTGACGCGCGGCGCGCGGTCGTCCTCTGCGGAGGACACTACGCGCGGACGAGCTGCGGGCCTGCCTCGAGCGTGCGCTCGTACTCGCGCTGCGCCTCGACGTTGAGCTCGGTGACGCGCCTTCCGCGAGCCGCCGCCCACGCGCCGAACCAGATCGTCAGCTCGCGGCCGAAGACGAAGGCCGCGATCGCGAGAGGTGCGAGCAGCTGTCCTTCGACGAGCGTCTGGCCCTGCGATGCGGTCAGCGTCCAGAACGGCGCCTCGAAGAGCTGACCGAGGATGTGGCCGCCGTATGCGGCGACCCCCACGAGCAGGCCTGTCACGACCCACACGCCCCAGCGCCCGCGATTGATGATCGCCCCGAGCAGCCAGAAGGCGATGAAGAAGACGACGGTCGGAACCCACAGACCCCAGGTGCCCAGTGCCGTGAGCGCCGCGCTGCCGACGTTCTCCGCGGTGACGGTGCCCTGGATCGCGCCGAAGCCGAGCGCGGTCGCGAGGTACAGGACGGCGAAGCTGACGGCTGCGAGCAGGCCGATCGCTCCGGCGGCGGCGCGGTTGCCGCGCGGTCGCGGCGACTCGGGCGCCTGCACGAAGATCGGCGACGGGCCGGGGAGGATGGGGGCCGCCGCGACGACGGGGGCCTCGACGACCGGCTCGCTGGGAGTGACGACCGGATCGCTGGGCGTGACGACGGGCTCGTAGACGGTCGTCTCGGCCTCGGCGGCCGGCTCGTACGCGAGCGTGGCCGCTTCCGGGGAATCCCACGGGTCGGGCTCCTGCGCGACGGCGGGCTCCTTCACCACCACGTGCTCCTCGACGCGTGCGGCTTCGGCGTCCGCGAGTCCCTCCTGCGCACGGACGACGATGTCGTCGTCCACCGCGGTCGGCTCCTCGACGGGTTCGCCGTGGGACGAAGTGGGGTTGCTCATCGGACGGACTCCTCACGCGGGGCTGATCCCTGCAGAGCGAGAGTAACGCCCCGGTGGGCGTGCGCCGCGCAGGCGTGCCGCGGTTCGCCGCGCCCGTACGAAGGCGCTTCGCGGGCGCTGCGCGCCGCTAGGGTGTCCGCATGCCCTCGTCACGCCGCCTCGTGATCGTCGCCGTCATCGCGGCGGGCCTGGCCCTGACGGGCTGCGCCCCCGAGCCGTCGCCGTCGGCGGCACCCGAGGCATCCGCTTCCCCCGGCGCGGACCCGTCGCCGAGCGGTTCGTCGGATGCGACGCCGTCGCCCTCTCCTTCCGGCACGTCCTCGACGGTCGCGATGCCGACCGACTGCCGCGCGATCCTGACGGCGCCGGTGCTCGCCGAACTCGGCGAGACCCCGCTCAACGACCCGGCGTTCGGCGCGACCGGTGTGCAGCCGGACGGTTCGCTCATCTGCGTCTGGGGCGACCCGGCGGCCGACACGACGAATCTCGTGACGACCATCACGAGGATCTCGCGCGGTCCGGCGCTCGATCTGCTCAACGGCCTCGCGGACGACGAGGGCTTCACCTGCTACACGCCCGACGGCGGCACGCGCTGCGAGAAGACGTGGACGAACGACACCTACCCCGTCACCGACGGGCGCACCCTGTTCTGGCGGGACGACGTGCTCGTCGACACGCGGTTCTCGAACCTCGCGCCGTCGGGCTACACCGCCGCCATCGTCGAGTCCGTGTTCGGCTGACCCCTCGCATCCTCAGCCCAGCACGAATCCCGACACGCGCGACGCGAAGTCGTCGGGCGCCCAGCCCTTCGTGAACACGAACAGCCACAGCCCTCCGCGGAGGACGTGGTCCTCGATCCCGCCGTCGCGGGCGAGGGAGCAGTGCAGGATGCCCGAGTCCGACGTGCAGGTGAACCCGGCGCCCTCGAATCCCGCCTGCGCGACGGCCGCGGCATCCGCGTCCACGTCCGACAGCGTCGAGACGAGCGAGCCGCCGGCGGGGAAGGACCACGCGCACGAGAGGCGCACGGCGGGAGCGAGCGCCTCGACGACCGTCGTCGCGGTCGTCGAGGGCGGGCTCGTCGTCTGGGCGAGGAGCCCCTCGCCGCGCCACTGCAGCTCGGCCCAGACGTTCTCGGGATACAGGTCGCGGCAGTCGCGGACGGCGTCGAGATCCGCTACCGCCCGGGTCGGCTCCGCGACCGTGACGAGCGGTTCGGCGAGCGCGCGCTGAGCGGTCTGGCCCACCCAGGCCGCGGCGACCGGCATCATCGGCAGGGAGAACCACAGGAGCGCGCCGACGACTCCCGCGCAGATGAGTCCCGCGGGCACGGCGATCCACGAGTTGCGCCCTGGAATGCGTGCCATTTCCCCTCCCCCTCAACGGTAGGCAGGGGATGCCGCGACCCATCCTCGGCGCGCGGGGAACGACGAAGGCCCCTGGCTGTGAACCAGGGGCCTTCGTCGTGATGCTCAGATCAGTTGTACGACGTGAAGTCGCCGTCCGTCGAGAAGCTGTCGAAGTCGACGTAGCTCAGGTCGGCGTCCGAGAACGCACCGTCCGAGGCGAAGATGCGGTTGGGGTACCGCTCGCTCTTGGCCTCTTCCGTCGCCTCGACCGTGACGCCCCGATACTTCGAGAGTCCGGTTCCGGCGGGGATGAGCTTTCCGATGATGACGTTCTCCTTGAGGCCGACGAGCGGGTCGCTCTTGCCCTCCATGGCCGCCTGCGTGAGGACGCGGGTGGTCTCCTGGAACGACGCGGCCGACAGCCACGACTCCGTCGCGAGCGACGCCTTCGTGATACCCATCAGCTCGGGACGACCCGACGCGGGGCGCTTGCCCTCGGCCACGGTCTCGCGGTTGATGTTCTGGTAGCGCTTGAAGTCCACCAGCTCGCCCGGGAGCAGCGTCGTGTCGGCGTGGTCGACTACCGTGACCTTGCGCAGCATCTGGCGGACGATCACCTCGATGTGCTTGTCGTGGATCGGGACACCCTGCGAGCGGTACACGCCCTGGACGCCGTTCACGAGGTACTTCTGCACCTCGCGGGCACCCATGACACGCATGACCTCCTTGGGGTCGAGCGTGCCGACCTGCAGCTGCTGGCCGACCGTGACGTGCTGGCCGTCCTCGACCAGGAGCGTCGCGCGCTTGAGCACGGGGTAGACGTGCGGCTCGTCGCCGTTGTCGGGCGTGAGGATGATCTTCTTCGCACGGTCGGTCTCGTCGATCGTGATGCGTCCAGCGGACTCCGCGATCGGCGAGGCGCCCTTGGGCGTACGAGCCTCGAAGAGCTCCTGCACGCGGGGCAGACCCTGCGTGATGTCGTCGGCCGAGGCCGAACCACCCGTGTGGAAGGTGCGCATCGTCAGCTGCGTGCCGGGCTCGCCGATCGACTGGGCCGCGATGATGCCGACGGCCTCGCCGATGTCGACGATCTTGCCGGTCGCGAGCGAACGGCCGTAGCACTGCGCGCAGACGCCGACTGCCGACTCGCAGGTGAGGACGGAGCGGACCTTGATGGTCTCGACACCGGCATCCACCAGCTTGTTGATCAGGATGTCGCCCACGTCGTCGCCCGCGACCGCCAGAACCTCGCCCGAGGGCGACACGACCTGGTCGGCGAGGGTACGCGCGAACACCGAGTTCTCGACGTTGGCGTCCTTCACGAGCGCACCGTCGGCACCGGCCGCGGCGATCGTGAACTCGAGGCCCTTCGACGTTCCGCAGTCCTCCTCGCGGATGATGACATCCTGCGAGACGTCCACGAGACGACGCGTGAGGTAACCCGAGTCGGCCGTACGGAGGGCCGTGTCGGCCAGACCCTTGCGGGCACCGTGCGTCGCGATGAAGTACTCCGCCACCGACAGACCCTCGCGGTACGAGGAGATGATCGGACGCGGGATGATCTCACCCTTGGGGTTGTTCACCAGGCCGCGCATACCCGCGATGTTGCGGATCTGCAGCCAGTTGCCACGAGCACCCGACGACACCATGCGGTTGATGGTGTTGTCCGCCGGGAAGTTGTCGCGCATGGCCTTCTGGACGGCGTCGGTCGCCTCGGTCCAGATCTTGATGAGCTCCTGACGACGCTCGGCGTCGGTCGTGAGGCCCTTCTCGAACTGCGACTGGACCTTCGCGGCCTGCTTCTCGTAGCCCGCGACGATCTCGCCCTTGTTCGGGGGCGTGAGGATGTCGGACAGCGCCACCGTGACACCCGAGCGGGTGGCCCAGTAGAAGCCGGCGTCCTTGATCCGGTCGAGCGATGCTGCGACCTCGACCTTGGGGTACTCCTCGGCGAGCTTGTTGACGATCTGCGACAGCTTGCCCTTGTCTGCCTGCTCGCGCACGAACGGGTAGCCCTTGGGCAGGGTGTCGTTGAAGATCGCCTGGCCGAGCGAGGCATCCACCAGTCCGTGACGCTCGTAGCCCTCGGGGGCTTCGCCCTCGAGGAACGTCAGACCGGGGACGCGGATGCGAACCTTGGCCTGCAGGTCGAGGGTGCCCTCGTCCTTGGCCAGGATCGCCTCGCCGACCGAGCCGAACACGCGACCCTCGCCCGCGGCGCCCTCCTTGACCGTGGTCAGGTGGTGGAGGCCGATGATCATGTCCTGCGACGGCAGGGTGACCGGGCGACCGTCCGACGGCTTGAGGATGTTGTTCGACGCGAGCATCAGGATGCGCGCCTCGGCCTGGGCCTCGACCGACAGCGGAAGGTGCACAGCCATCTGGTCACCGTCGAAGTCGGCGTTGAACGCCGCGCAGACGAGCGGGTGGAGCTGGATGGCCTTGCCCTCGACGAGCTGCGGCTCGAACGCCTGGATGCCCAGACGGTGGAGCGTCGGCGCGCGGTTGAGCAGCACGGGACGCTCGCGGATGATCTCCTCGAGCACGTCCCAGACCTCGGGACGCGTGCGCTCGACGGCGCGCTTGGCCGCCTTGATGTTCTGCGAGTGACCGAGGTCGATCAGGCGCTTGATGACGAACGGCTTGAACAGCTCGAGCGCCATCTGCTTGGGCAGACCGCACTGGTGGAGCTTGAGCTGCGGGCCGACGATGATGACCGAACGGCCCGAGTAGTCCACGCGCTTGCCGAGCAGGTTCTGACGGAACCGGCCCTGCTTGCCCTTGAGCATGTCGGACAGCGACTTGAGCGCACGGTTGCCCGTGCCCGTCACGGGGCGACCACGGCGGCCGTTGTCGAACAGCGCGTCGACGGCCTCCTGCAGCATGCGCTTCTCGTTGTTGACGATGATCTCGGGAGCACCGAGGTCGATCAGGCGACGGAGGCGGTTGTTGCGGTTGATCACGCGACGGTAGAGGTCATTGAGGTCGGAGGTCGCGAAGCGGCCACCGTCGAGCTGCACCATGGGGCGGAGCTCCGGCGGGATCACCGGAACGACGTCGAGGACCATGGATGCCGGGCTCATGCCCGTCTGCAGGAACGAGTTGACGACCTTCAGGCGCTTGATCGCACGGATCTTGCGCTGGCCCTTGCCCTCCGAGATCTGCAGGTGCAGGTTCTCGGACTCGGCGGCCAGGTCGAACGCCTCGAGGCGACGCTTGATCGACTCCGCGCCCATGTGGGCCTCGAAGTACTGACCGAAGCGGTCCTGCAGCTCGTGAAAGATCTCGTCTTCGCCCTTGAGCTGGCCGACCTCGAGCGTGCGGAAGTCCTCCCACACCTTCTCGAGACGGATGATCTGGTCGTCTGCACCCTTGCGGATGAGCGCCATCTCCTTCTCGGCGGCGTCCTTGACCTTCTTCTTCTGGTCGGCCTTGGCGCCTTCCTCCTCGAGGGCGGCGAGCTCCTCCTCCAGCTTCTGGAGGCGGGCCGCGACCTTCGCGTCACGACGGTCGCCGAGCGTCTTCAGCTCGAGACGGATGTTGTTCTCCTGCGTCGGCAGGTCGCGCCGGCGCGCCTCCGCGTCGACCGAGATCACCATGTAGGCGGCGAAGTAGATGACCTTCTCGAGGTCCTTCGGCGCCATGTCGAGCAGGTAGCCCAAGCGCGAGGGCACGCCCTTGAAGTACCAGATGTGCGTGACGGGCGCGGCGAGCTCGATGTGGCCCATGCGCTCGCGACGGACCGAGGACTTGGTGACCTCGACGCCGCAGCGCTCGCAGACGATGCCCTTGAAGCGCACGCGCTTGTACTTGCCGCACGCGCACTCCCAGTCACGCGACGGTCCGAAGATCTGCTCTCCGAAGAGGCCGTCCTTCTCGGGCTTGAGCGTGCGGTAGTTGATCGTCTCGGGCTTCTTGACCTCGCCGTACGACCAACGACGGATGTCGTCGGCAGTGGCCAGGCCGATGCGGAGCTGGTCGAAAGTTGTTGATTCGAGCACTAGTTCAGTTCTCCTGTGTAAGAAATCGACCGGGTCAGATCTCGTCGATGGACGAGGACTCGAAGCGGCTGGAGATGTTGATGCCGAGCTCTTCCGCAGCGCGGAAGGCGTCGTCGTCGGTGTCACGGAGGTTGACCGGCGTGCCGTCGGCCGAGAGGACCTCGA